>CAWIMR010000014.1:0-289789 GCA_963837245.1 uncultured Acidobacteriaceae bacterium | reverse complement strand
CCCAAAACGGCCGAATGGGGGCGCCAGCCATCCCACAGAAACTCGATGACCGCGATGACGATTGCAAGTCCAATGCCAGGAATGGCTCCGAGAACAGCCACGCCAGCAAAGCAGACCATCGATAGCCAGAACTCCCATTGCTGTATGCGGTAAATGCGGCGCAGATCGGAAACTTCAAATAGCCCGATGGCGGAGGCGATAACAACGGCGGCAAGCGCAGTATTCGGAAGATCCTTCAGCAAGTTGGGCGCGAACACCAAGAGCAGTGCAATCATGATGGCGCCGACTACACCCGTCATCTGGCTCTTCGCACCAGCCGCTTCCGCTACCGGTGTCCGGGAGGAACTACTGCTTATTGGGAAACCCTGAAAGAACGCCGTCGCCAGGTTCGCCATACCGAGTCCTACCATCTCCTGATTCGGATCAACTGGGGTGCGCAAACGGACGGCATACGTTCGAGAAAGCACGCTCGTATCTGCAAACGATACCAGGGCGACTGCAAGACTCCCCATCAGAAGGGGTGTCCAGTCGTCGAGATGGACGAAGGGCAGCTTTGGCGAAGGTAAGCCGCGTGGCAAAGGCCCCAGTACCGTCACGCCCGTACTGGACAGCTTGAAAACCGCCACTACCACCGTAGCCGCCACGACCGCTAGCAAAATTCCAGGTACACGCGGCCAGCGTTTCAAAAACAGGATCAATACAAGCGTGCCTAGTCCAATCGCGAGCGTCACGGAGTTGGTGTTGCCGGCGACGATTGCTTTGAGAATGCCCCAAGTCTGACGCAGAGGCCCTTCCGCTTTCACGGAGAAGCCGAAGAGCTTAGGAATTTGGCTCAATAGTACTGTCAGTGCTATGCCGTTCATGTATCCGTAGCGAATTGGCTTGGAGAGCAGCTCGGTTATGAAGCCCAGGCGCGCCAGACCAGTCGCGAGGCAGAGCAAGCCAGAAATCAAGGCCATCATTCCGGCAAGGGCCACTGCGCGGTCCGACTGGCCTGCCGAGAGCGGCATCACAACCGTCAGTATCACGGCTGCCAATGCGGAATCCGGCCCCAATACCAAGATGCGACTAGGACCAAATAATGCGTACGCGAGCAGCGGGACGATTGTTGCGTAGAGGCCGTTAATGCCCGGTAAACCGGAAGCCTCGGCATAAGCAATGCCCACCGGGACCAGCATCGTCGTCATTACCAGGCCAGCAACAAGGTCACGGCGAAGCCACTCGGGCTGATAGGAGCGGATAGTATTTAATCCTGGAAGCCAGCGCATCCAACGCCGCCCTAGAGGCTGTACGTCCGGGCCAGCCGAGCCTGCCGAGTTGGTACCAACCGAGAACATACTCTCAATGGTTGCTGCTAAACAGAGCCGAGTCCGGCTGAATCCAGTCGAGGATTCCTGCTGATGCGTAAAACGGGTCCATGTCGACGTGGATGATTTTTCGCACGATCTTCTGGGAACAATACTATTCTGGTCCCAGAACAGGGCGAACGCGTATCGGGCGGATCGTCAACTGTCGTTGCGTGACTTCCAGAGATGCATGCCGCTGTTGTTACTCCGAATTTCTATTCCGCACTGGCGATTTCTGTTCTCTTCCTGCATGCACTGTACATTTTGTGGGTCGTTTTGGGTGCTTTCCTGACACGCTCGCGCCCGATTCTTCGCTGGCTGCATGTCGGTTCTCTGCTGTGGGGAATCCTTACGGAACTGCTTCCTTGGCCGTGTCCTTTGACTGTGCTAGAGAACTGGCTCGAACGCAACGCCGGGGTCGAACCCGACCATGGTGGGTTCCTGCTCCATTACCTGGATAAGCTTGTCTACCCGGATATTTCTTCAACCGTGCTGGCGATTGCGGCAGTAATCATCTGCATTCTGAATCTTGCGTTCTATGGCCGGCAAGTCTGGATCGCAGGGAGGGCCGGACCATCAGATTAGAATTGGATTCTCAGGAGCCAGTGATGTGTGGCCGCTATCGTCTGTCCAGACGCAAGCAATTGATCGCGGAATACTTCGAGACCGATAACGAGGTCGATTGGGAGCCTCGCTACAACATCGCTCCCTCTCAGCCCGTAGGGATCATTCGGCAAGATCCATCGAGACCGCAGCGACACTTCTCTCTGGCTCGCTGGGGCCTGATTCCGTCCTGGGCCACCGACACCAGCATCGGCTTCAAGACGATCAATGCGCGCTCGGAGACGGTGGCGAGTAAACCCGCCTTCCGCGATGCCTTCACGAGCCGTCGGTGCTTGCTTCCTGCTGATGGGTTTTTCGAGTGGCGGCGAAGCGGGAGAGAGAAACAGCCATTCCACTTCGGGATGCAGGACGATTCCCTGTTTGCATTTGCTGGGTTGTGGGATCGGTGGAGAGACCCTGCCGGCGCTGTGATTGAGTCTTGCTCGATCCTAACCACCACTCCGAACTCGCTGCTGGCGGACATACACGATCGAATGCCGGTAATTCTGCGCCCAGAGAACTACGATATGTGGCTCGATCCCGGCTTCAAGGATGTGAAGGCGCTTGCAGAGGTTCTGGTGCCGTTCGACGCCGCGCAGATGAGACGCTTTCCGGTAAGTACAAGAATTAACGCAGTGACGAACGATGACCCGGAATGCGTTGTGCCGAGTCATAGCTTATTACCAGCTCAGAGTGCCCTTTTCGGATAGGGTCGCAGATCGCCTGTTCGACTTACCGCCGGTGTGCGCAGAGGAGTAGCCGCACTCGGCAACCATCTGGTCAAGTCCACCCCGAAGACCGGCCGGCTTACCCTTGACGAGCCTGCTGCACCATCTCGACGAACACTTCTCTGGTCTCTGACGGATCGCTAACTTCCCGCAAGAATGCGACCCGAGTTCCTTTCACGCCATCCTGCGTTTTCAGGCGTAGGTGGAAGCCGAGGCGATCGACTGAGGTCATCTCCGCCTCCTGTGCCTCAATGCCAGCAAACCGTTTCGCGAGCAGGATGAGCGCATCCTTATGGTCGGCATTCATGTGCTGCATGATGTCGCTCTTGTGCTCCGCCAGCGGATCGGATTGTGCTTGGGAGTATTCCGAGGCAGCCACCCATCCCATCACTCCGAAGCCGCCCACGTAATAAACGTCCAATACATCCATTCGGTAAAAGAAGAAATCGTCAAAATCGACCCAGTACTTGCTGTCTGGGTAACGCGTCAGGTAGACCGTACGTGCGGCTGCCAGTTCTGGCTCCGGTATTCTGACGACGTTCCCTATCAACGTGACTCTGGATGCACCGAGCGGGTCACCGCTGGCGTCGGGCTCTGTCACAAACAGGCTGGCGCGCGGGTCCGCTTGCAGATTCTGCGTATGCATGGCCATCGTGCTGATCAGGAAAATGGGACGGCCCTGAGCGTCCAGCGCATAAGGCATCAATGATCCGAAAGGGAAGCCGGGTTGTTTTCGCGACAGGGTCGAGAGACTTCCAATGCGGCCCGAGTGCATCAACGTGCGTGCTCTCTCGGCGAACGAAGGCTCGGGAACCGCAGACTGACCACTCGTCGCGCCGCTCGCGTGTTTTCCGAAGGAAGAGGAAGACATTGTTGATTACTCCCTTGGAATGCCACGGATCATACGGGGCAATCTCCCAACGCTAGGTCTCGGTCTCGAACGGTTCCCTGTCAAACGAGGGAAGCGGAGACTAAACCAACCGCAGGACAACGACGTTCAGACTTTCGACTATGCTTTCGCCTTTTGCTTCGCAGCCCAGCGCGCCTTCATCAATCCCAACAACTTCTTCCTGGCAGCTGCACTCATTGGAGGACGGCTCTTGGCCTTCTTGGGAGCGGACTTTCCCTTCCACTTTGCCCATCGCTGTTTCATCGCTTCTGAAATCCGCTTGCGCGCGGCCGCGCTCATGCGGCGACGTTGACGACCAGTGGTTGAGGCAGCTTTTGGCGGGCGGCCGCGCCGGGCAGGGGAACCGAGACCTTCAAGGGCAGCTATGGCTTGGTCGATGCGAGCGCGCTGTTGCTTGAGGGCTGCCACTATGTTTGCTATGTCCATGGCATCCTTTCGTAACCTCAGTGCGCAAGGAGTGTAACAAACCTTGAAACACGCGGTGCAAATCCGCCCCTAACCGCGGGCTTCCGAGCCTTACCGGCGCCCTGGCGACCGGCTAACTTGCTTGTCGGGAGCTACACTGGGATGTGAGAAAACTCTTTGCTGTCGTCATTGCGCTGGTTGGGTTGCTGCTCGTGTTCTTCGTGGCACGATCAGCGACACCGGTTGTCGAGCTCCCGTCTGCCGTCGTTTCCCTAGGTCAAGCCACTCCCATCACGGTCCATGTGCGCGATCCGCGTGGCATTCGCAGGCTGCAAGCGTTCGTCGAGCAGAACGGCGCCCGGTATCAAGTCTTCGACATGGCACAGCCGTCGAAGTCACCCGAAAGTACCTTGAACTTCACGGCTGGGGTCAAGACTACTCCCCAATTGCAGGCGGGCAATGCGAAGTTGATCGTCGAAGCGACTTCGAACGACCTGCTTAGAAAGACCGGCCGCGCCGAACGCGATGTAACCGTCGTAACGCAACCGCCGACTGTCAGCGTTGATTCAGAGCAGCATTACCTCTATCTGGGGATGGCAGACCTCGCCACGTTCCATGTCTCGGGGAGTTGGACAGAAGCGGGAGTGCGCGTTGGTGATGAGAAATTTCGCGCCTGGCCCATGCCTGGCGGCAAGCCGGGCCTGTTCTCCATGTATGCCTTCGTCTGGAACATGCCGACCAGCACCGTACCGGTCGTCTATGCCGGAAACGGCACAGGTAACGAGGTGACCAGCCCTTTGGTCGTCGTCTTTCCCAAGAAGGAGCAGCCGAAATATAGGGTTCATGATCTGGAGGTGAGCGACGCCTTCATGCAGAAGGTGATTAACGAACTTGACCCGAACGGAACGGGTGATCCGGTCACGCGCTTTGTGAAGATCAACAGCGAGATGCGCCGGGCCAACAACAAAACGCTTTCCGATCTGCAGTCCAAGACCGCCGACAGGTTTCTCTGGTCGCGGCCTTTCATCCGGCAGCCTCACTCCCAGGCTGAGGCGTACTTTGCCGACGTGCGGAATTACATCTATCACGGCCAGAAGATCGATCAGCAGGTTCACTTGGGATACGACCTGGCGGTGACGCAGCACGTCGGTGTGCAAGCATCTAATGACGGCAAGGTCGTTTATGCGGCCCCTCTGGGAATTTACGGCAACTGCATCGTCGTTGACCACGGCTACGGGCTACAGACGATCTATGGCCACCTCAGCCGGATTGATGTCCATGAAGGCGACATGGTGAAGCAAGGCCAGGTGATGGGAGTGAGCGGGATGACCGGCATGGCCGGAGGCGACCACATCCACTTCGCGATGCAGTTCGATGGCGTCCAGATCGATCCGAAGGAATGGTGGGACGCACATTGGATAAAGGACCACATCGCGAGGCGGGTGGATCTTCCGGGGTTCAAGCCGTAATACAAGCCGTTACCTGAGTCCAGTTGGCGAATAGGCCCGGGACGAGTTCTTGAATGAAAGAATAAGGTCGCGTACCCACGAACGGCGCTCCAATTCGCCTCATGGCTCAATTGGCAGATTGCCCCTTAACAAAGACCGACAATATCGTGTAACAGTGGAACGAAACCCTCTTTTAAGGGGGGTTTCGTTCCACTCTATGCTTGACCGGTCAAACGCAGCTGCGGTATACTTTTCATCAAAACCCCCTCTTACGGGGGGTTTCGTTACAGAGAATGCCAATGGAGCCACTGACACGGTCACTGTCGATGCAGGAAAGCAAGGTCGTGCTCGCCCTTACCGAACAGGGCCGGCGCGAAGCGACGCGGGCGGAGATCGTCGCTCTGCTGGGCGGAAGCGCCAAGGCGGCCGACCATGTGATCGAGTCGCTGCGCCGCAAAGGCTGGCTCCAACGGGCGACGTGGGGCGAGTATCTTCTTATACCGCCGGAGCAGGGGCCGGACGCCCTGGGCGACAGCAATCTTCTGGCTCTGGCCAGCCGCGTTGCCGATCCTTATTACATCGGCTTCAGCACTGCCGCCTCACGCTACGGTCTGACGACACAGCACCGCAATGTGATCTACGTCGTAACACCGGTGCGGGTGCGCGCCCGTGAAGTAGGCGAGGCGCGCGTGCAGATCGTCAATCCATCCCCGGACAAGTTTTTCGGCTTCGAGCCTGTCGACGTGCTCGGCTACAAGGTGATGATCTCCGACCGGGAGAAAACCGCCATCGACTGCGTCGACCGTCCGGCGCTCGCCGGCGGGGTGGGCGAAGCCGCAATGATCCTCGCGACCGCCAGCCGCCGGTTCGACTGGACCAAGGTGGCCGATTATCTCCAACGCATTGAGTCCGGCGCACTCGTGCGGCGCTTTGGCTGGCTTGCCGATCACGTCGCCGCCGACATGCCGGCCGAGATACGCGAGCGCCTGATCGGCATGACCGGCGGCGGCAGCACGAGAGCCCGGCTCGGCCCGCTGCATTACCACAAAGTGCAGGACGCCATCGGCTATGACAAAACCTGGCGCTTGTTCGTCAACGTATCGCGCGAGGAGCTGCACAGCAGCGCCGGGCTCGGCCGGCGCAAAACCGTGAGGAAGGACAGCTAGGATGCTCACGCAGGCACAGGTGCAGCGTTACTCGAATGAATCGGGGCTGCGCGACATCATGATCGCAGAGAAGGAAGTCGTGCTGACCTTCCTGCTTCAGCTTCTCTCGGAGCGTGGCATTCTGGATAGGCTCGCCTTCAAGGGCGGGACGTGCCTGCGAAAAATGTTCATCGGCGCGCAGGGCCGGTTTTCGACGGATCTGGATTTCACAGGAACGGAGGAGCACGATCACGAGGATGTGATACTCGACATGATGGCGGCGTTCGAGCAGCCCTATCACGGAATCCAGTTTGCCATTCCCGACGAGGGCTACTACGAAACGCAGGACGGTCTGTCCTGGGGCGTCAATCCGACATACTCGCATGACTGGAATCAAGGCGGCAGCGAGATCAAGCTGCAGATCAGCCGCCGCGAAACACCGACGCTGCCGACGGAACGGCTGGCGCAGATCGAGCAGAGTTATTTCAGGTTCCTGCCGTTCGCGCCTGCTGAAATCGTCTGTCTTGCGTTCGCTGAGATCCTTGCCGAGAAAATCCGCGCCTGCTATCAGCGGAACAAGGCCAGGGACATCTATGACTTGGGAATGTTTACCACGCGCCCGTTCGACCAGGCGCTCATCCGGCGGCTTGTTGTGCTCAAGCTCTGGCAGGCGCGGGATACGTTCCATCCGGCGCGCCTGATCCAGAAATTCGACGATGGCCGGGACTTCGACTGGGATGATCTTCGCCAGCTCCTGAACCGCGCGGTGAATATTGATCGCGACAGAATCACGCGTGATTGCGTCAGGGGATTCGGGCTCGCCGCGCCGCATCTACGAATGAATATTTAACCTTGCTAGCCGTTCGCTAGGTTAGCTCGCGTCGCCTGTTGCGCGTAGCAAACACTTCCAGGGCATGATGCGCCACCAATTATTGAGGCATCCTGCACCATCAGGTAAAGGTTAGATTGCTGCCAAGCCCACGATGCGCCAAAGGTCATTACCACTTTGCTGACCGAGCGCAGCGCGACAGGCAGAAGAGCCTTGACATTGACTGGCAACGCTGGAGCATCTACCGTGCCCGGAGCGGTAACGGTGTACACTTGCGGCCACGAAGAAGCGAACTTACCGATGTTCGTTTGCTGGGCCTGCATCAGAAGCCATGTACAGCCCGTACAGTTGTTTTGTAGGTTCGGCGTCACGGTGATATGGCTCGCATCGGTGTACGACGTGATGCGATACTCCTGGCTGTTCGTAGAGTCCCAGAAGATCAGGTTGCTCGCCCCCGTCCCAGAACCTCCAGCGGAAACATAGGAAGGAAAGCTGCTGCCGCTTGCTAGAGTTACGGCGCCACTGCCTGTGCTGCCGTTGTATGTTCCAGCAACCCCACCCTCAGTTACCAGCCCAACCGTTGGGGATTGGCTCCACACATATTTCTTACTGCAGGTCAGGGGGCCGCTGAGCCGGAATGTGGGCGCTAAGTTTGTGATGGCCGAAGAAGGGCCACAATCTAAAAGTATAGATTCGCAGAGATAACCTGCACCGCCGAACGCGCCATCACCACAGCGAGACACGTTCCAGATGACATATATCTCACCAGTTGCTACAAACACGCCAACCGGGGTGTGGCTGTTGTTCGTGACTTCAGGGTTCCCATTGGCATCATTGCCAAGACCAACCATGTTCTGTGTTGCAAACAGAGGTTCGATATTCCCAACGTGCGTACTGTCTGTAATGAACGTTGGAGAGAACGCGCATCCCGCTCAGTGTTCCCAATTGCTGGATCAGCGTTGGGAACGCTCGAACCCGCATGAATACTGCTTGTTCCCAAAGTTCCCAACGTCTTTGTGTCGGTTGCGAGAGAACATCAAGGGGAGAGTGATCGGGCTCTTCTCATCTATGGAGCATCTCGGGGAAGGACGGGTGGCGCGCCGTTCTCACGTCCTCTGCGATCCGCCGAAAAGATACCGACGAGAAAGCATTTGATGCAAGCATTCGTAACGGCATGGTTGTTGGCAACCCGGTAGCCATTGGTGCCGAAGGACAGCAGCACGACGGCACCGTGATGACGAGAAACAAAAACCCAAAACATGGACATTTAACTCGCCACAAAAAGTGGACATTTTCACTTGCTACGTTTATGCACTCTGATTACGGAAGCCTCCCACCTTTTAGCCATTGCGCTTTTCTAGATTTGGTTTACTCTTCTTCCGATTGCTACCGTAAAACAAAAGCCACTTTCTGAAAGCCCCAGGCCGTTTCCCTGTTCCCCGGTTCTGTACCTTGGCCTGGATGTTACTAATTGAGGATTGCAAATCATAAGTGACGCGACAGCGCCACGCAAGAGTCGGCAAGTAGCTTTTGAGCTGTCATTATGGAACGTCCCGTTATTGACGCAAGCAATTACCCTGATTTGAACCGCAACAACAGATCAATCGTGTTGCTCGCGATGTCTTCGCCACTGTAATTTTGCAACCCTCCAATCCCCGAATTGGAGGTTATGCGATGCGCGCCACACTGCTTGTCACAGCCATCGTGCTGTGCCTCGTTCTCCTTCCCACTATTGGCTCGGCCCAGGCCCCGGTGACAGGTGACACTTATGTCGTTTCGTCGTCTCCCGACACAAACTACGGGAGCGGTTCCTTGCTGGCCCTTCAATCCTCCGGTGTTTACACCCTCATACAATTTGACCTCACACGATTGCCAGCCGGCATCACGCCTGCCCAAGTCACTCACGCTACGGCGAAGCTGTTTGTCACCGCGGTGACGACTAAAGGCAATTTCGATGTCTGTCTGGTTACCAGCTCGTGGGCAGAAAAAGACGTGACCTTTCACACGCTCCCAACTTACGGATCTTGTACTTTGGGTGGTAGCGTCGTGAAGGCTAGCAAGAGTCAATACATCGAAGTCGATTTGACCACATTTGTACAAGACTGGCTTAGCGGGACTCCGAACAACGGCATCTTGTTGAAGCCATCTTCCGGCTCCCTGATTTCGGCCTCTTTCGAGGCTAAGGAAAGCACCGCCACCAGCCACGATGCGGAACTTGACGCTGGCGTGACCGGTCCCACTGGTCCGCAAGGGCCTACGGGTGCAACCGGAGCCACGGGTCCGATCGGCCCAGCTGGTCCCAAAGGCGCCCGGTGCAACCGGTGCGCAAGGTCAGCAGGGTGACATGGGTCTGATGGGTCCGCAAGGGCCAATCGGTCCGACTGGCGCAACGGGAGCGACGGGCGCAACCGGCCAGGGCTTCGCCTTCCGCAATGCATTTGACGGCGGCACTGACTACAACGCCTACGATACGGTGACCTACAACGGTTCGACCTACGAGGCAACCACAGCCATTCCCAACGGACAAGGCACACCTGACATGAACCCGGCGTGGGCACTGATGGCAAAACAAGGTGCTACCGGCCCGACCGGTCAGCAGGGTCCGCAGGGCGACACCGGTGCTACCGGTGCAATCGGTGCGCAAGGTCCGATCGGTCCGCAGGGTCCGACTGGTCCACAAGGTCAGCAGGGTCCGCAGGGCGACACCGGTGCTACCGGTGCAATCGGTGCGCAAGGTCCGATCGGTCCGCAGGGTCCGACTGGTCCACAAGGTCAGCAGGGTGACATGGGTCTGATGGGTCCGCAAGGGCCAATCGGTCCGACTGGCGCAACGGGAGCGACGGGCGCAACCGGCCAGGGCTTCACCTTCCGCAATGCATTTGACGGCGGCACTGACTACAACGCCTACGATGCGGTGACCTACAATGGTTCGACCTACGAGGCAACCACAGCCATTCCCAACGGACAAGGCACACCTGACATGAACCCGGCGTGGGCACTGATGGCAAAACAAGGTGCTACCGGCCCGACAGGTCAGCAGGGTCCGCAGGGCGACACCGGTGCTACCGGTGCTACCGGTCAGCAGGGTCCCAAGGGTGACACCGGTGCTACCGGCGCAACCGGTCCGCAGGGTCCCAAGGGCGACACCGGTGCTACCGGCGCAATCGGTCCGCAGGGTCCCAAGGGCGACACCGGTGCTACCGGCGCAATCGGTCCGCAGGGTCCACAAGGGCCCCAAGGCCCCCCAGGTAGCAGCGTAACTACTCGTACGTGGCTTTTTTCGTACCAGGGGGTGTGCCAAGCCGGCGCCACGAGCGCTCCGATAAATTTTCCGTCCGTCAATGCACCATCGTATCTGCCTTGTGCCGGCACGATCACCCCGGAGTGGCAGATTCCCGCTGGCAACACGTCCGCTGTTTTTTGGGTGAAGCTGCGTGTTCCAACAGGACACACCGGGGCGTACACGCTGACCACGACTTTCCGAAGCTCGGCAACCGGTTCAGCAACATTGCAGCCCTCGGTAGCGTGTGTGGCGCCGGGGCAAGTACCGGACAATCCCCCGTTCTCTACCGCTGGCATCAATTCAATTTCGCTTTTTCCGGCCGGAGGTCTGCAGAACGTAACAGCAACCGGATCTTTCACGCCATCCTGTACGGACGGTGCCGATTTGTACGTGATGTTCACGTTCCCAGCTAACAGCGTAGCCAGCCCAATTAACTTTAGCTACGTAGGTTTGGCTGTTCAGGGGGCGTTATGAAACATGCTTTCGCTATTCTCTTGCTGATCTTCGCGGTCTCAGATCTTGGAGCGACGGTGTTTACCGCCAAAACGAGCGGCGACTGGAACAGCGGCTCGACTTGGAACGGCGGCGACGGAAGCAGCAACTGCCACACTGGCATTCCATGTATGACCGATACCTACTCCGGCGGCCCATCCAACGGTGACACGGCGAATCTTGGCGGATTTGCTGTGACCTGCGCCGGGGGCGGTGAAGTATGCACCGTAGGAGCCAGCAACGGCAATGCTACTAGCTGCACCGCTGGAACTGCGGCGGTTGTCGATACCGCAGGTGGGAGTCTTACAATCGGTGGGTCAGCAATCTTTGTCTACGCTGGTGCAGTGTGTCTCCAGTACGGCACTTTTGTTGCACAGGCAGGCTTTAAGATTTACCACGATTCGTCTTGGACTACGTCTCCGGTAAATTATCAATTCACTGATAACACTGGTTCTGCCAGCCAAACCGCTGGATGGACGATTGGCGGAAGCGGAGCTCCTTCACTGTGGGAGGGCGATAGCTACTATTCCCCAAATGCTTGCCGATTGACGGGGCAAGGATGCAATACCAATTGTGCATCTGCAAACATAACGGGATGTAAGGCTGGCTCTTTGGCCGGGAATGCAGGTATCGGTAACGTTGGCTACGGCAGTGCCACGAACACGACGTTCAAAGACATCGTGGGCAACGGCAATGTGCTCTGGTATTACCGCGCTACTGCCAACGGAAAAAACATGACTTTCACCAATGTAAAGTTTATCAACACCGGGCAAGTAAGGTGTTCGTAGTTCTGCGACGACAACTTTTACTTTCGGTGGAGTTTATTGTACTGCTAGTACTGCTATCAGCAGTGGTACTCCGAAGTTTTTTACTTATGGATCCGTTCTAACCGGCGGGGCCTCAGTCACGATCAAGAACTCTTACCTGGAATGTAGCATGGACGTCTCAGTAGGTTCCGCTGGTATTACTTATACTAATAGCGTATTCAAGGCGCCGTGGAGCGCAGGGGCTAACTATACGCCTGGCGTATCGAATTTGTATGTAGGTTTTTTGAACATCGACAGCGCACACAGCGATCAGTCGCTTTATTACTATGACGCCTGGATTGCCGGAACCACTGAGGGCGCAGCTGACAAAGGAAATCTTCCTGCAACCTACATCACCAACAGCGTTCTTTGGGTGCCTCGCAATGTAAAGGGAGGGAACCATTTACATCCTTCCGATCAACACTGGAGTAACCTACTAGGCGGCTCATGGATTCAGAAAAACAATGTCTATGGAGGGTTTGCCGACGTTGACACAAACCCTGCAACGATAGGTTCTCAAATCGGTCATCCAGCGGGTGGCAATCCGGCCTCTACAACGACTATCACGATTAGCGGAAATGTACAGCCTTGCGGTGCATTTGGCCGGGGAACCTTCATGGGAGTGGGTATATTCTATTCCGTGGCTGGAGTAAATGGAGGTAATATCGCCCCCGGCGCAGTCACGGTTCAGAATAATGTTTATTGTTCAGCCGTAGGCGATTTGACAACTCCTGCCCTTAATGGGGGCGGATTTGCTTCGGCAGAACAGGGTACTGAATACAATGCTACAAACGTCAACGCCAACATATTCTTCCGCGCTGACGGTGTGGGAGTTGGTGCCGTTCCTGAGCTCTATTCCTACACTGCCGACGGATCTCAAGCTGCTAATGATCCCAGCCTTGGGGGAACTCCGTCTTTTCACAGCGTCAACTACAATGCGGTAATCAATATGGCTCCCGCATTTGCCAACGTTGCTCCTTGCGGTACTTACGGGAACGCTTGCGCTTGGGCGACAATTGGCCCTAAAACAACGACCGAGCTTATGATCCCCAATCAGATGCCGCAGATGGTCGAACCGACTCGTAGCGTGCTGGACTTTGGCACCTACTTGAACAACTCCGGCCTGTATCCATTTACCAACTACACTAGCCCACAGACGATTGACATTGGAGTTGGCACTGTCACCACGTCATATCAGGGAGCCTGGAATCCAAGCCATGGTAGTTATAATGTCGGTGACGTTGTGTACGTCGATGGTTCGGTGACAGGCTATGCTAATGCTTATGGTGGGCGCAGAAGTTATTGGATTTGCAAGATAGCCCACACGGCGGCGAGCACAAACCAGCCTATCATCGGGAACGACGCTAGCAATCCATATATGGGGCCCACCGCATTTTGGGAAGATGCGTGGATGACTCTGTGGCTGAAGCCAAATGTGCTGGCTGGCACGACTTTTGTTGATGGCGCTCTGCCAGCGCTCTACTCATCTACTTCCACCTACGCGATAGGGTTGCTGAATCGTTATGTAAGGCAAGGCTTCATCACACTCGATCCGCGCTTGTGGGGGCAGCCTCAAGGTACGGCTGGCTGTAGCACAAACCAAGGAGCTGCCGGAGGATGGGTTGAGTGCGGGGCAGTGCCGCTGCCAATGATTCAGCACATGCCTCCAAACGCGATGGTGAACTAGTTCTGAGATATCTATGTTTGCCTAGAAGGGGATGTCAAGAGAAGCTCGGATTCTTTCCTTTGGGATCTTGTGGCGCCAGCAATAGAACGGGAATGGCCGAAGATTGGCTCGCTTGATCGCCCCACCCATTGTTGTGCTCCGACGAACGATAAGCGGCCAATGTCCTGCAAAACTGTGCTCTCGCACGAGTTCGTTGCACGATGCTCGAAGCCCCAGGCGCGATCCTAAATCTACTTCTTGACTGTTTCCTTTTCCAGCGTCTCCAGCTCTCGCGTCAATTGTTCGGCTTGATCTCGGAGATGGTGGAGGCGCTCAGCCAGCGACGGTACGCTCTTCTCGCTGGTTGCCAAGGTGGGCGCAGAGGCAGAAGGACCTGCTGCCGGCGCTGGCGCCGCCGTCAGCTCGGCCAAGGCCTGTTCGAAGGTGTCCCGGTAGATCAGCCGGTCGCCCATAGCCAGCACCACTTTCTTGAGCTGCGGCATACGCGCTTCGGTGGCTTGAATGTAAATCGACTCGAGGTAAAGAAAGCCACCCGTCACAGGGAGAGCGATAATGTTGCCGCGCAGTACGCGCGAGCCCTGCTGGTTCCACAGCGTAAGGTCCTTGGAGATGTTCTGGTCCTGGTCAATGCGCGATTCAATTTGCATACGGCCGTACATCAATTGCTGCTTCGGAAGTTGATAAAAGGCCAGTTTTCCCAGTTGGTCACCATCGCATCGCGCAGCCATCCATCCGATCAAATTGTCTTTGCCCCGCGGGCTGAACGGCAGAATCAGGAGGTACTCGGGTTCTTTTTCCCCCGGCAAGGTGGCGACGACGTAGGTTGGCGCTACGGCCTCCGGTTGCCCAGATTGACCGAACAGGTCGCGCGCGATATCCCAGATGTCTTCCTTGTTGTAGAAAACCTGCGGGTCGCGCATATGAAAGATGCGGTACGCCTCTGCCTGGGTCCGAAAAAGCGCCTCCGGATAGCGGGCGTGACGGCGCAAATCGGCGGGCATTTCTGATGCGGGTAGGAATAACTTGGGGAACAACTTCTGGTAAGCCTGTATGATCGGGTCGCTGGGATCGAATACATACAAGGACATCTTTCCCGTGTAGGCATCCACAGTAGCTTTCACTGCATTGCGAATGTAGTTTGCGCCTTCTTCGATCCCAGCCCGGGGAAGGGGCGCCGAATACGGGTGAGAGAGAGAAGTTGTATAGCCGTCCACGATCCAAACCAGCCTGCCGTCATCGGTAATCACCAAGTAGGGATCCGGATCCCAGTGCAAGAAACCGGCCAGATGCGCCAATCTGGCTTGCACCTTGCGATAAATCATCATGCGGCTTTGCCCGGTGAGATACCCCGTGAACACAATGTTCGGCTCGCCTTGGGAAATCGCAGCGGCAACCTTCATAGGGAAAGAGCCGACCGGGAAACCTCCCGTGCCCTGGTAAGTCGAGTACTTGTTCTGGTCGCCGGAGGGATAATCGAACTCTTCGCGGGCGGTGTGAACAAAAACTGGATCCTGGGTCCGTTCACCAAAGTAGATTTCCGGCCGCGAGAGCTGAAACCCTGGCGATTTGATCTCCGGAGGAGCGTTCTCAATCAGCAGGACGGGCAGGCCGTCAGGCGTAATCTTGTTAACCTCTGCCACAACCACGCCAAAGCCGTGCGTGTAAATGAAACGAGGATTGATCCAGCTCTCGCTCGCCTCAGCGGACAACTGGGTAACGTCAATTTCGCGGGGAGACAGCAAGACCTGTTTGATCCGGCCATTGATGAAATAGCGATCAACGTCAGTGTCGGGGAAAGTGTAGTAAGGGCGTAACGCTTGAATCTGAGTGATAGTTGCGCCGTAGGCGCGAAGGTCCCAAAGCCGAACGTTAGCAAGCAGCGTTGCGTCCTGGACAGGGTCGACCACTCCCTGACCGGAAGGTGTGAAGGGGCTTTCGGTGGCGTTGCGATTGAGCCCAAAGGCAGCGGTAGTCGCTTGGATGTGGCGCTCGATGTAGGGCCGTTCGATCGAGATCTCGTTGGGTCGCACATAAACAGCGCGAACGATGGCCGGCAGGGCCAATTGCAGGATGAAGCAACACATAACGAGAACGATCGCTTGTTTGAACTTCGACATCCAAGCCAGCGGTAGCGCTGCTAAAGCGGAAATAATGAGGAGCCAGCGCAGAGGGAGCGTAACCTTTTCATCCACGTAATCGGCGCCGGTCATGAAGGGGTGAGCATTGAACAGAAGTTCATAGTTGCCCAGATAAACCCAAGTAGCAAAACCAAGTAATAAAATCACTGCAAGCACACGGACGAAATGTGTACGTGTGGCCCCCGGCAACCGGAGGTAGCCCCCAATATCAATCGTTGTCGTTCGCCCGTCGATGAGCCGCCCGTATCGGGCCCGTTCGACCAACTGCCATCCCCGGGCAGTACCCCAGAACAGCAGGGCGGAAAGGACGGCCAACACAAACAGAAATCCGAGCAGGTCCGAATAGAAAGGCAGATCGAACAGGTAGAACGGCAAGGCGTGCGAAAAAATATGGTCCTGCCAGGCGTCAGGAGGAGCGGTGAGCCCACGCGACCCGAAAAAGCGCATGACCGTCCAGAAATCAATCGAGGCTGACGCGAATATCATCGCTACCAGCGCCAGGCCGACCGGAATCAGGCGGGAGTATACGGGGTAATCACGTTGACGAATGCCAGCGAAGTGCAAACCGCGCGCATGGGCTACGTAAAGTGCGATGAAGGCTAAAATGGTACCCCACGGCTGCGGGAGCAATGCTGTACCACAGCATGCTCAACCACGTGTTAACCTGCGCGACCTCCTTCCACCAGTTGTACTCAATAATGAAATTCGCGGCAGTCGGGATCGCCCAACCGAGAAACGCTAACGACACTACTACGAGGATGAAAATACGGATATGTGAAGGACGCATAAAAGGCAATCTTTGAGTGCCCAGCAATCGCACCGACTCGTGGTCGAGCGATTGAACTTCGCGCTCCCCCGCGAATCACTTCCTCGCCATTGGCTTCATCTCATCCAGCACGAGATTCACCCCCAGCACATTCACACGCGGCTCGCCCAAGAAACCCAGCTGCCGTCCCTGAGTGTACTGGCGAATGATCTGGCGCACTTGATCTTCGCTCAGTCCGCGTTCCCGAGCAAGTCGTGGCACCTGGAATTCCGCTCCTGCTGGAGTGATATCCGGGTCCAAGCCTGACGCGGAGGTAGTGACCAGATCGATGGGAACTGGGTTCCCGGGATTCTCTGCTTGCAGGCGTGCGACATCGCCCTTCACGCGATCAATCAATTGACGGTTCGTGGGGCCCAGGTTGGAGCCCCCGGAGTTAGCAGCGTCGTATCCGTTGCCGGCCGCCGAAGGTCGCGAGTGCAGATAGCCGGGACCGGTAAACGCCTGTCCAATGATTCTCGATCCGACGACTTGACCGTTGCGCACGATCAGTTGCCCATTGGCTTTGTCGCGAAACAGCGCCTGGGCCAAACCGGTCACCACCAGCGGATAGATAATGCCGAGCAGCACGGTGGTAACCACGGTCATAAGAATTGCGATCTTAAGATTTTGCTTCATAGATTTCCGCCTTAGGCTAACCCCACACGAGTGATAACCATGTCAATCAACTTGATTCCAATGAAGGGCACGATAATTCCGCCGACACCGTAAATCCAAAGGTTGCGCCGCAGGAGAGCAGCGGCCCCCATGGCGCGATACTTGACCCCTCGCAACGCCAGCGGGATCAGAGCGATGATGATGATCGCGTTGAAGATGACCGCCGAGAGAATGGCTGACTGCGGCGTTCGCAGATGCATGATGTTCAGCGCATTCAGCACGGGAAATGTTCCGGCGAACATCGCGGGGATGATCGCAAAGTACTTCGCAACGTCGTTGGCGATGGAAAACGTCGTCAGCGAGCCGCGCGTCATCAGCAACTGCTTGCCGATGGCCACCACCTCGATGAGCTTGGTGGGATTCGAATCCAGGTCAACCATGTTGCCGGCTTCCTTGGCAGCCTGTGTGCCGGTGTTCATGGCGACGCCAACATCGGCTTGCGCCAGCGCGGGTGCGTCGTTGGTTCCGTCGCCGGTCATGGCGACCAGCTTGCCCTGCGATTGCTCGCGGCGTATCAGATCCATCTTGTCCTTGGGTGTAGCTTCGGCCAGGAAGTCGTCCACGCCGGCCTCGCGCGCTATGGCAGCGGCGGTGAGCGGATTGTCGCCGGTGATCATGACGGTCTTGATGCCCATGGCGCGCAACTGGTCGAAGCGCTCTTGCATGCCGCCCTTCACGATGTCCTTGAGATGAATGACACCGAGCGCTCTGTGCTGCTCTGCAACCACCAACGGCGTGCCGCCGGAGCGGGCAATCAGTTCCACGCTGGACTGCACCTCCGCCGGCATCTGGGAACCATTCGCAGCCAGGTAGCGGCTGATGGAATCGGCGGCGCCTTTGCGGATCTGGTTGCCATTCATGTTCACACCCGACATGCGGGTCTGGGCGGTGAAGGGCACGAATTCCATTTCGTGCGACGACAACTCGCGGCCGCGCAGTCCGTATTTCTCCTTTGCCAGCACAACGATCGAGCGTCCCTCGGGTGTCTCGTCGGCTAAGGAGGAGAGTTGGGCGGCGTCGGCCATTTCCTTTTCACTCACACCCGGTGCAGGAATAAATTCCGCCGCCTGCCGATTGCCCAGGGTAATCGTCCCAGTCTTGTCGAGAAGCAAGGTATCCACGTCTCCGGCGGCCTCGACGGCGCGTCCCGACATGGCGAGAACATTGTGCTGAATCAGGCGATCCATGCCGGCGATACCAATGGCGGAAAGCAGACCGCCGATGGTGGTGGGAATCAGACATACCAGCAGCGATACCAGCACAAAGACGGTCTGCGGCGATCCGGAGTAGATCGCAAAAGGCTGCAGAGTTACGACGGCTAGCAAGAAGATGATGGTTAAGCCAGCCAGAAGAATGTTAAGCGCGATCTCATTGGGTGTTTTCTGCCGCTCGGCGCCTTCGACTAGTGCGATCATGCGATCGAGGAAGGTCTCGCCGGGATTCGAAGTAACCTTGACTTTGATTTGGTCGGACAGCACGCGCGTGCCTCCGGTGACGGCCGAGCGATCGCCGCCCGCCTCGCGAATGACGGGCGCGGATTCGCCGGTAATCGCTGATTCGTCAACGGAGGCTACGCCTTCGATGATTTCTCCATCCGACGGGACGAACTCGCCCGCCGAAACGACGACAATGTCGCCGGTGCGCAGCTTTGAACTGGGCACTTGTTCGGTCTGGCTGCCATCAACCACGCGGTTGGCAATGGTTTCCGAGCGCGCCTTCCTCAAGGTATCGGCTTGCGCCTTGCCGCGCCCCTCCGCCATGGCTTCGGCGAAGTTGGCAAACAGCACCGTGAACCACAGCCAAAGTGTGATCTGCAGATTGAAGGCGAAGTTCTTGGGATCGCGCAGCAGCAAAACCGTGGTGATTACGCTGCCCACTTCCACGACGAACATGACGGGATTGCCCATCATGTGCCGCGGATCCAGTTTGATAAAGGAATCCAGGATCGCCCGTCGAACGATCTTTAGATCCCAAGCTTTCTTTTTTGAACTCTTGCTTGCCATCGCTAACCTCAGAAAACCTTTCCTGCTTGCATCAACAGGTGTTCAAGGATGGGTCCCAGGCTGAGTGCCGGGAAGAATGTCAACGCGCCCACGATGAGAATGACTCCGATCAAGAGCGCGCTGAAAAGCGGTGTAGTTACAGGAAACGTTCCAAGCGAAGGCGGAACATATTTTTTGCCAGCAAGATTGCCGGCAATGGCCAGCATGGGAATGATCATCAGGAAGCGGCCAATGAGCATGGTCAAGCCGATCGTGGTGTCGTACCAGGGCGTATTGGGGATCAAACCGCCGAAAGCGGAGCCGTTGTTGCCTGCCCCTGATGTGTATGCGTAAAGGATCTGACTAAGTCCATGCGGTCCGGGATTGGTGATACTCGAAGTCCCGAAGCCATTGACGGATGAGATCCCAGTGAAGACGAGGATCACCAGCGGAAAGACGAGTGCGACGAGCATGGCCATCTTCACGTCGTAGGCCTCGATCTTCTTGCCGAGATATTCCGGAGTCCGGCCCACCATCAGTCCGGCGATGAACACCGCCAGCACCACGTAAATCAGGATGCCGTACATGCCGGCGCCGACGCCGCCGAAGATCACTTCACTCAGCATGATATTGACTAGCGGAACCATGCCGCCAAGCGGCGTGAACGAATCGTGCCAGGCGATGATGGCGCCGCAGCTCGCGTCTGTCGTCACGGTGGCGAATAGAGCGGAGTTAGTGATGCCGAAGCGGACTTCTTTGCCTTCCATGTTGCCACCCGGCTGCAAGGCAGTCACATGCTGGTCGGCGCTGGCAAGCAGCGGATTACCGCGAGACTCAGCCCAATAGGCCGTTGTCACGCCCGCCAGAAACAAGATCGCCATGGCGCCCCATACGGCCCACCCGTGGCGTTGCGAGCCCGTCATGCGACCCAAGGCGTAGGTGAGCCCGGCAGAGACCGCGAATATGCTGAACAGCTCGATCAAATTGGAAAAGGGAGTCGGACTCTCAAAAGGATGAGCACTATTGGCATTGAAGAACCCGCCGCCGTTGGTGCCCCATTCCTTAATAATCTCCTGCGAAGCCACCGGACCCTGAGCAACGCTCTGGGTCGCTACAGTGTCCATCACGGGCTTGCCGCTGGCATCCACGGTCGGCTTACCGTCGGGACCCACATGCTGGACCTGCTGTGGTTCGACCAACTTCACCGAGTCATAAGGCTTAAGGTTCTGCACCACGCCTTGTGAAACCAGGAGCAGAGAGCCCACGATGCAGAAAGGCAGCAACACCCACAGGCATGTGCGAACCATGTCCACCCAGAAGTTGCCGATGGTCTGCATCTGGCGGCGCGAGATACCGCGAATGAATGCAATCGCCAGTGCAATGCCGGTCGCGGCAGAAACAAAGTTGTGGTAGGCGAGTCCGGCCATCTGAGTGAAGTAGCTCATGGTGGTTTCGCCGGAATAAGCCTGCCAGTTTGTGTTCGTGGTGAATGAGGCCGCAGTGTTAAACGCCACATGAGGCGGGGTTACCGCCCCAAATTTCTGTGGATTAAAGGGCAAAAGACCTTGCACCCGCTGGAGCAGGTACAGCAGCAGCATGGATACGACGCTGAACAACAGCATTGCGAAGGCATACTCGGTCCAGCGCATCTCGTGGCTCTCATCCACGCCAGTAAGGCGATATAAGAGGCGCTCGATCGGCCGCAGCAGTGGGTCCATGAAGGTACGCTCGCGATTGAAGACCCGTGTCAGGAAGACGCCCATCGGCTTAGTCACGGCCAGGATCAGAGCAAGAAACACTAGGATTTGCAGCCACCCATTGGCGGTCATGTCAGAACTTCTCCGGGCGCAACAAGGCGTAGAACAGGTAAACCATCATCAGCGCACAAATGACGATCATGATTGTTGACTGGATATGCATACTTACCTCACTTGATCCGATCGCAGAAGGTGACGTACCCCAGCGATAAAGCGAAGAATGCGATTGTGACTGCGACAAATATCAGGTCTTGCATTTCAACTCCTGAGGTCCGCGTTCCTTACCACGGTCCTTGTTTGCGGCCGAACCACCAGATCACACCCACGGTGGCAGTGTTCTGGTCCTTGGAGAAAACCCCTTGCGCGTTGGTCAGAGAGGTCGGTTGATTCGACCAATCGCGACAGTAGTGGTCCAAATCCGCGAATTAATTGGAGCACTTGGCACGTAAATGTCGGCTAAGAAATTCGTAAGTTTTTCGTAAAGACCCATTTGGGCAATGGCAAGTCCTTTTCGATTGCGTGAACTCACGTCCCATCAGTTGACCTGGTGACTGGGTACGGCGATAGCCGGAGTACTTGCGAACGTACGTCAAAGTTCTTCCCAAGACAATTGAAGGCCTCCCGCCAGACCGGAGCAGACTGACCGAGCCGTGGCTAGACTACCGATCTTGCGTCCTGTGCGGCCCTGAACTCCGCCGCGCACTTCCCGAGCGCGTAGCTGGCTTATTCTTCGTCAATGGCCATTCTTCTGGCCGAGCGCGCAGCCAAGTGATCCCGACCACTTTTCACAAAGCTCAAGAACCGGCGGGCCAACTCGCCAATTCGATCCACCTGGCGAAGCCGGATCGCCTCTGCGGGAATCAGTTCCCGACCCACGCCGAGCGCCAAAGCCCCGGCGAGGATAAACTTAGACGCGTTCTGTTGATTAACGCCGCCTGAGGCGATCAGTGGAATGTTCGGGAACATCTTATGCAGTGACCCGATGTAGGTTTCCCCACCGATCTGAGCGCACGGAACCACCTTGACGAAATCTACATGCTCTTCCCACGCGGTAATAACCTCCGTAGGAGTCAGTGCTCCCGGGAACACGACGATATCCTCTTTAACTGCGAACTCGATCAGCCTCGGATGCAGTCCATCGCTGGTTAAAAACTGTGCTCCCGCCTCAAGGCACTGACGTGCCGCACCTGCGTTCGTCACGCCGCCCGCCCCCACGACGATATGGGGAGTGTTCTTCACCAGGTGCGAAATGACCTTGGTAGCTTGGGGCACGGTCAGGGTAATTTCTACAACGGGAATTCCATGAGCAGCGACCGTCTCGGCGGCAAAAAGGGCGTCCTCCGCCGTGTACACCCGAACGGCGGCGATGACACCGGTTTCCTCAATCCAGCCCCGCACCTCATATTTCTTCACCTGGTCGTCTCCTTAGTGCGCACCTGCCGGTCGGACAAATGCACACGTTACGCGCTCTTCGCGTGTCAGTGCACAACGGGCCGGAACTACGGAAGGCTCCTTGTACCTACCGCTTGGCGCAATTGCTCCCGGGCGAGAAGCCAAGAGGCAAGTGCTTGGCGATAGGCAAGCTGCGTGGCGCGATAGCTTCGCTCGGCATCCAAGAAGTCCAGCAGGCTGACTGCGCCACGCTGGTACGCGTATTCGCTGATGTCGCGGTCTTTCTGCGCTCGCTCCAGATATCCCGAACGGTAGAGTTGCACGATGTGATCGGTCGTCTGAAGGTTCTCATAGGCGTCCCGCACATCCGTCATCACCTGACCGTCGGCCGCCTTTTCCTGATTCTCAGATTGAGCAATGGCGAACTGCGTCCGGGCGATTTCCCCCTGATTCCGATCAAACAATGGAAGCTGGATGCTGCCAAAGAGAGAGCCCGTGTTGATTCCGTTGACATGGGTGTAGTTAAACTGAGCCGTGATGTCCCGCTTGCCGTTGGCTTTGGCCAAGGCATACTGACTGTTTGCCGCAGTGACGCCTTGCTGAGCCGCGCGGAGGTCAGGCCGCTCCTGCAGTGCCCTCGCCTGCAGGTCCAGCAGGTTGACTTGCAGCGGGTTGTAGTCAAATGTACCCACGACATCGTAGTTCGCCGACACGGATTCATAGCCAAGCAACTGCCTCAAGTCCGATAGCGCTTGGACTGTCGCAAGCTGAGCCTGCGAAAGATCATTTTGGAACTGGAGTAGCTGGAGGTCGATCTTCAGGTAGTCATCTTCGCTGATCGCACCTTTCTTGTAACGCATTTCGCTGATGTTCACCGTGCGCTGATAGCTCTTTAGATTTTCCTCGGCCAGATCCACAGTCGACTCAGCAAGTTGTACCGCGACGAACTGGGTGGCTACCTGGAATGTCAGCGTGCGCTCGTTGTCTGCTACCAGCGACGTTGTTACTGCCGTCTGGTCCTTGGCTGCTTGCAGGCGGCGCTGGCGTTTCTTGCCGCGCTCGATCAGGTAGCTGAGGCCCAGGTCAGCCTCCGTTGACTCGCCGAGATAAGTGGAGGTCCAATAGCTCGGCGCGAAGAACGGCAAGTACTCCCAATCGGCGATGAGCACGGGGTTGGGGCGCAGATTGGCAGTGATCTCTTGGGCCTGACTCTGCTGGATGGTTGTGCGCGCCGCCTGCAAGGAGTAGTTGTGATGAAGAGCCAGTTGAATGGCATCGTCAAGTGTGATCTTTGCCGGGACTTGAGGGAATGCCGTGCCTGACATCATGGCGAACGTCATGCAGCCGATTACCGTGCCCCATGCTTTCCGCACGAGCATACTGACAGATTTATGCGTCAAGGGATCTCTCCGGCTCCGGAAGCTGGTCCGTTTCTCTCGCGACCCAGACATACATCGTAGGCAAGATAAAGATGCTCATCGCGAGAGCGACAATCAGCCCACCCACGATAACGATGGCAAAGGGCCTCTGTGAATCGGATCCGATGGCGTGTGACATTGCTGCGGGCAATAGTCCGAAAGTTGCCACGAGCATCGTCATCATGATGGGACGAAGTCTGAGGACTGCTCCCTCAATCGCAGACTCCATGATGGTGTAACCGCGAGCGCGGAGTTGATTGATGTACTCCAACATGATGACGCCGGTCTGGACCGATACACCGAACAACGCCAGAAACCCCACGCCGGAAGACACGCTGAAATGCGTCCCTGTTATCAAAAGCGCTAGCAGCCCACCGAGTGGGGCAATGGCCACCACGGCAAGAATGAGTAGTGCCCACTTCGCAGAACGAAACATACTGTACAGAATGATGAGGATGACGAGTATCGTGATTGGGACAATGATCGCCAGTCGCTTGTTGGCTCGCTGCTGGCTTTCGTATTCGCCCGCCCATTCAATGTGATAGCCGGGTGGGAGTTGCACTTTCTGATGGATCTGTTTGATGGCCTCTTCGACCGTGGACCCCAAGTCTCGGTCTCGAACGTTGAATCTCACGGCCACGTAACGGGTATTTTTCTCCCGGTAGATGTCGTAGGCACCGTCCCGGACGTCCACCTTGGTTAACTGCGCCAGAGAGACTCGTTCTCCCGACGGGGAGAGCAGGCGAATGTTCGCAATCGCCTCCGGGGTCTTGCGATACGGTTCCTGATAACGCACCACCACGTCGTATCGCGCCTCACCCTGGAGCACCTGGCTCACCGCTTTACCCCCTACGGCGGTTTCGATGGAATCCTGCACGTCGGCCACATTGATTCCATAGCGGGCCGCTTGCCTGCGGTCGATGCTGAAGTTGAGATTCGGCTGACCAAGCTCGCGAAAAAGGCCGAGATCTTTAACGCCGGGAATGCGCGCCATAATAGACGTGATTTGTTCGCCCTTGTCCTCGAGAACCTTCAAGTCGCTACCGAAAATCTTGGCTGCGAGCCCACCCTTCGTGCCGGTAACTGTTTCATTCACGTTGTCTTCAATCGGCTGCGAAAAATTCCAGAAAGCTCCCGGGAGCTTGGCGAGCTCGCGATTCATGGCGGCGATCAGCTCGTCCTTGTCCTGATGGAAGACCGGCCTCCATTGCTCTTTCGGCTTCAAGTCGACGAAGTACTCGGTGTTACCGAATCCCCCGGTGTCAGTTCCATCATCCGGACGCCCAACTTCGGACACGACATTGGTCACCTCAGGAAATGACGCAAGAATGTGGCGTGCCTGGGTCGTAAAACGGGTGCCTTCGGTGAGACTTGTACTGGGCGCAAGCGAGCCTCGGGCCCAGATGGCGCCTTCATCAAGGTGAGGCAGAAACTCGCCACCAATGAAAGGCCCAAAGGCTAAAAAGAGGGCGACACACAAGCCCGCCACTCCCACCCCAATCGTCAGCCAGCGGTGTTCGATCGCCCAGCGCACACCATAGCGATACCGGTCGGTGAGAAAAGTCATTACCGGGTTGTGCCGTTCTCGAACTCCCCGGCGGAACAACATGCCGCATAGGACGGGCGCAACCAAAATCGAGAAAGTCAGGGCGCCAAGAAGGGCCAAGGCAACCGTCCAGGCCATGGGCCTGAATAGCCGGCCCTCAACTCGCTGCAGCGTAAAGATCGGCATATACGCGGTGATGATGATGGCGATGGCGTAGAACACCGGGCGCTGGACTTCATGCGCTGCCTCGCGGATGTGCTCCATCGCTGTTTTCGACCCGCCCGACCCATTCGTGCGGCTCATGTGCCGAACGATGTTTTCGACCATGACCACTGCGCCGTCCACGACCATGCCGAAATCCAGTGCGCCAAGCGACAGAAGATTTGCTGGAATCTTGCTCAAGTCGAGCCATATGGAAGCAAACAGCAAAGAGAACGGAATTGTGCAGGCAACGATTAGAGCAGCAAGTGCATCGAAGAGAAAGAGGAAAAGGATGACGGTCACCAGGATCATCCCCTCCACCAGGTTATGCATCACGGTGTGCAAGGTGTAATGGAGGAGATCGCTGCGGTCCAGCATCGGAACGATCTTCACACCCGGAGGCAGTATGGTCTCGTTGAGTTCTTTCACCTTGGCGTGAATCGCTTCGAGCGTTGGCCCTGCGTCCGCGCCCCTGCGCAACAGCACGACGCCTTGGATGACATCATCTTCATCAACGATACGTCCATCGGAGCGATGGATGGCTCTTGCCATGTGTCCTAATCGAATCTTGGGACCCTGGGCCACCTCCGCTATGTCCTTGACCCGAAGTGAAGTTCCCGTTTGCGTCTTTAAGACGGTCTGTTCGATGTCCTGCACGTTGCTGAAGAGCCCGAGCGTGCGGACATTCATCTGTTGCAAGCCCGCCTCCACAAAGCTGCCTCCGGCATTCACGTTGTTGCTGGCCAGTTGCTGTTCCACCTGACCGATACTCAACCCGTAGGACACCAGCTTGTTTGGGTCGACGCGCACCTGATACTCGCGCACCGTGCCCCCAAAATCGGAAACGTCAACGACATTAGGAACCGACTTGAATTCCTTGAGGAGAGTCCAGTCTTCGATGGCCCTTAACTCCATCAAGTCATACTTCGGGTTTGTACTTCGCAGCGTGTACCAATAGATCTGGCCAACCAAGCCCCAGTCCGTGCCCATTTGAGGCTGAAGACCCTCGGGCAGCGAGACCTGAGAGAGCCTTTCGAGAACCTTCTGCCGGTTCCAGTCGTTATCCGATTGGTCGTCAAAGATAAGCAATACGAACGAGAGGCCGAAAATTGACTCGGACCGCAGATGCGAAAGATGCGGAATCCCGTTCATCTGGATTTCGACCGGAATCGTAACCTGTTGTTCCACCTCCTCTGCTGCCCGGCCGGGCCATTGGGTAATGACCGTCACATAATTGTCCGAGATTTCGGGATAAGCCTCGACCGGCAGGTTATGGAAGGAAACTGCTCCCCATGCGACCAGCAAAAGCGCAACCGCCAGCACGACGAAACGGTTATTCAGCGCAAAATCTACCAGGGTCCTGATCATTCTCTATTGCTACTCTTGGGGTGAGAGGCCCGTGTCCTCGAAGTCACTGATTGTCGAGCGTGTTCTGTAGGACGACCGCATTGGTCACCACCTGCTGTCCTGGTTGGATCCCAGACACGATTTCCTGCATCTGGTTCGGCAACATTGCTCCACTGACGACTTCCAGGCGGCGAAACTTCTTATCTGGCGTTGGCACAAAGATCCAATCGCGATCATGGAGGTGCAGGACCGCGCTGGCCGGAATTTCCGTGTGAGCTTCCTTTTTCTGGCCTCTGAAGGTTGCGGTTACAAACATCCCGAGGCGCATCATTCCGGGATTGCGAACCTCGATACGAACCTTTGCCGTGCGAATACTCGGATCGAGAATCGCGCCGATGTTACTGATCGTGCCCGCCAAGACCTGGCCCGGATAGGCGTTCAATCGGATTTCAGCGATGTCACCGATCCGCACGTTGGCCAGATCGTTTTCGTACACGTCGCAGACAACCCACACGGAGGACAAGTCGGAAATCGTAAACGGGTTGGCGCCCAAGGCCTGTACCCCCGCCGCGTTAGTAACTTGTTGGTCGGTGATCACTCCCGAGATAGGTGCGTTGATGTCCACCACAGCGTTCATTCGATTAGGGTCGCTGCCGAGCAAACGGAGATGCTCTGCCGTCGTTTCGAGGTCGACTTTGGCCTTCTCCTCCGTGTCCTGGGCGACCTGAAAATCGTTCGTCGAAATCGCGCCGTGCTGATACAAGTCCTGTGAGCGTTCCAATTGAGTGCGCGCCAGGGTCTCGTCGGCCACGGCTTTTCGGTAATCGGAATAGCCCCCGGACACATCGTCACTTCGCACACGCAGCAACAACTGTCCCTTGTGTACGTTGTCTCCCAGCCGCGCATATATCCCCACAACGCGGCCGGACGCCAGCGAGATGACTGGAACGTTCCGTGAGACGTCGGGGCTTACCGTGCCGGTGACGACTAGCTCGGAGGCTGAGGCTCGCTCGACTGCCGTCGCGATCGGATACTGCTCGGGATGGTCCACCGTCAAGAGGCTGAGATCCACGCCGGGCACGACGTCAGCGGGAGGCGGCGCCTCTGCCGCCGGATCTCCGTGCGCTCGGCTACAGCCGCAGAGAACCGCCAAAGGGATGGAAATGATAAGGAGAAGGCCAATCTTCAAACTTTGGTTTTTCATAAGAAACGTCCAATCGGCCCCGACCTACTTCCCTACCGTCGTGAAGTGGCTTACACGCAATTTCGACTGTGTTAGATCTTTGACGTCCAGATCCCCGCTCTTGTCCTTATCCAGTCTGTCAAACTCCGCTTCCATAAACTTCATCCACTCTTCTTTGGAGATCTTGCCATTCTTGTCGGTATCCATAAGGAGCAGCAATTGCTTGACTTCAGACTCTCCGAGCGCCAGCTTATCCTGCGGCTTCGGAGCTGGTGCTTTTTGTGCAACCACAGTCCCTAGCATCGCCCAGGTTGCGCCCAACACTGCCATGACCACGATGACCAATACGATATTCTTTCGCCTCAACACAATTGGCTCCTATGGTGTTCTATATGGACTCTTCCTTGAGGTACTTGCCCTCCTTATGTTCTTACCCGTCTAGACCAAACCTAGGAAGCCTGATTACTCAAGCCCGCGTAAGTCGGTTATGCAGAACTAGAACATAACCATGATGGCAAATCTCAGACTAGGTTCATCCCTCCGCAGGTCGGGGCACCAGCCTGTCGCTCCCGCCACACAAGTGAAACCTGGTGTGGCAGATAAGAACGGCCCCGGTACAAACGTGGTTCCCGGCACGACTTGGCCGGGGCTGCCGCTGTTCCCACCCGCGAAGACGCTGGGGGAGCCAGTGTTTCCGTTCGGAGGTGTTATTCCCCCGGCGCCGCTCCAATACGGTACGTTTGAGTGCCGATAACCATACTCGGCGCGGAAGGTAATGTACTGTTTGGGCATGTAATCAAAGGTGATGCTGGTGTCCCAAGCCTTGTACGGGTCCCCAGGGTTCCCCGTGAAGTAGGGTGACCCCGAAACCGCATCCGCTCCATTGATGGGCGGGAGTAGCACCAGGTAGCGTCCCGGATTGTCCATCACGCCGCCGCCGAGCGTAAGGCCATACAAGTCCTTTTTGAGCCAGAAGCGGTTGTACAGCATCCAACCCGCGAAGGTCTGCTTGTAGCTTTTTACAGTGCCATCTGGATTGTATTTATTGTGGAAGCAATTAACTCCCTGGACGACGCTGTTGGTATTGCCATATTCACATCCCAGATCGCCAGTAAGGGAAAATGCTATCTTGTCGAGGACCTTATTAGGGTTGTCGTAATATTTGATCTCGATGCTGTCGTCGGTGTGTATGCGCGAGCGGCCAGAGTGACCATACCCGTTGCCCAGCGTATCTTCGCCCATTCCGTAGTTGTTGAAGACCATCGAAACCCACGGCTTCGGCCGCCACAGAATCTGTCCACCCAGGCCGGGCTTGCTGCCCAGCCTGCCATAAGATTGCCATCCGTTGATGATCCACGGTTCAATTTTCAGTTTCTCGGTGGGGAACCACTGTATGCGTATGCCATTGAAAAACCATGGCGTGTTCGACGACACGTACGATGGCTGGTAGGCCCAATTATCGAAGTTGTAGTAACTGAATAGGCCGATATAAGAGACGAAAATGCCGGCATCAACATTCAGGCCATAGTTCACATTCCAGTGGTACCCACCCCATGCTTCCGAAACGTAGCGGTACGCGCCGCGAAGGGCCCATTGGCCTCGACCAGCGCTGGCATCATTGCGTGGCGTTGTGACCCCGAACAGTCCGTTCATGGTCAAAATACGGGCACGGACGTCGTCCCAGTGGAAGTCACCTCCAAAGCTGATCTGGTCCATCTGGAATTCGTTGGTGCGGAAGATCTCGGTTGACCCGCCAAGGGTGTCATCTTGCGGATGGTTGAAGCTTTCTATAAACGAGGTGTCGACTCTGATTTCAGGGGTAAAGAATTTCGAATCAAAAGGCAGATCCTTCACGCGTGATGTGCCGTTGAGCCAGGTCCAGTCGGCGTACGAAAATGGATCAGGTTTGCCCTTCTTTTCGGGTGCGGCCTGCAATGCGTTCACGTCGGCCGGCGCCTGCGCGTCTGAGGCTTGCTCAACCACGGAATGTGCAGGGAGAAAGCTGTCCGCAACCTCCGAGCCCGGCTGTCCTTGAGCATTGCGACGATTCGCCTCCGCCTCCAACTGATCAATGCGTTTTTGCATCGCCTCGTTGCTCTTTTGCAAGGCATCGAGCTGCCTCTGGACGGCAGGTGGTATTTGCTGGCCGGCGTCGCTCGACGACGAAACCGTTGGTTGCGCGGTAGGTCCTTGGGCGGCGATCGGAATTGAAATCAAAACCATCCCAATCAGCAACATCGTCGCCGCGCGATGATGTGCTGAGAGGAACTCCGCCATCTGCTGTTCCAAGTGCACGAGAAACCGCCGCCCCGTCGCCGAGTCGATCACTGCAGCCTCCGTCGATTTCCGAACAACAGACGCTTTCATCGACTTCCGCACCGGCCGCCAACACTCAAACAAGAACACTGCGTAGAACACCACGGCTGCGCCACAGATGATCAAAAACAGAGTGCTCATAACTTTCCTTCCCCACACGTGTGCCCGTGCGTGGTTGCATCCGTAGAATTGAAGCAGTGCGCCCGTAAGCACCGGCTAAAGAGTTCGTAAATTTTTTGTAAAGACCCAGAACGGGAAATTGGTAGCTGATTCAAGACTGGAATTTGGTGCGTCGAACTATTCGAACTAGAGGTTAGGTAATAAGATGAGGCATTTGCAGCCTGCTAACAGCTGGCGTGCACAGACCAAGCTCACGAAATTCCACGTACCAGAACAAGGAATGGTGAACGATCTTCAGGTTCGGCCTCGTTAGCCTATCGCACCATCGTCAAATGCTCCAGCAGCGGCCCGAGAGCCAAAGCCGGAAAGTAGCTAAGCGCGGAGACAATCAGCGCTGTGAAAGTCAGCAGAATGGCAAACGACCAGGAATTTGTGGGCAGGGTGCCAGCACTTTCTGGGGTGGGCTGCTGCGCGGCGAACAGGCCTGCCAGAGCTAGCGCTGGGATGGCCAAGCCGAAGCGTCCTATCATCATGGTGACGGCCGTCGTCAGGTTGTAAAAAATGCTGTTCGCGTTGAGGCCCGCAAAGTTCTGACCGTTGTTGGCATTGGCTGAAGTGTAGGCAAACAGGATTTCCGTGAAGCCGTGCGTGCCGCTGTTAGTTACGAGACCCGCGAGCCCTGCCTTAGTCAGGACCGCCAGGGCAGTAAATAACAGCATGGATGTCGAACCTGCGAGGATGTACAGCATGATCATCTTGCTTTCGGGCGCCCGAAGTCGTTTACCTAAATATGCCGGGGTGCGTCCGATCATCAGCCCGGCAAGAAATAACGCGACCAGCGCAAGCATGATGATGCTGTAAATTCCTGTTCCCAGGCCGCCAAAGATCATTTCGCCAAGCAGCATGTTGATCAGCGGCACCATTCCGCCGATCGGTGTGTAACTGTCGTGCATGGAGTTGTAGGAGCCAGTTGCCCCATTGGAGGTCGTTACGGCGGTCAGGACCGACGTAGTTATGCCAAACCTGACCTCCTTCCCTTCCATGTTGCCGCCGGCTTGGGCGACGCTTGCACGAATGTCCAGTGCATGCGGGAGCAACGGATTGCCATGTTGCTCCGCCCAGCCACAGATCAGCAGTCCGGCGGTAAATAGAAAGACCATGACGCGATAAAGAACCCAGCCATGGCGTGGTCTTCCGACCATCAATCCATACGTGTGCGTGAAGGCAGCCGGGAGTACCGCGATGGCAAGCATCTCAATGAAATTTGCCAGCGGCGTGGGGTTCTCGTAGGGATGGGCGCCATTGGCGTTGAAGAAACCACCACCGTTCGTGCCCAGGTTCTTGATGATTTCCAGCGCTGCGACCGGGCCCTGAGCGATGGTCTGCCTTGAGCCATCGAGAGCGGTGACCTGAGCATAAGAGTGGAAGTTCATGGGCACGCCCTGCCACACCAGAACCAGCGCGCCAACCGTCGACAGCGGCAACAGCACCCAAAGGATTGACCGTACGAGATCCACCCAGAAGTTGCCGAGGGTTTCGGCGCGATCTCGCGCGAGCCCACGGACGAAAGCGACTCCGACCGCTAAGCCCGCTGCGCCCGCGAGAAAGTTTTGCACAGTCAGGCCCACGATTTGGGTGAAGTAGCTCAAGGCGGATTCGCCACCGTAGGCTTGCCAGGTGGTCGTGGTTGCGAAGCTGACTGCGTTGTTGATCGCCAGATCAGAGCTTATCGGCGTGGTCATGTAGGCGGGATAGAACCAAGGAAGAAATCGCTGTAAACGCAGGATTGCATAGAGAAGCAGCGTGCCAACCATCCCGAAGACGACGAAGGCGCGCGCATACTCCTGCCAACTCATCTCCGATCTTGGCTTGACTCCCGCGAGCCGGTAAATCAGGCGCTCGAACGGACATAACAGAGGATCGAGAAGAGTCTTTTCTCCATGGAAGACGCGCGCCATGTAGCGTCCAACCGGCTTGACCAGTAACGTCACCGCAAGCAGAAAGGCGGCATACTGCAGGAGCGCGGATGAACTCATGCCATGGCTTCCCCAGTGAAGTAAAGCCTAGGTAAAGATATTCGCTCCGGTGCGGACAGACAAGGAACGGATGGACTCGCAACTACAATTGCCATCACTGCCATACACCTCCGGGTCGAGCGACTGCTTCTACAGGGCGTAAATGTGATCAGACAACGCGGAGCCTAAAGCCCGAATAAAAGGTGCATAAAACTTTTATAAAGCGGTCGTCTTAGACGGTGAAGCAGCTTGGCGATGCCTTACGAATTCTTTATGCAAGATTTATTCGACCCTTACGGGCGGCGATGTCTAATCTACCGAGCGCAGAAAGGCGCTCGAGAAGAACATGTCAACTCAGGAAGTTTTCGTTCAGCAGTTTGCCAGATTGTTCCATCATTATCGCGATGCCTTGTCGCCGGAAGCAGAACAGGGAGACTCATCATGGAACTCGGTTCCCGCCGACGAACGCCAGCGCCTGATGGCGGCGGCACGTTTAGCGATCCTCGAGCTGGAAACCAATGCTCGCGCGGAAGATGACTCGCGCCGCTATTTTGCCAAGCCGGGAGAAGCAGAGTGGGGATGCTGAACCAGTTCGTGATGACGGCGCGACTATGGGCACAGCAGGCGCCATGGCCTGCGTTAACAGCCAGCGTTAAACCTGCATTGAGGCTGTTGTCGATGATCACGGGAATCAACTCCCGGCGTGTTTCAAATTGATCTCACAGCAAGATGCTTGGCCGAGCGTTCTAAGGTGCAAAATGGCGGTCGCAAAAGTAATCACCTGCCGGCCCTTGCACTCTACGTGATTCGGCCCGCCTTGGTGGAGGCCAAAACTGATGACCGATAAGCGTGCGCGCGACGCGATTTATGTAGTGAGCTTGCCGAAGAACTGCGCACCATCGAAGAAAAGATCGCCGCCATGGCCAATGCCAACCTGCGCACGAAAATCGGCAACACAAGTTGGTTCTGTGGGAGCTCGGAATGCGAACGGCTGCATAGCAGCCTGTGAGGCCAGAGCCCGATAGATACGGGCCTGGATGGAACCGCTACCGAAGCGCTGGAGAAGCCTGCTGATCGCTGGTTTCTCCAATACTCCAAGCCAAGGCGGTCGCGGCGTTCACCGGTCTGGGTAAGCTGGAGAATCCCACGCAATTCCCTGCTTGACATCATCCCGGACTCCGGGGAGCCACGTCCGGAGTCCCATCTACTGAAGATGAGTTTTTAAGAAGGATACAGTCCGCCCATTCGCATCTTTCAATGCATCGCCACTGAACCCGTGTCCCTGGTGTGAATAAATCTTGATCTCATAAGAGGCGCCTTTCTTTCTTAGGGCCTCTTCCGCATCGTAGGCGCGGGCAACCGGGACCACATCATCGTCTTCGCCGTGAAGGATAAGCAATGGCGGCATAGTAGCCATTCGCGAGATGGCAAAGCCCGGCATGCCACCATACATCTCGACGACGGCTTTGATATCGGGAGAATGCAGCGGCGGGGGATGGCTTCTTACTTCCTCCGCAAAGCCAAGCACGAGGTATCCGCCGAGAGAAAACCCAATTAAGCCGATTCGGTTGTTTTTGACATCTGGCTGTCCTCCGATATAACGAGCGGCGTCATTCAAGGTTCGGATGTAGGCAAAAAACTGATCCGGCTGGTCTGAACCGTCCCATGGGCCTCCCCTGCCGTCAAAATAATGTGGCACAAAGACCGAATACCCCGCGGCAGTGAGAGCTTCGAGAAGTCCACTTTTTCGCCAGTTTCCGTCTGGTCCACCTCCTCCGTGCACGATCATTACCGCGGGATGGGAGCCCCTGGTTGCGGGATTATATTGTTCGATCACGACAGATTTGCGGTCGCTGACAAACACAGCCTTGATGCCGACCATCTGAGCGCCGACGGGCAGACTCGCTAAGAGAGCAAGAACGGGGAATAGTCTGAAGCCGGCTCGCACGCGGCAACTCCAAAGTTTACGAATCTCACTGCAAACGGTGCGTCGTTCCTGACAATGCTATTTAATCAGGCTGGCCCCAACTACAGCAGCCCGTAGCGTCGCACCTGCACCCTATGGCATCTCGGTTACTGACAGTGTAAATCCAAAAGCCTATGCGCTTTCGTCATCATTACGTCGCCGGGCCTCGCCCGCAGGTTGACGTTTCTCTGGTGGCTGCTCCAAGACGATTCCGCACCCGCCTTCAGGGCGAAGCATTACGGTGAATTTCCATCCCGAAGCGGGAGTCTTGCGCCCAATTACGTGAGAAGGATGAGGCGCGCCCGGAGAGATTCGAACTTGAGCCGTTTCGCGGGCGTAGCGCAGCAGGAGCCCGCAGGCGAAATCCTGAGCGCAGCGAAGGATCTGGCTCGACTAGACCCTCAGCATGGCTGGCGCTCCAGGAGAGATTCGAACTTGAGCCGTTTTGCGGGCGTGAGCGCAGCGGGAGCCCGCGGCGAAATCCTGAGCGCAGCGAAGGATCTGGCTCGACTAGACCCTCAGCATTGCTGGCGCGCCCGGAGAGATTCGAACTCCCGACCTATTGCTCCGGAGGCAATCGCTCTATCCAGCTGAGCTACGGGCGCGCTCTCAAAATTATACATGCGGCAGGCTGCAGCTAGGACGAGGGAATCGTTTGCTTCATGAGAGTTTGCAATTCGTCGCGGCCCGTGCCACTCTTGAGATATCGCTCCCGTCTCACCGCCTCTGCAGGAGATCCAAATGATTCCGAATGCACGAGCTGCCATGGGACGCCATGGCAAGTCGAGACCGTGACACCCGAATTGTGCTCCTGAAGACGGCGGCTTAAATCGGAAGTCTGGCCCGTGTAAAGCCGCCCAGTTTGGTCGCTGCGGAGAACATAGACAAAAAACATTAGGACTCTGCGAGGAACTCTTGATCCCCCAGCTGACGGCGTGGGCGAATTGCTCCGGAGGGTCGCCGCGGCGACCTCTATCCAGCTGAGCTATGGGGCTCTTAAGATTACACATGCGGCAAGCCTTAGCCAGGATGGGCATCGTCGAATGTCCGCTTGCACGTTTCGGCCGCCCGGCATACAACGGTAGAATGCCGGAACGGCTCTAAGCTATTTTGCGGGCCTGCCCGCATTCGCATTGTGAGGTGAAAATGCAAAGCTGGAAGAAGGCAGTCATATTCGGGTCCATCGGAGCAGGCGCCATGCTCATTGTCGCCGGCAAGCGTCCGGTGGGAATGGCGTTGGCCGCCGGCGGTCTGGCCGTGCTGGCCTCCGAGTATCCCGAGAAGTTTGAAGGAGTGTGGGAGAGCGCCCCAGACTACCTGCAAAAGGGCATGCAAATCTTCGCCACCCTACAGAAGCTGGGAGAGGGATTCGCCGAGGAAGCCGAGCGGCGCAGCGTTAGCGCCTGGCGCGAAGTGTGTCCACAATACGGTTCGTAAGCACGTCGGAAACGGCCCTGACCTTAATCAGCTTCATCTCGATGACCTGGCCGTCCAGGGCGACGCAGGGACCGGAGCTGTATCGTGGTCCTCGAAAGCCCCTTGCGGCTCCGGCCACTCGATCTTGGGAAACTTCTCCAGCAAACGCGCACAACGGTTCCAACGCAATATTGCGTCGTCATTTTTGGGTGGGTGAATTCGTTCTGCCGCTTCAAAGTGCTGCATTGCCTCCTGAAACAGCACCGTCACCGCATGCGATGGGCGCCGGGCCCGCATCTGCGCCTTGGCTTGGCGTTCACACAACAGACCCATGCAGTAATGTTTCTCGTAAGCATCGTTCAGGCGCAGGAAGATGCTTTCCGCCTCAGAGTAGCGGTCGGAAGACTCGCCGGCAAATTCATCCGTGATGGCCAGCCCCAGTATCCGCAGCGCTGTTTGGTTTTCCGGATCGATGGCCAGGATGTCGTGGCAAATCGACTCCGACTCCTCCGGCTCATTCAAGAAGCGGTAGCGTTCAGCCTTCGAGATGGCCTCGGCAATCCCATCCTGCGAAATGGTCTTCAACTTCAGTTCCACGTGCGCCTCCTGACTTCAGATCGCCCACAGCAGATATGCCGCGATTGCCGTTCCCAGCACGGCCCCTCCATAACATAGAACGAAGATCAGCCCGGTAAGATGCTTTACTTTTAGGCCGTCATATAACGTATAGCGAAAACGGTGTGCCCAGTGGAACAACGGAAGCGAGCACAAGACGAAGAGATAAAGCCGCACCAAAGGCATCCGCACCAGCGACAACAACGGATCGTAGCCTGGCGCCTGTAACCACCCCAGTGGAAACGCGATGAAGAACAGGAAGAGCTGTACCGGTATCAGCAGCGCCGCAACCACTCCGCCGGCGCTAAACAGCATCCAGAAGAAAGCCTCGTTCGACGGCTTCGCCATATCTCGCCTCAATTACCTCAATACCACCCAGCACACGAATGCAGACACCACCACCCACGCGACGTAACTGGGCGCGGCCACCAGAACGTCAGGAAGCCTCTTTCCACCGACCCGCACCGGCATCGCGCTGGGCGCCAGATTGAACCAGGTAATGGCGTGGAAGACGACAAAGAAAAAACTCACGACGTTGAGCAAGATGACCAGAGGATTACGCATGGACTCTTGAAAATGCCCATACGCCTCCGGCCCGTTGCGCAGCGCGTTCAACATGAGAAGCGTCTCGATCACGAAGACAGCGACAAACACGCTGCTCAGTTCGCGCAAAATAAACTTTAGATAGTGCCACTCGCCCATCCACCAGTACACCGACACCTGTGGCCTGTACCAGCGCGGATGGAAGGGCGTGTAGCTCGACGCTCCTTTAGTCGTTTCTTGATTCACTGTGACCTCGCGGCTTCACAAACGATGCCAGCCAGTCCAGCACAGCTGCGATCTTGTACTGCTGGATCGCGCCTGCCGGATCCACATGCTTGGGGCACACGCGCGTGCACTCGCCGACGAACGTGCAGCCCCAGACGCCATCGGGATGGGCCAGGATCGCCGTCCGTTCCGGCGCGCCCTGGTCGCGGGAATCCATGTTGTAGCGCTGCGCCAACGCAATCGCCGCCGGCCCTACAAACACCGGGTCCAATCCCACCACCGGACAAGCCGCGTAGCACAACGTGCAGTTGATGCACATGCTGAACTGCTTGTAGCGGTCCACTTGCTCCGGAGTTTGCAGAAACTCGCCCTGCAAGAGCGGCGGTTGCTCCTTGGGCATCAGCCACGGCTTTACCTTCTTAAGCTTGACCAGGAAGTCGCTCAATTCCGTCACCAGGTCGCGCACAATCGGAAAATAGCGAAGCGGCTCAACCCGAATCTTGTTCCCGGTCTTCGCGTAACTGGAGAGGAACGTGGCGCAGGTCAGCTTGGGCTCGCCATTCACCATCATGCCGCAACTGCCGCAGATGCCCATGCGGCACGACCAGCGATAGGTCAGCGTCCCGTCCACCGTATCCTTTATATGGTTGAGCGCGTCAAGCACGACCCATTCCTTGTAAACCGGAACTTCGAAGCTCTCGAAGTGCGGTGCCTGGTCCTGCTCGGGAGAGTAGCGCGCGATCTCGAGGGTAATCTTGTCAGCCATCACCTGGTCCGTTTTGCCGTCATTGACTCACTGTCGTCTTCTTCTGCTGCCCGTAAACCCGTTCTCCCGGCGGCCATCGCGTGATCGTCACCGGCAGATACTCCACTCGCGAAGTGCCATCCGGATTGTGATAAACCAACGAATGCGCCAGAAATTTCGTATCGTCGCGCTCGGGATAGTCGGTCCGCTGATGCGCGCCGCGCGACTCCGTGCGATGCAGCGCACACTGCACCATAGACTCCGCCACATCCAGCATGAAACCGAGTTCCAGCGCCGACTCCAACTCGGTGTTGAAGGTGCGGCTGCGGTCATCCAGATTGATGTCTGAGTATCTTTGTTGCAGCTCGCCCAGCTTGGCTGCGCCCTCCTGGAGCAAGCGCTCTTCGCGATAGATGCCCGCGCACTTTTCCATCGCGGTCTGCATCTCGACGCGAATCGTGGCAATGCGCTCGCGCCCGCCCGTCTTGCGCAGATATTGTGACTCTAGCCTTCTCTCTTCGTCCTGCGCCTGGGCCAGGACCGCTCCCTGTACTGGCTTCTGCTCGGATGCAAACTCCGCAGCCACCCTACCCGCGCGCGCCCCAAACACCAGACACTCCGGCAGCGAGTTCGAACCTAAACGGTTCGCGCCATTGATGCTTACGCACGCCACTTCGCCCGCAGCTAGCAAGCCGCGCAATGGCGCCGCTCCGTTAATGTCCGTACTAACCCCACCCATCATGTAGTGCACCACCGGCCGCACTGGCACCAGCTCTTTAACGGGATCGATGTTCTGATACTTCAGACAGAGCTCGCGCACGAACGGCAGCCGCGCGTTGATGAGCTTCTCTCCCAGATGCCGCAGGTCGAGGTGCACCACATGCCCGTGCGGCGTCTCTACCGTGCGACCCTTCTGGAATTCCTTCACGAACGCCTGCGACAACCGATCGCGTGGTCCCAACTCCATTGACCGCAACACCGGCTTGGGCTCGGGAGTTCCGAGATTGTAATCCTGCAGATACCGGTAGCCGTCCTTGTTCAGCATGTAGCCACCCTCGGCGCGCGCGGCTTCCGTGATCAGAATGCCCGTGAACGGCAGACCTGTGGGATGGTATTGCACGAACTCCATGTCCTTCAGCGGCGCGCCCGCGCGATAGGCCAGCGCCATACCATCGCCATTCTTGATGGCGGCATTTGTCGTGAATGGAAAGACGCGGCCACAGCCGCCGGTGCACAGGATGACCGCCTTAGCCAGGATCGCCTGCACCTTGCCCGACATCAGCTCGATGGCCACCACACCCTGCACGCGGCCATCGTCCACCAGCAGCTTGGTGACAAACCACTCGTCGTAACGAGTGATGGGCGGATACTTCATGCTGGTCTGAAACAGCGTGTGCAGCATGTGGAACCCGGTCTTGTCGGCGGCAAACCAGGTGCGTCGCTTCTTCATGCCGCCGAACGCGCGTACCGCAATGTGTCCATCCGGCTCGCGGTTCCACGGACAGCCCCACCGCTCCAGTTGCAGCAGCTCCTGCGGCGCTTCCTTGACAAACGCCTCCACCGCATCCTGATCGCTCAGCCAGTCGCCGCCGGAAATGGTGTCGTAGGCGTGCTCGTCCAGGCTGTCGTCGGGTTTGGCCACGCCAGCCGCGCCGCCCTCGGCGGAAACCGTGTGGCTGCGCATGGGATAGACCTTGGACACAACCGCGATGCTGAGTTTGGGATTGACCTCGGCGGCGGCAATTGCGGCGCGCAGTCCTGCGCCACCGCCTCCTACCAGAAGAACGTCGTGCGACGAAGCTTCCATGATTCCCCACGGCGGCTCCTATGAGATCAGTAGCCGCCTCCCCACTATGGCCCAAGTCCGCACATTGTCTCCCTAAAGGGACGAAGTATGCAAATGATTTCTTGTTGATGCTCGTCATCGCGCCTGATCCAGCCCAATAAAAGTGTCACCCCGCGCCACGAGGGCGCCCCGGCGATCGAGGAGTCGAGGGATCTGCTGTTTCTGCGCTGCTGAATGGCGTTAGACCGGCATCGCTGATGGCGCTGCGAACGCACCAGCCCTCAAGTTGTCATCCCGAGCTTTGTCAAGTTGTCATCCCGAACGAGGACTTCAGTCCGAGCCGAGGGACCTGCTGTTTGCGTGCTGTTGAATGATGCTTGACAGGCATCGGTGATGGCACTGCTAGCGCACGAGCGCCACAGGCGCGGCTCAGTTTAGCCCAGCACGAAGCCGAAGGCGGAGTGCTGGGTAACGTGGAAAATCGATTCGAGCCCCTTCAGGGGCGGCACAGGTTTCTCGCCACAAATTCCCTCATCCTTTCTCCGCTTTCCTGTGTACGATAGATACAGAAACCCCCGTGCCACCAGAGACTGCCAATCGCTCAGTCGGGATTGTCGGCTCCGTCGCCGCGGCCCACCCCCTCGACCTGTTGATCGCCGTAATGTCACGCTGGTCTAAGCTGTTCTCCCACGGCTGGGGAGACGAGTCGCTGCTGACCACGCTCTCCACCCGAGTCTCCTACGCCGATCCGCCGTCCGCCATTTCCATCACCTGGCGCGCAGCCCGCGAGCACGGTGGCATCGTGCGCCGCGACGGCGCTTTCGCCTCACCGCTGGCGCTGCTCCCCGAAGAGGTGAGCACCGCCCACGTCCGCGCCTGGACGCGCAAAGGCAACCGCGCCGCGGTCGTCATCCTGGCCGCTTCGCGCGATGAGGGTTACCAGGTGCGCGAGCGCGTCTTCGGCCCGCTCACAGCGCGCGGCATCGACACCTACTTCATGGAGAACCCGTTCTACGGTCTGCGCCGCACCCATGGAGGCCCATCGCTCATAACGGTCAGCGATCACGGCTTGATGGTGCTGGGCATGGTGTGGGAAGCGCGCGCGCTACTGGAGCACCTGCGCAGCGATTATTCGAAGGTTGCGGTGGCCGGTTACAGCATGGGCGGACACATGGCCGCGATCACCGCCGCGGTGTCGCCCTTCCCGCTGGCCTGTGCCGCAATGGCCGCAGGCGCCTCCGGCAGCGCCGTTTACACTCGCGGACTGCTGTCGTGGAGCGTGGACTTCAGCGCCTTAGGCGGCGGATCGACCCAGCGTGCGGCCGCGCAAGCGCGCCTCCAGCAACTCTTCTCCGTGGCCGACGTCACCTGCTTCCCCGCCCCGATGCGCGCCGACGCTGCCGTCATCGCGGGCTGCAAGCGTGATGGCTACGTGCTGCGCAGCGAGACCGAGCGCCTCCACCAGCATTGGCCGGGAAGCACCCTGCGCTGGATTTCCGCCGGCCACTTCTCCGCTCTGGTGAGCAGCCGCCGCGCCCTGTGCGACTGCGTTAGCGATGCAGTCGAGAGGCTGTGAGAATGATTTCGACACGTGCTCCGAAGCCAGAGGGTCTTGTATCTTGTGCCGCGCAGACTCCCCGGCAAGCCGATCTTGCGACTGCTGCGCAGCAAGATGGGTCCGGAGGAGGCAGAAAAAAGGCCCGGGCATCACCTTCCGAAACGCCCGAATAGTCCTCAGCTTTGTGGCGCCGGGCGCAACTAATTTTGCGGGAACCGCGTCTAACAGATTAGTGAGTAACGGTGTGTAGTGGGTGTTTTTGCGGGCAACGTTCCACCGCAACTGGATGATTTAGAAGAGCCACTTTTGAGTCTTCCCCGCCCGTGGTAGGGGTCTCCCCATGAGGGGCATCTTTCAAGGTCTCGGAAATCGCTTCGGAAGAGAAGCCGCGATACGGTGTTCCGGAAGCATTCTGTTGTGTGCCCTTCTTCTCCTCTTCTGCACGACTGCACGATTGGCCCGCTATGAGATTCACGAACCCACTCTGAAGCTGGCCTCGACTCAGTCCTACCTCGACGGCGGAGAGATTCGGAAGGAGCTGTCGAAAACCGCGCCTCTAGTGTCTTTTGTTGTAGTGACTGTGGTTCCTCTCCTAATCTGGAGGGACACACGGCTGCTCCCGGTCGTCCTTTCGAGTTCGCCGTCCTTCAAAGGATTCGATCCCGAGTCCTGTCTCCGGCCTCCGCCCGTTCGTGAGTTACAGCATTCTCTTGTTGTTCTTGTCGCGGCTTGATCCGCAAGGATGAATGGCGCGCCTGAGCACGTTAGTAGGCCAGTGATGGCCGCTCCGCTCGCAGGCTCCCCGCTCGCCAACATGATTCCGGCATTGCGCCTCGGAGCGGTCTAAGCCGCCACGCGTTAGTAACTAACAAAACTACGTTGCCGAGGAATATCCGGCAGCGTGAAAGGAGGTTCAAAATGAAGAACCATTTTGTTCACCTGCTTGCAGTGGCAGGTCTGGTGCCACTACTGGCCGCTGCTGCATGGCCGCAAGACGAAGTAGAACCCGCCGCGCACGCGAACATTCCGTTTGATTTTCGTGCGGGATCGACAAGCTTTTCTTCCGGAGTGTACACATTCGACGTTGACCCGGTAACGCATGCTATCAGTGTCGAGCAAGATTCGACAGGCCGCGTTTTCTATCTGGCAGGCGTGCCGGCAAACCCTGCGCCAGGCGGCAGAACCTCGCTTACTTTTGAAAAAGCTGGGTGGCGAATACCGGCTAAGGGAACTGCGGGCTGAAGTCGGTGGCGTGGAGCTTGCGCCGAAGAATGTCAGCACCCTCGAGGTTCACGGTACACACTAACGAGATAACGATAACAATGACGCTAAGGAGGTCACATGAAAAAAACGTCACCACCCGATTCAACCCAACCACGTAAGGAACAGCAGAGTCTGACGCATCGCGACGACGGCAGCCTGCAGGAAAGAATCAGGCAGCGCGCCTACGAGCTGTACGAAAAACGTGGTCGTGACGTTGGACGTCACGAGGAAGACTGGGCGCAAGCGGAGGAACAAATTCGCTGGGAGGACGGCTTCGACAAGGCCGCGTGATGACTCGCCAGTGTTCCGATCGAGGGAACGTCTCGATCGGGAACGAGCAACAACCTATCAAAAGGAACGCAAGCACAGGGAGGCGAGGTCATGCTCGCTTCCAGGAGGTTAGTGATGAAAACCAAAATCGGTGTCTGGGTTGCAACCATGATGTTCGTGGGCACTTTGGGAATCACCAGCGCCCACGCCGCGAACACATCGCAAGCGACATACCGGAACCCAGTTGAAGTGACTGGATGCCTGCAGCAAGGCCCGGTTGCCAAAGAATATCTGATCCGGAGCAGTGATGGCACAACTTGGGGGGTCAACGAGGCCGACATGATGATGAACAACTACGTCGACCAGACGGTTACCGTCGTCGGTGATGGGATGCGGCCGACAGCCGCAGAACGGACCGATGGTGGCGCGCAACACTATGTGAGAGCACTGGACCTGGTGGTGGAGAGCGAGACCTGCCAGAAGTAAAGACGGTGCATACCTCCCACACTCGCCGGATGCCCACCCAAGCCTCTTTTCCCTTGCTTGGGTGGGGATTTTGTTTGCGTGCAGGAATGCCGCTGCCCTTTCTCTTGAGCCATTCCAAAACATCATGGTCAACCCGGATAGTCGGCAGCCCTTGGGCTCGGGCATGACGGCTTCGCGGCCTTTTAGAACGACTTACCCAGCTTGTCGGCGGCTCTTGTCTTGCGCACGAAGCTTGCACCTATTCCCAAATCGGAACAAACCCAAAATAAACTTCGTCACTACTATTGACTCGTGGAGCGGCTCTGCACACAATAAAGCGACTCCAACTTACAAGTCAGTATTGTTTGCTTTGCCGAAGGTGCAAGCCCATCACGGCGTCCGATCACTTCGTTAACTAAACGGTCCACCACCCAGTCGCCAAATGTTCAAACCTGCCTCCGAACCTGTGTCGTCAGGCCTCTCGTTCAACCTATAGGAGACCCAATTCATGCCAGCAACGACCTTCCTATCCTTCCGGCTTCGCAAGACACCGGCTGTTCGCAACCTGGGCTCACTGGCGCTGATGCTTACGCTCGGTTCTCTACTGTGCGCCGCGGCCAATCCTCCCACTCTGGTCGTCCAATGGAACAATGCAGCCTTGCAGGGAGACCGGGACTCGGCCTTTGGCCCTCCGATGGTTGCGCGCGCACTGGCGATGGTCCACACCTGCATGTATGACTCGTGGGCGGCTTATGATGCCAAAGCTTCCGGCACGCAGCTCGGGGGCACTCTGCGTCGCCCGGTAAAAGAACGCACTCTCGCCAACAAACAGAAAGCGATTAGCTATGGAGCCTATCGCGCGCTGGTGGATTTGTTTCCCTTCGACAAGGCGTTGTTCGACGCGCAGATGACGAGCTTGGGCTATGATCCCAACGACAACTCCACTGACACCACGACTCCAACCGGAATTGGCAACGTCGCCTGCGCCGCCGTGCTGGAGTTTCGCCATCACGACGGCTCAAACCAGCTGGGCGACCTCAGTCCCGGAGCCTATTCCGATTACACCGGTTACGTTCCCGTCAACGCGCCCAGCACGGTCCCGGTCGATCCCAAAACCGTATCCGATCCCAACCATTGGCAGCCCTTGCAGTACTTCAATGGCGTGAAGAACGTCACGCAATCGTTTGTCGGAGCGCAATGGTTCAAGGTAGTGCCCTTCGCCATGACATCGCCTGATGAGTTTCTGCCCTTCGCAAAGCTCTTCGGGCCGGCGTTGTACGGCTCACTGCAATACCAGCAACAGGCGCAAGAACTGATCGACTTCGCCGCCAACCTCACCGACCAGCAGAAGATGATTGCCGAATACTGGGCGAACGGACCACACACCGAGTTGCCGCCCGGGCACTGGGACCTCTTCGCCCAGTTTGTTTCGGCCCGCGACAACCATAGCCTTGACGACGACGTGAAGATGTTCTTCGCACTGACCAACGCCGTCTTCGATGCCGGCATTGCATCCTGGGACGCGAAGCGGGCCTTCGATTCGGAGCGGCCGGTGACCGCGATTCCCTACCTCTTCCAGGGCACCCAGATCCGGTCATGGGGTGGGCCGGGTAAAGGCACAGTCTGGATGGACGGCTCACAGTGGATTCCCTATCAGCCGGCCACCTTTCCCACGCCGCCGTTCCCGGAATACATCTCGGGCCACAGCACCTTCAGTGCTGCGGGCGCCACCATCCTTTTCCTGTGGACTGGCAGCGACCAGTTTGGAGACTCGGTGACCTTCGCAGCGGGCAGTTCCACCATCGAGCCCGGAATCACCCCTCAGAACCCGGTAACTCTGCAATGGAAGACTTTCACAGACGCAGCCAATGAAGCGGGCATCTCCCGCCGTTACGGAGGAATTCACTTCAAGGCTGGCGATCTTTTGGGCCGGGCTGTTGGAGACCTGGTCGGTTTGCAAGCCTGGGCCAGAGCGCAGGCTTACTTCAATGGTAAGTGAGTGGCAGGGACCTTTTGAGGTCACGACCGGGGAAGGTACGGACGTGGGCTTGGGAGGCTTTGCCGTAAAGAAGCAGCACAAGAAATAGTGCGTTACAAAAGAAACATTGACTTTGGGTTTCGGGTAGGGTCGAATGTTTGAAACGCCTACCAAGAAAAGGAGCTTGTCGCCATGAAACAACACGTCCTTCCACTCCTCATTCTTTGCCTGGCTATGATTGCGATTCCGGCTTGGGCGGATTATGACAACGGTCCGATTAACGGCACGACCGATGCTTGGACCATCAACTTCGGCTACGTCGTCAGTGACACGTTCGTCGCGGGTAGCGCCACAACCATCGGCAGCTTTAGTTTCGGCGTCTGGGAATTCCCCGGCGACACAATGAGCTCTGTGGACTGGTCCATAACCTCCGGTGAGAACGGAGGAACGGCGTATGGTGGGGGAACGGCCAGCGTGACCGACAAATTCCTTTCCACCAACCAGTTCGGCTACAACATTGACGAGATTTCAGTGTCGGGCCTGAATGTACCTTTGAACGCTGGGACCTATTGGCTCAACCTGCAGAATGCGACGGTGCCCAGCGGCGACCCGGTCTATTGGGACGAAAATAGCGGTGCCGGCTGCAGTGGGAAGGATTGCCCATCCAGTGCCTCCGAGAGTGCCGTCGGCACTATTCCTTCGGAGGCTTTCACAGTCCATGGCGGCATGTCGACGAATCAGATGCCTGAACCAAGCAGCATCCTCCTGTTTGGTTCCGGAATCCTCGGGTTGGCTGGTGTCGTACGCCGCAGGCTCTTCTGAAGCAAAGCAGTAGCTGATGCAAGCACACGGCTTGCACGTTTCGTGCCTCGTTCACAAACCTGAAGTCTCCGCCCAACAAGGAAGGTTGGGCGGAGTTCAGGTTGAACAATGGAATAACTCTGCCTGTTACAACGTGACATGCTTTGTGTCCGGGGGGATCCTTGCTTCCGCAGATTGCGCGTTCATGTAGAACGCAACATGGGCGTTAACACCGGTCGAGTAGCCGCTCCCCTTTTTCTCGACCCATTCCACGACATCATGATCAACCCGGATGTGTCGGGCGGTCGTTTGGCTCCGGCATGGTGAGCTCCGCGGCCTTCCAGCACGATTTACCCAGCTTCGGAACGTCGGAGTCGTCGAGGTCTGCATCCCGCGCCAGCGGTAAGCATTGCGGGCTGGTTCCCATTTTAGGAAATCCATATCAAATTCTTTCGAAAACCCGGTAACGCTTTTTCGCCTCACTGCGTTTGTTTAGGTGGCCTGCCCCCTGCCGGATTTAGCAAGACGTAAGTGAATAGCGAACGGCGGCCCCGCAGAACGCCTTCCTGAATTCATCAGGTCCGACGTTCGCGCTTACTACGCAGGCTGAGAATGTTCTTTGATATGCAGCAGCCAGGCCATAACCGGTTATCGGTCAAGGCTAGCGACGGGGACGTACCGATCGTAACCCTTTATGAATCAATATTATGCCCTTAAGCTATCGTGATTCAATATTTTACAGGCAAAATCTCTCCAATCTCATGATTCTAAAGAACAGAGGAGAGGGAGGGTGTTCACCCGCATTCGCAACGTCGCGCCCGAAGGAACCTGGACACTATTGCAAGATGTGCTGGTAAGTCCTTGTGCCTCTATTATCTACCTGCAAGTCCTTACGGCTCTACTAAGTGCGAGGATTTCTAGGTCTAAGCCATTGATTCTATGTGAGGGTGGGGGGAGGGTGGGACGAACGTACTTGGCCATGTCCTCCCAAAATGGGAACGGCAGCGAAGACCTACAGCAGGTCCCTCCACTCGGACTGAAGTCCTCGGTCGGGATGACAATTCTTGAGGCGGAATGACGCCAGAGCGAAACACTGAAGAGCGAAATGCGAAGAGCGAAGAGCCGCCCTCAGAACCTCTTCACGAACTCGATCAGGGCTCGCTTGTCCTCGTCCGGCAGCTTGGTCCCGAAGTAATGCCCGCGGTCTTGCACGAAGTCGGGACACTTGCTGATCTTCAGCAGGTCGGGAACGAGATTCTTCAAGACTTGGCGCGCGGCGTCGGCGTCAAGTTGTTTGGCATGAATCTGAATGAGATCGTTTTGCGCCTTCACGATCAGCTTGGCGCGATCAAGTGCCTTGTCGTGGTCCGACAGATCGAGGTCGGCATTGGCCAGGAGATCAACGGGCGTGCCCGCAGGAATTGGGCCGATGCGCAGGAACCCGTCTTTAGTAAGCGATTGAAGTTCCGATGGAAGATACGACGCGGGAATCTGGATGTAACTCTCCGCGGTGGTGAGCGAAATGGAGCCGAGACCTGCTCTCTTCTCCGGCCAGAGCAACTTGGTAATGGCGTCGTCGAAGGACTTCATCCGGCCGGCGACCGACGGATCGCCGGTGTAGATGCCCAGCGCGTTGTTGTGCAGCAACGGCGCCGTCGCCCAGATACCGATCAGCGATGGCACGCGGTAATAGCCCGGACCTCCGCCAGGCGCGTGAAACTTGCCGGCCGAGCCATCGAGCGGATGTTGTACCTCGATCTCGCCGGCCGATGGCAAGGTCTTGTAGGTCTCGGAGGAGAAGTTGTCCCAGACGTGTCCGCGAATGGCATTGGTGGCGAGCGCGCGCGCAGCATGGGTTTGCACAACGTCGATGGGAATGCGCTCCTCAGTGGACAGGAAGTTGTTATCGAGGAAATCGGGCTTCTGAACCTCGGCCCGCATCCAGTCAAGATACTGCTGCTGGGTCTTGATGGAATCCGCAGGAGGCTGTTTGCTGGAATGGCACTTGGCGCAGTTCTCGGCGAAAACGATCTTGCCGCGCTGCAAGATTTTTTCATCCGTGGTGAGGAATGCTTTTCCTCCCGGAGCGTCGGTAAGGCGCGGACCGTTCATCCTCGCCAGGAATTTCGCAAGATTCGGAACGCGTTCAGCGGTCGCCTGAAAGTAGACGGAGTTCTTCTGCGCGTTGGCAACGCTGAACGGTTTTTGCGGTTTGCCGCCGACAATCACATTGTGGTCTTGCAACCACTGCTGGCTAAATTCGCCGATGCTGACGTACACGCGGCTCAACGCGCCGATGATGCCGATGGAATCTGCGCCGTCTTTGAGCACGTGCGGAACCGCCATGCGACTCTGCTCCCCGGGAAAGTTCAGCGCGCCGCCGGTGATGTCTTCTTCATGCGCTACCGTCAGGCGAGCCGGAATCGCGAAGATGGGATTCATCTTGCTTGGGTTGTTCAGGTTATCGGTGGCCAGGAACGACGTGTCCACGGTTCCACGCGGCCACGAGTGAAACAACTGGTAAGCGTAGCTGTCCGACGTAGCGCCGTTGCCGAAGATGCGGCTGGAGTTGAAGTATTGATTGCCGATGGTGGACGACAAGTTCTCCCACTTCGGCTTCTCGGGATCGTCCGGCGGCTTCAGCGGATTGAACGAGACGTGGCAGAATCCACATGACATTCCTACGACGTAGGGCCGCACCAGTTTCGGATCGTTGTAGTAGTTGGGATCGCCGTAGTAGCGATCGGCGTTCCAACGCTGCCGAGCGGCGGTGTCGAATCTTGGATTCGGATAGACGCGCAAGCCGACAATTCCTGACGGTCTGCCATACACGGACGGATCGACGCCATCTTCCTGCGGTCCGGTGTCAAGCCACAAACCGTACTCGTCAGGCTGCATGGCCCGGTCGAATCCGGGCTGGTTAACCAAGCCCATGTCGCGGAATCGTGTCGCGCGCTGGCGGGAATCGATGGTCTTCAGCAGATCGCTGAGGCCAAAGGCCTGCTGCGCCATGCGGTCCCAAAACGTCTGGTCGCCAGCGGTCCACAGCAGCCAGGTATTACGGCCCTTGGTTTCGTCGTCGGTGAGTACGATGCCGCCGTCCATCTCGTCGAACACGCGGGAAGTCGTTTGGGGAAAGTCGGCAACGGTCTTGCCTGCAGCTTTGGCGTCATCAATTGGCGCCGGAATGCAAGGCCGGAAAAACCATGCCGCAACAGCAACTGCCGCGATGATGAGAGCTCCGGACCACAGCAAGACCTTTTTCATAGCACGATACAGCGGCTGCTTCACGAAACAGCCTGCATCAGTGTACCGCCGCCTAGAAGGTCTTGAGGTATTCGATCAGCGCGCGCTTGTCGTCGTCGCTGAGTCCCGGCTCCTCCTGGAAATAGCTGGTGCCAAAGTAGTGGCCGCGATTAACGACGAAATCAGGACACTTGCTCAACTCCATCAGTTTGGGGACGAGATTGGTGAAAGCTTTGCTCGCCTCCGTATCGCTGGCTCCCGGCGGCAAGGCCGCCAGATCGTGCTTGATGGTCAGCAACAGGTCGAGGACTTTCTCCTGGTGCTTCAGTTTGTCGCTTGCGGTTGTCGCTTCGCCCAACAAATCAAGATTGGCAAGCAGATCGACCGGCGTGCCTTTGGGAATCGGCCCCAGCTCCACGCCTCCTTCGCCGAAGATCCAAGGGAGAAAACGATGCCCTGGACTCAGCAAAGGCTTGAGGAAGTCCGGCAGATAACCGGCTGCGACACGAAGATAGCTAGTGTCCCTGGTGCGGTCGATCAGGCCAGGCACCTTGTCACCGAGCACCGTATCCTTGTCGCGCTTCTCTGGCCACAGCATCTTCTCGATGGAGTCCTGGAAGGAATCCATGCGGGCCGCGACCGATGGGCTGGAATTAAACTTCCCTACGCTGTTGTTCAGCAGGAAGGGCGCAGTGGACCATACGCTGATGAGCGACGGCGGACGTGTAAATCCGCGGCCACCCGCCGGCATCTGATAGCTGCTCGGCGCGCCGGTCAAAGGGTCATATACCGTAACCGAACCCACCGAAGGCAGGTCCTTGTAGGTTTGCGACGAGAAGTTGTCCCAGATGTTGCCGCCGAGCGCATTGGTGGCGAGCGGACTGCAAGCGTTCGTCTGCAGCAAGGTCACGGGAACACGCTGATCGATGGAAAGGTAGTTGTTGTCCAGGAAGTCCTTCTGCTGGACCATCGCCCGCATCTTGGACTTGAAGTCATCGGTTTTGGTCCAAGTCCAGTACTTGTTCCAGCAGTCCAGGTAGTCTTTGCCCGAACAAGCGCCCAGATCAATGCCGGGCGGCGTAGGAGGAATCTTGCTGGAATGACAGCGCGCGCATCGCTCAGCAAAAACGACCTTGCCACGCTCCTGCTTGGCCTTGTCCTTGAGATACGCATCTCCTCCGGGCGCGTCCTGAAGCTTGTGTGGGCTTGCGATCTTTGCGTTCAGGAAGAACATCGCCGTGTTGGGCGTCTGCATCTGGGTAGCGTTCCAGTAGGCAGAATTCTTATTGGCAACCGCGATCTCGATCGGCGTGATGGGTGTTCCGCCAACCAATGCGCGGAAGTGCAGCAGCCACTCCTCGCTGAACAACCCGATGTTCAGGTAAACGCGGTTCAGAGCTCCCATAACTCCCACCGAGTCCGAGCCGTCTTTCAGAACCCGCGGCGTCCAAACCGTCGCTGGCGCCTGGAAGAACTGGGTGAGAGGACCCTCGTGCACGTAGTCATTGAGTTGCTTGTTGTTCAAGCCGCCACCCGCGAGGGTCTCTTTCCCCCAACGACGGGCCACTTCCATGCGCGCCGGCAAACCGTAAAACGCGTTCATGGTGCGCGGATTGTTGATGTTGTCGGTCGAGATCAGCGAAGTGTCGAGAGTGCCCGGCCGGTAGCTATGAAAGAGTTGCACCGGGAAGCTGGTTTCGTCCGATTCCCACGCCAAAATACGGTCGGTCCAGAAATATTGCGCGCCGACGATCGAGCTCAGATTCTCCCACTTCGGGTTGTCCGGGTCAGCGGGCGGTTTGGTCGGACTGGGGCCCACGTGGCAGAAGCCGCACGACATGCCCACCCGATAAGGCCGCACCAGCGTCTTATCGTTGTAATAACTCGGATCATCGTAATAGCGTTTCGGGTCCCACTTCTTGGCCGCTGCCTCGTCGAAGTCGGGGTTGGGGAACAATCGAAGTCCGACGATGCCGCTGGCGTAGCCGTAATAGGAACCCACGGGCATGTTCTTGCCGCGCGCGCCAATCTTGACGCCGGGATACTTGCCCTCGTTCTCGAACGGATCGGGCGAGCAGTTTGGGTCGCGGGTGTCGAGCCACAGGCCGTAGCGGTTGGGATCAGGACCGGTAGCTTGCTTGAAGCACGGCTCGTTCACCAGCCCGAGGTACTCCCAGCGTTTCTCACGGCTGTTCTTCAATCCGGGAGCCGAAGAAAGGGTCTTCAGGAGGTCAACTGTTCCGACGCTCGATGTAATCATCGTGTCCCAGAACTTGTCGTCGCCGCCGGTCCAGACAATCCACATGTTGCGGCCCTTGATCTCCTCCGCGTTCAGCGGAGCAGCGCCGTCCATGTCGTGGAAGTAATCCTCGTCAGCCGCGGGAAACGAAGCCGGAGACCGACCGGCGAGTTGGGCTTCGTCTTGGACGTGCCCGGGTTCAGGACCCTGGTTGCAACCGACCAGCGTCAGCGAAGCAACCACTGTAGACCACCAAAGCCAGCCACGCATTGACCGAATCATTAGCTTCTGTGCTCCTTACCCGACTGCAAAGTAACGACTAAATGCTGCCTTGCACGGTCCCTGAGGCTAATCCAAAACCAGCCAGGGACAGGTAGGCCTTACTCCCGCGAGATAGGCATCATAATCGAATGGTTGAACGAACTGTCGCCCTACAACGGTGAGCAGTAATGTGGGTGCACTATAGCGGAAGCAGCGTATCACGGCTATAGCATGTTAGTGGCGAGGCGCTTCCGCCTTGAAGAAAAGGGGGGCGAGTCCCGGCCTCGCAACCCACAGCCCGTTTCTGCGCCGCTTGGCATCACCCGAACGTCCTGAATCAGCGAGTTCTCACCGAACAATTGTGTCGCTTGATCGCATGCCGTGGCGCTACCATTCACCCATGGTAAACCAAGAGCAGAAGCACTGGTATGACCTGCCCGATCCGGACTGGGAACACCTTTTTTATCCCCAACGGGATTACCAATACTTCCGTCAGCCACAACCGCTTTCCGATGCGGCAACTGTGAAGCAACCGTCCACGCTTTGCACGCCGGTCATGGCCGCATGGATGGCCGATGCTGCCATGTTGGCATACGGCAGGTCCGGACCTGACCTGATTCCACCGATGAAGTTCGACGATTTCCTGGGGCAGGCTGGGCTCACCGGCCACCGAATCGGTGACTGGAGCGGAACCGCAAAGGGAAGCCAGGGATTCTTTGCATTCAATTCGAAGTTCGCCGTCCTGTCGTTTCGCGGTACGGAGAAGAGCGACTGGACCGACGCTCTCGTCGATCTGATGGTGCTTCCGGTGAAAGAAGATCAGGGTTTGGCCACGCCCGCGAATCCCGAGAAGACCCTGTTTCACTTGGGATTCAGAAATCCCCTGCTCAATCCATTCAACTCGACAGAGATCGGAGTGCACGGAGGGTTTCAGGAAGCACTGAACAGCGTATGGGGAGATGTTAGCAACTGGCTCGAGAGCTATCGCGACAAAAATCCCATCTCACCGATCTTCTTCACTGGTCACAGCCTCGGCGCAGCGCTGGCGACCCTGGCGATTGCACGATTCAATCGGGGCGGCGCGGCACTCTATACCTTTGGTTCACCACGCGTCGGAAACAAACCATTTTGCGATCAGGTTGGGAGTAAAGCAGATTTGGGGATCTATCGATTTGTGGATAAGCAGGACTTCGTAACCACTGTTCCGCCCAGAGACATGTTTTACAGTCACACCTCGGGGCTGATGCACATCGAACAGGATGGAACCATTCGACCCGATGGAACTTCACCCCAAGACACCGGATTGGCGGCCATCGCGGAAATCCTGAGCGGTGCCGCCGCAGCGGCGGTGGACTATGTCGGCAAGCAACCACCGCCGCCCTCACTGGTGGACCATTCGCCGAGCCGATATTGCTATTACACGTGGCGATGGGCGCGCGGCGGCCAGGTCCCCTAGCGCACGTCGCGTTCGCCCGGAAGTTCGTCATCCCGCGGTCGCCAACCTATGCCCACGCTCGCTTCTACTGCATTCGGAAATGGCGGCTGTCCCTTGTCGGATATAATCTCGCGGCAGCCCCGCAGCGCGTTGGAAATCGCTCACAACTGGCTGGCGAGTCGATTGTTTCGTCTCGCTGTCAATTAAGTTCACCGACAGGAAAGGTCTAAAATGACCGCGGATACAACACCGCAGGCCGATTGCGAATACATCGTCGTCGGCTCAGGCGCCGGTGGCGGCACGGTGGCCGCTCGTCTCGCCGAGGCGGGTCACACCGTGATCCTACTCGAGGCAGGCGGCGATCCCCGGAAGCTGAGCGGCGGCGACCCACTCTCGCACGGGAATCGCCTTCCATCCGATTACGACGTTCCCTGTTTCCACGCCTTTGCCAGCGAGAATGAGGCGCTCAAGTGGGATTTCTTCGTCCGTCATTACGGTGACGACCATGTGCAGCGCCAGGACCCCAAATATCGCGAGACATTGGACAACCAGCGCGTGGATGGAGTGCTCTACCCGCGTGCCGGCACTCTAGGTGGCTGCACCGCCCACAATGCCATGATCCTGGTCTATCCCCACGATGCCGATTGGGACGATATCGCAACCCTCACCGGAGACCCGTCCTGGGGCGCGGGCAATATGCGCCGTTACTTCCAGCGCCTGGAGAATTGCCATCATCGTCTGCCGTACCGTTGGCTTGCCAAAATTGGCATCAATCCCACGCGTCATGGGTTTAGAGGCTGGTTGCACACGGAGAAAGCCATCCCGATGGTTTCTGTGGCCAATCGCGATCTGCTGGAAACGATTGCTGAGTCCGCCGTGGAGGCCATCAAAGATATCGGTTATGTGGGCGAGCGCGTGCGGTGGTTAGCGGAAAGCGAACTCGATCCTAACGACTGGCGAACCGTGAAGGAAAACTCCTTTGGCATGCGCTATACACCGCTGACGACGCACAAGCATGCGCGCGTTGGAACACGCGAGCGCTTGCTGGACGTTGCCCAGAAGCGCCCGGAGCGCTTGAAGATTGAACTGAACGCCCTGGTGACGCGGGTCCTCCTGGATAACAACCGGCGGGCGATCGGCGTGGAGTACCAGATCGGCGAACGGCTCTACCGCGCTCATGCCCGTCCGAGCGATGAGCCGGCCCCGGCGCGTCAGCTGTTCGCCTCGCGGGAGGTTATCGTCGCCGGAGGAGCCTTCAATACGCCGCAACTCCTGATGCTTTCCGGAATCGGGCCGCGAGCGGAATTGGAGAGTCACGGAATCGAAGTCAAAGTCGACCTTCCCGGCGTGGGCCGGAACCTGCAGGACCGCTATGAGGTCGGCGTCGTCAACCGCATGAACTTCGACCAGTGGCACATTTTTCAGGGCGCGAAGTTCGACACCAGCGATCCCCAGTTCCAAGAGTGGAAGACCACTCGGAGTGGGCCGTACATTACCAATGGCGCTGTGCTGGCCATGTTCAAGCGGTCTGCGCCCGGGCGCCCCCTCCCCGATCTTTTCTGTGTCGCCTTCCTGGGCCATTTCGAGGGTTATTTCCCAACCTATTCCGATCTGTTCGCCAGGAACCTCAACTACCTGACCTGGGCGGTCCTGAAGGCCCATACCAACAACCGCAAAGGCGAGGTGACGTTGCGATCGGCCGATCCGCGCGACATGCCGAATGTCAACTTCCACTATTTCGAGGAGGGCACGGAAGACAATGGGGAGGACCTCGATTCTGTTGTCGATGGCGTCCGGTTCGTGCGCAAGCTGACAGCGAAGCTGAAGCAACAAGGTTTGATCGCTCAGGAAGAGCTGCCCGGCGAACACCTTCAGTCACCGGAGGAATTGCGAGACTTTGTCCGCCATAACGCCTGGGGCCATCATGCCTCCTGCAGTTGCGCCATTGGACCCCGCGAGCAGAATGGCGTGCTGGACAGCGCATTTCGTGTCCACGGAACGCAGGGTCTGCGCGTGGTGGATGCCTCGGTGTTTCCTCGCATCCCGGGCTTTTTCATCGTGAGTGCGGTTTACATGATCGGCGAGAAGGCGGCCGACGTGATTCTGGCCGATGCACGGCGCGCCTCCGGCTAACAAACAGTTTGGCCAGACCGGAACCCAGACTTTCCTACCATTGACAAAAGTTCACTCTGCCGCCATAGTGGGCAACACTCTCACGGGCGTCCCCAAAACAACAACCGCCGAGTTTCTCAGGAGGCATCGGCGCACGGAGGAAATTCAAACATGGCTTACACTGCGGCGCAGCTTCTCGCGATGTCACAGAAAGAACTCGACGATCTCTTTTCCAGCAGTCCGGCGGGGGACATTCCCAACGGCGAAGCACAGGGAACGGCGATCATTGCTCCCGATACGCCCTTCAGCCAGGAGATTGCGTCTCTGATCAATATTTTTGGCTGGCAGGGAAAGACCTTCGATGCAGCCCACGGGACGCTGAGAAACCGCATCCTCGCCCTCGGAGTGAGCGCCATTGTCGCTGAAGTTTACAAGACGCAGAGCTGGTTCGACGGCAAAGAGTGCATCGTCCTCGACTATTCCAAGACATCCCTAGTGGCCAAGCACATCCGCGACGAGATCCGTCAGATCGGTCCCGGCATGTATCTGGGCATTGTGTATTGGGACAAAGACAGAACCATTAACTTTGCCCTGCAATTCCCGAGTTCATAACGCCACGGTCCAACCTCATGGTTTCGATCGAGCAGGAGCCGCGGCATCATCTCGTCATTGCGAATGAATTCGTTCGCGGCTTTGCGGTCGAGATTGCGCCGCACGATCGCACCTTATGCCATCATCACGCTCATGAGTACCTGGTGTATGTCGCCGGAGAGGCGCAAATTGTCAGCACGCCGAGCGAGGGCGACCCCAAGACTCACAGCTACCAGGATGGCGAGTGCGAGTTTTCGCCGCCGGGTTTGGTGCATACAGTCGAGAACCTGCGGGACGCCAACTTCCGGAATCTGTTGGTGGAATTTCTGCCCGGCGCGCAGGGTTTGCGGCGCGGACCCGCTCCTACGACTGTTTCTGGTGACCTGAGAACGAGATGCAGTTTTGCAAATGACCGCGTCTCAGTTTGGCTATTGGAGATGGGGAGCGGTTCACAGGCCGAAGTCTTCGGCCCGGCCATCCTGGCGTCGCCGTACGAGCATGTAGTGGAGTTAGCGCCGTCGCAGGCAAACGCTCACACCCTCGCACACTTCCGCGACTTGCGGTGGCTCGCTCCTTCTACATCGGCAACTCTAAGCACTCGCGCTGCCACTGCGGCCAAGGTTGTGTTCATCGCTGTCGGGCAAAAATGATTGCTAGTCCCCGGTCAACATCTTGTACTGTGCTGCCGTGAGCGGCACAACGGAGAGCCGTCCCTGGCGGACCAGCGGCGAGTCGGCGAACAGCTTGTCGGCCTTGATCTCGGCCAGCGAAACCGGCCGCGACAGTGCCTTGCCGGCTTTGATCTTTACCGCGGGATTTCGCGGATCGGCCGCATCAACCGAAACCACTGACGCGGTGCCTACGGCGCTCTTGTGATCTCCGGTCTCGTAGATGACCAGTCGCACTCCGGGCTCCATCGCCCGGAGATTCTTCAACGCGACCGGATTCGAGACTCCATCCCACACCGTGACCTTGTCTCGCTGCAGATCGGCAAATGAGTATTCCGAGGGTTCCGTCTTGAGTAAATAATCCTGGGCCATTCCCTTCAGCCTCCCGTTACATTCGAGCCACGCCGGCCATTGCTAGAGCTTAGTTAGCCGAAGCCAGCACGTCCGCATAATAATTGACCATCGCCCGCTTGGGTTGCTCCTTCAAACCCGCGAGCGGCACCGCCTGTTCTACCGTGGAATTGCCGACAATCCTAGCTGAGCCCAGGCGGGCAATCTTGCCGTTGGCCAACTCCAGATATATCGGAACCAGCATGACAAAGTCTTTGTCCACCCCAGACTGCGTCAGCTTGAAGCTGAGGGTCACATCGCCGCTGGCGGCTTTGCCGAAAGAGGACTCCAACTTGTAGCTGGGCAGAGCAGTTCCGTAGACATACTCATTGAAGAACCAGTCCATTTTGTGGTCGCCGTCCACGTCCATTGCAGGGCTCATATGTTTCTCGACCATGGCTTTGAAGTCCTCGGTGGTCGCCGCGGTGCCATTGTAGGTGGTGACGAAATCGTGCATGGTTTCTTTGAAGCGCTGATCGCCATTTTGGCGGTCCCACATCATCTGCCGGATCATGTGCAAAATGTAGGCCCCTTTGGGATAGATAAGCCGACGGTAGCTGCTGAAACCCTCACGGCTGCTGGCGACGCGGTAGCCCATGGTCACTGGACCGGTATCAATGGCGCGGAATCCGTGCTCGTTGCGCTCGGTCAGCAGCCTGCGCTCGTCATTCCAGAACTTGATGTATTTCTGCGGCTCTTTGGAATAAACAAACTGCAGATAAATGGAGGCTGACATGTCCGCGAAGCCCTCGCTCATCCACTGGTCACGATAGGAATTAAACCCCACCATGTGTCCCCACCATTGGTGGGCCACTTCATGAGGGGCAACCACCGGGAAGTAGCCGTAGTTGCCTTCCATACCCAGCCCGTGGCGCGTCGTGGTGTCCAACAAATAGCTCATCGGCAGATAGACCAGGCCCGGCCACGCCTGTCCAAAGTCGGTGGCTGTCTGCTGTGTAATAGCCAGGCGCTTGTACGGAACAGGGCCAAAGAAATCGGAATAGATCTGCATCGCGAGCTGCCCCTCAGCCAGGGCCTCCTTGTTGAGGAGAGTGGTGTTCATCGAGCCAAGCATACCCTGGTTGGCTCTAACAGACGCCGAATCGGGCGGATTTTCGTTGGCATAGGACTGCACCAAGACGTCTAGCTTGTCGAGCTTCGCCTCCTCCTTCTTGAACGTGCCGAAGTTGAAACCGGCAACGGTCAAAGGGACTTCGCTCTTCCATACTGTGACGTTGCGGTCGCCCTCCATCGTGCTGCTCACCAGGTTTCCAGTAGCGGCGATGGTCATACCCTTGGGAATGCGCAGGGTCATGTCGTAGTTCGTGTATTCGCCCAAAGCGCCGCTGGCGGAGTTCGGATACCAGTCATCGCGCGCGATGGGAAAGTAATTGCCGCCGCCTTCGCTGCTGATCGCGTCCTTACCGCCATAGGTCGTAGTGATGGTGAATCGTTCACCCTGCCCCAGCGGCTTCAATAAGACAACCCAAAACTCCGGGTCTTCCAGCTTATCTTCCTGGATGAAGTTCAGCCGTTGGCCGTCCTCACCGATCACGCTCTGTACCCGCAGGGTCGGGTACAGCTTCAAAGGGACGGCCCGAACGCCAGCCGTCTGCGCCACGAACGTCGTAACGGCGTTGCCGTTCAGTTGACCGCTCTTTTGTATTTCGGCGTTCAGTTGCTGGTGCTCGATGTGGATGACGCCATTCTTCTGAGAGCTCTTGGCTGTGCCCTTCTGGTACTCGTCAGCGTAGTGGAATCCTGCCCAGATCCCCTCCTTATTGTCGTCGTAGGTCATCAACTCGACTTCTTCCGGCCCGATGTCCAGAGCGCCATGGGGATCGATCGCGAACATCATTTTGCCGTTGTACTTCTTGCCGTGGATGAAGGCCACGAACAAGCCACCGGGCTGCGGACTCAACACATCCTGCATCATCCGCGCCTCCAGGTTGTAGTGCAGGGTCTTGCGGGTTGCCTGTTGACTCTCACGCAGCCGTCCAATTTCACAGGAGGTGGAAGTGCTGCTTCCGGCCTTCTTGATCTCGTCGTAGGTACCGTCGGTAAAGCGCAACACTAGACGGTCGAAATTTTCGCTGAATTCCTTTTCCTTGGTTAGCAGTTCCAGATTGTGCTGCTCGGATGGCAGAGGTGGAGTCAACAAGAGCCGTCCTTCTCCCACGAACACAGCCCCCGTGATTTTGCCCTGCACCGGCGCCAGAAAACACACGGTTCCGGAATTCAGCTGAAAGGTAGCGGCGTCGCGCTTCAAGGTAAGGTTGCTGACGCTCACGGCCTCGCTGCCCAAGCCGATGTAGCGCAGTTGCTGATACGTTCCGTCGCCGTTGGGGGCTTGCGCCGTAACCGGACGGCCCGCGATCACGAGCAGCACAAGCAAGCAATAAAGGGTGGTACGGCGCATAATAATGCGGATAGTAGCACTATTTTCCGCAGCTTGTGATCCGATTCTTTTGCTTTTCACAAGACCTCCCAGTCCTGGATTCACCGGAGGATTGCTACTCCGACGAAAGTGCCACGAGCGCCCTAGCGAAAACCAAGGTTCTGGATCTCTTCCAGACGGTGCGAGTGTAGGTCGCCTTGGTCCGACAGTCGATGCACAAAGGGTCATTTCAACGTCATTCGCGAATCATTCGTTCGAGCGATTCATTCCACGGGAGCGCCGTCCAACTTCCTTCTTGGTTAGGTAGAGTTTCGACAGACCGTTGGCCGACATGCGGGCTACCAGCCGCGCGCGTTTGCCCTGGCGCTTCCGAGAAATTGTGCTCGACGGATCCGGATCGCAAGCGTTATTGGGCCAAACGGGCCGCCTGTCGACTGATGCCGTCATTTGCCTCAAGCGATAACCTCGGCCGGCGACGGCGGATGCGATACACCGCCGCCGGCGGCATGTTAGCCAGAGTGAAGCCCATGCGCCTTGCTTTCAGCCCGAGGCGATCCAGGATCGAGCGGCGAACCGGGCAGCGAGGCCCATAGGTGAACTGAAAAAAAGCAGCGCCCGGGCGCATATGCCGAAACGACGCGTCCAGGATGGCCATCACCCTTCGCCCTGACATAGAGAGCAGGGGCAGGCCGCTGATCACGGCTCCGGCACCTTCACGATCGAACAGGTCTGCCGACCCGAACCGCGCTGCATCCAGGTTCAGCACTCGCGAGGCGGGAAACTGCAGTTGCAGGATGCGCGCGAAACCGGGATCGCATTCCACTAGCGTGAGCCGGTTCTCGGGAATGCCACGCGCCAGCAGCGCTCGCGTGAACACGCCGGTACCCGGCCCCAGTTCCAGCACCGGCACAGAGGCGGGCGTGATCTCAGCTGTGATGAGGCCCGCCAGCCCGACGCTGGAGGGAGCGATGGCGCCGACGCGGAGCGGATCACGGCCCCAAGCCCGCAAGAAAACCCGCGCATTACGGAAGCGCTGGTTGCCAGCGCGAATTGTCGTCCTCTTGGCCATCTCTCACCTTCTGCCCGCAGGTTAGCGGATCGCAGATTGTGGGGCTACGACGGTAGTGACGGTTTCTCAACTGTCACAAGGAAGGTCTGCTCGTGCGTCCTTGTTGTATAGAAGCCGCGGCGGGAGTACGCTTTGTCGCAACGGATGGGCTGAGGATGAAACTCCAAGTCAACCGGCAGAGTGAACAGCCAGTTCACCATCAGCTGCGAGAGCAGATTATTTTCCGCATCAGCACGGGTGAGGTGCCGATCGGGCACATCATGCCAAGCGTTCGCGGGTTGGCCCGGGAGCTGAAGATCCACCACAATACTGTGAACCTGGTTTACACCGAGCTGGCCAACGAACGCTGGCTGGTCAAGCAGCCCGGCAGCCGCTATGTCGTGGTGCAGCAGAAAGGCCGACAGACAGACCCGGGAAGTGCTGAGAACCCGGATGATCTCATCAATCGAATGATCCTGCTGGCAGATCAACAGGGGTTTTCCCTACAGCAGCTTGCGGGGCGTATCCGCGAACGGATGTTCGAGCAGCCGCCGGACCACTTACTAGTCGTTGAGCCCGAATTAGGCATGGGCCAGCTCATGCGAGAAGAGATACGCGAGAGGATCGGCCAGACTCCTGCCGGGTGTTCAGTCTCCATGCTGCTGCAGAATCCAAGTCTGGCGATCGGGGCTGTGTTGCTGGTCCCGGCCTATCTCAAGGATGCGTTGGAGAGTATTCCATCCAAAGGTCTGCACACTGTCTTGCTGACCTATGCGCGGCCGGACCCACATGTAGATCGGGTTCGTGATCTCCCCGAGCCATCGGCCATAGGTATGGTCTCGGTCAGTGCTGCGGTCTTGAGGACCGTCAGTGGCTTACTGGATCCGGTTGCCGGTGAGCGCCATACCTTGCATGAGTTCCTCATGGAATGGCCGGTTGGCAAACGCGGTCCGCGCTTCGCGCACTATACACCAAAGAAACGCTCGCCTGGTCCCGGCGTAAGACAGTGGGAAGGTGCCGCCCAGAGTTCGGAGCAGAAGACCGCCGCCGGCCCCGGTGACGGTACCCAGATCGATGAGACGGAGAAAGCTGGGCTGCTGTCCCCGGCCGATCTGGGCTTTATCGACCTTATGCTATGTGACTCGATTGCCTATGGAGCAATCAAGCATCGGCGGGGCGTCGAATGTCAGCTACTTTCCAACGAATCCCTCAGAGAAATTGCCGCTGCCGCCAAGTCTCTGGTTTGAGGCGCTGAACCAAGATCACATTCCTAGCCCCGGTGTGTGAGTAAAAGCGGTGACCGCGCTCACTGACAACGGCGCGCAAATCTGTACACTTCACATGAGGCTTAGTGTCTCTACCCTCGGTGGAGAGGGGGAACGGTCTCCTCGAGACCGATGATCTTTGAAAACAAGCTCAGGATTAGTCGGTGCTAGGTTGCTTGAGTCCGACACGGAAATGGTTGACCGACTCGGAGGCCGTCCTGAAATCTGGAATTCCTGAATCCGCCAAGTTCGTCGTTAGGGATACCGGCTAAGTCCAGCCTAACAAATAACTTATCTACAAACCATTGGGGCTCAATGGTTTGCAACGAAAAAGTGCGTAACCCGATGATTTTAAATGATAAAGGAGGGGGAGGGGGATTAACCAGAATGTTACTAGTTCGTCCTTATATGGGAATATCAGCTAACGGCAACAGCCCTGTATCTACTAGTTGAAGATCTCGAGGAGTGGGCGGTCATGCTTCCCTGCGATGGCACATCACAGATAAAATCCTCACCCAAGCAAGAGAAGCTTTCACGGACATCGTGGAGACGATAGGCTGAACGTCCGTCAGGCCGGAGGTTCCTTGATCCGATTTCGTCGCCCTGTTGGTCCTTTGTCTGGCCCTGATGTCGTCAGTCGGGGTTTTCGCGGAAACCCACGACGACGAGAAGCCGTTGCCCACAATCGCCGACAAGACCAAACTCTTCAAGAAACTCGACGGGTATTTTCCCCTCTATTGGGATGAGCGCAAAGGAAAACTCTGGCTCGAGATTTCTCTCTGGAACTCCGAGTTCCTCTTTGTCGACTCTCTGCCGGCCGGTGTTGGATCCAACGACATCGGACTCGATCGCGGTCAACTCGGCGAAGGCCGCGTGGTCGAATTCGTGCGTGTGGGTCCGCGAGTGCTTCTCAAGGAAATCAATCTCAGCTACCGCTCCAGCAGCGACAATCCTGCCGAGAAACGATCAGTCCAGGATGCCTTCGCGCAGTCGGTGCTTTGGGGATTCGAGGTTGCCGCTGAGGCGAACGGCCGGGTGCTGGTAGATGCAACGGCGTTTTTCCTGAGTGACGCGCATCGCGTTGCCGAGACGCTCAAGGCAACCAAGCAGGGTCCGTACAAGATTGATGAGTCGCGGTCAGCTGTCTATCTCGAAAACACCAGGAACTTCCCGCAAAACACAGAGGTCGAGTCGACTCTAACCTTTACCTTCAGCGGCGACGAACTCGGCAAGTGGGTGACTCAGGTGACGCCCGATCGCAACGGCGATCACGGTGCGAGAGCACTATTCCTTTGTCAAGCTTCCTGACAACCACTACCAACCGAGAGTTTACGATCCGCGCTCCAGCTACATCCAGCTTCTCGTACTCCGACTACAGCGCTCCCATCGGTCAGCCGCTGGAGCAGCGCTTGATTATCCGCCATCGTCTGGAGAAGAAAGATCCGACCGCCGCGATCAGCGATCCGGTGCAACCCATCATTTACTACCTCGATCCCGGTACCCCGGAGCCAATCCGGTCGGCCCTGCTGGAAGGTGCAGGCTGGTGGAATCAGGCCTTCGAGGCAGCGGGATTCCGCAATGCCTTTCGCGTGGAGATGCTGCCGCCCGACGCTGATCCCATGGATGTCCGCTATAACGACATCGAGTGGGTGCATCGAGCGACGCGCGGTTGGTCCTATGGGTCGGCGATCGTCGATCCGCGGACGGGAGAGATCATCAAAGGCCACGTGATTCTGGGCTCGCTGCGCGCGAGGCAGGACTATCTCATCTTTGAGGGATTGCTGGCGCCTTACAAACAGGGACAGACAACGGACCCGCGATTGAAGCTGATGGTTCTGGCACGCCTGCGCCAATTGGCCGCGCATGAAGTCGGACACACTCTGGGCCTGCGCCACAACTACGTCGCCAGCACCGAGAACCGGGCCTCAGTAATGGACTACCCCGCGCCGCTGATATCTCTCGATGCCCGATGGCTCGTTCAATACGGCCGAAGCGTATGCGACCGGGATCGGCGAATGGGACAAGGTATCGATTCAATGGGGCTATTCTCAATTTCCACCGAACACCGACGAAAAGACGGCGCTCAACCAGATCATTGACGATGCCCGAAAGCGCGGCCTCACGTATCTCACCGATCAGGATGCCCGGCCACCCGGCAGCGCTTCTCCCGTTGCTCATTTGTGGGACAACGGCAAAAACGCGGTTGACGAACTTAACCTGGTAATGAAAGTACGGGCCCAGGCGCTGGAGCGCTTCGGAGAGGACAACATTCCGCCCGGCACACCGATGGCAATGCTGGAAGACACCCTGGTCCCGGTCTATCTTTTCCATCGCTACCAGGTGGAGGCAGCGACCAAGGAAATCGGCGGCTTGCAATACGGCTATGCTCTGCGTGGCGATGGCCAGGTTCCCACCGCGCCCATTCCGCCCGAGGAACAGCGGCGCGCGCTGAATGCAGTGCTTGCGACGATTTCGCCGGACGCCCTCGTCGATTCCAGATCGCATTCAGAAGCTGATTCCACCCCATCCGGCCGGCTACGAGCGCACGCGGGAGTCGTTCGCGACCCACACCGGCATGACCTTCGATCCGATCGGTGCGGCCCAGACTGCCGCCCAGGTAACACTGACGATTCTGCTCAATCCGGAACGGGCCGCTCGATTGTTACAGGCGACGGCCCAGGACCCGCAGCAGCTGGGTTTGTCGGAGACGCTCGACCGGCTTTGGACGGTGACATGGAAATCGCAGCCACGCGACGCGAATGCAGCAGCTGTGCAAAGGGCGGTGGACGATGTCGCCCTCAACGGTGTGATGGAGCTGGCCTCAAATACGAATGCCTCGCCGGAGGTGCGCGCCATGACGCTCGCGAAACTTGAAGAGCTGCGCGTCTGGGCTGCGACGGAAACGGCGCAAGCCAAAGGGAAGGAAACGAAGGCCCACCTGCAATTCGCAGTGGCCCAAATTCGTAAGTTTGAAATTGATCCTGCGCAAGTGCTGAAACCCAGCGAACCGCTCGAAACTCCTCCAGGCTCGCCAATCGGATCAACCGACAAACATGCCTACTACGAGTTTGACAGGGAATGAGTCGCTCGCTGGAAGACGGAAGTTGAAAGCGCAATGTGTCCTCTCGGAAAATCGCTTTCGGCCTATCGCCTGCTCTCCGACGAGGTAACCAAACCGGTTCACACGCGAGACAAAGTTCTGCCTCCGGGCCAGCGGGTTATACTCCCGTGTTTATGGATCGGCGCACCGCACTGAGGGCGCTTGGATTGCTCGCCAGAGCGGCGGCGCTGGAGGGCTGCGCCGCCAAGCATATAGCGCAAGCTGCGACGCCTGCGCCCGTAGAATCACCTCTTCTCAAGCTGCCGAAAGTCAACGTCCAGCCGGATCGCGAGATACGGACCGTCGTCGGACTGCGGCCGTTTCGTCCCTCCGGATTCGTGGTCCGCGCAGAGAAACTTGATGACAAGCTGGTAGTACACAACTATGGCCACGGTGGAGCAGGAGTAACGCTTTCCTGGGGAACGGGCGAGCTCGCTTGCCGGGAAGTTGACGCCACCGGGGAGAAGAACGTTGCAGTCCTGGGATGCGGCGCAGTCGGTCTGGCCACGGCGCGATTGCTGCAGGAACGTGGATGCGCAGTCAGCATCTACGCCAAAGATCTTCCGCCGCACACGACATCCAACATAGCCGGCGCGCAATGGTTTCCGGTCTACGTTTTCCAACGAGGGCATCAGTCGCCTGACTTCATGCCACGATTGGTGGAGGCTTCACGTCTCGCTAATGCCCGCTACCAGGTCATGGTGGGACAGCGCTACGGGATTCGCTGGCTACCCAACTACTTGATGGGGCAGACGCCCATCCCGAACGGCGGCCTGCACAGCCTCCACAGCCCGATTCGCGATCTGTTACCCGAGATGCGCGACCTGACGTCCGCGGAAAATCCGTTCCCCTTCCCTGTTGTCCGCCAGTTCCAAACCATGATGATCGAGCCCAATACGTACCTGCCAGCGATGATGGCGGACTTCCGCATTGCGGGCGGGAAGATCATGGTGCGCGATTTTGCCAGTACCGCTGAGCTGAAAGACCTGCCGCAGCGGGTAATGGTGAACTGCACGGGACTTGGAGCGAAGGCGTTGTTCGGCGACGACGAACTGACGCCCATAAAAGGTCAGCTAACCATTCTGTTGCCGCAACCGGAAATTCAGTACTGCACACTGCCAGACGAGCTTTACATGTTTCCGCGCAGCGATGGCATCCTGCTAGGCGGCACCCATGAAGTTGGTGTGTGGTCGCTCGAACCCGACCTTCAAGCCAAGGCACGCATCGTCTCGGAGCATGCGCGCATATTCCGAGAAATGCGCTAGGGATGAGTGCCGGCGGTTATGAGGTTTCTACGAATCCCACCACGACTTCTCTTTCACGCGGGCCGTCAAGTTCCACCAGGATGACCCGCTGCCAGGTGCCCAGTAGGAGCAGGCCACGTTCCACCATCATGCTGACCGAGGTCCCAATGAGAGTTGACAGAATGTGGTCGGGCACATGCATCGGATTGTGGGGGTGGCGGTAGGAAAGCTTGGGCACCATCTGCTCGAAGGCGTCGAGCATGTCGAGGTCGGTACCAGGATCAAGATCGGCTGTCGCCAGCGCCGCCGTAGTATGCAACAAACTCAACTGGCAAATGCCGGTCTTTTCCGGATACTGCTTCCACAACACCTGCTCGAGCTGCTCGGTGATATCCACAATCTCGCGCTTCTTGTGGGTCTTGATCGTAAGACGATGCATGGCTCACCTACTTGCCCGGCGTAAACAGTTCCAATCGCACGCGCCAGGAAACGGACTGGCCGGGCTGAAGCAAGACCATCCCGGTGTCAATGTTTCCCCAGGCCTTGCTGTAGGGATCGGGCAAGTTGAACTGGGGCTCGATGGCGACAAAGTTCTTCTGGGGCGGAGCATAAACCTGGATGGACTTGATCTCCGGCGACAAGGCAATCAGGCGCAGGCCGTAACTTGCCGCGGGATCGATGATCTCCGAAACCGCACTCCCGTCCAGATTGCGGATGAGATTGGAGTAGTTGTCGTCGAGGTACTGCATTCCCAGTGCCTGGCCGCCGGGCGCACTGAAGTTGTAGGGCGTGTCTTTGACAGGCACTCTGGTGCCGGTCACAAACGAGTCGTCGTAGTTGTTCATCACGGCGCGGGTCTCACTCGGCAGGTGCAACCAGGCTTGCTTGCGATCGCCGCTGGGCAAGACGAAATAAGGATGCCAGCCAATGCCCATCGGTAGCGGCGCGTGGCCGACGTTCGTTGCGGTAACCGTCATCTCGAAGGCGTAGCTCTTCAACGTGGTCTCGACCTTCACATCGGTGTCCGACAACCAGTGCCCGCCAAAGTCGCCGGCGTGGAGCACGGCCGAGATGCTTGATTCAAGGTCGTTCTCCTGCTGCACGACGTTCTGGAATTGCGAGCGCAGCATGAGCCCGTGAATGGCATGCTTTTCGGCACCCGGCTCGCTGCCGCTCCAGTTCGCCAGAAGCGTGACCGGCTTGCCGGCAACCATCGCGGTAATGGTTTTCCGGTCAGGAGCAACCTTGCCGCGGATGCGATTGGCAAACGGCAGAAGAATGGCGCCGCCAATCTTGAAAATCTGGTTACCCCATTCATCATCGCCTTGGTCCAGCAGCTGCTGGGCTTCGGGAAGCGAGGGGGAATTCAGCAGCTTGATTTCACCTTTCCCGGGAATATACGCCTTGATCTGCAACACCGCCATACCGCGGCCCGGCAGCACAGTAGCTTCGAGAAACTGCGGCTTGCTTTGGTCGCTGGAACGAGGCCGTTGTAGAACCACCACCGGTTCTCCTCCGATGGAAATCGACTGTTTCTTGCTGGCCGCCTTGCCGCTGCCAGTCGTCTCTTGGGCGCACGCTGCTAATGGCCAGACGAAAAGTAGCACAAGCGCGACGATCGTGGTCAACCAGGTACCTGATAGCTTCGACGTTGGCATAGTTCTCGTTCCCCTCGTCCGGCTCGAATTAGCAGGATCCATGCCGCGTGATTGGACGCGGGTCCGGTGCGCCTCGCCAGGCGCACCATGATAAACGTTTATGACGTGAGTTTGAAATGGCTGGAGGCAGATGGAAAAAGGCCAGTTGGTCGGCTGGCCCTCGTGAAAACCGCAAATCTCAACTCGCCGTGGCAAGTTGGCGGCGGCGCTCAGCAAGTGCTGTTTGGATGAACGTAACCTCGCGTCCCAGTATGTCGGTGGCTTCCCGGCAAAGCTCGGGCCGCTCGCGCATCAATTCGAGAAACTCAGTCGAAGGCACATGCAACACGTCAGACTCCGTAAGGGTCACAGCGGTAAGGCTGTACGGCCGCCCGGTAAACGTTGAGGGCAGCCCCAGCAGTGAACCGGCCGTGAAGTCCCGGTCTAGATTGGGCAGGCTTCTGACGCTCATGCGCACCTTCCCCGCGACCACCAGGAAGACGCCCATGCTGTCCCCGTCTTCACGAAACAGAACCTCGGCGGCGGGATGACGCTTCTTACAGCCCGCTACCTCCAGACTGGCTTTCAATTCTGACGACACCTTTAAGATATTGGCCCTGGAACCCACATTCTTCATGCAGCAGTTATGCCAAAGTTGCACACGATGTTCTGTGACCCAAATCACAGGTGTCTGTGAGGCGATTTCCGATTGGGGCGGAGCCTCGCCAAATCAGTTACCTGAGATATCTTCGCATCGCCCCCGAGAACCGCAGATCTCGGGGGCGATCTTGACTGTCATCCTATCGGGTTAGGCATTGGATGCCTGGGTGGATTCGGCATCGGTGGCTTAGGTGGATTTGGCAGCGGGGGGCTTGGCATGCCCTGCGTTACCGCCGCCACAAACGGCGGATTCGGCATTGGATGCCGGGGCGGATTCGGCATCGGTGGCTTAGGTGGATTCGGCAGCGGCGGGCTTGACACACCCTGCGTTACCGCCACCACAAATGGCGGATTCGGCATTGGATGCCGGGGTGGATTCGGCATCGGTGGCTTAGGTGGATTCGGCAGCGGCGGGCTTGGCGTTCCCTGCATTACTGCCACGAGGGGCGGATTCGGTAACGGATTCCGCGGTGGGTTCGGTGGAACACGCGGTGGCGGGTTAGGGGGAGGAATTGGTGGCATCACCGCGACCAACGGCGGATTCGGCATTGGATGCCTGGGTGGATTCGGCATTGGGGGCCTAGGTGGATTGGGCAGGGGTGGACTTGGCGTTCCCTGCGTCGTCACCGCGACCAATGGCGGATTCTCAGGTGGCCGTCTAGGTGGATTAGGCGGCACATGAATCGGTGGAGGAATTGGCGGGTTTGCCATCACTGCCCCTAGCGGCGGATTCGGCATTGGGTACTTGGGTGGATTCGGCATTGGATGTCTCGGTGGATTCGGCAGGGGTGGACTTGGTGGCCCCTGCATCACCACCTGGGCCCCAACAGCCAAAGAAGGAGTCGCCCCATATCCTGCTGTCACGAAGAACAGCAGAACCAGTACGACGCCAGCAAGTAATTTGCGTGTCATACTCTTGTTCCTCCTTACGTGCGGAGTGTTTCGCCATTTCTGGTTCTCCAGGCCGTGAGCAGGCCGGAGGTTGCAAATGAGGCGAATCAAGCGCAGGTTGAGATGAGTTAGACAACCTGAGGTTTAGCATTCCAAAGCAACGTGGGCACAAGAACGTCCGCACGGTGCCGGTTATCGAATTATTTCGTAAGCTTCATGATTGCCTCTCCCGAACGAATGGAGGCAACTACCGCTTTTCACCAGTCAGGTTGCGTACCTGGCGGGGCTGAACGGTGAACTCCCGGCAATACCGCTCCGAATTGCCCAGCAGTCCGTTGGTGCTCACAGGATGGGAAGGTCTACGGCCCCGGTTCTCTCGAACGCGTGCAAACAACCGTGAAAGGTCCTGGGAGAGAACTTTGGTTGCTGGGCGGAAAGTTTCGAGGGTCTATTCGAGAGTAGGGGGCCGCCGGCCAACGTGCTGCTGTTTCAGGCTCGGCTACCGGATTCGTCCAGCAAGAACTGGCCACTCTCCGCATTCCAATATTTACGCCGGACTGAAACTCGAGTCAGTGACGTTCGACACCAAAGAGTGTGATACCCGGGCAGGCCGCAGCCGAAACCCGTTTCCTGCTGGTTTGAGGATACTCATCTCGCGGCCATGTAAATCGGGCATACCTGAAATCCCGGTGAAATCAAGTTTTGGAACAGTTCGGGGTATCACGGGACCAACGCTGCGCTACCGACAGAAGCCGAAGTTACGCCGGCCACGAAGAAGTTGATTATCGGGTTTTCTATGCCCCGTTGTAGCCACTGACACGCCCACAGCGTTTATCTTGCAGAGTTGTCTCGATGTCTTCCAGCAGTTCAGGTTCCTGTAGGCGAACAGCTTCCAGTAAACAATCGATGAGCACTTCGCGGGAGGAGTGGGACCCAGCCAGCAATGTCGCTGCGACATCTCGAGCGACTATGTCCTTCCATTCCTGGCAGCTCACCCGGGCTGAATAGATGTAGGCGCGACCGCACTTCCTGCGATTCGCAAACTTTTTCTTGTACAGCCGGTCGAGGGTACTCATGATCGTCGTGTAAGCAAACTTCTGGTTAAGCCTAGACAGGACCTGGCGAACACAACACTCGTTGCACTCCCAAAGTACTTCCATCACTCGGGTCTCCAGCGGCCCCAGGATAAGCCGCAGGGCCGTGTGACTTGGCACGCGCTGATCAGGTATGGGTAACATGGCAGCTCAACCACAGCCATTTGGGACGGCTGGAAGTTCGCAGATTCGACTTCGCCGCGAATGAGGCCAAGGGCTCCGAAGTCGCGATGCCTAGGTAGCATCTTTTCATACATAGAATCGGATAGCCGAAACTTAAACTTTTTGACGGAAACCACATTTTGTGCGCACTTGCAGCAGAAAACAATTGGGCAATGGTGTTGACACCAAGCACCACCTATAGGCCAATGTTGTTATTATCGTGCTGACACGGAGCTGCAGAAAGGCAATGCAGATTTGCTGACGCACGGGGCTGGTATGTCAACTTGTGGTCAGATGTCGAACTGGTTGGCCAGGACTCTGTTAAGCCGGATGTCCAGAACGTACCCAAGACGGTCGCCTCAGTAGACGGCGATGGAAAGGTACGGGGGCACCTTGTTGAGAGATTTGGTGGACCTGGTCGGGATCGAACCGACGACCTCTTCCATGCCATTTCCCTCAACGAAGTGTAGGCCGCGAGACAGCGAAGCAGACTGAGTGATACAGAGAGGCAGTGTTCATGCGGCTTTGGCTGCTGTTCGCTGCCTCTCACCTATTCCCGAGTGACACCCTTCGACACAGCCCAACACGGGCAGGGATGCGAGGGTTATGACACAACTCACGACACAAACTGTCCTCGGTTGACGGCCGTAAGCATTCTTTCCCGGCCACCCCATGCCCCCCGTTGACCCCACCCCCGCCCGCGCGTCATAGGTCCGGCTCCGGCAATTTTTTCGCTAAAAAGCGTTGCTGTGTGGCTGGTTTCGGCTCGCCTTCAGAAACAGAACACGGACAATTTGGGGATTGGTTAACGGGTGGCGGCAGTCGCCTCTTGCACGAAGGCGAACAGACGGCGCAAACTTACGTGGGGAATCCGGTCGAAGGTGAACGCGATTCCGCTGTGAAACCGAACACGATTCCGTTGTGATTCCGAACAGCATTCCGGTCTGAAGGTGAACGCCGATTCCGGTGGGAAGGCGAACAGTTTTTGTCGCCTAGCGGAATGGCGTTCGGCTTGGAGCGGAATGTTTTCCACAGACGAGCAGCAGGAGGTGCAGCGACGCTGGACAATCACCCGGCATTGAAACTCCATCAATGAAGGAGGACAGGGTGCCGGCCAGGAGAAAGTCCATGCGGAAAGTCAAAGAGGTTTTGCGGTTGAGGTTCGAGTTGGGGTTGGGGCAGCGCCAGATCGCACGCAGTTGCGGAATGGGGCTGGGCACGGTCCACGAGTATCTGGAACGGGCGGTGGCAGCCGGAATCGGTTGGCCGTTGCCGGAAGGCTTGGGCGAAGAAGAACTGGAAGCCAAGCTGTTTGGCAACCAGCCCGTGCAGGCCGCAGCGATGCGACAACGGTCGCAACCGGACTGGAAAGCGATTCACCAGCAACTCCAGCAGCATCGGCATCTGACCCTGCAGTTGGTGTGGGAAGAATACCGACAAGCGCACCCCGAGGGGTATCGCTACAGTTGGTTTTGCGAGCGCTATCAGCACTGGCGGCGGCACCTGGATGTAGTGTTGCGCCAGGAACACAAGGCCGGGGAGAAGATGTTCGTGGACTGGGCGGGGGCAACGATCCCCGTCTATGACGCAACGACGGGGGACGCTTGGCCGGCATCGTTGTTTGTTTCCGTGCTGGGCGCCAGTTCCTACACCTACGCAGAAGCGACTCGCGATCAGCAACTGGAAGCCTGGATTCAGGCGCACATCCACGCGCTGGAGTTCTTCGGCGGAGCACCGACTCTGGCGGTGCCCGATAACACCAAGACGGCCGTCACCCGCGCCTGCCGCTACGATCCAGACCTGAATCCGACCTATCAAGAGTTCGCGGTGCACTACGGGATGGGAGTGGTGCCGGCGCGTCCCTACCGGCCACGGGATAAGGCCAAAGCCGAGAGCGGAGTGCAAGTATGCGAACGCTGGATCGTCGCAGCGCTGCGAAACCGGAAGTTCTTTAGCCTGCCGGAACTCAACCAGGCGATCCGCGAGCTGCTGGTGCGACTGAACGAGCGTCCTTTTCGCAAACGGGACGGATCGCGGTCGAGCCTGTTTCACAGCCTGGAGAAACCGGCTCTGGCAGCGTTACCGGCCGAGCGCTTCGATATGAGCCAGTGGTCGCGGGCCACGGTCAACATCGATTACCACATCGCCTTCGATGGGAACTTTTACAGTGTGCCGTACACTCTGGTGCAGCAGGTCGTGGAAGTCCGCTCCACGCTGACCACGGTGGAGATCTTCCACAAGGGCAACCGGATCGCTTCCCACCTGCGCAGTCGCAGGCGCGGTCAAGCGATCACCCAGAATGAGCACCGCCCCAGGAGTCATCAAGCCCATCTGGAATGGCCGCCATCGCGGATGGTGAACTGGGCGCGCAGCATCGGTCCCAAGACGACCCAGTTGTTCGAGCGAATCCTGAACGAGAAGCCGCACCCGGAGATGGGCTACCGCTCCTGTCTCGGCATCATTCGCCTGGCGCAGCAGTATTCGGCACAACGCATGGAGGCCGCCGCGGAACGGGCACTCCTCGCCCAGGCTTGCCGCTATCAGAGCGTGAAGTCGATCTTGAAGAACTCGCTCGACGCGGTTCCCTTATCTCCACCACAACCCGGGTCTCCACCTCTGACCCATGACAATGTCCGCGGGGCCGAGTACTTCGACCAAGGGGGACAGACATCATGCTGAACCAACCGATGATGGAAAAACTGCTAGCCATGCGGCTGCAGGGCATGGTCGAGGGTCTGAAGGCGCAGGAACAAGATCGAGCGATCAACGAACTGAGTTTCCTCGAACGACTCGCGCTGCTGATCGACCAACAGTGGAGTTGGCGCGAGAACCAGGCGCTGGCGCGAAGACTGAAAGCGGCCAAACTGCGAGGACCGGCCTGTGTGGAGGACATTGACTATCGCACGGCGCGTGGCTTGGACAAGACGGTAGTGCGTGCTCTGGCAAAAGACTCGGCCTGGGTCCGCAACCACGAAAACATTTTCGTGTTGGGTCCGACCAGCGTGGGCAAGAGCTTCATCGCATCGGCTCTGGCACAGAAAGCCTGTCGCGACGGCTACTCGGCTCTTTATCTGCGGGCTGCCGCTTTGCTGCGTGAATTGGCCCTGGCACGGGCCGATGGAAGCTTGCGCCACTTCCTGGCTCGACTGGGCCGTATCGATGTTCTGGTCATTGATGACTGGGCGATGGCGCCGCTGAATGAAAACGAGCGCCGCGAAGTCTGGGAGATCTGCGAAGATCGTTACCAGACTCGTTCCACCATCCTCACTTCCCAGTTGCCAATCTCGCGCTGGCACGAGCAAATCGGCGATCCCACCATCGCTGACGGCATACTCGACCGTCTGGTGCACAACGCTCATCGCATCGAGATGCGCGGAGAGTCCATGCGCAAGAAACGCAATCCACCACAGGACGAGAAGACGGAATGAACCAAAGTCAACATCTTTGAGTGCGAGTTGGCGATTTCACGCTACCTATCCGAAGAAGAGGCGGGCCATGATTCTTCCTTGCACTCGCGCGGACCAACGACTGACCATTGGCCACTACCACTGCCTTACGGCGTGATCTTCCAGATCACCCCGCAGCCGGTGTACTGATTAATGCTGCAGGTTCCGGTGCCGCCATACAGGGTGGTGCCATACAGATTGCCGTTGGCGTCAACGAAGACCGAGCCGGTCGGGTATGCCCCGTCGGCCCCGCCGGTGAAGTCATGGAGATCGGTATAGATCCAGCCGCCATTGGAAGGCGTCAGCTTGAAGACTTCGCCGTAGCCATACAGGCCGGTCCCTTCCGACGTGCCATAGATATTCCCGGTCGCGTCCAGCGTCGGCGTGTCTGCGGGTCCATTACTACCCGAAAAGCTGTACAGCTTGTTGAAGGTCCAACTACCATTCGAGGGCGTCAGCTCAAAGACACCGCCCGGTTTGCCGAGGCTGTCACAACCGGAAGTGCCGAACAGGTTTCCCTGTCCATCCATGACCACGCCGCCACAGGTGTCTGTATCCGGGAAGTCGACGGCAGACAGCACCTGTTCGGTCCAGCCCGAGCCGTAGGGTGACAGCTCGAACACCACGCCGGAGTATTCCGCACCGCCGGCCTCGGTCGTCCCGTAGAGATTACCGGCGTTATCTAAGAGCAGGCCGCTGTTGGGATTGAATCCATCGTCTCCGTTGAAGTCATAGAGTACAGTCTCCTTCCAGCCGCCATTGGAAGGTGAGAATTCATAAACTAGGCCCTCCCCATAGCCGCCGGTCGCGGTCGCACCATAGAGATTGCCGGACTGGTCGAAGACCAGATTGCCATCACCCGGATCTTCCCCGTCCGCGCCACCGGTAAAGCTGTGCAGCACGGTCTCCTGCCAGGGGCAGAGGGCCGATTTGCAACTCGCAGGCGAGGGCCGCAGGCGATAAACCACCCCGTGGTCGTACTGTCCGCACTCGTAAGTCGTGCCGTAGAGGGCTCCGTCGGGGCCAAAGACGACACCCCCAAACACAAAGCCACCGTCATCCTGACACTGGAAGCTGTATAGCGTGGTCAAGACCCAGCCTGATCCGGCGGGCGACAGGCGGAAGACGGTTCCTCTATTGCTCGCCCCACCAACGTCGGTGGTGCCGTAAAAGTTTCCCGCCCGGTCCGAAGTCAGGCCGGAGACGGGAGACCAGCCGTCGCCGCCGGTGAAGGTGTGCAGCACCGTCAGGGTCTGCGCCGGCGCCATGACGGCCGCAAAGAAAAGTGCGAGGCACGCTGCGATTTGAGCGATTGCGGCGCCGTAATTCTTTTGTGTGCGCACCATACGGTCCTCCTTGTCGTCCTGTTGATCCCTGGTTATCGATCCCTGCTGACCACTGGCCACTGCTCTACGGCGTGATCTTCCACACCACGCCGCAGCCGTTACCGTTGAACTGGCTGGTGCAAGATCCGGAACCGCCGTAAGCCGTGGTGCCATAGAGATTGCCGTTGGCATCGAGCACCACGTTGCTGATCGGATAACCTCCGTCGCTGCCGCCGGTAAAGTCGTAAAGGTCGGTATAGGTCCAGCCATTCGCGGACGGTGAGAGTTTGAAGACATTGCCCTTGTTGTGGGCGCCGTCTGCGTTGGTCGTGCCGTAGACATTGCCGGCCGAGTCCATGCTCAGACTCTCCTGCGGACCTCCATTGCCGCTGAAGCCATAGAGCAGATTGAAATTCCACGTTCCAGCGGAGAGCTCGAAGACGGTACCGCCGCCGTTGGGTCCATACGCTATGGTGCTGCCGTAGACGTTGCCGGCGTTATCGAGAACGACCCCGCCCTCAGTCAGGTAGCCGTCGTCCTCTATGTCGATGATGGTGAACAACTGGTTGGGGGTCCAGCTGGAGCCCGAGTGTTGGAGCTGGTAGATGCCGCCGTAGCCGGCGCCCTCGTTGGGTCCGTAGAGATTTCCATCCGCTCCGAAGACGACGCCACTATTGGCTCCTCCATCCGGCCAGTTGAAGAGACTGGCGATCGTCCATCCGTCACTGCCGGGCGAGAGCTCATAGTTAGCTCCGAAGTAATACGCTCCCTGGTTGGCGTAGCCGTAGAGATTTCCCGCCTGATCGAAGACCATCGGACCCGGAAAGGGATTGCCCGGAGCCGGGGTTGGTTCAAAGCGGTGAATGACGCTTTCGTTCCAGCTGCAAATGGCGTTCTTGCAGGCCGTCGCCGGAGGCGACAGCTGGAATGCTGTGCCGCACGTCGAGTAGTAGCAGGCGTTGCCGCCGCCCAGCTCTGTGGTGCCGTAAAGCAGGCCATTCGCGCCGAAAGTCATTCTGGCCCCAGGCGAGTATCCGTCGCTGCCGCCCGTGAAGGAATAGAGCGGCAGGAGGAACCAACCCTCCCCGGCCGGCTGCAGCCGGAAGGCCGTGCCGCATCCCTGCGAGGGGCAATCGTTGAGGACCAGCCCGCCGGCGCTGGCCGTTCCATAAAGGCGGCCGGCCCGGTCGATGGTCAGGCCGGCGACGGGAGTCGCACCATCGGCGCCTCCACTGAAGCTATGTATGACATGAAAGGTCTGCGCCTGCGCGCGAACGGACAGGCTCAGAAATAGCAATGCGCCAGCCAAGACCGCCGCGCCTCTCCATGCCAAGCTAGGAGACAGATGCTGCCTGGGATCGTTCACAAAACACCTCCAAAAATTTCTGTATCGACAGCTGACAACCAGCCACTGACCACTGCTTTATGGCGTGACCTCCCACACCACTCCACATCCCTCGCCATAGCAACCCTCGCCGCCAGCCGATGCTGTCCCGAACAGGTTGCCATTTGGATCAATGGAGACGGAGCTGTAAGGGTGTGCGCCGTCGCTGCCGCCGGTAAAGTTGTGCAGGGAAGTGTATGTCCAGCCACCCTGTCCCGGGCTTAGCCTGAAGACTCCCGCGGGACAACTGTTGTAATATCCATCAAACGTGCCGTACAGGTTACCTCCAGCGTCCAGGGTGAGCGGAGCTTTGGGTCCTGTTCCGTAGCCGCCGCAGCCGGGGAAGTTGTAGAGCACGGTGTAAACCCAACCGCCATCAGAGGGGCTCAACTCGAAGATCACGCCCCCGTCACCAGAACCGAAGAGAGTACCGCCATAGAAATTGCCGACAGCATCCTCGACCAGTCCGGTCGCTGGTTGGTTGCCGCCGCTACCATATGCGAAAGAGTAAAGGGTGGTCTCGTTCCAACCGCCGGAAGACGGCGTCAGTTCAAAAATTGCGCCAACACCGTTCTGGCCGCCTTCGATTGTAATGCCAACGATATTCCCCGACGGGTCGAAGATGATGCCTTCCGGTGCCTCACCGTCTACTCCACCCTGAAAATTGTAGACTACAGATTTCTCCCAGCCCTGTCCTGAGGGCGAGAGCTTATAAATTAACCCGCAACCCTCATAACAACCCTGGCCACCAACTTCCATGGCGCCATATATATTTCCTGAATGGTCAAAGATGAGGTTCCCGCTGGGATTGAATCCGTCCTCGATCCCTTGGAACTGGTAAAGCGCCCTCTCTGTCCACTCCGCCAATACGCTGGACGGGCGAGTCGCAGAAGGGCGGAGGTTGTACACTGTGGTGCCATTGGAGCTGGCGCCGTACAAAGTGCCGTCAGGACCAAAGGTCACTCCGGTTGTTGGCCAGCCGCCATCGGCGCTTCCGGTGAAGCTGTACAGCGTAGAAAGCACCCAGCTCGAACCATGCGGTGTGATTTTGAAAACCGTGCCAGCGTCGTGTGCGCCGCCGGAGTACGCCGTTCCGTAATAGTTTCCATGTCCATCAGGAGTCAGGCCGGCATCCGGAGTTGCTCCGTCGCCGCCACCTGAGAAGGTGTGAATGACTTGATAGTTCTGGCCCAGCATCACTGATCCAGAAAGAATCGCGAACACTGCAAGAGTGAACACAAGACTGACCTTACCGCTGCTGATTAGGTTTCGCGGTGTTTTCGTGATGGTCATAAGTCTCTACCTGCACCATCGCCCATAGGAGCGGGCCGACGCCGGCACGGCTGCGAACCTCAGGAAAAGGGGGCGGGGGCTGCGATTGGCGGTTCAACGAAACTACGGCATTGTTTGGAACATGTCAGAACTTGCCTCACGGAACTACCTCCTACGGCGTGATTACCCGACGAATATCAGTCCTCGCCTGGCGAAAGGCAACTTAATTTTGTATTACGGTCTAATTAATTGAACACTAAAGGGTTAGCGTCGCTGCGGGAGATTGGTTGGCGATAACGGGCCAACTCGCAGCCAATCCGTCCAGGACAGAATTATCAGCGAAACCCACTCGTCTCTTCTACAACGAGGAGGCAGGGGCAAAGGGGCTGCCGCCCCTTTCCCCTGCACCCCCAATCCCCGCCGGACCTCCTCCGCTTCGCTTCGGACCACCTCTCCCGGACCATCTCGCTTGACGAAGCCGAACACTTCTCGCACAATAATCACGCCAGCGTCGCTTCGCTCCGACTGCTGTTCACCTTCATTCCGGAACGCCGTTCGGCTTGCCTCCGGAATTGATGTTCACCTTCACCGGAATACCCACTTACGCTATCGGCCTGATTACATCAACTAACAGGAAGGCTCTCTCTATCCCATTAAACCATCGCCCTTAGACGGCTGAGCAGCTGACAAGTCAAATTTCGGATTGCCCGCCAATAATCGGTTGACAAGATCGTATATTCCTACCAAAATTGCGAAGTCCACCGGCCCAGATCGTCACGTTTCTACAATCGCGCCCAAATGAAAGGGGCTCCCCATGTACAGGATCTGCATCTCGTCTGTCCTGGTAATCCTTGTTTTCGTCTCTGCATCGATCGCCCAGCAGGCCGCCAGTAACTCATCCGTCAACCCACAACAGGGCCTTGCTTCAACGTCGCCAGGGTCGGTTATCGGGGGAGATGGGATGACAAACTACATCCCCATTTGGGCAAGGCCTAATTACTTACTGAGCTCAGTGATCTACCAGTCAAGCGCTGGAAATGTGGGCGTGGGAACGACGACGCCGGGGGCGAAGATTGACGTTAACGGCAGCGCAAATGTGGCGGCAACGTACCAGATTGGTGAAAGCACCGTTCTGGGGATCGGAAACTCCGCCGACAACAATGTGTTCGTTGGTGTGGGTGCTGGAGCGAACAACCTGGCAGGGCAAGGGAATTTCAACATGTTCTCCGGCTACGAGGCCGGCTACGCCAATACCTCAGGCAGAGCCAACACCTTTTCCGGCGCGGTCGCCGGCCAAAGCAACACTACCGGCCAACAAAATACCTTCTTCGGTACCAGTGCTGGCTACAACAACACCACCGGCGGCTTCAATACTTTCACTGGCGCCCAAGCCGGTGCGAGCAACACGACCGGCGGCAACAACACTTTCACGGGGGACTCTGCCGGTCATAACAACACAACAGGTTCCGGCAACACCTTCACTGGTCTCCTGGCCGGATCCGTCAATAGCACGGGCCACAACAACACCTTCACCGGGCTGGCCGCCGGCTATTACAACTCTACGGGCGATGATAATACCATTACGGGAGTCGAGGCCGGAGGCTCAAATACTACGGGTTCGGAGAATACCTTCGAAGGGACCGGTTCAGGCGGCTCGAACACCACGGGCACCAACAACACCTTCATCGGTACCATCGCCGGACAGTACAACACAACGGCCAGCTACAACACGTTCATCGGATTTCAAGCAGGTGATTACAATACCACTGGCAGCAACAATATTTACATCGGCAGCACGGGACCATCCTCCGGTACGGAATCCAACACCATTCGAATTGGGGGCGGCGCAATAAGCATTGGCCCACAGACTGCGACTTACATTGTGGGCATCTACGGCGTTAACGCCGGCGGTATCCCGGTTACGATTAACGCCAACGGCCAATTGGGGGCTCCGACCTCCTCGCTGCGCTTCAAGGAGCAAGTCCACGACATGGGAGACAGTACCGCTGGCCTGATGAAGCTGCGGCCCGTAACCTTTGTGTACAAGCCCGAGTACGCTGATGGTGAGCCCACGTTGCAGTACGGCCTGATCGCCGAGGAGGTTGCCAAGATTTACCCTGAACTCGTGGCTTATGACAACGACGGCCAGCCCTACGCGGTACGCTATCAGTACCTGAACACGATGTTGTTGAACGAAGCGCAAAAGCAGTATCGCCGCGCCGAGGTGCAGCAGCAAAAGATTGAACAACTGGAAGAACGGCTGTCACGTCTAGAAGAGGTTTTGCAGAGGCAGGCTCAGCTGCTCTCGCAAAAATAGGATGGGCTTTCGGGTGCGATGACGCCTCTAGAAAGAGGCCTCGAAATTCAGTGGTTTGCTCACTTGCCATATCCCCATTACACTCATTGACCCTGCCGGGCAAGGGGGAACATGCATCTGGCGGCTGCTATAGTGACGGTATGTCGCATCCCGCGATTGAGTCCGTCCCTGGCCAAGTCACCCAGCCAGCACCGTCAAATCAGCCCATCCCGGGCCGGAAACGCGGCTTGGCTCCGCTCATTCGTTCGACCAAGCTTCGCTACCCTGAACTCTCTGACGCTGAGATCGCCAAGCGTGTAGGCTGTACCGGCCAGAATGTAGGCCAAGTCCTTTCGGCATTCCTTTCGGACAAGACGCTAGAGCAGATGCAGGATTTCCGTGAGAGTAAGGCGGAGATATTCGAGGCAGTGCAGTACCGGACGCTTGCATCTATAACCCAAGAGGACATAGCCAAAGCTAGCTACCTTCAACGTATCACTGGTGCAGCTATACTTGAGGACAAGATACGCCTATTACGTGGGCAACCTACCAGCATCCACTTCCATACACTGCTCGATATAGCTGAGATGCTTAAAGCGCAGGAGGACAGTGGTGAGTAATTGTGCTCCAGCTAGTGACCAGATCAATAAGAATTACTTATGCTACCCCCATGCCCCCCATGCGGGCCGGGAGTGCCATGCGTGTACATGTCCCGCTCCGCGATTTTTCGCTAAAAAGAGGCTCACCAGTTCAGGCGGGACTGCGCAATTTCAGGCATCATTTCTTGTTAAGTTTCTTGCAGGGTGCCGTGTAAGGGCTTTCAAGCTTTTTCGCACATAAAATGCGGGTTTGGGCAAGGTTTCGCAGCCGCGAAACATGGGTCCTTTACCCAAGAAGAAATGACAAAAAGGCTTCAGCGACTTCGCTGTTTGCCCGCACATCCTGTGGCACAGTCGGAAAGGAATGCTTTTTGGGCAGGGGCATCCCCCCAGAGAGACGCCACCCGGTCAGCTTGCGCACTTCCAGCGCACAGAATTTTGCCGCAAAAGGCGAGTGCGCGGATGCAAGCAAATTGTAGGACACCTTGTCATAAACGTCCGAAGGCAGCGACAAGGCCGAATTGCAAGTTTCCGCAGTAAAAATGCGGCTTTCGACGGCATCGCGATGGCGCTGGGCTTACGTCTATGACACAAGGAGAAATTGCAAAAAGCCCCTACCGTCATTGTGCCTTCGCCTGATGCGCCTCAAACCACTTCCGCGCCCGCTCCTGTTCGCGGGATAGATCGGCAGGTGTTAGGTGAGACGCGGCTTCGTCTCGATACTTCGCAGCGTCTTTCGCCTTCGAGGCGTCCTGCTCGCCAGCAACCGCTAGATCAAGCCAAAAGTAGGCTTCCATAAAATCTTGGGGCACTCCCAGGCCCGCCAAATATTGAAAGCCAAGCATATGCTGCGCCTCTGCGTCGCCCTGCTCGGCCGCCTTGCGAAACCAGAGAGCGGCTTGCGCGTAGTCTTTGGGCACGCCTTCGCCTCGGGCGTACATCTCGCCAAGGCCAACCTGCGCCAAGGCGTAGCCCTGCTCGGCCGCCTTGCGCCACCACGCCGCCGCTTGGGTGAAGTCCTGGGGCACGCCTCGGCCCACTGCATACATCAGCCCCAGGAAGTATTGCGCCCCAGCAGAGCCTTGCTCGGCCGCCTTGCGCCACCACTCAGCAGCTTGCGTGTGGTCCTGGAGTACACCCCAGCCATTGTTGTACAAAAGCCCCAGGCCGCATTGTGCCGTAGCATTGCCGCTGCTAGCTTTTTGTTTGAAGGCGGCGAGGTTCTTTTGATCGAATGCTGGCGGCTTCTGATCGAGTCCTGGCGGCACGAATCCTGGCGGCAATTTACACTGTGCCGTTCCAAAAAGCTGATTTGTTGTGAATGTCTCCGGCTTTTGATCGGATGCTGGCGGTGCGCTACGCTGTGCCCACGCGCCGGACGCTGTAGCACCGTGATCCTTTAGCAGCTTTATCATTTCGGCGGATTCCGCATAGTCGAGGGGGGTTTTGCCTTCACGGTCTGTTGGCGATATCTTGCAGCCTGCTTCTATCAGCATTTGCGCTCCCACGACGTTGTTCCGTTTGGCTGCGATATGCAAGGGAGTCTGTCCATCCCAGTCCCGCGCCGAGACGAGCGCCCCATGTTTCAGTAAGGCCTCGATGACAGCTCTGTACCGCGCTGGGGCATCTTTTAAACGCTCGTTCTTCTCCTGCCTTTGTTTTAGGAAGGAACTCATATATATCGCACTATGGAGCGCGGTCGTCTGACCAATGCCGTCGCTGCCCTGAACCGTGGGGTCCGCGCCTTTCTTAAGCAGGTACAGGACAGCGACGGAGTACCTATCGGGGGCAAGAAGTGAACTAGATGAATGGCATGCCTTAATTAAGGCAGTCACTCCGTGGCGATTGCGTCCATTCACATCAGCCCCATTATCGATTGCATCCTCCATTCGGGGAATGTCGCTGTCGTCGGCCGCCCCAATGAGCATCACTTGAGCCGCATCCCTTGGCTCCAATGCTGGTACGCCGTGTTTCTCCAAAAGTTTAATGATGTTTGTCTGCCCCTTCTCGACCGCGATCTCCATAGGTGTCGTGTCCCCATCACCCGGATCAAACTCCCTGGTCGGGCTGACTCCATTGTTGAGAAGGGCTTCGGTAAAAAGCGCCGACCCGTTGACAACAGGTGAGAAAAGAATTCCTTGGTCACATGGTTGGAGTTTAGCGCCTGCCTTAAACAACATCTCAAGGATTTCCACGCCCCTTTTCTCTTCACCCTCCACGTTTTCGTACGGGGCCGCCATTGCCAATTGCCCTATCACTGAAAAACCCTGCTCCGAATTACAACTACCATATACCCCGTTGGGATTGGCCCCCCTATTCAGTGCGGCCCTCACCCCTGTCACGTCGAGTTTCTCAATCGAATTCATGAGCAACTTTTGGGCGTTGGATTCCTGAGCTTGAGGAGCAGCTTGAGCGTGGTTCTGAGCAAAGAAAACCGCAGAGCTGAGTAGCACGGCTGTAAGGGCTATTGCGAGGGATCGCTTCATTTGTCCCTGCTTGGTTGTGTGGCTCGAATCTTACTCCCAAAAGGGGCAACTCTGTCAGCGCAACTGACGCTTCTCGCAGTTGTCCTCACGCAGAGGTAATATTGTGACGCCGGATAGCTGCTGGCCGATCACCAGCGGCTATAAACTACCCATCTCTGGTGGGTGTGACTGCGCATCACTGGTGTGATGTTTGTCACGGTATTACCGTTACGCTCCAATGGCCAGTAACCAGCTACGCTTGTGGCAGCCTGTAATCGGTAATCCTCTCCCTGCCAAAATCAAAAGCGACTGGTATCGACGACGATGTGGGACAGTCGCCAGCAGGACAATCCGAGAGCCGCCAATCCGCTACCAAGTACGACGAAGACAAAGCCCAATTTTTTCATGGGATCGTTGGTAGTGTCCTAATTTGCCCATCTCACGCTCCGAGTGCGGCATCAATCGTGCTACGAACCCACTGCGATACTGTCTGATTCTTCGCCCTTGCCGCTGATTCAACGGCCTTGATACGGTCAGCCGCGAAGCGAACGGGGACGATCTTGCCCTTCGCTTCGCCCTTCGGTAGCTTTGGCCTTCCTGGTTTACGCTTCTTCTGGCTCACTGGCCCTAAACTCCTCTCGGATTGCCGCTCGCACTGCCATCGCCGCCGATAACACAGGCGCAATGTGCAGAACGGTAACGTGCTTTTTAGGCTTGCTTGGGTCGTCTGTGTCATGCGACCACGCATACACCTTGTCAGTGGTCGGATGGCCGTGCAATTCAAATACCTCCACTATGCCTTCCCACACAGTTTCGCCGCGAAACGTCTCTTTCACTGGTACGCTTTCGATGTGCGTAGCTTCCGCGCCATGTAAGCGCCGGATAACATCTCGCAACTCCGCGATGTACTCTACGGTGCTCATTGCGGGCACTTAATCTCTAATTTCAGTTTTAGCTTCCGGCCTTCCATGCTGGCCGCTACCACTTCCAGCGATTGAGCGAACTTGACGATGATTTTATGTTCCGAGCTATTTGGCGAAATCTCCCACGGAGTTCCACAGAACTGGCAGGACTTGGCAGCACTATCAGACGCATAATTGCTCACGCCTCCCGGAGTAACGGCGCTGATCGGCACTACGGTAGACGCATGGCAGTGGTCGCATTCAAAATGCACTGCTACTATGTCAGCCACCTCGACTAAACACTTCTTCTCGAATGTCATGCCGCCGCCTCCAGTAGGTCGCCAACGCTCCAGAAATCCCGCTCAATTCCAGCAGCCATCGCAGGAGTGCAGCGCAGTGTGTTGTGCCGCTTCACGAAGTTGTAATAAGCGAAGTGCAAGCCGACCGCTGCTTCAAAGTTCTCGCGCTTCTTGCTGAAAGCCAGCGTCAGGCGGGTCAGGCGGCGCATGTGAAGGCGCGTGGTGGCGTTTAGCCGCTCAACGTAGCTGGTAGAGATTAGCCTTTCGTCCGGGTTTCCGGTAATGACCTTCTTCTCGGAGGAAACAAACTCAGGGGCGCTATAGCGCCGATTGTCGCTCACTTCTTCGTGACCGTAGGTCTTCACGATCTGAGCGAAGTCAACCTCCGTACCGAAGGCGCCCTCCATGGCTTCCACGTAGGCTCTCAGCCCATCCGTGGAGATTTGCACCCGATTACGCATCCTGCTTGCCACGTCGCTTACAAAGGCTTTGGCGGTGGCAACGCTGCGGTCTCCAACCTTGAACGCCGGGACAAGTTTGGTTTCCGCATCAATCGCGCAGAACGTCCAGACGTTGCCGACTGGCCGAGGTTCATTCAAGCGGACGTTGCGGTCTTTCTTGCCAACAAAGCCCCAAATCTCATCCATCTCCAAGCGGGTGCATGACAAGTCGCGCATCTTGGCATCCATTAGGGCTGTGCATCCCTGCCCAACCTTCACGCCAAGCCGCATGACAGTATCGCGGTGAACGCCTGTCATGCGCTCAATCGAGCGGATGCTGGAACCTTCGGCCAATGCGCTGATTACTCCGATTTGCTTGTCGGTATTGAGTACGTTCGCCATACCTATTACTGTATTACGTAAATACGAGAATGTCAATGGTTTTTGTGTTACAATTTTACCGATATGAAACGGCCCCTTGTCGCCGCAATAGTGCTGGCCTTTGCTGTTTACCTTGCCCCACGGTGCGAGGCCGAACAGAAATCCGCCCATAAAACAGAAACCGGCAACAAGCAATGCCCATCCTGGATCTCTGCCAGTTTTCTTTTCATACAGAATCAAGAACAGGGGGCCACCAGCGACAATCATTCCGCACAAAACAATCCTCCAAGTTGGCGTAACCCCCCCGAATGGGTCTTTCCACTCATCGGAATCGTCACAGCCGCGATCATTATTTGGCAATCTTGGGAGACGAGAAAGGCTGCTCAGGCCGCTAAAAAGAGCGCCGCTGCGATGGAACGACAGACGGACATCCTGAAAGACTCTGTTGTCCACGCCAAGACCAGCGCTGATGCTGCTCTGCTGAATGCTCAGGCCGTCATAAACTCTCAGCGTGCCAGAATTGTTATTGAACGCTCTGCTTCGTTTGGGGACATGACCGATGACCAAGAAATGATTTTGCAGTATGAGATTATTGCTCTTAATATCGGAAAAACCGGAGCCGAGATAATCTCCTCCTGCTTGCACACGACGACCGTAGACGAGTCCAACGACCTCCCTACGGAGCCCGAATATCGCCCGACAATAATCAAGAATCCTGTGTGGTTGCGCCCGAAAAAACGATGGAAGTTCGACGCTGGATGCACTCTCAAAAAAATGGAGTGGAGACAGCTCAATGCGGAAGGGAAAATCAAAGTATTTTATGGTCAAGTGATATACAGGTGACCTGCCCCCCAAAAAATAGTCCAGCGGAAATGTGACTTCTCCATTTACGATGGCCCGCCAGGGCCAGAGGAGGAGTCGTGAGAAAGAGTCGATTCAGCGAAGATCAAATTATCGCCATCCTGAAGGAGTCGGAAGGCGGAGTCGAGACGGGAGAACTGTGCCGGCGGCACGGGATCGCGCGGGCATGTTTTTACCGGTGGAAGAGCAAGTTCGGCGGGTTGGAACTGAGCGAGGCAAGACGATTGCGGCAACTGGAGGAGGAGAACCGGCAGTTGAAGCACATCGTGGCCGAACAGGCAGTGGACATTCGGGCATTGAAGGCGGTAGTCGCAAAAAAGTGGTGAGCCCGCAGTCGCAGCGAGAGGCGGTGCTGGTGATGCAAGGGGAAGTAGAGCTGAGCCAGCGACGCGCCTGCGGGCTGATGGAGATGCATCGTGCCACCTGTCGGTATCGGCGGCGGCGGCCGGAAGAAGGGGGATTGCGGGTACGGCTGCGTGAACTAGCGGAGGTCAGGCGCCGGTTCGGCTATCGGCGTTTGCAGGTCCTGCTGCAGCGGGAGGGCTGGCAGGTGAACCATAAACGGGTGTACCGGTTGTATGTCGAGGAGAAGCTATCGTTGCGGCGCAAGCGTGGGAGAAAGCGCAGTACGGTGCGCCAGCCGCTGCCGGAAGCCATGGCAGCCAATCAAGTGTGGTCGGTCGACTTCATGACCGATGGGCTCAGCTCGGGGCGGAGGTTTCGCACCTTGAACATCGTGGATGACTACACACGGGAGTGCCTGGCGATTGAGGTCGATACCTCGCTGGGCGGCATGCGGGTGGTGCGCGTACTAGAAGAACTGAAGCAGCGACGCGGACTGCCGCGCCAGATCCGCAGCGACAACGGACCCGAGTTCGTGAGCCGCGCGGTTGATCAGTGGGCCTACGAACAGGGCCTGCAGTGGCACACGATTCAACCCGGACGACCGATGGAGAACGGCTACGTGGAAAGTTTCAATGGGCGTTTCCGCGACGAGTGCCTGAACGAGAACTGGTTCAGCACTCTTGCCGATGCACGTGAAAAGATCGCTCAGTGGAAGCAGGACTACAACCAGATCCGACCGCATTCGGCACTGGGCTATCGCACCCCGGAGGAGTTTGCTAAATCTGCGACGGCAAGAAACTGTGGAAAAGACGCGGGCTGCGCCCGCTTGGAAAACGCTGCGCGTTTCCCACTTTCCCACAGCCTCGACGGCTACGAGAAGGTGGTTACGAACGTAGCGCTGGAGAATCCAAACCCGGAGAAAGTCTCATTATCCCTGGACTAAAGATGGGGGGCAGGTCACAGGGATATCGTCGGCACAGAGCACTATGCCCGCTTTTGCCGTTGCTACCGCCTCGGCAATGGGGAAGTGACTTTGGAGCCTTATGGCTCCTTGACTTACAACGATTACACATAGCGCCAGCACCAGAAGCCAAATTAGGACACTACCGGATCGTTGTACCACTTGACGGCACATGATATAAGCGGAAAAGGAAAAGCCCCGGTGCCAGCCGGAGCTTTTCAAAAATCTTTTTTGTCGCGCGGGTTTGGCGAGCCGCGACTAGGGGAGACTCTATGTCGCGGCAAGCCTCTACGTCAAGCCTCAAAACACCAACGGTTTCGCGTTTATCTTCTCCTTCCGCAGCTTCAAACCGTGCGTCGCACAGTCGAGTATGGGATCGGCGTTCAATACTAGGCCGATTACTAGGTCTGCGGTATCTTCTTCGTGATACCTGGCATATATGGGTGTCGTCAGTTCGCAGCTTCCGTGGGCACATCTCGCTTCAATCTCCCAGAGAACCATACGGCCAGAGTGTGGGTAGGGTTTTTGTACGGGGCGAAGATCAATCTCTTCGGCGTAACACTCGTACACTTGCCCGCGCCTTCTACATAGAAATGCTATCGGCCAACCTGCCGTGGGTAGATATGACTGACCTTCGTATTTTCCTAATGGGCTTTGACGCGGGAGAGGAATGGAGTCACCACACGGGCAATGAAAATCAAACAGCCAACTCAAAGGTGGAAGATTCATGGCTTAACCTCGCATCTAAGAGGTTTGGCTACGCACCAGACAAGGTACATCAAGCTATTAGTGGAGACAGTGACCAAACCTCAGTTGTGACTCCAGCGGCCATTGCAGGCGTTACGCGCAATGACTGATGAATCCGACAGAAATTGTAGTGGCAAAAGTGCAAAGATTCTGAACGCCACATTTGCCGCAGAACATTAGTGCCACCTCTCAGGAGACAGGAGGTAGAACGCCGCTACCTGCCTACAGCACGAACTCTGAAGCGGAACAGTGGCACCTTGTAGTGCCACACTGTTCGTTCGCATTCGCGCAAAGCTGCGACGAACAAGAAAGCGAACAATCTTGTTGGAGCAATGATACTCAGAATCAATCGCTTGCGCAGCAATGGCGAACTGCCCGCGAACAACTTGGCGAACGACTGCTAACCATGCCGCGAACAGACGTGCGAACTACTTATGCGATTTCTCGCTCAGGGACTCTCTGATCTTTTGGACGTACCGGGGCGTCACTCCCACGCGCTTTGCGATTTCCTTTGAGCTTGCTTCGGGGTCAGCGCTGATCGCTTGCATAACAGCAGCTTTGCCCATCCCCTTGGGCCAGCCCGGACCCTGATATATGAATCGGCGGACCTCCCGCTCCTTGCCTTCGCCCTCCGTCTCCAGCTTGAGTGTGAAGTCCGATTCCTCAGCTCCCAGCTTGCTGTCGAGCGTGACATGCACGAATGTACCGTCGCCGTTGCTCGTCTTCTCGAAATGCAGAGCGGTAAGAAAGTTTGCGGCTTGGGAGATGGTTCCAATGGCTCGCTTCTGGCGTGTGTCCCAGGGAGAGTGCGTTATCAGCACAATCGGGCAGTACTGATCCGCAAGACGAACGATCAGCGAGTTAACAGGCTGCATGTCCTGTTGCTCCTTCCAAGAGCGCCCCGCGAGCAAGCTCTGTAACGTGCTCAGCACCACGAAGTCAGGCTTATAGTGGTCAAGGATTTGAGCAAGAGTCGTCTCCATGCTGACAAGATCGAAAGGCCCGGTGCGCAGATAGTGAAACCCCGGAGCATCTTCGGCACCCTTTAGTCCCAACCCCTTTGCGATGCCTCGCAACCGCTGCTCCAGCACCCATCTTGAGTCTTCACTTTCGATGAACAGCGAACTCTTCACAGAGGATGCATCGAAGTGACCCCAAACCTTGTGTGCCGCGACTGATTCCAAGCACGCGGCCAGCCATGCGAGCGATTTCATGCTGTGTGGGTGAGCCGACACTTGGGTTGCGCTCCGGGCTAGCAACAGGTCTTCAATCACCCACGGTGGCTTTTGTCCCGTACCGGCTATTGCGTCGGAGAGATCACAGACCTGCCATCCTTGCGGCAGGCTTAGCGCATTCACTTGCGCTCCCATGCCGCTAGCAATGGCTGTCATCGGGCGCAGTGCTCACTGTCGCCATCTCAGTTGACCTCGCCTCTGTCAAGAAGCGCGCAACCTCATCGGGATGGAATAGCAACCGGCGGCAGATTCTCACAGGGCGCAACTTTCCCTTGCGCATCCAAGACCTGATCGTGTGGGGCGATACGCGGAGCCTATCGGCCATGTCCCGCAAGGTGAGCAGTTGGGGCACGGTGTCCGGCATGGCCTTACCTCGCCCGCCGTTTCGATTGAGTTGGAGCATTTGTTTGCTGCTGACGTTCGGCCTGTGCTCTCAGCCGCTCATCCACTGCCTTTGCCGGAATGCGCCAGCGGCCATCCACCTTGTGACCGGGCAGCTTGCCCGCATAGATCAATTTGTAAGTCGCGTCGAGCCCTATTCCGAGACGCCGGGTAGCCTCCATCACATTCAGTTCTTTCGGCACGTCTAAACCTCCTTTAAAACGCTTGACAGCAGCTACTACAACATATAGGATTAGTTATTGCAAGATATGAAAAGGGCTAACCATAACGAAGCACTAACGCACCTCTCAATGCCGGAGCGCAACATCCCGATTCTTATACCGTCTTCAGTAGCGAAGGGAGCCGGTTGGGTTATTCAGGGAGCCAAAACGCAGGATGTTCGCGTGGTACCCGCCGATGCCCTCCGGCTTTTCCTGGATGAACACGGCAGGCAGGGCTTTGAAAAACAGTTTGGAGTTGTGCCCGACGGGAGTCGCCGTCACCTGCTGTTTCTTCTCGGCCTGGCGGACGCGATCAAGAAGCGTGACGGGAGAGCGCTGCGAGACGCTGTGAGCCGGTACTGGGACGCTGTAGGCCCTGAAGACCCTGACGATAGATATTTTTTTGGAGCTCACTTCTGGAACGATGTGCGTCGGAGTCCCCTCCATCAATTGGGCGAAACGCTCAATGAGGGAATACGAGAGGTGCGCCTGATTGTCTGGTGGGCAAAGCATGAGAAGAGATTTGCTCCGGGCATTTACTGCAAAGACATCTCAACCGCGCTGCACGCCCTGACACTGTCCCAGATCGGCCAACCGGGATCGCTGGCGGTGTGTGAGCGGTGCCATTCTCCGTTTATCCGTACTCGTGCGGCGAAGGAGTATTGCTCGCACCGGTGCCGAGTGGCTGCGGGAATGGAGCGGTATCGGGAACGGCAAAAGCGGAAGAAACGCGGGAAAGGATTTCCGAAGAGTAAGAAAGGAGGCCAGCAACGTGGCCCTCAAAAAACGCGGTAAGACGTGGCACTGTCATTTCGTTGTCAACGGTCAGCGGTTTCGCCAGTCGCTGGGAACGACGGACTGGAGAGAAGCGCAGGCCAACGAGAAACAACTCATCGCTGAGGCTTCCGAAGGAAAGCTGACAGCCAACTCCACTGCTCTCGCCCGTCTGCCCTTCGGACAGGCAGCGGATGAGTACGTGAGCGCTCGCAAGCTTGAACTAGCAACTGCCAGCCAAGCGAAAGAGAAACAACTCTTCGTGCAACTGCGAGCCTTCTTCAGACAGGAACCGCTCAAGGCCATAACGGTGAAGCGAATCACCGATTACCGGACCTGGAGGGCGGAACAGGGAGTCGGTCCCGCCACGCTCAACGCAGAGTTGGGTATCTTGCGCCGCGTCATGAAGCGAGCGAGGCTCTGGGCACGCGTTGCTGACGATATAAGGCCCCTCAAAGAGCCAAACACGATTGGGCGAGCCTTAACTGAGGAAGACAAGCAGCGGCTTCTTAAAACGGCTGTGATGCGGCCTGAGTGGGAAACCGCATATCTCGCCGCGATCCTCTGCCTGAACACAACCGCGAGGGGCTGCGAATTGAAAGCCCTGCAATGGTCAGACGTTGACCTGTTCGCTCGGACTCTGACAATCCGCACGTCCAAAACGGCTGCCGGAGAGAGAGTGGTGCCTCTGACGGACGTGGCTGCTTCGGCTCTGGCCCGGCTGCGTCGCAGAGCGGAGTCCTTCGCCCCTGTCGAGGCGTCGCATTACATCTTCGCGGCGTTCGTGCCCAAGTTCACATTCAGCGGCAAGAGAGTCATCGGCTACACCGTCACTGCGTTTGACCCGACTACGCACGTCAAGAGTTGGAGGTCAGCCTGGCGGACTCTGACGAAGAAAGCAGGGCTGCCCGGCTTCCGGTTTCACGATCTCCGGCACTGCGCCATCACCCAGCTTGCGGAGGGTGGCACGTCGGACTCGACCATCATGGCAATTGCGGGTCACGTCAGCAGAAGGATGCTGGAGAGGTACAGCCACGTGCGGATGGAAGCAAAGCGCAACGCGATGGAAGCCCTTGCCACAAGCACCAAAACGGCGGGTTATGACACAAACCATGACACAAACAGCCCGGCTGTGAACACTCGCCCCGTCTAACTTGTTGAGAAATATGGTGGACCTGGTCGGGATCGAACCGACGACCTCTTCCATGCCATGGAAGCGCGCTCCCAGCTGCGCCACAGGCCCACTTCGAGGATAGAACACTGCCCAGGGGCAGCGCCTGTCTCATTCTCTCGCAGCAACATAGCTTAGTCAAACCAGGATGGTATCTGGGCACAGGTGTTCCATCAGTGCGGTCCGAGCATCATCTATAGCTTCGAGGTGACCATGGCACTGTCGGCGGCGAGCCCGGCCCCTCGACATCTTGCTGAACGCAACAGCGGGCAGCCGGCTGGCCCCAATTCAGCCGGTACCTTTTCGGCGGGCGTGGGGGACTCCAACGGCGAGTTTGCCACAGGAGTAAACTAGAGCTTCTAGTCAGGTCGTCGCCGCTACATCGTCTCGCCGCATCCAATTAGAACTGGCTCAAGAAAAGACTACGCCGCCTCGTCCGCAAGAGTCCTTGGCAAAGCCTCCCCGACGGGAATGGAAAGATGAGAATTTATTTGTTCCTGCTGTACCTCCTGTTGCCGACCGCCGCCCAGGAGGCTGCGCAAACGCCGCCAACGGCCGCCCCCAACTCAAGCGCCGCGGCTGCGACTTCACCCGGCGTCGTCAGTGGCTCGATGACATCGATTCTGCCCGACTTGGACCGCCTGCAAGCCGCCGCCTCGCAGGCGACCGCGGACATTGGTCATATGCGAATTGAGAAGTGGAAGGTTGACAGCGAGTCCAAACGGCAGGCGCAAAGCAATGCCGATTCCGTGCAAAGAAATCTGACCTCCGCGTTGCCAGGCCTGATTGAAACTGTGCGTTCGGCCCCGCAGGATCTCAATGCCGAATTCAAGCTCTACCGCAATCTGAATGCCCTGTATGACGTGATGGGAACGCTGGCTGAGTGGGCGGGAGCGTACGGTCCAAGAAGCGATTACGAAGCTCTGGCGGAGCACTTCCAAGTCATGGCGTCGGTACGGCGGGACCTGGGAGAGGCGCTGGAGCGGCTGACCGCCGCGACGCAGACCGAACTGACTCAGTTGCGAAGCCAGGTCCGTGCCCAGCAGCAGGTGGCCGCCACGCCGGCGGCCCCGCCGAAGAAGGTCGTAGTGGACGACACTGAGCCACCCCCGAAAACGGTCCGCAAGAAGAAGAAACCCGTCAGCCCTGGCAGCAGTACCGGTACCAACGATGCTGGATCAAGTACGCCGAGCGACTCGGCGCCTGCACCCAAGTCTTAGGCAAGCGGCTAGGGCGGGCACTTAGAGTGTTTGCGGACACGGAGGGTAGCCCCGCATGGCGCACCTTCGGTCTCGACACGTCATTTCTGGGTAAGCGCCACCTCGCCAGCCCCCACAACAGCGCTGTCGATGCGCAGCGGCAGCTTGAAGGTGCTGGTGACCCCAACGTTGGGATACTTCGGAGTAATGTAGTGTTGAGCGAAGAACTGCAGCACCATTTGAGGCAACTCAATGTCGTCGAGATAGGCGGATTGCGCCCGGATCGTCCCCATTCCTGCCGCGCCCGCCGCTTGAGCTATGATGTGGACATCGTGCACGCCGCTGAACAAGCTCAACAGCGGGTTGGCAGAGACTTTCCCTTCCATGACTTTCTCGAAGTCAACCTGCGCGTGACCATCAATGATCCCCGGTTGCGATGTGAGGCGAAGGTTGCTTACCCCCTTCGGTAACTTCACGCCTCCCTCGTTAAAATAGGCATTGGCCTCGCGCTCGGTCAACGCAACCGGCTTCGGGTCGGGATGTGTCTTCGCCGCGTTCTGTTTCAGAAAGGCAATCTTCGCCTGTATGCTGCGAAATTCAGGGTTATGGTGGTCCCCTTGTTCCCCCGCGGTGAGACCTGTGGCCAAAGCTCCAGCGGCCAGCAACAACAGCAAGACTCCCCGCTTTGACGAGCCCCGATTGATGCGTGCCGCACCACGGTGCGGCTTGCCCTTCCAGCTTGCACACTGAGTCCAACCACTCATCGCAGTGCTGCCTCAGCGGAAGGTGGCAGCGGAACGGGCTCCACTCGCGGCTTTTCGAGCGGGCCGGAGATGGCGTATGCCCGGCCTCCGACGCGTTCGAAGCGGAGATCGAGGTTCCGATCGAACGAGGCGGTGCCCTTTACCTCATAACTACCGCCTGTTGACTGCAATTTGCAGTCGGCCAGGTTCAAGATCCCATTCTGCAGGCTGACGGTGCCAGCGAAATCGGAGAACGACACAGGAGTCCCACGGGGGTCGAATGTGACATGTCGCAGCACACCTCCTTGCCAGCTGAAGACTGCGGAGCCACTGGTCGAGTCCCGCAGACTGGGGGCGGTCAAGCCAGCCATAGCGAGGCTGTACTTGGCATCGAGCGTTCCGGTCGCCCAGTTATCGTGCATAAGAGATGCGAGCTGCACCATCGACACTCGCGTCAAGTTTCCGGAGCCTGCGAACCTCGGCGGCGACACCGTAAAGTCGGCCGTCCACGTTCCAGTGTGGTGTCCCGCGAAAAGATCGGCACGGAAATCGCTGACGCGCAGTCTGCCGTCAGTGAGCTCAGCTGCACCGCTGACGTTGTTTGCAACAGCGGACCCTATTTCCAATCGCGCCGCAGTGAAGTGCCCGCTGGCACGCAGCTTCAACAGTGCATCCTGGCGGCGCTGCCAGGGAGCCAACAAGCGATACCATGGCTGCGTACCAAAGCTCGGATTCACCAGGCGATTCAGCCGGGACAGCGAAACGTCATCCGTATGCGCGTCAAAATGTACGACGCAAGTCTCGGGAGATGTGCAATGCACCGGAAAAGTTGCCGATCCGCTCATCTCCGGGCCCTGGGCAAAAGCAGCTGTGAACGCCGTCACCTTCACTGCCTGATTGGCCAGTGCGGCGGTAGCCGACACGATGTGCAACGGTTCGGAAACGCCCTGCAACTCAGCGGTTGCAGCGCCCATCTGGATCCTGCCTGACGGGACGGGGGGTGCAAAGCCGACCCACGTTCCGGCGACCTCCATATCCACTTGTGCGAGCCCAGCCAGGCCGACACCCGGGGTGCCGACACCCAGGGCCTTACCAACGTCTAACAGCCGCGCCAGTTCGGCCTCACCGGTGAGGTTAATGCTGTACTGTTGCTGGTCGAAGGCGGCGCTGCCGGTCGCCGGAGAGGCTGCACCTAACGCCAGTGGAAAAGGCTCCACCACCAGACGCAGTCCTGCATCGGCAGCTTGACCCTTAGCACTCGCCTTTTTCCCAAGGCCGGTCGAGAACAACGGGGTACGCAGATGAGCCGAGCGCTTGTTCTTTGCAGGGGAGGCGCTGGGAACAACGAACTGTACCTCCCCGATGTCGAGGTCCGCCTTCAACACGCCAGCGTGGAGTGCGAGCTGCTCACAGCGCCCGCCTCCACCCCACGTGGGCACTCCACTTTGGAGCTTGCGGACCGTAAAAACGGCTTCGACGTCGCCAGTCGCACTGAGATCTGCCGGCAGGTCTTTCTTGGCATGGCGGGCAAGCGCCACCAGGCGTTCGGCGGGCAGCTGCTCGGCAGTGATGCCCAGATCGTAGGCCTCACCAAGCCATCCCTGTACGTTCCCGCGGACCCTGAGAATACCCTGCCCCACGGGTGATTCACACTGCAGGTCGTGCAGCGCGTCATCTGGGGACGAATAGGATGCGGTGCAATGTACTCGCAGACGCAGTGCTTCGCCGAGGGCGATATCGTAGCGCCGAAAATCATCCACCTGGGCGTCCAGCGTGATGCCCAGCGCCTCCGGGGTTCCGGTAAGCGTCGCGCTCGAACTTAGAACGCCGCGCCAGCCCCGGTCGTGCCCGAAGATCAGACCCGTAATTTGACCAAGCGGCCCTGCAGCCCACGTGAGCTTGAAATTCACCGGAGTGTTTCGCAAGGCCGAGCCACGTTGGAATCGCCCATCCAGCTTGAGGATGCCGGTGTCGCTGAGACCAACGTCGGTGCGCATGGGACGCCCATTGAGACGTATGCCCCATTGGCTCTCTGATTCCAGCCATAGCGCAAAGTCGGCGTCCGTGAAAGCGAACGCTTTCTTCACTTGCCCTAGTTTGAAATTGATTCGTCCGGCAGTCGCCTCCACATATGGGAAACGTGGACGTGCTTCGGGCCGCATCTTTGTGGTGGGAGCAGAAGCCACCTGTGCGGTGCGTTCGACCAGTTCTTCCAGATTCCAATGGCCGTCGGAACGGCGGACCAGGTTAAGGCTGGGGCTATCCAGGTCAAGGGTCCCGATCTCAAGCCGTCCCCGCCAGAGCGAGGTCATACGAATGTAGGCTGTAACCGTGGAGGCGCGTAACATGGGCTCTGCGCCGTAGCTGGAGTCCTCGGCGACGACAAAATTGGAAAGGACGAGGCCTGGCCGCGGCAAGAGCTTTAGTTCGATGTTGGAGACTAGGACATCGCGGCCCAGGGCGCGGCCTATCGAATCGGCCACACGCTTGCGATAACGATTGACGTTGATGAACGGCGGCACCAGCAGCCCCAGCACGAGCAACAGCAGGGTCGCCCACATCAGCCGCCGTGACGCGCGGCCCGCCATCAATGCACCACGCGAAGCATCCGTGACCAACGCGTCTTATCGAAGAAGTGAATGACGATGTCGATGAACCAGGCTATCCGATCGCCCAAGCCTTGGCGCTGGTACTCGTCTCGCGGCGTTACGAACGACCAGTAGATGAACATGGGCCGCCCAATAACATTCTCGCGCGGCACGAAGCCCCAATAACGGCTATCCAGGCTGACATCGCGGTTGTCGCCCATGGCAAAAACCTTTCCCGGGGGCACCACCAGGTCGCCGTTCTGAACCTGGGAGGATAGCTCCGCCCTCCACTCTGCGGTTACGTCGTCATATTCACCGGGCGGAACACGGGGAAAGTTATCGCGGTAGGCACTGTAATCGCCTTTACGGACTACGTAAGGTTCATCCAGCCGTTCGCCGTTGCGATAAACCACACCGTCCTGCAGGTGGATCCGATCACCCGGAATACCCATTACCCGCTTGACAACGTAAAGGCCCGGCTGAGCTGGTGAGATGAAGACAAAGATGTCTCCGTGCCGGGGATCGCGATAGGGGATGAGTTTATCGACCCATCGAGTTACTGGCGCCAGCATCATGCGATCCACGAAAACGTGATCGCCGATCAGCAGGGTGTTCTCCATGGAACTGGACGGAATCTCGAATGCCTGCAGAGCAAAGGTGATGATAAACAGCCCGGTCACGACCACGATGGCCATGGAGGCGATGAATTCCGAAGTCGTCTCCTTCGGTTTGGCCGCTTTTTCCGCCTCCGCCGCCCTCTGGGCCTTGGGCGGCGCGGTCTTCACTGAGTTTTTGGTTCCAGCCAAATGCGTAATTCCTCGGAGCTGCGGGCTTATCGGTCGAAAGCTACTGCACGGTCCGCAACATGCGGCGCCAGCGCAGACTTTCGACCAGGTCAGTTACGTTGTGCGCCAGACTCGAAAGTCTATCAGACGGCAGGCCACTGGCGAGGATGGGAGCGCTCCGGTCCATCGACCAGTAAATGAGAAGGGGACGGCCAACGACATTCTCCTCCGGGACGAAGCCCCAGTAGCGCGAGTCGTAGCTGTCGTCCCGGTTATCGCCCAGAACGAAAAACGATCCCTCAGGGACAATCAGCTCGCCGTCCTCCAGCAGTTTTTGCGCCTGGAGAAACCACCTGGCGGAGATCTTGTCGCCGTAAAAGCCACCGTCAGGAAAGTTGTCTCTGAACTTATCGCGCTGGGCCCAGTTAAAGGTGGCGTAATCGTCGTCCTGCCGGATGCCGTTGACGTAAACATGCTTATTGATGAGGCGGACCCGGTCGCCGGGAACCGCGACAACGCGCTTCACAAAGTGCTGCCTCGGATTGACGGGATAGCGAAACACGATGATATCTTGCCGATGAACGGCCTGATACGGCAGCAGCCACCTCCAGAAGCGCGAACTTCCATAATGGACTTTGTCCACCAGCAGGTAGTCACCGATCAGCAGCGTCTTCTCCATCGATTCTGACGGGATCTGGAAGGCTTGCACAACGAAGGTTATGACAAAGACTGCAATGACAATTGTGGTGGCCAGTGACTGCAGCAAGTTCATGCCGCCGGCAGGACTGCTAGCCAGAGGCTTCCCGCCGGATTTTGGCCTTTCCGGAAGAGCGGCAACTTGTGGGTGGGTGCTCACTTCGCTCATAACGGCTTAGAAGATTCACCTGTAGGACCAGGGGCGCATCCTGCGGAACCTGCCTGCAATGATTGTAGATATTCCCAAGCCTTTCGTGCAGCCCCTTGTTCAGCCAGCTTCTTGGTGCTGCCTTCGCTGCGCCGTACGAATCCTTTGTCCCCCTCAACGGACGCTGCAACGTGCGCTTCCATGGTGAACAGTTTGCGGTGATCGGGACCTTCCTCCTTAACCAGGACGTAGCGAGGCTGCGGTCTTCCGCTGGCGTGCGCCGCCTCTTGCAAGGCCGACTTGTAATCCATCACCGGGAGTTGCCTGTCGCCAAGCTTGTGCACCTCTACCAGTTCGGGTTCGAGGATGGCCTGCAAGATAAAGCGATGTGCCGGCTCGAGCCCGCCGTCCAGGTACAGAGCAGCGATGATCGCCTCCAGGGCATCGGTCAGCAAAGCGCTCTTGCTGCGGCCGCCACTTCGCTCCTCGCCTTTGCCCAGACGGAGAAACTGTCCCGTGCTCAGAGCCCGCGCAGGACGAAGCAAATGCCGCGCGCTGACAATGTGGGCGCGCAGCTTGGACAGCTCTCCCTCCTGGTACTCCGGAAACCGGCGAAAGAGTTCCTGACTCACAACAAAGGAAAGGACAGCGTCGCCCAGAAACTCCATCTGCTCGTTATCGGGCGCCAGAATGGGAGCGCCGCCCGCCGCGCTCTGCGACTCCAATTCACGCGCATACGAAGCGTGGGTTAGCGCCTGCTCCAGCAGCTCGCGGCGCTGGAAGCGATGCCCAAGAGCATCCTCCAACACAGAAAGATCGTTGTCGTCAGCCTTCATTCGGATAGATGTGGTTCAAGCCTGCGGGCATATCGCGGACCACCAGTCCCGTTTCCCGGCTACGACCCCTCAAGGGCCCGTCCGTGGCTGCCGAGGATAACAACCAGACCGCACCGACACCACGTCAGTGTGGCGTGTTGGGCGGCGTCGTACTCGATGGTTGGGTCGAAGCAGGCTTCGCCGGAGCCGGCGCTGCTGCCGGCGTCGTTCCCTGGCTGGGCGTCGATGCAGCCTCAGCCAGCTTTTGCACTCGGGCTTGTTGCTGCTTGGCTAGGTTCTGCGCGGTGCTCCCCGCCGGGGCGTACTGCACAGCTTTGGTCGCCGAATCCAGGGCCTTCGGGTACTCCTTCAATTGGTCTTGCGCAACCGACAGTCTCAAATAAATTACCGCTTCAGGATTGGCCTTACTAATGTCAGCAGCCTTCAGCAGGGCCTGCTCCGCAGCCGAATAGTTCTTCTTGTTCAGGTTTATCATGCCAAGCGTGTCGTAAGCCCTCGTCAGAATGCTTGCCTTGTAGGCGGCCACCCTCTCCGGCGGAGCGTTGGGGGGCAGAACGAGACCGGTATTGATGTTGTCAATCGCGGCCTGCGCATCCTTGTTAGCTTCGTCGAGGCGCTGCTCACGGTCAAGGTCGGTTTCACGCGTTGTCTCAGCAAGAATGGAGGCAACCTGTACCAGCGCAACGGGGTTGGTAGGATCGGCAGCAATGGCCTTCTTGCCGGCCTCGAGGGTCTTTTCGCTGTTGTTTGCCTGGGCGTAGAGTCCCATCGCACGACCATAGAGGGTGCCCTTCATCTCGCTATTGGGATACTTCGCAGCAAACGCGTCGGCTGCGGCTTCCATCTCTGCAGGATCCGTCTTGGTGGAGGCGTCCTGGTATGCCTTCAGCTCCTCCTGCGACTTCGCCTGCAGAACCCGGTTGCCAGTGGGAGCAGCCTGTTGGTTGGCCGGCGCCGGCGATTTCGAAGTGCTCTGCCCCTGGGATTGCCCGGTTTGGCTGGGAGCCTGGGCCGGCGCGGTGTTGGCCTGGGCCATCGCCATGTTCGCCGCCAGCAGCACCGCCAAAATTGCGTATCTCGATTTCATTCCCTTGTCCTTTCGGTACAGACCCTCTAGCTGCCGGGCCTCGATGAATGTAAACTATTGCGGTTGCGACCGCCCAGCAGGCGGTTGATAAGGCTCTTTCAGCCCACGCTCGGCGGCATTCTTGGTGTCAGTCGAGCTGTCGCCAGTCTTGAGCGCCGCCTGGTACTGGGCAACTGCTGCCTCCCGCTCCTCCTGAAGATCGAGGATGCGCCCCAAGTAGATGTGACTCCACGCCGCCACCCGCGGATCTTTCGTGACGCCTAGCGCCTTCTCAAAATTTTCCTGCGCTTCCTGCATATTACCGCTTAGACTCGCGGCCTGGGCCAGCACGAAATAGGCCCGGGCCGGGTCGTCATTGGCCGCCAATGCCTCGTGAGCCAGCTTTTCCGCGCCTTCCACGTCTCCCCGGGTCAACTCCTGTTCCGCCAAAACCACCTTGTCCTGTGATGCGGGTTTAGCCGCCTGCACCACCTCAGGTTTGGCCTCGGGGGCGAACGCCGTCTCCTTGGCCAGCTTGGTCTCGTGGTCTATGTCCATATTGTGCAGCCAGTCGGGGAAAGCAGCCTGCAACCCGGTGTTCTCCTTATCGAAGTCCCGAAGTTGCTCATAGAAGTAGCCCGTGAGTACGAATCCTTCCGCCTGGTCCCTTTGGACCATCGCCTGGCGGTCTTTGACTGGCAGCTTGGGATCGGCCGGGGTACGCGCCTCAATGGCGCGAATCAGGCATTCGACTACCAGTAAACCCGTGTCCAGCTTGTAGTCTTCCGACATCGGGGCCTTCTGCAGAGGCATGAGGATCGGCTTCAGCCGCAGCAGCGCTGTGGCGCGTTTGGCAATCAGCGGGTCCAGCACGAAATGCAGATAGGTGTGCCGAATCGCGTCCATGTGAAGATTAGAAGCCGCCGGAGAAACCACCAGGTAGTAATAATCCTGAAGATAGTTGCGTGAGTTTACCTGCCCCGGCGCACTCATCGGCTCCAGATAGACAGTGAAGGTGCGGCCCAGATAGCCGGACGACGGCATCCGCAAATAGTTGTCCGTCGCAGTGATCATCTTGGCGACCGGCTCATGGTATTCGTCGATCAGGGCGAGATATTGCGGCTGGTGCTTCAACCAGATGGAATGTAGTTTTGCATCCGCGTAGTACTGCTTCAGCAACGGCACGAATCCCAGCACGTAGGTCGAATCCGGCGGCATGTCGGACTCTTTCTGCCTGGGAGTGAAAGCCGGAGGGCCATCCAGACTCAAGGCCAGCGAAACGTACTGCGCCAGGTCGCGGGCGCTGTCACCTTGCTGGTGATCGTGATAGAAACGGCACATCTTTTGCTGGCTGGCGGCCGCGTCCGGCGCCTTATTCGCCTCCGCCAGTTCCGCCCGCACTTGCAGTCGAATCGGCGATGAAGATTGCAGTTCTGCATCGTAGCCACAGACGTTCAAGGCGGAAACGATGCTAAACAGGGTCTCGCTGACATCGAGGGTGGCTTTGGACTGGGCGGTAGCAGCGCAAGGCAGCGATGCAAGGGTCAGCGACACAACCAGAATACGAAGAGAACCGCTCAGCAGAGCCTCCAGCTTGAGCTCTCACCTTGTAGCCTTTAGCTCACAGCAATCCGTTCCGTGCCAGATGCCGGATTGCCAAAAGCTAGGGGCTAGGAAGCCAAGAGCTGATTTCGGCAGGTAACCAGTCTCTCCAGTTTACGAGGTGAGAATCGCGGGCGCAAATCTCAGGCCGGGGGCAGTCGACGTATCGCAGACTCGTACCAGAGACTAACCCTTGACCTGCACCTTGGAAAACGACAGTACCACACGGCTGGCGGTCGGCTGGCCGAACGCGGTTGCGGGATGAAAAGTCGTAAAGATCAACGTATTCTTGAGCTCCGGCAGGATGGCTTGCGCATCATCGGGGGCCGAAAGGATGCGATAATCCAGCACCCGGCCATCGGGACCTACATAAGCCTCCACGACAATCGACTCCGCATTGCTCGCACCCATCGATAACTCGAAGGGAGTGAACTGCAACTCCGCCGGGGTATACAGCATGGTCGGCACGTCGTTGGCGGCTCCGACCTGTCCGGGATAGATCATGCTGATGAGCAGCCCGAAAATAATCAGCGTGGTTACCAGGCCGGCTGTGGCCGGAACCATGACCGCGTTGAACGCATTGTCCCAACGGACCCGCCATGACTCCCACCGTGGACGCTGTGCCGTTGCAATCTCCTGCGAAACAGCCACCCGAAGCCTGAGGGCCAGATCCGGAGGCGCCGCCTTTCTTCCTACCGCTCCCACTAATGCCTGCGTCCTCTGCATGGACGAGTAGATTGCGGCGCAAGACCCACAGTTCTGCAGGTGCCCATTCACTTGAGCCAACTGGCTGCGGGTTACTTCGCCATCCAGATACGACGACAGGAGTCCCTTTGCAACCGAGCAGTTCACGGCATCACCTCAATCTCTTGACCACCTATCGGGCCCTTGCGACACTTTTTCTCCCGCCCAACATCTGGATCCAGTCCGAACGCCTCCAGGTGACGCTGCAGGCGCTTGCGCAACGCTTCCCTTCCTCGAACCAGGCGCGACTTCACCGTGCCGAGAGAGGTCTGCATCACTTCGGCGATCTGCTCGTACGATAGCTCTTCGATATCGCGCAAGATCACGGTCGTACGATAGGGCTCGGTCAAGGCCTTTAATTCCGTTTCCACGCGCGCCCGCAACTCCTCATCGCAAACATTTTGCAGCGGAGACTTGGCCGCGTCCACCAACTGATCCTTAATGCCAAGTGCCGACCGCTCTTCGTCCACGGGAGGCTCGATGGAAGTTTCTTGCACTTTGTGCCGGAACCACCAGCGCCGATGGTTCGAAGCTTCATGCACCGCAATGCGATAGATCCAGGTTTTCAAGCTCGAATCGGCGTTGAAGTTCCTCATCCCGCGAAAAACTTTGATGAAAACTTCCTGGGTCGTGTCGGCCGCGTCGGAGGGGTCGTCCAGAATCCGGTACACCAGACTGTAAACCGGCTGGTTGTAATGCGCGATGAGCCATTCGAAAGCCTCTTCCGACCCTGCCTTCAATTCGGCCACGATCGCGGCTTCCGCGGTGCGGACTCCCAGCGCACTTGCGAGGTCACTCACTACTATTGCTCCCGCCAAAGGCGTGCCTCAATGATAAATAGATTCGGAGTCCGCAACAACATTCCGCGACGGCGACTGCCCTGCGCAGCTACCACCACCGTTCCGCCCCTTTCCGGCCCGCCGCAGGTACACATCCGCGGCCACTCCAAACCGGGCTTATCCAAATAGACCCCGGAAGCTGACGCAAAGGTTCCCGCTACGGCGGAAGGTAGGACTGGTGCTGCCGACCGTTGCCCCCATGTTAGTATCGAATGCTAGCTGTGACGCACCTGAATCCAGTCGATATCTTCTTCGAAGTCATCGTCTTGCTGTTCGCCATTTGCGTGCACGAATCGGCGCACGCCTGGATGGCCAACCGCCTGGGCGACCCGACCGCCAAGATGCTCGGGCGTATTTCGCTGAATCCGATCGTCCACATCGATCCTTTCGGCACAATTCTGATGCCCCTTGATCCTGATCGTCCTGGGCTTTCCGCCGTTCGGCTGGGCCAAGCCCACTCCGGTGGACACACGGAACTTCAAGAACGTGATGCGCGACGACATTCTTACCGCGGTCGCCGGACCAGTCAGCAATTTCCTCACCGCATTTCTCTCCATTCATTGCCCTGGCATCATCGTGCACGGGTCGGGTGGCTGGAGTCAGCTCCCATTTCGGTGGCGCTGATGTCGCCACCCACTGGCGACGTTGTTTTATCTTCGCGATGTCTCATCAACGTGGTGCTCGGCGTCTTCAACCTGATTCCGTTACCGCCGCTCGACGGAAGCCACGTGATCCGCCATTTTCTCTCCTACGACACACTGCGGGTCTATGACAGGGTCGGCTACTTCGCGCTTATCATCATGCTGTTCGTCCTCCCGCATGGCGGGCTGCAACATCGGTCGTCAATCTTGATTGCCCCTTTCCTGGCGCTCTTCCACGCGTTGCTAAATCAACTCTTGAGATTCTGATGCCGAATCCCATCAAAAAAGGCCGCATCCTGAGCGGCATGCGACCCACCGGAAAGCTGCACCTCGGCAATTACGTCGGGGCACTGCGCAATTGGGTGGGCCTGCAGGACCAATATGACTGCTTTTTCTTTATCGCCGATTGGCACGCGCTGACCACCGACTACGCCGACACGCAGCAGCGTCAAACAGAACTCGCTGGAGGTCATGATCGACTACCTCGCAGCCGGTCTCGACCCCGAGCGCAGCACGCTGTTCATCCAATCGCATGTACCGCAGCATGCCGAACTGCACCTTCTGTTTAGCATGATCACGCCGCTGGGCTGGCTGGAGCGCGTCCCCAGCTACAAAGAGCAGCGCGAAAACATCAAGGACAAGGACCTCAGCACCTACGGATTTCTTGGGTTATCCGCTGCTGCAGTCGGCCGACATCCTGATCTACCAGGCAAACTTCGTTCCTGTCGGCGAGGACCAGGTGGCGCACGTGGAACTGACGCGCGAAGTGGCGCGGCGCTTCAACCTGTTCTATCCCCAAGCAAGCTGAAGCAAGTCCCGGTGTACTCGCGGATCGAGCGGGTCAGCCGATCGGAATGGACACTCGGGATGTACTCCGGATGCCGCAGCCGCTTCTGACCCCTGCGGCAAAGCTACCCGGCACCGATGGCCGCAAGATGTCGAAGTCGTACGGCAATACGATCCTGCTGAGTGAGCCGGAGGCATCTCTGCGGCAGAAACTCAAAACCATGGTCACCGATCCGGCCCGCATCCGGCGCAGCGATCCGGGCGATCCCGACAAGTGCCCAGTTGGTGACTTGCACAAGATCTTCAGCAGCGCCGAAACTATGGATAAGGTGTACGAAGGCTGCCGTACTGCGGGCATTGGTTGCATCGAGTGCAAGGGTTGGGCGGCGGATGGTTTGTGGCAAGTGCTTGCTCCCATCCAGGAGCGGCGTGCGAAATACGAAGCCGATCCCAAGCTGGCGTGGGACATTCTGGAAGAAGGATCGGCGAAGGCGCGTGCGGTGGCAGAGGCGACCATGGTCGAGGCTCGCGCTGCCGCCAATCTGTCGCACGAGTATGAGCCGCCGGCGCAGGGCGCGGGCGAAGGCAAGTAGTGATTCAACACAGAGCGCAGAGAATATGAATTGTCATTACGACCGCCCGATCTTGAGGGCGCGACAACTCTGCTGTTTGTGGAATGGAAAAAGCAGATCCCTCGCCCGCCGCGGCGGGCTCGTGATGACAAATCGGATGTTGTGTCATCCTGAGCGAGTGAGGTCGCCCGCGGCGACCGAACGAGTCGAAGAACCCCTATATTGACGATAAACTTTGTCTCCTATGTCTGAGAATCCCGCGAACGCGCCGAACGCTGAAGCCAAGACACCGCCTTCGCACGTCCATGCGCACAAGGGCCCGGACGAATCCTCTTTTTCCGTCAGTGTCGGCACGGTTTACGACGGCCCGCTCGACCTGCTGCTGGACCTCATCCGCAAGCAGGACATCGACATCTACGATATCCCCATAGCCAAGATCACGGCGCAATACTTGCATTACGTGGAGACGATGGAGCAGCTCGACGTGGATGTGGCCGCCGAGTTTATCTACACGGCGTCGCTGCTCATCCACATCAAGTCGAAGATGCTGTTGCCGCCCGATCCTAACGCGCTCACGGCTGAGGAAGACCCTCGCCTGGAACTGGTGAACCGCCTGCTTGAACACGAGCGTTTCAAGACGGCGGCCCAGATGCTTTTGCAGAAGCAACAGATTGAAGACGCGGTCTGGTCGAATCCGGCGCTGAAGGAATTTCAAAACGCCGAAGGCGCCGAGCCGGAGATGGCCGCCGACGTGGTGGACCTGGTCAGGACCTTCCAGCAAATTCTGGAGCGCGCAAAGTCGAAGCCGAGCTTCGACGTGGAAGACGACAGCGTCACAGTTTCCCAGATGATTGACTATGTGCGCCGGCGGCTGGCGCTGGAAGATCGCCCGATTCGCCTGAAGCAGCTATTGCGCAATATGCGGTCGCGCTCTGCGCTGGTGTGTGCGTTTCTGGCGATTCTGGAGCTGATTCGCCTGCAGGCGGTGCTGGCGCGCCAGGACCAGGTCTTCGGCGAGATCGTGCTCAAGAAGCACACCAACTTCGACGCCCTGATGGCGGAGAGCCCGCCGGTAAAGGATGATTGGAGATAGGAGCCGCGTAGCGGCGACACCCAGAATGAGCCTGAAAGCCAAAGTCGAAGCCATCATCTACGCCACCGAAGAACCGGTCACGCTGGACCAGCTCGCTTCCCTGCTGGGCGATGCAGCGCTCGCCGAATTACGGGCTGAGGAATCCGCAAAACAGGACGCCGCAAGGGATCTATCGGCAAACGGGACTGATGGCCAGCCCTCGTTCTTCCAGGGCGAGCAGCTTTCTGCCGGCGATCTGACCAAAGAGCAGAAGCAAGCCGTCGAGAAACGTCAACTCCACGCCATCAAGTCTCGCCTAACGGCCATCATCGACGAACTCACCGGAGATTACGCCGCCGCCGACCGTGGCATGGAGATTCGGCAGGTTGCAGGCGGCTATCGCATGGCCACCAAGCCCGAGCATCACGATGTGGTCGTGACCTTCGCCAAGAGCCTGAAGCCGCCGATACGCTTGTCGTTGCAGGCATTGGAAACGCTCTCGGTCATTGCCTATAAGCAGCCCGTCACTGTGCCGGAAATCAGCGAAATTCGCGGCGTGGACTCCTCCGGCGTCATCGCTACCCTGCTCGATCGTAAGCTGATCACGACTGCTGGCCGCAAGCAGGTTATTGGCCGCCCCATTCTCTACAAAACCACCAAGGAATTCCTGATGCGCTTCGGACTGAACGACGTTTCCGAACTGCCTAGCATGGAGGAATTCGAGAAGCTGGGCGAACCGCAGGCCGAGCTATTTGCGGCACCCGCCAAGGAGCCAACCGACACATTGGAAGAAGCTAACGCGGAAATCGCTGCAGCCCGATGAGCCAACCAGTTAAATGCGCGCCCTTCCGCGTTGATCACTTCAAGCTGACCTTCTCAACTAGCGGCAGATCCTGGGACGATCCGCCGACCATGAACGTATAGCTACCCGGTACCAGCTTCCATCTGTTTGCGGTTTCGTCGAAGATCGACAGGTATTGGGGATCAACCGTAACGTTCACTTGTTTGCTTTCGCCGGCATTCAGGTGGACTTTGGTCCAACCAACGAGGCGCTTAGGCGGTTCGCCCGCACTGGCCGGAAGAGCAGCGTAGACCTCTGCAACTTCCTCTCCCGCGCGTCCTCCGGTGTTCTTCACCATGAAGCTCACCGTGGTTTCGCTGCCCGTCTTAACTTTGAGATCGGAGTAACCATAGGTGGTATAGGAGAGCCCGTAGCCAAATGGGAAAAGTACCGGCTTGTTCTCAGCGTCATACCACTTGTAGCCGACCTTCAATCCCTCGTCGTAGTTCACGCTGAAGGTCGTGCGTGACGGTGTACCCACAGTGCCGGCGATAATCTCGGGCGGCCCTGGCGGCGGCTTTACCAGCCGCGGATGCGGTAGATCGGCTTCGCTGCGCGGGAAGGTCATCGGCAGCTTGGCGCTCGGGTTCACGTCGCCGAACAGGATGTTGGCCACAGCATCCGCGCCTTTGCTGCCTGCGTACCACGCCTCCACAACGGCGCTTACCTTGTCGAGCCACGGCATCAGCACGGCGGTGCCTGTCTCCAGCACAACGATGGTTCGCGGATTCGCCGCAGCCACCTGCTCGATCAGCACATCCTGGTTTTCTGGCAGCGACAGATTCGGCAAATCCATATCCTCGCTCGTCCATTGGTAGGCGAATATAACCGCCACATCTGCTTTCCGCGCCAGCTCGGCGGCAGAGGCTGGGTTCTCTCCCGAATCAAACTGCACATTCACGCCTGGAGCCTTGGCGGTGACTGCCTTCAAAGGCGAAGTCGGAAACCACACGTGGTCCTGCCACTTTGGAGGCAACCCTCCCGTCGGGTCCACCTGCGCCGATCCATCCCCGGAGATCATGCCGGTGTCGGCATGGGGCCCGATGATCGCGATAGAACGCAGCTTTGCGCGATCGAGCGGCAGCACCCCTTTGTTCTTGAGCAGAACCGTGCTCTGCTCCGCGATCCGGCGCGCCGTGTCGAAGCCGCCCTCCACATCCACAACGCTCTTCTGGATTGGAAAGTCCACAATGCCGCTGGCAAACTCTGAACGCAGAACGCGGCGAACGTGGTCATCCAGTTCGCTCATTGGAACCGTGCCCGCCTGCACGGCCTGCTTGAGCTTTTCGCCAAAGAAATCGTCGAGCGGCTCTTCATTGTCCAGTCCGGCGGCTGACGCCTTCACCGTGCTGTGCGTCGCTCCCCAGTCGGAAACCACGAAGCCTTGAACTTCCAGTTGTTCTTGAGCACATCCGTCAGCAGATATTTGTTCTCGCAGGCATAGTCTCCGTTGATGGCGTTGTATGAGCACATCACCGCTGCGGGATCTCCAATTTTGAGCCCAATCTCAAAGGCAAGCAGGTCACTTTCATGCATTGCGCGCTTGCTGATGATCACGTTGACTTCCGTACGGCCACTCTCCTGGTCGTTCACGGCGTAATGTTTGATGTCGCCAATCACGTGCTGTGCCTGCTCGCATTTGATTCGGTTACCCACCAGAGTGCCAGCCAGGATGGGATCTTCGCCCATATACTCGAACGTCCTGCCGTTGCGGGGTTCGCGGGTCAGGTTCACGCCGCCGCCGAGGCTCATGTTGTAGCCCTGCGCACGCAGTTCGCGTCCAATCAGCGTGCCGTATTCGCAGGCCGCCTGCGGGTCCCAGCTAGCAGCCGAGGCAAGATTGGAAGGCAGGGCCGTCGAATAGCGGCCGTTTTCGAGCGCTCATCCGGACGCCATAAGCCGCATCGCTCATCTGGATCATCGGAATGCCCAGCCGCGGCACGCCCAGCACAAAACCGGCTCCCCCATTGCCCAGGTAGTCATTCGGCCTCGGCTTACCCCAGCCCGGCATGCCCTGGCCGTGCACGAGATCGATCTTCTCGTCCAGCGTCATCTGCTTCAGCACCATGTCCGCACGCTCATCTGGAGATAGCTGCACATCCATCCACGGAAAGCTTTGGGGCTGGGCGTTCTCCGGGCTATCCTGGTCCTGCGCTACAGCTGGCCAAACGTGAGCAAACAGAACGAGGGCTGTTGCGAGGGTAAGGCGCCTGGAAAGAGGCTTGCTCATGCTTTCCGCCATTCGTCGCTTTATGACACCCAGAATCCAACCGCCGAAAAGGCCACTGAGCCGCCGACGTGTTTGCGCCTTAACGTGGAGCTTGAAACCGCGCAAAAAATTAGGAGGGAGCCCGAAGACTCCCTCCTGCGAATTGTCTTCTCAACCTCGCTGCTAGAAGAACAAATGCAAGCCGAACTGCAGCTGACGCATCGTCGTGCCAAACAGGATGTCTTGAATCTGCCCGCTACTGCCACCGCAAGCGTTCGAAGGCGAGAGCGACGCCACGCAGTTTCCTCCGCCGCCCTGGTTGTTGGAGTAGCCCAAAGCAACATGGTTGAAGATGTTGTAGGCGTCCATGCGGAACTGGAACTTGAAGCGCTCCGTAAGCTGGAAGTTCTTCATGATGGCCGCCTGGGCGGTATAGTCGCTCGGACCGTACAGCGAGTCGAAGCCGGAATTGCCGATCGTCCCGGTGGGTGGAGCGAGCCATGCTCCACCCACAAGAACCGGGGTGAAGTACTGGACGTAGGGAGCACCACCGCCCGCCGGGTGGATGAGGCCGCCGGCGCCCAAGTTGAAGCCTCCAACCCCCTTGTCGGGCCGGCAGACTCCCGAGGAATTGCCAGGGCAGCTGCTCAGACTAGGCGTAAACGGCAAGCCGCTAGCCCAGTTATTGGTGAAGCTGATTTGCCATCCGCCAATGACCTCATTCATGCCTCCGCTGACGCCGCTGGCATACTTCTGGCCTTTGCCAAAGGGCAAGCTATACACTCCGCTGAACACCCAAACCAGGTTGCGGTTCTGGTCGTCGGGACCGTACGCAACCGACTGAACGTCCGCGAAGTAGTTGCTGTCGTAATGCAAAGCCCTTGACCAGGTGAAGTGAGTGATGAACTGCAGTCCATTCGAGAAGTTCTGGTTGAACTTGACCTGGAAGGCATTGTAGCTGGAGTTGGCATTGTTGCCTAAGTAGTTGTTGACACCCGTAGTGCAGCAAACCAGCGTCTGACCGGTCGCCGGATCGATATATCCCGGATAGCTGAACTTGCCTTGCAGCGGGTAAGTACCGTTGGCGAATTGTTGATTGACGTTGTAGCTGGGACCATCACCCGCAAACCCGTGGCGGCCCAGGTTTCCAATGTAAGCCATCTCCAGGCTGGAGTTCTTGCCGATCTGCTGCTGAATCGTGAGATTCCAGACTCCAATTGCCGGCAGGGTCTGGTTCAGGGGACGGATATAGGGATTGGCGTTGTTGGTGGGACCCAGTAGCGGCAACTGACCGCTTGCGGGAATCGCCGGGAAAACCCCAGCGGGCGCACCGGTCGCCACGCCCGGCAGAGTACCAACATAACCACCAGGAGCAAGGTTGAATGCCGGGGCGTAGTTGTTGGAGGCGCCATTCGCATTGACTTGCTGCGACAGCAGCACGGGCAGGTTCTGGGCCACGCTATGACCGAAGTTCGACCCGAACACACCCATGTCGTAGCTGATGCCGAATCCCGCCCGAATCACGGTCTTGTCATACAGTTGGTAGGCAATGCCAATGCGAGGCGCAAAGGCGTGCCAGTCGTTGCCGATGTTGCCGTTGAGACCGTACGGTCCGTAGCCGGCGACTCGGCCGATGCCCTGCACAATATTGTAGAAGCCGCCGTTGCCCTTGGCATTAACCGATTCGGGGAAGTAAACCTCCCAACGCAACCCATAGCTCAACGTTAGTTTCGGGGTTACGCGCCAGGTGTCCTGCCCATAATAGAACATGCGCCATTGCTGGTCGGTAGCATTCGTAACGCTGCTGACGAACCGCGAGAAAGAGGTTACGTCACCGAACAGGAAGGTCGCCAGGTTCATTCCGCCTACGTTGCCGTTTCCGGTACCCGCTTGGGCGAATGTCAATTGGCCGGCACGGTTCTGGTCGCTCGGTACACGAAGGTTAGTGGCGTAACGGACGTCGCCGCCAAACTTGAAGGTGTGGTTGCCGTGGATCTTGGTAAGGTTCGCAACCCACTGGTACTGGTTCTCTCTCTCCGTTAAAGGACAGTTGCAACGCTGCACACCCAAACCGTTACCAAAGTCAGAAACAGTCTGGTTGCCTGTCCCGTTATTGCCACCCATGTTGAAGTACGACAACCCTGAGGTCAATATGGGTTGCGAGGGCAGGTTAAGCCCAGGAATACCGAACCCGGTCATCGGGGTCGCCCCCTGGTCCCAGAACGCGGTTTGTGGATTGTACTTGAACCAGCCGAAGTGAACGTCCATCAACAAGCTCGAGCTGAAGGTATGGGTCCAACCCGAAGCCAGGCTGTAATTATGGACATTCGAGCTCCCTGCCAGACCAGGGCCCGGACCAAAGCCATTCCCTCCGAGAACTCCCAGCGAAGGATTTCCCGACAGGGTGAAGTAGGCGAGACTGAAGCGTCCGTAAATCTGATTTTTCTCGTTCAAGTTGTAATCAATGCGGGTATCGAAAGCGTTCTGCTTGAAAGAACCCGCACCAGAAGCGACATAGTTGGATTGGAGGCCGTCGTTGGTCGGCGCTGGAAAGTCCTTCAGAATTGCCACCGCGCTCGGGTTAAGATCGGCAACCGGGATCAGGTTGCCGGGAACGGGCGTGGCGCCATTGAATGTGGCTGTGTTGTTGACATTGGGGTAGTAAACCTGGCCACCGCCGCTTACCTTCCCCAGGTACTGGCTCAGATTGCAGAAGCCCGCCGCAGCGGTGCAAGTCTGGACGACTTGTGTCGTCGGGACAGTAAGTACGTTGGTGACACCAGTGGTTTCCTTCGTGCCCTGATAATCGCCAAAGAAGAACAACTTGTTCTTGATGATCGGGCCGCCGATGGTACCTCCGTACTGGTTCCACTTGTCGGGCGGAATGTACTTGCCGGTAATGGAGTTGGGGGCGTACTGGGTGAACGGATCGCGCGCCAGGTTGGCATCGGTACGACGGAACCAGAAGCCGCTGCCGTGCAACTCGTTGGTGCCCGACTTGGTCTGCGCGGTTACGAGACCGGCGATTGCTTTACCCTGCTCGGCATCGTAAAACTGCGACCCGACCGTAGCCTGGGTAATAGCGTCCAAGTTGGGGTTGATGACGATAATGCCCAGAATTGGGTCCTGATTGTCGGTTCCATCCAACTGGAAGCCGGTGCCGCTGAAGTGCTGGCCATTAACGAAAATCTGGAGACCGCCTTGCGGGTTCTCCGTCGCGGCATGGTTCCAGCCGGCCAACTGCTGGGTACCGGGCGACAGTAACTCAAACGCCGTGAAGTTGCGGTTAAACACCGGCAGGTTCTCCACGTAGCGCTCGTTATAACTGACGCCGACGTCCGCGTTATCGGTTTGCAGCTGCGGAGCTTCGGCCGTAACTTCGGTGGTCTCCGACGCCGATCCGACTTGGACCTGGGCATCAACGCGCTGCGTGGCATCCGCCACTACGGTAATGTTCGTTTGCTGGAAAGTCTTGAAGCCCGGCGCCTCAATCTTGACCGTGTAGGGGTCCGGAATCAAGTGCGTCACGGTGTAGTTACCCGAGTCGTTGGTGGTCGTGGTGTCCGAGGTGCCCTTGGCCACGTCCGTGATCGTCACCTTAGCACCCGCCACCGCCGCACCCTGCGGATCCGTGACTGTTCCGTTAATGTTGCCGGTTGTCACCTGCCCGAAAGAAAGGACCGGCACCAGCGAGAAAACCAGGATCGCTATTGCGAACCCTACGCACCGCTTCGTCATTTCGTCCCCCACGTACTGATCCGACTGCACTGGCCGGATCCCGAATTGGTCTGCGACCTTGCGTTAGTTGCGTTGTTTGGAGATTCGACGGAGTGAAGATCAAGCGAAAAAGAGGACCGCCAAAAAAAGGAACTCCCCGAACTTGCGGCATCTGCGATTTTGTAGCAGACACTCATAGATAAAGTTCCGGTAAAATCGTCCCTTGCGCCCAGTCACACCGGATGGTGACCATCGTCACAATTTGGTGTGACCAGAAAGTTATCCTGCCACGTATCTCCTGTCAAGAGAATTTTTTACGAGAATGTCAATATGAAAAATGCACTAGCGGCCGATTTTTTTATACTATTTTTGGAAGGCGATCATCGTCGGCGATCGCAGACCTTCGGCATCGCGCCCAGACCAAGTATCAGCTTGAAATCTCTTGAAATCTGAAGACGACGCCGCAACCCTGCCGGCGAATTACTGACTCCGAAACTGCAAGATCACCTCTTTGGTGGTGTATGCGTCGAATGGGCCAGCCGGGAACTCGATCTGCAGCGAGTCCTGCGCAAGTTCCGCGCCGGTTACCGTCAAGCCGGTGAGGTCTCCGGTCAACGGAACCCGATACTTCGCTCCCCCCGCGCCCGCCACTTGCAACTCAAGCCTGTCATGGGCAGCATTCCAGTGCTCGGAAATGAACCTGATGCCCGAGGTAACGGTGCCCGTTGCAGGCGCGACGTAAGGATAAACAATTCCGAATTCGTCTCTGAGCCTGAGGCGAACGACGGTATGGTCGCCGTTTATGGGTATGAGGATGGTGATGTGCTGGTCAACTTCGTTGGCGGGTTCCAAAGTCCCGAACTTGGCGGCTTTCCCGTCGATCTCCGCGCTCAACACATGGGTTCGCAGGCTGAACCCGGGAAGGAATTCAAGCTGAACGCTCTGCTCACCGTGCCGCGTGACTTCCAGAGTGATCTCACCGGCGCTATGGTGATACGACAGGGTCAAATTGGTCGACGAGGTCCCTGAGGCAGCGCCCACCGGGATGTTCTTGATCGCGAAGTCGGTCCAGTTTGCCGGCGCATGCGGCTCAAACCGTACGCGGGAATTCAGCGCGTCCACCGACAGGCCCATCATTCCGCGCAACAAGGGGCTCACAATCATCGCGGAAGACCATATCTGGTGTGAGCTGCTGGTCGCCAGCGGCGTGTAATAGCGGCCCGAGAGCACTTCCGTCGCGCGTCCCGGCGAGCCGTCGAAAACCAGTTGCGCGTTGGCTCGAAGATTGGTGTATGCGGGAAGGGCTCGATGGTAGCGATATTCAGCCACCGAGGCCCATCCGGTAAACAGCGGCCATACACTGCCGAAGTGATATCCCGTGGGGCCGTAGAGTGGATCGTCCTCCGGGATGATGCGCATCCCCCAGTCGGCTTGGTGGCGCGGTCCGGCGAGTTCATTCAGAAACTGCTCACCGCGCTGCTGGTCAAGCAACCCGAACCACATCGGAACCGTGCCCAAGACGCTGGCTCGATCAATGCGCTTGCCCTCGACATCGATCGCGTAGCCGTAGATGTTCTTATCCGGAGACCAGAACGAGCTCTCCAATCGCCCTTTCAGCGTGGCCAGTTCTTGTGACAGGGACTCGGCTTGAGGTTTCTGCAGCAACCGCGCAAGATCCGCCAGTGACTCCTGCGCCTGAATCGCAACCCCCGCCTCGTACAATTCCGCCGAAACGGGCAGCAGCGGCCCACCCTCGATCCATCCGTGACCGACGCCCTGGTTGCGGGCCAAACCATTCGCGCCATAGGTGGAGCGCAGCCATTGATAAGCGCGCCACAGACTGTCCCACTTAGCGCGCGCAAAGGCCAGGTCGCCACTCGCTCGTACGTAGTCAGCCGTCCCGATGATGTACAGCGGTGTGGCATCGGCCGAAGCAAAGCCGTACGGGTACAACTTGAACCACTGGACCAGACTCACCGTCTGTGGCACCTCGTGCGGGATACGTCCGTTTTCCCCTTGATACTTCGCCAGAAATTCCAACGCCGTGCGCGTGGTTTGGAAATCACCCACGGAATCCAGAGCGAGAGCAGTCCACATCGAATCGCGCCCGAAGAACCAACTGAATCCGGGCCGGTGGTTGGAACCAGACACGTCGTAGCCGGCGATCAATCCTTCGCCCGCGAACGGTTCGTTCACCAGTCCCTGCACCTGGCTGATACGCGACCAGTCGTACGCCGTCTGCAAATCGCTGTCGGGGAGAGAGAGCGAAACCGTAGCGTCAAGATACTCCCTGTAATATTGCCGCGCTTCCTGCCGGAGCTGCGGGTATTGGGACAACAACTTCTGGTAGAGGTCGTCGGCCTGCTTTCGCCCCTCGAACGAAGCCGCCATAACAAAGTAATAGGTCGCCGATCCTTTCACCGCCGGTCCAAATTGAAAATCATTGACGTTGGTGGACGAGTAGTTGTTGCTGTAAGACTGCCGGATATCGCTCGCCTGTGGTGATCCGGCAACCCCATAGAAACGATGCTCCTCCTCGCCGAAGCGGAAAACTCGAGCGGTGGAATCCCACTCGCTGTAACCAGCCCCCAAGCCGGCCGGCCACATCCACGCGACGTCAGGTGTGAAGGTTGCCTCCGTCGCCACGGGTTCGGCGCTTTCCAGTTGGAGTACAACCAAGGCACCGGTATCGTGCAGCGGCGTGAACCAGGTCTCGCACACCGAGAACGAGTCGTACACGTAACGAATCGAAATGGATTCCGGTCGTACGGTGATCGTGCGCGGCAGGGTGTCGGCGGGAATTGCATGATCTCCGACATGGAAACTGAGATGAAAATCGCGTAGCAGCTTGAGCGGATAGATCCAAGCCTCGAAGTTACCGTCTTCCTTCCCGAACAATGCCGAGTGCGGTCCAACCGCGTCGAGAAACTGCCAATTCTGGCCGTTTCGCGACAGGACCAGCTCCCCCTGCGCAGATTGACAGTCGCTGAACTGCGCCTGCGCCGGCACCGCGGATGTAAACCCACCCAGAGACAGAATCAGGAGTGCGCACTGCATTGAAAAGCGCATGTGTCGTGTCTTCATTGGGCATCCTTTAAGCTAAATGTCAGTTACGGCGTCGGCGGTTTCAGCCGGGGATCGAGCTCCGAGGCTTTCTTGAATTCCAGCGTAGCTTCGTTCGCTTTTCCTTTGCGGGATAAGGCTATCGCCAACTGATGATGCGCCGGCGCATAGCTGGGAGCCAGTTGGATGGCATTTCGATATTGCGAGATCGCCCCATCGATATCTCCCGCGTTAAGCAAGTGATCACCGGAATTGGTGGCGAAGGTCGCAGCCTGCAAACTGGTCTTTTGTTTGCTCAGCTGTTCGGCTATGTGACTTTCAGTTTCTGCGCCGGAGGTATCACCCATTTGACGCAACACTGTGGCCAGGTTGGTGTGCGCGCCCAATAAATCCGGTTGTAGCCGTATGGCCTCACGCAAGGCTTGCGCCGCTTCCGGCAATTTGTTCATCTGCTTCAGCACTGTGCCCAGCATGTAATACGCTTCGGCATAGTCTGGCTTGATCTGCGCCGCGTGCTGCAACTGCTCGGCGGCCGCCGGAAAATCGCCTTTCTGCCACAGCGTTACTCCCAACGTGTAGTAAGCGTCCACAAGCTGAGGATCCAACTGAATTGCCTGTTGGAATTCGGCGATGGCACCCGGCAAGTTGTCTTTAAACTTCAATGCCAGCGCCAGATTGTAATGCAGCATCGCATTGTTCGGAGCAAGCTTCAGCGCTTCCTGTAGCTGCTCGGCCGCAGCATCAAACTCCGACTGTTGCAACAAGGTCACGGCCAGATTGCCCCGGAAGGCTGCGTCATCGGGGCGTAGCTTCAGAGCCTGCTGAAATTCCTTTACCGCTGCAGGACCTTCTCCGTGTTGCATCAAGGCGAGCCCGAGATTGTTGTGGGCTTCCGGATCGTCGGGCGTGAGTTGCACAACCTTCCTGAACGCCACCGCGGCGCTTTCCGGATCGCCAGAACGTTGCAACAGCAGTCCCAGCCGGGTTTGCAGAGGAACTATGTCAGGCTTAAGCTGTGCTGCCTGCTGGTAGGCCTGGAGCGCCCCGCTGGTATCGTGCTTAGCTTCCATGGCTGTGCCCAGGTAATAGAAGGCAAGTCCGTCCTTGGGATTTGATTGGGTAGCCTGGCTGAGCAACTGGACGGCATTATCGTTGTCGCCTGCTTGCAACAGCGTTACTCCGAGATGAAACAGCGCTGGCTGGTAATGTGAATCGAGTGCCAGCGAACTGCGGAACTCCTTTTCCGCTTCAGCGTATTGCGACTTCTGTGCCAGCAATACACCCAAGTCGTCGTGCAAGTCCGGATGATCAGACGCTAGTCTAACTGCCTCCTTCATCTCCGCAATTGCGTCGTCTCCCTTTCCCTGTGAGCTCAACACGCGCGCCAATTGGCGATGCACCTCGGGCTGCTGGGGAGCGAGTCTCACGGCCTGGTTGAGTTCGGCGGCGGCTTCATCGAGCAACCCCGTCGACGCCAACGCCTGCCCCAGGTCCGCGTGCGGCAGCGCCACATCCGGCGCTAGGCGCGTAGCGGTTCGGAGATGCGAGATCGCACCGTCGATGTCGCCCTGCCGCAGCATCACCTGCGCCAGCGCATTTTGAAACTCGGCATTCCGGGGATTGAGCTTGACTGCCTGCTCGAAAGCGGATCGTGCTGCGGTCAGGTCGCCTTTCCCCGCCGCACTCAGGCCACGCTGGTAGGCACTCGTTGCAAGCGGGCTATCAGAGTGGGCTTTCGTCTGCGCCGGTAAGCCGCAGGTAACTCCAAAAATTGCAAGAAGTAGCAGACCGCGTAAGATGACATCGACCGGACGCTTTGCCGCAACTGGTGGGGACACAGTTACCTAAGGTACTTCGACCCAGCGCTTCGTTCAAGGAGGCGCAGCGCTGGCGGAAGCGCATTCACCCTATCACCGCGAACGCAATCAATGCGCCGCAGGATCGATCGACAATCTCAAAACCACGGAAGTCTTGAGCTCCTGCACGTCGCTTGGAGATAAACCCGCCCGCTCCACGAGTCGCCGCAACGCGGCGTAGGCGGACGACCCGGCGCTAGCTTGCGCCCTGGTGGACAACTCAAGGACATTGCCCGCCGGCCACTCCCAAAGCTCCAAGGTGAGTCCTTCGAAGCCCGGCAGTCCTTTGACTTGCCACGTGGTGGAGCGAATGTCCTCGACTCTCTCCACCGTTGCCCAATCAATCGAGACCTGCGCTTCTTTCAGGAGCTTCTTCTGTCCGGGGCTGAGCAGGCCAAGAATCTCGCTCCCGGTGGCAGGCAGGCGGTCGCCAACGTATTTCTTACGGATCGAATACGAGCGAGCCGGGCCGCTGGCGGTTAGATCAACTTCGCATTTGTAGTTATTGCGGCCTGAACGTGAATCGGAAAGGCCTTTGCCTTCCGGCCGGCGAAGTTTCACCGTGAGATCGCTATGGGCCCCCTGTCGCAGCCGCACGATCACCCCCTGCGACAACAGCTCGCGTCTATTCGTGTCGAATAAGTAGACGTGCCCACTCGCTTCGCCTGTGGCTTTGAGTTTCGCAACCGCCGACCGGCTCTGTTCCGGCAAAAGCAGGATCTTCGCTTCCACATCGCACGTTTCCTGCGCACGGATGGTGGGGCACAACAACAGGATGACGCTCGCACTGACAATCGGGAAAAATACACGGCGCCAGTGGAAGGCGTTGTCCCGCGAGTTTAAGGGCTCGGTCACTTGCCTATCCTATAAAATGCGGAGCTTATGCGGGCGAAAGCATGCTTCCGTCGTGCGGCACCCTTGCTGCTCGGGTGCTCTGTGCTGCTGTTCGCGGCCAGTTGGAAGCTACCGTTCGGGACATGGCACCGAGTGTACAACGATCCCATCCTGTCGCCGGAGGGCGATGGCTGGGAGTCGGCGGGGACCTTCAACCCGGCGGTCGTGATGCACGGCGGCAAGTACGTCATGCTCTACCGCGCGCAGGACAAGCAAGGCACATCGCGGTTGGGGTATGCAGAAAGCGCCGACGGCGTGCACTTCACGCGGCGCCCAGAGCCTATACTCGAGCCGGAAACCGATTACGAAAAAGATGGCGGCGTAGAAGATCCGCGGCTGACGCAGATCGACGGAACTTACTATTTGACCTACACCGGCTACAACACCAAGGACGCGCAGCTATGCCTGGCTACCTCTCAGGACCTTGTGCACTGGGACCGCAAAGGTGTGATTCTTCCCGCTTACAAGGGCAACTGGAACCTAAAGTGGACGAAGTCCGGCGCGATCGTGCCGGAGAAAATCGCCGGCAAGTACTGGATGTACTTCCTCGGAACGGCCGCCGACAACACCGACCAGATGGGGCTGGCCTCATCCCCCGATCTGCTGCACTGGACCGAGGAGACAAAGACTCCGGTGCTGCCACGCCGGCTAGGCGCGTTCGATTCGCGCGTCGTGGAGCCCGGGCCCTCGCCCATTGTGACCTCCGACGGCCTGGTACTGATCTACAACGGCGCGGATGACAAGCTCGTGTACCGCACCGGGATTGCCGTGTTCGACCGCAAGGACCCGCGAAGAGTGCTTTATCGCAGCGAGCGGCCGATCTTTGCTCCCCAGATGACCTGGGAAAAAGTCGGCCAAGTACCGAACGTTGTCTTCGTCGAGGGCATGGTTCGCCAGAACAACCGTTTCCTTTTCTACTACGGCGGAGCCGACAAATACATTGGCGTCGCCGAAGCGGCGGTAACCAGCAACTAGCCATTAGCAACTAGCAGTTAGCAATTAGCAGGGAGGAGTCCGGCCTGGCGCGCACGGATTCAGCCATGCGCAAATACCTTTCTTGGGTCCACGTCAGGTGGGCGTAAGAAATAATGGTTGGTATCTGCTCGTGGATTTTGCGGGCCGCATCCACCGTGCTGTATTCGTGAGTACTACACGTACATGCGTCTAAACCAGCGCCGTAGGCGCGGCATAGTTTAGCCCAGCACGTAGCCGAAGGCGGAGTGCTGGGTAAGGCGGAAGAAGAGGGCTGAGTCGCTTCGGGGACGGCACAGTTCTTGCGCTCACTTCCGAGTTTGTTCGCATTTGGATCGCCGGGCGTTGTGAGATGCATGACCTCGGTACGATTAGGAGCTGCCGTTGATTGTGCTTTAATCTTGCCAGTGATCCCGCGAGAGTTTTCCATGTCACGCCCTAGGTTGGTTTCCATTTTTCTGGCGGTTGTCGCGTTCATCGCCGGGGCTGTTCCCATGCATGCCCAGGCGGCACAACGCCCCACGCTTGTGGACAACACCCAGCCCAACAAACCCACGTCGTCCGAGGCCATTTTTGCCGAAGCGCGCCGTCTCTCCGAACAAGGGAAGTACGACGACGCCATCGCACAACTGCAAGAGCTTGCGGCTCGTAATCCTCCGCCCGCAGGCCTTTCGCGCGAACTGGGAACGGCGTACTACAAGAAAAGCGACTACCTGAAAGCGGCCGACTATCTGAAACAGGCCTTGACTGAAAACCCAAAGGACGACGAAGCGGTTCAGTTGCTTGGTCTCTCGTACTACCTCGCCGGACGGCCGAGCGAGGCGATTCCCTACCTGGAGAAGGTGCAGACGTGGTATCCGCGCGCTAACGTGGACGCGTCCTACATCCTCGGCATTTGCTATATCCAGTCCAAAAACTATCCGCAGGCGCGAGGTGCGTTCGCCAAAATGTTCGACGTCAAGCCCGACTCGGCTGCGAGCTATCTCTTTACCGCGCGCATGCTCTTCCGTCAGGAGTTCGATCCCATCGCCGAGGAGTACGCACAGAAAGCCGTCGCACTTGATCCCAAATTGCCCATGGCGCATTTCCTGCTTGGCGAACTGCATCTGTACAAGTCGAAAATTCCGGAGGCGATCGCCGATCTGCAGCAGGAGCTCGCGATCAACCCCGGCTACGCCGCGGCATATTACAAGCTTGCGGACGCCTACTCACGCGTGCAGAAGTACGACGAAGCTGAGCGCCTGCTGCAACGCTCGATCTGGCTGGATGCTTCTTCGACGGGGCCGTACATCCTGATGGGCAAGGTGCTGGAGAAGAAGGGAGAGGCAGCACTCGCCGTTCGAACCTTGCAGCGTGCGGTTGCCATGGACCCGAATAATTCGATCTCCCACCATCTGCTGGGGCAGGCCTATCGCGACCTGGGCAAAACTGATGACGCGGAGCGCGAGCTGAAGCTGGCTGAACAGCTCCAGCAAAAGCAGGACGCGAGCCAGTAGCGGGTGCCTCTCATCGTCCGGAAGTCGCGATTACGAGTGTCACATTTGGCCTGCTGCCCGCCCATAGGATTACAAATCGGTGGAAGCGGCGGCTTCAGCGCGAGGAATCTTCTGTAACGACTTGTCATCACGAGCCCGCCGCGGCGGGCGAGGGATCTGCTTTCCCTGGAATCGGCAGCAAGACCCTCAATTGCCATGCCCTTCCGCCATCATCTGCTCGACCAGTTGCAAGTTCTCCTGCGCCAGCGCATGGCCGGGCTTTAGCTGCAGCGCTCGCTCGAAATGCGATTTCGCCTCCTTCAGCTCGCCCAACTGCGCTAGCGCGCTGCCCAGATTCGCCTCAGCGTCCGCATCCTGCGGATTCAAGCGCACCGCATCGCGGAATTGCTGTGCCGCGCCGCTGAAATTGCCCTGCGCGGCCATCGCACTCCCCAGGTTGTAGTGGGCGTCAAAATAATCGGGACGCGCTTTCAGCGAAGCGGAGAGATGAGTGGTGGCGTCATCGAGATCGCCCGAAGCCAGCAGGGCGGCGCCCAGCGCATTGTTTACCACCGCATCTCCGGGACGAAGCTGCAACGCAGCCCGATACTGCGCCTCCGCTCCCTGTACGTCGCCTGCCGCCTGCAGCATCGCTCCCAGGTTATAGCGCGCTTCGAAGTCGGCCGGATCGCGGTCCACGTGGTGCCGCGCCAGCGCCTCCTGCAACACCATGCGCGGATCGCGGTCGGAACCAGGAACGCTCTTAGGCAAAACCTGAAGCCACAGGTGCGCCATCTCATCGCTGGAACGATTTCCCCCTTTGACGCGCTTCGGCGGATGGTTGGGGTTGGCCACATTGTCGTCCGAGTTGTCGTACACGTAACGCATCGCGATGACCGTGCCTTTGGGCAGCGGCACAGCCTGCTCGTAGCGGTAAACCGCCTGCCAGTTCAGGTCCCAGCGCTTGATGTGGATCAGCGTTTCTTGTGCTGCCATCGGGCAGCGTCGCGGTTGCTTCGAGGTCTTTGCCGAGATAGTGCGCGTGGGGATAAATCGCGAGCAGGTCTACATCCAGCGGCAGCGTGAACTCATCGTGCACCACGAAGTTGTCGTTGCCCGGAGGAATGTCAAGCTGCATGTCACATTCCAACTGCAGCAGCATGGGATGCTCGGTAGCCGGCTTGTCCGTGAAGTAAATCCCGATACTGGGCTCGATCAACTCCGGCTTACCCGAGGGCTGGAGATGCGTGTTGAGTACGAGGTCGGTGCCTTTATCGAGGCGCAGCGCCATGCCGTCAGGTTCGACGTAAGGCACCGTGCCGGGCTTCCAAAAGAGAAAATGGCTGTCGGGATCAAACAACTCCGACTCAATCCTGATTTCCATTCCGCCGAAACCTGCGCCAGGCTGCTTCTCCATTTTTCGCGATAGCTCGAGGCGATCGACCAGGATGTTGGCGTGATGCACCAGGCGCTTGTCACCCGGCCGTATTTCGACGGCTTTTACCCAGCGGCTTTCGTTGATGGGGACGGGCAGAATGAAATTCCAGTAGGTGTCGATCCCGCTTGCCGGCAGCTGAAACGGCTTCGCCGCTTTGACGATCAGGTCAGGCTTCCCGAGTTGCCATCCTTTCTCGAACTGTGGTTGCGGCGGCAGGTCTGCAGGGCGGCCCTGCGGCATGCCCTGCTCCACCCATTCCTGAATCAGCGCAATCTGCTCGCCGCTGAGACGGCGCTCGTCAGCAAACTTCAACGGCTGGGGTTCCGGGAGCCATGGCGGCATGAAGCCCGTTTGGGTGACCGCGACGATCTGCTGCCCGTGCTTCTTAACGTCTTCGTAGGTCAATAGCGGAAACGGGCCGGCCTCGCCCGGCCGATGACACGACGCGCAGTAATGAAAGACGATGGGAGCTATATCGTGGTTGAAGGTGACCCCGTGCTTGCCGATTACGCCGGAATCCGGCTGAGTTGTGTTTGCCCGGATTGCTGCGCTGATCGGGCGCGGCGGACGACCGGCACTTGCCACCAATCCGCTCGCCGCGACGGCCACGGCCAGCGCCAACCCGGCAAACAACTGGTGCGACCTGATCATTCGAGGTCCGAGATGTAGCAGCCCACTCCGGTTGTCGCCGCCACTTCCGGCTTCTTGCCGCTCAAAACGGCCTGGATGGCATCGTCCAGCTCATGCGTGGTTGGGGCGCTGCGCGCATGACCGAAACTCTGGTACCAGTTATCGATGCGCCCGTGATACACAAGCTGCCCACTGGCGTCGAAAACCGCTGCTTCCGGTGTGACTTGCGCCTGGCCCAACTTGACCAGCGAATGTTGCGGATCGTGCAAGGCGGGAAGCTTATACCCGTAGTCGCGAAGATGCTTCTCAATCGCTGCGCTGGACTCTGACTTGTCGGGATAGACCAGCCAGAAAGCAGTCTTGCCGGCATATTGCCCACTCATGCGCTGAATTGTCGGGACGTAGCGATTAGAGATTGGACAGTCGGTTCGTATGAAGATCAGCACCACCGGCTTGCCGGGATCGGCGCGCAATGGATCTACCGCTTTCCCTTCCAGATCCACTCCGGTAGGTGCATGGCTGGCGTCGGCGGGCGTGGCAGCGATCCAAGTGACCGTCAGAATTGCTGCCACAAAATTAAGGATCAGCACCCAAACTGCACGAATGTGTTGCCGATCGCGGTACATAGGCCCACCCGTCGCGTTTCTCCGATTCTAAACAGGACGCCGACCAAAGTATATTGTTTGCAAGAGCACTCTCAGGTGAAGACTAGGACCTACTCAAGGCCGGTGACCAAAATCAGGCGGAACGGAGCTCGAGCCAAACCATGAAAGCGATAGAACGGTTTATCCAAGGCGACGCCCATGGAATTCATTATGCCCTCAGTATCTTTATTGCAACTGCAGTGCTGTGGGTTTCGGTGCACGAGATGGCCAAGAGCAATCCGGTTTGGGCCATCAGCTCGATGGTCGCTACCAGTGATCCCCTGATGAAGACGGCCGTTTCCACCTTCCGCGCGCGCATCATTAATACCACCGTAGGCTGTGCCATCGGACTTGTCTTTATTGCCATCGGAGGCAGCCGAGTCATAAGTTTGCCTGTGGCGATGGCCGTGACCGTGCTGGTTTCCACCTACGTCGTCCGCATTCCAACCATGTGGAGACAGGCGCCCATCAGCGCCGCCTTCGTCATCGCGGCCAGCCTTGAGCACCACTCCAGGATCAAGGGTCTGCAGGCTGGTGGGGGCCGCATGGCCGAGGTGCTCTTCGGTTGCGTGGTCGGTCTGGTAGCTGGGTGGTTCGTGTCCGTCATTTGGCCGCTACCGGACGCGCCCGCCACCGCCGCTCCCGTGACGCCGGCGGCGCCGAAGCCTTAGCGCATCAACTCCACGTCAACGGGCATCGGGCTTGTTACCAATTGCGTAAACCCGACTTACCTTATAATCTCGTCCGCCTGTACCAACCTTCGCTTGCAATGAGGTAGATGTGTCTCACGCAAAGGTCTTTGCAATTACGCTGGCTGTGCTGTTCGCTCTTTCTTGCGCCACCTCGGCCCACGGACAGCAGCCCAACAACATTTCCGACGTGCTGGCCTACATCGACCGTAGCTGGGACGTGTTGACGCGCTCCCCGCTCGACTGCAAAACGGTCATGGACGCTCGCGTGCCGGAACACTCGACCCTCTACCTGCCGAAGAACTATCCCGAACCCTCCTCCGTCAAAGAGTTGCCGGCCAAATGCAAGATCACCGTCGAGTCGCTGCCCAAAGTGATTGACTCGCTCGGCAGCCTCAACATGGACAGCTCACCGCGGCAAGGTGTGCTCTATCTGCCAAACGCTTATGTCGTGCCCGGCGGCTTCCTCAACGAGATGTACGGCTGGGACAGCTACTTCATCATGGTTGGGCTGTTGCGCGCGGGACGGCTTGAGCTGGCGCGCGGCATGGTGGAGAACTTTTTCTTCGAGATCGAGCACTACGGCGGCATCCTTAACGCCAACCGCACCTACTTCCTGACGCGCTCCCAGCCGCCGTTCCTCAGTTCGATGGTGATGGCGCTCTATGACGCCCTGCCCGACCCGGCGACCAAGCGCCTTTGGCTGGAGAAGTCGTACCCATTCATCCAGCGTGACTATGCTATGTGGACGAGCGGCGAAAAGCTTGGCGGCAATACTGGCCTGTCGCGTTATTACGATTACGGCGAAGGGCCGGTCCCGGAAATCGCCACCATGCATGATTCTTACTATCGCGACGTGTTCCGCTATCTTCAGGCTTCCTTGCAGGCGAAGCAATATCTGGGCGAGCCGGGTAAGTCTTCCGCCAAACTGATTGGCCCGACGTTTACCTTCGAGGCTTGCGAACAGGATCCTGGCGAAAAGAACTCCTGCGAGAAGTCGCCGGTCAACCAGTTCACTGCCGACTACTACAAAGGCGATCGCGCCATGCGCGAATCCGGCTTTGACATCTCTTTCCGCTTTGGCGATTTCAGCGGCAGCACTCATCACTATGCTCCCGTGTGCCTGAACAGCCTCCTGTACAAGGAAGAAATGGACATGGCTGCAATCAGCAAACTGCTGGGCAAGACCGCCGAGGCTGGGCAGTGGACCCAGCGCGCCCAGCATCGAAAGGAGTTGATCGACAAATATCTTTGGAACGCCCAGGCTGGAATGTATTTCGATTACGACTTCACTAAGGGCGAGCAGTCGAAGTATCAGTACGCCACCACGTTTTATCCGTTATGGGTGGGCGCCGCGTCTCCGCAGCAGGCCAGGGCGGTCATGGCAAATCTCAAGAACTTCGAGCACAAAGGCGGGATCGCCATGAGTCCCTACGAAACCGGCGTGCAATGGGACCTGCCCTACGGCTGGGCGCCGGTGAACTTCATCGACGTTGAAGGCATGCGGCGCTATGGCTTTAAGCAGGATGCTGACCGGGTCTCGCGCGAGTGGATCGATACGGTTGCCGCCAACTTCCGGAAGGACAACACCATTCGCGAAAAGTACGATGTGGTCTGCAGCTCGAAGGAGTTCAACGCCACTGCTGGATACAAAGAGAACGTCATAGGCTTCGGGTGGACCAACGCGGTTGTATTGGAATTTGCTTATCAGCTGGGGATGGTTCCGGCGAAGGCCAAGGCCGCTGGCGCGCCGTAGCGTATCAGTCTTAAGGCTTAATAAGGGGTTAGTGGGTAGAGCGGGCGTTCACGCCCGCGTCAAAGTCTTCCGTGAGATTCCGAGTGCCGTAGGTACGACACAACAGCACTTCTCTTGCGTCGGCCTTGAAACGCTCCGTGATCTGCCACACTACATTCCGCATTTCGGTGGAGTCGCATTTAGCCCATTCAGCAACTTCTTCGCCGAGTCGAGATCAGGATTGAACTGCAGCACGCGCGTGGTGAACTCGCGCGCCGGACCGATCTGTCCCGCGCCGCAAAATGCGCGTGCGATGTTCATGCCGATGCCGCTTCGGCCTGGGGCGCGCTGGAATGCTCCCTCCCACAACGTGACCGCCTCCCGAAGGTGCCCGCTGTTGGCCTCGATCACGCCGAGGTTTGTGGCCGCATCGAGCAGGTTGGTATCCTGTGCCAGCGCTCTCTGGTAAAACTCGCGGGCATCATTGATTGCACCGCGCCGCCGTTCCACGTAACCCAACGACGACAGAAGAGCAGCATCTTTCGGCGACTCCTGCACAGCCTTGCGCAACAACTGTTCAGCCTGCTTGACCACCGCAGCGTCGCCATTTTCTGCCATAGAGGCCCACGCCAGGGCCATATCGCGATCGTCGCGCTCCGCTTCTGGCGAGTCGGGAAACGGTACGAGGCGCGGCAGCGATGGAGGCGGCTGCGTTTGAGCATCCACCAGAGCCGGCCCGGTGTTCGGGCGGCGCGGGATTCGATGATCTGTTACTTCCGTATGCGCAACGTCGCTACTCAAGTTGGCGGGCATGTGGCAGGACGAACAATCCGGCTGGTTGGCATGATGCTTGGTGCCCAACCCGGCGTGGCAAGCCAGGCACTTCTCGCGATAAAACGCGACCCGCTCATCGGCCGACGGCGGACGGTGCGGATCGTGGCAACTCATGCAGGACATCGCCGCGCCCGACTTCTTCTTGCATGCGCTTTGCGCCAGCGCTTCAAACTGACTCGTCGCCCTTAAGCTGGGCTGGCCGCCGTCCGCCCGGACGTAATAGCGAATGTACTCGGAGAGATCGTCTCCCGGCCGAAACTCGTACAAGTGCTTGCCCGGCCTCTCAATGGCAGCGTTGCCCTCCAGATGACATTGCATGCAGACGGCATCACGGCGGTCAGCGGCGAGCTTCATTGGATTGATAATCGCACCGCCATTCACATGCGCAGCGCCCGGCCCATGACACCGCTCGCAGGTGACGCCCGAGTACGCGAAGACCGGCATCTTGTACCGGTTCTCCGTGCCTTGAATGGGAGGCTGAATACCGCTGACGTGACAGTCCAGGCAGGAGGTCAGCGCCGGAAGATTCATCGGCGCTTCGCGCACATCTCCATAAGCGGGCGCCATGTCCCACATGTGCTTGTCGGTGTACCAGTTCACCGGCGACTCGAACAGAAATCCATCCACCGAGTACAGGTAGGTACGCCCGCGCCGCCCCTCGCCAATGTAGTACAGCAACTCGTGCTTGCCCCGGACCGACGGATCGCCCGCGCGCTCGAAGCTCAACCACACCTTTCCATCCTGGGTGTAGATGCGGTAGCTCACTCCCGACTTCTTGTGCAGGAAGTCACCAGCAATCGGATTGTCCGTCGCAGGGCCGCTGGCGTTCGCCATCGGCGTGCGCTGATAGGACTCAAAGATCGAAGCGTGGCATTTCGCGCAGGCCTCGTTGCCCACGTAGCCATGGGCGTCAGGCTTGACAGAAGCGGGCGCGGGAGACTGGCTCGCAAGACCCAGCGGCGCGATTAGCAACACGCCAAACAATGTCGTGGCGATTATTAAGCGCTGCATACGCAATGTCCGCAGCCGCTATCTTGAATTGTCATCACGAACGGCCTTCAGGCCGTGAGGGATCTGCTGTGTCCACCCTCGTGATTGGAGGCACGCACAAACAGCAGATTCCTCGCTTCGCTCGCAATGACAATTCCACAGGCCACGCAAAAACTCCGGCGAAGGTTACTTGGCCAGCTCACCGATGTAAACCGCAAACGGCTCCAGCGACAGCTGCGTAAACGACGACGCGCTGTTCAACGACGGCTGAGTCGTCATCAAGGTCTTGGCCGTTCCCGAGCCAAAGCCCTGCCCTGCCAGGTCGAAGGTCACTTTTTGCGAACTCGCAGACATGTTGATGACTACCAGAACCGCATCATCCTGGGACTTGCGCAGGTAGGACAGCACATTGGGGTCGTCCTGGTTCAAGGCGATGTAGTCGCCATCGAGAAGCGCCTTGTCCTGATGCCGCAATGCCAGCAGCCCCTTGTACCAATTCAGGATCGAGTTCGGGTCCTTCAGTTCGTTTGCAACGTTATAGGTCTTATAGGTGACCGGAATCGGCAGCCACGGTATTCCGGTAGTGAAGCCGGCATTGGGAGTGTTGCTCCATTGCATCGGCGTGCGTTCGCCATCACGCCCTATTTCCTTCGGCCAACCCGTCCGGCCGATGGGGTCTTTCACGTCTTCCCTGCGCTTGGGATTGTTGTTCTGCATCCCAATCTCTTCGCCGTAATACATGATCGGCGTACCGCGCAGCGTGAGATACATTGCTGCCATGTCCTTCGCGATCTGGTCATTGTGCTTGCCGTCGCCGTAGCGGTTCCAGGAGCGCACAATGTCGTGATTGCTGATGACCCACGTCGGCCACTCACCTGAGGCATCCACCGCCCCAATGTGTTCGCGGAAGACCGGCGCGGAAAACTTCAGTTTGGTCAGCATCAGGTCCATGGGCATCTGCAACTCGTCGTGCTTGCCGCCGTAGTAATCCTTCAGTTCGCTGACGTTGTCGGTCCAGGTTTCGCCGATCAGCACCGCGTTGTACTTGTTGGCCACTTGCCGCAGCCCCTTCATGACGTCATGCACCTCTGTCAGTTTGTGCGTGTACTTGTCCCCGGTGTTGGGATCGCCGAACTTGTTCTTTCCCGGCAGCACGGGATTGTCGGTGAGGTTGGGGTCCTCGAAGAGCGTATCCACCGCATCCAGGCGGAAGCCCGCAACTCCGCGCTTGTACCACCACTCCGTGGTCCCGTACATCGCGGACGCCACCGCTGGATTGCGCCAGTTCAAGTCAGGCTGCTGCGGATAGAAGAAGTGGTAATAGTACTGGCTGGTCTTGCCATCCCATTGCCACGCCGATCCGCCAAACGTCGAGATCCAATTGTTCGGCGGCTGATTCGGGGCCTTGCCGTCGCGCCAGATATACCAATCACGCTTCTTCGCCGTACGCGAAGAACGCGAGTCGATGAACCAGGGATGCTGGTCGGAGGTGTGGTTGACCACAAAATCCAGGATGATATCGATCCCGTGGTCTTTCCCCTGCTTCACCAACTGATCAAAGTCCGACAACGTGCCGTACTTCGGGTCAATGTCCTCGTAGTCGGAGACGTCATAGCCGAAGTCCACCTGCGGCGACGGAAAGCAGGGCGCAATCCAGATTGCATCCACGCCGAGCGCGTGCAGATAGTCGAGCTTGGAGGCGATGCCGTTCAAGTCGCCGTAGCCGTCTCCGTTGCTGTCCATGAAACTGCGCGGATAGATCTCGTAAAACACGGCATGCTGCCACCACGGGTGGCCGTCCGCAGCGGCAGGTTTGTGTTGAGCGTGAACCAGCGGAGATGCAAGGCCAAGACCGACGACTAATGCCAGCACTCGTGCTGCACTTCTGAGCATCGAAAGCCCCCTCGAGATCGTCGTACGCACCAAAGGTTAAGAGTCTAGCGCATGGGAGCGGGCGAAGCCACCAAGGGGCCGACATTCGGCAAACTCCGGCTGCTGAATGCGTACCTTTAAGAACCGCGAATCATCGTGACACGTCGGCAACGACTGCGAGCGAGCAGTCACATAAGAATTGTCATTACGAGCGCCCGGGGTTTGGGCGCGAGGAATCTGCTGTTCGTTCGAACAGGCAGAAAACAAGTCCCTCGCTGCGCTCGTGATGACAATCCGTTCCGGGTGGAGCGCTGGTTTGACCCCGAGTCCCCGGACTCCTCGCTTGCAAACCGCTCCGCCCTGCCCGACAATAACCTCACTCCCTGCAAAGATCAGAGCAAACGGATACCCCTTGCCACCATCACGCCGAACATTTCTGCGCTCCCTCTGCCGTTCCGCGCTGGTGCTGACCTTCTCCGACGTGCTCTCGCTCGCTCGTCCCTTGCCGATCTTTGGACAACAATCGCCGGCTCCCACGAAATCCGAGCCCGAGATCGGTGTTACCTTCACCGACGTCGCTCGCGAGTCCGGACTCAACGCCAAGACCATCTTCGGCGGTGAGCACAAAAACAAGTATCTGCTGGAGACCACCGGCTGCGGCGTCGCCTTCTACGACTACGACAACGATGGCTGGCTCGACATTTTTCTGGTCAACGGCTGGCGACTGGAAGGCTTCCCCAAAGCCGAGGAGCCTTACTCGCACTTGTTCAAGAACAACCGCGACGGCACCTTCACCGACGTCACGCTTAAGGCGGGGCTGAAGCACTCGGGATGGGGGCAGGGCGTCTGCATCGGCGACTACGACAACGATGGCTGGGACGACCTGTTCGTCACCTACTACGGCAAGAATGTCCTCTACCACAACAACGGCGACGGAACTTTCACCGACGTCAGCGAGAAGGCCGGCGTCGCAGGCAAGAAAACCCGCTGGGGCACGGGCTGCGCGTTCGTGGACTACGACCGCAACGGCAAACTCGACCTCTTCGTCGCCAACTATATTGACATGGACTTGAAAACCGCCCCGGTTCCGGAATCCGGCCCGTGTCTCTACAAAGGCGTGATGGTCGCCTGCGGACCTCCCGGCCTCAACGGCGACGCCAACATTCTCTACCACAACAACGGCGACGGGACCTTCACCGACGTGAGCGCGAAATCCGGCATCCTCAAGGCCAACGGAAACTTTGGGCTGGGCGTGCTCACCGGTGACTTCGATAACGATGGCTGGCCCGACATTTATGTGGCCGACGATTCCACCGCCAGTGCCCTGTACAAGAACCTGCACGACGGCCGCTTTGTGGACGTCGGCATGGAGGCCGGGTGCGTCCTCTCAGCCGACGGCAAGCCGCAGGCCGGAATGGGCGTCTCCGCTGCCGACTACGATCTCGACGGCAACCTCGACATCGTGAAGACCAACTTCGCCGGCGACACCCCGTCGCTGTATCACAATCGCGGCAACTGGAACTTCGACGACGCCACCTTCCAGGCGGGACTCGGCGCGCACACGCAGTACCTCGGGTGGGGCTGCGGATTCATCGACTACGACAATGATGGCTGGCCCGACATTCTGCTGTGCAACGGCCACGTCTATCCCGAGGTCGAGCAGTTGCAGACCGAAGCCGGATATCCGCAACGCAAGATCCTCTACAAGAACCTGCGCAACGGACGCTTCGAAGAGGTGTCCAACGCGGGACCGGGCATCAACGTCCCCAATGCCTCGCGGGGCGCGGCTTTCGGCGACTACGATAACGACGGCGACATTGACGTCGTGGTCAACACCGTCAACGGCTATCCCCAACTTCTGCGCTGCGATTCTAAGCTTGACAACAACTGGATCAAGGTCAAATGCATCGGCACCAAGTCGAACCGCAGCGGCATCGGTGCCCGACTCAAATGCGTCACCCATCCTCCCGACGAGCAAAAGACGCATCCCCAGATCGACGAAGTCCGCAGTGGCGGCAGCTACATCTCGCAAAACGATCTGCGCATCCACTTCGGTCTGGGCAAAGCCAACAAGGCCGACTTGATCGAGATTCGCTGGCCCAGCGGCCAGGTAGATGCTCTGAAAGATGTCAAGGCCAATCAGTTGATCGTGGTGGAAGAGGGCAAGGGCATCGTCAAGATGCAAACTTTCGAGGCGACGAAGAAAGTGAAAGGCGGTAGCTGACTGAGCTCTCGCTCTCTTTATGAATTTGTTTCGACCGAGATGACTTAAGAGAGAGTGCGTTCTGTGCGAAGACTTCGCGTGGTTAGGTAGCAGTGGAATGAAGCGCCAAGGAAAACAGCCCCACGAGGGGCGAATCGGTTTAGCCCAGCATGGAGCCGCAAGCGAAATGCTGGGTAAAGCGGAAAACGACCTGAGTCCCGTAGGGACGGCATAAGGTTCTCAGGCACGCTCGCCGGTGCCGCGCAGCAGCTCACGCACTCCACTCGCGCTGCTCACAACAACGGCATTCGCCAGCCCCAGGAACAGCCCGTGCTCCACGATTCCCGCTCGTGCTTCGAGTTTGACCGCAAGCTCCGCCGGCTCGGCAATCGGGCCGAAGTCGCAGTCAAGGATCATGTTGCCCTGGTCGGTGCGATACTCCCCCCCACTTGCAGCCCGGCGAATGACATACTTCGCCCCCAACGACTCCAGATAGCGCGCCTGCGACCGCCAGCCGAACGGCAACACCTCCACCGGCAAGACGTGATGCGTGCCCAGCCGTGGCGACAACTTGCTTTCGTCCACCACAATGATCTCTTGCGCGCTGGCCTGCGCCACCAGCTTCTCCCGCAGCAGAGCGCCGCCGCCACCTTTGATCAGGTTGAGCGCAGGATCGACCTCATCGGCTCCGTCAATGGTCACGTCGAGCGACCGCGGCAGATCGTCGGACAACATCGGTATCTTCAGCTTCACCGCTTCGTCGTGGGTGACCCGGGACGTCGCGAAGCCCACGATGTCCCTGAGCGCGCCCTCGCGCAGAAGCGCTCCAATGTGTCGCACCGCAAAGATGGCAGTCGAACCGGTGCCCAACCCCACGGCCATTCCCGATTTCACGTAGCGCACTGCATATTCCGCTGCTTCCTTCTTTAGTGCAGCGTGCGGATCTAGGGACTCGACAGGCCCGCTCATGACGATCTTTCCTACCTCTCGCGCGCAATGGTCAATGCAGGCGTAAGCGTAACACGACACTTGCCCGATACATGATCGTCATCCGGCGTTGCGTTGTTATCCCACCCGACGACTCAGAGCCTGTGTGAGAACGGGGTACGGAGCCTAAGGCGCAGTCGGATGCTCTTATAGAACCCCGCCCGCCCGAGTATCACTGTGCCTTAACGATCACGTTGTCGACGAACCCAATTTGAGAGGCTTGATTCTGAATTGCCAGCACAGACTTCTCGGCCTGGGCCATGAACGTACCAGTCTCCACAGTCCACGTATCGCTGCCCCTTTGGAAAGATTTGCCCGCAGTCAGCGTGATCGTCGCCCCATCGATGGTGACCAGCGGGGGCTGCCCATCGGTGATCACATCGATGGAAAACTTGTACTCGTGCCCCACCGTGAGGTTTTTCAGCGTCTGTTGGACGCCTCCGTTTGGAGAATCCGCCCCGAATCCTGTGAGGTCCAAGAAGAAAGTGCCTGCAGCCGCGGTGTGATTGTCACAGGTGGGAGTCATTGCCCAAACGATTTGGTTGATCGTGGCTGGCGTTACGGTCCAGCCTGGAATTGTGGTTGCTCCAGCGTCCAAGGCCATGTAGTTGCAGTTTGTATCCTGCCATGTGTTCTTCTTATTCTCGAAGCTTCCGTTTCGCACCAGATTGGGGTTCGCCGCGGAAGGCGAGAGTTGTTCATTCCCGGCACGGTCCTGATCCATCTCCTGCCCCATAAGGTTCTGAACGGTTATTAGGAGCGCCACTGTCGCTAGAGTCTTTCCTAGTCCGCGCATTTCGATTTCTCCTAAGTTTCTTGATTTCTGTCCTTAGCTTGACACCCTACCCCCGAATTCGCCCGAGATGATGCCCCAGCTTTTTGGCGATGTCAAGTAGTACTCATCGACCTCGGTTCTTGGGGCCGAGTGCCCTACGCGGGTGCCCCACACATTCGCTTCGTTTGCGAGAATTGGTTCCCCGCACCGCATGTCGTAGCAAATGCGAACGCGGGGTTGATCCGGGACAACCGCCGAGGGCGGTACCGACGATGCTGGATCCCTTTGTGGAATTACAGCCTAGCTCCGGCAAGGTGGGCGCGACCATAACGATTCTCGGCCAAGGGTTCCAGCCGCACATGAGTATTTCCTTCAACGGAACCCTGGCAACCAGCACGAGTTGGACCCACACGTCCCAGGAAGTGACCGTCCCGGACGAAGCCACAACCGGTTACGTATCCCTTGTGGGTACCATGCTGCAAAGTAACACGCAATTCCGAGTGACACCACAGATCACGAGCTTCAACCCAGCCAGCGGCCCCGTCGGAACGCAAGTGGTCATCACGGGCATCAGCCTGACTCAGACTACGCGAGTGACTTTCGGAGGCGTGAGCGCAACTTTCGCCGTGACCTCCGATAGCCAGGTTACCGGGACCGTACCGATCGACGCGGTGACTGGCAAAATCGTGATCACCACGGCGGGGGGGACCGCGACCAGCGCCACGAGATTCACGGTGACGCCATGATCGACCTAAGAAAGCTCTGAACGAGTTCGCGTCTCTGTCCCCAAAACGACTTTCCCAGCCGGCTTGGGAATCCCGCCACAAGCGCCCTGATAGACGACGATTATGAGAAAGCCGCATGCGCAGGGCTGCAATTGGCATGTCAGTTCTCTGGTTTTCGTTTACTCGTTTCTGTGCCCGGCGTATAGCACAGGGTGGTCGCCAGTCCCTGCATAACAAGGGCCGCACGCAATTCGTGCGGCCCCGGGGCTACGGCCCACTCGTTAGTTAGGATTCACGGTGCTCATGGCCTGCTCATTGGCCCGTAAGTCCGCGACGCCCTCTCTACTGCGTGGGCTTGCCCGTTTTCCCGTCCGCGCTGGTCAATCCCAGTGGGAACGTCATCTTCGTTATCATTTTGTAGGGAGTTGCCGTAGGACACTGGAAGGTAACATGAGTCGAGTCCTCTGTGTACCCCAGATAGGAATATCCGTTGACCACCTTGGCATACGCCCACAGCCGGAACTCGTAGGCGCAAGTCTCTGATGGGAATTTCGGATTCACCGGCGCCGACAACCACATGTCGGCAACTCCATGCCCATCGATTGGGTAAGTAGTCGGGACCAGCGCGTCCACTTTGTTTTGTCCGTGGTAGGCGTTGAGTCCATAGCAGTACACATCGCCTTCCACGTCGTACGCCCGGAAGTGGACCTTCACCGGATCATTGCCGGTATCGATGGTAACGATGTCGCACGGGGCAACGGTTTGGCCCTTATAGTTGACTTCGAGGATGCGCACGTCAGGCAGGTTGTTATCGATCATCAACCGCAGGGCCTGCGAGCTGACCACCGTGCCCACGGCATTCATGAACTCGATTTCCAGGTCGTAGGTTCCTGTGGCCAGGCCGGTCGTGTTCCATTGGAACAGCAGATGATCGATGGAGTAGGTGTCCGTCGGCACCGTCAGCTGGTAGCAGCCTTCGGCGTCCGGCGCAAAATACTCGTACGTCCATTGATTGTTCTTGAAGTGATAGTTGGTCCAGGACTGGAACAGGACCTGCTGGGTTGTCTTCATCTTCACGTGATATTTCTTCGCGTTCTGGTTCCACAGCTTTTGCAGGGTTGCCTGGTCCCCGATGAAGTTCAGTGCTCCACCAAACGCGGCGTCCTTGGTCGGCAGGTAATAGTTGGAAGCTGTGGTCGCGCGGCCCGTCGTGGGATTGATGCCGTCGCTGCCGGGCTTGCCGTCACCCACCGGGATGATTCCCACGCCCGCTACCGGCTTGCCAAGGGATGGCAACGGCGCCGTAGTAGCCAGCAGAATTCCTGGCAGATGCGCGAAGTTCTCAAAAAAGTCGGGCGGGAAATCCGCGGTGAACTGCGGAGTCGTGGAAGAAATGCGAAGCCCGAAATGCACCACGGGAGGCACGACGAAATGCACGAGATTCGCGCCCACTTCCTTCAGGTCCACCCGCAACTCCCAAATCCTGTGCGGGACCTTGGACTGCGGTGAGGGACCGAATTCCTGTTTCGCCAGCGACTGCGTGGGTTGGTTGGAAATGCCGGTCCAGGTCCCCGGACCCAGGTAGAACTGCTTGCCAATGCGGATCGGCGGGTCGGGATAGATGCCGTAATTCACGTCCCGGTTGGGAGTGATGGAGGCGTTCCCGTCAACATCGAACGACAGCCAGAAGTAGTCGCCCACCCCCGGGCTGGCGCCGGTGTCTTTGACCAGGTCCAGAAGAACATAGAGAAACTGGTGATCGTTCTTCACCATCAGAACGCCTTCGGGGATTTGCATGGTGCCGGCATCCGCCCATAGCGCCGCGGAGAAATTCCCGGCAGTAATCGGCGGAGTCTTGGCCCACGCGCTTTTCACCGTGGGCGTCGTCAGTACGGGGGGCTTTACGATTGATTCTGTCAGTACGGTAGGCATTTCTGTCCTCCTTCATTCGTGCTTGGGAAGCACGGCAAGTCGCGATGCGGGCGAGGAAGTCTCGGCATCGAGAACTCGCGTTGCGCACCGTTAAGCCACTTTTGGAATGGCCGGTTGGGCCGCTCGTCACGGAGCGGGTTGGTTGTGAGGTTGTTGCCTATGCGCGAAGGGGTTTGGCCGTCATCAGCCAGAAAGTACTTTCGCTCTTCCTGACCACTTTGTCAGTGCCCTGGGTCACATGAGCGCGTGACGCGACTAAAGCTTCGCCTGTTGCTATCTCGTAATCCTTCTGTATTAGGACACGTCTTTCCGACGTGCCGCAGCGGGGTGAGAAATGACTTGGGCTTCAGCCCCTGCCCTGGCTTTCGAGTTCTAATCGCTAGTTGCTAATTGCTAGTTGCTAGTTGCTGCCCTTCGCGTGCGGATGGGTACGGTCGTACACCTCCATAACATGCTTGACCGTCAGTTGCGTATAACGCTGCGTGGTCGCCAGCCGCTCGTGGCCGAGCATCTCCTGGATCGCACGCAGGTCGGCGCCCTCTTCCAGCATGTGCGTGCCGAAAGCGTGGCGCAGCGTGTGCGGATGAACATCAGGCGAAAGCCCGCGCGCGACCGCGATCTGCTTGACTATGCGGCCCACGCTGCGGGTGGTCAGCCGGCTGCCACGCAAGTTCACAAGCAGCGCCCGCTCCGTGGTGCGCCGGGTTTCGCCCAGCACTCGCTGTCGCGCCGGCAAATAAGCTTGCAGCGCGGCCTTCGCGGAGTCGCCAAACGGAACGTATCTCTCCTTCTTGCCTTTGCCACGCACCAGCATGATTTCCTGCGACCAGCGAATATCGTCTACATTGATCCCGATCAGCTCCGAGTTTCGGATCCCGCATCCATAGAGCAATTCCAGCATCACCAGGTCGCGCTCGGCAAAAGCCGACGATTCCGGCATGGCCGAATCCAGAACCGTGTTGACCTCCTCGATGGTCGGCACCCGCGGCAGCTTCTTGGGTAGCTTCGGCGTCGCCACCAGCGCAGCCGGATTCTGCTCGACCTCGCCCTCCTGCGCCAGCCATCGGTAGAGCGAACGCAGCGCCGCCAGCGCGCGCGCCACCGAAGTCTTGCTCAGCCCACGCTCGTACAGGCTCGACAGATAGCCGCGAATCAGCACGTGATCAATGTCGCGCCAACCCTGCGGGCCAACATATTCGGCAAACTGCGCCAGATCGGTGCGATAGGCCTTGATGGTGTGCGGCGACGCATTGCGCTCCTGCAGCGCGCGCACGAACCTCGCCACCGCTTTCTCGACGATGGTCGCTTGCTTTTTCATCAGCCTCTCAACACGGTGGAAGCGCCGGACTTTAGTACGGCGAAACGACGAACCTTTTCGATGGGGCTTGAGCCCCGATTTTGTTGTTGGCCGGGGCTGAAGCCCGTCCGGGTCGTGAGACTTCCAGTCGCCGGACTAAAGTCCGGCACTTCCACCGTTAGGAACGACAATTCACACGAACAGCAGCTCCTCACGTTTTCTCCTGGTGGATTCGGCTCTTGCTGCGCGGGTGATGCTGCTTGTACACCCGGTTCAACCGGTCGAGCGCGAGGTGTGTGTACACCTGCGTGGTTGAAATGTCGGCGTGCCCGAGAATGGTCTGCACGGTGCGCAGGTCAGCGCCGTTCTCCACCATGTGGGTCGCGCAACTGTGGCGCAGCATGTGCGGGCTGGCGTGCCGCGCCGATTGCGCCGAGGCATCATTTACTACCTGCCACACGCGTTGGCGGGTGATGTGCTTCGCCCCGCGCGCCACAAACAGAAACGGCGATGACTTCCCTGCCGCCAGTACCGGACGCGCATCCCGCAAGTACTGCTGCACAATCTCCTGCGCCGCCCGGCCCAGCGGCACGATGCGCTCCTTGTCGCCCTTGCCGTGCACCAGCACGTAGCCCAGTTCCAGCTTCAGGTCTTCCAACTTCAGATTGATGATCTCGGAGACGCGCAGCGCCCCGGCATAAAACACTTCCAGCATCGCGCGGTCGCGGCCGGTGAGCGCCTGCGACAGCCGATCGTCTTTGGCGCGCGGCGGTCCCTGCAACACGGCTTCCACTTCGTCGGCCGCCAGCGACTTCGGCAACACCTTCCATTGCCGCGGCGTGTCAATGTTCAGCGTGGGATCGCTGGCAATGTAGCGGTCCAGCAGCAGGTACTTGTAGAAGTGACGCAGCGCCGACAGCTTGCGCGCCACACTGCGCCCATCCACGCCATTCGAGAGCAGCGAGTTCAGGAAGTCGCGCACATCCTGCCGCCGCGCCTCGCGCAGGGCGCGCTTTCGCTTCAGCAGGAATTGCGAGTATTGCTCCAGGTCCGAGTGATAGGCCGAGACCGTCAGCGGCGCCAGCCCCTTCTCGACCTTCAGATAGTCGAGAAACGAATTCAGCAGCCGCAGATTGGGGTCGGCACTCTGCACGAGATGAGTATGGAGTGCGAAGGTACTGCCTGGGAATAACGAGACGGGTGCCCATCGTTCGCAAAGTCGCTAGCGTGATTTCGGCAGAGGCACGAATTCCAGAACTTCTTTGACATCCTCTTCTTCCAGTTCAGGATATTCGCGAAATAATTCGCGCCGGTCTGGGTAGGTAGCAATCGCTTGTAGAACCCGTCGAACCGTCAGTCGCATGTTGCGGACGCACGGCTGCCCTCCCATCTGATCAGGATCAATGGTGATGCGATCAAAGCCGGCTACGCTAGGGATTTTTGCCATTACGGCGACGTTACCTCTGGCATTTATAGATGGTCGACGAAAGCCCCAAGAGGTAATGTCTCAGTTTGAAATTCGGGTTTCGACCCTAAGCGAACCTGTCGAGTCGGCGCGGTCCGTCGGGCGAGTCGCGCGATTAAGCAGGAACGTACGTCAACCTGATTACATCCCCGCCAATGCGGTCGCTGGCCACAAGGCGGAGCCGCGGCCGGGGGCCAGCGAAGAACGGCTGGCCATGACCAAGCACGATGGGATGGATGTAGAGTCGATACTCATCAATCAGACCAAGGTTGGTCAGGCTCCCTGCCAGGTTTGGTCCGGCTACGTCGATCTCCCCTTCCAACTGAGCCTTCAGCCTGCGGATCACCGCCTCGACGTCATCCTCGATGAGTGTGACGTTGGGTCCGACCGACTTCAACGAGCGCGACACAACCCACTTCCGCTGGCTCCGCCACACCGCCGCGAAGTCGCGGTCCTCCGCGTCCCAATCCGGAAGATCATCGTCCCAATAACGCATGATCTCGTACATGCGGCGACCGTACACCGCGCCCGTCAGGCCGCGCACCAGCTCATTGAAGTGACGAGAGAGCGCGGGATCGGGTGGCCCGATTTTCATGTGGTCGACGTAGCCGTCCAGGGACTGGTTCAATCCATACACGAGCTTTGCCATGCTACAAAACCTCCAACCCAGGTTCTCCAGAATAGCTTAAGCCGGCGTCGCACGGTGACGTTGGACACGATCTGCGTGTCGGCATTGTCGGTGTGACCAATAACCAGAGGTCCGCTCTCCACCCAAGGCGGATATTTCAAACTGAGACACTACCCCCCAAAGATACGGCCTCACCCCGAGACCGTGATGACGTCTCGATTATTAAATCTTCGCCAGATCTGGTTTTTCGCCGCTCCACTCTGACGCGCGGGTCATCTTCAGCCTGACCCCACGAGGAATCATCCACCAGGCCACGACGGCGCTGGCAAGAGCGAGGGCTGCACAAATCCACATCATCAGCCTGAAGCTGAGCACGAAGGACGTTACAATTGACGACTCGATCGCACTCGCGGTCTGAGGCTCGATTCCTTCAGGTGGCTTGAGGGCGGCCATCCTGATCTCGTTGGATTGCAGGCTGCTTCGCACATCGGCAGGCATCGCCACATCCGCTAAGCGGCGATTCAACTGCCCACTGAACGCGCTCACCATGACAACTCCAAGCACTGCGACGGCCAGCAGCCCCGACACGCGAGCGACCGCATTGTTAATGCCCGAAGCCGTTCCCACATGGTCCTGATCGACGGCGTCCATTACCACCGTGGTCAGGGGCGCGACGCTCACAGCCATCCCGAGCCCGAGAGTGACCACGGCCGGAAAAAATGTACTCCAGTAGCTGCCTCCGACGGATGGAACCGCGAACAGGAAAAATCCCAACGCGGCAATGACCGGGCCAATGATCAGCGGCAGTCGGGCTCCATAGCGATCGACCAAACCTCCAGACCAGCGCGACAACAAGAACATCAGCAGTATCAAAGGTAGGATCGCAGCCCCCGCATCCGTCGCCGAGTAACCCTGCACCTGGATGAGGTCCAGGGGCAGCAGAAAGAAGAAGATTCCGACGGCCGCGTATAAACACAGCGTAAGCAGGTTTGCGCCGCTGAAGGCCGGCGAGCGGAACAGACCGAGCGGGACCATCGGCCAGGCCACCCTGGCCTCGATAAGATAAAACGCCACCGACCCGATCACGCCAGTGGCAATACCTGCCAAAACCAGCGGGTGCCTCCACCCCAGGCTGGTGGACTCAATGAACCCGAACACCAGTCCCGTCAAGCTGCAGGTGGCCGCTACCGCGCCCGGCCAGTCGATTCGTCCATGTTGCCGGCTTGTACTCTCAGGAACCCGCCACAGGCTGACAGCAATCACCGCAATCGCCAAGGGCAGGTTGATAAAAAATGCCCACCGCCATGACAAGTGCTCGATGAGCCATCCTCCCAGGACGGGGCCGATGGCGGTCGTGATCGCCGTGGACCCTGACCAGGTGCCGATCGCCCGGCCGCGTTCGCTCTCCCCGAACGACGCACTGATGAGAGCCAGGCTGCCGGGGATAAGAAACGCAGCCCCGACGCCTTGGATCGCCCGCGCCGCGATGAGTTGCTGGACGCTCGCAGCCAGGCCACAGGCCACCGATGCGATTGCGAATACCGCCACACCCAGCAGGAACATCCTGCGACGGCCATACAGATCGCCCATTGACCCGCCCACCAGGATCAGCGCGGCCAGTGTCAGCCCGTACGACTCCACCACCCACTGCACACCGACGACACTCGCGCCGAAACTGTTTTGCAGAGCCGGCAAGGCTACATTGACTACGGTACCGTCTATGAAGGCCATACTGGATCCCACGATCGTCGCCAGCAGGATCCACACCTTCTCTTCCCCACGGCACGGCGACGTTGCGATGCGGGATTGGATTACGGCTTCGTCGCAGGGCGGTTTCATGCGAGTTATGGATGTGGATTACCAGCGACGGGGTTCTTCTGGAGACAATCCCTCGGGGAAGGGGCAGCACTGGGTTAGTGAAAACCGCACTTGGTTTGCGGCAGTCGAATGACGGCCAGGGAAACCAGCCCTGAAAGGGCGACTCAGTTCAGCCCAGCAGGGGGCGATAGGCGGCAATCCTGGTTACTTGTGATATGCCCTGTTCTCGCCAGCTATCTGCGGACAGCCAGCTGCCGGGTTGCTCATGATCCGGGAGCACTCTGGATAGAGCACATATACGAGATGCCGACTAGGACGAAGCCGCTGGCGCGGCGGACGCTACCGCGTATGGCGAACGCAGCATTGTTGGGAGTAGCTAACGTAGTGTGGGTCACAGAGAAAGGAGACTCTTGTGACCCGTCTACGCCAGATGATGCTGGAAGAACTTCAGCGTCGGAATTACTCAGAGAGTACGACCCGCTATTACTTGCAGGCGGTAGCGGACTTTGCCCGGCATTTTGGCAAGTCACCGGATAAGCTCGGGCCCGATGAGCTGCGAAGCTACCAGGCCTACCTGCTCCGAGAGCGCAAGCTCGCCGTCGGCACTGTGATTGCCCGTGTCGCTGCACTGCGCTTCTTCTTCATCCGAACTCTCAAACGTCACCAATTTCGAGAGGATTTGCCCTATCCCAAGGATCACCGACGACTCCCCACCGTGCTGAGTCTGGAGGAGGTCGCGCGGCTCATCAATGCCGCCGGGAACCTTCTGCAGCGCGCCCCACTGATGACCCTCTACGGCACCGGGATGCGGCGCACCGAAGTGTCTCTCTTGAAGCTCAGCGACATCGATAGCCAGCGCATGATGATCCGCGTGGAACGCGGAAAAGGCGGCGCCGGACGGGACATTCCTCTCAGCCCGGCGCTGTTGGAAACCCTGCGAGAATACTGGCGCTGGAAAAAGCCCCACATCTATCTGTTCCCCAGCAGCGAACGCAAACGCGGCAAGGAACAACCCATCTCCGACAAGACCGTGTGGTATGCCTGTAAAGAAGCTGCTCGCCACGCAGGACTCACTAAGCGGGTCAGCCCTCATTGCTTGCGGCACAGCTTCGCCACGCACCTCCTGGAAGCGGGAACCGACCTACGCACCATTCAGATTTTACTGGGCCACGGTGATCTGGAAACGACGGCCAAATACCTGCATCTTTCGCAACGACATTTACGGGCCATCGCCAATCCCTTGGAAGGGTTGCAGCTGTCTCGCATCGAGGAAGTTAACCGTCAGTACCACCGTAAAAAGAACCCATGACTCGGCCCGCCGTGGAGGTGGCTGACATCCTCCGCGCCCAAGGCCAGAGTTTTCTCGACCGCTATCGAGTGAGCTTGGATTTCCAGCAGCTCAAGGCCTTGCGAGCCATTCAGCGCTGCCGCACCGCTGCCCTCGGCGGGCATCGCGATGCCTGCCAGAGCTGCGGGTATCAAGCCATCTCCTACAACTCGTGTCGCAATCGCCACTGCCCCAAGTGCCAGGCACAGGCTCGCGAGCGCTGGATCACAGCACGGCAACGCGATCTCCTCGACACCAGCTATTTCCATGTCGTGTTCACCGTGCCTCACGAACTCAATGTCCTGGCCTTAGAAAATCCAAGCCTGTTTTACGACCTGTTGTTCGCCGCCAGCGCTCAAACCTTGCTGGAAATCGCCGCCGATCCCAAACACCTGGGCGCTGAGATCGGCGTGATCGCTATCTTGCATACCTGGGGACAGAACCTGCTTCTGCATCCCCACATTCACTGTGTCATTCCCGCGGGCGGGCTCTCGCTGGATCATCGTCGATGGCTGCGCCCGCGCTATCCTTTCTTCTTACCCGTGAAGGTCCTCAGCCGTGTTTTCCGCGGCAAGTTCCTCGCCGGTCTGCAACGCCTCCACCGCCGCAAGAAACTACTGTGCGCCGGCCCAGTTGCTGCCCTCGCCGATCCCCGGCAGTTCGCGGGCCTGATCCGCCGCCTGCATCGCCATGACTGGGTGGTCTATGCCAAGCCCGCCTTCGGTGGTCCGCTGCAGGTGTTGCGTTATCTGGGGCGCTACACCCACCGCGTGGCCATTTCCAATCATCGTTTATTGGCCTTCGAAGCTGAGCACGTGAGCTTTCGCTGGAAGGATTACGCCCACGGTGGCAAACAAAGCCGGATGACTCTGGCGGGAACTGAGTTTCTGCGGCGTTTCTTTCTGCACGTGCTACCCAAAAGCTTCGTACGCATCCGTCACTTCGGGTTTCTCGCTAATCGCTTTCGCGCCTCTCGCCTGGCGCTATGCCGACAACTGCTGGGTTGCAGTTGCTCGATGCCGCCAGAAGTCAGATCCAACGAAGTCCATTCCGACAGTTCCTCCCTCTGGCATTGTCCCCGCTGCAGCGCAACTATGATCGTCATTCAGAGATTTACAGCCGCGGAACTATCAACATGTACGTACTTCGATTCTTCCTAGCAGCTCCGTCGGTACCGACGCTTGGATGTGCGCCAGCACGCCGACGTACTTGTGTGTCTACCGTATGCCAATCGCCCCTTTGCCAACTTTCCATTGCGTCAGTTTGCCGCTCGACGGATGATCGCAGCCCAGCTTCCGATCCTCCGCCCTGCTCTCCCATCGCGCAATCTGACGCCAGACGCGCATTCAAATCCCATAGGCCCGCGTCCACCGCGCCAGCGGCTTCCTCCTAGTCTCCTTATCGAAAACGCCTCGGATCCAGTCTTCCGCCCTTGCCACCTGTCCTGCCCGAGGCGTTTCCGATCAAGGCTAGCGACTTCTCGTCCAAGTGATGTTGATCAGCGACTGTCCCGCCGGCTCGCGTTCATCATTCTTGTTCTTCTGCACTGCAAGGAGAGGTTGGACTCAGATGTTGGGTAGCAGGTCGAAATACTCGTCGTCCTCGTTCTTACCGCCTTCTCCCGCGCCCAGTTCTCTCTCCGACCGAACGAACTCGATGCGTTCGATCCACTTAACCATCTTGTAGCCGAGTTGGTTCTCAACCCGCAGGCGAATTGGAGCACCATACACATTGGAGAGGGGCTGGCCATTCATGTGGGTGGCAAGGAGACACTCGGCTTTGACGAGGTTCTCAACCGTCTGCGTTTCGTAGTAGGTTCCGCCGTACAGGCCTTCGCCGAAAGAGAAGAAAGCCACAACCTTGGCCTCCGGTTTCGGATGGACCAGTTCAACGAGATTCTTCATGGGGAGGCCGCCCCATTTCGCAATCCCCGTCCAGCCCTGGATGCAGTGGTGCATTGTGACGTCTTCGAAGTGCCCGAGCTTTTCGATCTCCGCGAGCGAAAGATCGACTGGGTTCTCGACCAAGCCCCCGACCTTCAGGCGGAAATCCCGGAAATCATTGGCGGCGAGATGCTTCCAGTCTTCTCGCACCGGCATCTTGCCGTTTGGCCAGAAATACGGAGAGATTTGCGCGTCCGAGTAACTCTGGCGTGGTCTCAATCGATTCAGCGTTATCAGTTGCATCGGATACGTCACGGATTTCAGCGCGTGCTGAAGTCCGCGCGGCTTATTCCATGAGAGGTAATGGGCGACAACCCAGGAGAGTACGACTACGCCAATTCCCACAAATCCCCACCACAATCCTGAACTGCTCTGGTCATCCGTACCCATCACGATGTGGTTCATATTTCGGGCGAACCCCGTCATGACGACCAACGTGACGTGGACGACGATGAAGCCGAGAAAGCCGAGCATGTTCAGGAAGTGGATGGAACGAGCCGATTGCCTAGCGCCGAACAGGCGCGCGTACCAAGGGAAATGATTCACCACGGCAGGCGACATCGCAATTCCCGTCAGAATCGCCAGCGGCCCGAAAATAAAGAAGACGCTGAAATAGGCGATCTGCTGCAGCGCGTTGTATCCGTAAAAACCATTGGGTTCTGCGGGCATGTGCAACGTGGCATAGTGCGCGAAGATATTCCACCCCTGCAGAAGCACGACCGAAGAGGTCGGCACGATCCGCCGCCACTGCTCGGTGTCGAAGAGCATGACGGCGAAGAGAATTCCCGTCACGATGAATCCGTGGACGTTGATGAAGTGCCAAACGCGTGCGATGCCGATCGTGTGCCGGTAGCCCGGAGTCGCAACCAGAGGCGAGATATATCGGGAGTCGTCCTTCGCAGTCCATAGACGATCTCGAGGAACAATGATTGGTGTGAAACGAATCCATTCACTCCCCGGGGTGCAGTCGTCGTTAAAGTAGAGCCTTGGATGATCCATCAGGATCGACAGTCCGCTGCGGATCAGCATCATGACGAAGAAGAAGTTGAAAAAATGGCAATACCTGACCCAGAGCGGAAATCCGTGTGGCCCCGCGGCATTCGTCATCTGCGAAACCTCAGGAACTGTGGGCAGACCTGCAAGGGCGACTTCGATCCACGCGGCCACGAAAACCGCGATCACCGCCGTGGCGATGCCGATGAGAATGGAAGGACGGACCCAGATTCGGAATCGGCGGTCTTCTGGGACATGCACCGCGCGATGTGCTGCATCGAAATGGACCATAGAGTCGTAGATTCCAAACGAGGTGAATAGTTGTACGGCTGAACTGCCATCTCCGGAAACGCCCCGGGGCAGCACCGAAGCCGAGTGTCACGGCAGCCTCATCTATATCGTACTACGATATACTAGAGAGAAGGCGGTGAGGATGGACTACAAATTCATTGATGACCTGTTAGCTACGGCGGAAATCCCGAACGAAGGCATTCATAGCCGGGTACTGCAGAAAGATGAGCACGTGAATATCACCCTGTTTGGGTTTTCGGCCGGGCAGGAGCTCTCGACGCATTCGGCTCCCACGCCGGCTGTTATCTGCATCCTGAACGGCGAGGCCGACGTAACACTCGGAGAAGATGTACATCATGCGAAGGCTGGCTCCTTCGCGTACATGCCGCCGCTGCTCCCGCATGCGATCGCCGCAAAGGCTGCAACCACTATGCTCCTCATCCAGATCAAGGTGCCATCGAAGTAGTGGTTGAGAGCTGATGTTTTCGCGCAGAGAGAGGACCCGATGAGAAAAGCAACTGAAGCACTGGAACGAGAGCACAAGGTTATTCAGAAGGCGGTCGCTGTGATGGCGCAAATTGTCACCCAACTTGAATTCCGTCACGCAGTCAGCGCGGAGGTCCTACGGGACCTGCTGCAATTCATGCGAGAATTCAGCGACCAATGCCATCATGGAAAAGAAGAAAGCTTTTTCTTTCCGTATCTGCAGAGCAAGGGCGTGCCCTCGACGGGCTGCCCACTGGCAGCCTTGAAGAGCGAGCACGTTAAGTCGCGGCAGCTCTTGGGCGACCTGAACTCCACGGCTGCAGCATATATCAACGACGCCGAAAGTGGCCGCCTCACACTCATTCAAGTGCTGCAAAGTCTTGTCGCTCTCTATCCCGCCCATATTTGGAAAGAGGACTATCTGCTATTTCCCATGGCGGACAAGATCCTTGCCGAAAGCGAGCAGGAACTTTTGTTGAGTCAGTTTGCAAAGGCGGAAGAGGATCTTGGCACTAACGCCCACGAACGATTCGAAAGACTGGCCAATGAACTTTTCGACCGGATCGATCACTGCCCGCAATGCGATCAGTTAGCGGGAGGAGCATGAGCACAGAGCTCGACATCCTCGATCAAGCTTTCATTCGCATGCCTTGTAATGCATGCGGACAGACCTACGAAGTCCCGTTGCGCGACGTTCTGCTGTCGCACACCATGGTCCGGTGTGGCTGCCCAGTGCACGAAGAGACGGAGTGTCCACCTCTGTTCCAGATTCGGTTATTCGATCGTGAACCCATCGAAGCGCTCTATTCCGCGTGGCAGCGGCTTGCACGACGAGCAGGTTCGGACGGCGGGGAACTTGTGTTGCGAGAAGGCGATCCGTCCAAGCACAAGCACGATTGCGGTACCCGCCCACAAACAACCAGCCCCCAAAAGCCTAATATTGAGGGTGGGAGAATACGCCAACCGGTGCCTACCTCGGGACCCTTATTGACCTTCGATCTCACTAAGGAGATTGACCGGCTGCTTTCGGAGCAGCCGTGGCAAGCCGAACACACCGCGAACACAATCGCCAAGTATCCAGACCTCCGCGTTGTTCTGGTTGCGTTGAAGGCTGGAGGTCGGCTGCACGAGCACCGCACGGCAGGCCGGCTTTCCATCCAGACGCTCTCCGGCGAGATTTTCGTTCACGTTGACGGCAGAACAGTCGAGATGCATGTGGGTAGTCTGCTCACTCTCGAGCACGATGTTGCGCATGATGTCGAAGCACGGACCAACAGCGTGTTTCTTCTTACGATTACTTGGCCCAGATAATGTTGGCGGTGTCGCGGCGTAACGTAGGAACGCTGCATCATCGATAAATTGGATGCGAGGGCGGTTTGGCTTCGAAGCGAGCACAGCGCCGTGTTGACGTGCCATCGCTCGATGCAGCCAGAATGACGTAACCGCCGGAACCCGGTCAGCCACTCCTCAATCTGCTCAGATCACGAGTAACAACGTGCCGAGAGATTGGCTCGCGTCATGTCAACTTGTCGCAGTAGGGACGACCATCGCTGATCGCCCCCTGCGCAGATCCGTACGAGTGCGTTTACGCATACGGCTCTTATGAAGGATGAGTGGCGTAGAAGCGAGCTTGGGGATAAGGGTGCAGGACTTTCGGACGCGGTATCCACCGTTCGAACAACGGAGTGAGAGCCTCCCACCTTTTGCGGGCACGCTGACTGCGGCGTGCGAGTACCTGATACCACAGCCGGTTGATGCGCTGCCTGAAGGTGCTCAGCTGCCGGATATTTCCGGGCACCGCGTGGTATTGGTAGTAGCCATTGACGACCTTCCGAAGCCATGCACCGACCTCGCTCGGGCGAGCATGCATCCGGCGGCGAAGCTCGACCTTGATGGCCTTCAGCTTCGCAACCATCCGCTTCTTCGCCGTAATACGCCAGACGGTGAAGGTATCGGTCTTGTGGCGCCGCCCACAGTAGTGGGTGAAGCCCAAGAAGGTGAACGTCTCTGGTTTTCCCGCGCCACGCCGCTGCCGATCTCTGGCAGCATAGCGCCCGAACTCGATCAGCCGGGTCTTCTCCGGATGGAGTTCCAAGCCGAACTTTGCCAGCCGTTCCTTAAACTCCTCAAGAAACCGCATGGCATCGGCTCGTAGCTGGAAGCCCAGCGCAAGATCGTCGGCATAACGGACGATGATGACGTCGCCCTTAGCCGCCTTTCTGCGCCAAACATCCGCCCACAGGTCGAAAACGTAATGAAGGTATACATTGGCGATCAGTGGCGAGACCACTGCCCCCTGGGGCGTACCTTTCTTTGTCTCCGACCACTGGCCGTCCTCCGATACACCCGCCTTGAGCCACTTCTGGATCAGGCGGATGATTCTTCGGTCGGCCATCCTGTGCTCGAGGAACTTGACCGTCCATTCGTGGCTCATGTTGTCGAAAAAGCCGCGGATGTCGGCATCGAGCACCCAGTTCACCTTCTTCCGTTCCAGTCCCACAGCAAGCGCATCCAACGCCTGATGCGGGCTGCGGCCCGGGCGGAACCCGTAGGAGAAGCCTTTGAAGTCGACCTCGTAAATCTGGTTGAGGATCGCCACCACGGCCTGCTGGACGATTTTGTCCTCCAGTGCCGCAATGCCCAGCGGGCGTTGCCGCCCGTCGGCCTTCGGTATATAGACTCGCCTTGAAGGTTGTGCCCGGTACGCTCCACGGTGAACCCGGCTGTGAAGATCGGTAAGCCGGTCCTCAAGTCCGGTTTCATACGCCTGCCATGTCACGCCATCGACTCCCGGCGAAGCCTGACGCTTGAGGGCGTAGAAGCTGTCACGAAGAAGATCGATGTTGAGATGGTGGAGCAGAGCGGTGAACCGTTCCTGCTTCCTTTCCCTTGCTGCTTTACGCACACCGTCCAGCCCTTGGGACATGCCTTTCCCTCTCTGTGTCGGGGGCATGTGTGGCTGATCGATGTTCTCCTTCATCTGCGCCCTTCCCTCCCCGGCCTCCGCAGGAAGTTGCCTTCCCTTGTTCGGTCGGTTCACAGGTAGTACGGCGCAGTCCGACTTCTCCAGCGCGTGCGTGTCCGTCGTGCGGCTATGTGCCTTCACGGACCGGCCTTCGTCCATTACCGAAGGCGCGCTGGAGATCTCCCGGTTCTCGTGCATGTTGTTTCACAGCGTGCGCGGGTTCTTAGACTACGCAGGACCGGACAGCCACTCGCGTCTAACGCGGCTGCCGTGTTGCCTTCCTCCTACTCGTCAGGGAGTCGGCATCCTGATCTGGCGTTTTTCGAAGCTCAATCACCCCGCCCACCGATGCCTCGGTCTACGCTTCGCAACACACCTCGCGATGTGCCACGCAAGACTAGAGGTCAGGATGGAGTCGCTTTCTCCTTTCCTGTGGGGCTCTTGCATCCCCTACAACATGCCGGTTTATCCCGGCGCACGTCGCAGTAGGGACGACCATCGCTGATCGCCCCCTGCGCAGATCCGTACGAGCGCGTTTACGCATACGGCTCTTATGAAGGATGAGTGGCGTAGAAGCGAGCTTGAGGATAAGGGTGCAGGACTTTCGGGCGCGGTATCCACCGTTCGAACAACGGAGTGAGAGCCTCCCACCTTTTGCGGGCACGCTGACTGCGGCGTGCGAGTACCTGATACCACAGCCGGTTGATGCGCTGCCTGAAGGTGCTCAGCTGCCGGATATTTCCGGGCACCGCGTGGTATTGGTAGTAGCCATTGACGACCTTCCGAAGCCATGCACCGACCTCGCTCGGGCGAGCATGCATCCGGCGGCGAAGCTCGACCTTGATGGCCTTGAGCTTCGCAACCATCCGCTTCTTCGCCGTAATACGCCAGACGGTGAAGGTATCGGTCTTGTGGCGCCGCCCACAGTAGTGGGTGAAGCCCAAGAAGGTGAACGTCTCTGGTTTTCCCGCGCCACGCCGCTGCCGATCTCTGGCAGCATAGCGCCCGAACTCGATCAGCCGGGTCTTCTCCGGATGGAGTTCCAAGCCGAACTTTGCCAGCCGTTCCTTAAACTCCTCAAGAAACCGCATGGCATCGGCTCGTAGCTGGAAGCCCAGCGCAAGATCGTCGGCATAACGGACGATGATGACGTCGCCCTTAGCCGCCTTTCTGCGCCAGACATCCGCCCACAGGTCGAAAACGTAATGAAGGTATACATTGGCGATCAGTGGCGAGACCACTGCCCCCTGGGCGTACCCTTCTTTGTCTCCGACCACTGGCCGTCCTCCGATACACCCGCCTTGAGCCACTTCTGGATCAGGCGGATGATTCTTCGGTCGGCCATCCTGTGCTCGAGGAACTTGACCGTCCATTCGTGGCTCATGTTGTCGAAAAAGCCGCGGATGTCGGCATCGAGCACCCAGTTCACCTTCTTCCGTTCCAGTCCCACAGCAAGCGCATCCAACGCCTGATGCGGGCTGCGGCCCGGGCGGAACCCGTAGGAGAAGCCTTTGAAGTCGACCTCGTAAATCTGGTTGAGGATCGCCACCACGGCCTGCTGGACGATTTTGTCCTCCAGTGCCGCAATGCCCAGCGGGCGTTGCCGCCCGTCGGCCTTCGGTATATAGACTCGCCTTGAAGGTTGTGCCCGGTACGCTCCACGGTGAACCCGGCTGTGAAGATCGGTAAGCCGGTCCTCAAGTCCGGTTTCATACTCCTGCCATGTCACGCCATCGACTCCCGGCGAAGCCTGACGCTTGAGGGCGTAGAAGCTGTCACGAAGAAGATCGATGTTGAGATGGTGGAGCAGAGCGGTGAACCGTTCCTGCTTCCTTTCCCTTGCTGCTTTACGCACACCGTCCAGCCCTTGGGACACGCCTTTCCCTCTCTGTGTCGGGAGCATGTGTGGCTGATCGATGTTCTCCTTCATCTGCGCCCTTCCCTCCCCGGCCTCCGCAGGAAGTTGCCTTCCCTTGTTCGGTCGGTTCACAGGTAGTACGGCGCAGTCCGACTTCTCCAGCGCGTGCGTGTCCGTCGTGCGGCTATGTGCCTTCACGGACCGGCCTTCGTCCATTACCGAAGGCGCGCTGGAGATCTCCCGGTTCTCGTGCATGTTGTTTCCTCAGCGTGCGCGGGTTCTTACGACTACGCAGGACCGGACAGCCACTCGCGTCTAACGCGGCTGCCGTGTTGCCTTCCTCCTACTCGTCAGGGAGTCGGCATCCTGATCTGGCGTTTTTCGAAGCTCAATCACCCCGCCCACCGATGCCTCCGGTCTACGCTTCGCAACACACCTCGCGATGTGCCACGCAAGACTAGAGGTCAGGATGGAGTCGCTTTCTCCTTTCCTGTGGGGCTCTTGCATCCCCTACAACATGCCGGTTTATCCCGGCGCACGACGTATAACGCCCAAACCGTGCTGTTGAAGCACAAGCACGGAACGCCGACTAGACGTCAAAGTGACCGCGAATTGGGAAGCCGACTTCGCCGACACCCAGCAACCGGGGTTTCGGGCGGTGAGCCGTATCAATCGTCTTGCCGTGAATCTTACATAATACTACCTTTTTCTTACAGTAAATAGCTGCCTTTCTGCATCGCGAGACAAACCCTGCACATCTTCGACCGGTAAGGAGAAAATTCCATGAAGATTGCAGTTACCACTCCTACGGGCCATATCGGCAGCAAACTCGCCAACATACTTCTTGACCGCAAGTCGGATGTCACGCTGATAGCCCGACATCCCGAAAAAGTGAAAGATCTAGCCAGCCGCGGTGCAAAGGTCATCGCCGGTGAGCACAGCGATCCCGCGGTTGTTGAGCAGGCGGTGCGTGGCGCCCAGGCGCTGTTCTGGCTGACGCCTTCGGAGATGACCTCGCACGATCCGTTGGGCGCCACCCGCCGCATGGCCGAGGCGGGAGCCAGCGTTATCCGCAAGCATCCGGAGCTGCATGTGGTTCAGCTCTCGAGTGCAGGAGCATTCCTGCCGAGTGGCACGGGGCCTATTGTTGGACACTACGAGACAGAAGAGAAATTCCGCGCCGCCGGGAAGAACATCGTCTCCCTGCGCCCAAACGAGTTCATGGAGAACGTGCTTTTCTCGCTGCCGACGATCATCGGACAAGACAGCATCTACACTTCGCTACCGGGATCGGTGAAAGCGCCGATCATTGCCACGCAGGACATCGCTGAGGTTGCCGCTGAGTTTCTGCTCAAACCGATCGACGGCCATCACGTGGTCGATATCGTGGGTCCGCAGGAGATTTCGTTGGACGAGTGGGCTCGCATCGCCGGACAGGCCATCGGGAAACAAATCCGCGTGGTCACCGTCCCGGGCGACAAGTTGAAGGCCGCAATGAGCCAGAGCGGAATGTCGCCGGAGATGGCAGCGCTGCTGGTTGAAATGGAAGAGGCATACCCCAAAATACAGCAATTCAAAGGCGAACAAAAACGCACCGGCAAAGTTACATTCGCGCAATTTGCCCGCGAGGTGTTCGCGCCCGTATATAAGAGAGCCGTGCAATCGGCGGCGTAGTCAGTACGCAGTCCCGCACTTCGGGGGTTCCGATGTGCGGGACTGTGGAGTAGTCTGGCGATTGCACGGAAGCAAAATCAAAGGGCAAGACAAGAGTGTCCGCCGTCCCACCGATTCCCGATGAATGCAAATCGGAAGTGATCCACCCGGCCGTATAACGCCCAAACCGTTGAACTGGCTATCTGCTACATAGTCGGGTGGCAACTCGGAAACTGCCCTTTTCCGCCAGTCCTTAGGATAGCGAGTGATAAATCGCCATGTCACACGCGATTCGCAGCGTGATTACGGTCGCATGCGCCAGGGCCGGTTTTCCCATCCTCCTCGCCGGCCCTGGGCGAGAGGGGTGGAACAGCCATGGCACCTTGCTCACCAACCCACCCCACCTTCGAAAGAAAACTTGACGCTTGTTCTTGACTCGCTTCCCGCCATTGCAACTCCGGATAGGCCTGCGAATGAGGACTGTTACTCCTTCGGTGGCTTGCCCTGGTTTGCGTGGGGCTGCTGTTGTTGCTGGTGATACAACTGTTGCTGCTGTTGCTGGTGCTGTTGGTACATTTGCTGGGTCTGTTGCTGATGCTGCCGTTCTAATTGCTGCTGTCTGGCCGCATCAGCTTGCTGTTTTGCCTGCTGCTGGTGTTCCTGGTCCTGCTGCTGCTGCAGCTTTTGTCGTTCCTGCTGCTGCTGGGAGTAGAGCTGCTCCTGTTGCCGCTGGTATTGCTGGTCCTGCTCCGTGCTGCCGGACTTAGGAGGAGTAGCGCGAGTAAGAGGCGGCAGATCGTTAGGATGAACGGCGTTGGCCGCACGATTGGCTGGCGGAGGAGTGTAAGGTCCTCCAGCCTTGTTCGCCGCCACCACGCCTCGGCCTTGGAATGCTGCCGGCGTGGGAGTGGCTGCGATAGGCGGCTTGCCGTGGTTCATCGAGGCACGCAATTGCGGATTGCTGCGGGCCGCCTCCATGTGCTGGGTTTGAGCTGACACGGGCGGAATGTGCTGTTCGCGGGCGGCAGCTTCTTCCTGCGGCGTGGGCTGCGCCGTGACCCCGCCGTTGCCGCCGTTGTAGCTGACGCGGTTGACGGTCGTGGTGTTGATCACCGTGGTGTTGTAAACATTGTGGATGTTGGTGACGTTTATGTTGTTCACCGTGCGGTTGTAGAAGAAGCGTCCGTTGTCCCAGCGGCCGCCTTCATAGCCGTGGCCGAAGTAGCCGAAGCCGTAATTGATCCCGCCATAGAAACCCACAACCGGGCCCCAATAGCCCACATGGAAAATGAACCCGCTGCCGCCCCATCCCCACCAGCCTGGGGTCCAGTAATAGCCGGGTACAGGGACCAGTACCCACGTGCCCGGCACCCAGTAGTAGTCGCCAAAATTGGGGTCGTAGGCCCAGTAGCCAGGAGTCCAGATATAACCCTCGGCGGGGCAAGGAGGCTGCACATACACCGGCAGCGCGGGCGGACCAAACGAGACGGCCACGCTGAGCTGCGCAAACGATGCCGAAGACAGCGCCAGTATTAAAACCGCCCAACAAAATATCCGACCGAATCGAATAGCCATGGTTCTTCCTTTCGCCTTTATCCGCTCCGTTGCCGGTCTGCCCTCTGCCGCCAACAGGCCACAGGGAATCAGATGCGCGAATATCGCCTAACAATCGCCGGCGCATAAAATTAAACACTTCACGGGAAACAAAGTTGGAGAACGATTCTCGCTAAGTGTGCCGGGTTCCCCGCGACATCTCAGACAGAGAGCCTCCTGCCTGTCCAACTTGACGCTTCGTTCTTGACTCGCCTCCCGCCTGGGCAACTCCGGATGCGGTGTTTCATTTGTCGAATTGATATGTGACAATTCCACGGTCCCCTTCACGGGTTTCGACACGGTCCGACCAGATGCCTGACAAAGCCGCGAGCCTCCTGACATTTGCCGTTGATCGCACCGGCGCCGCCGCCATGGTGAGATGCCGCGGCAAGCTGGTGTCGGGCGTAAACGATCTCCTCTACGTTCAGGTCAAGCAATTAATCCCGAACCATAAACGGATTGTGCTGGACTTGATGGATGTCACTCACATGGACAGCATAGGTCTTGGCACGGTGGTTCGTTTGTACGTTTCCGCCAAGTCGGCAGGCTGCGACTTGGAGCTCGCCAACATCGGTAAATCCGTTCGCCACCTTCTCGGCGTTACTCATCTCATATCGGTATTGGCCATCATCGGCGAAAACAACATCCGGCTGGGATGATCGAAGACTTGGAGTGATCCCAGATTGCTCCAACCGGAGGACGAACCCGGGGCCCAGGCGGTCGGGTTCTCCGAGAGCAGCATTTGGCAACCCGGTTTACCTGTGAGTTGGCCTATTCTCGACAGTTAACCTGTAAACCATAAGTGTCCTTCTCATCGCGGTATGGCGTCGCCGCGAGCTTGTCGCAAACTACCAGTGTGATTAGCGGGTCTCCGCGCTTCGAGGTTGCGTGTCCATCCGTTCCACATATTGAGCGCGAGCTGGGCTGGCTTCGAATGGATCCGCAAAGTACTGCGTTTCTCGTGCAACCTTGTCGCCCCTGAACTCCATGATGCTCACGGTGTAGGATGGCTTGCCGTCATAGGACAGGATGAATTCGGTGATCCAAAGCTCGCCGCCGCCAATGATTCGCTGGACGGTAAAGCGCTTCCTGTTCGGCTGGATAGAGCGGGTGATCTGTATGTTGCGGCGGCCGCGGATTCGCTCGCCTGACTGCGGATATTCCAGCACCGCGTCCTCGTGATAGATGCGGTGCTCGGTTTCAAAATCGTTGGCATCGGAGGCCGCCCAATGCTGATCCAGTGTCGCACGTATCTGTTGATCTCCCATCTCACCCTCCTGCGTTGCGGGAAAGCTTAGACTTCCGCCTGGCCTGATTTCAAGGGGATCAAATTCGTACCTCGAGAATTTCCTCGAAGCCGCTGGATTTTGGACCTGGCGGGATAACTGCCATGAAAATCGCGCACGTTCGCACAATAAATCGGTGACTGATAAGCCTGTGCTGTTTTATGTAAGGTGGTGCACCTAAGGTACCTTGATCAGGCCATGACAATCTTCTGACAATCAGTTGACAAGCGCGCAGATACAAATCTCCGGCGCGCAGAATCCAATGCTCCATACGACGCAGCGCAGTTAAAACAAGAACTGCTTGTGAGCGGTAACGGTGTGCGCAGAGTACACGGGAGCGAACCTGCTTCCGTGGAATGCGGCGGCTCGGTTGCAAGCTCGAGCCCACAAACTAGCCAGGCTCTGAAGCAAGAAAACAAATTCGCAACACCCAATCTTGTATCCAAGGATATTCACCATGACTTGTCAGAAGTTTCGTTTGGTTCCCGCTGTGTTATTCACGCTTGCCGTTTTGCTGACGCGACCGTCGGCAAGCATGGCTCAAACCCAAAGTGCGGCCGATGAAGGTGCCGCGTCCGCTCCAACGATAACCACATTTCATTTCACCGATAAAGGCAACGACCGCGCGGGCCGGATGACAACCGATGCCGCGGGCAACTTCTACGTTTCCGCCGGGCTAATCAACTCCGTATCGCATCCCTCTGGCTTCGCCGTTCTCAAATACAAGTTCAGCGGAAAGCTGCAAGGAGCATTCCGCTACACTCCCGCCCCCGGAGAATTTCAGGGCGCGGCGCAAGCAGTAAAGGTTGACATGCAAGGCAATATCTATGCCGCTGGCACCACCAACGTCAGTGGGTTGGTAGTAAGCTTCACATCGTCCGGAGTGCAGCGCTGGGCGGATCGTTTTGGCGGTAGTGCCGGTAATCCAATTGCCCTGGCGGTCGATGGGTCGGGGAACATTTACGCTGCCGGCAACCGCGGGCACGGCGGGAGCGACGGCGTCGGACCCATCCTGGAATGGATCATCGTCAAGTATTCGAGCGATGGGGAAGTGCTCTGGGAGCAACATCATACCGGCACCCCTAGCCTGGACAGCCGGGTCCAGGACATTCAACTGGATTCCGCGGGCAACCCGATCGTATTCGGCACCACCAGCAACAATCCTGCAAACTTAACCAACAAAATGACAGTCGTGAAATTCGACCCCTTTGGCAATACCCTGTGGGCGAGGGATTTCGCGGTCCCCAATAATTCTCTGGTTCCGGGCGGTTTGGCCATCGATCGCAGGGACAACGTTTACGTCACAAGCTTGACCAATCCTCCGGAAGGTAGCGACATACCCTTCACGGTGAAATACGACCCGAATGGCGTCCGCAAGTTCGTGTTGCGGGGTAATGGAGCGGGTGGGTCCTCGGTAGCGGTCGACCCAGCCGGAGATATCCTGCTGAGCGGCTCCACTATGATTTTCGGTATGCCCGCCGTCATAGAGGCTACGAAAATCCATCCCTCCGGCGTCAAAGTCTGGGTTACTCAAATTCCAGCGGCCGGAAAGATCGTCGCCGATTCCGCAGGAAACGTCTTTGTGGCGGGCACGCCAGGTTTTGCAATCACCAAATTGAATGGCGCGGGCGAAGTGTTGTTTTCGTCTTCACTCTTGCCCGGTGATGACGTCACCGATGCAGTTGTCGATCCATTCGACAACGTGCTGGCGACGGGATTCGGCCTCAACGCACAGTTCTCTGACGACATCTTCACGGTGAGACTGAAGTAACGAATTAGCCGATTGCGGGTGCCCCAGGTCTCGCGCTGTTCGAGACCTGGGACTCTGTGCCCTAGTCTTTGCTCGGTTGCCCCGCCCCAAACGCCGGGTGCCCACCCAAGCCGGTTTTGCTTGGGTGGTGACTTGCGGACATGCGAGTGAGTGGAAAATAGAAAGAACTACACTGGTCGAAGAAGAATCGCGGACGACAACAAACATGGTGGGTTAAGCTCTCCCACCCAAGCAACCGAAGGTTGGATGGGAACCGGCAATTTACGCGTTCAAGGGTGGGTAACGATTTGTTCGCACTGGCCGATGGGCGTGATGCGCGTCTTCCAGCTTCCACCGCTGTCAAAATACTGCTGCGTAGCCCAGGCACAACCACTGACGCCCGGATCCACGGACACCGACGAGAAGTCACCGAACCTGCATGGGGGCTTGGTGCAGGCAACGACGCCGCCGGTGGCGTCGACCGTGCCCGGGCCCGCGATCTGTACCAGGGGCGCACTGGCGTCCCCTTCGGCGAACACGGTTGTGGTTGCCTTGCCGGCAAGGGTGTCGGTGAACGCCCAGTTCATGAACACCTTCTTGCCGCGTGGAGTGAAGCCCACCGCGAGGGAAGGATTGAAATCGTCGCTGCTGCCGCTGTGGAATGCGAAGGTTGTCTCGACGCTGTTCTTGCTGGTGTCCAGCCTCCCGTATCGCACGGTTGGAAAGCCATCATCGTCAGCGTCATGGGCGAACCAGATGAAGTTGCCGTCGAAGTAGGGGAAGCTGGTAATGTTGCCGTCGGAGGAATCGATGGTGGAGCTGGCGTTGGGCTGATTTACCGGGCGCGATGGTTTCGAGAATGCATCGTTGATGGTCGTCTTCGACAGGCTTGCGCCGTCGCCGCCGCTGTTGGTCAGCCGGTAGAGCTTGTATCCGGTGCCGGGTACCGCGGCCAGGAAAAAGCTGACCGGGCTGGAAATCAGGGGCTGTCCGGCATTGGTGACCGGAGCGGTGAGTGAATCGACCTGAAAGGCGTCGAATTCAATGTGCGCACCGGAGTAGATGGTGGATTTGGGTATTCCGAACACGGTGAAGATGGGGTTGGAGCAGTTGTTCTTAGGGCAGCTCCTCAGCGAGAGCAGCAGAGCGTTTTGGTCCTGGCCCAGCATCGGAAAATCCAGAAACGCGCCTGTCGGGTAGGGGTCTCCATGAAACGTGAGGCGGTAGATGAACCAACTCCCGCAGGGGTCCGCAGTCTCGCTGGCCGCCACATGCATCGCCGGCGTGTCTGAGGCGCCTGGAGCGCTGACAGTCACCGACAGGCTGAAGCGCTGATTCACGTTGTCAAACTGCACCCGTGGATCGGTCAGGTGGTCGTTGGTCCTCAGGAGGCGGTCCAGAGTGATGGATCCCCCACACTGCACCTCACCCCTCCGGTTTGTAACCTGGATCTGGTCGTTGACAACCTCGACGATGTCGCCGGCGCCAACGGCAGAGTTCGGGTCCGGTGGCGAACCGAAATTGCCTTGCGCGACGCCATCGAATGGGCAGAGAAAGATGATGCCACACCGAAGGCGCAATGCTTCTGGAGGCGCGACAGGGGCGGTCAAAGCCTGCTTGCGGGTACCGGTGGTGGGTCGAGAGGGCGCCTCCGTCGGGGTACCGGGGTCGAGCACCTCGTGGTTCGCCGGTAATGTTCTGGCGTCCGGCGACTTCGCCGCCTCAGCGAAGTTTACGCGAAGCGAGTCGCCGCTCCCGGCAGTCTTCTTCGACCCGTGGCAGGCACTTAACCCTAAAAGGAATGACAGCAGAACAACAGTCAGACACTCGCCCCTGTGCATATCAACCTCCATGCCTGGAGTCCGACCGGCGGTCATTTTACACCCGTTTTATTCTCCCGGAAAATATTTTGAGCGTAGTTCCATCCCCGAGCCGCTCCCAACCTTCTATGATGGCTGATGAGATAACCGTGTCGGCTCCCCGCCGCCGGGTACACTTGGTGCGCTCAAAGCTACCAAGGCTCGGAGGAAAGGAGCCGGGCACATGAAGATTGTAGGTTGTGATTTACACACACGCTACCAGCAGATCGCGATGCTGGACACGGAAACGGGCGAGCTGACGGAGCGTCGCCTGGAGCACGCCAACGGAGAAGCGCGGGCCTTCTATGCCAGTTTGCAGGGGCCGGTACGAGTGGGCATCGAGGCCACCGGCCACACTCGCTGGTTCGAGCGCATGCTGGCCGAGTTGGGGCACGAGTTGTGGGTCGGCGATGCGGCACAGATCCGGGCGTCGATGGTGCGCAAGCAAAAGACCGATGCGCGCGATGCCGCCCACCTGCTGCAGCTGCTGGTGGAAGAACGCTTCCCGCGGATCTGGCGGCCGACCATGGCGGAACGCGATCTGCGGCAACTGGTGTGGCATCGGCAGAAGCTGGTGTGGATGCGCAATGCGGTGGGCAACCAACTGCACGCCCTGGCCATGGGCGAGGGGGTGTGCCGCAAGAAGCAGCTGTTCACGAAAAAAGGTCGCATCGAACTGGAAAGTCTGGGGCTGGGAGTTTGGGCCAGCTATCGCCGGCAAGAGTTGCTGACGCTGCTGGACCAACTCGACGGCTCGCTGGAGAAGCTGGATCGCGCGGTGGAAGAACAGTCCAAGCACAACGAGGCGGCGGTTCTGTTGCGCACCCATCCCGGGGTGGGACCGGTCACCTCGCTGGCCTTCGTGCTGACGCTGGGTCCGGTGGAGCGCTTCGCGCGCAGCAAGCAGGTGGTGAGCTACCTGGGACTGAATCCGCGCGAGCACTCTTCCGGCGGAAAGCAGCGACTGGGAGCGATCTCCAAGCAAGGCAATCCCATGATGCGATCGCTGCTGGTCGAAGCGGGACACTCGGCAGCACGGCTGGATACCGAGTTACGTAAGGACTATCAGCGACTCAAGCTGCGCCGGGGCAGTGGCGTGGCCAAGGTCGCCATCGCCAGGAAACTGGCGGTACGAATGTACTGGATGCTGCGCCGCCAGGCCAGTTACGCGCAGCTGGTTCGCATGCAAGGCAGCCCGTGGGCCACCCTGGTGGAGCAGTAAGTCATCGTTGGGCTGATTGGGCGCCTTGCCTTCCCGAAGAGTCGGGAAGTTCGAACAACGAATCATGGTCGGAAGTCGAGTGATCGGATAGATGGTTGGTGGAACCCAGTTCCACCGCAGGATTCTGTAAGCGAGCCTTGGTGGCATGAGCAAAAACAAAAGCAAGGGCAACAGCAAAAACAAAATCTTCTACGAAGGGAAAAAACAAAAACCTTCGCCGCTGTAAGTGTCTCTTGACAACGCCGACACGGTTATAGAGGGTGGCACAGGCAACCATCATGAGGGTGCACCACCCAAGCCGGTTTTGCTTGGGTGGGAATGTTCGGTCACGCGAGTGAGTGGAAGTGGAAGAATTCCAATCCATTGGTCGATGAAGAATCGCGGGCGACAACCAACAGGGTGGATTAAACTCTCCCACCCAAGCAATGGAAGGTTCGGTGGGGCACCGGGCGATTCTGTAGCCGTTGTGAAATCGCCTTTACACAAGCAATCGGGCGGGGCAGGATTGTGAGTGTAATCGCCTGTGGGTGTTGAAAAAGTCACTCGGATGAGCAGGTAAATCGCGGTACAAGGAAGCATTGGTTCCATGCACTGCGCGATCTTCATTCACGGAGGCCTGCTTATCATGATGGGGCAACACTCCCGTTCCGAATCGCTGTTCTATTACTTCAAGCTGGACGATTACATTCCTAAGAACCACCTGCTGCGGCTCATCGATGAGCACGTCAGCTTCGCCTTTGTCCGCGAGCGACTGAAGGACAGCTACAGCGACACGGGACGGCCCTCCATCGATCCCGAACTGCTGCTGCGCATCCTGCTGATTGGCTACTTGTATGGCATCACCAGCGAGCGCAAGCTGGTGGAAGAATTGCGCATGCACCTGGCATGGCGCTGGTTCACCGGCCTGGGATTCGATGAAGAAGTTCCGCATCACTCCACCTTCTCCAAGAACCGGCACGGACGGTTTCAGGAGTCGAAGCTGTTCGAGCAGTTGTTTGAGCAGATCGTGAAGCAGTGCCTCGAGGTAGGACTGGTGCGCGGGGACAATCTCTCGGTGGACGGAAGTTTTGTCGAGGCCAATGCCGCCAAGGAGAGCCGGATTCCGCGCGAACAGTTGGCCGAAGCAGCCCAAGTCAAGCAAACGCTGCGCCAGTATCTGTCTGAACTAGAAGAACAGAATCCGGTGGAAGAGCCGGTGCATGAACAAGAACAAGTATCGACCACCGATCCGGACTCGACCTACGCGACCAAGGGCGGCACTCCAGCCCGGCTGGGGTACTACGACAACTACCTGGTGGACAATGCCAGCTGTGTGATCGTGGGGGTGCAAGGGACTGCGGCCCGGATGAGCCAGGAAACCGTGGCGGCACAACAGATGATCACCCGCTTCGCCCAATGGCGAGGACGAGAGCCCGCCTCCGTGGTTGCCGATGCCACCTACGGCAATGGCGAGTTTCTGCAATGGCTAATGGAGCGGGACATCACTCCCTACATGCGAACTCGCGACAGTATCCACAGAAAGAACAGCCCGTTCTACGGTCCGGAGCAGTTTACCTATCAGCCGGAAAGCAACAGCTATCGCTGCCCCGCCGGGCAGCAACTCAACTACGGGGGTCGGAGTGATCGCAATCGCACCTATGTCTACATCGGAACCCGCAAACGTTGTGGCGCATGTTCGCAAAGGCCACAATGCACCAGCGCAGCCTTCCGCTGTCTTGCCATCCACATGCATGAACCCGCTCGGCAACGTGCTCGTGAGTTGGCTAACACACCCGAGTTCACGAGCGCACAGCGCCAAAGAAAGAAAGTGGAAGCCCTCTTCGCGGAACTCAAGAATCAGATAGGACTGCGTCGCTTACGGCTACGCAGGATGAAGTTTGTTCGTGAGCAGTTCTTCCTGGCGGCGGCTGCCCAGAACATCAAACGGCTGATCCGCTTCCTCAGCAAAGTCCCGAGCCCGCCCGTCGTCGCTGCAACTGCTTAATCGGCACGAGGAAATAGACCAAAAACTCCAAGCCCAAACACAAGCGGACTACTATCATGTCTGCCGAGGGGAGTTTTTCAACACCCACGCCTGTTAACGCCAGCTATGCAACTACAATCTCGCTGTAGGGACGCAACCGAAATGTTCCCCTCTTACGTTCCAGTGTCGCTTTATGCCACGGGTTGTCACATCGTCCCGTATTAGCCGTCACAGACAAGCAACAGCTACCGGATGCAAGCTTGCGAGCGGACGTGCGGCAAAGGACCTCCCGGCCTTTCCAGTTCCCGCTCATTCGAGAACAACAATTCGGGCTTCCTCGCCAACGTCCATCGGTGACCCACCTTCGGTCGATTTCAATTCCGCTCCTGGCAAGGAGGAGACGCCATGCACCGCAACGCTCCTACATTGTCAAAAGTCGCCTACATCCTTTTTGTGTTTTGTACCGCGACTGCGATTGCGTCGCCGGCGCAAATCTTAACGACGCTCCACAGCTTTTACACTCAAGGTGACGACGGCATAGCTCCGTACGCCGGCCTTATCCAGGCTGGCGATGGAAGCTTCTACGGGACAACCAACTATGGCGGGGCCAACTCCGATGGCACGGTCTTCAAAATCACGCCCAGCGGCGCGCTGACCACCCTCGCCAGCTTTTGCATATATTACGACTGCCCCGACGGCGCTTATCCTGCCGCTGGGCTGGTGCAGGCCAGTGACGGCAACTTCTATGGAACTACTTCCGGGGGCGGGCAGTGGTGCCTCAGTTTCCCCGGCTGCGGCACGGTCTTCAAAATTACGCCCAGCGGCGGACTGGCCACGCTACACAGATTCGCGGGCAGCGACGGCGCCCTGCCTTACGCCGGGCTGGTGCAGGCCAGCGATGGGAACTTCTACGGAACAACGTACGTAGGCGGGGCCAACGGCGGTGGCACGGTCTTCAAAATCACCCCCAGCGGCACGCTGACCACGCTCTACAGCTTTTGCTCGCAAAGCAACTGCAGCGACGGCGGTTACTCTAACGCCGGGCTGGTGCAGGCCAGCGACGGGAACTTCTACGGAACAACGTTCGAGGGTGGGGCCAACGGCGCTGGCACGGTCTTCAAAATCACCCCCAGCGGCGCCCTGATTACACTGCACAGCTTTTGCTCGCAAAGCAACTGCAGCGACGGCACTTTCCCTTACGCCGGGCTGGTGCAGGCCAACGGCGGGAACTTCTATGGGACAACCGGCTATGGCGGGGCCTATGGCGAGGGCGCGGTCTTCAAAATCACCCCCAGCGGCGCCCTGACCACGCTGTACAGCTTTTGCTTGCAGACGAACTGCAGCGATGGCGTTAGTCCTCGCGCCGGGCTCATACAGGCCAGCGACGGAAACTTCTACGGAACAACGGTGGGTGGCGGGGCCAACGACGGTGGCACGGCCTTCAAAATCACACCCAGCGGCGCGCTGACCACGCTGTACAGCTTTGGCTCTCAACCTGACGAGGGCGTGTCTCCCTACGGCGGCCTTATCCAGGCCAGCGACGGGAACTTCTACGGAACAACGGTGGGCGGCGGTTCCGACGATTACGGCACCGTCTTCCGTCTGGTCACCGTACGCACCTGTATTTTTTGCCCATAGGTCGCGTGAAGACGACCGCGACCCTCCGAGCAAAAGCAAGTTTCGCTGGATAGCTATTGATAAATCGCCATATCACGCGTGATTACTGTTGCATGGCGGCTTGTCCGAACCTCCCCGCCCGCATCTGGCGAGGACGGGAGAGGCCATGGCACCTTGGTCACCAGCTCCCCCCACCTTCGTAAGAAAACTTGACGCTTTGTTCTTGACTCGCCTCCCGTCACATTCCTAACCTTCAAGTAGCGGGCCGTATGTGGGCCCGAGGGTCGTGGTTCACTCGCTCGCATAACCCCGCGCGTCGCGCGTGCCGTCGAGCGAGTCGAGACCCGCAATTCAATAGACCAGGCAGGTCATCGTAACTGAAACGAGCCCTGCGATCAGGTCCATGTGTGCCTGCTCTTTCGCCGGTGGTTGGTGAAAGGGTGGCAGGCCACCAGGACCTGGCGCGGGGCTTTTGTATTGATACATAACTTGACGCTGCTCTCATAAATAGTCGCAGGGCCGGTTTGTATCAGGGCATGACTTCAGTCGTGCCGTCAGCACAACTGAAGATCAATGCTCTTGAGGGCTGTAAGAGAAATGTCCGCAAGGAATCGGTGGAAGGGCATGGCTTTAGCCGTGCCGCACGAGCCGCACCGAACAGCGGGCTTTAGCCCCGGGCCGATACTGTGCGCTCCGGGGCTAAAGCCCATCGGCGGGAGCCTATGTCGCCGGGCTGAAGCCCGGCGCTTCCACCAAGGCGAACCGCGAATAGCGAACTTCACATCATTACTCAACCCAAGGAGTCATTTATGGAACCTATCAACGAAGATGCTTATCCACGGACAACACCCGCCGAGCCCAGCTACGAGGAATTGCGCGACCGGGTCAAGCTCCTGCAAGAGCAGGCCCGGGAGCGCGAGGAAGAGGAGAAGTGGGTGCGAGAGCAGGAGGAGATTCAGTGGGGGCCGTGTGATCCCAACGAGATTGAGGAGCCCAAGCCGGTGCCTAAGCCTGTCCCCCCGACCTGCCGTCATCTGAAGGAAAATGGCTGCCTGTGCGGCTCGCTGGCGATCAACGGACGCGACTTCTGCGGCTTCCATCTGCGCGAACGCGGACGCCGTCTGAAGATGGCGCGGGCCCGCGCGCGCGGCCAACGCCTGCGCCTGCAATTGCCTCCGCTGGAGGACTTGTATGCGGTGCAGGTGGGCATCATGCAGGTGCTGAGCGCGCTGGGAAGCGGCCAGCTAGAAGAAAGCGTGGCCAGCCTCATGCTCTCCGGCCTGCGCCAGGCCAGCACCAACTCGCGCTGTCCGCAGAAGTACTGGAACAGGAACCGTTTTGAGCTGCCCGACGACGAAGGCCTCGAAACCTATGGAGACTTCGAAGCCGAGTTTGATCTGCCCGACGGCCTCGACCCGGACACCCCACCGGAGGTGGCGTTTCCCGAGCCCGAACCGGCGGCCATCCGTGAGGAGCGGGTCAACCTAATGGAGGTCACGCCGGTGGATATAGATCTGATGGAAATTCAGCAGCGGGAAGGCCCCGAGGCGGTGACCCGCAAGCTGAAGCAGTTGGACGCGGCGGAAGACCGTCGTTATCGCCGGGCGCAGGCCCAGTTGGCGCACGCCCGCCACGTGGTGCGCGCCGCTGCCCAAAACGCCGCCCGCGAAGTCCATCTGGTGGAGCAATCGCAAGCCATCGCAGCGGCTGCCCAGGCCAAAGAGAAGGCCGACGGCCACAAGCAACCGCAGGCCGTCGTGGACGGGGCAGGCGCGGAAGTGGCGAAGCAGCGTTAGTCCGGCGGCGGAAAACGGGGCGACGCGAACTCGGGTCGTGCACCGGGGAGGGGGAACTTACGTTCACAGAGCCCGCAATAAGCCGGCAAGGCGGAAGGGCTGGGCCCTTCGACTACGCTCAGGGCAGGCTTTCAGCCCCGCGAAAAATGGCGACTCTCTCTTGGACCGGGCTTCAACCCCGTCGAGACCGCAATCGTGCAATCGGTGGAAGCACCGGGCTTTAGCCCGGTGGATACGTTGCCCTCCAGAACCCGGGCTTTAGCCCGGTGATTCTAGCCAGCGATGAAGCCATCAGGGACTGGTTTGCAGCGCTCAACAAGCCTGTGTCAGTACTAGGTTCGATTCTCGCCGGTGGAATGAAGTGGCAACAAATCAGTCCGGCCAGCGCGGAATGAAGTCAGCCCGGCACGAAGCCGACGGCGGAGTGCTGGGAGCCTCGGAAACTGACCAAAGGTCCGACAGGGGCGATACGGCTGGCCAGATCTAAGTCAAGCCGAATCAATATCTTACGTATAAGACCATAAGAATCAACACGTTGCGACAGAAATGCTAGCTAAGGGTAAGAATATCCTTGACTAATCATGATGGCTCTGCTATTGTGTTCACATTATGGCAGACAAAGCATCCGAACCAAAGACCTTACAAGAGGCAATCACCTACTTTTCCGACCTTGATAATTGCCTCGCGTACCTCGTGCCACGTCTTTGGCCGGATGGCGTGACCTGTCCAAAGTGTGGCCGGAAAGACCCCGTATTCCTCGCCAATCAACGCCGCTGGCAATGCAAGAGCGTACATGCCAAGCGCCAGTTCTCTGCCAAAGTGGGAACCGTCATGGAGGATTCTCCAATCCCGCTGGAGAAGTGGTTGCCCGCGATCTGGGCTCTTGTGAATGACAAGAACGGGATTAGCTCTTGGGAGTTGCATCGGATGTTGGGCGTCACCCAAAAGGCGGCATGGTTCATGCTGCACCGCATCCGTGTGGGGCTTGGCGGCAAGAACGATGGCACCAAACTTGGGAACAATGAAGGCGGCGGCGGAGTGGAAGTAGACGAGACTTTTGTGGGTGGTTCCTTAAAAAATATGCACAAGGACCGCAAGCTCGCTTACAACATCCGTGGTGGCGCGAAGGGGAAGGCGGTCGTGATGGGGATGCTTGACCGCGATCTGCGCCAGGTACGCGCGAAGATCGTGCCCAATGTGAAGCGCGACACCCTACAGGGCGAAGTGTTGAACAACGTCAAGTATGGATCCCGCGTATTCACCGATGAGCATGTTGGCTACGACAAGCTGCACTGGCGCTTTGTGCATGACGTGGTGAATCACATGGAGTGCTACGTCAACGGCCAGATACACACCAACGGAATTGAAAATTTCTGGAGTTTACTAAAACGCACCTTGCGCGGGACATACGTGGCGGTTGAGCCTTACCACCTGCAGCGGTACGTCGATGAGCAGGTTTTCCGGTTCAACAATCGTGGCGGCAAACGGAAAGAAGAACGAGTTACAGACGCGCAGCGGTTCAGCAAAGCCTTGTCGCAGATCGTCGGCAAGCGCCTCACCTACGCAGAACTGACCGGCAAGACCGGCGATGCGACGCCTTTCTAATCCTTATCGCCGGAAACGGGGACCAAAACGAAAGCCCTAGCCAGTCTTGTGACTAGCGGATTCGTGCAAACGCCTGACGTGCTCCCATTGGCGGTCAGTCATCGCCCGAAATGAGTGCTGGCATCTTTCGCAGACCCTCGGAACGGCCCCGGCTGCCGTTCGCTTGTGCCGCCGAGGTGCTTCTCTGGCTTGAAATTCTTGCTTGGAAACCGTCAGCAGTTGGCGCACGGCGGCGTCGAATCTTTGGAACTCAAGCGACGTTCGTGGTTTTGTCTTCACAGGAGTATGATACCGCACGCTATCAACTCCTGCCCCGTGACCGCCGTCACAGACAGCAATTCATCGTGAGCTTACAATTCAGGGTTGGTAGGTAAAAGCCCGCAGGAGGGAGATGAGTCCCAGACCCGTGTCTCCTGTGCGGGCTTTCCTGTGTCTGCCGACCATACTTGGGTGACTGGGGTCACCGACAGTGACGTACCATCCGGTCAATACTTGCGGACAACGTAAGCGCAACCCGGCCCGCAAGAATCTTCCGAGGTGTGATACCGATCTTGCGGGCTTTCTAAAGGTGCCGTATGACGAGCCAAGAATTCCCCGATCCCAGGTTCATCCCTAAATCAGAGACTGAGAGCATTTGTATGTATTGCTTCTCGACCGTCAGAACGGATCGCTATACGCCACTGGAAGTAGCAGAAGACATCCATGCGGATGTTTGTTTGCAGCGGCCAGATTCCGCACTCCGCTACGCCATCTGGTAATTCTTATCACGAACTTCATTGCAGAGCAGGGTGTACAGGAGTAGGATTTCACCGCAGACAAGAACGGCCCGATTGCCGTCGGGCTTCTTGCTATTTGACATATCGCGTCGGGCAACGCTTCACAAAGCGTAGCACTTGGAGTGTGCCCATGCAAGACTGTTTTCAGATCGAAGAAGAGATGGCCTTACGGAACGAAGATAAGGATTGGATACAAAGCGAGATTCAGGCAGCCATCGCCGTTCTAGAGCCGCACGGCTGGAGAAAGGTCACGCATTTCCTGAAGGAATGGGGCCTTGTTGCTACCGTATTTGCCGTTCCTCTTACTCTGCTTGGCCTGCTGATTACGGTTGTTATTTTCGCGGCGAACGGAATCACCAAGAACGCAGAATTTCGCACTCATACGGAGGACAGGCTTACCGGAATCGAAGGCAATCTCGCAAGAATAAATGCAACGCTGGAGGGGCAAAAATTAAAGCAGATCGGAAGCAATCCTACGAATCCCGAAAATATCGCGGAAGCCAAGAATGTGCTGATAGCAGCCGCTTCGAGTAAGACCAAAATCGACCGGAGCATTGTCCAAGACGTGGGAGGACAATTTGTACAGGCTGCCCAGAAAGACCCTGCCGCATGGAGCACGGTACTCGCTTTTCTCAATTACAAGTCTTTCCTAGATTCGTTTGCTCCTAAAATTCCAGTGGGCACACCCGGGAAATTCGACACACACTACAACACAGCGGATATTCCAGCAGGCGATAGCGTGCCGCACTTTATGGTTGGAGGAGGGTTGGTTCCAATCAGTGAAGCCGTCCAGTTTAACCGTATAGGTAAAGACCTCAACCAAGCCCAAGGCAAAGGGAATGCCTTTATGATCGTCGAAGGCGGTGGCCAGGTAATTGACGGATGGCAACTAAAAAACGTGGTATTTCACAACGTCCATATTGTTTATAAAGGCGGTGCGCTCAGAATGGAGAATGTTTATTTCGTAAACTGCCGATTCGATGTGGAGTTACAACCAAACGGTGAACAGTTTGCCAATAAGTTTCTACAGTCGGACCCTGCTGCAAGCTTCACAACCGGGTAGCTGCTATTATCTGTATTAGCTGGTTAAATGACCTGCTTCTTACCCCATACTTTGGGTGTCCGAGACGATTCCGAGATACGAGCAGCCAGCGCTTGCAGGAATCTTTGGACATGCGCCTTGACCCCCTTCGCCTCATCCGCCCCATAGTCTCTTCGGCTGTGCATTACGTGGTTTCTCCACGCATCCTTGAAACCCCGGAATTCTGAGAGCGCCCCGTTATAGAACTCGTGGGCTTGACTCTTGGCAAGGCCCAGGCGGTTGGGCCAGTTTCTAATGCTCTGCACCTCGACTTCTACGGCGCGAATGATGTCTTCCCAACCCTGCATCTCCAAAGGAGCACCATCCTTAAATTTGACTCGTCTATCCCACGCGAGTGTTCTCATGCCGCGTTCAGCGGCCCGCATCAAGTGAAAGACAGCGGCAGTATAGAGGTCTGCGGCAAGACAGTTTCCTGCTCGCTTTATGTCAGGCGCGGCAGACGGGAAGGCATCTCTTACAGTAGTTCCAAACAAGGCGTCCTGTTCGTAGTATTGCGCTTCGTCGCGGGTGACGTACAAGAAAAGTTTGTCAGTGGAATCAACGCCCAAACACTCACCAAGGACGGTCATTTCGCGCGCCAGTTCACTAAGTGCGCACCCGGTTCCGAGTGCGCTAGTTACAAAGTACGTCCTCATCTCGGCGGTCTCAAATTCGCAAGCCTCAGCGATTTCTCTAAATTCTAGAATCCAATCCGTGACTTCCCGAATTTCTTCTTGAGTCATCCGCGCATCGGCTCCTCTAGCGTCTTGCGCTGCTTTCAGTTGATTGTCTATCCGCTTGATTCCTTCCACCAATTCGTTGATGACCGAGGAGAGAATCGGAATCATTTGGAGTAAACTCACGATCCGGCGGTGTGCCCGCAAGAATATAGCAGCATCGGCTAACTGGCCTCGTTCGCTCCAGTGTTCGCAGCCGGAAAATACGCCAGACGATTCAAGTTCCCGCAGCCTAACGGATTGTGGATGATTAGTCAAGGATATTCTTACCTAGCTAAGTTGCTGATTTTACATGGCCGCTATGTCCGCGACTTCTCCACTTCCAGTTCCAGTCCTTCGACCTTGCGGACGACGACTTGCTCGCCGATGCTGACCCGCGAAGGCGCGTGCGCGTTCCACAGCTCGCCCTGGATGAAAACCTTGCCTTCGGGATCGATGTCGGTGCGCGCTTCGCCCACCGAGCCGATCAACCCTTGAATACCGGTGACAACCTTGTTACGCCGCGCGCGCAGCGCAATGGTCATGAGAAAGACGGTGATCACGCCCAACGGAATGCTGACCGCCAGCGCGGTAAGAAGCTTGACACGAAGCTGCGGAATCGGACCATCCACCAGCAGAAGTCCGCCCAGCGTCAGCAGCGCAATGCCGCCAAGTCCGAGCACGCCATGAGTCGCAAACTTCGCCTCCAGCGCGAACAGCACGAAAGCTCCGAGGATCAGCGTGAATGCCGCGTAGCGCGTCGGCAGCAGGTTCAACGCGAACAGTGCCAGCAGAATGAAGATGACGCCGACGACGCCAGGCACTACTGCTCCCGGATGATTGAACTCCACGTAAAGCGCCAGCGCGCCGATGGCGAGCACAAGGAAGGCGACGTTGGGATCGAGCAGGAAGTCGAGGATTCGCTGCCGCAGGGTCATCTGCATCTCGTCCACCGAATCCGCGGTGAGGTTCAGTTTCACCTGCTTGCCGTCAAAGCGCTTGATGGTGCGGCCATCGAGCTGATGAAACAGATCGCTCTGGTCCTTGGCGACGATATCAATCAGGTGCTGCTGCAAGGCCTCCTGATCGGTCCACGACTTCGACTCGCGCACCGCGGTCTCGGCCAGCGCAACGTTGCGTCCGCGCGGCCCGACGAACGAGCGGATGAAGGCGGCCGAATCGTTCTCGACCTTGGTTTTCATCGTGTCGTCCATCTTTCCGCCACCGAGCTCGACCGGATGCGCTGCGCCGGTATTTGTGCCGGGAGACATCGCCGCAACGTCGGCGGATTCCAGGACGAAGAAGCCCGCGGATGCAGCCCGCGCGCCGGTGGGCGACACGTAAACGATCACCGGAACCGGCGACGCCAGGATCTTTTCGATGATGGTGCGCGTCGAGTCGAGCAAGCCTCCAGGCGTGCTCAGCTCGATCAGAACAGCATCGGCGTTGGTCTGGCGCGCGCGCTCGATGGCGCGATCAATGTACTCGGCTGTGATGGGCTGAATGGTGTCGTCGATGCGTATCTTGACGATGCTGTTGGCCGAGGCCACGCTTGTGCCCAGCAGCGCCAGCAACACCAAGCAAAGGAGAGAACGGATTCGGAACATGACTGCCTCCTTCCGGAGGGCTCTCTAGCAATTCTATTTGGAAACCGAAGGTTGCGCCGCGATTTCGCGCTTAAGCGCCAGCGCCGAGGAGTTCGCAGGCTCCAGCGCAAGGGCGCGATCCACCTCGCTGGCCGCCGATTGCCGCTGGCCATTCTTCAGGTCAAGGCGGGCGAGAACCAGCAGAGCGTCGACATTCGGTTGCAGGCGAATCGAGGTCTGCGCTTCCGCTCGGGCGTTGCTGGCGTCGCCCTTCTGCTCCAGAAGCACCGCCAGTTGGGCGTGAGCGACGACATTACCGGAATCCGCGGCGATCGCGTCCCGAAATTCGCTCTCCGCCTGCGCAGGCTGGTTCTGCGCCATCAGTTCCCTGCCGCGCTGAACGTCATAGGCAGAATGTGTGTGGCCATCGCTCTTGGCCAGCCGCGCTTCAGTCAAGTTATGGATCTCCATCTCGAGCTGGCGATACGACGCCTCATCGTAATTCCGTTTGATCCGCTCCGGCGGAATGTGAGGCTGGTTCGCCGCCAACAATGCGTTTCCGGAAGGTCCCGGCGAAGTCGGACTTGCAGACGGCGCGCTGACTCCCCGATTGATCGTGTCGAGCAGGGCCTTGGCTTCGCCGTCGGTCGGCCGCTGCTGCAACTCCTCGCGCAACTCCCGGGCTGCACCGGCGTTGTCGCCGTTCTTGAACAGCGCGACCCCAAGGTTGAAACGGTAGTCGGCATCATTCGGGTCGGCATTGACGGCCTTCGAGAAATATCCGATCGCCGCTGGCCGCTGTCCGCGCCGGGCTTCGGCCACGCCCATATTGTTGTACACCTCGGTCAGCGGCAAGCGAGTGGACAGGAAGCTGAACGCATTGAATGCCTTCTCGAAGCTGCCCCGGTAGAACTCCGACATCCCCAGCAGGAAGCTGGCCTCGCCGGAAGCCGGATTATCTTTGGGAATGCGGCTGAACCAGAGCGCCGCCGGCTCATATTCGTGGTTGGCGTAATAGGTCTTGCCCAGTTGCATCATCGCCAGCGTGTAATTTGGATTGAGCTTCAGTGCGTTGCGGAAGTAGCGCACCTTCTGCTGATAGTCCGTCGCCGTGATGCCGCGAATATAGCTCTCGAAGGCGTCGAGCCGGATCGATGCCGAAGTCTTCAAGAACTGCTCCCGCGTCATCGAGGGCGGAAGCGGCAACTGCTCCAGCAATTCCCACGCCAGCACCGTCTGTATGTCGATCAGGTTACTCAGCGGGCCGCTGCTCTGCACCATCGAATTCAAATGCAGCTTCTTCATGTCGAGCAGCTGGGCCGTCGCATTAAATCGGCTGCCATCGAAGCTATAGCTGCCGAGAACAACGTAATCGGCATCCATCTGTTCGGCGATTCGGTAGATGGTAGCGCGCGACGGATGCACGGTCCCCGGAATGCCGGTGTGATCGAAGGCATAGTCGCGATCGTCGCGGCTGATGGGATGCAACTTCGGCGAGGTCAGGCATTGGGAAAGGACCTCGGGAAAAGCCTCGGAGATCCATTCCAGACCCGGAGCACTCGACTGGTTTTCAAACGGCATGACCATGATCGTTTGGGTGCCAGGAAGAGTTTGTCCCGCCGCCACGTTGCATATCAGGCAAACGGCGGCCATGAGGAGAGAAATGCGAAACAAGAGGAATGCAGAATATCGCAAGATGTTTTGATTATAGCCATGCACCGGCAACATGCAGCGGGAAGATGCAGCCGCGCGATGCAGGCGGCTTGCTTACTTGGATACCGCCGCGAACAAGTCCGACTTCAGGAGCGCCTGAAAACGTTGATCGTCCGACTTAAAGTGCATTTGCAGCATGTCGTTGGAGTTGTCCACCGTAGTATTCTCCAGCGCCATCTTTTCGGCCGGCGAGGCATTCATCTTGCGATACAACACGCCCGCCTTCAACAGCGTGGCCATCGTCGCCGCAGTCATGGTGTCGGAGGTCTTTACACTCAGGTCAAAAGTCACGCCGCTGTCGAAGTTCATCACATAGTCGGATGCCAGCAGCCGCTTCTTTACAGCGTCGTAGTCCGCCAGCGAACCGGCCTGGCCCAGCGCCGACCTGAACATGTTCTGCGTGCCGGCCTGGTCGAGCACGCTCCACATCGGCGCGCCCTCCACGTCGCCGATCAAGTCGCTGATGGTCGGGTTCGACTGCAAGGATTCGGCGCCGTTGTCGCGCACGTCAATCGCGCCCTTGATGGCAGTGTTATCGCCGAACAGAATAGTGGACGGATCGAGGAACACCACCTGCATGCCCGATCCCATTGGATACAGATAGGAGAGCTGGTACTTCTCGGGATGGACTTTCTTCGCCCGCATCTTCTGCAAGAAATCGGCCTTCTTAAACGGCCCCTGAGCGATGCCAATGCTGCGTGGTCCCTTCGGCGACCGGTAGATGACGAGTGTAAGTTGCTCGATGTCCTTGTCAGGATCGATGCCTGCCGCTTTCAGGGCGGTCTCGAATTGCTTCAGGTTTTCAGGAAGCACGCGGTCTCTAAGAGCGCGCGCGGTCTGCGAATCACGCAGCGACCGATAATCAACAGAGATGATCTGCTGAATCGCAGACGGAACAACCGTGCGTGCGTTACTGCTTAGGGGTGCAGCAAAAGCCGGCACGCACAAAGTGCCGCACAGAAAAAGGCGGATAAGCAACGACTTCATGGACATAATTCTACCTGAGGTATGACGATAGAGATGCGCAATCGTGAGCTATGGATGCGTAGCAGGATCCAAGTACGCTTCAGGGGCCCTTAGTTCCTTATAGCTGCAATGCGCTGCTTTACGACAGAGTTGAATGAATCGTCCTTAATGTCATTCAGGTTGATCTCGACATTGGCCAGCGCGCCCTGTATCGCTGCATTCGCCAGCGCCATGGCAACGGTCAGGTCCGACGCCATCTTTGGATTTGTGATCGCTCGCAAGGATTCCACGATCTTGCTCACTTCCCTTGCGCGTTCGGCGACTACGAGCGGAACCAGCGTGGCCTTCTTCGTGGCAGCCTCGACCTCGGCCTGCGCTTCCGGATGATTCTTGGCCTTCTTGAACGCAGCCATTACCTCGTTGAATGAGTCAGCATCGGCATCAATGGAGGCTTTGAACTGCTCTCGCAACTCACCCAGCCGGGCCAGCGCGTCGCTGAGCTCACGCTCGTGTTGCAGATACGCTTTCTTGCCTCGCGACATTCCAGCTACCATGCTGCCCAGCGCCGCGGCCATCGCGCCGCTTGCAGCCGACGCGCATCCGCCGCCGGGCGCTGCGGTTGGCGCGGCGAGCTGTTCAATGAAGGGCTCTACTCCAGCGCGAATTCCGCCGACCGCCATCTTCCCGCTCATCACCCCGGCCAGGCGATTCTCGAGGATCAAAGAGGAATCGAAGTTCTCGATTTGTAGAAACCATTCGGCTGCGTCTTCCAGCGCCTTCTTGGGAATGAGTCCGACGATCTCACTCGACTGCGGCATGACGCCGTAACGCGCCGCCTCGCGCTTCACATATTCGAAGACGCGCGCAATCGGCGTCTGGTCGGTGTCGGTCAGGTTCATCGAAACCTGCGCCAGACCACGCACCGGAACGCCCATGCCTTTGACGTAGCGCAAGCCGCCGTTGGAAAAGCGGATGGCTTTGGCCACCTTCTTGGCGATCTCCACGTCCGGCGTATTGAGATAAACGTTGTAAGCGACCAGAAACTTCCGGGCGCCCACAACCGTCGCTCCGGCTGTCGGATGCAATTCCGCATTGCCGAAATCCGGCTTACGCGCCGGGTTCGTCTTCACATCTTCGCGAATTCCCTCGAACTGTCCCCGACGCACGTTCTCCAGATTCTGGCGCTCCGGTATCTGCGCTGCGGCCTCGTACAAATACACCGGGACTCGATAGCGCTTCCAGATTTCCTCGCCCACACGGCGGGCGGTGGCCACGCAATCCTCCAGAGTCACGCCTTCGATCGGAATGAATGGAATCACGTCCGCCGCGCCCAGCCGAGGATGCGCTCCACTGTGCTTGGTCAGGTCGATGAGTTCGGCTGCCTTGCCTACGCCCCGAATCGCAGCTTCCGCGACGTTGACGGGGTCGCCAACGAGGGTGATCACACAACGGTTATGGTCCGCGTCCATTTCGCGGTCGAGCAGATACACGCCATCCATCTTCATGGCTTCGAGGATGGCGTCAACGCGGGACTTGTCGCGCCCTTCGGAAAAGTTCGGTACACATTCTACGAGTGCTGGCATAAGGATTGAGGATAAAGAAGTAGCTAGCAACTAGCAATTAGCAACTAGGCTGAGGTTGTTCGGCCCCTGGCTCTTGCTGAGACGAATCGTTCGTCGTGGAGCCTGCGAAAGACAAGAAGATTATTACGTGGCCATAACCACTAGTTGCTAGATGCTAGTTGCTAGTTGCTTATTCAATGCCACGTGTATCCCAGCATGAACTGCACCGCGCCGTTGATACCGGGGTTCTTGTTCCCCAGCGAAGCATTCGACAGGTGATAGACCTTTGCCGAGAAATTGATCGAGTTACGCTCGCGATGGAACCATTGCGCTCCCAACTCGGCGCCGCTGGTGAAGTTGACCTGAGAGGTATCGCCCGGAGGAAGATTCTGGGAGCTGAATACGATCCCGCCGACGGCCGCTATGTACGGCGACCACTTGCATCCCTGCGTGAAATTCCACTTGGCGATAAAAGGATTAATGGCGCCAGCATATTGTGCGCCATGGATCCAGAACTCGTTCAGCGGGATAATATCCACCGCCATCTCGAAGCTGCCCCGCAGCGCATTTTGCCCGAGTTCATGCGTCAGTACTCTTCCGATGCGCGCACCGATGAGGAAGCTTTGCGCGCTGGGAGTATTCGCGAAGGACTCGCTGCCCCCGATAAACAGCCCCTTGTTCCATCCCGGGCTGCGAAGCACGTCCACAGGGCTATCGGTCGGCACTTGTGCCAGCAACGGAGCACAAACAAGGAGATGGAAGAGAACAAAGCGAATGGCGGTCTTCATCGCATTTTCAAGGGCGAACCCAAAACTTATCAGGTTGCGGCGGGGGGAGCAAATCTGACGAGAACCCCAGATCACGATTCCGCTACTGCAGCGTGACTGCGTCACCGCCCAGTTGCTCGTTAATCAATCGCGACACCAACTGCTTCAGGGGTTCTCCCGACTTCGTCAACACGAAGCCATCCTTATCGTCTGACCAGTCCAGCTTGAAACTGGTGGACAGCGCCGAGATCCAGATCTGGCGCACGGGAGCATTGGGTGAGATGACAAACTTCGCCGGGGGTTCGTCGAAGCTGATGTGAATGGCGCCGGCGTTATCTTCCACCTCGAAGTCGGCTGAGCCCTCGGCGGCGTAAAGGCTGCGCTTGAGTTCCTCGAATGCTGCGTCTGCACGGCGACGAAAATCTTGATCGTCCATGAAGGGATTATAGAAGCAGGGCCAAGTAGACTGGGGCTCAGGCCCGATATCGAGGCAGGGATCCCGATGATTTATGCCTGCTGCCAGCCAAGCGCCCGCGCCGCGTTCGCGTAATGCTCGAAGGTTGGGGCATCGAACAGCACGAATCGCACCTCGCGAAGATGGGCTGGCCGTCTGGAGCGCTTCGGCTCCACTGCCTACCGCGATCTGCGAGGCGCGATCTGCGGGATATCCATAGACCCCAGTCGAGATCGCGGGGAACGCGACGGATGCAAGCTGCAGCTCATCTGCGATACGGATGGCTTCGCGATGGCAGCTTGCCAGCGTCTCGGCTTCGCCCTTGCTGCCTCCGCTCCAAACGGGACCGACGGTATGAATGACGTAGCGTGCGCTCAGCCGCCCAGCGGGAGTAGCGACCGCCTGCCCCGCGGGAAGCCGGCCGATGCGCCCGACAATTTGCTTTACAGGCTTCGAGAATCGCAGGTCCACCGGCGCGATGGATTGCGCCGTCCACACCGCCTCCGCCCAGCAGCGAGGAGTTGGCCGCATTCACGATGGCGTCGGCTTGCTCGCGCGTGATATCGCCCGGGCCCGCGATCACCAGGCTGCGTTCACCCAGTGCGACTCGCAGAACCTGAGGACGGCTGTACATGATGGATGAATGATAGCGCCGCCGACTGTAGAATGCCCAACGGCTTATGCGCAGTTCACTCAGAGCGCGGAGTCGCGCTGGACCTTAACTCTGGCGGCAGCGACCGGAGTCGCAGTATTTGTGTTCGCTCTCGCAGAGGTGACCGTGAATCCCAGGATTCTGCAGCTGGATGCATTCGAGGTGATGGGAATCGCAGTCCGCACCAACAACGCGAAGGAGGCAGGCGCCGGATGGCGCGATTCCGCAAGTTGTGGCAGCGAGTGATGCAGGAGCACGCACTGAACACAGTTCCAGATCAGGTTGATCAGAACATCTATGCTGTTTACACCGACTACGCCAGCGACGCTAATGGTCGACTACACTCTCGTACTCGGGTACGAAGGTCAGCCATCCAGGAACGAAGCTGGAAGCATGGATTCGTGGTGAAGACTGTTCCTGCAGGTCGCTATGCGGTTTTTACTTCGGATCGCGGACCGGTGGCGAAGGTTGTCGTCGAAACCTGGAAGCAGATCTGGTCCTATTACCAATCGCCGACGAATGGTCAGCGAGCGTATCGCGCGGATTTTGAACTGTACGATCAGCGCGCGGTCGATCCCAACAATGCGCAAGTGGACATCTATATTGGGCTGAAGTGAACCAGATGGCGTCGCTTAATCGACGCTTGTCACTTCTTAACTCTTAACTTTAACAATTCCGCGTTCGAGACTGAGACTACTTCTCATCGCGCATCGAGCAGACGAATCGTCTCCAGCACCACATCTCCACTGATCGCCAGGGACTGCGGGCTCAGCTTGTCCAGCGTGTCCTCCACGGTGTGGTGATAGACATTGTTGTAGCCATAATCCAAGTCGATGATGTCCACCGCCGGCACGCCAATCTTCAGGAACGGAAGATGGTCGTCGTCGATCGCTCCGCCGGATTCGTAGAAGTGTGACTGGTAGCCAAGATTGGTGGCTGCCTGGTAAACCATCTCGCTCAGCCACGGAGTCGAGTTGGTTTCCTTCTGGATGTCGAGGTCGGCGTCGCCGATCATGTCCACCAGGATAAAGGCCTTGATCTTCTTCGCTGTGCCGTCCTGCTGCCATTTCTGCGCGAGGTGCTTGGTGCCGTACAGACTGTCGCTGGCGGTCCAGGTGACGAACGCCTCTTCCGCGTCGGTCCACACCAGCCACACGCTGTAGCCGTCGCGCTCTTTGCCGCGAAACTGGTCGGCCAAAGCCAGCAGCAGCGCAGTGGACGAACCGCCGTCATTCGCGCCCACGTAAGCCTTCGGCAGCGGATAGTTGGTGTCGTAATGTCCAGCAACGACGATGATGCCGTCTTTGCGGCCCGGAAACTTGGCGATGATGTTGTTGACAGGAAACTTCCCGACGGGCGTTTGCGCGGTGAACTTGTCCTGCTCGACATCCACGCCCTTAAGTTTGGAGAGGATGTACTGCTCCAGCTTGGCGTGTCCCGCGCTGCCGACCGGACGCGAACCAATCGCTACCACTTCTTTCACGTACTGCATGACATGGTTGCCGTTGATGTCCGGCTTGGGAGCGGAGCTGTCAGCAACAGCCGGAACCGCGGCCGGCGCAGGCGTCGCAGAAGGGCTCGTCGCGGCAATCGGCTTCATCTGATCCGAGGATGCGGAAGGCGCGGGCTGCTCCTGTTTGCCACAGGCGGTGAGAAGTATTGCCAGCGTGATCAGCGGAAACAAAGCGAGAGACTTGGCGAACTTCATGCTGAAGTCATTGTAAATTGCGGAGCAGGGAGAACCACAAAAGCACACAGAAACTTTAGGCAAAACAAAACGACCGCCACAAGAGCGGTCGTTTGATAAAAATCTGCTTTGGCTAAGCGCCAAATGCCGACTGCTAAAGGCCGCTCTATCCTGCCACTTCCTCCAACTGCTTCTGATCGATGTCGAAGTTCGAGTACACGTGCTGAACATCGTCGGAGTCCTCAAGAGCTTCCAGCAGGCGAATCATGGTGCCGGCCTGATGGCCTTCGAGTTTGGTGTAGGTCTGCGGGACCATGCCAATTTCAGCGACCTCTGGCTTGATGCCGGCGGCTTTCACGGCCTCCAAAACCGTATCGTAGACGGCGGGGTCGGTCAGGATTTCCCAGTTCTCGCCATCGTCCTTCAGGTCGTCGGCCCCGGCTTCAAGGACGATGTTCATCAGGTCATCTTCCTTCGCCGCCGACTTGGGGATGATGATGTCGCCTTTCTTGTGGAACATCCACGCCACCGAGCCGGCCTCACCCATGTTGCCGCCGTTCTTGGAGAAAGCGTGGCGGATTTCGCTGACCGTGCGATTGCGGTTGTCGGTGGAAACCTCGACCAGGATCGCGACGCCGCCGGGACCGTAGCCTTCGAAGGTGATTTCTTCGTAGGAGACGCCGGGCAGCTCGCCGGTGCCGCGCTGAATGGCGCGCTTGATGTTGTCGGCCGGCATGTTCTCGGCCTTGGCGGCCGCAACCGCGGTGCGCAGCCGGGGGTTCTTCTCGGGATCACCACCGCTCTTGGCTGCGATGGTGATTTCCTTTATTAGGCGCGTGAAAATCTTGCCGCGCTTGGCATCGAGCGCGCCCTTTTTGTGCTTGATGGTTGCCCATTTTGAATGGCCTGACATGGAGAGACCTCAGATCTTGAATAACTTCGGATGAGTACTGACGAATGCCCCGCCCTTCGCAGGCACGCGAAGTGTCCGCATGCAATCGAGCGGAAACAGCGCAGGCAAACCAAAATTATAGCACCGGGACTCAAGCCGAAGCGCCCGAGGAACCTGCCGTCCGGTGCTTCCGAACGGCAGATTCCCGCAGCGTGAAGCGGCTCACTTCATTTCGACTTCTCCGCCGCGGCCGTTACAGCCTGCTTTTTCGCGAGCTCGCTATAGCGGCGCTGGATCTCCTCCGGCGAAACATCTTCGACATGGGTCCCGATCCACCACTGGTTCCCCTGCGGATCTTCGACGCCGCTGCTGCGGTCGCCGTACGCCTCATTCGTCGGTTCCCGCAAGGACTTCCCGCCCGCAGCCACTGCCGCGCTTGTAAACGGCATCCACGTCTTCGACGTACAGATAGAAATTGGCCGGCCTCGGCTTCCATTGGTCGCGGGCTTGGCCGAGCATGATCATCGAGTCGCCAAGGCGCATTTCCGCATGGCCAACCTTGGCCTTTATCATCGCTGTGCCGATAGGTTTCCTCGGCGCCAAACGCCCGCTTCAGAAAATCGATCTGCGCTTCCGCGTCCGCTACCGTCAGGTAGGGCGTGACGGTGTGATAGCCCTCAGGAATTGGTTTGACTGCCATGGTTTTTCTCCTCACCAAATTGAATTACCGTTGCCGGTATAGTGCCTGATTCTGACGCTACGTGAGATGCACGTATTGTAAAAATTTGACCTACTCCACCTCCCCAGGGGAACGTGATTGAGGTGCTGGGTGCGCTGCTGCAGGTAGGTGCCGGGCGTGATTCCCGCGAACGACTGGAAGTCGTGGATGAAGTGCGCCTGATCGTAGTACCCGCAGTCGAGCGCCAGATCGGCCCAATCGATTTGAGCAGCGCCGTGGGCAATCTGGACCACCCTTTGGAAGCGGCTGACGCGGCAGAACAGCTTGGGAGTCAGGCCCACCTGCTCATCGAATAGCTGAATGAAACGGCGCTGGCTGAAGCCGGCTTTGTCCACCACCTGCGCCACCGATTGCCCTGCGCCGCGCAGTTGCTGAATTCCGAAGCTCACCGCGGGATGACGCTCCAGCGGCTTGGCAAGCTGTTCCAGAAGACAGGTCTCGAGCACGCAAAACTTCTCCGCCGGCCGTCGGAGCCGCTAGCAATCGCTCGCGCATCTCGGCTGCTGCGGCTCCCCACAGCGCATCGAGCGCCACGGACTGGTCCGCCAGTTCGCTGGGCGGCATACGGAAAAACGGGAACGCTCCCCCGGGACGAAAGTGAACTCCCATGGTCGCCGTCTGGTCCTGGGTGTCGATGACGAAGTACTGCGAGCGCGGGCCGGAGACGATGCAGCCCGGCGCTGTGCCGCAGCGGCGATAATCGCTGCGGTCGTAAAGATGAATGCGGTCCTGATGGAGGTTGATGATCAATTCCACCGTCGCATCCGGCAGCAGGCGCTCCATCGAGTGGGTGGGCGCCACTCCCTGCGACAGCCAGAGCTTATCGACAAAATCCCCTAGCGGCGGGCGCGGTCTATAGCTCATGAACTGCATGTATCGCCTACAGCGTTGGTCTGACTAGTCCTCTGATGTCGCGCAGAGCTCTTGGTTGCCAAGTTTAATCCCGGTTTCCTTCTCCGCAGCGCGTCGGGTCAACGACCGAACCAGCACTCAGCCGGTTCGCCCATAAAACGGATGAATTGTCATCCCTAGCTAGTGAGATTGTCCAGCAACCGAACGCAGTCGAAGGATCTGGTTTTCCCCACACCGTTTCCGTTGAGTTACATTGAATGCATGCTTTTGTTCGTCAACGGCGAAGCGAAAACGTTTGATTCGCAATTATCGCTGGCGCAGTTGATCGAGCAGTTGGGAATGAAGGGCGATCGCGTGGCGGTGGAACTCAATCGCGAGATTGTTGCGCGCGAGCAGTGGGCGGAGACGCAGCTCAATGACGGCGATCGGCTGGAGATTGTGCATTTTGTGGGCGGGGGTTAGGGAGATCCTTTCTGTCGTTGCCTGGCAAGCCCCTCAAAAAACTTCCAATCTTGTCACCCTGAGCGAGCGGCCGCTTTTGCCGCGAGTCGAAGGGCCCCTATGCGACTCCACCTGTCCGGCTCCGATAGGGGTCCTTCGACTCCGGCGGCCAAAAGAGGGCCGCCTCCGCTCAGGATGACACACTTTCTAAAGTACACACACGTTAAAAGTCGGCGCGGACCTGGCTCGGGATGACACTCCTAAAACGCTTACGCTCCTGAATAATCCAGGCAATAGGGCGCGGTCGTAAACAGTCCTAGTAAGTCGCCTACGACGCAAGCAGTGCGTTAGCGATCGCCAGCCACTCGTCGGCAAGCGGGCCGCTTGCGGCGGCGCGGTCGGCGCGGCCGTACCAATAGGCGGCGTTGCCGGCGTCGCCCTCTTTGCGATGCAGGTAGGCATGCACCCACGCGCCTCGCGGACCTTCGTCCTGCTGCGCCGATTCGTGGGCCTTGGTCCAGTCGCCTTTGGCATCCCACCACAAGCCCGCCAGCGCATGGTCCAGTTGCGCGGGCGGAGAGTCGGCCGCCAGCGAATCGCGAAATTGGTCGAGCGTCATTAGATCGATCGCCTCTACTTGTCCACCAACTCGAACACCGGATGGTTCGCCGCGATACCGGCAAACGCCTGCACATCGGAACCGGCGGGAACTGTGAAGTATCGCTGGACCGTGGTCTTGAAGCTGTCAAGATACACTTTGAGGTACTGGGGCTTGTCCGAATCCGGGATGGCGCGCAGGCGGAAAGTCCGGTTGAAGCTGCCCCTCTTCAGGGTCACCTCTCCCGCTGCCTCAGCGTTGCGCACCCACTGCGTCTGTCCGCGAGGAGCCACCAGGATCCGGCGGCCGTCAATCTCCAGCAAGTAGATGGGGGTGGAATAGAGTTTGCCGCTCTTGCGACCGCGCACCTGGAGCAGATAGTTGTGCTTCGTTCCCAGTCCAAGCCCAACCAGGAACCCGAAGAAGCGGTTGAAGACACTCTCAATCGCCGTAGGTTTCTGGAAGACCGGGCGTCGGGGCCGTTTCCATGCTCATCATTGTAGAACTCGTTTCGTTTCGGCCAGCACTCGCCACCAGCCGCCGACTCGATGAAGGCAACAGGCTGCGCGATAGAAAGGTAGAGGTAATTTACTACTACCCAAATAGTTCCTCTAGCTATGTTGCATTTTAGGTCGATTGTGTTGCATCTGCAGAAGTTCTGTTGCATATGCGTCGCCTTTGCGTTGTAGTAGCGAGGTTCTCTGAGATACGATTCAACTCACGTTGATTCCCTCCTGACTAAGGCACGCCACCGATGAAGATGCTTTACAAGCTGTTCGTAATCGCCGCCACCCTCGTTGTGTTCTCGACGTTCTGTCTGGCTGGCAATAATCCTCCGAAGCCTTCCGATACGCCAATCTATGTCTTGACCAACGATGACGGCATACTGCACAACTATGTCGGCTTCTACCTGGCTGGAGGCTCACAGGGCGCGCCAACCCTGACCTATCAAAACGCGGTCAACACCGGAGGTAAGGGTATAGGTGGCGGCTTCTTTGCTGCTCCGCGCGTGAACCTGCTGCCGGATGCTTCCGCACAGTGTGTGTACGCTTCGAACGCCACCACCGGCGACATTTCCGGCATCACTATCCAGACGCAGACCCTGGCCGGAGTATTTCCTGCGTCGGGAACGGATGTGGGGGACGCCAATGGCATCGGATTGGTGCTGAATGCCGGCTATCTCTATGCCGGCTACAGTACGTCGAACACGATTGCCACCTTCTCTGTGTTGCCGGGCTGTCAGCTCTCGTTCGTCAGCGACGTGCCGGCGGCCGGCTTGAACGGTGGCTCGCCGTCAGGCATGGCCCTGCATGGCAACATCCTCGTGGTGGCCTATGCCGACGGGTCTGTTCGAGTCGTTCAACATTGCGGGTGGAGTTCCGATTTCGAATGGCGATGCCCAGAATTCTGCCGGCTTTGCCCAAGCTTACTTCCCCGAAGGGGTGGACATCACCCAGGACGGGCACTTCGCGATCTTTGGCGACGCCTCGGTGCCGACGACCGTGGAGGTGTCGGACATTTCCTCGGGCAAGCTGAAACCCACGGTTTTGTACACCGTGGGTACTGCCACCAATGCGGTAGGGTCGGGGCTCAACGCAGCTTCCGTCCGGCTTAGTCCGGATGAGTCGCTGCTGTACGCTACAAACAACACTGGTGGCACGGTATCGGCTGCCTTCTTCGACAAACGGACGGGCAGAGTCACTCGCGGCTGTACGTCTCCCACGCTTCGCTTTTTCTATGACCCCTGGGGCTTCGTAGGCGCGATCGCCACCCGCGATCCAACGGGAACGGGCGGAGTACTGTACGTCGCGGAATTCGGTTTCACATCCTCGTACATCGGGTTTCTTCAAGTGCAATCGGATGGCGTGAGCTGCACCTTGTCGGAGGCCTCGAACTCTCCGGTCATCGATCAACTCAGCGGGGGACTTTTGTCCATTCAGGTATATCCGCCGCGGCCATTCTAGCGGTTGCTGCGCTGTAGATGTTTTAGGACATTTTGGAGTCAGAAAAATGCGTTCATCGCTTCGAGCCGTTGTCTTTCTTCTTTCCTGCGGACTTTCGTTGGTCAGCGCTTGGGCCCAGGTGAGCCCCTGCCCCTTGCGGCCGCCGGCCGGCAGTCCAATCAACAATCCCCCCGATCTCTACAGCCAGAACGGTACTTTGAGTTTGGACCTGGCGCTGAAGAACGGGGCCGATTCCAATGGCTTCATGCACTATTGCTACGTGTACTTGTACCAGGGGAAGCAAATCGAGGCGCCTACCTTGCGTCTCAATCCCGGCGACCAGCTTGTCCTGAATCTTACCGACAGCATTTCCGCGCCTTTTGATCGCAAGCCCATGACCCACATGCACGGAACGATGAAGGCGTGCCGGCGCAAAGGGTTCTGATGATCCCTGCAACCCAACCCAGATGTTGCACTTCGTCCACCAACATGCACTTCCACGGCCTGAACATTCCGCCGGTCTGCCACCAGGACGACGTGATCAATACCTTGCTGCAATCCGGCGATCCGCCGTTCCAGTACTCCATCCAGATTCCCAGCAACGAGCCGCCAGGGCTCTACTGGTATCATCCGCATCCTCACGGCAACACCACCACTCAGGTGATTGGCGGGGCTTCCGGCGCGCTTATCGTGGAAGGCAACAACCCACTGGTGCAGGGACTGACCGAACGAGTATTGATTTTGCGCGAGCAAGTGAAGACCGGTCCGGCGCGCGATCCTGACGCCAACACCCAGCTGACGCTGAACTTTGCCCCAGCCATTTACCCGGAGGGCGCCAGCCCAAACACAATCAATGTCCAGCCGGGAAAGCAGGAATACTGGCGCTTCCTCAACTCGTCGTCAAAGCAGTTTGCGTCCTTACAGCTGCTGTACGGAGTTACGCCGCAGCAACTCGAGGTGTTGGCGATTGATGGCGTTCCGCTGCAATCTCCGGTTTACGAATCGACGATCTACGTGCCGCCAGCCGGACGGGTGGAGTTCATCATTCCGGGACTTCCCGCAGATCAAACTGGGACTTTTCTGACCCTAGGCTATGACACGGGCGCGATCGGCGATCCCAACGGCTATCGAGTACTGGCTCAGGTGTTGCCCGACGGAAGTCCCCGCCCGGCCCAGTCTCCGGCGCACGCCGTCAAACCGCCGGCTGATCGAATGCGCTTTCGCCGGATTGGCCACACAGGTCCCCACCACCACTCGCAGCCTGTACTTTTCAGAGCAGAGCATCGGAACCAACGGTGGAACTCAGTTCTTCATCACCGTGCAAGGGCAAAAGCCTCGTGTGTTCCACATGTCCGATCCGCCTGCGATCGTGACCAACACCGGAGCCGTCGAGGATTGGACCATCGAAAACCACTCGGGAGAAGTGCACGCCTTCCACATTCACCAGATTCATTTCCTGGTAATGGCGATCAATGGGGTGCCTGTGCCCAATCCCGATCTTCAGGATACGGTCATCGTGCCCAACTGGACGGGCAGCGGTCCTTATCCCAGTGTCACCCTGCGCATGGATTTCCGTGATCCCAATATCGCCGGGACCTTTGTGTACCACTGCCACATCCTGGACCACGAGGACGGAGGCATGATGGCCAAGATCCAGGTCAATCGGACGAATTAGAACGACGATACTTGTGTGGGCCAGTGAGTCTTTGTGAGAACCCCTGCCGCCCCTACCGGGGCTCGGGCAATTTCTCACTCTACCCAGCACTTCGCCTTCGGCTTCGTGCTGGGCTAAACTAATTCGCCCCTACGGGGTTTTTTTCTTGGCACCTCATTCCTCTGCGGCAAACAAAACCTAGTTCTCACACAGGCGGCCAATGCCCTGCTGTTCCGTCAAGCTTCCGGCTGAGCCCGGCGGCAATCTTGAACACCGTTCCTTCGGGATTCTTCCCGGGCATGTTTCCGCCATTGATCGCGGTCCCGTAGAAGTTGCCGTCTTTGCCTTCGATCATTCCTTGCGGTTGGCATCCAGTGGTGTTGCAGGTAAACGCGCCGCTGGTGAGCGAAGCGCCGCCAAGAGTGATCGCAAAGAAGGAACCGTTGCGGAAATCGGATAGCCCCCAGAGATTGCCGTCGGAGGCCTGCAGTAGTTGAATTGGAGAGTAGCCTTCGCCATCGGTCATCTGGTGGATGAATTCGAGGTTGCCGGAAAGGCTCATCCGGAAGATGCCTGTGCCGGGGCCGCTCAAGCCGGTCCCCCCATAGATATATCCGTCGGAGGCCTGAAGCAGGTTGCTGCTTACCCCTTCGCCAAGCTGAAATTGGTAAAGGATGGTGAACATCCCCGCCGGAGTGACTCGAAAAATTGTGCCTTCATCATTAAGCCATCCCGCGCCATAAAAGTTTCCATCTGAGGCTTGAATGAGCGCGCCGGCAACGCCCTCAGTGGAAGGGTCAAGCGCGTACACAAGGCTCCAAGCTCCGGTGGGCGTGAGGCGGTAGATGGTATGGAACTCGCCGCCATAAAAGTTCCCGTCGTTGGCGAGAGTCAGCGGACCCGGTCCGTCCGGGCATCCTGATAGCGAGCAGAAGTTGTACAGGACCTGGAAGCTGCCGTTGCGGGCGAGCTTGTACATCACGCCCTGGTTATGCGTGCCGCCTTGTTCCGTAACGCCGTACAGGTTTCCGTCGGTACCCTCAGACAGGGCGAGCACCGGATGCTCGCCGTCCGGGAAGCCCCCGTTGAGGGAGACGGGCTGAAACGTGTGGATCACGAAGCCCTGTCCCGACGGCGCTGCCCGGAACACCGTGCCACCAGCGTTCGGATTGCCTTGGCCCGCCCACCAGGTCACGACGTACAGATTGCCGTCAGAGAGCTGAACGGGAGGAAGCGTAGGATCGAAACCGTTGGGGCACTGAGTGAAGTTCTGGTTGCAGAAGAAAGCGAGCACCTGCGAGATTCCGGGTGATGCGGGTTGTGCAAACGAGATTGCTGTCAGCAGCAAAACGGTCAGAAGCGTGAGCGTAAGTTTCATCCGACAACTCCTTCCAAAGCCTTATCGCCGAAATGGTGCACGGCGCCCTCCGCTCGATTTGTCACCAATTTGTGAAAGTCCTGTAGAAAGTCGTTCACACTGATACTCCCAGTCCCCCGAAAACACAAAGCGGGAGAGCCTGAGCCCTCCCGCCGCCAGTAGCCAATGGGCCAATTGTCGTTTACTTCCCGTCCCCCAAAATCTGGAAGAACCGGATAATGGACTCGATTCCTCGGTGGAAGTTGGGGATGTGGAACTTCTCATTGGGCGCGTGCAGATTATCGTCCGGCAGGCCCATACCCATCATGATGCTGGGTATCTTCAGGTCCTTGTCGAACTGGGTGACGATGGGAATGGAGCCGCCGGAGCGGATGTACACGGTGTCTTTACCGAAGACCTCGTGCATAGCCTCGACCGAGGCGCGCGCGTACGGGTTGTCGGTGTTGACCACGCAGGCAGGGCCTTTGCTGTGCACTTTGATGTTGATCGCGATGCCCTTGGGGGTGAGCTTCTTCACATAGTCGGTGTACTTCTTAAGGATGTCGTCCGCATCCTGGTTGGGAACCAGGCGCATGGAAACCTTCGCCGAGGCGCGCGCCGGAATCACGGTCTTGGCGCCGGGAGCGGTGAAGCCGCCGGGAATCCCATGGACTTCCAGAGTGGGACGCGCCCAGGTGCGATAAAGGACCGAATATCCGGGTTCGCCAGTCAGCACGCTGGAGCCGACTTCAGCCTTGCGGTAGTCCTCTTCGTTAAACGGCAGACGCTCCCAGGCCTTCAGCTCATCGTCGGTCGGCTTCTGCACGTCGTTGTAGAAACCGGGGATGAGAATCTTGCCATCGGCGTCCTTCAGCTTGCTGATGATCTCAACCAGGCGCGAACAAAGGATTGGGGGCGGCGCCACCGTACACGCCGGAGTGAAGATCGGTCTTTGCGCCCTGGGCTTCGATCTCCGTGTAGACCAGCCCGCGCAGGCCGACGCACAGCGTAGGAAGGTCGGGCGCGAACAATTCGGTGTCGGTTACCAGGGCAAAGTCGGACTTTAGTTTTCCCGAGGTTGCATTCGCCTTAACGTAGTCTTCAATGCTTTCGCCGCCCACCTCTTCTTCGCCTTCGATGAGCACGCGAACATTGATGGGCAGCTTGCCATCACCACCCTTGAACAGCGATTCGAAGGCCTTGAGCTGCATCCAGAGCTGACCTTTGTCGTCCACGGCGCCGCGCGCGTAGATGTTCTGGTTCCGCTCCGTAGGCTCCCATGGCGGGGTGGTCCACTCATCGAGCGGCTCAGCGGGCTGCACGTCGTAGTGTGCATAGCACAAGGCGGTCGGCTTGCCCGTGGCGTGCAGCCAGTCGGCGTAAACCAGCGGATGGCCCTTTGTAGGGATGATCTCGACATGCTCGAAGCCGATGCGCTTCAGGTCGTTGGCCACCATCTCGGCGGCCTTGCGAACATCGTCTTTGTGCTCTTCGGCGGTGCTGACGCTGGGAATGCGAAGCAAGTCTTTCAATTCGTCGACAAAGCGCTTCTGATTCTCGCGCGCGTAGGAAACTGCAGAGGACACGGCGGTAGTTGCCATGGGAGTACTCCTTCCTAGTAGAACAAATGAGGATAGGCGAACTGAAAAGTATATCGCAGGTAAGCAGGCGCCGTTCTGGGACTAAGTTCGGAGACGGCTAGCAGCAGTTTCTGGGCAGCTGTAACCGCCTTGAAAGGGCGCGGCTTAAGCCGCGCCGAGCGGCGCTACACGAGCTCGGCCTTTAGGCCCTGAGGGAAGCTCCCTCAGCGGCTAAAGCCGATCTCTTCCGGGCCAGCGTTTCGGCACGCCTGAAGGCGTGCCCCTTCAAAGCGGATACAGCCACTGCGAAACAGCTCTAACAGCACCGCGTCAACGGCAGAGCGGCATGAGGGTGCATCTTCTCGTAATACGCCAATATTTCAGAGCCGAGCACCGGCTCAAAGACCCCGCGTTCAGCGCAAGAGTCAATGCCTTCAAAGTCCAGTGGATCCAGAACCACGTTGAGATTGTTGCTGGGAGCGTCGTCCGGGGATCCGGTGGGATACGCAGGCAGCAGTACGTAGGCATGTTTCCGCTTGCCCGACAGAACATAATCGCTGCGAACCGCAACGCGGTCGCGATGTACTTTATCGATGGTGAACCTGCCGGCGGAAGTGCTAACCGTCTCCAAATGGCTTCGCAAAGTGCTCACCGTCATGACGGTAACCTCCTGACGACGTGCAGTCAGCATATGCATGGCATCCCCACATTTAAGCTCTTCCGCTACAGAAGAGGCGACACTTCAATTGATCTGATTATAGGCCGTCTCCGGGCCTTCTAGATTTACCCAGGCGACAGGCTCGAAAGTAGGCTTGCTCCGGTCGGGAGTTCTTTCGTACCGGCGCATACAGCTTGCAGGTGAAAGTCCGCCTAGCGTGAACGCATCGTGAATTTCACTGCAGAACTCGCTAAATCATAGCGGTGTTGCGCTGGCCACGCTTCCCTTCCCGAGCCATCGGTGATAGTTTCGTTTCCGCGATCCCATGGCAACCCTTACCAATGCGGAGCCGAGCGTCTAACTGCGCCCGGTAGAGACGAGCAGCAACAACACCTACGATCTGATAGTGATCGGCAGCGGGCCCGCCGGACAGAAAGCTGCCATCTGCGCCGCCAAACTGCGCAAGAAAGTGGCTATCGTGGAACGCAAGCGCACGATTGGCGGTGTTTGTGTGCACACCGGGACCATCCCCAGCAAAACCTTTCGCGAAGCCATTCTGTACCTGAGTGGGCTGCGGCAGCGCACGTTCTATGGCCGCGGCTATGCGCTCAAGGAAAACATTGACATGAAGGACCTGGTTTTCCGGTCTGACGCGGTCATGGCCCGAGAGATTGAGGTCATCAAGGCCCAACTGCGCCGCAACCGTGTGACCGTGTACGAGGGCAACGCCCGGTTCCTTGACCCGCACACGGTCGAAGTCGTAAGCGAAGAGGGGGTCACGACGCTGCGCGGGGAGAACTTCGTGATCGCCTGTGGGACTCGTCCCGCGCATGATGCCGAGATTCCAATTGACGGCAAACGAATCTTCGATTCCGACCAGGTCCATGAGCTGGAGGAGTTGCCGCGGGAGTTGATCGTGGTCGGCGCGGGAATCATCGGGCTGGAGTACGCCTCCATGTTCGCCGCGCTGGGCGTCAAGGTTACGCTGCTCGACCAGCGTCCCACGCTGCTGGATTTCGTCGATCGCGAGATTGTCGAGAGCCTCATGTTTCAACTTCGGCAATTGGGCACGGTGTTTCGCCTGGGAGAAAAGGTCGTATCCGTGGGCTTCGACGCTGACCGCGACCGGGTTTTCGCCAAGCTGGAGAGCGGGAAAACAGTCCACGGAGCGGCGTTGCTGTACGCGGTCGGGCGGCAGGCGAACAGCGATCAGCTCAATCTGGAGGCGATCGGCCTGGTGCCCGACGGACGTGGCAAGCTGATTGTGGATGAAAACTTTCGCACTTCCGTTCCGCATGTTTACGCGGCAGGAGATGTCATTGGTTTTCCCGCGCTGGCGAGCACCTCCATGGAGCAAGGTCGGCTTGCGAGCTGCCATATCTTCGGCGTGGTCGGCAACATCCCGCCGAACTTGATTCCCTATGGCGTTTACACCATCCCGGAAATCTCCATGGTCGGCGCGACCGAAGAACAACTCACGCGCGAGAAGATTCCCTACGAGATCGGCATTGCCCGCTATGCCGAGCTTGCCAAAGGACAGATGCTGGGCGACGACCAGGGATTTCTGAAGCTGATTTTCGATCCTTCCAGCTTGAAGCTCCTAGGGGTGCACATTATTGGAGACCGCGCCGCCGAGATCGTGCACATCGGGCAGGCTGTGTTGGCGCTGGGAGGAACGATCGAATACTTCCGCGACACCGTCTTCAACTATCCCACTCTGGCGGAGGCCTTCAAGGTTGCGGCGCTGGACGGCCTGAACAAGCTATAGGCCCAGGAGACGCAACTGCAGCTCATCCCGCAAAAGCTTACGAGATGAGCTGCCGTCAGTTGCTAATGGCTGCCGGACTTGCCCGGTAATCGTCATCACGCTTGGAGAGGGTAGGACGGTCGTCCCCCGGTTGATTCGAGGGCTGGCCACTCTGCCCGGCGTTGCTGTCGGCGGTTTGCGTCTTGCGCAGCGAGGGCTTGTTGACGTCTTCGGGCTGGATCATCTTCTTGCGGTTCTCGAGGGACGCCAGCCGCGCCTTCACGTCGTTGAACTCCGAGGTGTTGAGGATGTATTCCGGCCGCGCCGGCAGAACGTTGCGTATCTCCTCTTGGCTCTTCTCAATACGGTCCGGCGTCTGGGGATGAGTGGCGAACGCCTTGGCCAGGGTGCCGGGCTTCGTCTTCTCCTGGGCCTTGATCTTCTCGAAGAAGGAGATGAATGCCTGCGGATCGTAGCCGGCTTTGTACATGTACTCCAGGCCGAGATAGTCGGCTTCCGCCTCAAAGCCGCGCGAGAACTTCATGAAGGTAAGGGGCAGTGCAATCTGGATGGCTAAACTTGCCGCCTCATAAACGCCCCAGTTTCCCACGAAGATAAGGGGAATGGTGGCCATTTGAGCATAGTTGGCGCGGGTCTGCTCGCGGGTGGCGTGGCGGGCGGCGACGTGCGCAATTTCATGCGCCATCACCCCAGCCAACTCGGCCTCGTCATCCGCGGCAAGAATGAGGCCGCTGTTGACGTAGAAGAACCCACCCGGCAGCGCGAACGCGTTGATGTCGTCCGAGTCGATAACCTTAATGGTGAACGGGACCTTCGCGTCGGAGTTACGGACCAGATTCTGACCGATGCGATTCACGTACTCGGTGACGACCGGGTCCTTAACCATGCGGGCGCTAGACTCCACCATCATGGCGTACTGCTTGCCCATCTTGATCTCGGTGTCGTACGAGTACCAATCGCCCACGCTCTTGCCTGAGCCGGCCTTGCCAACATTGCGGTTACCGATGTCGTCGATGTCGTTCTTACCCTTGTCGTGGGTCGCTCCAGGCGCGTCCGGCTGTTGGGGCGTGCTGGCCGTGGCGGCGGCAGGCGGGGTTTGGGTTTGCGAAGGTTGAGACTGATCCGGGGAATTGACTGGGGCCTGCGAGGACGGTGTCGGCGATTGCGAATTGTCCTGTGCAATCGCAGGCACAGCGAGGCAGAAACTCAGCAGAATTGCGTTCGCAACTGCGAGAGCGCGTGACTTCATGGGAAACTCCAAGGCCTTGCGCTGAACCCACCTAGCTCGGGTGCTTCTGCGCTCATTATATGCTTGGAACCGGTTTGTGGCGCATTGGATTGCCGGGTTTTGGCCCTGACACAAAACTTTTGCAACTCCGTTTGGTTAGACGTCAATCGGTCACAAAGCGTTAGAATGAGCGGTTCGTCCCAACAGGGGGTAGCATGGCAACAGCGACGTCAGCAGATTCGAATAAGGCAACACGCCGGGTCTCCGTTGAGGACTTTGTCACCGGGCTGCGCAAGCTTCGCGAGCCAGATTTTGTGGGGGTCAGCGGCACTTTGCAGTACCTGACGGCGAATCCGGTGGATGCGGAATCGCTGCAGCCCTTTCTGTTCTGGAATCCTCAGCACTACACACGCAACCTCATCGACAAGACCGATCTCTATGAACTGCTGGCCATTTGCTGGGAACCGGGCATGCGGAGCTCCATCCACAACCACAGGGGCCAAAACTGCTGGATGGCCGCTCCGATCGGCCGCCTGGCGGTGCAGAACTATCGCGTGATCTCCGAGGACCTCGCCGCCCAAAGCTGCGAGATCGTGCCGACGGACGTGGTCGAAATCACCGCGTCGAACCCGGTGGCGGTCGATCCCCTGAATCCGGTGCACGACGTTCGCAACTGCCGCGAATGGGGCGAACGCGCTGTGAGCCTGCATGTCTATTCGCGTCCGTTCGACTCCTGCATCGTGTACTCGGTGGAGCAAGGCAGTTGCGGCGAGATTGGACTGAACTACACGTCTATGCACGGCAAGCTGGTGCAAGAGTGATTAACCGGCCTTGGCAGCCAGCTTACGCAGCGCGTCGTCCTTGAGCAGGACGATGCGGTAGTCATCCAGAAATGTCGTGCCAATTGAGGTGTAGAGGTTGAGGGCTGGCTGGTTCCAGTCCAGAACCTCCCAGCGCACGGCTCGGCAATTCTCACTCACGGCGATTTCAGCGACTTGGGCCAAGAGGCTGGTGGCAATTCCCTTGCCGCGGAACTCGGAGCGGACGAAGAGATCTTCGAGGAACAGCTGCCGGCCGCGCCAGGTGCTGTAGCAATCGAAAAAGAGCGCATATCCCGCGGGCTTCCCTTCCCACTCAGCGACCAATGCTCGGAACCTTGGGTCGGGGCCGAAGCCGTCGCGCTCCAGTTCGTCCGGTGTCGTGGTCAGCTTATCCAGCGACTGTTCGGAAATCGCCAACTCGCGAATCATCTCAAACAGCAGCGGAGCATCTTCCTTGCGTGCAGGACGAATCGAGAGCAAGACTAACCTCCATTGCAACCAGCGTAAGCGCAAAGCTCCCGCCGCAGTGAACCATAACCCGCCAGCGTGTGCTCGGGATCACAAACCGTGGGTCGTCCCGGCAGTATAATTCCTTCGTTGACAACTTCTCATCGAGCCAACTTTATGACGATCATCAAGCAGGACGACCTCATCCAGAGCGTAGCCGATGCTCTGCAATATATTTCCTATTATCATCCGCCGGATTTCATTCGCAGCATGGCCAGCGCGTACGAGAAGGAGCAGTCGCCCGCGGCGCGCGATGCCATGGCGCAGATCCTGATCAACTCGCGCATGTGCGCCGAAGGCCATCGGCCCATCTGTCAGGACACCGGCATCGTTACGGTTTTCCTGAAGGTCGGGATGAACGTCCAGTGGAACGCCACCATGTCCGTCGAAGACATGGTGAATGAAGGTGTGCGCCGCGCCTACCTGCATGAGGACAACAAGCTGCGCGCCAGCATCCTGGCCGACCCCGCCGGGGCTCGCCGGAACACTCAGGACAACACACCTGCGGTGGTAAACGTGACGCTGGTTCCGGGCGACGAAGTCGAAGTGATTGTCGCAGCCAAAGGTGGCGGCTCGGAAGCGAAGTCGAAGTTCGCTATGCTGAATCCGTCGGATTCCATCGTCGAGTGGGTGCTGAAGACCGTTCCCACCATGGGCGCGGGCTGGTGTCCGCCGGGCATCCTCGGCATCGGCATCGGCGGCACGTCAGAGAAGGCCATGCTGCTCGCCAAAGAGTCGCTGATGGAGCCCATCGACATCCAGGAACTGATGGCGCGCGGGCCGTCGAATCGCGCGGAAGAGTTGCGCCTGGAGCTCTACAAGAAGATTAATGCGCTGGGCATCGGCGCGCAGGGGCTGGGCGGGCTCACCACCGTGCTTGACGTGAAGGTGAAGGACTACCCGACCCATGCTGCGAACCTGCCGGTTGCGATGATTCCCAACTGCGCCGCCACGCGCCATGCGCATTTTGTTCTCGATGGTTCGGGGCCGGTCGCGCTGGAGCCGCCGTCGCTCGATGACTGGCCGAAGCTGACCTATGATCCGGTAGGCGCGCGGCGGGTAGACCTCGACACCATCACCCGCGACGAAGTGGCCGCCTGGAAACCCGGCGAAGTTCTCCTGCTGAGCGGCAAACTGCTCACTGGCCGCGATGCGGCGCACAAACGCATGACCGAGAAGCTGAGCAAAGGCGAGCAGCTGCCCGTGGACTTCACTAATCGCTTTATCTATTACGTGGGACCGGTTGATCCGGTTAGGGATGAAGTCGTCGGCCCGGCCGGTCCGACGACCGCCACGCGCATGGATAAGTTCACCCGCCAGATGCTGAAAGAGACCGGACTTCTGGGGATGGTGGGCAAGTCGGAGCGCGGGCCGGCGGCGATCGAAGCTATTCGCGACCATAAGGCGGTTTACCTGATGGCGGTTGGCGGCGCGGCGTATCTCGTCTCCAAGGCCATCAAGAAGTCGCGCGTAGTGGCCTTCCACGATCTCGGCATGGAAGCCATTTACGAGTTCGAGGTACAGGACATGCCAGTCACGGTCGCAGTGGACTCCAAGGGCAACTCGGTCCACGAGAGCGGCCCGAAGGAGTGGCAGGCAAAGATCGCGGAATTGGTGGAGATCGCCTAAAGACTGATTTGCTGACGATCCAAGCCGCCGGCGTCAACGCCTGCGGCTTTCTCTTGTGCTGTGCTAATCTCAGCCGGGCACGCCCAGTTCGTTCACCAGGTGATTGCGTTGACCGACGGCACCACACAAGCGCTCTTACCCGACAAAGGTTCACCCAAACCCGACGTTTCTGCGCAGGTCCCTGCCGATTTGCGGCAGGCGCTGGACGCCTTTTGCGATGCCGCCACACCTCGCAAACGTCATGCCGGATTTGTCCAGATCGTCAGCTGGACGCGGGAGGGCCGGCGGCGAATGGAGCAGCCTCGACTGCTCACACTGATAGAGCTTCTCGAGGGCGACAGCGAATTGCGGCAGCGCGTGCAGGACTCTCTCGGGCAGATGCTTGCTGAGATGGACTTCCTTTCTCTCTTCGCAGAAACCGGCCTTCCCTCGGTCCATTCCTTTACCACCGAAATCGTCCAGCGATTGGCGGCCAAGGTTGTGCCCTCCGCTCGCGAGGACTCCGATGCGCGCAAGCTGATGATCGACTTGTACTCTTCGGACCGCTACGCGCGGCAATTCGCGGCAATGTCGGGCGAGATCTTCGAGCGCATCGTGAACGTGCTTACGCCGGCTAATGCGCCGGAGTTCTGGCAGCGTCAGGAGCGCGATCTGGACGAAGCGATGCGGCTGCTTTCAGCGCGGATCAGCGGGCTCGGTCTGCAGCCGGAAATGCGGGCGCGCTCGACTGCGTCGGGGATCGCGCACTCGCCCTTCTACGAGCTGGTACAAGCGACGGAGGAGTTGGTAGCGCCCAGCTCTCCGGAGTCCGGTCCGGCGGCTCTTGACGCCTGGAAGCAGGTCGTGGCCCGTTGCCGCGGAGAGATGGAAGTGGTTTACGAGCACATGGAGTCGGCGGGCATCTCCGTCGAGCTGGTCTTCGACTTGAAGACCATTCAGGCTTGTCTGGTGCGAATGGAGAACGTCGCCAAGGTCCTTACCGCGACCGAACCGCGTGAGCTGGACGCGGCCATTCAGGCGCTGCTGGGCAAACTGATTGAGGGCAATGTCTCCGATAAGCAAGTCACGTCATTGTTGCGGGAGAACCTGAACCTGCTGGCCCGCAAGGTCGTCGATCGCACCGGCGACACAGGCGAGCATTACATTGCCAACAGCAAGCCGGAATACTGGCTGATGTGGCGCGCCGCAATCGGCGGCGGGCTGCTCACCGTCTTCACCGCTGCTGTCAAGCTGCGCATCATCGAAGCGCATTTACCGCCATTCGTCGAGGGCTTCGCCAGCGGAACCAATTACGCGGTGAGCTTCGTGTTGCTGCAGGTCTTTGGACTGGTACTGGCCACCAAGCAGCCGGCAACCACCGCGGCCGCCTTCGCACGCATCATCCGCGACAATCGTGGCCTTCAGCTCTCCAGCAAGCTCACCGACTTCGTGGCCCGCATCACCAGCACGCAGCTGGCTGCGGCCCTCGGAAATGTCCTGGCTGTATCGGCCGGCGCGGTGCTGTTCGAGATGCTGTGGAGGGTGATCTTCCGAGAATCGTATCTGCCGGAACTGAGCGCGACCCATGTGTATGACACCCTCAATCCGTTTGGCTCGGGCACTGCACTGTATGCGATCGAAACCGGCGTGATCCTGTGGCTGGCCGCGCTGGCGGGAAGCTGGATCGAGAACGCCGCAGTTTATTACCGGCTGACCGAGGCGCTGGCGCAACATCCTCTCGGATTGCGGATCGGCGAGGCGTTTTCCCGAAAGACGGCGCGCATCGTGAAGCACAACATCGGCGGCTGGGCCACCAGCATCGTGCTGGGATATCTGCTGGGCTTCACGCCAGTCTTTGGAGAGTTCTTCGGATTGCCGCTCGACGTGCGGCACGTTACGCTGTCCAGCGGGACGCTGGCTTTGGCAGCGGCGCGTTTCGGCACCGGCACCTTGGGCAACCGATGGTTTCTCCACGCAGTCGTGGGAATCGGCGTGATCTTCGTGCTGAACCTGTTTGTCAGCTTCGCCATTGCCGCGTTTGTCGCGCTGCGCGCCTATGATGTCAGACTGCGCGAGCAATGGGGCATTCTTCGCTTCCTTGTCGGCGACGCTCTTCGGGAGCCATTGCGCTTCATCGTTCCGAGATACAACGGAGGTCAGACACCATCACAAGAAACCGAAGGCGAGCCTTCTTGATCGACCTCTCCTGCGGTCTATCTGCGAAACGCGGTGACCCTGAAGATCATCTCTTGGTATAGAGGACATGTTCATGCCAACTCCTGCCAAGTCAGCGACGCGCAACGAAAAGGACTCACTCGGCTATAAGGAAATCCCCGCCGAGGTCTATTACGGCATTCAGACGGCGCGCGCGGTGGAAAATTTTCCGATCAGCGGATTGCGCGCACATCCGACGCTCATCCGCGCCATCGCGATGGTCAAAGAAGCCGCAGCGGTTGCCAATCGAGAACTCGGCCTGGTCGATAAGAAGACCGCCAACGCGATCATCGAAGCCGCCAAGGAAGTCCAGCAAGGCAAGTGGGACCAGGAATTCGTGGTGGATGTTTTCCAGGCGGGCGCAGGTGTCAGCTTCCACATGAACAGCAACGAGGTCATCGCCAACCGTGCAGCCGAGTTGCTGGGCGGCGTGCGCGGAGAGTACAAGCACGTTCATCCCAACGATCATGTCAACTACGGGCAATCCACCAACGACGTGTTTCCGACTGCTATGCGTTTCTCGGCACTGCTCGAACTGGAGAAACTGTACGGGGCGCTCGACGGCTTCATCGCAGCGTTGGAAGAAAAAGGGAAAGAGTTTCATCACATACTGAAATCCGGCCGCACGCACATGATGGATGCCGTTCCGATGCGTCTTGGGCAGGAGTTTCATGCCTATGCGCACGCGATCAAGCGGGCCAAGAAGGCAATTCACGAGCAATCGGAATTGCTCAGCGAAATCGGGCTTGGCGGCTCGGCAGTCGGCACCGGTATCAACACCCATCCCGACTATCGCGAGAAGGCAATTGCCAACCTCTCGCGCATCTCGGGGCAAAAGCTGCATGCGGTCGACGACATGCGCTACGCCATGCAGTCAAACCTGGCGATGTCCAGCGTCAGCTCGGCGCTGCGAAATCTCGCGTTGGAGGTCATTCGCATCTCCAACGATCTTCGCCTGCTCTCCTCCGGCCCCAACACCGGTCTGGCAGAAATCAATTTGCCGGCTCTGCAGCCGGGCTCGTCCATCATGCCGGGCAAGATCAATCCGGTGATGGCTGAGTTAGCTGCGATGGTTTCCTTCCAGGTCGTCGGCTACGACACTGCCGTCGCGCTCGCGGTGCAGGCGGGTCAACTGGAACTCAACGTTATGATGCCGACCATGGCTTACAGCGTGCTTGACATCGATCACCATCATGACCAACATGCTGCGGCAGCTCACCGAGTTCTGCATTAAAGGCATCACGGTGAATGAGAAGCGCACCGACTTCTATGTGCAGAGCACGGTCTCGCTGGCAACCGCGCTGAACCCTTACATCGGCTACGCTAAGGCGGCGGAGATTGCCAAGGAGTCGGTTGCGACGGGCAAGTCCATCATCGAGATTGCGCGCTCGCGCGGCGAACTGACGGAAGAGCAAATCAAAGAGATCCTCGATCCGGCGCGCATGACTGAACCGGTTCGCCCGCTTGACGCAGCCAAGGAGCGGGAGAAGATCAAGGCGAAGTAGCTTCGGTCGGATTTGATTTGGCCGCCTCCGCTCATCCAAAGCTTGGATTGCGGCCGCTGACAACTTGCATGCTGGCAAACCGTCAATTGCCCCGCCCTAATCAAGAGAAGAGGTAATCAAGGTGGATCCTCACGAGCTCACACCGCCTTACTACCGCTACCTCGTTCACCTCATCCGCCCGTTCCCGAATTTCGACCTGTTCTTCGTGAGAGCACTGCGGCAAAAAGCGCTCCGTACGCTTCAACTCAAGGCGGGGAGCCGCGTACTCGACGTAGGTTGCGGACCTGGGGGCAGTTTCCCGTACCTTTTGGAAGCGGTTGGTCCGTCCGGAGAAGTGGTTGGAGTCGAAATCATTCCTGAGGTAGCGATCAATGCGAGAAGAAGAATCGAGGCGAACCGGTGGCGCAATGTTCATGTCGTAGAGGGGGATGCCAGGACCGTTCAACTGAACGGGAACTTTGACGGAATGGTGTTGTTGGGCGCGCCCGACGCTTATGCTTCTCCGCAGGCGGTAGACAATCTTTTTCGATATCTGAACAGACGATGCGCGTGTTGTTGCGTTCGGGGCCAAGCTCTCCCACCGTCGTCCGGGCAGGGTGTTTAGTTTGCTTTTACGGTCATTCATGAAGCTTTCGTTTTCTTCCACTCCGAAGTTGAACTATGAGCCTTGGTGTGTGCTGGCAAGCCGGCTTGTGGACGTTCAAGTGCAGGAATACTTCTTCGGTTGTATGTTCCTCGCTTGGGGTTCAATTGGAACTTCGTCCGCAGCCGTTAGTAATTCGCTGTGTCAGCAGTGAAACGAAGGGAGCACCGCGTAAGGATACGATGTGCGCGTGCGGGCTCTGGCAGCATAATTTACGAGGAGGGCCTATGGCGGATGAACAGTCTGGAGGGGCCCGGCAGACGCACTCGGGAACGCTGTCTGACGGCGGCGGCTTCGCTGATCGTCGGCGCGGGGTTCTTCGCCTCTATGGTTCTGGCTGCTGCCCGGTTGGCTCGGCTTTAGGGTGGAGATCGCGGGCGAATCTCGCTGGCGATGGCTGGCGGCGGTCCCGTCGGTGCTGGGATTTGCCGTGGCCCTGCGCTGCGTTTGGGATTTCGGATGGACTGGACGCGGCACGCCCGCGCCCATGGCTCCGCCCCAGCGGTTGGTGGTGGTCGGTTTTTACCGCTACGTGAGAAACCCCATGTACGTGGGATTCGCCGCCGGCTGGATCGGGCTGTGGGTGGTCTTCGGACATGCCAACCTGGCAGCCATCGCCGCCGTAGCCGCCGTCGCTCTCGGCGTGCATCTGTTTGTGGTCTTCTATGAAGAGCCGACTTTACACAAGAAATTCGGCGCCGACTATGACGAGTATTGCCGGAACGTACGCCGCTGGTGGCCGCGCCTAAGGTGTCTGTGTCATAGGAAGGGACTTGTTTTTCACAAGCGATATAAGCGACAAGAGAGCATGTCACGATTCTTCTTGTACGAACCGGATCAGGCGTATCTGCTACCGCCGAACATAAAGGATGTTTTGGGCAAAGAGCATTTGTGCTTTCACGTGCACCGGGTAGTGGAAGCCCTGGATGTAAGTCGTTTTGAGCAGGCCTACGGTGCCGAGGGGCGGCTGGCCTATCCGCCGCGCATGATGTTGAAGGTGTGGCTGTACGCGTTTTGTCTGCGGCTGACCTCGACGCGGCGACTGGAGCAGCGGGTACGGGAGAACTTGGGGTTACGTTATCTGGCGGGAGGTTTGACGCCAGACCATAAGACGCTGAGTGAGTTTCTGCGGCAGCACCGGCGGGCCATCAACGACGTGTTCACTCAGGTGCTGGAGTTGGCGCGGCGAGCCGGGCTGGTGCGCTTGGGACATGTGGCCATCGATTCGACGCGGGTGAGCGCCAACGCTTCGCGACAGCGGGTGCTGAATGGAGAAGCGTGCGAGCGCGAGCAGCGGGCGCAGGATCGGCGGCAGGTGCGGCGTTTCCAGCAGAAGGCGATGGAGCAGGATCCGGAGCAAGGGGCGGGAATCAGTGTCGACCCCGGTGAGCAGCAGCGCCTGGAGCAACAACTGGAGCAAGCCGGCCAAGGGCTGCAGCCACTGCCGAGGCGGGGTCGTAAGCAAATGTCGGTGACCGATCCCGACAGCCGTTTCTTGCGCAGTCGCAAGGGATGGGTTCTGGGTTACACGGCCGATATGGCAGTGAGCGACGATCATTTCATCGTGGCCACGCGGGTGACGCAGAATGCGACCGACAACGCTTCGCTGGTGCCTCTGGTGGACGAGGTGGAGAAGCAATGCGGTCAACGTCCTGCCAAGGTGACTGCCGACTCGGGTTTTTTCAGTGGCGCGGCGTTGCATGAGTGTGGTCGCCGTGGCATCGACTTGTATGTGCCGGACCCGAATCTGACCCACGAGATCAACACGGGGAAGACCGCTGGGGGAATTGGGCGCACCGCCATCCGTGACCCGGAACATCTGCGGCTGCGAGAGAAGTTGCGCAGTCTGGCGGGACGGAAGATGTACCGACGACGGCAAGCGGTAGTGGAACCGGTGTTTGGGGTGCTGAAGGAGCAACGGAGCATGGGGCGATTTCAGCGTCGCGGCCTGGCGGCGGTCACCACGGAATGGATGTTGGCCGCCATCGCCTATAACATCGCTCGTATGGTGACTGCCTAAGCGCAAACTAAGCGCGGTCCCGCACACGCGAGATCACAAAAATAAAACTGACTTGTCCCGCTGAATTCTGCGGTTCGGCTATGACACAGACACCTAAGGGGCTGGGAGAAACAGCGGCCGTAACTGCCCGCCCGTGCCCGAAGAAGGCTAGAGCGGCACATCAGACTGCGGGCGATGTGTTTCGGCGCCTATCGCGGCATTCAGCGATCCGATGGCGGGAGGAGGAACAATGATTGCAATACTGCTTGCAGCCATTCTGTTGGTCATCGGCGGCGGCGGGATATTCGTTTATCGAGCGCTGCTCGCGATTGTGAAGTTGCTCGAAAGCATCGACGAGAAACTACCCTCATCCCGTTTGCTTACCACACTGCTGTCCTTGGGCGGTGATTAGCGACCAGCCGATGGCGAGCCATGCTTTGTGTCCGGTGAAGCTTAGCGAGAATTGCGATTCATACGGACACGCCTCGCAGCGGCGGTGGGTAGCCTTCGCTTAAGAATGGTCATTACGAGCGCCTGGGTTTGGTGCGAGGAATCTGCTGCAAGGAAAAAGCAGATCCCTCGCCCGCCGCGGCGGGCTCGTGATGACAAACGTTAGAGGGGCACACCCAATGTAGCCCTCGACCGCTGCTAGAAGCTGATCTTCAGAATGGTCCCATTGATGCCGACCAGCCATCCAGCTTTGGGACTGGCAAAGGCAACCGCCCAGTAACCGGTCACTCCCGGCAATGTGTACCAAGTATGTCCTTCGTCAGGAGTCCACGCGGCCCCACCATCGTTAGCCGTGATGACTACCGAGCGGCCACCATCGTCGCCTAGCTTCTGGCTTCCGTTTCCATCTCCGTTACCCACGTAACTCAGGCCGAAGATCGCTCCGGTCACCGGAGGCGGGTTAGTCAGCTTCCAGGTCTTACCGCCGTCGCTTGAGGTTGCAGTGGCTGCGTTGTTGGGATCGTTCGGGTCCAAGTCGCCGCCGCCCACGATGCCGTTCCAGGGATTACGAAAGGCTACCGTGAATGCGCCTGCGCTGGGCGAGCTCACCAGCGGAGTGTCATACGCGTTCCAGGTGTCGCCGCCGTCGCGCGTGGCCAGTATCCGGGCGATGCTTGATCCTCCGGTTGCAATCCAGGCGTTTTGTCCACCCTGGGTGGCGACGCAAGTGCCGCTGGCTGCAAACGAAGCCTCGCCCGGCAATGCCGGCGGCATGTTGCCGCTAATGTCCTGCCAAGTTGTTCCATCGGTGGTGCGCAGGTCGGGGAACACTCCGTTCACCGAGTCGCTGTGGGCAATGCCCTTCTTGGGCGTCCAGAACGCGAAACAATCGTAGAACGCGGCTGGATTCTGGTTCTCGAACTGCATCGTCCAGGTGGCGCCGCCATCTTCGGTCTTGTAAATGCGGAAATCCGTCGGGCTGCCGGACGTTCCAATGGACAGCAGATAGGCGACCTTGGCGCTCACGCCCTGGACGTCGCGGAATTGCAGGGCTTCGGCTCCCGGCACTACGCCGGCTTTCCAAGTCTTTCCGCCATCGGTAGTGAGGGTAAACGTTCCGTTGCGCCCGGACGCCCAGACTATCTGCGGGTTCACCGGGCTGACGGCAATCAGCCCGTTGGTCGTACCGCTGTTCTGCGGAGTCAGTGAGGGTTGGTGATTTTTCGAAGGCTCTTCCGCGCATAGGATCGCGCAGGAGAAGGCAGCAATCAGGAAAACAGTCAGCAAACGTTTCGTCATGACAACCTCTCCGGAGGGAAGTTTGCGGAGCGGCAGCTAACGCCCCGCCCGCCAAGGGTATCAAATTTGCGGAGGAGAGCGCCCCTCAAAACTTAGTCTAGTAAAACTCCCGGACCTTTTACTTCTTGTAGATTATCTTGCCGGCGCGAATGGTGTATTCCACTTTGGCGAAGTTGCGCACGTCGAGGGCAGGATCGCCTCCGAGCACGACCAGATCTGCGGCGTCGCCCTTGACCACCCTGCCGGTCCTTCCGGCCTTAAAGAAAGTCGCAGGAGTCGTGGTCAGCGAGGCCAGGATATCGCGCCAGTTCATGCCTGCGCTGAGCATGTAGTTGTACTCGCTGGTGGTGTCGTAAAGCTGGGTGTAGCCGACGTCAGTGCCAAAGAGAATGGTGCCGCCCTTGTCGAAGTAGCTCTTGAGCTGGGCTATCGCGCCTTTCGCTATGCTCGCCTTCTCGGCCTCGCTGCCACCGGCTTTGCGCACTTCATCCGGAAACATGGACAGCGTTGGAATGAGCGCCACGTGCTGGTCTTTCATGCGCTGCAACTCCTGTGACGTCCAGTCATATTCCATGGGAATCGTGTGCGCGAGGATGTCCACGCCGCCCGTCAGGGCATTGTCGGTGCCGGCGTGATTCGAAGGATGGGCGAAAACCGGCTTGCCTGCCGCATGCGCAACATCAACGGCGGCGCGAATGACGTCCACTGGCATGGGCAGAACCTTGCCGCGCCCCACGATGGCCCCGGCGAATACTTTGATACCATCGGCACCCATCCAGGGATTGCTTTGCCAGCCGGGCGGCATCGGCCGGGGTTGCCGCTTCAAACGGCTTCAACTGTTGTGCCAACTCTAGCGGTATGTAAACCGGAATGCCGTTCTCGGGGAAAATCGTTCCGGCGGTGGTGTAGATCTTCGGGCCGGCAATTTCTCCACTCTCGACGCGGCGGCGCAGCGCGAGTGTGTCCTGGGGAACCGAGCCAATGTCAAAAACAGTGGTGTCGCCCCACTTCGTCAGCATTGCCTGCATGTGCTCTGCGAGCTTCGCCGCCGGGGCCGTGGCCGCGTCTTTCCACACGTCCTCGGTGAAGTGCACATGACTGTTCCAGAAACCCGCGACGATGACCCTGCCGCCGCACTCAATAATGTAAGCCGACTTGGGAATCTCGATGTCGTCGTCCTTGCCGACGGCTGCAATCTTGCCGTCGTGGATGAGAACGACAGCGTTCTTGATGGGCGCCGCTTGCGGCGCGGGGTAAACCTTGCCGCCGACGAGCGCCAGATCGCCAGCGGAATTCGCAGGCTCGGAGCGCGCCGAAAAGGCGAACAGTACCAGCAGCAGCACGACGACAAAGGCGACCAGCCAGGTGAACATTCCCGGGCTGCGACGTTGCGGCTGCATGATGGTTACTACGCAATCGAGACGAGATTGGTTCGCCAAACGAGTTCAGGATGGCCTCACGGGATCGCGATCAGTACGCCCAGCGCAGCAACGTGGCTCCCGAGGTGAATCCAGCGCCCACGGCGGCCAGCAGCACCAGACTTCCCTTCTTGAGCTTGCCTTCTTCCAAAGCGGTCTGCATGGCGAGGGGAATAGTGCCTGCAGTGGTGTTGCCATAGCGATCGATGTTGATGATGACCTTTTCCATGGGCATCTTCAGACGGTCGGCGGTGGCATTGATGATGCGCTTATTGGCCTGATGGGCGATGAAGCAGTCCACGTCGGCGCCGGTGAGTTGGTTTCTTCGTAGGACGCGCTCCGTCATCTCCGCCATTTTCTTCACTGCATACTTGAAGACTTGTTGGCCATCTTGATGAATATAATGCATTTTATTGTCAACCGTTTCATGGGATGCCGGATTCAAACTGCCCCCTGCCGGCATCTTCAGATACTGTCCGCCTGCCCCCTCGATCTGTGCCTCGTAGTCAATGATCCCGTCCTCTCCTTCTTCGGCCGGCTCCAGCAGCACTGCGCCAGCTCCGTCGCCGAAGATGATGCAGACTGCACGGTCTTCATAGTTGACCATCGAGGAGTTCACATCGGAGCCAATTACCAGCACTTTCTTATACCGGCCGGAGGCGATGAATTCCGAGCCGGCGTTCAGCGAGTAAAGGAAACCCGAGCAGCCCGCCGACAGATCGTAGCCCCAGGTGCGCTTGATGCCCAGCTTGTCCTGCACAAGGCAGGCGGTGGAGGGGTACATCATGTCTGGAGTAACGGTGCCGACGATGATGACATCGATCTGTTGCAGATCGAGAGGGTGGGACTCGACGAGCTTTTTTACCGCCTCGACAGCCAGATCGCTGGCCGCGATACCCTTGTCGACCAGGTGGCGCTCGCGAATTCCGGTGCGTTCCAAGATCCACTGGTCCGTGGTGTCCACCATCTTCTCCAGGTCCTGGTTGGTAAGGACGCGGGGTGGGACATAGGTTCCAAGAGCGGTGATCTTAGCGCGAACAGGTTTCGTCAATAGAGATCTCCGGAACAACAACGTCAATAACTGGAAGCGCACTTATTGTCAACGATACGAATCGGAAAGTCCATGCGGTGTGTGTTGGGCAATGAGGGACATTCGCCTCTGTGACGCATGGTGCTTTCGCTTTCGCTTTTCGCTCCTCCCTCACGCAAAGCGTTATTGCTTGTTCGGTTTTACTGAGTGGCTTGCGATCCGGGGACTCGCGGACAGCGATGATCACAGGGGACAAGCCAAAGCCAGGCGCCAGTTGACCGCTGCACACGCACTGGCCTGCTACCGTTGCTTCCTTCCGGACCTGGCGGGTTTCACAGGATTGCGTTGCGCGGGACCAGCGCCCGACAAGTCAATATAACATCTCGTCAGCAGGCCATGCCGGGGGCAGTGGTGCTTCCAGAAGCCGCAGAAAACAATGCTAGAATGAAGAGATTGCATGCACTCCAAAGTTGATTCTGTAGCCCTGCTGGACGATCCTTTCGCTCCGAATGACGCTAATACGGCGCCGCTTGTGGACAACGGTTCCGCGGAGAGTCCCGCCGTTACTCCCAAGAAAATCGGCTTCGTGAGCCTGGGCTGCCCCAAGAACTTGGTGGACAGCGAGGTGATGATGGGCTTGCTCTCCGCCGGTGGGGCCCAGATTACGCCACGCGCTGAAGATGCCGACATCATCGTCGTTAATACCTGTTCGTTCATCGATTCGGCCAAGCAGGAATCGGTAGACACGATCCTGGAAATGGCGCAACACAAAGCGGCGGGCCGGGCGCAGAAGTTGATCGTCGCCGGCTGCCTGGTCGAGCGCTACCGTAACGAGATCCAAAAAAACATTCCGGAGGTGGATGCAGTCGTCGGCACCGGCGAATTGCGGCAAATCCTCAACGCCGCCGGAATCGAGCCCAAACCAGGGCACAGTTCGCCGTTCGTTATCCTGAATGCGCGTTCCGAAGGCGAGGCCCGCGAAGCCGCCGGCCGCTTCTCCAAGGAAGCTTGGGATGGCGCGATTGCCGATCTGCCCAACTATCTGTATGACGAGAACACGCCGCGCCTGCTGGCCACGCCGAAGTATTCGGCCTACATCAAAATCGCCGAGGGCTGCGATCATCCCTGTTCGTTCTGCATCATTCCGCAGTTGCGTGGCAAGTTCCGCTCCCGACGGTTCGAGTCGGTCATTGCCGAGGCGCAGCGTCTTGGACAACAGGGTGTGCGCGAGGTCACGCTCATCGGCCAGGACACCACTTGCTACGGCGAAGACCTGGACCTCAAGGATGGGCTGGCGCTGCTGCTGGAGCGGCTGACGCAGATTGAGGAGTTGCGGTGGGTGCGCTTCCTCTACGCGTATCCCAATAAGATTACGGGCCGGCTGCTGGAAGCCATCGCCGCGCACGACAAGATTTGCTCGTACATTGACGTGCCTCTGCAGCACGCCTCGCCGGCCGTGCTGAAGCGCATGAAACGCGGCGCAGGTGCGGATATCTTTCTGCGCTCCATTGAGAAGATGCGGCGCGAAATTCCTGGCCTGACGCTGCGCACGTCGTTCATCGTCGGCTTTCCGGGCGAGACGGAAGCTGATTTCGAGCAGCTTTGCGAATTCGTTCGCGAGGCCCAGTTTGACTGGCTCGGCGTCTTTGGCTACTCGGACGAGGAAGGCGCGCAGGCGTTTGACCTGGGAGAGAAGGTCCCGAGGCGTGAAGTTGAGCGCCGTCGCAGAAGACTCATGTCCCTTCAAAAGCACCTCAGTCGCAAGAAGAAGCGCGCGCTGGTGGGACGGCAATTCGATCTGCTGCTGGAAGGGCCGTCGGCGGAAACTGATTTGCTTTGGGAGGGCCGGACCGCGATGCATGCTCCTGAGATCGACGGCACGGTGTATGTGAACGACTTCGGCAGTCGCGAAGACGCCCACGAAGGCGAGTTCTATCGCTGCGAGATCACCGAAGCGCACGATTACGACCTGGTAGCTCGAATTGTTTAACTACAGTTGTCGGTCGCCAGTGGTCAGTTGCCAGTTTGTAGTGGAAGATTCGGAATTAGACCCGTACTCGACCAAGTCCCTGAAACAAACCGGATCGAAATGCCGGGTCCTCTGACTTTGCTGACAACTGGCAACTGGTTACTGACAACTGAACCATGCCGAAGAAACGGGTTCGCAGCTTACGTTGTCCGACTTGTAGGAAGATTGTTCTGGCTCGCGATCCTGAGTTCCCTTTCTGCAGCGAACGCTGCCGTTCGATTGACCTAGGCAAGTGGGCGAGTGGCGCGTATGTCATCTCCAGCCCGCTAAATGATCTGGAGACCGCCGATTCCACCTATTCCCACGAGCGGGACAAGAAGTCTGAGTGAGCCGGCTGTGAGTCCTGTGGCACCAACCTGGGCAACCTTGGTGGCCACCTTCTTCGGCGTGGGAAGATTGCGTCCCGGACCGGGGACATGGGGCTCGCTTGCCGCCGCACTACTGTGGTGGCTGTTGGCGTCCCACCTTCCTCCGTCGGCGCGACTGCCAGTCCTGGTGCTGCTGATTGTTATCACGGTGGCGGCCGGAATTCCGGCGGCGACGCTGGAAGCACGCGGCTGCGGAAGGAAAGATCCCTCGCACGTGGTGATCGACGAAGTCGCCGGGCAACTGGTGACGTTCCTCGCGTGTCCCATCCTGTGGCAAGCGCTGCTTGCGGGCTTTATACTTTTTCGGGTGTTCGACATTGTGAAGCCGCCGCCGGTGCGCAGCCTGGAACGGCTGCCCGAAGGTACCGGTATCGTGGTGGATGACCTGGGCGCGGGCCTGTATGCGCTGATTGGGCTGCAGATATTGCTCTACTTTGGGATTGTGCGTTAAGACAGTGTGGGCTTGAGGCGGGGACGGAGTGGCTGAGTCGCCCCCTGCGAGGGGTGATTTGGCGGCGAGCATGGTCTTTGCTTCCGCTTCAAGTTCACAGGTCGGGTGGTGGCGCCGGTCCTGAAGCCCCGACTTCTGAGACAATCTGAATTCAGGTCTATGAGCCGCGCCAGCTGAGAACAATGATGGATCGAAAGACCGGCACAAAGAACGTCAACGGCAAGCCGCACATTGATGGCATCGATCCAGCCTGCGCCTTGCCGGGAGGTGAAGTCCGCATCACCGGCAGCGGCCTGCGACCGGCCGAACTGCGCCGCCCAAGCGTTCGTTTCGGAGATGTAGATGGATCCATCATCATTAGCTCCGAACAGTTCATCATCGCGCGTGTGCCCGACGGTGCAGCCTCGGGTGAAGTTGTCGTGGCCACGAACGGCCACAAGAGCAATCCCGGTGAGCTGCGGGTCGCCGTGCCTATCGCGGAGAACCTGCATCCGGTGGCCAACCCGGCGATCGACGGCGACGGCAATGTGTATGTCACCTTTTCCGGCTCCCGCGGTCAAAAGGTGCCGGTCGCCATCTACCGCATTGACACCAACTACAACGTGAAGCCCTTCCTGCACGAAATGATGAACGCCACCGGGCTGGCCCTGGACCGGGCCGGCAGCTTGTACGTCTCTTCGCGCTACGACGGCACGGTGTACAAGGTTGCACAGAATGGCACCGTGACGTCCTACGCGGAGGGCATGGGCATCGCGACAGGTATCGCCTTTGATCCCGAGGGCAACCTGTATGTGGGCGATCGCAGCGGAACAGTTTTCAAGATTGGCCGCGACCGCCAGATTTTTGTCTTCGCCATGCTGGAGCCCAGCGTGTCGGCCTATCACCTGGCGTTCGGCAGCAACGGCAATCTTTATGTCACGGGTCCGACCACGTCAAGCTTCGATGCCATTCACCAGATCGATCCCCACGGCGAGGTCAGCGTTTTCTATCGCGGGTTAGGCCGTCCGCAAGGGTTGGCAGTGGATGTCGAGGGAAACCTGTACGTCGCGGCGTCGCACAATGGGCGCCGCGGAATCGTGAAAATCACACCCCATCACCAGGCCTCGCTGGTGGTTTCAGGACACAATCTCGTAGGCCTGGCGTTCGCTCCCGGCGGTTCTGCCGTCCTTGCCACCACCAGCGGTGTGCATCACCTCTCCTGGGACATCCATGGGCGGCGCCTGACGCCGGAGTAGGAAGCAACTAGCAACTTAGCAGGCGATTGGCCGTGGGTTGCATTTGCGCAGTCAGGACAAGTGCTTATCCCGTCCGGGATCTGCGGGGGGGGGGAGGGTTACTAGCGGTTGCACCAAGAGCACTAGTCGCTGATTGCTAGTTGCTAGTTGCTAATTACTCCCTGCTAGACTGAAATCGTGATTGCGGAAATCATTGCCGTCGGCTCGGAGATGCTTACCCCGTCACGGCAGGACACGAACTCCCTCTTCCTCACCAGCCGCCTCAACGAGTTGGGGATTTCTGTCGCTTTCAAGACCATTGTCGGCGATAACCGCGAGCACCTCACCTCTGTGGCGCAAACCGCAGTCAGCCGCGCCGACATCTGCATCTTCATGGGTGGGCTGGGGCCGACCGAGGACGACCTCACGCGAGAAGCCGTGGCCGATGCGCTGGGCGTAGAGCTGAAACGCGATCACGAAATCGTTACCGCGATGTATAAGCGCTTTGCGGAACGTCGTCTGCAAATGCCGGATAACAATGCCCGCCAGGCCGACATGCTTCGCGGCGCGATGGTATTGCCGAATTCCCGGGGCACGGCCCCGGGACAGTGGCTCGAAATGGAGCACGACGGAAAACCGCGGATCCTCATACTGCTTCCCGGTCCGCCTCACGAACTGGAAGCGCTGTGGGAGAAACAGTGTGTGCCTCGTTTGCGGGCAATAGTACCGCCGGCCGCAATTGCCAGCCGCGTGTTGAAGACGGCCATGCTGCCCGAGTCAGCCGCTGACGCGCGCACAGCGCCTATCTATAAGAAGCACCCGGAAGTCGAAACCACTGTGCTCGCTGGTCAGGGGCAGGTGGAGCTTCATCTGCGCGCCACTGGCGCGACGCAGGAGGACGCACAAGCGGCTGTCGACAAGCTGGCCGGCGAACTGGAAGACGAACTGGGTGACGCTGTCTTTTCCTCCTCGGGAGAATCGCTGGAGCAGATCGTCGGCTACTATCTGCAAATGCGCAATCTCAAGCTGGCGGTGGCCGAGTCATGCACCGGCGGGATGGTTGCCGAGCGGATCACGTCGGTGGCTGGTAGTTCGCGCTACTTCCTGGGCGGAGCGGTGGTGTACTCCAACGATCTGAAGACGCTGTTCGCCGATGTTCCGCCGCTGATGATCGAAGCCCACGGCGCGGTGAGCAAAGAAGTCGCCCTTGCCCTGGCCGATAACATCCGCGAGATCTGTAATGCCGACATCGGGGTTGGGGTCACCGGAATCGCCGGTCCGGGCGGGGGCACGGAAGAGAAGCCGGTGGGGCTGGTGTACGTCGCCGTTACCGATGGACGCAAGCAGGAAGTCGTACAACGGCGCTTCCCCGGAGACAGAGAACGCATTCGGCGGTGGGCCAGCCAGCAGGCGCTGGACTTGGTCCGCCGCATGCTGATGTGATCCTATGCGTCTGTTTGCTGCTCTCGACATTGACGCCGATATTCGCGAGCAGATTGCCAAGTTCCGCAACCGGATGCTCCGGCTCGCACCGGAGGTCCGCTGGGTCGGGCCGGAAACATTTCACGTCACGCTGCAGTTTCTGGGAGAAACGAAAAGGCTGGAGGAGATCCAGCAGGCCCTGCAGCAGGTGCAGGGTTCGCCGATGGAAATCGCGTTTCGCAATGTCGGTTTCTTTCCGAATCCGAAATCGCCACGGGTGTTCTGGGTCGCTATTGAATTTGACAAGAACCTTCAGGAGCTCGTGAAGTCAATTGCCGAAGCACTTCGACCACTCGGGTTCGAGCGTGACAAGGGTCCGTTCCACCCACATTTGACGCTGGCGCGGGCCGGAAGCGGGCGCCCGCGCCCGGTTCCTGGTGAACACTCCGCTTCTGGCTTGCAGCAGGTCCGCGCTGCAGTCGAAACCATGCCGTCACTCGAATTCGGTACAATGACCGCGCGCGAGTTTTACCTTTACGAAAGCAAGCTGTCGTCCACGGCGGCGCAGTACATCAAGCTGTCGCGCTATCCGCTGGAGCAGCTTCGCGCCTGACCACGATACCTTTGACCAAGCTGACGCTCATCATCGCCGTCGTCTCGTATCTGCTGGGATCGATACCTTTCGGCTATCTGCTGGTACGCATCTTTCGCGGCCAGGACGTGCGCCAGACGGGCAGCGGCAATATCGGGGCGACGAATGTTGCGCGCACTGGATCGAAGGGCCTCGCGGTCGCGACGTTGCTCCTCGACGCGCTAAAGGGGTATGCGGCAGTGGCGTTTGCCTTTTGGCTGGCCGGATCGTACCGCTTCGAAAGCGGAGTCCCAACGAGCATCTACGATCGAGGCCAACCGATGATGGACAGCCGGACTGTCTTTCTGCTGGCGGCGCTGGCTGCATTTTGTGCCATCCTGGGGCACATGTTCACCCTGTGGCTGCGCTTCAAAGGTGGAAAAGGGGTGGCGACGGCGGTAGGAGCGTTCGCAGCACTCGCGCCCCGCGCGATTGTCGTCGCCCTCGTCTTGTTCGTAATCGTGGTCGCGGTCACCCGTTACATTTCGTTGGGCAGCATGGTTGCGGCGGGAGCATTTCCGTTGCTGGTGTGGTGGCTCAACCCGGCCGAGCGCACGACAGCGCCGATCCTGCTGCTGATCGCGGCGTCATCATTCCTGATTGTTATTCGGCATAAGGACAACATCCGGCGTCTGCTGGCCGGCACAGAGCATCGTTGGTCATGAAAGAGAACTGCCGGTGAGCGAGATCGCAGTCATTGGCGCGGGCGCGTGGGGCACGGCAATCTCCATCGTCCTGGGTCGCAAACAGGCGCACCGCGTGCGATTGTGGGCGCACGAGCGGGAGGTGTATGAAAGCGTATGCGCACGCCACGTGAACGACCTGTTTTTGCCGGGAGACCCGATACCAGAAACGGTCCATGCAACGAATAGCTTCGAGGATGCCCTGCACGGCGCGGAGATCGTGGTGAGCGTGATGCCGTCCCATCATACCCGCCGCGTGTTTCAGGCGATGCTGCCGTACCTTCGGCCGGAGACGATCTTCGTCAGCGCGACCAAGGGGATAGAAAACGATTCCCTGCTACGCATGAGCGAAGTCATCACCGAAGTGCTGAGCGGCACGGCCAAGGGTTTCGTTCCGCGGATTGGTGCTTTGAGTGGTCCGACATTTGCCAAGGAGGTCGCCAAGGGCGATCCTACCGCGATCACGATCGCTTCAGGCGACAAGGAACTCGCGGCGATCGTGCAGAGGGAATTCAGCGATCTACGGTTTCGCGTCTATACCAATGACGATGTGATCGGCGTTGAACTGGGCGGCGCGCTGAAGAATATCGTCGCCATCGCGGCCGGCGTTCTATTTGGGCTCGATCTGGGGCATAACACAGTAGCGGCACTCATTACTCGGGGTCTGGCCGAGATGACACGGTTGGTAGTGGCCTGCGGTGGGCGATCTGAAACCATGGCGGGACTGGCTGGACTTGGCGATCTGGTGCTGACTTGCACGGGCGGCCTCTCCCGCAACCGCAGCGTCGGCGTCGAGCTGGGCCGCGGCCGCAAGTTAGACGATATCATTGCCGGGATGCATGGCATGGTGGCCGAAGGCGTGCTCACCACCAATGCGGCGGTCGGGCTGGCGCACAACGTCGGGGTCGAGATGCCCATCACGGAACAAATGCACGCCATCCTACAACAAGGGAAACCGGTACAGGACGCCATCCGTGACCTGATGAGCCGGCCATCGACCAGTGAGGTGGGGTTATACAGGAATTAAGTGGCAAATGCCCGGTTGCGGAAATCCCCTGAACAACATCTAATTGTTCGGCAGCTCTGATGCGTTTTTACGCAACGCTGCCGTCTGGTACCTCATCTAAAACGAACGGCTTGCAAGATGGAATACATACATGTGTGTCCTAAAGACAGTGTCGAGCCAGCGGGACGGCGTGCAAGACCTCAGGCTTCCCGGATCTTTTGCGCAGTCTTTGTTGCCCTAACGACTTTTCTGCTGACAGGACCTGCGGCACGGGCCCAGAGCGGCGCAGAGTTGTCGAATCTTCCCACCGCGGAGCAGGTCGTCAACCGCAACCAGGACCCTTACGCCGGGTCGATTCCGCAGGGCAAGGCCACTTCCGAGATCCTCGATCTTACCGTTGAGGAGGCGCTCGACCGGGGCTTGAAGTACAACCTCGGCTTGTATCTGGCGGCTCGGGTCACCGAACAATCAAAGGCAGCTCACTTACACGCCCTTAGCGATCTGTTGCCGGTGGTAAATGGCTCGTTCACCGAGGAAGAACAGAAGCTGAATTTGAAGCAATTCGGCTTCACGTTTCCGGGGTTTCCGACGGCGGTGGGCCCCTTCGGCCTATCGGATCTCCGGGCCACTGGAACGTGGACCGTACTTGACTTCCACTCCATCAATAACATCCAGGCGGCCACGCAGAATGTGAGGGCTGCGCAGTTCACCTATCATGACGCGCGCGATACGGTAGTGCTGGCCGTAGGAGCGAATTACTTGCTCACGATTGCGCAAGAATCACGGTTAGTTGCTACGGAAGCGGAGTTCAAGACGGCACAGGCTCTGTATCAATTGGCGGCGGACCAGGAGAGCGCCGGGCTGGCACCGCAAATCGACACATTACGTGCTCGCGTCCAACTGCAAGCCCAACAGCAAGCCGTCATCCAGGCGCAGAACGATCTCGAAAAGCAGCGCATCGCTCTGGCGCGCGTCATCGGCTTGCCGGTGCAGCAAAAATTTCGCCTGGTGAACCGTGTACCGTACCACCCTTTTCCCCAGATGGCGCTAGAGACCGCTTACGAACAAGCGTTGCAGACGCGGCCCGACTACCAGGCAGCGTTGGCTTCCTTGCGTGCGGCGCAACTGAGTCGCGAGGCGGCGTGGAAGCAGCGCCTGCCCTCGATCGGCCTGGCTGGCGAATATGGTGTGCTGGGAACCACGCCTGATGCCATGTCCCCTAACTGGTCGGCGGCCGCAACGCTGCGAATCCCCATCTTCCAGGGCGGAAAAGTGGAATCCGATATCCAGGAAGCCGACGCGGTCCTGAAACAGCGTCAGGCGCAAGTGGACAACTTGAGAGGCCGCATCGAACAAGACGTTCAAGATGCGCTCCTTGATTTGAAAGCGGCGGCGCAACAGGTTGAAGTAGCGCGCTTGGGACTGGACCTGGCGCAGCAGGCACTGGCTCAATCGCAAGACCGCTTCGCGGCCGGCGTGACGAACAACGTTGAGGTGATCCAGGCCCAGCAGCAGCTGGCAGGGGCAAATGACCAATACATCGCCAGCTTGTATGCGCACAACATCGCCAAGGTCCTGCTGGCGCGGGCCATCGGCAATGCCGAGCAAGCAGTCAAGCAATATCTGGCAGAGCCGGGCAGCACGGCGCCGAATGGGGTCACGCCACCCAGTGGCACCGAAAATCCCGCTCCAGGGTCAGCAGGGGTGAGCGGAGAAACAACTCCTCCTGCTCCGCAACCAGATCCAAATTCGGTTCCTCATAAATAGTCATTAACAAGGTGAGTGAAAGATGAGTCCCAGCACAACTGAACAACCTGATCTCGAACGGCCGGCGCCACAAGGTCAAGAACATGAAGAGCACCATGATCCGGAAGCGATCCGGCATGAAGAGGACCGTCGCAGCTTCTTCCAGAAGAATCGTGCCGCCAAACCCATCGTGTTCCTGGTGGTCATGGTTGCGCTCCTGTTGGTGGGCTGGTTTTGGTGGGAGAGCCGCCATTGGGAGAGCACTGACGATGCCGAAATTGATGGCTACATTTACCCCATCAGCGCACGGGTGAGTGGGCAGGTCAGAAAAGTGAATTTTGATGATGGCCAGCTGGTACATAAGGGCGACGTCCTGGTACAGATCGATCCCACGGACTACCACGTAGCGTTGGATCACGCCAAGGCCGACTACCAGGATGCATTGTCGCAAGCGCAAGCGGCGCAGTACGGGGTGCCCGTGCAGAGTGTAGGTTCGGTCAGCCAGATTCGTTCCGCCACGGCCGACATGTCGTCCGCCACGGCGGGCGTGGCGGCCGCTCAGAAGCAGGTGGACGCCGCCCAGCAACAAGTGCTGGAGGCGCAGGCGAACGCCGTCAAGTTGAATAAGGACGTGGAGCGTTACCAGCAACTGCTGGGCAAGCGTGAGATTTCACAGCAGCAATTCGACCAGGCCACGGCCGCGGCGACGGCTGCCAACGCCACGGTCAGCGCTCGGCAGGCAGAACTTCTATCGGCCCAAGCGCAGGTAAAGATAGCCGAATCGCGTGTCGAGCAGGCCAACGCGGAACTCAAAAACGCACATGCCTCACCGAACATGGTGGCCGCCACCAAGGCGAAGGCTGAGTCCGCCGACGCACAGGCACTTCGTTCCAAAACTGCGCTCGACCAGGCGCAACTGAATTTGGGCTACACCACGATCGTCGCTCCAGTGGACGGAGTCGTAGGCAAACGCTCCGTGCAAGTCGGCGAAAACGTTGGAGTTGGGCAGGACCTGATGGCCATTGTGCCGCTGCGGGACATTTGGGTCACCGCCAACTTCAAGGAGACCCAGCTCGCCCACATGCAGCCGGGTGAGCCCGTCAAGATTAAAGTTGACACTTATGGCGGCCGCAAGTGGGACGGCCACGTCACCAGCATCGGGGGGGCTACCGGCGCGAAGTACAGCCTTCTGCCGCCGGAGAATGCGACGGGCAACTACGTTAAGGTAGTCCAGCGTATTCCGGTGCGCATCGACTTTGATGGCAACGACAAACCTGACTTCAATAAGGATGGGTTGCTGCGCCCTGGTATGTCGGTTGAGCCGGATGTAAAGGTGCGATAAGGTCTAGGCCTTGCGTCCCCCATCTACTTCAGTCAAAGTAAGCCTGAAGTACCTGCGTCTTTCGATTTTGCCTGAATTCTTGCCTATTTTCTGATAAATTGCTTGCAGACGGTAATACTCATACCCCGTGCTGGAAAGCGCCACGGAACCCAGCGGCATGAATTTCGAAACCCTTCCGAGTCTTATCGCACTGGCCATCCTAGTCGTAGTGTTCCGGGCGATTTTGCGTCAGGGCACCAGCGAACCGCTCCACTTGTGGCTGACGGGTTGGATCCTCGTCCTCGTACACTTCGTAGCGCAGTTTGTCGATACCGGTAATGGTCTTTGGGATCGTATCGCATCGTCGGTAAGCATCGGCGCTCTCGAGTTGGCCAGTATTGCCTTTCTCATCTCAGTTTCTCTGGTTGCGACCGACCGGCGTCGCCAACTTCTGCTTGCCGCAGTAATTGGGATTCCAGCGCTTGTTTATACCGTGGCTAATATTTGGGACGTTACCAGCCACATCTTCTACTATGTCGTTATCGCTGTTGCGTTCGTGGGAGCGTTGCTGGTGGTCTGGAATTTCTACCGCAAGACCACCCTCTATGTCATCGCACTGTCGACCGGATGCGCGGTACTGGCATACGGAATGGTCTGGGCAGTCACCCGCAACGAGGCCAATCTCGGCGTTGTTTTCCTTCTCGCAGCGCTGAATTATATTGTCGCAACCCTGTTTTGGCGCCGCTTCAGCCGTCCTACGATTGGCGTTCTAACTACTGTTTTTGGCTTTGTCGCCTGGGGCTCCGTATTCCCAATTGGAACGTTGCAGGATATCTTCGCTCCCTCGATGCATATCGAGTCCGAAGTGTGGAACATTCCCAAGTACTTCGTTGCTGTCGGGATGATTGTCATACTTCTTGAAGACCAAATTCAGAAGAGTGACTATCTGGCCTATCATGATGAACTCACTGGCCTCCCAAACCGGCGTCTGCTGGAGGACCGGCTCGACCAAGCCCTGGCGCGGGCCAACCGCAAGGGCAACAAGGTAGCCGTTCTGCTGCTTGACCTGGACCATTTCAAACAGGTGAACGATAACTTCGGACATCGCATAGGAGACTTGACCCTGCAGCAGGTGGTGACGCGGCTGGCCAGCCGGATGCGTGTTTCCGACACACTGGCGCGGTCGGGAGGCGATGAATTCACCGTGATCAGCGATGTTGCCGACGCAGAAGGCGCACAGGTCCTGGTTTCAAACCTGGAAATGGCCTTCACCGTCCCCTTCAAGATGGAAGGGAAACTCATCCACACTGGCCTCAGCATCGGACTCGCGTTGTATCCCGACGACGGCCGGACTCCTGATGAACTCTACGCGGCGGCCGACCAGGCGATGTACGTCTCCAAGCGGGCGAGTCGTGGCCCCGGAGCGTTCAACGCTCTTTCACAATTTCGCATGTAGCTCCCAGATTTCCCTCCTGAGAACGAAGCGGGAAGGTTCAATCACGTGCCACTGGTTGGCGACGAGTCCTGTGCCTATGCGACACTGATAGTGGTTAACATCAGCTTGCAGACCCCGACTGATCTTTCTCAACGCAGTCGATGAGCGTGCTTGATGGTGTTTTCCGTCCCTGGCCGGGATGGCGGAACTGGCAGACGCAGCGGACTTAAAATCGCGAGTGCCGTTCAGCTCTAACCGGCCTAATCCGCTGTTAGTCCTACATTTCCAAGCACATAAGACAACACAACCAAACTGCCCCCGTTACGGTTTGTGCAGTCCCGTGATGGTCTGCTGCGCTGGGACAGTCACGATTCGGTCACGGTGCGCGCTCACTCTGTTTGAGTTCCCAGACGATCCCACCAACTAGTCGCTTGTCTTGCAAGCCCCGGAAAGGGCCAAAACGCGCGATACAGCCGCCCGGGGCCAAGCGCTCGCTTACTCCACAGTGACTTTGGTGCCCGGCTGGGACTGGGCTGACAGGTGCTCGATGCGGTCATCTATAACCTGGCGCACGGCCTTCAGTAATTCGACCCTCGAGTTCGCTAGGTGTTGCCGGACAGCCGGCGAGATCCCCAGGATTTCTCTCACGCTGTTCACCAGCTCGCGGCACGGGCAGGGCTCATACGCGACGGGCTCGCTCGCAACTTGCGTCTTGGCCTGTGTCTTCATCATTGTGCCTCCTTCATCTCGACTGTGAGCACCTTGCTTTCCAGCTTCGCTCGCGACGGCGATAGGGCCGCCATTGAGCGCGGCAGACCGATGTGGCGGCGAAACGTGCCAATCTGCACCACGAGTTCATCGCCCTTCTTGAATAACTCGACTTCGCCCTTGGTGGCGAAGGGCAGAAGGATGCGAATCTCGTAAAGACCATCGTTCTTCCCGAAGGTGTATGGCTTCTCCGTCCGGGTCACGGCCGACGGATCTTCGTCCTCAGCATACAGCACGCGGGCCAGCTCCTCCAGCCGCTGCTTGCCCAGGACCTCGTGCGAGAACAGCGGCACGCGCTTAACCGGCACGGGCGCAAAATAGTCTTCGATCTCGTGCAGGATGGTTTCCTGCGAGTGGTGCCACTCGTTGAACCACGTATCAGACACCTCCGCGGGGAGCAGTCGATTGACCACCACGGCGTCCACCGTCAGCCCGTGCAGAGAGAAGTAGACGAATGCGCGCTGAGTTTCGCGCAGCACCATCTTCTCCGGGTTGGTGACCAGCCGCACGCTGGTGATCTGCGGGTCCTCCATGATGTCGTCCACACCCTCAAGTTTCTCGAACAGGTCGCGAATGTTGCCGAAGTAGGTGTCGGGCGGCAACTCGAACGGCGCAACCCGGTTGGCGATGGGCCGCACCGCCTTGAGCAGGTTTCGCTGGAAGGGAAAGATGTGCTTCATGTACCAGTCGAGCGTGGTTGGCATACTGATAAAGCGCATGGACTCGGCAGTGGGAGCCGCGTCCAGTACGATGACGTCATAGCGCTGCTCGCGCCGGTACTGGTTGATGTACATCATCGCGCTGAGCTCTTCCATGCCGGGCAGAATAGCGAGTTCTTCCGCCTCCACGCCGCTGATGCCGGTGGTGCGCAGCACCGAACTCACATAGGACGAAATTTCCTGCCAGTGTCGCTTGATCTCTTTCTGGATGTTCAGCTCCTGGATGGAAAGCCGCTCACTGATGGGCAGGGGATCGGAGGTTTGGACATGGAAGAGTTCGGTGTCGAGATCGAAAGCATCGGCCAAGCTGTGTGCCGGGTCGATGCTCATGACCAATGTCCGATAGTTCAGTTTCGCCAGCTTGACGCCGGTTGCGGCGGCCAGGCTGGTTTTGCCCACTCCACCTTTGCCGCTGAAAAGCAAGATCCTCATGCTTCACATTCTAGAACGCGGCCACATCGCGCGCCCCGAAGGTGTTTGCCGAACGGGCATCTCATACGCCGCAAGGAGCTTTGTTTGGAGTCAAGCACTAGTGGCGCGTGCGATTGGAGTCTGTGGTAGGAAGAGAATCGAACCCCCAAGGGCCGAAGCCAGGCGGATTTTTGAGTCCAACCCAGCCGTTTTCCAAACAATGTGATTTCTTGCCTTACACGGACTTTTGGTCATTTCTGAGCCCATACGGTCCGGTTCGGTTTTGTGCAAGACGATACTTGGAATAATCTCAAGACGGGTAAACCCACATGTCGAATGACGACAACTTTGAACCCTATTGGCTAGACGAAGAAGACTGGCTGGTAACGGTCTGCCCCCTGCCAAAAGAGGAGGACGATCCTGAGGTCAATCTCGAAACGTTGAACTGGATCGGAAGATTATTTGGGTTTGCCACGGCGACCAACACGCGGATTTTGGCGTTAGTCGGCGATCCCGAATTGCCTGCATACGAGATCCTGTTTTCCTTCGATTGTACGGAGAGTCACGAGGAATTTCTTCGCTTGGTAGAGGCAGATGGCTACGCTGATGCTTCCGAATTTACGGTTCCATCGCGTGATGAAATAGCTGAGGCGCGACCGATCGGTCGGGTATTCCCCGGCGAGCAAGCCGAACTAATCACCGGCGTTGGAATGATTACGATCCAGGGTCTTGCGACCGATGCAAGTAATTCTGACGCCTAAGCAGCGGACGGGAAAATTAAGAGAAGGCGGGAGACAGGATGAAGGAAACGCCACAGGAATACATCAAGCGCATTACGAGCTATGTCGAAGGTCAGCAGCCCTTGAAAGTGCAGGCCGCCACGCCAAGGAAACTTGAGCGTCTGATCCGGGGAGTGTCCCGGTCTAAACTGCGCAAGCGTCCTGCTCCGGACAAATGGTCTGTCGTCGAAATCCTCGCGCATCTTACAGACACAGAAATCGTTGGTGGCTTTCGTATTCGGATGATTCTCGGAGCGCCCGGAACGCCCATCCCCGGATTCGATCAGGACGCCTGGGTCACTAGCGGGCATTACGATAAACGCGATCCGCGCAAGAGCGTGGAGCAATTCCGGGTGCTCCGGGAGGCGAACCTCGCGTTGCTCAAGTCACTCACGCCAGCACAGTGGAAGCACCATGGAATTCATTCCGAGCGCGGCGAAGAGACGGTGGAGCACATCGCGCGGATGTTTGCCGGTCACGACCGCAATCACATTCAGCAAATCGAGCGCATCCTCGCGCCGCAAAAATGACATCGCACATGCGCCTTGTCCCGCGACTGCGTGGCGATGTTACTGACCCACGGGGTGGAGTGCGAGGCGCGATTCCTGAGCGACGATGCCACGGGTAGTAGTACATTTGGAATTCTGGAATTTGACATGCGCGCAAACGCTGGTTTGGCTGAGTAAGAATGGGCCTTGGAAGAAAGGGAAGCGATGTCGGTTTCTGAAAAAAAGAAAGCGCAAATACTCGCTCTGTTGAAACAGGGAAGGCCATCTCCCGAGATAGCAGAAAGAGCTGGGGTCGGCACGATGGTTGTTGCGGGCTACAAGGCAGCGTTGGCAAGGGCCCGCAGCCAAGAGAGTGAGGAGGCAACAGAAGCCCTGGAAGCCAAGTTCGGACTTGAGCGGGACCTTCAAGGCGCAATTCGGCACAATATTGAGCAGCTTGAGCGCGGCCTCAAGATTACAGACGCAGGGAAAGAGCGGAAGGTCAGTGCAGGACTTATTGACATCACGGCCCAAGACCGCGCGGGTCACACGGTCGTCATAGAACTGAAGGCCGGAAAAGCTGACCGACAGACCATCGGCCAGATCCTCGGCTACATGGGCGACTTGCAGCAGAATTTAAGAAAATCAGTTCGTGGAATTATCGTGGCGGGAGACTTCGCTCCTGCCGCGATAGCGGCACTGGGCGCTCTTCCCAATCTCCAACTGAAAAAATACCGGATCAAGTTCTCATTTGAAGCCATGGGCCCGGCGAAGTAACTCTGACCTGAACCCAACGACGTTTCTGCCTTATACTTGGGTCGTCCGAGGCGAGCGTGCGCCTATTCGTCGCCATCACCGACTCTGATTGGTATCGCTACCTGTCGCATCAAGCCCGACGAAGTCAACTTCTGGCAACCGAGCGCGAGCACACAATTCCGCGCTCTCGAACCCGGCAAGCCGCTTCTCTTCAAACTACATAGCCCAGACGACTACATCGTGGGGGGCGGCTTCTTCAGCCACTTCACCGTTCTGCCAGTAAGTTTTGTGTGGAGCGCGTTCGGCGACAAGAACGGCGCATCCAGCGAGCAGGAGATGCGACGGCGAGTCGAAAAATACCGCCGCACGCGACGGCATGAAACCACAGATTATCCGCTGGGTTGCATTCTCATTCAAGAACCGTTCTTCTTCGACCGGAAGGACTGGATACCCCTGCCGTCATGGGCAAAGTGCATCGTTCGCGGCAAGGGGTACAGCACCGACCAACAGGAAGGGACAAAGCTGTGGGAGCAGGTTCAACAACGACTGGTGGGCACTCGTTTGGAAATGCTGCCTCCAGAATCGGCAACTCCCGAACAACGCTTCGGTAAAGAGCTCACGGTCGTGCCCCGTTTGGGGCAGGGCGCATTTCGCGTGATTGTGACTGACGTCTATGACCGCCAGTGCGCGTTGACAGGTTCGCACGTCCTCCATGTGCTGGATGCCGCACACATTAAACCCTACTCCTTGGGAGGCACCCACGAGCCAACTAACGGAATCCTCCTCAGACAAGATATTCACACATTGTTCGACCGTGGCTATCTCACGGTCACGCCGGAGTACCGTGTGGAAGTCAGTAAGCGGATCAAGGAAGAGTTCGATAACGGCAAGGAATATTATGCCATTGCGGGTCAGCCGATTCACTTGCCGGAGGCGGCCCACCTCAGACCTTCGCGGCAATCCCTAATCTGGCACGACGAAACGGTCTTTCACGAATAGCTCTAGGGATTCCACGGATGGTCTTGGAAGGCCACACTGTATGCGACAGTCGCCGGCCAGTCAACGCGGCGGCTGCGTAACGGGTCTACGAACAAACCCATTCCTCGAACTTCTTACGGATCGGCACCACTTCCTTCTTCAGTTGCTTCAAGAAGCTGCCCCACGCCGTGGTATCCGGTGAGACCACGGTAACGCGAGGTAAAGGTGTGTTTTCCGATAGCGCCGTACCAAATAGAAGCCTAGCGGGATGGTCAACAGGGTTCAGGCTGTAGCCCACGACAAGCAACTCCTTTGCTTGTGCGATGAACTGATGAGCTCTGGTCCAGAGGTCCAACAGGACCGTGTTTGACGAAATGTCCTTCAGGTACGTCGGCAGAACGAGCTTTCGCCCACTGTCCGTTTGCGCTTGGCTGAAATGGCTGCGTGAGTTCCGGTCTGCACCAATGAAGAAATCTGCCACATTTGCAATTTCCATAATGGGATCGGAAGGGTCTTCTTGAACCCAGCTCACTGACCCATGAAGCTTTAACATCAGAACTTTGGTTGGGTCATCTCTAAGTCCCTGTTCGCCGCAAAGAAAGCCATACCCGTCTTTGTAGCCCCACAAACCTGAACGCCACAAGACTATTTCGTGAAGAATGTCCCAGTTGAACGTGAGAATCACGTCACCCGGATTGATCAGCTTTGCCCAGCGTTCCGATACCTCACGAAAGCGGTTGATATCCGCAGTCACCGCCTCGACAGGCGTGCCAGTTTCCCAAGCGCTCGCGCTCAGATCGATCTGATACTCGAGAAACTTCTCAGTGACCAAACGCCGGACATCGCCGCTATCTCTGGAGTCCCAAGGTTCGACATCGAACATCGTGCCCGGGAACGAACCGTACAGCTCCAAATATGTCAAAAGCTCTTCCAAATTCGCAGTTCCGTTGGGATCGCGGCGAATCCGCCTTGTGAACTGCACTTCCGCATCGTTCAGCTTATTGATAACTCTCGACGCTATTTCGCGGGCTGTTACGTCTCTAGTACGGAAGTCACGAATAAAGTTGAGAAGACCATTGGCGAGTGGGTAGCCCGCAAACACGGACGCGCCAGCACCCAGAACGTATACCCTGCCACTACTGGCGAAAGAGTCCACCCTTTTACTGTACCCCGGCCGCGATAGCCGTTCCTAGCGCTGATCTGAAAACAGAAACGTGTGCCTGCCCGAGGGACTCGGGCACCGGTCATCCACACGTGGAAACCTGCCCCCAGCGGAAGGCGAAGAGCGCGGGGCCATCGTATTCCGTCCCGCAAGTGGAATTTGGGCGTTGCGACATCGGAAGTTGATGTTGAGACAAAGGGTGAATCTGGTTACCGAGCACTATCCAGTTTTCCCTACTGCTTGGGCCACCATCTCGCGGATTTTCCGCTGCTCGGGGCCGAGGGTATCGGGATCGCGATCGAGCAGCCATAGTAGGTCACGCTCAAGCACGTCCCGTGCTGCCTCGTTTTCACCCAAATCCAGCAGGGTTCCAAACAGATTCCAAGCGGAGACGGATATATTCGGGTGCTCCGGCTTCCAGATGCGGCGAAAAAGGTCCAGCACTTCTTCCTGCAGCTTGCGCGCCCCCGTCAAGTCCCGCTGTCCCTGAAGCGTACCCGCCAGGTTGTTCATCGATTGCAGCGTATCTGGGTGCTCGGTCCCGAGCACCCGGCGCTGCCCGGCCAGCACCTTTTCCTGCAGCTTACGCGCCCCTGCCAAGTCCCGCTGTGCCTGAAGCGTACCCGCCAAGTTGTTCATCGACCGGAGGGTATAAGGATGCTCGGGCCCCAGTAATCGCCCATACGCTTCCAGCACCTCCTCGTACAGCTTGCGCGCCGCCGCGAAATCGGCCTGATCATAGAGGAGATTCGCCAAGTTGTTCATCGAGGTGAGCGTATCCTTGTGTTCGGGCCCCAGCATACTGCGGCGCATCTCGAGGGTCTTCTTCTGTAATTTACATGCGCCCGATAGGTGGTCCTGTTGCCTCAGGATCTGGGCCAGGTTATTCATCGAATGGAGCGTGTCTGGGTGGTCGGCTCCTAACACCCGAAGGCGAGTTGCCAGCGCCTTCCCTTCAAGGTTACGTGCCTCCGCTAAGTCGCCCAAGTCCCGGAGCGTCAACGCCAAGTTGCTCATACAGGTCGGCGTAAGGCGATCGTCGGCACCTAACACGCGACGGCAGTCGGATAGCACCTGCTTGTACCACTTACCCGCTTCTGCAGGGTTGCCGTCGCGCCAGAGCATATAAGCCAAGGTCTGCATCGAGGCGAGGGTATCCGGGTGCTTGGGCCCCTGCACACGGCAGCGAAAGTTGACTTCACGCTCGCAAAGCGTACGGCCCGATGCGTATGCCCCGCGTTCGTTGTCATATAGCACCACACACTTCAGAAGATTGGCCTCATTTACGGTAGTCGGCGACAACGCTATCCGCCGTGCGTGCGCTACGTGAAACTCAATCTGCTCATGGAGCTTCGGATCGGGCGCCGCTATGGCAATCTCCGATCTCAGCGCCTCGACCGCCGCTGCGCGCAGCGCTTGCGTACGCTCCGGCGATGCCTTCTCGTGGAAGCGCACCGCCCGCGACACCAGCGTATGCACCGAGCGCGCACCGTCCTCGCCCGCAATCTCCGCCAGCGAGGCTTTGTCCACCTCAGCAAACGCCTTGCGCTGTCGCTCCTCTGGCTTGCCGCGCTCCAGTCCGTCAGCCGTCTCGAACACCGCCGTGACCAGCGACCCTGGGATGGGCGCCACTGCCAGCACCGATGCCAAGCGCAGGAAATCCAACCCTTCTACTCCTAGCCCGCGAATGCTGCGCAGCATGGTCTGCGCGATGCTTTTTTCGTGACCATTGGGTAGCAGGTCCTGCCCCCAAAGTTTGGCCATCTCCAGGGCATCGTCGTCTTGGTCCGCGAGCTCCTCACGAAACTGGCGATAGGGTTCGTTACCGCTGAAGGATTTCAGCGCCGAGGCGGAGACGTCCAACGCCAGCGCATGATAGCCCAGGTCGTTCGCCAACTCACGCGCCTGCTTCTTCTCGCTGTCGTTTAGGGGTTTGCGCCGTGAGGTCAGCAGTTGATCTGCTTCATCCGGCGTCAGCACCGAAAGATCAATTCCTTTGGCCAGCGAGCCATATTCACCGCTGCGCGTGGTGATGAGAGTACGCGCCAGCGGGTGCGGCGCAAACCAACGGCGCAGCGCCTCGGTGTCCAAACCACTGGGGACGTCATCCACCAGCCAGAGGCAAGCCTTACCTTGGCTTCCAATCTTGCGAGCTAGCTCTCCCTCGATCTGTTCTGCCGCGAGTCCCTGTGCGCTGATGCCCAGCCGCTCCGCGATCTGGCGCACTTGGTCGGCACGCAGGGTCTCGCGCTCCGTTGGGCCGACCGCGGCCTTGGCATCGTCGTTACCATAGGCGCTCATCCAGAAGATGCCGCCGGGATAGGCGGGGCCAAAGCGCAAAGCGTATTCTCGGGCCAGTAGAGACTTGCCGATTCCTCCCAAGCCCGTCACTTGTGCGATGTCCTGTCCGCTCGCTCCAGTGACCTGCACAACCTTAGTTTCGTGGAGCGCGGAATGTATCTTCCACATCTCCTGAAATCGACCAACGAACCGCTCGTAACGCACAGGTTTTATGCCATACCAGGGGGGCGGGTCGAGCGGATGAACGTTCGGAAACGGGTCTTCGACAGCAGCAATTTGTTTGCGAATCGCTTCCGCGAGTTCCCCCACCTCGCGGTCATTCTTAGGCGCATTGCGGAACTTGGCATCGCGGAGTTCGACGGGATGGATGTGGTCGGCACCGTTCTCGGCATTGATGACCAGCACGCGGCGCCGCGGGTCGCCTTCGGTTTGCGCCGCGAGGAAGGCGGCGGTCAGCTCCCATTGGCAGGCCCGGCGCAGGGGATAGGTCTTGGAATAGTAGGCCAGCAGGGTCTTCGACTTCGCCAGCCCTTCGGTGACTGCGTGTGTGATGCTGGCGAAATCGTTGATCTCGGCCGCGTCGAACCACACGCGCAGGCCGGCCTTGGTGAGCGCGTCAGCGAGTTGCTGCGGGCGCTCGCCATCGGCCCAGGCGTGGCTGAAGAAGACGTCAAATTCTGCGACGGCCATTCGAAGCGGCTCCAGCGCGAGATGAGTTCCGCTGAACTGAGGGAAAGCATATACAACTAGCTCCGTGCGCACAGCAGAATTCGGGCGGGTGCCCTGCCTGACCTTTGGGCTTTTCCGTCAGCTGCCGTTATCGTCCGCTCTGCCGCTCGGGAACGGCTTGCCGCAGCCCTTGCATTGAAAGCGGTCTGAGTCCAGGCGCAGGAGATCGGCTGCGGTGTGTGCGAAGCCGCAGTGTGGACAAGTCCACGTCGCCTTCGGGATGTCGTATCGAGATTTGCGGGCCATGACGCTCACAGTGTACGCAGCGGCCACAACACGACGGGACTCCGAAGCGCCTATTTTTAGGCCAGGGCACCGCCCCACTCGCCCGCCTCGCCGATTATCACGGGGCAAGTCGTGCATTTATCTTCTTGACTACGTAATTAGTCTGCTCCCACAATTAGCGCGCTTCTGCTTTCTGCACTTCGGTCATCGCCCGCTGCGCCGCTGCGCGGAGATCGTCCGAGTCTTGGAACGGGTGCCTCGGCCTTGGTTTTGTTCTGAAATGAAGAGGGGCTATTATGATGTCCAAGCATGTGCCACTTGCGCTGATCCTCGGCGCCCTCCTGTTTGCAACCACCGGTTTTGCATCCGACAAGAAATTCCAACGGCAAAAAGGTTCGGGAGACTGGAACGATTCATCGCTTCAGAACGGTGACCTGCCGAGCGCGGGCCGTATTGTGTCCAGCGGCAGTTCTGGCTTCCGATCGAGTGGCATGTTGGGGAATGTGGGTTCGTCTGTCATCCTCGGCAGCCCCGGCACGCCCGACAATTGGAACGGGGGGGCCGGCAATTGGAGCAATGTTGCCGACTGGAGCACTGGTGAGCCTGGAGCCAAAAGCGACGTAACGATTTACTCCGGCGGCAATGACAATGTAACTCTGGATGTCGGTAGCACCACCATCAGCTCGCTGACCCTCGGGGGCGCTATCAACGGCACTACTTCCGAGCTTACCGATGGCGGCACCGCGCAGACCCTCACCATTACCAATGGGTTGACCATAAATGCGACCGGGTCGCTCGTGCTGACCGGCGGCAGCACCATCACCGCGGGCACAGACTCGTTCAACGCCGGATCGATTCAGCTCTCCGGCGGGTCGAGTTTGTCGGTCACCGGGAACCTGGAGAACTCGAACGTCCTCTCGACAAATGACGCCCGTTCCGCGGTTACCGTCACCGGCACACTGACTAATGATTCCGGCGCAAGGCTAACCATTTTTGGTAACGAAGCCAATTGGAGTATTGGCGGCATAGTAAACAACGGGAGTGTGTTCCTTGGTAGTGGCGCCACGCTGAACCTAACCAACCAACCTGGTGGAGTTGCCCACGCCGCTGCAGGTTCGTTCTGGAGTATTTTCGGAAACTTCACGCAGGGGCAAGCCAAATTCGGCTTCGAGAATTTGTCCACGATAGAAGGCACCCTACATTTGGATAACCAGCAAACTCAGAGTATCGCTCCCGGCGGCAGTACTCTCACCCTGTCTAGCAGCGGAGAGTTCGATGTCGCTGGCGGAACGACGCTGACAATAAAGGGCGATGTCAAGAATTTTGGGAGCTTGGCCACCGGGGCTGACGGCCTCGGCGGCAGGGACACGCTGAACATCACTGGCACCCTGACTAACCAAGGGGGATTTGGTCTCACAGCAATTGGCGATATGGCCACCATCGGGGGCTTGGCCAATTATGGAGGAGTGGTGTTGGAGAGTAACAGCACACTCCAGGCTAATGGCAATGTCACTAGTTCTGGGTCGATCGAGACCACCAACGGCTTCGGCGGGGGTGGCGGCCGAAACACACTGAACATCACAGGAGCGCTGACCAACAGCGGGATCGTCGAGTTCGAAGGCACGGACGATAAAGCGACCATTGGCGGTATCCTGAATAACAGTGGCACGTTCCGTGTCTACGGAGACCTCTTTGGCAACGGCGCCATGGCCACAGTGGCTGGCTTGGCCAATTCTGGAGATGTAGAGGTGGACGATGTCAGCACACTTCAGATCAATGGTGACGCCAGCAACTTCGGAAGCATTAATATTGGCACCTACCGCGGCGGGGGTAACACGCTGCACATCACTGGGAATTTCGACAACTCCGGGATCCTGCAAACTGCGGATAACGTCTTCGGGGCTGGTAACACCATCACTATAGATGGCATGCTAACTAACCAGGCAGGTGGACAAATTACCTTGAACGGCCCCGGCGACGTGCTCCAGGCGCTGGCCGGTCTGACCAACAACGGTTCGATTAGCGTGAACAACGGCTCGTCCATCGATCCGCCGTTCGTGAACAACCTGGGCACCATCAACATCGACAGCATGTCGAAGTTGGTGGTGGGCATCGGCCCTCCGATGGGCCTGGGCTACATTCAACTGGCCAACGGAACTTTGGGCGAGATGATCTCGTCCACCAACTTCGGGGTGATCAACGTCAGAGGCTCAGCGCTGCTTGACGGCACGCTCAATATCCTGCTGCAGGGTGGCTATAACCCGAACGTGGGCTCGATGTACAAGTTCCTGCTAGCCAATCCCGGACAAATCAACGGCACCTTCGCCACCATCCTCAACGACATCTTCAACGGCGGCACCGAGAAGTGGCTGGTTACCTACGATAACGCCGACGGTTTTGTTGAACTGACGGCGGAAGCCAATAACGTTCCCGAGCCGGCTACCTGGCTGGTGCTTATCCCCGGGTTGCTCGGCGTTGGCTACGGCTTGCGCCGGAGGCGTGATCCCCGAAGTGGCCTGCAATCAGACGAGGTTCAGCCGCGCAGTCCGCTCCGCCCGTCAGGTCAGCAGTCGCGCCCGACTTCTTAGACTTACAACCAGTAAGGACAATGGGGCGGGAGCCTGCCGGAGACAGGCATTGTCTTTGTCTAACATATAAATAGGGGTTCACTCACTGACTCTGGGGCAGCCGAGGTGTTCCGTGGATGCGAGAAAGGGTCGTTTGGCGAAATTATTCCCAAATTGCCGGTTGTGGCCGTCTCCGGGGTTAACTGTCCTGACGTTGCGACAGGGACCGCAGCACTACGAAACGCCAACCTCTCGGGGAGGCTGGATAGAACCACCGAAACCGCAGAAACCGGCAGTGACCGAAAAGCGCGCTGATGGAGAACAGCGACTCGTTTGGCACTGGCTCTGGGTTGGGCCGTTATGTTTGGTAGTGCTCCTTTTCGTTGAGGGACATACGGTTCCTTACGCTTTTCGGTTGCTGAAACTGGGGGTTTATGCGTTTCCACGAAGGTGCTGCGGGGATATGTTATCTCCTTCGGTATATTTCTGCTTCTGTACGATGATCGCTTCGGTCCATATGCCGATTCAGGGATTGATCTACACGGCGATTTTCGTTACGGCTCAGAATCGCTCTTCTTCTTCCAGCCTAAAGTTTTCGACGTTTTCAGTGGCAAACATAATTTCCCCCCGCGCCCATCGGCGCACGGCCTCAATCGGAAAATTTAGAAATGGCTCCGCCATCGACGCTCGTTGTCGCATGTGGCCTGCGATCGACCCAGTGAATACCTGACCGTTGTGCATCCCCGCAACCCAACCGGAGAAGACATTACCGTCGTTCCCGTATCTCTCCAGAATGAACCGAGCGACGGGGTTCAGATCAGGCCCGTCGCTCCCTATGAACGGCCCCGGAACGTGGCGCGCGAGCAGCCGGGCACCTTCCAGGCCATGTTTTTCGAGCCAATGAATGACGACGTCTTTCGGCAGTGACATGATAGGAAACTTGCGAAAGAAAAAGCTCAGGCTTGGTTCCTTCGACAGCATGACCTCGCCGATTCCATCCATCAACTGCTGAGGACGGACCGCCGCAACACTTGCGAAAAGACCCGCTGCGGCCTGCGAGGTCTCGTAGGATCCGCTTTGCATCATCTGAATCAGGATCGACGTGGCACGGTCTGGATTCGCTGGTAGTACGCGAGCAAAAATCTGCAAAAACCAATGAGACACGTTTCTTGTGCTGAGAGTGGCTTGCTCCAGCAATCCGAAGATCACATCGAGTGATTCGTCGTTGAACACGGTCTGCAGCCACACCAACTTGTCTTCTAAATCAGTTCGCATCAAGAGGAAGACCATGAACTCGATTCCCGTGTTCGCGGCGTCATCATCACCCTCACGAGCTGCATCGAGCAGAGTTTGCGCAGCCAGCCGTGCTTCCAGGGGAGACGTGTGTCGCGGCCCGTTCCAGGCAACAAACGTGCGCAGGAAACCGGCACGGATCTTCTTCTCACGGACGCCAGCGATTGCACGAGCAAACGACTGCACAAAATCTCCAGATGGCGTCATCACATTGAAGCCGAGAGCCGGATCTTCTTCCCAAAGCTCATCCAGGGACGCACTCAATTTCTTGCGGACGACCTCGACTGCATCGGAAGGAAGCTTTGGCGGTGCGGCCTCACTAACACCAGCAAAGTAGCCCCGTGCAAGATTCGGATTCCGGCTTGTACGACAAACCGTGACGATGCGATCCAGAAACTTGAGGCCTTCATCAAGCCGGCCAAGCTGAGCGCCGAGCTCGAACGAGGAACGTGCTTTGTCGCTGTTCAACCACGGGAGCTCCTGGTCAAAGTCGTCCTCATGCTGCAAGAGATGGGAAGCAAGCTCACGGATGTGATCCTCCCATTCCGTCTGTTCCAGATAATGATCCCAAGAAGCCGGCCCGACTTCTTCGACGAGACGATCATGAAGATCCGTGGACGCCAGCTCCTTGATCCACTCATCGACGAACTGGGCACGCCGCTTTTTCTCCTCTTCGGGGTGCGGGCTATGCTCGGAATTGTTCAGAAGGACAAACTCTCGCAACTCCGCCCTGAGAACGGGGCGAACATGAAGGGGGAGCTTACCTGCACCTTCCTTTGCCTGTTCCGTGAACCCACGAAAGACCAAGCTCCGGATGGATCGAATCAGAGCCCCGGTTGCCTTGTCTCGTACCGCTTCGTCGGCATCACAGCTCAAACCGTTCAACTCACCGAGGCACGCCTTCATGTACTCGTACAACTCTGGGTACGTCTTAGGACGCCAAGGCGTCGGGGCAATCCTATGGCCATAGGTTTGGCCACCCATCATGTGAATCGTTTGGTCACCGAGAGCGCTCTTCAGCGCTTCGACACACAGAATCTTCGTCGCCGCGTCACCCTTCCGACTCCGCTCTTGAATAATCTTCAACCGCTCATCAAAGGGGGTAGCGACGTGCGACATGATGGGAAACAATCCCGACCATACTGTCGTGGCGTTGTTTCCGAGGTCTAGCTCAGTCTCGTGACGCGCCAGCGTGAAGAGAATCTCTTCCGCGAAGAAAAACCACTGCGGAAAGGCGGCAATCTCGTTCGCTTCGACGACGAGGTTGCGCCGCCCCCCTCCGTACCGCATTCCAAGCTGCTCGGGCGTGGCGGTTAGCACGAGGCTGTGGAGCCGCGGCACCATCTGGTCTGGAGCCGACCGTACTAAAAGGAGAAGCTGTTCAGTTTCATTGGCATCTGCAAATATGTCTCCCCCGCGGGAAAGTTCCCAGTTTCGAAAGTAGGCATTGACGACCTTGCCGACCTCCTCGGGAGCGCGCGCCATGCGAGCGAGAAATGAAGGCACGAGGTCCGGGGGGAAACTCTCCAAAAACGCCTTCGGGTCGAGTTCTGCCCATTTGGACCAGGCCGCCCGAAAGCACACCATAGCGATGGGCGTCGGCGTCACATAAAAATAGCGTCCGGCGCGGGCTACCAACCCATTAGTCTTCTGCATGCGATGGAGGCGCTCTCGCACGTCCTTGGGGTCGAGCTTGGCCAACGCGCACAATTGTTCGAGCTGCGGGAACAGGTTCCCGATGACGCCGCAACGTTCTACCAGAGAGATCACCATCAGGGCCTCGAAGTCGGCTTCTTTAAAAGGGCCGTCTCCGCCGAACAGGGTGCTCAGATAGCCCTTGGTATCACTTAAGAGTTCGCCAAGATGCCCCTGTTGCACGATGAGATCGTCGTGGTCGCACAAGAAAATCGCGAAACGCAGGTAGCCTTCAGCGAGTTGACAGTACCGGAATCGGCGAATCTGGTCGATATTAGGGAAGTTTGCTTCCACGATCTTTTCGACCGTCGAGATCGACATGCGGTTGAGCCGCAACTCGGACTTGTCTGCACGTTCCAGGGCGTTGTCTATGGTGACCAGACGCACTCGGTGTTCCACGCCCTGGAGACTCTTCGCAAGCTGGAACGCTGTGGCATCGGGGCACTCATCGGCGACGATCACGGCGTACAGGTTTTGATGGTTTGCCATCGCTCGCGCAAGTTCGAGCGCCTTCTCTTCATCGTCCGTGTAGAGGACCAGTGGAGCGACCTCAGGAAGCGCTGCAATCGCTTCAAACACCGTGCGGCTCTTGCCAACGCCCGCATCGCCGGAGACCGTGAGCCGTGCCGTGGTCGGCTTGCTCTTCCAGTCGAGATGGCTCTGCACGCTTTCAAAAATGACCGCCGATTCCGGCGTCGCCACGAAGGTCTTCGTCACAGCGCGTTCCCGGTTCAGCCAGGTTGCGAAGTGAAAAAAGTCCTTCATGGAAGAGCCCAGCATCTCCGCAGCGATAGCCGGGAAACGTGTTCACCCAAGCAACGACTTCGGAGGCGAAGAGAACGATGGACTCCGGCGCCCCAGGATTGACCTTCTCGATCTCCGCGTCGAGCAAGGCCTTGATCTCTGTTTTCCTTTCAGCGGATCCGTCATCTGCGATGCACATTCGGTAGGCGTAGCCTTCCTGCAGCAGACTGCGAACGTAATCTTTACTGTTTCCGCTGATTTCCTCCTTCACCTTGCTATCGGTAAAGTCCTTCAGCGCAACGGCCTTGTATTGCCATGTCGATGGGCCCTTGAAGTAGCTCCCACGGATCAGACTGCGCGCCAATGGTCACCTGCGTATCCACACCGCCGTCGGGATGATTCGTGCGTGGATTGTCGAGCACAGCCGAGGGTGGAATACCTAGCGTCCACGCAGAGGTGCGGAGCAGACGATCAAGTAGATCGGTGAATGGTTTCCCGGTCGAATTCCGCAACACGTAGATGTGTTCGGCCGCGATTCGAATCATGCTCCCCCGCTTAATCCGTTGATGCCATTGTAGTTCGTAGCCCGACAGTGCCCTGTTGGGCTGCGCCAATTCTCGGAGCGGCGCAAGGGCGGGTCATTTCAAACTGCACCGCTACCGGGCCGCGTCTTATGGGCCCTTCGCGACAGCCACTATATGATGATGAGCATACCCTGAGCCCAAAATTTATGTGAGGACGTGCGGCCACGATTTCGCGCAACCGCCTGAGCGCGTGGGGGTTTGGTTGCGCTGTTGAGGTCACCCACGAAAGGCCGATACCGGCACTTGTAGGCGCGCTCAGATCATCAGGAGGGCAGGGTCGCATGGCGGGGTAAATCGCCTGCGCCAGTGCGATCTCTCCGGTATCGGAATACGTGCTATTTCCTCACCTAATTCGTCGAGATAGACGGCGACGTTCCCCTGGATCTGCCTCTGCAGCCGGCCACACGCGACTAGCGCCTGAGCGAGCAATATGGACATCCTGTATCGGTAGCTCGGAACGGGCAGCCACTCACGCGCATCAACCGACTTCCCGTGCCAGATATTCGCTTCGTGCAGCCGGTCAGCCAACGGGCATATCTTGTCGATGTCGTAACCCGTCTTTTGCTTCAAGTACTCGATATTCGCCCCGACCTCAGTAGCTGCGATAATCAACTGCATTGCCATTCGAGTCTCGGGGTCATGCACCATTCCTGTCGCTAGAAGGCTGCATTTGATAGCGACCAGTCGTGGGCTTTCATAGGCTTTCCGCCTGCGTGTCATGGCTGCCTCATCGATTTGGCGCCTGGGGCGAGACACCATATCGGCGACGACGTTGTGGCAAGCGGCCGTAGCGGTTCATCCACCACACAAGCCTGCTATAGGCTCTAACTCCCAGCATCTGCCGCTTCAGATTCGGGCTGTTGAGTGCCTCCTTTAGTAAAAGAGGATCTTTCGCCAAAATATCAACTCGTCCATCGCGACTTTGGCAACTTCGGTAGGTGAGGTTGTGGCAGTGGCGGCAACCGAACAATTGTCCGCCTGGCGGTAAGTACAGCCGCAGAACTGGCCGGTCACACGGAACGCCATTTCGCAGCAAAGGGCATCGCAGCCAGAACCTTCTGCCCCCTAATCGGCAGCCGCTGGAGGTCACCTTTACTACGCATCCCATCCGTTGTTTTGTCACGGATCTTTCGTCGGAAACGAAATAATCCAGCCCGAGAGCCATCGCCACTGCAGGTATTTCGATCAACGTGTAATTCATTTTGCAATCAGAGCCGCTTGACCGCCGCCACTGGTACGTATATTCGGTTCCGGGGCGGCTACTGAAGACCCCTGTCCGGCGCAACACGACAGCGTTGAAGCAAAGGCAATCCTCAACCGTCAACCGAGCCATCCCATCTTCTCGCTTTCTTCCCGCCCTTTGGAATCAAACAAATTCGTGGCGCTATTGTGGCGTCGCCCCACCAGAATTTCCACGCTGATGCCGATCAGTCGATTGCACCCTCCCGGCCATCAGAACGATGATACCGATTCGCTTTTTATTCGTCGAGAAGGTCCGGCAGGCCGTTGTGTCCTAAGAGAGAGTTGCTAATCTCTGATCACTTCTGGCAGCGAAAGGTGGTTAGGGCACTCCGCCCCAAGTTGTGCCTTTGTTGCAGCAGCAGCTAGGTCATTTGTAATTGGCTGATCGGGCTGAAACAGCTTCTTGCACGCGGGACACTGCACAAGGTGTGGGTCGTATTCGCGTTCAGACACTCACTTCTTCCCGAGGCCGGGAAGCCCCCTGGAACTTCGGAAGTGTACTTCCAAGGTGCTTTCGGCTTGTGAGGTCTGCCATGGGCAGGAACAGCCTTCCCAATGGGAACACACTTCCCTATGTTCGGTTTTTGCGGTTTTGTAGGCGGCGGTGGACCAGGGTTGATAAGGTCCGCTTCCGTAATTCGCCCCTCTTGCTGCATCTCCTGCAGCACAGCTTGCTTTACAAGTCGGATGGCAGATTTGTACTCGCGGGGCGTGATTTTGAAAGCAGCTCTCTTCTTGCCAAGCGCTTTCGTTTGAGGGTGGTCTTGCCAATTGTTCTCAAAGTAGACCCACGCTGCCCATTTCATTGCCCTTCATGTTAGCAGGTGCAGTCAAGGTGGCTGTTCCGCCGATCCAAATCGACATGAGTGACCCGCCAACAACTCTCTATTAGGACACTACTCGGCAAGGCGGTAGTGGTTAGTTTGAAACCTGGAGCAGTTGGCACGTGACACACGCGCCGGAGCGAGCGCCGACGTGTTGCGAAACGGGGCAGTCATGGGTCACGATGTAGAGCATCGGAAGGACTCTAGCAATGACCGACGAATCGCTTCACGTTGCCGTGGTCGATATTGGCAAGTTGACGAATCTTGGATGGGCAATCGAGGGGCCATCCGTCACTGAGTGCGGAACGGACATCGACTCGTTCATCGAGATTCTTGCTAGGGTGATGAAGCTCGGTCCCCTGGCGCTGGGATTTGAGGCCCCGATGTTTGTCCCTTACGGAAGGAAGCGCTGCGACTTGGACAGAGCACGCAAAGGCGAGGGAGATCGTGCGTTCTCGGCCTCACCTGGCGCGTGTGTGCTCACCAAGGGGCTGGTGATCGTTCCCTACCTCCTTGAGGGACTCCGGAGCCGCGCTAAGGGTGCACGACCAACTTTCAAATGGCGCGACCGACTGTCCGAGCGAGACCTGCTGCTGTTTGAAGCGTTCGTTACCCATGTGGACAGGTCCGTCAGTCACCAGGAGTGCGCGCGGTTGGCGCTCAACCGTTTCCCCAAAGAATGGGGGAAAAGAGCCTCGTTCGATAGCGCCCTCCAGGAGCCATGCTCTAGGAACCTGCTAGGCGCTATGCTCTTGCGTATGGGGTGGAGTGACGACCTGACGATGCTGTCGGAGCCGTGTCTCGTTGTGCGCCATCAAGGACAGTCAAATTGACCCAGGTGCACCAACCATAAGACAGCACGGAGCCTTTTACGTCCTGACCGCTATACCGGGCCCCTGCGGCTGCCTCGCGCGCGCGACCCCCGTGGCTTTTTCTGGCTGTCCTTCCGAATACGAATTCCTAAACCACTTGGCAATCCGGCGTTGAGAAACGAACTACTGTCAGGTGGTTACTTTGCAGTTGGATACCTGTTTTCAATACTTTATGGGCGTCTTTCGGACTGGTGCGGCGCACTTACAACTACTTTCTCCGGATTGGAGAGACTAGCGCAATGTGGAAGCCGATGAACTCCGAATGTCCAGCTTGTGGCTCCAAAATCGGAGATCCATGCAGAGCGCTTAACGGGAAACCCATGCAGTCCCACTCCAAGAGAAACTTAGCAGCACCCCAAAAGAAGCATCCCCACAAGTCCGAGGCTTAGAGGACCAACAGACCTCTCCGCCCAAGCTCCAAGGCTCTTGGGAATCGAGGAGACCAAGCACAGGCGGTTTTGCGCGGCCGTTTCTTGTTAGTTTTCATTTACTTACACGAGCTTCGGAGACTTACGGAAGTCCAAGAATTGGACTCGATGTGACTGATTCTTAGCAGCTTGCAGCGTCCCAATCGCGGTAGCACTTGCCGAACGTCGGATTCCTGGCTTCCGCTTCGACTGGGGCCGAAGGTGGCAGGCTTCGGGGATTTCCACTGGGACAACGACACCACCGCTGGATCGCGTAACGACGCCGCAGACGTAAACAATTCTTCACGATCAGGAGGCAGCGGTTTTGCCGTTTCTTCGCCTTCGGAGTCGCTCGAACTGGAGTCAGATTTCGCCTGCGAACCTGTTGGAGATTCTGGGGGTGCGCCGGCCACCCATTTTTCGGAAGCTCTGCAACCGGTTTTTCGTCTGGTAACTTCGAAATAAGTGCGAGCCAGGGCTGACGCGCCGCGACTCGGCTCCGTCGGAAGCCAGCTGTCCCTTCCTTACCAACCTTGATTATGGCCAGCGACTCGGGCAAAGCAGCGCTTAAACTGAGAGCTAACTCACATCGGGCCGCCGTTACTGGGTAATCTCAAACACAGTACCGGAGTTGTAGATGCCGCCCTCCGAGGCCGTGCCGTAGAGGTTGCCACTTGTATCGAGAACGAGGCCGCCCTGCGGATAAGCTCCGTCGCTGCCGGTCTGGCCGGTGAAGTCGTGCAGCGAGGTGTACGTCCAGCCGCCATTCGAGTGTGTCAGCTTAAAAACGTTACCGCATCCATAGACGCCGGCATAAGTGGTTGTGCCGTAAAGGTTGCCAGCGGCATCCATAACTAGTTTGTCCGAGGGGCTGCCGCCGTTACCAGAAAAGGTGTACAGCGTGTTAAAGGTCCACCCGCCATTGGCGGGCGCGAGTTCGAAAACCGTGCCGCAGCCCCACGGGGCATTGCAGCTCAGGTCGCCGCCCTGCGCAGTCGTTCCGTAGAGATTGCCGGAGGAATCCATGAATATGTCTGTTGGAGAACCTCCATCAGTTCCGCCAGTGAAGCTATAGACGGAATGCTTCGTCCAACCCGGTCCGGAGGGCGACAACTGGTAAACCAAACCGTACCCATATTGTCCGCCGTACTCGAATACCCCATAGAGGTTGCCGGATCCGTCGAAAACAACGCCGCCCACGGGTTCCACTCCCTCGCCACGAGTTTGAGGCGCATAAAGGACGCTTTCTGTCCAGTCGCCGCCCTCCAGCGTCAACCTGTAAATGACACCATAGTCGGAGCTGCCGCCGCCTCGTGTCGTGCCGTAGATGTTGCCGGATTGGTCGAAGATGAGGTCACCAGCAGGTTGGAGTCCATCGTTCCCATTGAAAGAGTAGGTGACCGTTTCTTTCCAGGGAGCCAGGACTGATTTTGGGGCAGCGGGTGAGGGTTGCAAGTGAAACACCATGCCGCAGCCGTCATATTCTCTGCAGCCGCTCCCCGCATCGGCGGAGGTGCCAAACAGAGTTCGGTCGGGGCCAAGGGCCAGCCGGCCGAAAGGCAAATAATGATGATCGCCTACGGCAAAGGTGTAGATTGGGGCCAGTGTCCACCCAATGCCGGAATGCTTCAGTTTGAAAGCCGTTCCATAACCACTGCCGCCGGTGTTCGTCGTCCCATAGAGATTTCCTGCCGCATCAATCGTCAGACCGGCTTGGGGAAATGCCCCGTCCCCTGTGCCGGCGAAGGTGTGCAACACCGTGAAGGTCTGCGCCTGCGCCGCTGGTGTTGGGATAATTGCGAGGGTAAGCACAACCGCTAATGTGAGAATGGTAACAGCCGCTCCGGCGAGGCGTACTGAGGGTCTTCCGAAACTGTCAGAACAGTTGGCGTTCATTGCGGCCTCCTATTGTGGTCTGACCGTGCTTTGCAAGACTGTCGGTCTCGCCCGGAATCCCGAAACGATCCTTACGGCGTGATCTCAAAGACCACCCCGCAACCCTTATATTGCTTGCCGCCGCAGTAATCATTGATGCCGCCGTCCTGGGTGGTGCCGTAGAGGTTGCCGTCTTTGTCGAATACGAGGCTACCGTTCGGCTCTCCTCCGTCGCTCCCGCCGGTGAAGTCGTAAAGGTCGCCATAGCCGCCTCCAGGGGTTACCACGAAAATTGCGCCGCGGCCGTAAGCACCCCCATTAAGGGTGGCGCCATAGAGATTGCCGGCCGCGTTCAGGGTGAGGCTGCCTTGGAATCCACACGACGTTCCCGTAAGCTGCTGCAGCACACGGAATGTCCAATTGCTGCCGGACGGCGACAGCATGAAAACCGCACCTCCGCCCCCCGGACCTTCGCAAACGGTGCCATACAGATTGCCGGCCTGATCGAAGATCAGGGGAGTAAGTATCCCCCGGCAGAGCCGGGGGCTTTAGATTGTGAGCCGCTCAAAGCGGCTGGCCGGGGTCGCTAACGCGGCCCCGAGGTTTGGGCCACCGTTCCGGTGGCCGTTAGCGCCACAGGTTGATTTGGTCCAATCGCTTGTCCTCTTCTTCCTGCCGCCGGATGTACTCGCGGATCACCGTCTCGTCCCGCCCCACGGTAGATACGAAGTACCCGCGCGCCCAAAAGTGCTGCCCCACGAAGTTCCTCTTCTTCTCCCCGTACACCCGTGCCAGGTGGATCGCACTCTTCCCTTTGATAAACCCAATCGACTTGCGACACCGCGTACTTGGGCGGAATCGCGATCATCATGTGCACGTGGTCGGGCAGCAGATGCCCCTCTTCGATCCGACTCTCCTTCTGCTCCGCCAGCTTGCGGAACACCTCGCCCAAGTGCCGTCGCAGTTCGGCGTACAACGTTTTCCTGCGACACTTGGGGATAAACACCACATGGTATTTGCACTCCCACTTGGTATGGCTTAGGCTTTCCATTTCGTCCATCGCGAACTCCCTTTCGTGTGCTTTGGCGGCCCACGTCTGGGAGTCTCCGCGATGGACTCCGGTATCTGTCAAACTTCTACTGCCTCCCCGGCAGAGCCGGGGGGTCTCCCAACGGACTAGGATTGCCTCCATCGTTGCCGTTGTGGAAATTGTAGAGGAGCTTCTCGGTCCAGCCGGATCCGAACGGCACTAATTCGTAAATCGTGCCGCAGTTGGTGCCACCCCACTTGCAATCGTCGGCGCCCCCCGCGCCGGTTGTGCCGTAGAGGTTGCCGGCCTGGTCGAAGATGACCCCAGAGTAGGGCCATGCTCCGTCGTTACCACCCTTGAAGCTGTAAAGAATAGATTCTGTCCAGGAGAACCCCGATCCTGTCAGCCGGAAAACTGTGCCCCAAGCAACGCCGCCTACGGTCGTGCCGTAAATGCTACCCGCCTGATCGAAAACCAGGGTCCCTTCGGGTCCAGACCCATCGCCTCCACCCGGGAGGAAGCGATGAAGCACGGTTTCGGTCCAGCCACGGTTCGACGGTGTGAGCCGGTAGACCGTGCCGCCGCCCGCGGCCCCATACTGAGTTGTGCCGTAAAGACTGCCGTCGGACCCGAGGGTCACCGCATTAGGATAGCTCCCGTCAGTGGCCCCAATCGGCCCTTGGCCGAAGCCTTCGTATGGTCCATTGAAGCCATGGAGTAGCTTCTCAGCCCAGTTGTAGCCGGTGTAGGTTAGCTGGAAGACAGCGCCGCATCCCCCTGGCGGAGGACAGTTGCCCTGGCCACCTCCCCTGTCTGTAGTTCCATAAAGATTGCCCGCTGCGTCTATGGACAGACCGGCATAGGGAACCCATCCGTCCTGGTGTCCGGCGAAGGTGTAGAGCACTTGGAAGGTCTGCCCCTGCACGGGCTGCGCTGTGAAGGTCGTGAATAAGAGTAGGAAGAAAAGGAACAGCAGCATGACCAAGATTGCGAGCGCAGCGTTTTCCGGGTGCAGGCTGGAACCGAATAGCACATTCCGAAATCGCCCTTTCGTATGAGTATGCATGGCTCTTACCTCCTCTCGACTGGCTCGAACGGAAATGAAGCGGACAGGCGGGTGGGCGCTTGGGAGGAAACTCGAGGGTCTATTTCCCGCCGCGTCGGGCGCTCCGGAGTTAGTAGGAAAAAGGCCGGGAATCGTCTTCCCAAAGGCCCATAATCATTTCACGCTTGCCCCAAAAGTTTGTCAGTGACGTATGCCGCAGGGGCAAGTGACAACGGCGAAACCAGAAAAGGCCGACAACCTAAAGCCCCCAAACACTGCGCTGGACGCGCCTAAAGGCCCGCATTAGCCGCACGGGTGACTCGGAGAGAAGAGATCAACGCTGGGGCACGGCGTGCTGTTCCTCGAAGCAGGACTTCAGGTTTTCTAAGTCCACGGGAACGCGGCCCTGCGAGCCTTCTGGCGCAGCCCGCAGGTATTGGATCGGCCACGATACTGGCTGTCCCAACTCACGCGCCGCACGCAACGGCCAATAGGGATCGCGCAGCAGTTCCCGCGCGATGATGACGGCGTCGGCCTGTCCGGTAGCGACGATATGTTCCGCCTGTACGGGAGAGGTGATCATCCCCACGGCGCCGGTTAGGATGCCGGCCTCGCGGCGAATTTGTTCGGCAAATGGCGTTTGATACCCTGGCCCGACGGGAATCTTCGCAGCAGAAACGTTGCCGCCGGAGGAGCAATCAATGAGATCGACTCCCAGTTCTTTCAACTGCCGGGCCAACTCGACCGACTGTTGAATGTCCCAGCCGCCATCGCTCCAATCGCTGGCGGAAATGCGCACGAACAGCGGCGCCCCCTCGGGCCAGGAAGATCGAACGGCTGCGACGACCTCACGCAAGATTCGGGTACGATTGTCGAACGAGCCGCCGTACTCATCCGTCCGCCGATTGCTCAGCGGCGAAAGAAATTCGTGAATCAGGTATCCGTGGGCGGCGTGAATTTCGAGAACGCGAAAGCCTGCCTTGCAGGCGCGGCGCGCCGCTTCGGCGAAGGCTGCAACGATCTCTTGAATGTCGTCACGCGAGAGTTCCCGCGGCATGGGATAGTGATCGGCAAAAGGTATCGCACTCGGCGCGACCACATTCTTCCATCCGCCTGCGCTTTCGGGAATCGCGCCGTGGCCTTCCCATGGCCGGTAGGTACTGGCCTTGCGGCCGGCATGGGCCAACTGCATTCCGGCGACACTGCCTTGCTCATGGATGAAGCGGACGATGCGGGCCAGCGGCTCAATGTGCTCGTCGCTCCAGATACCCAGGTCTTGCGGACTGATGCGGGCTTCGGGGAGCACGGCGGTGGCCTCTGTCAGCACCAGTCCAGCCCCGCCGACGGCGCGGCTGCCGAGGTGCACAAAGTGCCAGTCGTTGGCGAATCCGTTGACGCTGGAGTATTCGCACATAGGCGAGACGAACACGCGGTTAGCAAACATAATGTCGCGAATGGTGAGCGGATCGAACAGGTGAGCCATAGGTATTTAAGGTAACACTCGCGCGAAACCGCCTCCGGTGAAGGTCTCGCAATGAGCTGGGAGGAACAACCCAGCAGAGGAATTCTAGTTCAGTCCGAATGCTAAGATTCGCTTGATTGTTCTTCAGCCTCCGGAGCACACCATGGCCGAGGTGTTCATCTCGTATGCGCGGAAACACAAGAAATTCGTCCGCGACCTTCATGCCGCGCTCCAGAAGGTGAATCGCGACACCTGGATTGACTGGCGCAGCATTCCCGCCTCGGCCAAGTGGAGGGCAGAGATATTTGCGGCGATCGAGGCCGCCGACAACTTCCTGTTCGTCATCAGCCCTGATTCCGTCAAGTCATGGATGTGCGGGCAAGAAGTCACTCATGCCGCTGCCAACAACAAGCGGCTTATCACCATCCTCTACCGGTGGGTTGAGCGCCGCAAGCTACGCCCGGTGCTCAGGAAGATTCAATGGATTGATTATCCGGAGGTGGGGTTCGAGCAGACCTTCGAACAGTTGATAGCGGCCCTCGACACCGATTTCGATTGGGTGCGCAAGCACACCCAGTTCCTAGTGCGAGCCACAGAGTGGGAATCCAAGAATCATGATGAAGGCTTTCTTCTACGCGGGACGGAGCTGAAGGAGGCCATCCGATGGTTGGAGCAGGCATCCGTCAACAAGAGTCGCAAACCGACCGAGCTTCAGGAGCAGTACATCCGTGCCGGTGAGGTATGGGAAGCCGGGGAGATCAAACGTCTCACAGATTTGACCGAAGAGAAGGAGCGGCAGCGGCAGGAGGCAGAACGACAAAAGCAGGAGGCAGAGCGGAACTCGCGCATCGCTGTCGCCCGCGAGCAAGTGGCGTTCTCCACACTCGGCTTGGAGGATGACCCGGAGCGCAGTATTTTGCTCGCGATGCATGCCGTTGATGCGACACGTTCCGCGGATGGGACCCCCATTCCAGAGGCCGAGGGAGCGTTGCACCGCGCCATATTGAGGTCACAGGTGCGCGTTACTCTTCGCGGCCACAGTTATGCGGTCCGCGCGGTCGCGGTGTCAGCCGACGGACAACTAGCAGTCTCGGTTTCATTCGACAACACTATAAGGGTTTGGGACCCAGCCACCGGGCGCCAGTTGCGCACCCTTCGCCTACGCCAGAAAGACCCGTTTATCAGCCTCACTGCGGTTGCCGTGACGCCGGATGGCAAGCTAGCGGTTTCGGCTTCAATGGATCGGACACTGAGGGTATGGGAGCTGAGCAGTGGGCGCGAGATGCACACCCTTTGCGGCCATACTGATTGTGTCAACGCGGTTGCCGTGACCCGGGACGGGCAACTGGCAGTGTCGGCTGCCGGTAACGTGGTTGATTCTGTGGACAATACCCTGAAGGTGTGGGAACTGGCCAGTGGTCGCGAGCTGCGCACCCTCGCCGGCCATGGGGATTGTGTCGATGCTGTGGCAGTGAGCGGCGACGGGCGGCTGGCAATCTCCGGGTCAACAGATGACACGCTGAAAGTTTGGGACCTGGAGAGCGGTTGCGACTTGCGTACCCTCAAAGGCCACTCTGGCCCTGTCTGTGCAGTGGCGTTGAGCGGGGACGGAAGACTGGCGATTTCGGCCTCGTTAGACAAAACGCTCAAAGTCTGGGAGGTGGACAACGGGCGCGAATTGCGCACCCTCACCAGCCACACGGATATGGTCTGGGCAGTGGCGTTGACGGTGGACGGGCAATGTGCGGTCTCGGCATCTGGGGACCAGACGCTGAAAGTGTGGGATGTGACGACCGGGCGCGAACTGCGCACCTTAAGGGGACACAGCGATTGGGTGGTTGGGGTTGCGGTGACGCCCGATGGCGAGCGCGCGATTTCCGCTTCTCATGACGGCACGCTGAAGGTCTGGGAACTCGGCAGAGGGCGTGAGCTAGCTATCTTGGATATGGGCTATGAACACACCCGGGCGGTGGCAATTGCGCCCGACAGCCAAGTGGCGCTTTCTGACAGGGGTATGAACATCAAAGTGTGGGATGTCCGCACGAGAAGCGAGGTGCGCACGCTGAAGGGCCACACGGGGATTGTCACTGCGCTAGCGGTCACGCCAGACGGCCGGCTGGCGATCTCGGCTGCCAGTGATGTGCCTGATCCTGGAAGCAAAGTGCTGAAAGTGTGGAATCTGAAAAGCGGGCGCAACCAGCGTACCCTGTATGGTCACACCGATTTTGTCTGGGCTGTCGCGGTGACGCCGGAGGGCCGGCTGGCGATCTCGGCTTCAAAGGACGGGACCCTGAAGGCGTGGAAGTTGAGCGACGGGCGCGAGTTGTGCACCCTTAAGGGGCACGCTGCTGGAGTAGACGCGGTAGCAGTGACGCCGGACGGTCAACTGGCGATTTCGGGATCCCGAGACAAGACACTGAAGGTGTGGGACCTGAGCAATGGTTGCGAGCTCCGCACCTTTCGGGGACACAATCATTCGGTGCGCGGAGTGGCGATCACGCCCGATGGTCTTCTGGCGGTCTCCGCTTCCTACGACAAGACTTTGAAAGTGTGGGAAATAGGAACTGGGCGTGAACTGTGCACTCTTCTTGGCCACACGGACAAGGTTCGGGTCTTGGCGGTTAGTCCGGATGGTTTGCGAGTGGCTTCAGGCAGCGAGGACAATACAGTCAGGGTATGGGACTTGAAATACGGCCGCGAACTCGTCACCCTCGCCGCCCACAGCGGTACTGTGCGTAGCGTTGCCTGGACCGCGGATGGCAAACGCCTTCTTTCCGCCGGAGAGGACGGAATCATTCAGGTCTACGCAATGGACATCGACCTGTTGATGTCGCTGGCCCGCAGCCGCGTCACGCGCAACCTCACTCCCGAAGAATGCAGGAGATACCTCCACCTCGACGAAGTCCCTCCTATCCCGTGAGGCCAGTTAATCGTTTATTGCCTTTCCCCGCAATGAATTGCGTCCTGTCGGGATGGGTGCGGCGTTACCAGGGTGTTAAACACCGCGAAGAAGCTGCGACGCTGACATTTCAAAACCGAGCGCCAGGATCTCCAGAGACCTGAGGCAAGGCTCTTTCTTACCCCGTTCGATGTCGGAAATGAACGTCCGCCCAAGGCCAGTGTGAACGGCCAAGTAATCCTGCGTCCATCCCCGCTGCCGGCGGAGTTTGCGGATTCTTCGCCCAACCCGGACGCAAATATCTTCCGTTGCCACAGCAACAGCATGGCTGTATTCTTTCGACTACATTTCGCCTATAGGATACAAAAGAACTGAGAACTGAACGGCGGAAGGCGACAGATGTTCCAAGAAGCTCCCCTAACCGACCGCGATACCAAGATCAGAATGATTCGCGAGCGGTTGAAGCAGCCCATGCCAGCGGCTTTCCGCAAGCAACTGGAAGCCAAACTCGCGGAACTGAGCGGCGAAAAACCGCCTGCGGAAGCCGGCGAGTTGAGAACCAATAGTTCAAAGGTGCAGACATCGGAGAGAGTTCTGAGAGCACAAATCGGCCCGCCTATCGTTGGCGATGATGCCGATTACGCGGCATTCCCAGACGAACGCCGCGCGAGCGAATGGGTAAATCAAAACCGTTCGCGGATTCAATCTCTACGGCTGTACGCTTTCAGAGACGGCTCGGTGTCTGCAGAATTCGCTTACAACAACACGGTTTTGCTTCAAGCGGACAGCGCAAGCTCGACCCAAGTACAAGAACGAATTGATGAACTCTATCGGAAGCTCGCGAATCCGATTACGTACTCCGTCACTGTTGCGCAACGTGACCTGTTGATCCGTGAGCTTCAACGGCTGGTTGCAAAGCGCAATGCCTCCTCGACTGAAGAGGATTCTCCTGCAAAACATGAACATCTCTGCTCAACTTGTGAAGGCCAGTTCAGTCACGATGCTGAAGAAGATTGCCCTGAGATTCACGGGAAGTACTACTGCGAGAACTGCTACCCAACCGCATTAGAACACACCCATTACTGTCCACTATGTGCAGAAGAGTGGTCTCATTATTCGGCTCCGGATTGCGAGCAAGACGAAGTTGCGCAGTGCCCTCGCCATTCTGCCGACACAGCCCCCAATGCCAGAGGGCTTCTAGGCGTCGCCGGAATGGCTCGTCTCAAGATGCTGCTATATGAGCAAGTGATCGCGCCGCTTCGGAATCCCGAGCGATTTGAAAGGTATCGGCTTACGATCCCCAACGGCATCCTTATGTTTGGCCCGCCTGGCTGTGGGAAGACCTTCATCGCGCGAAAATTAGCCGAAGAGCTTGCTTATTTCTTCAACGAAGTATCTGCCGCTCAGATTGGCGATACCTATATCCACGGAACCGCCACCAAGATTGCTGCCGTTTTCAAGCAAGCTGAAGAGAACGCTCCATCGGTATTATTCCTGGACGAACTTGAAGCCTTGGCCCCTAATCGCTCGCAGTTGGCCGGTCATCAGGATTACCGGGTGGAAGAGGTCGGAGAATTCCTCAGGCATCTAGAATCGGCCGGCTCCCGCCGCATATTGGTCATCGCAGCAACTAATGAGCCTTGGAGAGTAGACGATGCAGTACAGAGGTCCGGAAGGCTGGACAAAAAGCTACTTGTCACGGCTCCCGATGCCGAAGCTCGCGAGGACATGCTGCGATTCCACTTAGAAGGCAGGTTCAGAGAATCCGTCATCGATTTGAGGGGATTATCGCAAGAACTAGAGGGATACTCAGCCAGCGATTTGAAGTTACTCGTGGACGAAGCCGCGTGGGTTGCCATGAGGGGCAATCGCCCCATCGCTCTTGAGGATGTCAGGGGCGCTCGGCAAACAGTCCCAGCTTCGATTTCCGAGGAGTTAAACCAACGGTACGCAGAGTTTGAGCAAAGGGGAGCGTAGCCCTTATGCAGGTCCATGAACGGAAATGCCCTACGATCCACTCTTGCCGGCTTCGGGTGGGGTTTCCGCCGCATCAGTGATCGCGACGACCACGCCATATTCGAAGACCGCATGTTAGGTCGTTCGGTCGCGTTTTGACATTCCTCCTCCTGCCCCCACAGCCGCAACCTGTCCAAGTCTTGGACTGCCCAGAAGAACAAGCGAACAAATTCGTGACGACTCTGCGCGATTCCCGCCTGCGGATGTCAAAGTTGCTGAGAAACTTTTCCCAACGTTAAAACTTGACACAGAAACTAGGCAAAAAAATGGAAACAAAACTTTTCTGGCTCAAGCCGGAGTCGGGCGAAGCCCGACCGCTTTTCGCACCCCGTACCCCCTGTTTTCGGTCGGTGGCGCAGTGCCAACAGGCCGGCCAAGGACGGCATGGTGTAATCTGCCGGTATGGCACGGCGGGAGTTGGGCGTCAGGCTGGTATGGCGAGGGCTCTCCCACCATTGGACGTCAGTTGTTTTTTTCTCAGCTAGAGCGGCGCTCTGCTGCACACCTCAGCGATCCAACTTGATCGATGTGATGTTATCGTGACCGAGTTGCACTCAATGTTCTCAAAATGTCGCCGTCCGATGCACCGGGTTTTCTCAGCCTGTAGATTCTCTTCCGCAATGCCTCGGCCGCCTTCTTGTTTCCTGACTCCCTTAACTTGCTGACCATGCGTTGGAGCAACTGCTTGGGGGTAATTGTCGCTTTGTAGCGATCAGCTTCGGAGCGATGTATCCGCAGCTTGCCATGCCATCTTTCTGCTTTGAGCTTGCGGCACCGGATGGCGTCGTAAACTCGCTGATAGTGCATTCCGCAATCTAACGCCACTTCATGTGGTGAAACAAATTCCTTTATTCCGACGTCAGCCTTCCGGCTCTTTCTCGCACTAGGGCCCACATGGAACTCGTCAATGGGAGCTTCGTGCGATTTAGATCCAAGGTCATCTCGGCCCTTACGCTCCATGCCCGAGCCGTCATAAACATGCTCCTCGTCTTTGCGGTGGATGTCATGGACCACTCGACGTATGTAAAGCCGAAAGTCTCCGGAATTCTGAGGCATCGCGAAGTTGGTGAACAGATACGATACGGCCTGCTCCGCCGCAGCGCGCATTTTATTGCGCAGCTCAAATAGGCTGCACATGTACTGAATGATGTATCGACGGTCTTCATCACTGACGTTCTCGGCCCAGCCCCATTTATAGAACACTAGGAAAAGTTGGATCGCCAGCTCGTCGAGTTTTACCGGCGAATCAACATAAAGTTCGATGCGCCGAGCGAGAAACGGTAAGGGAGCACCGTCGGGAGTGGATTTTGCCTCTTTGAGAGCTGATCTGATGTCCATTCGCCATGTTTTAGGAGAAGCCACACGGTGATCCGTCGCTCCCTCTTGAATTACGAGCACCCGCTCGGTTGCCCATTCATTCATAAGAAGCGCTAGGCGAGCATCCCGCGATTGGGCTATGCCTGGGTTGTTCTCCTTACTCGAGACCAAAGACGGGCCTGAGACTGAGGTGGCGGCGGTGCGGGGTTGAAATCTGAGTGTGATGCCGTTTCCTGGGTCCACACTTGCATCGATCTGCGCGCCTAGCCCGGGGAGGAACAGACCTTCGCAACAAGGCTCTTCAGCGTCCGCAACCGAAGCCACCCACTCAGCCAACCGTTGTGCCTCCAAGAATTCTCTCGAATGTCCCATTTCCGGAGATTATCTCTTCAGCACCGCTAGAAAACAATGGTAACTGGCAGTTGTAGGCAGCAAGAGAGGTGATCGAATTATGCGTTTACTCACACTTCCACAATTAGCGGAGATGCTGTCCCTAAAGCTGTCCACTGTCCGGTCATGGATTTGGACTAGGAGGATTCCATACGTGAAGCTCGGGCGAGCTGTTCGAATTCGGCAGGACGTGGCAGAGGGATTAGTGGAACGCGGAACTGTCCGGCCGGTTTCAGTGAAAAATCCTCGCGACCGTGGGGGAGCTAATGCAGATGAGAGTAGCAATCCTAATCGGGCGCGTTAAGACAACCTCCTGTCAGAAAATGGCCGGGCTCGCAGCGGGGAAGGCTACATAAGAAGTTCATGGCAGGCATACAACAACCCGAACACCGGGCCGCGGAGGTTCTGCGGCTTGCGGCACGTGGGTGGAGGCTGTGCCCCGTCGAGTCGCGGGAAAAGCGTCCACTACTCAAAGGGTGGCAGAAGCGGGCAACCTGTGATGCCAACATTCTCTGCGATTGGGTGCAGAAATATCCCGATTGCAATTGGGGCGTGGCGTGCGGCCTTGCCTCCGGCATCTGGATACTGGATGTTGATGACGCAGAATCGCTCCGCGAACTGTGCGAGCATCATGGCCAGGAATGGTTAGAAACGCTGACGGCTAAGACTGCACGCGGGTGCCACCTGTATTATCAGTATCCCAAAGACATCGCTGTGCGAAACAGCACAGGCAAAGTGGCACCGAGTCTGGATGTGCGCGGCGAGGGTGGATTTGCAGTTTGCCCGCCGTCAGTTCATTCGAGCGGCCACGTCTATCACTGGGCGGAGCCTGACAGAATCATCGCAACCGCTCCGGCCTGGCTGCTAGAGATGGTTACTAGCCAGGCACAGCGATCCACGACACCGGCGTCCAAGATCGGAGTCCTGCTGGAGGGCAGACGGAATGATGGCTTAATTCGGCTGGCAGGCGCACTGAGGCGCAGGGGAGCAACTGAGGTCGAACTTCAGAAGGAACTCTCGGAAGCCAACGCGCGACGCTGCACGCCGCCGCTGACCGAGCTCGAGGTGATTAAGATAGTAGCCTCTGCGGCACGCTACGAGGTCGGCGGTCCCGACCCGCTAGAGGCTGCATGGCAGGCGATTGATGGGGCCTACATCTCCGGATTCGAGAAGTTCACGGCACTTTGCCGAAATCTTCGGTCTGCCCGTCCCGGCCAGTTGATTGCTTTACCGCTGGAGCGTATCGGCGTGCTGATGAACCGCGACTGGACACAAGTTCGTCGGTGGCGGTTGCGCGCCGAAGACGAGGGACTTTTACGGCCTGTCGGGGGCTACGTTCCACACCGGAAAGCGAGGCAGTACTTTTTCACTGAGTGTCCCACTAGGGCCGAGCTCTCCGCGCAGAGAAACGTGGGTCCCACTAGGGCTGTCCCACTAGAGCCAAGTGTCCCACTAACCCCACCCACTAGCAGGATGCTGAAAAAGTACTCCTAATCCACAGGGTAGGCATGCTAAGAAAGCAGCATGCGAGGAACGGATCATCAACAAAGCCACATGTTCAGTTATTTGTCGCCCGAGGCGCGGGTGCGGAAGGATCACCCGCTCCGTGCCATGCGGGCGATGGTAGACGAAGTTCTACGGGCACTGTCGTCGCAGTTTGATCGCATGTATGCCAGCGAAGGCCGGCCATCGATTGCGCCCGAGAAACTGCTGCGGGCGCAGTTGTTGCAGATGCTGTACTCGATCCGCAGCGAGCGCCTGCTGATGGAAGAGATTGATTACAGCGTGCTGTTTCGCTGGTTCGTAGGGTTGAACTTGGACGAAGAGGTGTGGGACCCGACGGTGTTCACCAAGAACCGGGACCGGCTGCTGGAAGCCGAGGTGGCCAAGCAGTTTCTGGCGCAGGTGGTGGAGCAGGCGCGGGCGAAAGGCTGGACCTCGGATGAACACTTCACGGTGGACGGCACCTTGCTGGAAGCTTGGGCAGGAGCAAAAAGTTTTCAGCGCAAGGATGGCAAAAATCCGCCGTCTCCTGATGATCCCGGCAATCCCACGGTGAACTTTCATGGCGAGAAGCGCTCCAACCGGACGCACGCATCGAAGACCGATCCCGAGGCCCTGTTAGCGCGCAAGGGCGAAGGCAAGGAGGCGAAGTTGAGCTACAGCGGCAATCTGCTGGTGGAAAATCGTAACGGGTTGATCGTGAATGCCATGGTGTGGGAAGCCAGCGGGACGGCCGAACGTGACACGGCGTTGCTGATGCTGGAACAGATCGCCGGTACCCAGCGGGTGACCGTGGGCGGTGACAAAGGCTTTGACACGGCCGACTTCATCGCCGAGTGCCGCCACATGCAAGTCACACCGCATGTGGCGCAGAACGACGGTCGGCGCGGTGGCAGTGCCCTCGACCAGCGGACGACGCGTTATGCAGGCTACGGCGTCAGCCAAAGAAAACGGAAACGGATCGAGGAATGTTTCGGCTGGCTCAAGACGATTGCCTTGTTGCGGAAGGTACGACATCGCGGGTTGTGCAAGGTGGACTGGGTGTTCACCTTTGCTTGCGCAGCCTATAACCTGGTCCGCCTGCGCAACCTGTCCATGCAGGGGGCGTAAACCGGAGCCGACGTGTGTCTGCTGAATGCAAGAAAGCTTCAGCAGATAGCAGAACAAAACTAGAACGAACTCTTTCCCTTCTCACTCGGTGACCAAAGCAAGGCAGCGTTCGCATAAATCAAAGGTTTTTCCGCAGCCTGCTAGTGGTTTAGTTGCGCAGCCTATAACCTGGTCCGCCTGCGCAACCTGTCCATGCAGGGGGCGTAAACCGGAGCCGACGTGTGTCTGCTGAATGCAAGAAAGCTTCAGCAGATAGCAGAACAAAACTAGAACGAACTCTTTCCCTTCTCACTCGGTGACCAAAGCAAGGCAGCGTTCGCATAAATCAAAGGTTTTTCCGCAGCCTGCTAGTGGTTTAGTTGATTGGATAAGAGAGAAGGCTCGCTTCGATCCCGGTAGTCTTGGTTTGAGGACAAGACACTGGGGAAGGAAGGAGCCTTCCATGCTTATTGTAGGGTGTGATTACCATCCGCGGTGGCAACAAGTGGCTTGGTTCGACACGGAGACGGGAGAAATAGGAGAGCAGAAGTTGGTAAACGGCGACGGCGAAGCGGAGCGTTGGTATGAGCAACTGCCGGTGCCGTCGTTGATCGGTCTGGAAGCCACGGGCAACAGTCAGTGGTTTATCGATTTGTTAAACCAGCTAGGCCATGAAGTGTGGGTGGGAGATGCCGCCGAAATCCGCGCCAGTTATGTGCGCCGGCAGAAGAACGACCGGCGCGATGCTGGGCATGTGCTGAAGCTGTTGCGGGAAGGCCGGTTTCCGCGGCTGTGGGTGCCGAGTGCCGAGCAGCGCGATCTGCGGCAGCTGCTGATTCATCGCCACAAACTGGTGCAGATTCGCAGCCGGGTGAAGAACGGACTGCAACACCTGGCGATGAACCAGGGGATGCAGAAGAAGTCGCGGCTGTGGAGTGTGGCGGGACAGAAAGCTTTTCGCCAGTTACCGCTGACCGGTTGGGCGGGGTGCCGGCGTCAGGACCTGCTGCAGTTGCTGGTCTACCTGGACCAGCAGATTGCACCGCTGGATCGAGCTGCGCAACAAGCGGCCGAGCAAGATCCTCAGGCGCGATTGCTGCTAACCCAGCCGGGGGTGGGCCCGATCACGGCCTTGGCGTTCGTGCTGACCATCGGCGACGTCACCCGCTTTGCGCGCGGCAAACAGGTAGCCAGCTATGTGGGGCTGATTCCGCGCGAGCACAGCTCGGGGGGACGGCAGCGGCTGGGCGCCATCAGCAAACAAGGCAATAGCTTTCTGCGCATGCTGCTGGTGGAAGCGGCGCACAGTGTAGTTCGGCTGGATGCAGGGTTTCGTAAACAATATGCTCACCGCTGCCACAGCAAGGCAAAAGGCATCGCCAAAGTAGCAGCGGCGCGCAAGCTAGCGGTACGACTCTACTGGATGCTACGCACCCACACTCCGTATCCAGAGATCGTTCGCATCGAGAGCAGCCCGCGGGTGCCCCTGGTCGGCAATAGCTAGACCGTTGAGTTGATTGGGCGCTCTCGCATCCAGACGGACCGGTGCAAAAGACGGCCTGCGGCCTTGGAAAACGAAAAAACCGTTTTCCACTTTCGCACCGGCTGCGGCGGCTGGATGTTCGCATAGAAGAATCATGGTCGAAGTTTAGACCGGATCGATGGTTGGTGGAACGAGTAGGTTCCACCGGGAACTGATCAATCGCGAGATCTCCTGTGTCTTGCTCCTCAGCTTGGCTAACTCAGGGACGAAGCCAGCGGTGCTCACCCACCGCCCAGGAGAAGTTTCGCTTGACAACGCCTTCTCTCTTATCGAGGGTCACCCTCTGGGTTCTCCCAGTGGGACAGTTGCTGAGCACGGAGACGATGGTTACCTGGAAGGATGGTTGTGACATTGGCCGCTATTGAACTTGTCGAAGACGCGAAGAAAGCTGGCGCCGTCCTGACTCTGGAGGCCGGCGAGAAAATCAGGCTTCAAATGCCCGAGTCCGCGGCGCACCTGATAGACCTGCTGGCACAGCACAAGGCAGAACTGATTGGGATCCTACAGGCGTGCGGCGGGCGCGTAGCGACGTTTCCACGTTGCCCTAACTGTCTCAGCTTTGCGTTGTACCGGAGGAACAATCGCGGCAACTTCGCGTGCGAAACATGCGGACTGAAGGGCATCAACGAAGCCACCGCAAGGAGGGTCCAATGAGCAATTCCGAAAGCGCGAACGGGCGCAGGGAGGCCGCTTCAGGCCCGTAAAGCGCCCGCAGCCGTGAGGATGACCCCTAGGTGGGTGGGGACAGGAATGACTGTCGAAATGGGGTCGTTGCGTAGAGCCGATTCGAGGGACATGGGGAACGATGCAGCGGATTCATACTCCGCTTCGCTGGTGCAACTAACGAGTTAGCAGTAACTTGCAGAGGGCCGTGACCATACAGTGACCGATTTTGTACGTAGCCAGCACGATCAGCCGTCGCTGCCCGTCAGCCGGCCGAGGCGGTTGCTCCGAACGCGAGAGGCAGCCGCATACCTGTCGCTGTCCGCCTGGAAGCTGCGTAGTCTCGTTGCAGATGGCAGGTTGCCCGTCGTCCAAGCGGACGATAGCTCTCCGTTCCTGTTTGACGTGCGCGATCTGGATAACTGGGCCGATCAACATAAGCGCACCATGTAGTTCTAACTTTTGGCTTGACATCTTCCTTTCTGGCAAGCAAGATATACAGGAAAGGAGAACCACTGTAATGCCAAAGAAGAAACCTCTCACGGCAGCCGAACTGCAAAGCATGGGCGGTAAGGCGCGGGCGGTTGCTTTATCGAAAGAAGAGCGAGTCGAGATCGCCCGGAAAGGCGCACGAGCACGTGCTGAAGGGTTGAGTGCTGCTAAACGCTCGCAAATAGCAAAGAAAGCCGTCACGGCACGTGAAGCCAAGCGGCGCGCTCACAAGAAAGGCGGTGCGAAATGAGTCGTCCCAAGGGAACAGGCTGCATGTATCAACGCCCGGACAGTTCCGTTTGGTGGATCAAGTATTCGCGGAACGGCAAGAACTTTCGGGAATCTACTCACACAGACAATAAGCGGAAAGCAGAGCGAATGCTAAGACACCGAGTCGCGGAACTCGTCACAGGTACATTTCCCGGATTGCATGTCGAGCGCGTCCGCGTTGACGAATTGGCGGAGGACTTTCTCCGCGAGTACCGAATCAATAACCGCAAATCGCTTGACGATGCCGAAGCACGATGGAACCTGCATCTCAAGCCGTTTTTCGCAGCGATGCGGGCTGTTGACGTGTCGAGCGGACTGATTGGGAAGTATGTCGATAAGCGCCAGCAAGAGGGCGCAGCGAATGCGACCATTAACCGCGAACTGGCTGCGCTGAAGCGGATGTTTCGCCTTGCGCAGCAAGCAACTCCATCAAAGGTGCTCCGCACTCCTGCATTTCCGAAGCTGACCGAGAACAACGCCCGCATGGGATTTCTGACGGACGCCCAGCGCGATGCTCTAGCGAAAGAGTGCGCAATGGTCGGTCTGTGGCTGCGCACGATGTTCGAAGTGGGTTGCACGTATGGATGGAGGGTTAATGAAGTGCAAGCTCTGCGCGTCCGGCACGTTGACCTTGACGCACGAACGATTCGGCTTGATCCAGGCACCACGAAAAACGGCGCGGGCCGTGTGGTGACATTCGAGCGCGAATTGTACGAGCTATTGTCTGCGTGCGTTCATAGCAAGTCTGCCGATGACTTCGTGTTTACTCATGAGGACGGCAAACCAGTGCGTGTCTTCAGAACGACGTGGAAGAATGTCTGCGCTCGTGCCGGAGTACCCGGTCTGCTGTTTCACGATTTGCGGCGAACTGCTGCGCGCAATCTCAGGCGCGCGGGCGTCGCGGAGAATATCATCATGCAGATCGGCGGCTGGAGGACTCGCAGCGTGTTCGACAGGTACGCGATCATCACCGAGAACGATATTGTGGACGCGGTTCGGAAGCTGGAAGCTGACCGCAAACAGCGCGACGCCGTTGCAGTCGAAACCGCGATGAGTCACGAATCGGTCACGAAATCAACCCAACTGCCACCGCGGGTTGCAAGCGCAAGGCTGTTAAACTAAGTTGTATCAGCACCTTCCGATTAGGCCGGGATGGCGGAACTGGCAGACGCAGCGGACTTAAAATCCGCAGACCCGAAAGGGTTGTGGGGGTTCGAGTCCCCCTCTCGGCACCACCTAGGCCCTTGCAACGACAGCACCAGGCGGCGACTCGGCCGCTGCCTGCTGCCCGCTAATTCCTCCGGCTTCCGGCAAAGAGCTGAACCCTGTTCCCACCATTTTGCTTGGCGCGATACATAGCTGCATCTGCGTTCTGGATCAGAGACTCTCCGTCCTGACCATGCTGTGGAAAGAAGCTGACTCCAATGCTGGCTGTGATACGAAAGACATGAGGCGTGAGGTTGTGTGGGACCTCGACCGCAGTGAGTATCTTTCTCGCCACGGGCATCAAACTTTCAGGCTGGTCGATCTCTGACAGCAGGACCACGAATTCGTCGCCTCCATAGCGGCTTACCGTGTCCGAACTGCGTACCGAACCCTGCATGCGTTTGGCCATGGCCTGAAGTACCCGGTCGCCGACCGCATGTCCAGCGGTATCGTTGACGTCTTTGAAGTGATCCAAGTCCACAAAAAGCACCGCGAGTGGCCTGCGATGCCGAGTTGACAGTGCAATCGCGCGACCAAGCCGGTCGTTCAGGAGTAATCGGTTGGGCAGTCCGGTAAGACAATCGTATTGCGCCAGGCGCGATATTCGGAGGGTCCTGAGCCAGCGCTTCTTCAGTTAGAGCACGAAACACGATGACCGCTCCTGTGGCGCGACCTTCCTGATCGCGAATCGGAGCTACCGAGTCTTCAATCGCAGTCTTGATTCCGTCTCGCCGGACGAGAATACGGTTTGCAGCGAGGTCGACTTCCGCGTTCCGCTCAATCGCTGCTTCCGGCAGTGACTGGCCGAACCCGCAGGAAGGAACGTCGATGATCCTCATCACCTCCGCCATTGGTAGGCCTAACGCCTCGTGAACGGACCATCCCGTCATCCTCTCGGCGGCGGGGTTGAGATAGGTGATCTTTCCCGAGACGTCGGTGCTGATAATGGCATCGCCTATGCAGGTGAGGATATGCTGAGCCCATCTGGCGGGATCGCGGTGTTCCTCCGAGGGAGATTGGCCGTTGGAGTTGGAGTCCTTAAGATTATGGGGTCCCAAAGTGCTACCAATGTATCCGCAATCGTAAGCCGATTGGAATGGCCTGAAGGGAGATGTCGCAAGGGTCACTGTAATGCTAGGTTCGCACCTCAACCTTGGTGCGGCCGTGCGTAAATCTGGTTCTTGCGTCAAGCTTGTTGCGGGCTTGAGTACGACGACTTTCCCAGGTGGGCGAGCGCACGGCCAAGGCGCTCCAACCCCGTCCGGGTCATCTCCGTGTCGCCACCAATGCCGATCCGGAAGTGCTGCGGCATGTCGAAATAGCTGCCTGGCACGAATCCGGTTTCGTACTTCTCCTTCGCCACGCGAAGAAGCTCCTGCACACTGCCGTGGGAGAGCTTCGGAAAGATTGATGGTGCCGAACTCCGGCCTGCAATATTCGAGATCACCGCGGGTCGCCAGAAACGCATCCAGGGCCTGCCGGTTCGTAGCCAGAAGTCTCTTCGCCCGGTGCAGCCACTCGCGTCAAGATTGTCGAGCGCGATCACGCTCAGCAACTCCGCCGGATGGGCGGCGTTCACTCCGTAAAGGTCGTGGATATGCCACATGCGCTGCACCAGCTCAGGAGCGGCCAGCACCCAGCCGCATCGCAGGCCGCTCAAGCCGTAGGCCTTCGTCAAACTGCTGGTAACTAGAAAGTGTTCCCCAAGATGCAGCGCAGGACGCGGCCGCCTGCTCAAACATTGCCTCCAGATATACTTCATCTACCAGCACGAGAGCGTTGTTGTGTTTCGCGATGTCTCCCACCGCGCGAAGTGATCCTTCATCCGCCAGTACTCCACTCGGATTATGCAAGTTGGTGATGACGATCAGCCTCGTCCGCGACGTGATCTGCCGTTCCACCTCGGCGGGATCAAGGCGAAATCCGTCCTCCATCCTGCGCTCAAAATAACGAATGCTCGCGCCCAGGTACTGCAACGTGCTCACCAACAGCTCATAAGTCGGATGCTCAACCAGGACCTCGTCGCCAGGCTCGATTGTCGCCGCCATTGCCAGATGGTTGGCCATCGACGTCCCCGCCACCGCCACAACACATTCCGGCGGTACGCCGTTTAATCTGGCCAAGCGTTCCTGCAATGGGGCGAATCCGTACACCGTTGGACCATTGATTTCCAGGTCTTCGAGCCGGACCGGAAGTTCAGCCAGCGGATAACTCATGACCCCGCTGGTTGCCAGGTTGAACCGGGCGCCGGTATGCAGTTTGGAGAATTCCATGTAAGGCGAGCGGCTTTGCGTTCGCAAGGGCATCAAGGCTTCCAATCCTGTCTTTTCTGTTTCGCTGCCCATAGGGCATACGCCGGCATACCGAGCAGCAAAATCGACATACCCAGCAGGCTATTCACGGGATATTTGTAGATCGTATTCGCCACCACCAGCCAGCAGATCAGAACGAACAAGCCGGTTGTATAAGGGTGCCACGGGACGCGGTAACCTTCTGCCAGCGCGGGCCCTTCCCTTCTGCGAAACACGAACAGACTGGCGCCAGTCAGACCAAAGAAAATGAAATCCATGGACACCACGTAGTTCAATATCTGCTCATAACGTCCGGAAAGCGCGACCACCAGCGTCCACACACTCTGCAACACGATGGCGACCACGGGAACATGTGTCCGCTCGGTTACTTTGGCCACACTTTGAAAAAATAGCTTATCGCGCGCCATCGCGAAGTACACCCGAGGCGCGGTGAGAATCGATTGGCTCAGGAAACCCAGGGTGGAGACCGCAATACCCAAGGCGATCAACCGCGCGCCCGTATCACCCATCACAATCCGCATGACTGAGGTCGCGGGAACTGTTGTGTCCGCCAACCCTTGAGGTCCCAAGGTTCGAACGCAGACAAAGTTCACGCCCAGGTACAGCACGATCACGCCCGTCACGCCCATTACCAGAGCACGTGACAAATTCCTGGCGGGATCTTTCACCTCAGCGGCGATGAAGTTTGCCGTCTGCCACCCGCCGAAAGCGAACAGCACCGGAACCATCGCCGCACCGACAGCGGTGACCAGATCGAGTGACGGTTTGCGGTCCAGCACTGGATGCCAGAGTGGATGCGGCGCCTTTATCAGGAACAGTCCTGCCGCAATCAATGTCGCGAGGGCGCCGATTTTCATTACCATCAGAACGCTCTGAACCCGGCTGCCGAGCCGCACTCCGAGACAGTTGATCAACGTCAAAGCAGCCAGCGTAAAGACCACAATCGTGCGCTCCGTCAGCTGCCATCCTGTCAGCTCCAGCAGATATCGCGCAAAGGTCACGGTGACTGCGGCCATGCCTCCGGCTTCGATGACCAACAGCAGGACCCATCCATAGAGGAATCCTACGACAGGATGGAAGGCCTCGCGGAGGTAGGCATACTGGCCGCCGACCTGGGGCATACGCGAAGCCAGCTCCGCGTAGATAAACGCCCCGAGGATAGCCACGACTCCGCCCGCGATCCACACGCCCAGGATCAACACCGGAGTGTGCAACTGCTGCGCCACAACGTAAGGATTGATAAAAATACCTGCGCCGATGATGCCGCCCATAACGATCATGGTGGCGTCGAACAGGCCCACCTGGCGCAAGAGGCCCGGCTTGGAAGGAGGGGCTTGCAGCTCGAGAGTAGCGGGTGGCTTCAAATTGTCGAATTGCGGTTATGGTATTAACTGGCCGACCGCTAGCGTTGCACTCTGCAACTGAAACAGAAAGCTAACGCTATCGGCGGCCCGGCGTCTGACTGTAACATGCGCCCCAATTCATTCGGGATGGTAGGATATTGAACGTGCAACAGCTCTCATTCGCCGCCTAATCCTGCACCGGTGTCTGAGTAGATTTGAAATGGCTTCGATTGAACCCGACTTTGACAACTCAGTGGTCAAGCCGGGGTTAATCTCGAGAATGGAGATGAATGAAACAAGCGGAGGCGCAACCGACAGTTTCTGTTGTCTTGTCAGCCCAGGGGCAGGAGAAGAAAGTGACTGCTAGTCATAGCGGAGCAAAATTAGCTCTGTCAGGCAAAATCCAACCGAAACTGGCATCAGTCGTCGGAGTTCTCCGGCTATTGAACCGTAAGCAGTCTGTGCTAACGGCCAGCTTTGCCCTTCTCTTGTGCATGACGTTGGGGAGCTGCAGCGGGTTTTTTATCAATCCCTCCATAAGCTCGATTTTCATCACTCCCCCTTCGGCTACCGTCGCCATCGCCAATTCCGTCCAGCTCAACGCTACTGCCAGGTACTCTGACGGGAGTTCGGGGCCGATCTCGGGATCCTCGGTCGGTTGGTCAAGTTCGGACGATACGATCGCGACCGTCACCTCGCCCGGCGGACTGGTCGTGGGAGTGGCCACGGGCACCGCAACCATAACTGTCACCGATCAGGGTGTCACCTCGACAGCCAATGTCACCGTCACCCCCACCAACATTTCAAGCATATCGATCACTACCACACAAGGGAGTACCAATCCCCAATCGACAGCTACTATTTCCGGGGCGCCGGCAACCCTGCAGTTCTACGCCTACGCTAATGGAAATAATATCGAGGACCTTACGAACGCCGTAACCTGGACTTCATCGAACACGAGCGTGGCTACGATTAGCAGTGGTCTCACTAGCGGCAATGGTTTGGCGACGAGCGTGGCGGCAGGAAGTACGAACATCACTGCGACCATTACCAACACCACGAACAATACTATTATCACCAGCAACACGATAGTGCTGACTGTGCAATAGGGATGCATGCCTAACGGCTGAGCGTAATCTGATGGTGACTCCGAGTTCTCCCCGCGCTGTCGACACCGTCTCGTACCTTAACTCCTGACCCAAACCCGTGCGGAGCGGCTGAAACAGGCGCTCCTTTCTTCTTGCCTCACTTGGACCGCAGGAACTTCTCAACTGCCTCGTTGAACTGAATCGGCTGGTCGACAAACGTCATGTGTCCGCTTGCCGGCAGAATCGCCAGCTTCGATCCTGCAATTTTGCTGTTCATCTGCCGGGAAAGCGAAGGGTCACTCTCGTCGTGATCGCCGGCGATGATCAGCGTCGGGACCTTGAGGGCAGGGAGCTTCTCGACGTATTCGACCGACTTCAGGTTGCCGTCGATCACAAACTCACCATGCGAGCCCCACATCTCACGGTAGAGGTCCCAAGACGTCACACCTTGCGCGACTGGATCATAGTTGGGGTCGGGGTGACGCTGGTAAAGATATGGGAAGTAACCGTCTCCCCACGCCGCGTTCATGTAGTCCACCGTGTAACGTTCGCCTTCCCAAGGCTTGCCGTGACCGAATAGACCTTGTGCTTCGAGTTGATTGATATGGTCGCGAACTTCCGGCGACATCTTCTGCTTCATCTGCACAAAGACCTCGTTGATCCCTTTGGTGCTCGCAAACGTGCTGGCCAGTACTAGATGGGTGAGATTCTGCTGATACTTGAGCGCGTAGGCTTGTGCCAACACTCCCCCGTAAGAGTGGCCTAGCAGGCTGATCTTTCCTAACCCGAGTTCCTGCCGCACCGCCTCAACATCTTCCACCATGTTCTCAACGGTGTAACCGCTTGGCTCGTCGAGCTTCTCCGACCGCCCTGATCCGCGCTCGTCAATAAAGATCAGCCTGTTATGCCGGGCGAGTGGCAGCAAGTAGGGCAGGAAGTAATCATGCGATGCTCCGGGACCGCCATGAACAATCATCAAAGGAGGTCCGTGACCGATGATCTCGTAGTAGATCATTTCCCCGTGAGCGTCCACATAGCCTTGCTGGACCGGATAGACGTTCGACGATCGCGTCGAATCTCCGGAAGTCTCTGCTGCCGAAGGAGATGGCTGCAGACAAAACAGCGAGCCGCAGAGTATCGAGAGGGTAAAGAGCCGGAAGATGGTTGGTTTCATGGCCAGATGGTACTGTACCGGACCGCAAGCGCCAAGGCCGGACTTCCTAATGCCGTTCGCGGCTCCTGACCGACTTATCCACAGTCGGCAAACACCTTTTTTCTGCTACTACTATCCTTTTCCGAGGCCCACGGTTACCTTTTTAGCCCTCATTCGTCTGATTCTAGAGGAGATATTGGATTTACCATCGCAGGGTTACCGCTTTGGGAACCTTCCAAGAATCCGGGATTTCGGCTTGAAGTCGCTGGAAAACCGGGGTATAGTAGATAGTCTTATTGGAACACTCGAAAGTCCTTCCCTCGTGTGTGGGCCCTGGGAAACGAACCTGTAACGGCGCCCTGAATCGTTGTAGAAGCATAGTGAATCCAATTAGATACACGCGGCCACCAGATATCGTTGAGGCGTAATGCGTCATCCAGATATCGAATTCTGACGGCAGAAAGAAACTGAGCTATGGCAAAACGACGCGGCAATCCTAACTGGGGCAAACCGGAACCCATCGGTCCGGTTGTGCCGACTATTACTGAGTTCGAGCAGGTCGTCAAGGAGTTCAAACTCCAGCCCGACCAGTACATTCGTTCCACCCGTTTGCGTGAATGGGCGCGGAAGAACAAGAACTCCAAGTACATTCCCGAGCCTCTGTTGGAAGCTTGGGGATTTGAAATCGAGTCCACGCTCTAACTCACGCCCGCTTCCCTGAGGGCCGCGTAAGCGGCCCTTTCGCTTTTCTGGCCATTAAACGCTACCACGACGGAGTTTCGCGCCGATTCCGCTCCCGTTTGACCCTGCTCGCGGCCCCATGCGATAGTTAGCTGTTTCATCAGACTGTAATAATTTCGCAATCCTACATATTTGCCGTTATGGAACTCCCGACAACCACCTGTTGGCTTGGAGCCTCTCATGCGCCTCATCCCGCGTGACACCAAGTTCTTCGACATGTTCGCGGAGATTGCGAACAACGTGGTCGAGGGTGCGAAAGTCCTGTCCGACCTGCTGCATAACTACGACTATGAGCAGATGCCTGCTTCTGTCCAGAAGATCAAGGAGATTGAGCACCGCGGCGACGACATGACGCACCGCATCCTTATCAAGCTGAACCAGACCTTCATCACGCCCTTCGACCGGGAAGACATCCACCTGCTGGCCTCGTCGCTCGATGATGTCCTCGATTTCGTGTATAGCGCCAGCGACCGCCTGATGACTTACAAGATCACCCAGCCTTCGCCATCGGCCAAGATATTGGCCGGAATCATCCTTAAGCAGGCGGAAGAGTTGAAGCAAGCCGTTGGTCTCCTCAGCAAAGACCACCGTCTGCTTGAGCACTGCGTGGAGGTGAATCGCCTGGAAAACGAAGCCGATCAGGTCAGCCGGGACGCGATTGGCCGGCTCTTCGACGGCGGATACGACCCCATCACGCTGATCAAGCTGAAGGAGTTGCTGGAAATCCTGGAGGAAGCCAGTGACAAAGCGGAAGACGTGGCCAACGTCCTGGAAACCGTCGTCCTGAAGAACGCCTGAGGCGCCGACTGTGCGAGCGAACCAAAATCCAGCCGAGGACGCGCGCTCATGAGCCCAACTCTGGTGCTGCTGATCGTCACCGTCATCACTGCACTCATCTTCGACTTCCTGAACGGCTTTCACGACGCGGCCAACAGCATTGCGACTGTCGTATCCACGCGCGTCCTCTCGCCCAGGCTGGCAGTGCTTTGGGCCGCAGTCTTCAACTTCCTGGCCGCATTTCTTCTCGGCACAGCGGTAGCCAAAACCATCGGCGCGGGCATGATCCGTCTCGACATCGTTACCCAATACGTTGTGCTCGCCGGACTTGCAGGCGCGATCGTGTGGGACGTCGTAACCTGGCTGCTTGGACTGCCAACCTCGTCGTCCCACGCGCTGATCGGCGGTTACGCGGGAGCGGCGATGGCGCGGGCCGCAATTCTCCACGGCTGGAGCGACGCGCCGCATGTCATTGTTCCCAACGGCTGGACCAAGACCCTGATCTTCATCGTCCTCGCGCCAGTCATCGGGTTCATCCTTGGTTTCGGCTTCATGGTGGCGATTTCCTGGATCTTCCAGCGCAGATCGCCACGTCAGGTTGACGGGCTCTTCCGCAAGCTGCAATTGCTGTCGGCTGCGGCTTACAGCCTCGGACACGGCGGCAATGACGCGCAGAAGACCATGGGCATCGTCGCCGGCGCGCTTTATACCGCAGGCGTCTTGAGCGAACACGACTTCAAGGCCAACTGGGGACACTGGCATTGGCCCATCATTCTGGCGGCGCACGCGGCGATTGCGCTGGGCACTTATTTGGGCGGATGGCGCATCGTGCACACCATGGGATCGAAAATCACCAAGCTCAAGCCAGTCGGCGGATTCTGCGCCGAAGCCGCTGGAGCCATCACTCTCTTCGGCACCGCGCTCGCCGGAATTCCCGTCAGCACCACGCACACCATCACCGGTGCGATCGTCGGCGTCGGCACCACGCATCGCATCTCCGCTGTGCGCTGGGGCATCGCGCGGCGCATCGTTTGGGCTTGGATTCTCACCATTCCCGCATCGGCGCTGGTCGCGATGCTGACGTTCTGGCTCATTCGCATCTTCAACCCCAACGCGTGACGAAGCCGCTGTTCGCAGTGCGCTCTTCGCTCTTCGCTCTTCGCACTTCGCTCTTCGCTCTTCGCTATTCGCGATCCGCCGTCGCCGTTCGTTCCTTTGAAACTGTCATCTCGACCGAGGACTTTAGTCCGAGTGGAGAGACCTGCTTTTCCCTCACCGGATCGCTCGGTTCGCAGCCTTAGCGAAAGGCGAACAGCGAATAGGGAACAGCAGATTTCTTCCTCCCTGCTAAAATCTTCACAAGCCAACATGCCCGTTCACGCACCATTCTGCGATGTCGAAACCGCGCTGCAGGAGATCAGCGCCGGCCGCATGATCGTGGTCGTTGACGACGAGGACCGCGAGAACGAGGGCGACCTCACTATGGCCGCCGAGAAGATCACGCCGGAAGCCATCAACTTCATGGCCAAATACGGTCGCGGCCTGGTTTGCCTGGCCATGACCGAGGAGCGGCTTGAGTATCTCCGCCTCGGGCAAATGTCGGCTGAGAACACCTCCAACTTCGGCACCGCGTTCACCGAATCCATTGACGCTAAAGACGGCGTCACCACCGGCATCTCAGCCTACGATCGCGCCGAGACCATTCGCGTTGCCATCGATCCATCGACGCGTCCCAACGATCTCGCGCGTCCAGGACATGTCTTCCCGCTGCGCGCGCGCAAAGGCGGAGTGCTGGTTCGCGCCGGACAGACCGAAGCTTCGGTTGACCTCGCGCGGCTTGCAGGACTAGTTCCCGCGGGCGTGATCTGCGAGATCATGAACGACGACGGAACCATGGCGCGCGTGCCGCAGCTGACCGAGTTCTGCCGCCAGCACAATATGAAGATGCTGACCGTCGCCGAGCTCATTCGCTATCGCATGGCGCATGAACGCTACGTCAAGCGGCTGGCCGAATCGATTGTTCCCACCGCTTACGGCGATTTCCGCATGATCGCCTACGAGTCGGAGATCACCGGCGACTCGCACATCGCGCTCGTCAAAGGCGATGTCGAGAACGCAGGCGAAGAACCGGTGCTGGTGCGCATGCACTCGCATTGCCTCGTGGGCGATGTCTTCGGCGCGAGCTGGTGCGGATGCCACGAAGTGATCGAGGGCGCGATGCGGCGCATTGCGGAAGAAGGCCGTGGCGCGCTCATCTATCTGCACTCGACCTCGAAGGGATATTCGGTGGAGCGGCTCGGGGAGCGCATGACCATTCAGTTCCATCACGAGCAGCGCTTGCCAACGTTGCCGGAAAGCCAGCGGACGACGCAGCGCGAGATCGGCATTGGCGCGCAAATTCTGTCGGACCTGAATCTCAAGCGCATTCGCCTGCTGACTAACCATCCGCGCAAAGTTGCAGGCCTCGAAGGCTTCGGCATCGAGATCGTGGAACAGGTTCCAGTCTCCGTCGCCGGAACAGCATTCATGCGGTAAGTTCGCGCGCGTTTCGCGTCTCGCCCTTCGCTTCCTTGCGCTGTCATCCCGAGCGAGCACTCTAGTCTTTGGTTGTCATCACGAGCGCAGCGAGGGATCCGCTTTCGTCCAAACGCAGATTTCGCGGATGAGCACGGATTCTCGCATCACTACTCGCCTGCATTGTACTCAATAAAATCAACAGCTTACCCACCATTTATGTCGCAAGGTATTCCATCCAAATGACTTACAGATAAGATATTGACTCTCTTAGGCTTACCAGGCGCAAAGGGCGCAGAAACTGTCGATTGAGAGCCGATCTATTATGTGTACTATGATATCTATGTACTCTATGTATATTATGTCGCCGACTAGGTACCCCCTCCCCCACCTCCCTTCGCAAGATATTGAAAACAAAAGGCGAGCGAAAATTGTGGTCTGCAAAATCTCCATGCAAAGGAGTTAGAGATCAAAATATTCATTCGCAAGGACTTAGCTGAGCAGTTTGGCCAGATCCGGCGGCAGTTGGGTTTGATCACTGCAAATGCACTCTGCCACCCTTGCAACTGACAACTGACTACTAGCTACTGACTACTCGACACAGTTGTCCCAACACCACAGTGTGCGAGGCGAGCCAGCGGCTGACAAGTGAAATCCGGCAGGTCAACTTACGAAGGTAATCGCGCAATTTTGCGATAGAACTTACCAAAGTAATCTTGTATCTCCGCCCATAATGGGACGCCGCGGCGCAAAGCATCGGGGAGAACGTGTCAACGTATGGGTCGTCCGCGGGACAAGAGTCCCATTAAAGCTCGTAGCGGAGAGTTACCCGTTTATGGAAATCCAACAGGTCTTCGGACGCACCCTACAACAGCTATTGGGCCATCCTGCCGTTCGCGGCTGAAGGTGCAGCGTCTTCCGCACCTGACCGTTAGCCTCTGCCTAGGTTAGCGTCCCGACGAAGGACGCGAAGCGGGGACCAGGCATGTTCCGCAACAGCAGACACCCCGCGCCAAAACCGGGCGCTCCTAATGACACTTCAAGAGGACTCGCGGAATCTTCGGCGGTTCAGGCATTGAACCCTTACTGGCCCGCTTTTGAACAGTGAGTAAATTAATAGGTTCTAAAACAGATGGTGGTGTATAGTGAGTGTTGAGGGATTGCATGGACGACGAAAGAATGAAATTCACTGTTGGCGGAACTGAATTCACTCTGAGCAGAGCCGATGTAGAGGCCCGTTTGCACGATGTAGAGCCTGAGGTCATCAGAGAACTCTACGTCGACGTGAAGGGCGTCATGTTCCCGATTAAGCAAGCCTTTGCGTATGTAACAGGTATGCAGAGGGGTGGTTTCACGTCACATGATGCGATGCGCGTATTTCGCAAACTTTCACTCCGTATCGGGCCGGATTCAGCAACTTTTGGTGAGCGGTTGTACACCGTTATCAAAAGCCTAAATGAATTCGACAAGAGGGAGATTTACGGTGTCATGTCCGGGCTTGTAGCGGAGGCAGACCAGGCGTTCTTTAAGGGCATTTACCTACGGGCCAAGGCGAATGTAGAGAGCCTGCTTTCTCTGAGGTATCACAAGGATTTTCAGGCGATTGCTATGGTCACGCGGAGCCTGTTTGAGTTGACCATTGACATGAAGCTCATCAAGAAAATTCCGGACGCCGTGCTCAAGATTACTACCTTCTCTGAGGTGGAAAAGCTACGCGCTGCCAAGATGATAGTAGCCTTCAAGAAAGTTCACCAACCGGAGTCAGTTGATGCGACAGTTCAAGTCCTGTTCATCAAAAACAACGAGAGCGCAATTGAAGCGCGACGTAAGACCGTGTGGGGAGAGAATGCAAAGGTGAGGCACTGGTCAGGGAAGAGCGTCAAGGAACGCGCCGCCCTTCTAGGGGAGCCCTTTGAGGAGATGTATTCGGATAAGTATCCGCAACTGAGCTGTTACACGTACGCCGCTGGGCTGGCGGGGTTCGATCTGAAGGCATCGTCATATGAAAAGTTGGCCACAACCCATCACTATCTCGCCGTTCATTTGTACAAGCTGCTTCTCCGCGCCATTATTGACGAGTACCAGTTTGTGAAGTGGGATAGCAAAATTTTCGACAAGATGAAGCTCGCGGAGCAAATGCCGTTCATGGACACAGACGATGAAGTGATGGCGCTGGAGCGGCAGTTGTTGGGATAGAGCTGTGCAGTGGGCCTAGCTCCGAGAGCGAATCGGGACTGTGAGATAGGGAGTGGGGGAGTATGGGAATGCTGGGCGGGGTCGTTGGACGTGTCTTCAGTTCTGTAAAAGTACGGGCTCTAAAGCAGCAAGCAGAGCGCGGCGACGCCGAGGCGATGACGTCCTTGGGCGTCGAATTGTCCGATCGAAAAGATTTTCGGGAGGCCATACGGTGGTGGCAGAAAGCCGCGGCTCTCGGATTTCCATGGTGCGCAATTGATGCTTGGGGCAGCATTCGATTACGGAACGGGTAGAACAGGACAAAGCCACTTCGCGGGATCACCTTGACGCTGAACAGGGATGCGGCGGCTCAAAGCTGTCTAGCGGCAAACTATCTTCTCGGCGAGGGCGTAGCAAAAGACACTTCAGAGGGCATTCGTTGGTATCGGTCCGCTGCTGAACAGGGGGATACTGCAGCGCAAATTTTCCTTGGAGGCCTCTACGCGAATAGCGAATTTGTGCCGAATGACAAAGTCGAGGCAGTTCGCTGGTATTCAGCCGCGTTTAATGCATCGTCGCTCACCGGACAGGTAGCAAAACAATATGCCGACGAACTCAAGTGGTTTCTCTGGCTGCTGACTGTGGGGATAGCGACGTTTTGTTGAACGTCGGGAACATCTACAGCAGTCGTGGTGGTGGTGTGCCCCAAGACCATGTGGAGGCACTGCGCTGTACGAGATGGCGGCAGAGAGAGGGAACGAAGAGGCTCTGTGTTTTATCGCGCACATGTATGAGACAGGTGAAGGAGTGACGCAGGACTACGCAGAGGCGATGCGTTGTATCGGCTGGCGGCCGAGAGGGGAAACGCTGGTGCCATGTTCAATATTGGAATGATGTACGTCCGCAGCGAAGGCGTTCCGCTGGACAAGAATGAACTCGGTTTTTGGTTCTACCTTTGTTCGAAATGCTCATTACCGCAAGCACAAGAGAGCTTTGTGCGGGAGTCTTGACAACCAAGTTTGCTCCTGACTCACTAATAGAAATTCGGAGCGCAGTCAGCAATGGAAGATACGCATCCCAAAATCCATTTTCGCGTAGCTTGAAGAATACCCGTCAGCGAGCGGCGCAATTTAGAGGACGGCGGCCCGACCAAGAGCTCGTAGTTTCCCGTCGGGTGTCGCCGCTGAAGCCAGCTCGGCTTCACAGTTCCCTCCGTCCTAGGCTCCCCTCCTAGGCTACGCGCGTGTCGCCCTTCGTGCTGAGAAATTCCGGGGCTAAAGCCCGGGGTGCGCCGCGCTCCTGGCTCCCCGGCGCTTCCACCGAGGGGAACTTCCAACCGGCGAGAGAACTCCGCCGAGCAAGAGAGCTTACACGGGCGAACAGAAGTCGCGCTCGGGAAACGGCTAGTTCGGTTTGCGGGGCACGATCTCCTCGTCGCGAATGAAGAATTGGGCAGAGCACTTTTCGGAGCCGCAGATGACTGGGAGCAGGCCCGAGATCTGCTTGCGGGTGACGAGGCCGAGCTGCCCGCAGGTGGGGCATGACAGGACAGCCCAGTAGGGATCTTCGGTTTCGCCGACCTCGCCGGCGTTTTCCAGCACAAAAATGGTTCCAGGTTCCATCTGTTCGGGGATCCACTCGCTCAGAACGCTCAGTTCTCCGGTCATGTGCCCTCCTTCATGGACCTTTGAAAGCTCTGAAAACGCTTGCTGCCTCCGGGGGCTGAAGCCCCCAGTCCTTACTCCGCTTTCACGCTGGCCTGAAGGCCAGCTCTACCAGAACATCAGCACTGTCCAAACGTTCCCGAAAGCCTTCCCTAAGAAGCCCTACGACGTCGTACTACGCTTAGATGACGATCCGAACCGTTGCGTTTACCAGCGCCCACTTCGCTTCGACCAACGGAAGCACCGTGTCGGCCAGGGCTAAAGCCCCAAGGCTTGCTACTACTCTGGCGCTGGCCTAAAGGCCAGCTCTACCCGAACCTTTCCGCCTTGACGCTGGCCTAAAAGCCGGCTCTACCCGTGCCGCCCGTCGAGATTGCTTCTTGCGCTCAAGGGGGTGGAGCACCCGCTGGATGGCGTCGCTGAGGCACACCGATAACATCGGCTGGCGGGCATTCTTCAGCAGATCAACCACCGCGCGGGCGGAATCTTCCAGATAAATGTGGCGGCCATCGGTCAGCAGGTGGTATTCGGAGGCGGCGGTGACCGTCTCGATCAGGCGCTTGCCCAGCTCCTTCTGCAGGAAGCGGATGACCGAGCGGATCTTCTGCAGCGAAAAGCCGCGCTGGCGCAGTTCGCAGAGGATGGCCACCTCGGCCAGATCGTCGAGCGAGTAGATGCGCTTGTGCCCTTGCCGCGAAGGCACGACGATGCCGCGCTCGTCCCACCACTGCAGCTGGCGCGGGGTAATTCCCGTGAGCGCGATCACCTGGTTCGATGTGAAGCTCTGCTGCATCGTTTTTTGGTCCGAAACAAATCCCACAGAGAATGTTTGAAACATCATAGTGCAGGTACGTGCAGTGTCAAGATGAATTATTGATGAGGCTGGTTACCAACAGGTGAATGCAGGAAGAATTTGCCGGGATGTAACATGCCGAGCGTTTGGCGCATTCGCGGCAACGAACAGCAGATCCTTCGACTCGCGCCCGCCCGACCAGCGAGAGCGGCGGGCCGAAGAACGGACAGGGGCGAATCGCTAACGTCACGCACCGCTGTGAGCTTTGCACTTTCGTGGCCTCGGCGCCGGCGTGATGATAAACAGTGGTAGTTCTTGCCAGACAAACACTGGCAACTACTCTGGGAGGTCTTCTGTGGGGCCATTTCGTTATCACGTCTTCGTTTGCACCCAGGAAAAAGGGGAAGGAGTTCCCTGCTGCTCGATCGCGGGCTCGCCGCGCATTCTGACCGCGCTGCGCGACGAACTCGGCGCCAAACGCCTGGCCAACGACGTCCAGGTTTCCACCTGTGGCTGTCTCGGAATTTGCGACAGCGGACCGGTGATGATCGTTTATCCCGAGGGCACTTGGTACACGAAGCTCACCGCCAACGATGTGTCCGAGATTGTGTCGTCGCACTTTCAGGCGGGCGAGAAGGTGGCGCGCCTGGAGCGCAACGATTCCGCGGAGATGAGAGCCGAGATCCTCGATCATCGCGCGAAGTATCTGGCCATGCTGGAGGCGAAAGACGTCGCCGGCGTACTGCCAGACGACGTGAGTGAACTGATCCGCGGATTCATGCCCAGCCGCGCGGTGCTCACTGCCCTGGAGCTCGATGTGTTTACCGCCGTTGGCGAGGGCGGAAGCGCGCAACAAATTGCAGCGAAGATTCAAGCGTCGGTTCGTGGGACGGAGATGCTGCTGAACGCGCTGGCCAGCCTGAAGCTGCTGGCAAAGCGCGACGGCGTTTACACCAATTCTCCGATGTCAGCGCGCTTCTTCGTCGGTGGCACGCCCGACAGCGCCCGGTGTGCACAGCTGCACATCGCGAATATATGGAAGCGCTGGTCGAGCTTGACAGATGCGGTGCGCGCGGGGGCGGCCGTCACACCCCGCAGCGAGAATGGCTGGGTGGGGCCGTTCATCGCCGCCATGGACCACACCGCTCGCGGCCGGGCCCGCGCTGTGGTGCAGGCGGTGCAGGTCAACGGCGACAAGCGCATGCTCGATCTGGGCGGAGGCTCGGGCGCGTATTCGATCGCGTTCGCGAAGGCCGCACCCGCGCTCGAGGCCGAGATCGTTGACCTCCCCGAGGTGCTGCCCATCACTCAGGAGCACATTCGCAAGGCGGGGTTGGCCAACCGCATCAGCACCCGCGCGGGCGACATGCTGACCATCCCGCTGGAGAGCAACCGCTACGATCTGGTGCTGCTGTCGGCCATCTGCCACATGTACTCGCCGGAGGAAAACCGGCAACTATTTGAGCGAGCTTACGCGGCGCTGGCGCCGAAGGGGCGGCTCGTGGTGTCGGACTTCATCCTGGAGCCCGATAAAACCGCGCCGCGATTTGCCGCGCTGTTCGCGTTGAATATGCTGGTAGGCACACGCGCAGGCGCAAGCTACAGCGAGCCGGAATACGAGGGCTGGTTGAAAGCGGCAGGCTTCAGCGAGGCCAAGCGCGTGCGCGTTCCCGGGCCGGCCACGCTGATGATTGCGACAAAGTGAGAAACAGTTTCGAGTTTCAAGTTTCGACCAAAAGCGCAGTTTCCAAAAGAATTCCTTGCCGCAATCCGGCGCTCGAAGCTTGAAACTCTGAAACTTTGCGGAATTGCTATCATGGACGCGTGGAGGTTTCCATGTCCCCCAGCGCCCAAGAGCTCACGCGGCGTGAGCTGATCGCAAAAGCTGCCGCTGTCAGTGCCGCAACCTTGATTGTTCCCACACGGTTCTGGCCGCTCCCGAAGCCAAGGAGCCGGAGGTCACCGCCACAGAAGACCTGATGCGGGAGCATGGCGTGCTTCGCCGTGCGCTACTGGTGTACTCCGAGAGTATCCCGAAGATCTGGTTCACAGCGCCGCCTCCGCCGGCGATCAAGGGTTAGATATGGCACGGAACGAAAGCGCGGAGTGGGTGAGGCGCACCGCCAAGGCACTGTTGCTCATTCGCATTCTGGTGGGCTGGGTGTTCGTGTCGGAAGGCATTCAGAAATTCTTGTTCCCCGCCCAACTCGGGGTGGGACGGTTCGAGAAGATCGGCATTCCATCGCCGCATTTCATGGCGCCGTTCGTGGGAACGGTCGAGATTGTCTGCGGGACGTTGCTGTTGGTTGGCTTGTTCACGCGGTTGGCGGCGGTTCCGTTGCTTGGGGTCATCTCCGTCGCGATCGCCACGACCAAGATTCCGATGATCGCCAAGACCGGCGCGTGGAGCATGCTGCACGAAGCTCGTACAGACTTCAGCATGCTGCCTGGGGCTGGTGTTTCTGCTGATCACGGGCGCGGGAACGTGGTCCTTGGCTCGCTGACACGTGTCTGATCAATGAAGCCACATACTCATCAAGAAATCTGAAAACGTCACGCTTCCAAACAACCATGTCCGTGTACACAAGATTGTGCCCATTCTCTGCTGTATGCCCGACTGGCGGGTAAATTCGGAGAGAGTGCGGTTCGTTGAGTTTGGCTCGCTCGGCATCCATCCCTTTGCCGGGTGCGGTAGAGAAGTCGTTCGCAGCCTGCACTAGCATGATGGGAACGGTGGTGTTACGAATCTGCAGTCAGAAGGCGCTGGCGGACTTCCGGATTGCTTTCCCAGGAATTAGCCGCAGCCGCGAACGCGACCGCTGCTCGTAGGGAGTGGTCGCGCTCAGCCACAAGGAGTGCAAGTCGACCACCGAAGGAGTGCCCAACCACGGCGATGCGCCGTGTATTTACCCCGCGCAGCTTCTTCAGAAATCAAAGACCGGCAATCGCATCGTCTAGTTGTTCCGTTGTCAGCAGAACGTATTGCAGATGTTTTCGCGCTTCGTCGTTCTTGCCTGCACTCACGCGCTGCAGGCGGTCCTGAATAAAATCTCCCTGATCTACTCAAAGCCCCTGACCGCGGCGGCAAAGATAAAGGAAGGCGTAGCCATGCCTGACAAAGATGGGCGCCAGTTTAGCTGCCGCCTCGGTCATCAGGAGTCCGCTCGTATGCGCGGCATCGGGACCACCAGAGCCGTGAAGAAACAAGACAGCCAGAGAAGGTACATCGCCCACCGGTCTCCAGAGGAGCCCTCGCAGATTCAGGTTGCCACTGGGAACGATGACGGTTTATGCGCGGCGACATCGGGTGTGATGTTGCTGCCGCACGTGGCCGTGAGCAGCACGGCAAAGGTGAAGAATCGCGACATAACTACAAATGATGTCTATTGACGCCCTTCCCAGGAGCCACCACGAAGCGGCGGAAGAAACTGTCGCTATTCCACTGGGGGCGCTGGGGATCGTTCGCCACTTTCACCGCCAGGGCCTGGACAATGTCTTCGAATTTGCCGGCCGCGGCGAGATCGACGGGCTGGTTCGCGTCATCCGACGGGGCGTGATAGCGATCTGTGAGCCATTGCTTGTGGGCCACAGCTTCGGGCGAGCCGGGCTTGAAACCGACACTCATCGCCAACGACGGAATTCCTTGCCGGATGAAGCTGTACTGATCGCTGCGGATGAATGAGTTGCGCAGCGGCTCGGGATCGGGTTGCACCTGCACGCCTTCCTGCTGCCCGATCTGGCGCACCAGGCTGCCGAGGCTGGACTCGTCCAGTCCGTAAACCGTGAGGATTTTCAGGGGGAAGATGGGCAGAAACATGTCGGTGTTGATGTCGGCGACGATGGAGCCCTTCGGCACCGTGGGATTTGCTGCGAAGTACTTTGACCCCAGCAGGCCTTTCTCTTCGGCGGTGACGAAGACGAACAGGACCGATCGCTTCAGTTTGGCCTGAGAATGTTGCAGCGAGTTGGCGATGTCGAGCACTAGCGCCGATCCCGAGCCATTGTCCATCGCGCCGTTGTAGATGCGATCGCCGTTGATGGGCTCGCCGATGCCGAGGTGGTCCATGTGGGCGGAGAGCACGACGTACTCATCCTTCAGCTTGGGATCGGTGCCCGGCAGCTTGGCAATGATGTTGTCCGATTCGACGTCTTTCTGAATAACCGTTGCGTGGGCCTTGATGCTGGCGGTCAATGGGAAGCGGGGCAGGTCCTTGCGCTCCTTCGCAAGATCGGCGAGTTGCTGAAACTTGTATGGCGATCCCTCAAACAGCTTGTCCGCATAGGCCGGATTGAAGACTACCTGCAGCTTGACGCCTCGAGACTCGTTGATCTTGGGATCAGCCAGCGCCATGCTGGGACGCGTGCGCGCCAGCGTCATGCGGCTCCAGGGAATGTCCATGGAAGCCGGATTGGGGATGGAGATAATGCCGATCGCGCCGGCCTCGCGCAACGCCCTGGCACGCTCGGCTGCGGACTGATAATGCGATGCCAGCGCCGACGGCATCCCCGAAGGAGAGCCGGAAATTATGACTACGACCTTGCCCTTGAGGTCGAGACCGGCAAAATCGTCATAGTCTTTTTCCGGCACGCGCAGACCGTAGCCGACGAACACCAGCGGCGCATTAACTTCTGGGGCAAGATCGACACGGGTGCTGAACATGGCATCCTGACCGAGCACCAGGGCCTGGTCTTTGCCGTCGCGAACCAGCGCGAGGCTGGAAGCGGACTCGTCGATCTGACGGCTCACCAGCTTGACTGGTTGATAGAAACCGTTGACTCCAGCCGGCTCCAAGCCATCGCCTTTGAGTTGCTCGACGATGTACGCGGCAGCCTTGCGCAGACCTTCACTGCCGGTCTCGCGGCCCTCCATGTCGTCGGCGGCGAGAACTTTGACGTAGTCCCACCAGCTCTTGCCGTCGAAATTGGGCGCGGCGGCCGGAGCGGGAGTGTTCTGGGCAATGAGTGCGATGGAGAGCACAGTGAGGATAAAGAGATATCTTTAACATTGGGGACTACCTCATGAAGTTGGAATTGGATTCTCCGCATGGGAAACACAAGCCGGCGCAGCTCGAAAGTGACAGACGCACTTCTCGGACCCTATACGCTAATTGATTTTGACCCGGCTTTTCCTTAATTCCTAGGAACTAAATGACACCCGGCCCATAGAGCTTTGCTCGCAGAAGCTGCTCGAGGTTGATGCGAAATTCCTCAGCGTTCTTATAGAGCCCACCATCAGGGAGATATGTGTTCTTCACCGCCATAGCGAGCTGCTTTTAGGACCGGGCCGTGAGCTGATCCCCACCCAAAGCTCTGGATCGAGACTCGCGAGTCTTTACCCTCAGGATGCTCTAGCCGTTGTTTCCGAACGTTCCGTATCCCGTCACATTCGATGAGCGTAAGCCCAGCTAAACCGGCTTGCTTATTCCGCAAGATCACGCGAACTCGCCCTGCAAAATAGTAGAACGCCTCGGTTAATAACTCCATTTCAAATTCAGCTTTTTGATGCGTATCGACTTACTCTTTTGTGACTCCGTATTTGATGGAAAAGGAACGCTGTAGTAACGAATTCCGCGATTTTTCAAGCCTTCGTAGTGCGCAACGCCAGCTCCCCAGACCGCTTAAGCGCCTGATTCGCAATCCACTCAAGTTCGCGATCCCTCTCGACCATGTAATCGAGCTGTTGGAGTCTCTTACGCACTCCGCAACCGAGACCAAGATTGAAACCGTGCTCGACTTCAAATCAGATGGCGGGCGTCGGCGTCAAAAAGCGCCACGGTACTCTCGAATATGCTGGGAGCTCCGGCAGCGGCCTGACTCTTTTTCAAAGAGGAGAGTTTGACCGCATGAAGATTTGGCGACCGAGTTCAGAAACAGGGACGTGGTATTCGGTCTTCACCTTAACATTTAGAAGATCTAGATCTGCGAGCGTACGCGCAAGCAACACGTTGTGCTGGCTTCATTTGATCAACCGTTACAGGTATTAGCCTATTTGCAAAGCTATCGAGTGCCCAAATATCGTGCGCGGTAAGCCCGGACAGTTCAGCTCGCGTACCGGCGGAAGTTGCGTCTGTTGTTCCACTCTTTTCCGAGACTAACTCAATCTCGTCGGGAACCCGCTTTCGAGCTTAGGGACCCGGCGAATCAGGTCTTTCGGCAGTAGAAGACCGACAAGGCGCCTAGCAAAATTAGGGTCAAGATGCTATCCTGGCTGAGGGGATTGAGTTTTACTCCGTTTAGCAGGCACAGGCAGTTCAAGATGCTGTGCTGATCCTGCTCGCCGTCCCTTACCGGGAATGCCATGTTCTCGCTCGTACAATTCGAAGTTCCCTTTCTTCGCGCGTCCGTTTTCGACCCCAGTTTCACGTCATCGCGCGCCCAGCGGCAGATCCATGATACTTCCTAAGTACGAGGCAGGTGCACTTTTGAACGGCTCTGTCTTATTTCTCGACATCTGATTGCGGGCTGATTTGCGCCGGTGATAAACTGTGCTCACCTACCGAATTGAGCGGGAGTAACTCAGTGGTAGAGTCACGGCTTCCCAAGCCGTTGGTCGCGGGTTCGATCCCCGTCTCCCGCTCCAGAAACAGTTCTCAGTAGTCAGTTCGTAAAGAACACTACATCCCTCGGCTCGGACTAAAGTCCTCGCTCGGGATAACAAGACAAGGGGGCGATGGACGCTGGCCTGAAGGCCAGCTCTACCAGACGGCAGCTTTCCCGGCTCCAGCTCAATCCAAAGACTCGACCCTCACGACACTTCTACGCGGCGACGGCTTCCGGTTCGCGCACAAAGCTGCGCCCACGTTTCTCCTTGCCGAAGATGAGCAGAATGGAAAGTATGACCATCACGACCAACTCAAAGGCCACCAGCGCCCAGGCATAGCCGAGGCGGTCGCGCAGCGCGAACTCGACCGTCGGCGTGGAGGCAGCGAGCAGAATGCCGATCTGGTAAGTGAAGCCTGGCAACAAGCCGCGCACCGCGTCGGGTGAAAGCTCGTTGAGGTGGACCGGGATGTTGCCCCACGCGCCTTGCACGCCCATCTGCATAATGAACGCGCCAACCGCCAGCACAGTGAGGGTGCTGCCAAAGGCCCACGCGGGATGATGACGGCCGACACGGCCATCGCCGCCAGCATGCTGTAACGGCGGCCAATGCGCTCCGAGAGCAGGCCGAAGATCACGGCGCCGGTCACGGCTCCAACGTTGTAGAACATGGTGACGTAGGTGACGGTGTTGGGTGCGATGCCGTGCGCATGCTTCAGGAAGTCGGGATAGAGGTCCTGGGTGCCGTGCGACAGGCAGTTCATCATGAACATAAGCGCGATCATGTAAAGGCTAAGCCATTTGTGCTGCCAGGCAAATGCGGGGGCCGTCGATGGTGCGGGCGACGCGGTGCTGCTTCCAGGCCTCTGACTCGGGGACCTTGGTGCGGATGTAGAGCGCCAGCAGCGCGGGAACGCCACCAACCCAGAACATGGCACGCCATCCCCAGTTAGGTAACACCAACGCGCGGCAAGGGCAGCGAGAAAGTAACCATGGTGTATCCGCTCTGCAGAATTCCGGAGAGCACGCCACGCCAGCGCACCGGCGCATGATCCATCACCATCGATGCGCCCACGCCCCACTCGCCGCCCATGCCGATGCCGAAGAGAGCGCGCAGAATGAAGAACACCGTGTAGTTGGGCGCGAAGCCGCACAGGAATTCAATCGTCGCAAAGAACAGGACGTTGGCCATGAGCGGACGGCGGCGGCCGTAGCGGTCGGCCATCATGCCGAAGATGAGCGCGCCGACCGGACGCATGGCGAGCGTCGCCGTGATGCTGAGGATGATGTCGCGCTTGGGAACGCGAAAGTGAGCGGCCAGCGTGTCGAGCAGGAAGATGACGACGAAGAAGTCGAAGGCGTCGAGCGTCCAGCCGAGAAAGCCTGCGCCCATCGCATGCCAGCGGTCCGAGTTGGCCTGCGGTTCCTTGCTGGGAAGGTCTGCCATCGCGCACCCTGACCGTCGAATTGCAGAGAAGGTAACAGATGCAGGGTGAAGAATGCCAGGAGTTTTGTGGGTGGTAGAGTCGGGGCTTCCCTAAGCTGTAATAGCTCAGACTTGATCTGACAGTCTGGTTAAGGTCAAGCGACCGCACCCGCAGTCGCGCCGTCGCCTGCGCTACGCTGCGCAGGGCTCCGCTCCGGCGCCAGCGCTGGGTCCACCAGCGAGTCCAGCATTTTGTCCCGCGCCAAGGAAAGCGAATCCAAGAAGGTTTGCATGGGCGTCTTACCGTAACAGTACTTGCCCGAGTGCGAGCGTGTCCGATTGTACTCGTCCAGCCACTCGTCCAGATCCGCCTGCAGCACCTCCAGGCTGTGATACAGCTTCTTGCGAAAGGCGGTGGCATAGAACTCTTCCTGGACGGTGCGATGGAAACGTTCACAGATGCCGTTGGTTTGCGGGTGCCGAGCTTTGGTCCGGCTGTGGTCGATGTTCTCTACCGCCAGATACAGCTCATACTCGTGATGCTCGCGCTGGCCGCATTCTTCGGTGCCGCGATCAGTGAGCACCCGCAGCAGCGGGATGTCATGTTCCTCGAAGAAGGGCAGCACGCGGTCATTGAGCAGGTCGGCCGCCACCAGCGCGTTCTTGCGGTCATAGAGTTTGGTAAAAGCTACCTTGCTATAGGTGTTCTAGTTTCAACTTGATCTGACATCCTCCTCCGCGCTCGTCGCGCGAGTCTATCAAATGTCAGATCAAGTTGAAACTGGAACACCTAAGCCGTTGGTCGCGGGTTCGATCCCCGTCTCACGCTCCAAACGCATTTGCCCGTCGCCAAAGCTTAAACCGAGTCTATCGCCAGCGATTTTGCGACTGCACGAATAGTATCCAATGCTTAGGTAGTCTTTCGTCTCCTGCGAAGAAAGCTTAGCTGCGGTCTGGTTTCGATGCTACTCTGTTTCAGCGTCAGGAGGGGTCCTCTAATGACCAAACTCTTGTTCGTCTCTCTGGCCGTTTCTCTCGCTCTCTGCCCTCCGCTCACGGCGTCCGACGACGCCAAACCGGCTCCTCCGTCTAATCCTGAACTGGTGGCAGCCGACCATCTCTACCAGTTCGGAAGGTTCTCGGAAGCAGCAGAAAAATATCAATCGATTTTGAAAGCGGATGCCAAGCTTGTGCCTGCGCAGGCCGGCCTCATCGATTCCCTGTTACGAGACCAAAAGGTGGATGAGTCATATGCGGTGGCCGGCAGCGCTCTCTCCGCACAACCAAAATCCGCGCCACTGCTGGCGGCGATGGGGAATGTTCAATTCCGGCGCGCCGAAATGTCGCAAGCCGAGACCTCTTACATCAACGCGCTGGCCGTCGATCCCAAGGAGGTCCCTGCCTACGTCGGCCTGGCACACTTGTACCGAGCTTATTCCCTCCACCGCCGTTCCTATGACGCACTGATACGAGCGCACCAAATTGCACCGAACGATCCGGCAGTCGAGCGCCTTTGGTTACGCCAACTCCCCCGCCGGGAGCGTATCGCAGCCATTCAGGCTTATCTGGCCGGTCCACACCCCGATAATCCCGAGGAAACCCAGTCTCTGCAACACTATCTCGACTTCCTCCTGGCTACCGTTAACGAGCCGGTACACGCCTGCAGGCTGGTTAACAAGATCGAGCAAACCGACACCAAATTGGAAGCGATGTATCGAGATCCAAGTCACATCACGGGCTATGCTCTCTCCGTCAAGCTGAATGGCCACAATAGTCATCTGCTGGTCGACACCGGTGCGAGCGGTGTCTTCATCGGCCACAAATTCGCGGAAAAGGCCGGCCTGACACGCATCTCCGAAATTCAAGTTGCTGGGATCGGAGACAAAGGTCTGCAGGGTGGATACCTCGCACTTGCCGGCCACATTCGAATCGGAGAGCTGGAGTTTGAGGATTGTGTAGTGCATGTCACTGAAAGGACACCCATGGCGGATGAAGACGGTCTGATCGGCGCCGACGTCTTCGGCTCCTATCTCATTGACATAGACATTCCCGAGCAGAAACTGAGATTGTCACCCCTGCCCAAGCGCCCGGATGAAACCGCGGCAGTCACGGGGCTCGATAGCGAAGGAGAGTCCCGCTCCAATCCTGAGGATAAGGCGGAAAGTTCGAGCGATCAGAATGCGGCATCAGCCAATGGCGCAGCCAAACCGTCGAGCACCGCCGCCGCGCCCCGCCTGCCGAAGGACCGCTATGTGGCGCCGGAGATGGCGGACTGGACTCCGGTTTTTCGCTTCGGCCATGAGCTACTGATTCGTACCCGGGTGAACGACTCCCAACCGATGCTCTTCTTGATCGACACCGGAGCAAGTGTCAATTTTATCTCGACCAGGGCTGCACGCCAGGTGACCAAAGTCGGCTCTGATTCCAGTACTCATGTGAAAGGGCTGAGCGGAAGTGTGGCCAACGTATACCGGGTAGACCAGGCAACCCTGGTCTTCGGCCACTTCTCTCAGAAAAATCAGAACATCGTGAGCGTCGATCTGTCGAAGTTCAGCCGGCAAACTCGCACAGAGGTATCAGGCATACTCGGCTTCGAGCTGCTGCGCATGCTGCAGATAAAAATAGACTACCGCGATGGCCTGGTGGACTTTCGCTACGATCCCCACTGGTCGTCTGCCCGGTGAGGTGAAGCGGTCTGCGCCAAGCCATTGTTGACAGTGGCCAAAGCTCTTAGCGCAGCAATGCCGCCATGTGCTGCGAGCCTTCGACCAATCCCAGCGACCAGTTGGCCGCGTTGATGAAGAAGTTGGGGAACAGGCCGATCCAAACCGTGCCGGCGGCGGTAATGGTCAGCGCCAGGCGCATGGCCGGGCTGGTGTGTACTGGCTCGGCGTCGATGGGCTGGCGCATCAGCATCGAGTTGGCGATCCGCATGTAGTAGTAGAGGGCCACAACGGAATACAGCACGCCGATTGCGGCCAGTGTGTAATGGCCGGTCTGGATAAGAGCGAGGAAAATGAAGTACTTGCCCCAAAAGCCCGCCAGCGGAGGGATTCCGGCCAGCGACAGCAGGAACACCAGCATTAGGATGGCTTCGGTCGGCGCTTTGAAGTAAAGGCCGGCGATGTCGTCAATCTCGTCGCCAATGATGTTGCGACGGCGAAGCGAGGTGACGACCGCGAACGCGCCGAGGTTCATGAAGGTGTACACCAGTAGGTAAACCAGAATCGCCACAATGCCGGTGGAATTGTTCGTGCCATCGCTGGCGATCAGGCCCAGCAGCATGTAGCCGACGTGAGCGATGGACGAGTAGGCCAGCAGCCGCTTCAGGTTGTTCTGCGTGATGGCCGCCAAGTTGCCGCCAGTCATGGTAGCGATCGAAACGAAGATCAGCAGCGGGACATACATCGAACGCAGCGGATAGAGGCCGAACAGGAAGATGCGCAGCAGCATCGCCCAGGCAGCGGACTTCACCGCGACCGACATGAATCCCGTGACGCTGGTAGGCGCGCCTTCGTAGGCGTCGGGCGCCCATTGGTGGAACGGCACCGCCGCAATCTTGAACAGCAGACCGGTCGCAGTCGCCAGCAGAGCGAAGATCACGACTGGATCGTTCGGGCGGGCTGCCAGGTTTTCCTGCAGCTTCTGTGCGATCACACTCAGGTTGGTGCTGCCCGTAAGTCCGTAGAACAGCGAAAGACCGTAGGCAAAGATTCCCGAGGAGAATGCGCCGAGCAACAGATATTTCAGCGCGGCTTCGTTCGACCGCTTATCGCGGCGCAGGAAGCCGACCAGAACGTAGGTCGAGATGGCCATCAACTCCAGGCCGATGAAAATGAGTACGATGTCGTAACCGGCGGCCATGCACATCATGCCGACAACGGAGAACAGCAACAGGGCGTAGAACTCGCCGTGATTTTCTTTCTCGACTTCCAGATAATGCATCGACATCAGGATGGCGATGGCTGCGCCCAGCAGGAATAGGTAGAAGAAGTACAGCGCAAAGCGGTCAACCAGCAGTGAGTTCATAAACCCCGTGCTGGTGAATGAAAGACCCTGCCGCGCCGCCACGTTATACGCATAGTGCAGCTTGCCCACGGCAGCCGCCGAAAGGGCGATGCCGATCAGCGCGGTGATGGCGTTTACCTGCTTCCACTGCTTGGGCAGTATGAGATCAATCATCAGGATGCCGAGCGCGAACACCGTCAGCAGCAGCATGGGCAGCGCGAGCAGGTAGTCGTTACTAGTGAAGTATTGTGTCAGCGAGGTCGTCACAAGTTCATCCTCACTTGCCGCTCGCGGGCGATAAGTTCGCGCTCGCCGCGGTTACGGGTGCCGCCGGCCTGGAAGCCCGGCTCCTCTCTGAAATATCCTGTGTTGACGCGGCCCTGAAGGGCCGCTCTACCCGAACCGGAGGCCGCACTTGGGTCACGCCTGTCTGCTGGCGAGCCGCTTGCCGGAGACGTTTGTTTCGCTGGCGTCTTTGACGGTTCGGGCAACGGAGTCGCCGCGTTCCGGATTCGGGCTCATGGCGGGTTGGCCCGCGACCACCGGCTTGGTCAGTCCGGGATAATCAGGCCGCACGGTCGCCACCAGGTTGTTCACGGGTGTCGAAAGAATCTGGAAGAACGGCTTGGGATACAAGCCAATCCAGAAGGCGATGATCACCAGCGGAATGAAGGTCGCCAGTTCCCTTCCCGAAAGATCGCGCAATTTCTCGTTCTTGGGATTGTTCACCGATCCGAAGAACACGCGCTGGTAGAGCCACAGCAGATACGCGGCCGCGAGTATCACCCCCGGCACCGCCCAGGCCGCCCAGATTTTGCTTTCCATGAACGTGCCCTGCAGGATGGTGAACTCGCCGACGAAGCCGTTCAGCAGCGGCAGTCCCATCGATGACATGAACATGATCAGGGTGATGGTCGCGTACACGGGCATCACGTTGGAGATGCCGCCGTACTCGGCGATCTCGCGGGTATGCCGGCGTTCGTAAAGGATGCCCACGATCAAGAACAGCGCTCCGGTGGAGATGCCGTGGTTAATCTGTTGCAGCACCGAGCCGCTGAGCCCTGCGGGATTCAGCGCGAAGATGCCGAGGGTGCAGAAGCCGAGGTGGCTGACCGACGAGTACGCCACCAGCTTCTTCATGTCCTTCTGCATCAGCGAGACCAGCGCGCCGTAGATGATGGCGATCAGCGAGAGCACGATCACGAACTCGCGCACCCAGGGCGTCATCGAGACAGCCGGGAAGAACGGCAGCGAGAAGCGGATAAGCCCGTACGTTCCCATCTTCAGCAGAACGCCGGCAAGAATTACGGAGCCTGCAGTCGGCGCTTCCACGTGCGCGTCGGGCAGCCAGGTGTGGAACGGAAACATCGGCACCTTGATGGCAAAGCCGATGAAGAACGCGAAGAACAGCCAGATGGCCGCGTGCCCGCCAATCTTGGGTGCAGTCGCGTAGAGATCGGGCAGGTAGAAGGTGTACACGCCGGTCAGGGTGTGGTGATGGAAGTAAAGGAATAGGATGCCCAGCAACATCAGCACCGAGCCGAACAGGGTGTACAGGAAAAACTTGATGGCGGCGTAAAGCTTGCGCGGGCCGCCCCAAATGCCGATCAGCAGATACATCGGGACCAGCATGGCCTCCCAGAACACGAAGAACAGAAACATGTCGTTGGCCATGAAAACGCCGAGCATGCCTGTCTGCAGCACCAGAAACCATACGTAATACTCTTTCACGCGGTCCTGGATGGCGCTCCACGACGACAGGATCGAGATCGCGCCCAGCAGCGTCGTCAGCATGATGAGCAGGAAGGAAATGCCGTCAATGCCGATTACATAACCTGCGCCGATCGAGGGGATCCAGTTGTTGGGTGAGCCCTCGACGAATTGGAAGCCCGCATGGTCCTTCAGCGCCCAGAACCAGGGAACCAGCGGCAGCGAGACCGCGAATCCCAGGAAGCCGAAGATGTTGCCGACCCAGCGGATGGCGTCCTTGTTCTCCTTCGGCATCAGCATGAGGAGAATCGCGCCCACCAGCGGCGTGAATAAAATAATGGAAAGAATGTGGTTATACATTTATTTAGCTCTCAGCTGGTAGAGTTGGCCTTCAGGCCAGCGTCTAGAGCTGGCCTCAGGTTAGCCCTTTTTCTTCATCTAGGGGCTTTAGCCCCGTCATGCCGGCACGTCGTCCGGCCGACGAATAGGGATACTGTTCCGCGTTCTGGACCAAGCCTTTGCGCAGTGGGTTCTGGCGGATGTATTGCGATATCTCCGCGAATTCTTCGGCGTCTCGCACTCGCCTGTCGTGATATCGCGGCTGCCACACCGCCCGCAAAGAAATTCCGTGTCTCACGAAGCGCGTGCGAAAATCCACCCTTGATCAATTGGACTACGCGGCTCAACGATTGCTGATCGTGCAACGACAGCAATAGATGAAATGTGATCGGGCATGATCACGAACTCGTGCAGTTCGAACTCGCCTGCGCGGTCGTACTTGAATAGTGTTGTCATCATCAACTCTGCGACCTCTCTGCGTTGAAAGAGGTTTTGGTGCATGTGTGCGCAAGCTGTGATGAAGTAAGTCGTCATACTAATACCGGGGCTAAAGCCCCATGTTTTAAGTTGGCCGTCTCAACGCGAGCCTAAAGGTCCGCTCTACCGTTCTTGCCTCTCAACGCGACGCTAAAGCGCCGCACTACCCGATCTCCGACCGCTTGTCACGCGGCGCTAAAGCGCCGCTCTACCAACTACCACCTGATCACGTAATAAAAAACGAAACCCACCAGCCCAGCGACCATCACCAGCGCGTACCACTGCACCAGGCCCCACTGCACCAGGCGCACCGGATACGAAGCCAGGCGCGTCACCAGGGCCACCCCGTTCACGAACAGGCCGTCAATAATCCATTTGTCCCAGAGCACGGACACCGTACCGCTCATGCGCGTCGTCCATCCCGCGCCGTTCACGGCACCGTCAATCACGTCGGCATCAAACTTCCAGGCTGCGTCGCCCAGGCCCATCACGCCGAGGCGAATCGGTCCCACCTTCTTGCGGCCGGTGAAGACCCAGTCGTAGATTTCGTCCACGTACCACTTGCGGAAGAGCGTCTTGTAGAAGCGTGGCGAAATTTCGTCGATCGGCTCCTTGTAGCCCTTGTCAGCATTCTTGTAGGCGCGCTGTGCCAGCCACCAGCCCACCACCGCTGCGCCCACCGAGGTGAACATCAGCGTGTACTCCATGGGATTGGTGTGTTCAACTTGCTGTTCGCCGGCCGCAACCTGGGCCGCTTTCCCACCTTCTTCCAGCACAACTGCTTCTTTGGCGAACACCGGCTCCAGAAACTTCTCGAAGCGATTGGAGCCGCCCAGGCTGTGCGGTAATCCGAGGAACCCAGCGCCCACCGAACAGATTGCCAGAATGACCAGCGGCACGGTCATCGACTTGGGCGACTCGTGGATGTGGTGCTCAACTTCATGCGACATGCGCGGCTTGCCGAAGAATGTCAGGTAAATCAGGCGGAACATGTAGAACGAGGTCATCAGCGCGGTGAGGAACGCGATGTACCACAGATAGCGATAAGCGCCTGCCTCGCGCGACCACGTCTCCCACAGAATGGCGTCCTTCGAGAAGAAGCCCGCAAATCCGGGAATGCCCGCAATGGCGAGCGTCGCAATCAGCATGGTGCCGAAGGTGGTTTTGATTTTTCCGTGCAGCGCACCCATGTGTTGCATTTCCTGCTCGCCGCTCATGGCGTGAATCACCGAGCCTGCGCCGAGGAACAGCAGCGCCTTGAAGAAAGCGTGCGTGAAGACGTGGAAGACGCCCGCCGCGAATGCGCCGACGCCGAGGGCCAGGAACATATATCCCAATTGCGACACTGTCGAGTACGCCAGCACACGCTTGATGTCGTTCTGCACCAGGCCGATGGTCGCGGCGAAGATGGCGGTCAGCGCGCCGATGATGGCGACCGTCTTCATCGCATTGGGCGCCAGCACGAACAGCGCGTTAGAGCGCGCCACCATGTACACGCCTGCCGTGACCATGGTTGCGGCGTGGATCAGCGCGGAAACCGGAGTCGGGCCTTCCATCGCATCCGGCAGCCAGACGTACAGGGGAAACTGCGCCGACTTGCCGCAAGCCCCGACGAACAGCAGCAGGCAGGCGGTCGTAATCACGGGATCGCCGATGTGGAATTGTCCGCTGCGCGCCAGCAAATTGACTTTGGTGTACTGCATCGACCCGAAGTACCAGGCGATGGTGAACATGCCGAGGATGAATCCGGCGTCGCCGATGCGATTGACGATGAACGCTTTGTTGGCGGCGGTCGACGCGGAGTGGCGCTGGAAATAGAAGCCGATGAGCAAGTACGAGCACAGTCCCACGCCTTCCCAGCCAACGAACATGACGGCGTAGTTATTGGCCAGCACCAGCGTCAGCATGGAGAACATAAACAGGTTGAGATATCCGAAGAAGCGGTAGTACCCGCCTTCATGACCCATGTAGCCGATCGAGTAGATATGGATCAGCATGCCCACGCCGGTCACAAAAAGCAGCCAAATGGCGGACAGCGGATCGAGCAGGAAGCCGGCGTCGGCGCGGAACTCGGCGGTGCCACCGTGGGTAACGTAGCGCAGAGAGCCATCGCCCGTGCCCAGCCAGGTGTACATCACCTTCTCGAAGGGGTTGCCGGGATTGGACGCGCTGTATCCGGTGTACTGCCAGACCGCGAGGCACGCCCATGCAAACGCCAGCACCACCATGCCGACGCAAATGCCGCTCACCGCCGACTTCGACAGCTTGCGTCCAAAGAAGAACATGCAAGCCGCACCGATCGCCGGGAACAGCGGAATCAACCAGATGTGGTCAAGAAAGAACATGTATTAGTCTCAGCAACTAGCAATTAGCAATTAGCGACTACCTGTCCGCCATCAACCAAACCCTGCAGCGATCCTTGTCATCCTGAGCGCAGGCGCTTCAGCGCCGGAGTCGAAGGATCCCTATAACCACCGAACCCCAAGGCTGAAGCTCACTATCAAAGAACGCACTAGGCGCTAAAGCGCCGCTCTACCATTTCAAAAGA
>CAWIMR010000013.1:0-130383 GCA_963837245.1 uncultured Acidobacteriaceae bacterium | reverse complement strand
CGACAGGCGTACCTGAGAGACGCGGAGGCACAGGGGAAAGCACTTTGCACTAGGAATTGTCATTACGAGCGCCCCGAGTTTGGGCGCGAGGAATCTGCTTTCCGGTAAAACATGCAAAAAGCAGGTCCCTCACCCGCCGCGGCGCGCTCGTGATAACAGACGTTAGAATTCCATCTGGTTTTTCTGTGCCTCTGGGTCGCCGTGCTGAATAACCTGCACCCTGCATTTATACTTCTCCGGGGAGTGAGCATGTCCTTGACGGCCATCATTGTGGATGACGAGCAGCTCGCGCGAGACGAGCTGGCCTATCTCCTGCGAGATCTCGAAGTGGACGTGGTCGCGCAGGGCAAGAACGGCGTCGAAGCGGTGAACCTCATTAAGGAGCTCTCGCCCGACCTGGTCTTCCTCGATGTGCAGATGCCCGGGCTCGACGGCTTCGGCGTGATCAAGAAGCTGCTCGACAAGAAAGTACCACTGCCGCAAATCGTCTTCGCCACCGCCTTCGACCAATATGCGGTGAAGGCGTTCGAAGTGAACGCCGTCGACTACCTGCTGAAGCCGTTCGACAAGAAGCGGGTCGCGCAGGCGGTCGAGAAAGCGCGGCAAAAGCTGGAGAGCGCCGGTTCGCCCAGCGAGCAGATCGGCACCATCGTCAAGATGCTGGAGCAGCAGCAGCGCCCGCCGGCGGCGAAGGTCCTGCTCAAATCCGCGGGACGGCTTTTCCTGGTGGATCAGAAAGACATCTGCTACGCCTCGATCGAAGACGGCATCATCACCGTGGTCGCCACCGTGATGGAAGGCCAGTCCAACTGCCGCACGCTGGAAGAGCTGCTCGACTCGCTCGACCCCAACACGTTCTGGCGCGCGCACCGCTCGTACCTGGTCAACATCAACCGCATCAAGGAAGTCGTCCCCTGGTTCAAGAGCTCCTACCAGATCCGCATGGAAGACAAGAAGCAGACCGAAATCCCGGTAAGCCGCGCCCAGACCAAGCGGCTGCGCGAGCTGTTCGGGCTGTAAGCCCTCGCGCTAAGTCAGTGTTTTATCTGTTGCTCCAGTTTTTTGGCTGTCTGCTTGTAAATCGAATTGTTCGGCTCCAGATCGCTTGCTGTTTGGAGCTCCAGCAATCCTCCACTCAGTTCCCCTTTGTCTCGCAAATCGCGACCAAGCCGGTAATGGGCTTCCGCGAAGCCGGGTGAAAGACCAATCGCCTTGCGATATTCCGGGATCGCCGCATCCACGTCATCCTTCTGATCCAGAGCAAACCCTAAGCCAAAATGAACCCTTGGGTCAGAAAACCCCAGACGGACTGCCTCGCGGTACTCGGCGATAGCCGCATCCCACTCCTCGGCGCGTCGCAGTGCAAGACCGAGATTGAAATGAAGCATACCTTTTCCGGGTGCCAGTTGCAGAGCCTTGCGATACTCTACGATGGCTCCTTGATGGTCCCCCTGGTCATCAAGGATGTTTGCCAGATTTTCGTAGGCGGTTTCGTGCTTCGGGTCAAGGCGAATCGTCTCGCGGTACTCGGCGATGGCTTCGCTGTGCAGACCCTTGGCATCAAGTGCACGTGCGAGATTGTAGTGGGCCGGGGCGTCTTTGGGTTGGATGGCGATAGCCTTGCGATGCTCGACGATAGCCTCGTCGTAGCGCCTATTATCAGCTAGGACAACGCCAAGCGCATTGTGCGGCTGAGAAAGGTCAGGTCTGAGCTCGATCGCTTTGCGGTATTCGACCATGGCTTCAGTGTCCTGGCCTTTAAAGCGGAAGTTATTTCCCAGATTAACGTGAGCTACCACATCGCTAGGATCAAGCTCAATTGCTATCCGATACTCCGCTATGGCTTGGTCGTACATGCCCTTTGCTTCGAACATGGTGCCAAGGTTGTTGTGTGCTTTTGCGTAGTCGGGTTTGAGTTCTATCGCCTCCTTGTATTCAGCAATCGCTTCGTCACTTTGCCCAAGACCGTCTAAAGCGGTTTCGAGGTCGTTGTGTGCTTCGACATAATCCGGCTTGAGCCGCAACGCTTCGCGATACTCCGTGATCGCGCCGTTCAACGCGGCTGAACCGCAGCCTTTTTCCCACGCGACGCTGCACAACTGCACATATTGGGCGAATAACTCAGTGGCTTTCTGGTAGTGCTGAACTGCCGCATCAAAGTCTGAGGAAGGCAGTGGTTTGGCAGGCTGGTTCTGTGCTGCCGCAGGGGAACCGAGCAGCAATCCCACTATCCCAAAAGATATTATTGCCCGAGCAGCACATTTACGGTTTTCCTTTCCGCCCCGAGTCGGAATCTACGGAGGGCAGCACTACATCGCGCCTGACGCGGGCGGCTTCTTGTGCTCCTGAAGTTTCCTGACCATTTTGGTCACCATGCGGCGGGGCGAGAGGCGAAGCATCTCCATCACCATGCGGTTTTTCCAACCGGGAATCACCACGCGCTTGCCCTGCTTCATGCCTTCATAGCCGATGCGGGCCACCTCGCGCACGTCCACCATCAGAGGGCTGTGCACCATGCGGGTCTCGCCAAGGTGGGCGCGCTTCTGGAAATTAGTTCTTACCGGCCCTGGACATAGACACGTGACCGTGACGCCGCTTCCTTCCAGTTCCTCAGCCAGCGCCTCGGTGAAGTGCAAGAGGTAGGCCTTGCTGGCGTAGTACACATTCATGAACGGTCCCGGCTGAAACGCCGCCGTGCTGGCTACATTGAGCACTTTGCCTTCGCGGGCGCGAATTTGCGGCAGGAACAGCTTGGTGAGGTGCGTGGGCGCAACCATGTTCACCTGCATCATCTCGGCTTCGCTGTTCCAGTCCGTATCGAGGAAGGCCCCGCCAACGCCGAATCCGGCGTTGTTGACCAGCACATCGAGAACGATACCGGCCTCCTGTAACTCGGAGTGCAACTCGCTCGGCGAGGCCGGATGGGCGAGGTCCTTGGGGGAGATTCGGACCGGGATGTGATAGCGCGATTGCAAGTCGTCGCCGAGTTCCCGCAGCGCGCCGCGGCTGCGGGCCACCAGCACCAGCCGATAACCGTCGTGCGCGAACAAGTGCGCCAGCTCCAGTCCGATGCCGCTGGAGGCGCCCGTGATCAGGGCCGTCCGGGGAACATAAAAAGGATTGCTTGCACTCACGTTGTAGTTATAGCGGATTTCGGCGGTGTACAGCAGGGTCTATTTCGGGTGCGCCTGCAGAAACGTCACGATTTGCCAGCGCTGCGTTTTCGGCAGACCTGACCACGACGGCATACCCGAAGCCACGTTTCCCGTACTGATAAACCAGAACAACTTGCCTGGCTTCGTATTTCTGACGGACTCGCTATCGAGCGCCGGCGCGGGACCGATGCCTTGCAGGTTCTTACCGTGGCATTGCGCGCAATTTTGCCCGTACAGCTTCTTGCCGGCCGCTGCAGCCGCCGGCTTTCCCTGGTAAGGGTTGGTCATCTCCGCATAGGACGCCGGTGCCATATCAAAGTGGGCGTCATGAGCTGCAGTGTAGGGCGCCAGCAACAGGGTTGCAGCCATCACGGCCATAGCCAACGATCCAGACAGAGCTCCAGCGGTTGCTCTCACTGTTCGCCTCCCCGCAAAATATTTTACAGGGAGACTCGAGGCCGATACGGGAAGTTCACCAGCTCAGTACTGGCGTGAATCTTCTGTCCACTGACAAACCACGTTGCGTTCGTCAGCCGTAATTCTGGCACTTCGATGGAAGATCGCATATTTACGATCAGGCATGTCGCCATTGGTCAGCTGCTCGCAGATTTCCTCCAGCTTGTCTTCCTTTCTTTGCGCCGAGTAACTGCCCCACTCTGACAGGTTCATGGTCTTTCGCGCCTGGTGAACATCGTGGGCGACCATCCACGACACGGGAGCGACGTAGCTATACCAGGGCCACGCGGTTTCGTCGGAATGGCAAGTCTTGCAGGACCGTTCGAAGACGGCCTTCACATCCTCAGGCACGGCTTGGCTGGCGTAGATCGTCCGGGATAGGTCCACGCCAGGGTTGCTCCGATTCACCGGAATAAGCTGGATGGCCAGCAGAAGAAACGCCGTTGCAATTCCAACTCTTTTGACCCACCGTTGCACTCAGGATTCTCCCCGGCAGGGAATTTCGACGAGATACATTCCAGCTCAATGCAGTGACTTGACGTAGCAAATGACTTGCCAGATCTGAGGATCTCCCAGCTTAATCCAGGAGGGCATGCCCAGGCCGCGATCGCCATTTACCAGCAGCCAGTGCAGGTCGCCGTCGGTCGCCTCCTGCTGCACCCGCGTGCATTTCAAGGAAGGCCGCTTCTTGGTGCCCTCCGCGTCAGGACCGTGGCAGTGGGCACAGTGATCGAGAAAGATTCGGTGGCCGGCCGCTACTGCGTCCGGCTGGTCGCGATAAGGATTAACTCGTTCCCGGTCCTTTTGCGGGACATTCGCCAGCCAGGCTCCGTTGGATGTGGCGAACAGAGTCAGCGACGATAAGACGACGAGAAGCGCTCCGACCAACGGCAATAATGGTCTGCCGGTCATTGTCCGCTCCGATGAAAGTAACTGAGGAATTGCTGGATTTCATAAGATACCGAGAAACGATACAAAACCGGTATGCTGTAGCCATTCAATCCGAACTGTGGCGAGAACGACACCGTCATTCCATTCGGGGCGGTCCAGTTAACGGTCGGACCCAGATATTGCGACGTGAGGTGCAGCCCGAACCCGTTTGCATCACCCAAGCCTCCGTACATCTCCAGTCCCGCTTGAAACTTCTCCGCGCAAAGGGCGCATTCGCGGGCGCTGGCCGCAAGTTGCAGGGGGCGGCTGGCCGCGAGCGCATAGCCGAACTCCCAGGGATCGCCGGCCAGATTTTTTTCGGCGATGAAGTTTTCGCTGATGTTCCAGCCGCGGACGTTGCTGCCCAGAATCAGTTTGAGCTCAATCTCCCGCTCCTTGTCCATGTGCGCCAGCCAGTTCGGCACCAGAAAATCGGGCAGACCATCATGTCCCACGACCTCGCGAATGGTCTTGTCCGCGCTGGTGTCCTCGAACTCGGCATAAAGCACGGGATTGATCCAGTGCTCACGGGCCAAAGGACGGAACCGGTTCTCCCAGCGGAATCCGGTAAAGATGGTGCTCTGGTTCTGGGTGGCTCTGCCCGTCGAGATAAAACTCGGTGGTCCACCATCCCTTCAGTCCATATTCGAACTCGACGTCCGAGCCCAGGAAGCTGTCACCTCCCTGAGGGTTTCCCACCACATTGAACATTTCGATGTCGAGGTTGCCCGGCTCCTCCATTTCCTGCGAATAGGTAACGAAATAGGGATATTCCTGGCAAAGACCCTTGACGTAGGACGGCAGCAGCACCCCGGCCAGCAGCAGCATGATACGAACTGCCGGTAGATACGATCTAAAAATCTTCATAAGACCCATAAATGCTTTCGCTAGTTCGAGAGCTCACGTTCCTCACAAGAACCTGCGTCGGACAATCGCATCCCATCGTGGCGGCCAAGGCCTTGTGGTTCTGGGCCTGATGTATAATCACTCTTGGATTGCAGTTGCAACTCGATTGCAACTAATTGTTGCAGGTAGAGAAAGAATTTATTTGCAACGCTGTTGCAAAAGCTGTACCTCTATTAGGCGATAACCCGGACGACGGGTCAAGTAGTTGGCAAAGATTTGATTGCAACGCAGTTGCAACCTACTGCAACAAAAATGGGGCAATAATATGCCGATGCCACAAACCGAAGCGCCCGGCGCATTGCAGACAGCCCTGCTGAGCCGCGGAATTCGCATGACGCGCCAACGCCGTATCATTCTGGAAATCATCGAAACCGCCAAGCAGCATCTGGATGCCGCCCAGATCCTGCGCAAGGCTGCGCGGGTCGACCCTGAGATCAATCGAGTTACCGTCTACCGGACTCTTGCGCTACTGAAACGCCAGGGGTTGGTGGATGAGCTGGACCTGCTGCACGTGAAAGGGGAAGGCCATTTTTACGAGCGGCGTCCGCAGCGCGACCACATGCACATGACCTGTCTGCGATGCGGCAAGGTGCAGGAGTTCGAGAGCGACCTGTTCGACCGCGTCAAAGGACAGGTGGAGCGCGATTGCCAGTTTCACATCTTGATCGCACGCTTTGAGATTGGCGGGTACTGCGCGGGTTGCCGGAAATGATTAGCGCACGGCTATAGCCGCGCCGTTGGGGATTGGTCGGGCGCGTTGGTTCGCAGCCCGTGGCGCTCGGATCACCGTGAGCTTCGTTCGCATCCGCAGGCGATCCGTGTAGGTCAGGAGTTTTTCGAGACTGACCTTCGTGATTTTACCCCGCATCAGGTTGCTGATCGCCGGTTGATACTCGTCGAGGATCCCAACCAATTCGCTTTGCGTGTATCCCTTGTCTTCGATTTCGCCAAGGATAGCGTCAAGTAGTGTCGCCTTCAGCTTCAGAGCGGTGGCTTCGGAATGTGAGAATCCCAGATCGTCGAAGACGTTTCCCCTGGTGACGTGCCTTGGCTTATTGGCGACGTTTTTCACGTTTTCCCTCCGGTATTCGCTGTCGAACTGCTTTCAGTCGCTCGTGCACAATGCTGATGTCGCGGCGAGCAGTTTTTCGGCTGTCCTTTTCGAAACAGTGAAGGACGTAGATTACGTCGCCGATTTTGGACAGGTACACCACCCGATACCAAGTGCGCTCGTCTACGTCCTTCAGTTCATACACGCCCTTTCCAATGGAGGACAATGAGCGAGTGTCGCAGACTGGCAGCAAGCCGTTTTGCAGCCTTCGCAGGTTATAACCGAAATTCTTCTTTACATCGGACGGGAATGCACTCAACACTTCTTTCGAGTCTCCTTCCCAATGGATCTCGGCCGGCATACGGTCCCGCCTCTTGTTTCGAATTATATAACTTTTAATATGCGATTGCCGCTAAAACAGGTCGGGACTACAGGTAAAGGCCCTGAGGGCAAAGCATAAGAAAGGCGCGCAGATATTCTCCGCGCGCCGTTGAATCTCCTGCAACTTTGAAGCTTATCTTGCTCCCACCGCCTCCGGCACGTCATAGATGCTGTACCACGGGGTCGCGGCCTTCAGTGCATTGTTGACGTTGCCGATATTCTTAACCCCTTCGTCTTCCAGCCACGTGCGGAAGGCGGCTGCGCCCTTCTCGGCGAAGATGGGGATGCCGTCTTTCCAGGTGGCGCGTCCGCAAAGCACGCCGTTAAACTTGACGCCCGACTCGGCGGCAAACTCCAGGTCCTCGATGAACTCGGGATTGCTCACGCCTGCCGACAGATAGATGAATGGCTTGCTGGTCGCACCGGCGGCGGCGCGGTAGTGGTCGAGCGCTTCCTTCTTGGTGTAGGCTGCGGTGCCTTTGAACGACTTCGCGCCTTCAACGAATTGCAGGTTCACCGGGATCTCGACCTTCAACACGTCCACACCGTAGCGGTCCTTGGAGAACTCCTCCATCGACTTGGCCACAACGCCAGGCTTCAGCTTCGCGTATTCGGCGCCCTTTTCGTCGACGCCCTCTTTGTAGCCGATCAGTTCGAGGAAGAACGGGATGTCGTTGGCCTTGCACTCGTCGCCGATGCGCTCGGTCCACGCCCGCTTATGGTCGTTGATCTTCTGATCGTCGTAGGTGGAGTAGTACAGCAGGATTTTTACGCAATCGGCCCCCGCTTCCTTCAGTCGCTTCACCGACCACAGATCGAGCAGGTCAGGCAGGCGGCCGGGCAGCGCCTTGTCGTAGCCGGTCTTCTCATAAGCCAGCAGGAGTCCCGAACCCTTGGCGCGGCGCTTCGCGGCCGGCAATCCCCACTCAGGATCGAGCAGTATGGCGCTGGCGTATTTGGTCAGCACCTCGGTCACGTTGATCTTGAACTCTTCCAGACCCGCGTCCGTGGCGTACTGGCCCAGCGCCTTCTTGAGAGAGCCGCGCTGGTCCATGGCGGCCGCGGCGATGACGCCACGATCGTTCGAAACGGCCTTGATGCCCGCAAGCTTTCCGGGAGTAAGTTTCATGGCAGAACCTCCTCAGGCGCGGCGCGCCCGGTATGAATGGATTTTGAATTCGATCCTGCAGAATAGCGGCTGGGCCCGCAGTTGCAGAACATAACAGTCTAAATGAATACGCCCATCGCGTGCGAGGACTTCTGAGCGGGGCTGAGGGGCGGTGCGCGATCGCCCGTCATGTACCATCCCGAGGATGGCTAATGGAATGGCGCTTTATCCAAAGTAATCTATGCCTTAGCTGGGACGAGTCACTTTCGCAGGTTGGCGACGCAGAAAGCTGTAACGGTTGATGGCTCGAGCCGGAGAACTCTCAGGAGGGCCTGTCAATTTAGTTGCCCTGTGTCCAGCGATCTTTAGAGTACGTTTATTCAATTGCCTCGGCTCGCTCCTGTCTCGAAGAGTTTGGAATCAAGCCTGCTAAGCATCTTGCGCAGCTTTGCCACGGATGCATCGGTTGTCGCTTCCCCGATACGCGCCATTTCATCGGCCCGAGTGAATTCCGATATATCAAAGGACGTCACGTCGGGCGCGAGCACAAAGTCTGCCGGTTGTACTCCAACGGAGTTCATGTTGTAGTCCTGGACCATGGTCTGTCGCATGATCACTTGAATTGTTGACAAGAACCGATCGGTGAGCCTGGAACTAATTCCTTCAAAATCCTTCTCCAGCTGTGCCGTGACAGTTGATGCGATGACAAAATTGCATCCCTTGGCTACCAGCACATTGGCAGGAACATTGTTGAGCAACCCGCCGTCCACCAACGCCTGGCCTGACTCAATGATAGGAAGCGATAGAGGAGGAAGATTGATACTTTCCATGACGCCGATTGTCGCATCGTTAGCCTCGCGCACTACCGCTTCTGCCTGGACGAGATCGACGGAGACTGTAAACGTCGGAAGCATCAATTGCTCCATCCTGGCTTGACCCAAGTATCTCCGCAGCATGGAATCGAATTGGCGCCATCTGTACTTGTAGAGCAAATACCAGTAGCCGGCGCCGGGCAGCTGTCGAAAGAACCACGATGGCTGTAATTCGGTCTTGAAGCGCCGAGCAATGTAGTCGGGATCGAAGCCAGCCGCGTAAAAGGTGCCAACCATCGCACCAGCGCTCGTACCCGACAGCATGTCGATGTAGATGCCATGCCGCTCAAACGCTTTGAGCACCCCGAGATGAGCCATGCCTCGAGCTGCGCCACCCCCGAGCGCCAAACCGATCTGGATGCCTCGCAAGTGATGAACGATCCGTTCGAATCCATGCTGCAGCAAAGTGTTTTGGTTTGCTCCAGGAGCGTCAAAAGTAAGTTTAAAGTGTCGTTCAGCGAGTTGATACAACTCCGGCACATAGGGAGCGATTGGCTCGTTGCGGTCGAGAACCCACACGATCCGGATCTTGTCTCGCCATCTGGGTACGCTCTTCACCAGTCCTTCGAGCAGAGCAACTGCTGCGCGCGCATCTTGCGGCCGAACACACCAAAGCACAATGTCGACGTAACTCACCAGCCGCATCATTGCCTCGGGTGAATAGTCCGCTCGAACATCGATCAGAAGCCGCCTGTTCGAGGGCCACTCTTTAACAAGGTCTTGTCGAATTTGGCCTTCTCCGAGCAAGCAATTTAAAGGGTATATCTCCGCCCGGCTTCCATTGCTCGTCGTCACCGATAACCGCCGGAGACTCGTCCAATTCTCTAAGTCGACGTGCCAATCGAGCCGACGAGTGAACGGCTCGCCTCGCTGTGATGAATAATACCCACGACGGATGGCTTCGGGAGGGAACGATCGACCATCACGTATCGCTTGAACGCGTTCACTACCAAGCGAAATAGAGCAAGTTGAAAGTCTGCATGCCTCGCTGCAAGCTGCAGCAGGTCCTATGGCGTCAATCGTATTGCTGTCGAAGGCTCAATAGCTTCGACGTGCAAGAGAGCGCGATCCGATGAACCGATGGCAATCAATGCAATGGCACGCCCCGGAACGAAAGTATCTGTCTGAACCACCTTGCCCAGCGAATCGTGGAGCGTTGACTGCACCCGGCCCGTGATCAGGAAGTACAGATGAGTGATTTCTGAGTCGATTTCAATGACCACTTCCCCGGTATGAAACTCGACCCACTCAGCCGTGTTCGTGATCGCCGTTAACGTTTCCTCGCTGAGTCCCGGTGCCCATTCGAGCCGACGAAGATCCACATGAAGTTGTTCAATAGTAGGGCGTACCGGTTTTTCGTCGCTGCTATTCATCTCCTTCTCCTCGAAGCTCAGAATCGAGAGGACCCTCTGCACTTTCAGCAAATCGCAAGAAATGGTTCAGATTTCAGCGACGGCAAGGCTGAACGCCGCGGGTCGTCGACGGGCACGACTGCCGTTTTGTCCACCCATGCGGAGTCAGCGGATTCGCAGCTATGCCATAGCAAACCGTCAGCGTCGGGTTTCGCATTGTGCGCTGGTGATTTTACGAAGTGGTAAACAGCGCTCGTACACAAGTTCCTGCGCGCTGGCTTGCGTGAATCTCACTGACGCAGCGGCAAGCCAGCCAGCACCGCCTGCTGGCGCGCGACCAGCGACTCGATGCCTTTGCGCGCCACCGCCATCATCTTCGCCAACTGCGCGTCATCGAATGGACGGCGCTCGGCTGTGGCCTGCACCTCCACAATCTTCTTGCTGCCGGTGATGACCAGGTTCATGTCTACATCGGCGCGCGAATCTTCCTCGTAGCTGAGGTCGAGCATAACCTCGCCGTCCACGATGCCGACGCTGGTCGCCGCAATGTAGTCGCGAATGGGAGCGACCGTGAGCGCACCGGACTCGATCATGCGCAGCATCGCCAGTCCCATCGCGATGAAGGCGCCGGTAATAGATGCGGTGCGCGTGCCGCCGTCAGCCTGGATGACGTCGCAGTCGAGGAAGAGAGTGCGCTCGCCCAACTTTTCGAGATCGGTTACAGCGCGCAGCGAGCGGCCGATAAGCCGCTGGATCTCGTGCGTGCGGCCGCTGGCCCGGCCCCTGGTTGCTTCGCGCGGCGAACGCGTGAGGGTGGAGCGCGGCAACATGCCGTATTCGCTGGTGACCCAGCCTTTGCCGCTGTTACGCAAGAATTGTGGGACGCTGTCCTCGATGGTCGCCGTGCAGATGACGCGGGTGTTGCCTAACTCGATGAGGCACGAGCCTTCGGCGGTAGAGACGAAGTCCGGAACGATATTGACCGGCCGCATCTGCTCGAGAGAACGATTATCCGAGCGATAAACCATACGGGCGATTGTACTAGGGAGGATTTAGCAGCAAGCGAACAACAGGTCCCTCCGCTCGGACTGAAGTCCTAGGTCGGGATGACAATATCAACAAGGTTCGCTTCCAGAGCTAATGAATCACCCACCCAGGTCGACGTGTTCGACATTGTCCACTTGGCGGCCGAGAAAGCGTGCGGCGAGTCGCTTGAACTTGTCCACCGAATCGGTCACGTAGAAGCGGAAGGTGCGATGCTCGGAAGGAGAGACCTTCGATCGGGTCCCCTTCGACAAGCTAGGGCAGGCTTTCGACTCCGTTCAGTCGCTGACGCGACCTCACTCCGCTCAGGATGACAGCCTGATTTCTCTCATAACATCTGCCGCACCACCCGCGCGGTGGACTCGGCGGAATCCACGATCTGCATGTGCCCGGGAAGGATGCGGCGCAGAGTCGGCGCGAGCAGCGGATAGTGCGTGCAGGCGAGCACCAAGACATCGGCCTGGTCAGACGCCTGCGCCATCGCTTCGCCCAGATAAATGCGCGCCACCTGTTCGGTGACAGGATGCTCTGTCCATCCTTCCTCCACCAGCGGAACCAGCAGCGGGCAAGCCTTTTCGTAGGCCTCGAGCCCATGGCGTTGCAGTGCGTCACGATAGGCGTGGCTGCTGACAGTGGCCTCGGTCGCGATGACGATGACCGCGCGCTGCGTACTCACCTCGGCAGCCATCGCTGCTCCGGGCTCGACGACGCCGACGACGGGGACATGTGCAGCCTCTTTAATGAGCGGCAATGCCAGCGCCGTTGCTGTGTTGCAGGCAATCACCAGCAAGTCGATATTCTGCGCTTCGAGGAAGCGCGTCGCTCCGATCGCGTAGCGCGCGACCGTCTCCGCCGATTTCGTGCCGTAGGGCAGGCGCGCCGTGTCGCCGAAATAGAAGTAGTGCGCAGGAATCTGTTCGGCCATGGCCTTGAGGACGGTGAGGCCGCCGACGCCAGAGTCAAAAACGCCAATACGAGGTAGCATCATTGCAGGTCCTTTGCGACCTGGCCGATGTTGCTGGCGAGATAAAAGCGCTGCAAGTCGGCGTGACCGGCAAGCGTCTCGCGCTCCTGGCCGTTGACCAGAATTTTCACGCGCTGGATCTTGCTGTCGTTGGCGTTAAGAGTGGTGACGATCGACGCCACCGTCAACTCCTCAGCCAGCACCCCCGAAGGATGCTTATCGGCAAAGGCAGAGTTGGTGTCCACCACCGCCGTGTCATCGCCGAGAAGATACACATCACGCACGTCCGCGCCTGGACCGATGGGATGCGGCGACGGCGACTGTAAATACGCTCCGAACAGCGCTCGCAACACCGCCCGCGCGCGTTCCGACCTTTCTGCCGGCAGGACAAGATTCATCTGGCTTTTGCGCAGAGTCGCATCGCTGTCAGAAGCGATATAGAGCGCTACCGGCGCGGGTGGGCCGCTGGCAGGCGGCGCCATCGCCAGCTGCTGCTCAGCGGCGAGTTGCTCATCGCGCGCCACTTTACGCTTCAAATGCAGCGCGTAAAGACCAAGCCCAATCGCGACTGCAATCAGCACAGCGAAAATCACGGCAATGCGTCGCGTCACGGGCGCACCTCGGGCAGCTTGCTGCGTACCGCGGCAATCCCAGCGGCAATCGATTGCGCCACCTGCTCCTGGTACGCGGCGGTGGCGATGTCTTCGACCTTGCCGGCCGGAGGCGCGATCTCCACGGCGACCGCGGGCGCAGCGATGTTGTTCATCGGACGCAAAGGTGCGAGCAGCGTCGCGTTCGGCAGCTTACGAGCTTCGAGCTCCGCCGCTACCGAGCCGGCGACCGAGCTGCTCAGATCAAGAAACGCCGCCTGCGCTGTGTCCCAGGGAAGGAAGCTCTGAGGCGAGACGTTGGCAGCAGGCAGCATCGCGGTGAATACATGAACTCCCCGGCCAGTGTTGGCTGCGTGGAGCGAAACGTACAGCGCCGGACGAGCTGCGTTTGCCGAGACGGCGCGCTGGTCGAGAGAGATGGCGATGTCGGAATTGCGCAACAGACCGGCCGCAATGCCACGGTTGCCGAGTTCACGTTGCACCCGCCGGGCCAGGGCCAGCACGACATCTTTCTCCGGCAGATCAGGCGTGATAGCGGCGCCGATGTCGCTGCCTCCGTGGGCGGGATCGATCAGCACCAGAAAGCGTGGGGCCGCAGGCTGACGCGGCTGAGGTGGCGGAGTCGCGTTGGGCGCGGCAGGCGGTGGTGAAGGCGCCTGTTCGGCCACTGGTGGAGGCGGTGGTGGAGCGCCGGTCACGATGATGGTTTTGCCGCCGTCGGCAAAGTTGGCCATCAACGGGGCGGTACCGGTGATGTCAAGTTCGGCGATGCCATCGTGCTCGGAAAAGCTGGCGCCCGTGATCAGGGGATCGTTATAGGTCACGTTGTCGGGCCCCGAGGCAGCGATCGGCTCGCGCCGAAACGTGAGGCGTACGCGCCCAGGCTCGGTCGCAATGGTGGGATTTACAGTGGAAGTGAAGCCCACCAGCAGGCGTGAAGGATTGCCCTCATGTAATTCCAGCGTGAAGTGTTCCGGAGTTGTGCCAATAAACAGGCGTCGCCCAGATGGGTGGTATTGGGTTTGGGCCCCGAGGAATTTTGCAAGCAGATTGGTAACTGCGTCCAGGGGCACATAGCCGCGCCCGTTCTGCAGCAGGAAATTGGCAGACAGCTTGTAATTTTCGCCGCGAACTTTGGCCTTGTTCTTCCCGTCGGTGAACTGCATTTCTGCAGGACGGCCACCCGGAGGCGTGTAGCGCAGCTTGTACTTCTTGCCATCCGGTCGCGCGTCCACTGCACCCAACGGCTCCAGCAGTTCGACCACGCCGATATAGGGCTGGCCTTTCACGTCAAGAAGAGGAACGGAATAAGACGTCTGTGGGGAATAGACAGAGATCTGACTTTGTTGCTCAGGCGCCTGGGCGTGGACTGGAGCATAACGCCAGAACAGACCGGCCAGCAGCAAGGTCGCGACACAAAGGAGTGCGAGTGGCAGCCGCGACCTGCGGCCGGAACGCTGCAACCTACCTACCTCCAACCGCTAAAGTCTGCGCGGCCTCTTCCAGCGAATAGGCGACCAGACCGCTCAGCAGCTTGGGATAGAAGTCGGTGGACTTCTGCGGCATTACTCCGCCGCCAAACGCAATATCGCGTAACTGCTCCATGCGCACCGGATTCATCAGGAAAGCGACATTAGCGCCCTCACGCACCTGGTTCACGGCCTCGCGCGCATCACGCACATAGCGCAGATGCTTCTGGTCGCGAATATCCTCCTCCGACAGTCCCAGCGCTCCTTCCAGCGCCAGCTTGTGAAGTTGGACCACGTCCAGGGCGCGCTGCCGCTCCGACAAACCAGTTGCTTCAGTCCATGGCGTCGTCGAGCGCGAAATCAGCAGGAAACCGCCATGCAATGTAGCCGCAAGCAGCGCCGTACGATCGGTGCCAGCCTGGCGCAGGCGCTCCACAGCCGGTTCGATTTCGTCGAGGGGTCCGACGTCCTCGACCTCGAAGTTTGATTGCAGCTTGGCAACCGTCTCAAAGATGGAGAAGTTCTCCAGTCCGAAGACCACCCGATGGGTGGGCAGGATTACTAATCCCGGCGCTTCCATGTTGACGAAGGTCATCATGACCCGCTCATACGGTTCGGAAGAACGGGCGCCCATCTGTTGGCGTATTTCGTTGCGGTAGTTCAGGGCTGTCTCGTAACGGTGATGCCCGTCAGCGATGATCAGGTTCTTGTCGGCCATCTTCGACTGCACAGCTTGAACGACGACTGGGTCGGAGACCTTCCACATCCGGTGTAGCACATCATATTCATCGCGGACTTCAGCTGTCGGGGGCCCACTCTGCCGCAAAATGGCATCGATCTCCGCCGCAGGATCGCTATACAGCATGAAGAGCTGGCCAAAGTGCGTCTGGGTAGAGCGGAGAAGGTTCAACCGGTCGGCCTTGGGCTTGCTCAGCGTCTGCTCATGCCGGAAGACCACCTTCTGGTCATAGTCCTCCAGCTGGCCGAGGGCAATGAAGCCGCGTCGCTCGAGCACCGCGCCCGAGCTATCGCCAGGTAGGCGAAAAGTCTGGGTGTACAGGTAAAGGCTGGGTTCGTCGTCGGCCGACAAGACGCCGTTCACGCGCCATTGCTGCACGGAAGCGGCAGCACGGCTATAGACGCTTTGCTGTTCGTTGTCTCCGGCTTCCGGCTTGCCAAGAATGACTCGCACCAGATTGTACGGGCTGGACTCGTAGTAACGGTCTTGCATGGCCGGGGAAATTTTGTCGTAGGGCTGGGTCACCACCTCAGCCAGTTTCACCTTGGATGGGTTGTAGCGCAGACCTCGAAAGGGGAATACTTTCGCCATTATGATTACGCCTCCGATGATGAGTTTGGGCGCTGCGGCTGGCCGTCGGAAGGACATTTCGATTGTAGCAGTTAAGATTAGAAAACCAGAACGTTGCTCAGTCATCCAGTGCATGTAGAAGTGCAGCGCGGAGCGCTGGCAGGATTGTCCGGCTATCCGTCTGCTGTGATAACATCAGGCCAATCTGGGGAACCCTATGGCCCGCGGTCGAGGTTGGGAGTTCGGGTCAACGTACTCGACGATTCGGCGTCTATTTCCTGTTTGGCGGACAGGACATCTTGCTGGTCTGCCCGTCCAATTCCTTGTGCGTCTCCGTTACGGCTTCCTGCTGCCCCTCGGCTTGCTTTGCGTCGCTGGCCTCCTGACGGCTTCCGGCCGCGCGCAAGATGACATCCATGTCGTCCCTCGCGAAGCCAAGAAGACCACGGCCGCAGTTCCGCCGCCCAACATCGATCCCAGCCTGAAAACCTACACCAAACCGCTGCGTAAGGACGTGGACCTGGTGCTGGTTCCGGTGACCATTACGGATCCGATGAACCGGCTGGTAACCGGGCTGGAAAAAGAAAATTTCGAGCTGACCGACAACGGCAAGCCGCAGGAGATCCGGCACTTCTCCAGTGAGGACGCACCCATTTCGTTGGGCGTCATCTTTGATATTAGCGGCTCCATGTCAGACAAGATCGACAAGTCGCGCCAGGCGGTGGTCGAATTCTTCCGCACCGCCAATCCGCAGGACGAATTTTTCCTCATCACCTTCTCTGACAAACCGGAGTTGCTGGTGGACTACACGTCCTCCGTGGAAGACATCCAGGACAAGCTGGTTTACGCGGCTCCGAAAGGCCGTACTGCCTTGCTGGACGCGATTTACCTGGGCATGAACCGTATGCGCAAAGCGCATTACGAGAGGAAGGCGCTGCTTATTATCTCCGACGGTGGCGACAACCACAGCCGCTATACGGAGAGCGAAATCAAGTCCATGGTGCGCGAGGCCGATGTGCAGATCTATGCCATTGGTCTATTCGACCCCTACTTCAAGACACCCGAAGAGCGCGAAGGGCCCGCGCTGCTAACCGATGTTACCGATGTCACGGGTGGACGGACATTTGTCATCAATTCGCCCAACGAGTTGGCCGATGTGGCGACCAAGATTGGCATTGAACTGCGCAACCAATACATCCTCGGGTACCGTCCGACGGATCCCTCAAAAAATGGCAAGTGGCGCAAGATCAAGGTAAAACTGAATCCTCCCAAAGGTTTGCCGCCGCTACACGTCTACGCCAAAACGGGATACTATGCGCCCTCGGAATAGTAGAAATTGGTTCCTATTGCTAGTCGGCGTGGTGGTGGTGCTGGGGACTTGGTTGACAGCACAGAATTCGGCAGCCCCGGCTCAACCACCCGCTGGCACTGCTGCGGCAGGCCCACAAAAAACACAGTCTCCGCCGCCACCAGAAGCCTCCCCGAGCACGACACCTCCGGCAGGACAGGCGCCTGAAACCAAAGAAGGCGACGTCTTTGTCTTTAAGAAGGAGGTTGACGAGGTTACGCTGCACGCCACCGTCGTTGACGACCACAACCGTCTGGTCACCAGTCTCGCCCGTAACGACTTTACTATTCGTGAGGACGGCAAGGAGCAGAAGATCATTTCTTTCCGCCGCGAGGATATTCCCGTAGCCATGGGGATCGTTATCGACAACTCAGGTTCCATGCGAGAAAAGCGGCCGGCAGTGAATGCGGCTGCCATCAATCTGGTAAAGGCCAGCAATCCCCAGGACAAGGTTTTCATTGTCAACTTCAACGAGGAATATTTCCTTGATCAGGATTACACCGCCAGCATCCCCAAGCTCAAAGATGCCTTGGAGCGCATCGAAGCGCGTGGCGGCACAGCGTTGTATGACGCGACGGTGGCCTCGGCCGATCACTTAAAGAAGAACGGCGACCTGGAAAAGAAGGTTCTGCTGGTGGTTACGGATGGCGAGGACAACGCCAGCCGCGAGTCCCTGGAGCAGGCGATCCGGCGGCTGCAGGTGGAAAATGGTCCCACGGTTTACACCATCGGCTTGCTTCAGGAGGAGCATTCCAAGCGGGCGCGGCGGGCGCTGCGCGAGATGGCCGAGGAAACCGGAGGCGTCGCCTTCTTTCCTAAGGACCTGAGCGAGGTCAACGAGATTACCAACCAAATCGCCCACGACATTCGCAACCAATACACTATCGGGTACAAGCCTGACACGCCGCAGAGCGCGGGCGGCTATCGCACGGTGAAGGTCGATGCCCAGGCCAAGGGCTACAAAAAGCTACAGGTGCGTACGCGCAGCGGCTATTATGCCGGACAGAAAAACGCTTCGAGCGAAGGGCCGGCTGCGAAGTAGTCGAAGCCCTTCGCGACGCTAAGAAAGCATTCTTGCATCGCCACTCCGCCGCCGGTTAGCCGAATCACGCCACAAGTCGAGAAAGGACATTCGTTATGCGGCAGACTTTTCTCCACTCCTTGCTGCTCGCCGCTATCCTGATCACGGTCTCAATCTCTGGACTTGCGCAGGGTAATCCATGTTCGGTGCTCAGCCTTGGCCGTGAAGGAAGCCTGAACGGGTTCCTTCCATTCCAGTCGAACAGCCTGTGGAACACCAACATCTATAACGCTCCGCTCGATCCCAACTCAGATGCAATCATCAATTTCATCGGCTCCGGCGTGAACCTGCATCCTGACTTCGGCGCCGGACTGTACAACGGTTCAACCATCGGTATCCCGTATCAGGTAGTGCCGGCTGGTCAGGCGCTCGTGAGCATCAATTTCACAGCATACGGTGACGAGAGCGACCCCGGGCCCATGCCGATCCCGCCCAAAGCGCCGATCGAGGGCTATCCCAAGCCTGATCATGGCGACCGCCACGTGCTGATCATCGACAAAGGCAACTGCTGGCTATACGAGCTTTACCACGCCTACAAACAAAGCGATGGCAGCTGGCAGGCCGATTCCGCTGCCGTGTGGGACCTGACTACAAATGAGCAGAGGCCATACACGTGGACCTCGGCCGATGCCGCAGGTCTGCCCCTGATGCCGGGGTTGGTCCGCTACGATGAGGTTGCGGCCGGCGTTATCAAGCACGCCGTGCGCTTCACCCTGCATGACAGTAAGCAGGCATTTACACCGCCCGCATCGCACTGGGCGGCGAATTCCAGCAACCCACTGGCAGCGCCGATGGGCATGCGGCTGCGTCTGAAAGCGGGCTTCGACATTTCCAGCTTTCCGCCCGATGATCAAGTGATCCTGACTGCTCTCAAGCAGTACGGCATGATCATGGCCGACAACGGCAGTTCGATGTATATCAGCGGCACCCCTGATGACCGCTGGAACAATGACGATCTGGACCTGCTGAAAAGCTTGACGGCCTCCGACTTTGAAGTGTTGCTCATCTCGCCGCTGTACTCGCCAGGAAACGTGCCGACTGGGCCTAGTCCCACGATCAAGAGCTTTACCGCCACACAGTCCGGCGGTTCGGGACAGCCGGTGACCCTGAGCTGGAGCGAAACCAATGGCGAGTACAACGTCGTTTCGCCTTCGGTGGGCGCGATTCGCAAGACGAGCGTCGTCGTGTATCCGACCATGACCACGACGTACACTCTTTACGCCACGAACCAGTACGGCCGGGCGACCGCGCAAGTGAATGTCGCGGTGCCATGAAGACGCAACGAGCAACTGGCGACTAGCAACTGGCTACTGGCAGTTGGCGATTGCAATAAAATGGTTCTTGAACAATGACGTTGCTGGTTGATTCTTTATGAAGTTCATCAAGTATAAGAAATACGTTCCCGAGCCAGCCTCCGAGATGAGCATGGAGGACCTGCTCAACGCGCTCTCCGACTACCTATTGCAGAGCGGCTTCCAGCAGCAGTACATGGACTTCTACGACTTCCACAATATGGAGCAATCGCTCGAGGACCTGCGCCAGGCCATCGCTGAGGCCCTGCTCAACAGCGACATGCTCGACGACCAGATGCGCGAGCAGATAGAAAACATGAGCCTCGAGCAGATGGAACAATTGATCGAACAACTCATCGAGCGCATGGAGCACGAAGACTATATCAGCGTCGACCAGCCACAGGATCCCGCGCGCAACTCAACCGCCGGCGGGCAGGTCGGAGACGCGCAATCACAGGCGCGCTTCGAGATCACCGACAAGGGGCTCGACTTTCTTGGCTTTCGCGCGCTGCGCGATCTGATGGGTTCGCTGGGCAAATCCAGCTTCGGCCGCCACGACACCCGCGATCAGGCTACAGGCATCGAGGCCAGCGGCGCCTCCAAAACTTACGAGTTCGGGGATACGCTGAATCTTGATATCACTGCCACGCTCTCGAGTGCCATTCAGCGCGAAGGCCTGCACCTGCCGCTCAACATTGAGTACGGTGACCTCCAGGTACATCAGTGCGAGTATCAGTCGTCGTGCGCCACCGTGCTCATGCTCGACTGCTCACATTCCATGATCCTCTACGGCGAAGACCGATTTACGCCGGCGAAGAAAGTAGCGATGGCGCTCTCCCATCTCATCCGCACGCAATATCCCGGCGACTCGCTCTCGCTGGTGCTCTTCCACGACTCTGCCGAGGAGTTGCCGCTCTCGCAGTTGGCGCGCGTCAAGGTTGGCCCCTACTACACCAACACTCGCGAAGGTCTTCGTATGGCACAGCGCATTCTGCAACGCCAGCGCAAGGACATGAAGCAGATTGTGATGATCACCGACGGCAAGCCCTCAGCGCTGACCCTCGAAGACGGGCGAATCTACAAGAACGCTTTCGGCCTCGATCCGCTGGTGGTGAGCGAAACCCTGAAGGAAGTTTCCAAATGCAAGCGCGCGGGGATCCTGATCAACACCTTCATGCTCGCCTCCGACTACGGCCTGGTGCAGTTCGTACAGAAAGTGACGGAGATGTGCCGCGGCAAAGCCTACTTCACGACGCCGTATACTCTGGGACAGTACCTGCTGATGGACTACATGTCGCGCAAGATGAAGACCGTGCATTGAGGTGGTGGCAAGCTGGGTTACGCACCGTCCTTGCTTCCCGCATCGCTCGGAAAGATTCTCACCTGCCTGCGTTTGGTAATAAATGCGAAGCCCCACTGCAACAAAACAAAGAAACGGTTGGCGAAGCCGATCAAGAAATAAATGTGCACGGCGGCCCAGACCAACCAGGCGGAAAATCCGGCAAAGCGCAGGAAACGCAGATCGGCGACAGCGTAAGTCCTGCCTACAATCGCCAGGTCGCCCTTGTCCCAATACCAGAAGGGCGCTGGCGGCTTCTGTCCGAGAACCCGGCGGAGGATGAGTCGGGCGACATATTGGCCCTCCTGAATCGCAGGCTGCGCGACGCCGGGCATTAGCATCGGCTGCTTCGTCCTGATGCCCAGCAAATTGCGCGACGGGGCGACGACATGAGCCGTATCGCCGATGGCAAAGACCTCCGGATGGCCGGGCACCGAAAAGTCAGGATTGACGATGACTTTTCCCGACTTGTCCGTAGAGGCGCCTAACCAGCGGCCTGCAGGCGAGGCCATGACGCCGGCTCCCCACAGCACAGTGCCCGCGAAGACCCGCTGGCCGCCAGCCACGACTCCTTCCGCATCGACCACGTCCACCCGAGTATTGGTGTGGACCTTCACGCCCAACCTTTCCAGATGGCGCTGCGCCTTGGCCGAGAGACCTTCCGGATAGCCGGGCAGCACGCGCGACTCCGCTTCGTATAACAGGATCTGGGCCGAGCGCGGATCAATGTGGCGAAAGTCGCGGGCCAGGGCAATGCGCGACATCTCCGCCATGGTGCTGGCCATTTCCACGCCCACCGTGCCCGCGCCCACAAGCACGAAGGTAAGCAATTGTTGGACAGCTTGCGGCGTGCCATTCCCGAGCGCCGCGAGTTCTTCGGCGCGCTCGAAGGCCAGCAGGATTTTGCCGCGGATCTGGTCAGCGTCCTCCAGTGACTCGAGGCCGGGAGCGATCTGCTGCCATTCGTCGTGTCCAAAGTAGTTGTACTGAATGCCGGTGGCCAGAACAAGGAAGTCGTACGGCAGATCGTACTGGCGCAGGTGCACCATTCGCTCTTGCTGATCGATGCCGGTGACCTCGTCGAGCAGCACCTCGACATTGCGCTGGCGGCTGAGCATGGAGCGCAGCGGCCCGGCTATTTCGTCAGCGGAAAGCAGGCCGGTGGCCACCTGGTACAGCATGGGACGAAAGAGATGGTAGTTGCGCTTGTCAACGAGAGTGACGCTCACAGGAGCGCCGGCCAGGGCGCGCGCGGCATAGAGTCCACCAAAACCGCCACCAACAATGACCACGCGCGGCAGAGCTGCGGGCAAGCTGCCTCCAGAGGCGACATTGTAGCAGCGGAGGCGCAGGGAGCGTGCGCGGCGGCGCCGGGAAAAATGGCTCAGGGCGGAACAGCAAAGCCTTGCAGTCAGTTACTACTTGTTCGCCGTCGTCTTCAGTTCCAGTTCGCTCGCACTCGAGTGGAAGACGCTGCAGCTCTCTTCGCCCGACAAGCGTCCGACCTGCAAGGCAAACTTACTCTCCATCGCACACAAGACCGAATCAAACTCGCCCTGCTTCGCGTACTCAGGCGGGACGCCACGGAGCAGCTTGAAGTACATAATAGCGAGTGCGTTGTTGGCGTGGCTCAAAGCGTATGAGACGGACTTGTCCGCGTCGGTTTGCGCCCGAAACTCCGCCTCGGAGATCTGCCGATCTACTTCATCGAAACTGGCTCCAGGGATAACCGCCGATTGCTTCACGAGCGCCCGCAGACTCTCCACCTCGTCGGGAATACGGACAGCGACTTTCCGGTAAGCGTCAGACAGTTTCTTGGCGTCGGGAACGGTTCCGCATGCGGGCTCGGGCGTAGCGGGACGGCTAAGCACCGTGACTTGCCCTTGCGAGGAGACCGCCGCACCCAGTGCCTGCGCCAGCGCGGGAACGCTCACGTAGGTGATGCCTTTGTGGATGAGCACATTGTCGCCGTTGACGTGTTTTCCCTCGATGGTGACCTGGGCCAGGGGGGATGGGTTCATGTGGTCCGCGCCCTGTTGCGGCTGCTGGGCGGAGACGCTCATGATGATTAGCGCGAACGCGATCAGTGGGAGGACATGCCGCCTCACGTGACACCTCGTTCCTCCGGAATTCATGCGTTGGAATCCGGCCAGATAGAATGGAACACTACCACGATAGTGTCTGCGGGCGTGCCTAGTCAGTGATGGAGGTCACGAGAGCCCGCTAAATCCCCAGCTTCTTCACTTCTTCGTTGTAGTACTTGCGGTAAAGGATGTCCCATTCCTGGGAGCCTTCGAGAATGGTGCGGCGCTGGCTTTCGATCTTCTGCCGGGCGGCAGTGTCGATGCGGGCTTCCTGGGCCATCAGGAGTTCCAGAACGCGGCGGACTTCCAGCCGAATGCTGTTGCGGTCCTCGATAAAATCCACGTTGTCCATCTCGGCGAGTTTGTCCGACACAGCGTGCGCAAGTTTGTTGACCTTTTCGCGGCTTAGTCTCATAGCACCGCCTTGTACTTGCGTACGAGTTCGTTCTTGATCTTCTTGAACATTTCCTGGTAGTTGGCGCCGCTGCGCTGCATTTCCTCGGCGTAGGTTTCCAGAATGATGCGAACTTCGTCGTTGATGCGGTCCTCTAGCGTCAGTTCCTCGAGCAACGCGGCGTGGACTTGGCCGTTGACGGCAGCCTTGTCGGAGGTCTCGATGAACTCGCCCTCGATCAGTTTGTTGGTGACTTCGCGGGCCAGATAGCCCACGTATTCCTTGGAGAAGAGCATGTCTGGTTTGAATCGGCTCGGGAAACACTTAGTCTAACACAGGGATTTGAGGCGGTTTTGTCGCGACACGGTGTCGCCGTTGCCGAAGGCCGGGCAATTTCCAACAGGTTTGGGATCATCTTCTTTGGGGCGCGCAGTTGTGCCGGGCTGCTGGCTTCGGAGTATGATGATTTCCGCTGCGGCCGATTTTCCATCCGCAGCTGCGAGACCTCCCATGGCAGAGGACCTTTCCAGTCTCAAAGACGATATGACCGCCTTCATCCTCGGTCACGGATTGAGCCGGTTTCAGGGCTACGTTACCGAAGATGTGCATTCGGTAATGTGGGACCCCCGCGACAATCCCGAAAGCTGGAAGGATTTTGTAGAGCTGGCCAAACACTCGGGCGCTGCGTTTCTCTCCATGGACGAAGAGGTGTTGCAGCGCGACGAACTTGACTACCTCGTGCAGCGCTTGCAGCACGCCACCTATCCCAGCGACGAGGACATGGACGAAGCGCGCTCGCTGCGTCACTACGTCGGCAAGACGGGCTTCATCCAGCTCGGCTGGCCGCACCAGGGCATCATGTTCCTGTACGAAGTTTCCACCGAATGGTACGAGCGTTACCAGCACTTGCTGGACCTGGTGGAAGACTTCGGCGGCGTGGTCATCGACGACCTCGACCAGGACGACGAACGCTGACGTGCGCTGGATGCTTCGCAACGCCGACTCCCAAGATGCACAGCGCCTGGCTCTGGAGTTGGGCCTGCCAGTTTCCATGGCCCGGTTGCTGGCCGCGCGCGGCATCCGGAACGCTCAGCAGGCCAGCAAGTTTCTCAATCCCTCACTCGACGACCTGCATTCTCCCTATCTAATGACCGGCCTTCGGGCGGCGGTGGAGCGCCTGCGTGCGGCCATCGATTCCGGCGAAACCGTTTTCATCTATGGCGATTATGACGTGGACGGCACCACCGCGATCGTGATTCTCAAGACGGCTCTGGAGTTGTGCGGCGGAAAGGTTGACTATCACGTGCCGCACCGTATCCGGGAAGGATACGGCATGCGCGACGAGGTAATCGAGCAGGCTGCGGAGCGTGGCATTCGGATCATCATCAGCGTGGATACCGGCATCCGAGCCTTTGCCGCAGCTGAAACCGCGCAGCGCTTGGGCATCGACCTCATCGTTACCGACCACCATCTGCCGCATTCGGAAGGCGTTCCCAAGGCGCTGGCCGTGGTCAATCCGAACCAGCATGGCTGCGAGTATCCGTGCAAGTCACTATGCGGCGCCGGGGTGGCCTTCAAGATTGCGCAGGCGCTGTTAGAAGAGACGGGCCGCGCACGACTGTTGCCGTCGTTCCTGAAGATAGTTGCGATTGCGACCATTGCCGACGCGGTACCCCTCGTCGGCGAGAACCGTGTCTTTGCCAGACTTGGATTGGACGGTCTGCGGAAGCCGGTCAATGCCGGGCTGCGGGCGCTGCTGGCCAATTGCGACCTCGATGGCTCGCGTCCGCTCAGCGCCGGCGACATTGCCTTCCGCGTGGCCCCGCGCCTCAATGCCGCCGGTCGCATGGATGTTGCCGAGCGCGTCATCCGGCTGTTCACCGAGAAGGACGCCCTGAAGGCCGCTGAGATGGCCATGGAACTCAATCAGCTCAACGGCGATCGCCAGCAGGAAGAGCAACGCATCATCGAGGAAATCCATGCCCGGATCGAAGCCTCATCGGAGTTGAAGGACGCATACTGCCTGGTGGTAGAAGGCGAGGGGTGGCATCGCGGGGTCATCGGCATTTGCGCCTCACGCGTAGTAGAACGCTGGCGGCGCCCAACCCTTATTTTCTCCTGTGAAGGCGGCGAAGCACACGGCTCCGGGCGTTCGATCCCCGCCTTTCACCTTCTGCAAGCGCTCGAGTCCAGCCCGGAACTGTTCGACCGGTTTGGCGGACATTCGCATGCCGTGGGCTGCGCGCTCCCGGCTGCGCGCATTCCCGAGTTACGTTTGCGGCTGGACGCGTATGCCCGGCAGCGGTTGACGCCGGAGGACTTCATACCAGTGTTGGAGTACGACGCCGAGATTGGGCTGGAAGATATCACGAACGATTTCTGGCTTTCGCTGCAGAAGCTGGAGCCGTTCGGAGCGGGTAACCCAGTGCCAGTGTTTGTGACCCGGAATTCTAGGCTCGTGCAGCCTGCTCGGACGCTGAAAGAAAAGCACATCAAGTTGCGAGTGGTACCCGGAGAAGATGCCGCCAACGTCCGGTTTCAACGCGCCCGAGAGGTGCTGGGCTGGCGGCTGGCGGAGCGGGTTTCGCAAGAGGCGCTGCTGGTTGGCGACATGCTCGATCTGGCTTTCTCCCTGGATTACAACCAGCATCCTGACTTCGGCGGGGTGCAGCTGAACCTGCTGGATTTCACACGCGCGCTGGTCGCAACCGCCGCCGCCACGACACACCCATAAGGCTTAGTCACGGCGAGAGCGACTTTACAGACCGGTGACTCCGGCGTAGTATTCCCATCCGATGGAGACCGTGCTCGATCAGGTCTGTACCAGTTGTGGGAGTGCCCGCCTTCCATACGGCCGATACTGCCTTTTCTGTGGTGACCTGCTCTCCGAGCCAAGAACTAAGGCCTTGGTGTCTTCCGATGCTGCTAATCCGCTCGGGACGGGGACTGGCCCACCGGTGGCAATCGAGTACGGCGGCTTCTGGCGGCGCGTCTGGGCTGGAACTATCGATGTGGCACTAGAAGCCGCTGGCGCGCTTGTGGTGACCTTTGTTATCGACTTTGCCTTTAGCCGGGTGGGTCGCATGCTTGGTTATGAACCGTGGATTTCCAAGGTCGCAACCGGAATGGCTTACATCCTTGTTCTGACTATCGGCGGCTGGTTGTATTGTGCTTTCGCAGAAAGTTCTCCGCATCGCGCGACCATTGGGAAGCGCCTGATGGGACTTCAGGTGGTGACCGCAGACGGCGGTCGGGTGTCTTTCGGACAGGCCACGGTACGCCACTTCATGAAGTACCTGTCTCTTTTCTCCGCCGGTGTTGGATTCATTATGGCGGTTTGGACCAAGCGTCGCCAGGCGCTCCACGATATGCCATCCGACTGCATCGTAATCCGGGCGCCGAGGGAAAAGGCTTTCTCGCTCCTATCTCATTGAATCTGCAATTCTTCGTAAGCTGCTTTGGGCTGACCTGTGGAGCTGGCGTAATATCGAAGACAGATGTTCCAGTCCATAGCCCAAGTCCGTAAGTGGCTGATAGGGGGCGTCGTTGTTCTCATTGTCGGCGTTTCCGTTTCCTATTGGATCACCCGTTTCCGGGTGGTTCCCACCCTTCACAGCGTGCCCAAAGCCTTGGGTTTTGATATTCAACAGACAAGCGACGGCTTTTCGCTTTCGAAGTCGGAAGCTGGACGCACGCTGTACACGATTCGAGCTTCCAAGGCCGTGCAGTTCAAGTCCGGGGGCCACGCCGATCTGCACAACGTTCACATCGTAGTCTACGGTCACGGCCACGATCGTTACGACCAGATCTATGGCGACGAATTTACCTATGACCCGCAGAGTGGCGACGTCAAGGCCATGGGAGAGGTGCATATTGATCTGCAAGGTAACGCGGAGGGACCGCAGAGACCTGACCAGGCGCCCCCGGAAGAGTTGAAGAACCCGCTGCATCTGCTGACGCGTTCGCTCACCTTCAATCAGAAAACCGGTATTGCACAAACCGACGACATCGTGGAGTTCCGCAGCGCGCAAGCCAGTGGCAGTGCGAAGGGCGCCTACTACGATTCCAAAGACAACCAGCTTCTGCTGAAGTCGGACGTGCACATCGTTACCAGCGGCGAGAATCCGGCCACAATTACCGGCACCAGCGGCACCATCCAAAAAGAGCCTCGACAGGCGGTGTTGCTGAACGCCCGGATCGAACAGCCAGACAAGACCTTGACCGCGGATAAGGGAACCCTACTGCTCGAACCTGACAATTCGGTGCAGCATGTCGTGGCCGAAGGCAATGTCCATATCGAGAGCCGTGGGCCTACCATCGTGGACATCATGGGTCCGCACGGAGATCTCAACATGGGGCCAAACAACTCGGTGCAGCAGGCCATCCTGTCAAGCGGCGCGAAGTTCGATACCCATGGCGCCAACGTAACCCACGGGTCGGCAGACACGTTTGTGGTTGACTTCGATGACCAGAAACAGGCGTCGCGCTTTCATATGATCAAGAATGCGCACATGCTGCAGGAGCCTAAGCCCGGAAAGTCCGGTCCTAGCGGCCAGCCAATGGAAATCGCCGCCGACCAATTGGACTTTCAGCTTGAGCACGGAAATCAGCTCAAGACAGCTGACACGGTAGGCAAGGCGATGATTACGATTCTGCCCTCCGCCCTCCGGTTCCAAGCCCGCAAAGAATACCGGTAAAGATCAGGACACGGGAGGCAACGCCACCACGGTTGCGACTGCCGGCAAGTTCCACGCGACCTTCGATGACAACAATCGCATGAAAACGCTGCACGGCGCGCCGGATTCGCGGATTGTGTCAACCTCGCCCGGGCAGCCCGAGAAGATAAGCACCGCGAGCAATCTCGATGTGATCTTCGGGCCCGATGGCGGCGCGGAAAAGCTGATACAGACCGGAGACTTCCGGTATCACGAAGCTTCCGCTAAGCCTGACACGGCTGGGCGCTCCGCCTTTGCCGATGTCGCCACCTACACCCCGGGCGATTCCATCCTCGTGCTCACCGGTTCGCCGCGCATCATAGATGGCGGAATGACCACCACGGCGGAGGTGATACGGATCAATCGCCAGACCGGCGATGGATTTGCTGACAATGACGTGAAGACGACTTATAGCGATCTGAAGCCGCAGCCCAACGGCGCCCTGCTGGCGAACTCGGACCCGATTCACGTCACCGCTGAGCACATGACTGGCCAGAAGCAACCTGGCGTGGCGCACTACACCGGTAACGTCCGCCTCTGGCAGACGGACAACATGGTTCGCGCTCCCAAGATCGATTTCGACAATGAGAAACGCAGCATCGTGGCCGAGTCGGACACTACGCAGACGGTCTCGAGCTTGTTTGTGCAGCGAGGTCAGGACGGCAAATTGGTTCCGGTCGATGTGACCTCTGACAGGCTGACTTACGTGGATGAAGAGCGCCGGGCTCGTTATACCGGCAATGTCTTCGCCAAGAGCACGACCAACACCGTCACCGCCAAGCAGATTGATGTTTATCTGAAGCCGGCCGAAGCGGACACCAAGGATGCATCGCCACAGGCCGCGGTTCCAAAGAAAACAGGTATCCCCGGATCCAACGGGCCCAGCCAGATTGATCACATGGTGGCGGTGGGCAACGTCGTGGTTACTGAGCCGAACCGCCGAGCGGTGGGCGACCGCCTCGTTTACACGGCCGATGACGGGAAGTACTATCTCACTGGCAAGTCCCCTAGCATTTTTGATGCCGAACACGGCACGGTATGGGGCGATTCGTTGACTTTCTATAGTCACGATGATAGGGTGCTCGTTGAAAGTAAGCGTTCTTCCCCCACCATTACTCGCGCTCGTACCACGAAGTAAATGCACACTTTATCAGCGGAAGAGATCGGCAAAAGCTACCGTGGGAGACGGGTAGTTAACAGCGTCAGTGTCCACGTCGAGCAAGGCGAAGTCGTCGGCCTACTCGGCCCCAACGGTGCTGGCAAGACTACCAGTTTCTACATCATCGTCGGCCTGATCAGGGCGGAAACCGGGCGTGTCCTGATCGACGACGAGGACATCACTAGTGTCCCAATGTACCTCCGTGCGCGGAACCATGGCATCAGTTACCTGCCGCAGGAGCCATCTATCTTTCGCAAGCTGACCGTCGAGGACAATATCCTGGCGGTCTTGGAGGCGCAGCCAATTTCGTGGCACGAGCGCCGCGAGCGAATGGAGAGGCTAATCGAGCAATTGGGGCTTGGGGTCATTCGCAAGAACCGGGGCTATGCGTTATCTGGGGGCGAGCGTCGCCGGGTGGAGATTGCACGTTGCCTCTGTATCTCTCCAAGCTTCATTTTGCTGGATGAGCCCTTTTCCGGAATTGATCCCATTGCAGTTCTGGACTTGCAAAAAAATATCTTCGATTTAAAGGCAAGTGGCATCGGAGTGCTGGTGACGGATCATAATGTACGTGAGACCCTTTCCGTGACGGATCGAGCTTACATCATTAACGATGGACGCATCTTCCGTGCAGGAACGCCGGAACAGTTGGGCAATGATCCTGAAGTGAAGCGAGTGTACTTAGGCGAGAGCTTCTCAATGGTTTAGTTTAGAATTTGAAAGAGGGGCGTGCCCCTCAGGGTTCCTTCGCATGGCTTTGTTGCAGCCCAAGTTAAACCTTCGAGTTTCCCAGAAGCAGATCCTAACTCCTGGGCTGGTGCAGATGGTCAGCGTGCTGGCGCTCAACAAGCTTGAGCTGGCCGACATGATCACCGCCGAACTCACCGAGAACCCGGTTCTTGAGGAACTCGACGACTCGGTTCCGTTACTCGACGAGGTTTCCGCCCGCGAAGAAAAAATGGATCGCGACAGCTCGCTCTCTCTGGCCACCCACGAGCAAGAGCCACCGCAAGCCACCTCCCAGGAAAAGGATCCCTTCGACGAAATCGACTTTGGCTCGTTCTTCTCGGAGTATCTGGATCCCGGACTTCGCACCCCGATTGAGATGGAGGAGAGCGAGAAGCCCTCGTTCGAGAATTTCCTTTCCAAGCCCACGACTTTGACCGACCACCTGATGTGGCAATTAGGTTCTCTGCACGTGAACGAGGACGTGTATCGGGCTGCGGAACTGATAATAGGCAACTTGAATGAGGAGGGTTACCTCACTGCCAGTGACGATGAACTGCTTGGTCTAGCCGACGGGGAGCAGCCGCTATCGCTGGATCCGCTTTCGGTGGAGCCACTGGCTCACGGCGAAGACACGCCAGACCTAGATGCTCCTGAACCCGCGGTGTTTGGTTCATCGCCGATCGAATACGCGATCCAGGTGGAAGCTCTGGATTCCGATGTTGCCATCGCGGAAGCGGAAGGAGCTACCAGCGAAGAGGGGGCTCCATCCCTCGATCCGCGACTAGCCCGTCCCTCGCTGGTCCCGCCGCGGACGCAGCCCGCGCGCGTCCCTTTTAGTCGCGATGCCTTGCGCGAGGCCATTGACCTCGTGAGGCAGATGGACCCGATTGGCGTTGGCGCACGCGACCTTCGTGAATGTCTCACGGCACAACTGCAGGCACTGAAGCGGTTGGAGCGTAAGAACGGCAACGGTCATCAGGCGGCGGAATTGGAAGCGGTTGACGACGCCATCGTCCTGGTGGACCAGCATCTTCACGCTCTGCAAAACAAGAATTACAAGGACGTCGCCAAGATCATGAGCCGTCCACTGGACGCGGTGATGCGCGCCATGGACTTCATTCGCACTCTGGATCCCCGACCGGGGCTGCGCTACAACAAGGCGGAAACCCGCCTGATTGAGCCTGACGTGGCCTTCGTCAAACAAGGTGACGAATATCTTGTCCTGATGAACGACGAAGAAATTCCGCAGTTGCGCCTGAACCCGACCTATCGCCGCCTTCTGAGCCGCGATGCGGCGGAGAAGGACGTTCGCAACTACGTAAAGGAACGCTATAAATCGGCGATCCAGCTTATTAAGAATATCGAACAGCGCAAGCAGACCATTTTGCGTGTTTGCTATTCGATTTTGAATCGCCAGCGCGAGTTCCTCGATCATGGCATTGACTCGCTCAAGCCGATGATGATCAAGGAAGTGGCAGAGGAGATTGGCGTCCATCCTTCAACCGTCAGCCGTGCCGTATCCAACAAGTATGCCCACACCCCTCAAGGAGTTTTCGAACTTCGGTACTTCTTCAGCGAGAGCGTTAATGGCCCGGAGGGCAGCGGCACTTCTTTGCTGATCCTCAAGCGACGGGTCAAGAAGCTGATCGACGAGGAAGATCCGACCAGGCCATTGACGGACGAGCAGATCACCCGCATCCTCCAGTCGCAGGGTATCCAGGTCACTCGCCGGACGGTTGCAAAGTACAGGGAAGACATGCGCATCCCCAGCACCCACCAGCGCAGAGTGAAAAGTTAAGCGGTTGTGGTGAAGTGCGCCGCGGCCCAAAGCCAGGAAGTAATCCATTCGGCTGCGGCGAGGAGGGAGCTCGATGACAGTAGAGTATTTTGGAAGGCAGTACGAAGTTACTCCCGCCGTACGTAAGGAAGTTGAATCGGGTCTCAACAAACTCACCAAGATCCTGGGTGAGAACATCAAGAGCAAGGTCATCCTGACCGTCGAAAAGCATCGCAACATCGCGGAAATCACGGTGAAGCGGCGCCGCGGCCATCTCGTGGGACTGGCGGAGGCGACCGACATGGTGGTTGCCGTCAACCAGGCCCTGGAGCATATTGAGACGCAGGTGATCCGCTACAATGGCCGGCGCCGCACCACGCACCGGAAGGCCAAAGACAAGGCCTGGCAGTCGCCGGTGGAGGCAGAGGCCGAGCTGCAGATCGCCGTTGGAGCCAGCGCGGCAACCGCGGTTCCCGTGGTGGTCCACAAGTTTCCGTCTATAGCCCGTACCACGGAAGCCCACCTGGTACATTCCACCGATTCGCTCGCCATGCGCCCGATGACGGTGGAGGAAGCAGTGAAGGAGTGTGAGTTCCGCGACCGTGACGTGTTCGTCTTCCGCGATGGGAAGGGCAAAGTCAAGGTGCTGCATCGCCGGAAGGACGGCAAAATCGAGTTGATTGAAGTGCCGTAGAGTCAGTCAATACTAAAATTTTGATGCAAGAAGGGGCGCCCGGAGTCGCCCCTTCTGTTTGATTCCTGCCTCAGCGATGCCCCGCTTCTCGCAATAAAATGTGTCCAGGGGTGCACGCAATTCTTTTCAAAACATTGACGATTGCCCGCGAACATTTTGCTGGTCCACCCATCCAATCCCTAGATGGAAGGCAGAGTCACTTCCTTGTGGCACGGACGGTACGGTGAAAGCCCTAGTGAAACAACTCCGTGAGTGCCGGGCTCCATCTCAATATGAGGCGCGGCTCCAAAGCGTTGGAGGCGCCAGTAAGAAGGCAATCAAATGAAGACTGGATTGAACGCAACTCTGGATCCGACGCAGCGCAGTGGCGACGCGCGCGAATTTGAAGCTTCGCTGAGCCGCAAGATCGTGGGACAGGATGCGGCGGTTGAAAAAGTTGCCGAGCTTTATCAGATGTTTCTGGCGGGCTTGAACCCTCCCGGACGGCCCGTGGGAAATCTTTTGTTCTTGGGTCCGACGGGGTCAGGCAAGACCCGGGTAGTGGAATCCATGGCAGAAGCGCTTTACGGCGATCCGCACGCCTGCATCAAGATTGACTGTGCTGAGTTCCAGCACTCCCACGAGATTGCCAAACTGATCGGCTCGCCCCCGGGCTATCTGGGACATCGCGAGACCCATCCCCTGCTTACCCAAGAAGCCCTCAACCAGTGGCACACGGAGAGCACCAAGCTCTCGATCCTGTTGTTTGACGAGATCGAAAAAGCGTCCGACGCGTTGTGGCAATTGCTTTTGGGTATCCTCGACAAGGCGACGCTCACGCTCGGTGATAATCGACGCGTGGATCTCTCACAATGTTTGATCATCATGACCTCGAACCTGGGAGCGAATGAGGTAAACGAGCTGATTAACGGTTCGATGGGGTTTGCGCAGCCGCGAGCGCAGTTGGATTCCCGGCTCGACGACAAAATCAACCGCACCGCCATTGAAGCAGCACGCCGCAAGTTCTCGCCAGAGTTCATGAACCGGATCGATAAAATTGTGGTATTCCACATGTTGCGGGCGCCCGATCTGGAGAAGATTCTGGAAATCGAGCTTGGGATGGTGCAGCAGCGAATTTTGCAGGCGACCGAGAACCGCCAGTTCGTCTTCAGTTGTACCACTCCCGTGAAGCAGTTCCTATTGCACGAGGGCACCGACTTGAAATACGGTGCGCGCCATCTCAAGCGTGCGATCGAGCGGCACGTTGTGTTCCCCTTGGCGAATCTGGTGGCGACCGGTCAAGTGAGACTGGGCGACTTCATTCGTATTGACCTCGACGCCGGCGGCAAAATGACCTTTATCAAGGAAGCCGAGGGGGCTCTTGTCCCGGTACTGCTTGAGCGTTACGGCCCCGCGGCCCATGCCCAGGCTGCGGCCGCCAGTAAGGGTGGCAAAATCTCGGCCGGAGTGCGTGGGAAGGAGATCGGAACGACGCCAATGGCTGAAAGGAAGTAAGAGACGAGTTAGGGATATCTGGCACCCGAACAGAGCTATGAGGCCCCTTGGTCATTAAGCGTCACACACCTCACTGCGGTTGCGACTTCGGAGGCTCCTGCTGCTGTTCCGATTCGGCAGGTTGAGCCTCAGCCCGTTGCGGCGGCAGTGGATAATAGCCGTGCTTGGCATAGACTTGCAATCCCGGTCGCTTCACGCGCACTTCGATGTCACGGAACGTACTCGACGGTTTCTGCAGCGTGTTGTAGCCCAAGGTGTACTGATTACGAGCTTCCATCGTGATCCGCTGGTAAGCGCTCTCGATTGATTCCTTCGAAACCTCGTCCAGAACATCGCCACCGGTCGCGTTAGTGTACCGGGGAAGGATATTGCTGTAACCGAAGCCGGGAACCCGCGCTTTTTCAATCTTATTGTAGAGGGGCATGGCCGCTCCGCCCACACCTATGGCGTAGACGGTGATTTCGTCTGTCAGCAACACCTTCAACACCTGCGCGTAGCTGGCGCGGCTGCCATACTCCTGTCCATCGCTGATGACGAAGATGATTTTTCGGTTCTCCCGCGGACGATGAGCCAGGTCCTGGGCCGCCATAAGAATCGCGTCATTGAGCACGTGCGATTCCTTCGCAGGAGTCAACACCGGGTTGGTTCCGACCGGCGGCTTGCTGTTGGTTGATGGACCGGCTCCGAACGGTCCGCCCACCACCGGTGCGCCCGGATTCTGACCGCGATCATCTTTGATCCGGTTGAGCGCGATGGATAAGCGGGTGGTATTCCCAAAGTCCGATCGCTGATTCACTGTGTTGCCGTAGGTGAATACAGCCACTTCGTCGAAGGGGCCGAACGATCCGTCCAGCGCTGAGAATGTCTGGTTCACCTTTTTCAAGGTGATGTCCGACATGCCTTGGTCGATAACCACCGCGGCCGATAGAGGAAACGGATCGCTGGTAAACAATGCGATTCTCTGCTGCACGCCGTCTTCGAGGACGGTAAAATCCTTCTGCAGCAATCCGTCCACCAGTTTGCCTTCATCGTCCTTTACGGTTACCGGAACGGTGACAAAGCTTACGGTTTTCTCCAGGCTGAACAGTTGATCGCGACCGCTCTCCGGAGTATTAGGAATACTGCCTGCGGGAACGGTCTTGATTTCCTGTGATCCTGCCGGAGGCGCCTGCGGATTGGTCTGCTGGGGAGCGTTGCGAGTATTTGCCGGCTGTTCGGGGTTTCCACTGGACGACGAAGACCCCGGCTCACCAGGGGCGGCTTGAGACGGAATGTTCAAGTCAGGTGCGGGCGCATTGTTCTGTGGCGCGGGAGCATCGGGTAGCGGCTGCTGCGCCGCTGCATAAGCTGCCATAAGAGTCAGTGCGACTGCCAGGACAGCGCCCCTGGTCCAGAAGCTTGATCGCCTAATGAACATGAGTTTTGGCTGTTCTCCCAAATGCTGGAACTCTGCACAGTATAAACGCAGCGGGAACTTCGTGGCATACCGGACAATTACGGCGAGGATCCTTGGCAGAAGTGGCGACAGCGGGTCCCGATGTCTGTGAAACGGGCCTGTTTGAGCGAAGGAAGTACCCGGTGCACTACAATGGGAGTATCCCTCCGGAAAGAGAAGCTATGCTCTTCAATCGAGTTTGTCGGCTCACCACTGCGCTGAGCCTCATCCTGTGCGCCAACGCATGGATAGCTGCGCAGTCCCAGAATCCTCCGACGCCAACGCAGGACCAGCAAACCCAGCCAGCCAATGAAGAGCCATTGCAGACCTTCAAGGCGGAGGTCAATGTCGTCAACCTGTTCTTCAACGTGAAGGACAAGCATGGCATGCTGATTCCCAGTCTCACGAAAGACGACTTCACAGTATTCGAAGACGGCAAGCCGCAGACCATCAAGTATTTCTCTGCGGAGTCGAACCAGCCTCTGACGCTGGGTATCATGATTGACACCAGCGCCAGCCAGACGCGGGTCCTGACCATCGAACAGGAATCCTGCGCCGAATTTCTCCACAGCGTGCTGCGGCAAAAAGACCTTGCCTTCGTTATCAACTTCGACGTGGATGTGAACCTCGATCAGGACTTCACTAATAACGTGCACGACCTGACACGGGCGCTCAACAAGATGCAGATCAACGCAGGCATGAGCGGACCGCCCGGACTGGGTGGTGGGCCAATTCCCACCACGCCACGGGGCACCTTGCTCTATGACGCAATCTATCTGGGCGCCGATGAGAAGTTGAAGAACGAAGTCGGGCGAAAGGCGATGATCATCTTCACCGACGGCGAAGACCAGGGCAGCCGGTTGAAGATCCACGACGCTATCGAAGCTGCACAAAAAGCCGACACGATTTGCTACGTCATCCTTATTGCGGACCGCGGGTTCTATGGCGGATTCGGCTACAGCGGCGACTACGACATGAAGAAGCTGGCCGAGCAAACCGGCGGACGCGTGATCGAAGTGGGCAACAAGCAGGACAAGCTGCGACAGGCCTTCGAGCAGATCCAGAATGAATTGCGTAGCCAATACAGTATTGGCTACACGCCTACTAATTCAAAGCTTGATGGCACCTATCGCAAGATCCAGATCCATCCCAAGAATGGTGACTACAAGGTGCAGGCCCGCCAGGGCTACTACGCGATGGCGAAAGACTAAAGACGAGAACCTCGTTGATCCCCGGTTTGAATACTGCGCTGGACAGGAGCCGGTGGCGCGACGCGAATGCCGCAGACGAAGCTCTTCGTGATTGAATTTGCTTTCGCGAACCAGAAATGCCCGTCAGGATAGTAGCGATCGGCGATGATTGCTGACAGCGGAATTTGGGCTGACATGTGAGGCGGAATGTAATCCATCAAAGTATCGCCACCACTGCTTCAGGTGAGTCAAACCTTCGTGTTAGACGCGCACTCCCATTAAAGTCTCGAGCCGGAATATCCCTCCTTACGACTACCGTAAGATTTCTCTAACAAAACAGATAGTTGTGCTACTCATCCGGATAGTTCAATAGGCAGAGTAACTTGCAGGGTAGTAGCCGATCATAGGATCAGAACTTTCGTATCCCATTGCAAATGCAAGAAGTGAGAACGAGCACTTCCTCAATTTCGATTTGGCGCATGCATTGCACCATTCCCTTGCGTCGCAGCGAGTTGTCAAGGCAATAAAAGCTTGACGAAGCTTTGCGGCGACTATTTCAAATTTCGAAAGGCAAGGATGGACACCATGAAAAAGACCCTTGTATTACTAGTTTTCGCGCTTGCTTGGGCACTTGGCACGAGCGCCCAGACTGTTACCTTCGCCGCTCTTCCGGCGGTGAGCAACCCGACACTGCTTCCAAACGGCTACGCCAACCTAGACTGGAATAACTTCTCTTACGTTGATCCACTCTGGAGCGGCGCAGGCGTTGGATTTAAACAGGGACCGAATGCCCTTGACGTCGCCTTCATGGGCGGTGGCATGTGCGAGCTGACTGAGGTCTCCTGCTCCGCTTCCATCTCGTCCAATGCCTCGACGGCGAGTCTGGTGGCAGGTTTTAAGGCCCACAGCGCGATCGTAGCGGCTGGCTACCACTCCGAGACCATTAATGTGTCCGCTTACAATCAGGGCCATTTCTTGGGATCGCAGAAGTACAACCTGACGACTTCGCTGCAGCAGATCAACTTCCCTACTAGCTGGGGAACGATCACCCAGTTGGTTCTGGACACTACCAAGGGAACGGTAGTGTTGTATGCCTTGAACATGCAGTTGGCGTCCGCGCTCGCGAGCTCGGATGTGATAGGGTCACCGCCTAGCGTGCCTATCCAGGGTCCAACCGCTCCTATACACATCGTCGATCCGTTGGCCGGTGCGGCATCCATGGGCGATGCAGTTGGTCCTATCGCTATGGGGCCGAATCCTCCTAAGCATGTGGGTCCAATCACTAACCAATTGCAAAGTGCGGGCGCGGAGAGCGACGGAGTTGGTCCGATTGCTATGGGTCCGAATCCCCCTAAGCACGTAGGGCCGATCACTAACCAATCGCAAAGTGCGGGCGCGGAGAGCGACGGAGTTGGTCCGATTGCTATGGGTCCGAATCCCCCCAAGCATGTGGGGCCGATCACTAACCAATCGCAAAGTGCGGGCGCGGAGAGCGACGGGGTTGGCCCGATTGCCATGGGTCCGAATCCCCCTAAGCACGTAGGGCCGATCACGAGAGACGCAGTTGGTCCCATCGCCATAGGTCCTACCCCTATTAAGGGTGTTGGGTCCACTGCACCGAAAGGTGCCGGACAGTCCTCTGAGTAGCCGCAAGATCACTAGCCGGGGGTGGATTGGTATTCCGCCCCCCTTTTTCTTTGCTCGTGATGCCACGACCAGTAAGGTATCAACCTCGGCTGAAATCGGCGGGATCCTTCGACGCGAACTCGAACAAAACAATAATCGGCGCCCAATGAAATGCGAAGGGAGGACCAGGCGAGTGCGAGAAGGCAAAACCGGCACTATTACCGATGTCTAGCGGCACTGACGAGGCGGCCTTTTTGGAAGCACGGTTCGGCGGATTGGCACCCTGCCGCTGCCGACTGGATAGCGGGGATTGCGGCTGTAAGCAAATGGATCGAAAGCAGGTTACCGGAGGAAAGGTGTCTGATAAAGCGCTTCAGAATAAGGGAGCCCATGGTTCTCCTAGGTTCGGAAAGGGCGGAGCTGGCCCTTCCTGGGCCGCCGGGGTTGCCTGGGACTAAGAAATGTGCAAAAGGGGGTACGAAGTGGAGGGCATTCGGTGTACATTGTTGGGGAAAACCGGACACAAAATGGAAATTCCGGGTTATCCGTTTGGAGAGACAAACGGAACTTCTGAAGAGCATCCGGCATCGCGAAACCGCAGCCACAGGAGGCCCAACCATGTGTCACGAACAGCAGTTGCCCAAGACCCGCAGTATCGTTCCCAATTCCTCTACCCTGCGGCGGATCGTCTTCACATTGGCAGTGGTTCTTGTCGGCGTCGTCGTAAGCCAGATTGCAGCGGCTGCCGCACGGGGGAGGGCGTCCACCGGTATTAAGGACACCACGTGCCAAAATGGCGTGTGCACCTGCACAACCGGCGCATTGCCCAACGGCGACGGCTCGAACGACCTGGTGATCAATACCGGTACATGCACAGCCTCTGCCGGAACCTATGAATATAAGAACGTGAATATCTACGGGGGCGGAGAGTTGATGTTCACGGATAATGGTGACACCAATTTCTGGGCGGCGTCCATCCTGATCGAGAACACCGGCAAGCTGTTGGCCGGTACGGCTGATGTCCCCTATGGCGCGAAAGGAACGCTTACTATTCACCTCTACGGCCCAGACCAGGGCGTCGCCGGGAAAGGCGGCCAGGGCATCACCTGCCAAGCGGACAATAAAAACCAGTGTGGCGTGCCTGACGCCATCTGGGGCTCCAATCCCGGCATGAAGCTGAATCCCCCTTCGTGTAATACATCCAGCCTTCCGGGGGGGGTGCTCAACGGCGGTACATGGTCGAATCCTGTCAACGACTGCTTCTATCAGTACATGCCACTGGATTTTGACGGCGGCGGCGCGACACCCGGCTACTTCGGGTATAAGGTGCTGGCGGTATCGTACGGCGGAACCCTGCAACTGTTCGGTACGAAAGGGTCGGTACAGGATCCGCAGACCCCTGACAAGTCCGGCACCAGTTGGACGCGTCTGACCAGCACTCTCGCGGGCAAGAAAAACGAGACGAGTTTCACCATCGACCGTCCGGTGAACTGGAAACAGAATGACCAGATCGTGATTACCACGACGGATTACCTTCCCGGACATTCGGAAGTGTTGACGCTGGCGAGCGATGCGGTGACGCAAAACGGCATTACCACAATCACTGTCAAAGCCCCCGGCGTTGTTAATCCGCACTACGGAGAGACCTACAGTCTCACCGATAAGAACATACCCAATGGGGTAGGACCGGACACGCCGTACATCGATACCCGCGCCGCAGTGGGGCTGCTGACCCGCAGCATCCGCATCGTCTCTGCCGGCGATAAGCTGCTCCAGGATTTTCCGCCGCCGCCCTCGGGGACGGGGGAGGACCCTTATGACTGTTCCCAGGGCGATAATCCCGGCTATTACTTTGGCGCGCATACGGTCTTCCGCCAGGGTTTCGGGGAGGTGCAGGTCCGCGGCGTCGAGTTCTACCAGATGGGTCAGGGTGGGCGCATCATGCACTATCCCGTTCACTTCCACATGGCGCGCAAGACGCCGCAGCCGGCTGCACCCAGCGATCCTCCTCTCACCTTCATCGAGGACAGCTCCGTTTGGGATTCCATGACACGTTGGATGGTGCTGCACGCCACCCACGGAGTGACTCTGGCGCGCAATGTCGGGTATCTCTCCATTGGACACGGTTACTACCTGGAAGATGCCACCGAGATCAATAACCAGCTTTACTCGAACCTTGGAGTCTTTGCCCGGGCCGCGGTAAAGAATCCGCAGAACCCACGCCAGGTACCGGGCATTTTGGCCGCGGCCTATCCGGACCCAACCAAGCTGACGCAAGAAGCAGTGCCGTACCACAGCGATATTGACCATCCGACTGTGTTCTGGATTACCAATGGCTGGAATGACTTCCAATACAACGAGGCTGCCGGCGCGGGAACCTGCGGGGTCTGCTACTGGTTTGTTTCCGCAGCCAACAGCGGGATGTCGCGCTACGAGAACTGGTCGTCCTACGCGGCCGAGCAGCAATGGACAGAGGATGACTTGGCCCCTGGCGGCAATACTCTCCCTCGCGCTGGCTTGACGCCACTGCAGAAATTCAAGGGCAACGCCTGCACTACGGCCATGGCCTCTTTCCTGACCATCACAGATACACTGCCTTGCGGAGGTGTTGTCCGCAACGTACCATCAAGCCCCGTTTTTCCACGCGTGTGTCCAGTGACCCAAGGGGTACTCGCCCCGCCCCAGCCCTACGCGGGAAACTTTATTTCTATCGGGGCCGACGCTTATTATCCCAAGGTGGACTCCGGTGGGGATCACTATGCCACGCAATGCCCGACAGGTCAGGATTGCAGTACTGTCAAACGTTGTGCCAGCGGCGATCCCAACTGCGTGCCTACAGTGCTCGATCACTACACCACTTCCTTCAACTGGGCGCCATTTAACTTCGCCGCCATCTGGCTGCGGCCCCTGTGGTATCTGGTCAGCAACAGTAGTATTACCGACGTACAGGCTGGGGGACTCACTTTCGTTACCGGCGGCGGATACACCCTCTCGGACGAAATACAGGGCCATTGGGGCATCGCCCGTAACAGCGCCTTCGTGGGCCACACCCAGCCGCAGCCGGGCGGAAACCCCTACGCCGAGGATGACGGACCATTCAATCCCGATAGCGGGCTGTCGTGCGCCCTTCAGAGCGACCTAAAATCGCCGGAATCCTCTTATTGCCTCAGTGTGAACGAAGGTATCACCATTTCCATGAGTAACTACAACGGGAATCAGCGCCTGTTCAATATCTACGACGGCCCGGCCTATCAGGAGAACAATGCCTATCTCGATATCAACCATACCGACATTTCCTACTGTAACCCGGGCAAATGCGACGCGAAGGGGTGTACACCGGGGGGTTGCAAGACGGACCCCGTTTATCCGTACGCTCTGGTAACGGGAATGCCGGCTGATGCCAAGGGCCAGTGCTATCTGCCGAATGCAGCAATCGGGTGGAAGCAGCCCAATGGTTTCTACTACCCGCCCGCGTTTCATTCCAATAACCTCTTCTTCAGTAATGTGGACATCCGGCACTTCGTCATCGAACCGCTGTTCCACCTCGGAACCTACAACACTGACTTTAGCCAGGTGGCGCCGCGCTATTGCACAGGTTCGGCGGCCGACGGGTACTTCGGCGCATTTAGCGGATTCACCGATATTGACCGGCAGACTGAACTCAACGATGACGATGGCTCGCTAACCGGGCTCGCTGGCACCATCTCGGTGAACAAGGACCCATTCTTCAACGCTCCGGTGGAAGACCTGGAGTGCGCTTCCGACGTCGCTACCAATATGCCGCCCAATTGCGACAAGGGCGCTGCGACTTGCGGCACCGCGAAGACTTCACCCTATGATTTTGTAACTACCGTCGTCTATCCTAACTGTGGTGGCCCATGTCCGCCACAGCTCGATGTGTTCCCTTGCTTCGAAAACGGACACGAGGTCCCATGCCCCACACCCAGCCGGTTCCAATACTGGTGGAACAAGACTTGCACCACTCCTCAATGTTATGGTGTGCCACTCTACCGGCAGGATCTCAATCCTGACGAGAAACAGCAAGGTGCGCAACCTTACATTCGTATGGCCGGCCAAAGCGTTTCCCAGCGCAGCACCCTGACCGTTAACCATGGGACTTATTACATGGATACTACGGTCAGCGAGAACGCGCAGCGGCAGTGGGTATTAAACCAAGGAGCTGGACCGGCGGACGTCAACGTATTCAAGGCTGGCTTTACCTATTACACGTTCCTGCTGTATGCCAAGTCCACAACGAAACAGACCTATCAGATGTATGTTGGCACCAAGGATTTCCACTCAGACACGGATGTAGTTGCCGTGAAGGCCAACACGGACGGAGATCCCGTCACATTTGATGAATTAACTTTTCCTCCGAGTGGCTCCTCATGGACTAAAAGCTATGATTGCGATAGCAATCCCAATGACTGTAAGGGTATCTTGACCGTGACTATGGACATGAATTTCGGCGACTTCAAGAGCGACTACGGAAACGCAGCGGAGTACGGTTGCCAGCCAGCGACCTTCTGCTCCTGGAACAAGGATTCCAGCTCGTGTGGTTGCGCCTTGAACCAAAGCGACAGCCTCTTCGGCCAGTGCCAAGCTGTATGCAGCAAATGGACGCAGAAGGATGTGAAGTGCCCCATTGAGCTCAACAAAGACAACAAAATGGTGTCTGCTTGCTATGGCTTCGGCGTGAAATTCCCCGATAGCTTCGTGGCTATGGATCAGCAGGGGGTGAAACCCGCTCCAGGTTGCTATCCCAAGAATAGCGACTGGGATGTGAAGTGGCTGATAGACCTGAACGCTGGGGCGTGCACCTACAAGACCGTGCCTCCAGCAGGGCAGTTCTGCTCGCCCTCGCGATAGGAGTAGGTCGTGTGCCTACTCACCCGCAAGGCCGGGTTCTATAAAAGCATCCGACTGCGCCTCGGGCGCGGTCACGGGTACCAAGAACTTGCTCCACCCTTCCGACGTCTGCCACGCTGATGGCGGATTCGATTCGGCAAGCTAGGGCCGACTTCCGATTGGCGCTTTCTGTGCCGCATAAAAGCATGGTTCCGGTACCGGCGATCGCTGGTAAGACCCGATCCGTCGACCAGACGAGAACGAGAAGGATTTCGAGAGAGGTGTCATAGTACACGCATTGGAGTTCCCCTAGAAGTAACATTCGAGACGAATATATCTTCAAGGCGGCAACACTAGGGTGGCTCCCGGCACAACTGCTCTTTGGCGGAGGCGCGGTCGGGCTGTTCTGAAAAGGTCGTCGGCAGAGAGTCTTTTCAATCCGCCAACGACCGTATGTACATTAGAATTCCATCGTTAAATCGAACATTGCCGGAGTATAGCAACGACGGCCCGAAGAACCCTCCCACCAGGGGTTGAAGTCCTTTGTTCCCCGGATGTAGGCGTACCGAAAGGGGTGAATACCCGCCTCCGGGCTACTCAGTTGCGGCTTTCTTGTCTTCGAGGAAACGTCGCCGTTCCTGTAGTTCCCTCCGCCTTTCCGCGATGCTAATGCCGCCTCTTTTGCGAGAAAATCGCACCCCTGATTCTCCTGCTTGTCTTTCAAAATCTATTAAGAGTCCTAAAGACCTTGGGGGCGATGAACTCGGTACGCATGCCATCAGAGCAGGGTTTGTCGTACAAAGTTGACTATGAAGACCTAATTAGTGCAAAGCACATCTGGGAAACACGCAGGTTGTTGCAGGCGTCGCTCGGGGGGACGATCCGAGATTGGCGACTACGCAGACTTCCGGGTCCGGCTTGTGCGAGTCAAGGGGCAGCCGCGAGTTGTCCAGTTGTCCTAACCACGACGACATTCTTGGACGCCATGCTTCTTACGCTGGCTGTTGATCGGATTCAACAGGCAAAAGCGCAAAAGTGTGCCCGTTCGGACTGTGGGATCGTGTTCACCGTCGTAAGCGGGCATGAAAAGAAGTATTGCGAGCGTTACTGCGCTCACATCGAATCAGGTCGTCGAGATCGTCGGAGAAAGAAAAAGTCCCCGAATGTCGGGGTGCGACGTGTTCACTCTGGCGAGGGTCGCCGGGCCCAGCTCGTAACGATCACGCAGCGGTACGTGCATCCTCAGGCTGACGCGGTGCAACGGGCCTTCATAGCATTCGGGAATCTGGGCATAGCGGAAGAGCCGAAATCCCTCGGAGTGGGCACAATTTTAGGCACAGTCGAGAATTGCGAATCCGGCAATGCCTTGCAAGTTATTGGTGCGAAAGGGGGGACTCGAACCCCCACGGGTTTCCCCGCCAGATCCTAAGTCTGGTGCGTCTGCCAATTCCGCCACTCTCGCATTCCTGTCAAATAACTTATCACAGCCCTCAACCCTGCCTCAGCGAAGTGCTTGAGATTGCGGCCCGTGAAGTTATGGATCTGCCTACGAGCATCAGACTTCGGGGCAGGAGACCAACAGAGCGTGCGTATCCGTTTTTGAATTGGGGGATGGATCCTCGCTTCCCAACATCGAGGGTGGCGTAATGACGAAACGTTAGCTCAATTCGCCAGTTGCGGTGAGGCGCGCGTACCAGTTGCCGGAATCCTTTACGGTTCGCTTGAGAGTCCGGAAATCAACAAACGCAAAGCCGAAGCGCTGCGAGTAACCCTCAGCCCACTCGAAGTTGTCCATCAGACTCCAGGCGTGATAACCGCGAACCGGCACACCTTCCTTGTGGGCACGCCCCATTGCTCCTATGTAGCCGCGGAAAAAAGCCACGCGACGCTCGTCGGGCACACTTCCCTGGCCGTCAGGGACGTCCCCATAAGAACAGCCATTCTCGGTAATCTCGATGGCCTTGGGTTTGTAGATTCGGTTCACTTTTGTTAGCACGTTATACAGGCCATTTGGCCAGACTTCCCAGCCGTTCTCGGTCTTGGGACCCCGCTCTGCCTCCTCCTGGCCCTGGCGGATAGCGCCGCGGTCCCCGTTATCGAAGATGATGGCGCGGTTGTAGTAGTTAATGGCGAGGTAGTCGAGGGGGGCGCGGACGATCTCCATGTCGCCAGTACGAACCCCCATCTGGCTGAGCAACTCTTCAGTTGCCAGCGGTTGAGGATAACGCCCGTTCAGCGCAGGCTCAACGAACCAGAAATTGCGGTAAGCCTCATAACGTTCAGCGGCTGCCTTGTCCGCTTCAGAACTCGAGCGGGGCACGGCATCGGCCATGGTTACGGCGGAAGTCGCCTGCGCCGTGGGGGAAGTTGCCTTGATGGCACGGTAGGCCATACCCTGGGCAAGGTTCACGACGTGGGTTGCCTTGACGAAGGCGGACCAATCCGTGCGGCCCGGGGCGTGAACGCCAGTGCCATAGCCCAGCCAAGTGAAGATATTCGGTTCGTTGAAAATGCACCAGGTGTCAACGCGATCACCGAGAGCCTTCACGATTAGGTTCACGTACTCGGTGAAATAGTTCGCGGTATCGCGGTTAGGCCAGCCCCCCTTGTCCTCCAGCGCCTGCGGCAGGTCCCAGTGGTAAAGCGTCACGAGGGGACGGATATTGGCAGCGCGCAGTTCGTCGGTCATCCGCTTGTAATAGTCGAGACCCTTCCCGTTGGCTGGACCGGTGCCGCCCGGCTGAATGCGTGGCCACGCAATCGAGAAGCGACAGCTCTTGAGATTGAGCTGCTTCATCAGCCCGACGTCTTCCCTGTAGCGATGGTAAGAGTCGCAAGCCACGTCGCCCGTCGCGGCGCCTTTGATCTTCCCAACAGTGTGGGCAAAGCGGTCCCACACGGACTCTCCCTTGCCGTCTTCCCTCCACGCGCCTTCTACCTGGTAAGCCGCGGTGGCGGATCCCCAGAAGAAGTCTTTGGGGAACTGGTACGGCTCGGGAGGGACGCCGGGTGTCTCGATCAAATAGTCAGGCTGCAGGCCGGGCTGTCGGTCAAGCGGTGCAGCTATAACGCTGAGCAGGTTACCCGAAATCTGGGTTGCAGCCAGACTGCCCGCAACGACACCAAGGAACTTGCGACGATCCATAACTGTTTTCACCCCGAGAAGGGCCGACCAGCAAATTAGCGTAAATCTTATGGAGCGAAGGCGGGGTTTGGCAAGTATAAAGTGCGAAAATTCCATAAGAATAACGATTTTTCTTGCAAGGTAAGATGAATCATGAGATGAGGTATTTTGCCAGGCCAATGCCCGTCCGCTGCGGCGCCTGGGATTGACAAGGGACCATAATGTTCCAGTTACTTAAGGGTGGCAGCCTCGAGGCGCTTTGATATACGGCGTGATCATTGTTCAATTTTATGATCCCCGGGGAACGTAAGAAGAGCTGATTTTTTCATGGGACTTCCCGTCGTGAGCTCTTTTGAATTGGGAGCAAGTATGATTCAAACTTCGTTGCTTAAGCGGCGCCACGATTGCCTGGCTGCGGTTCTATTCCTGTGGTGCTCATTACCCCTTCACGCCGAGGTCAAGCTGTCCACGCTGTTCTCGGATCACATGATCGTGCAGCGGCAACGGCCTGTGCATGTGTGGGGCATAGCCGATCCCGGTGAAGGTGTTGCAGTGAGTTTTAGGGGAGAGTCGAAGACCACCTCCGCCGACCGGCTGGGCCGCTGGAACGTTTATCTCGCGCCAACGGAGGCTGGCGGTCCATTCGAGATGACCGTCCGAGGCAAGAATGCCCTGATACTTCACGATGTACTTGTCGGCGATGTGTGGCTTGCATCGGGACAGTCGAACATGGAGTTCCCGATGCGCACGGTAGACAACTCCGATGCAGAGATCAGCGCGGCAAAGTATCCCAAGATTCGATTATTGCTGGTGAAGAAGACCTACTCCGATTACCCGCGCAGCGACGTAGACGTCATCCCTTGGACCGACTGCAATCCTGCTTCGGTCGCGGACTTCTCGGCGGTTGCGTACTTCTTTGGGCGCGAGATTCATCAGCGCCAGAAAGTTCCGATCGGCCTCATCGATGCGACTTGGGGAGGTACGCCCGTCGAGGCTTGGACTAGCCTGCCCGCCCTGACCGCCGACGCCGGTTTAATGCCTGTGTTCGCCGCACGTGCGGCAATCATGAATCAGCAGGAGGAATCTCTGCTTTCGATCGAAGACGAAGAACGGCAGGTGGAAGAGGCCAAGTCCGCCGGCACGCCAGTGCCGAAATTTTCATGGCATGGCAACATGAACTCCTGGGCGCCGGCGGCCCTGTACAACGGCATGATCTCGCCGCTAACGGCGTTCGCCATACGGGGAGTCATCTGGTATCAGGGGGAAACCAACTCGCGGCTGAACCTTGTGCCCCAGATGTATGAACGGGTCTTTCCGAAGATCATTCAGGACTGGCGAAATGCCTGGGGCGAAGGGGACTTCCCGTTCCTCTATGTTCAGCTGGCGAACTTCACCTCGACGAACCTGGAAGACTGGGCCACGATTCGCGAGGCCCAGCGCAAAGCCCTTGCGCTTCGCAAGACAGCCATGGTCGTGACGATCGACATCGGCAATCCCGAAGACGTGCATCCCACTAATAAGCAAGATGTGGGCGCGCGTCTGGCACTGGCCGGCCGCGCCGTTGCCTACGGAGAAGCAATCGAATATTCGGGCCCGCTTTTCCGTGGGATGTCCTCGGACGGCTCTGCCCTCCGACTATGGTTCGACCATGATACGGGCGGGCTTCAAACGAAGGGGGGAGGGTTACGGGGATTTGAAATTGCGGGCGACGACGGCCTGTTTCACTCTGCTGAAGCAACGATCGAGGGGGCCAACGTGGTTGTTTCCTCCGCTGCCGTACCCGGACCGACGATGGTTCGCTATGCGTGGGCGAACAATCCAGATTGCAATCTGTATAACGGCGCAAGATTACCGGCGTCTCCTTTCCAAGCCTCTCTGAAGATGAAGTGATGTTGGGACGAGACAAGTTGAAACGAAGCTGCGCGCTGTCGCACAGGTTTCCGAAGCAACGGTCTCGGACTACAATCCCTTGGATCATGAATAAGCTTATTCTTGCGCCTTGGCGTTCTCCTGTTCTGTTCGCTCTGCTCATGATGTGTTGTCTCCCACCGGTGTCATCGGCGCAGATTCCGATCACCAATGATCCGCCATCGTATGGACCTTACAATGCCGTGCTGCTGGCAGGAGGGGCAGGTCTGAAGAAGACGCTGGTTGAGCACGATACCGTGCTGCGCGCTGATTCTTCGTGGACCCTGTATTGCTGGGTCAGAACGAAGGAGCTTCCCTCGGGACGTAGCTTGATAGTCGGCATGGGCGATGTCGCAGAGGAATATCCGCGCTACCTCGGCGTCGAGGGCGGTAAGCTAATCTTCTGGATGGGTAAGGACAATTCGCTGGCAAGTTCGGCAGCGCTCAGCGTAGGAAAGTGGCAATTTCTTGCGGCGACCTTCGACGGTGAAACCTTTCACTTGTACAGCGATGGTGTTGAGGTCGGGACCGGCAAACTCACGCTTGGACGAGTAACCCCAACCTTGCAGATCGCACCGCCGATTCCTCCACAAGGTGACGGGCTGCACTTCGGCGGAAAAGTGGCGTCATTGACTCTGTTGCGCAAATCCCTATCCGCCGATGAACTTCAGGCAGCATTCCATCAACCCCCCAACTTCGACTTGGCTGAGTTCGAAGAGGGCTCCAAACCGTGGCCGCTTCAGACGCGTGCGCAGGCGGGGTATCGCGCGCCCCAGGATCCTGCAACCCTACCGCGAAGCAAGGCGCCGTTTTCACCTCCGCTCGCTGGACCAACTAAGGAATCGGCCGCTTTGCAGGCGAGTGGCGAGAATGCATGGATCATTGGAGACTGGAAGTTGACCGCCGCTCCAGGAGTAAATGCCGGGGGCGATCAGATCGCGCGGCGCGGATTCCCAACCAAGGACTGGCTGCCGGCAACGGTGCCGGGAACCGTCCTTACCACTATGATCGATCGCGGCATCTATCCCGATCCCGACTATGGACTGAATAATCTCGCGATTCCGGAAAGCCTCAACAAACAGGATTACTGGTACCGCAGCGAGTTCAAAGTGCCGAAAGCTCTTGCCGGACGTCGGCTGACACTCACTTTCCAGGGCATCAACTACGCGGCTGCGGTATGGCTGAATGGCAAAGCGCTGGGCACAATCAAGGGGGCATTCCTGCGCGGTGTGTTTGACGTCACCGATGGTGTGAACGCTGGCCAGACGAACATCTTGGCGGTGCGAATCTCACCGCCTCCCCATCCCGGGATTCCACATGAGCAATCGATCCGAGGCGGTCCCGGCGAGAATGGCGGCATGATGTGTCTCGATGGGCCGACCTTCGTTGCGACGGAGGGCTGGGATTGGATTCCCGCGGTACGTGACCGCGACACGGGTATCTGGCAACCCGTGATCCTGAGCGCAAGTGGTGCGGTCAGGATAGGCGACGCGCAAGTTGTTACCAAACTGCCGCTGCCGGACATCAGCCGCGCTGATATCGAAATCACGGTCCCTCTCGACAACTTATCGAATGCGCCAGTTCGCGGGACCCTGACTGCTTCCTTCGAGCAGGTCACGGTCAGCAAGGAGATCCTCGCGCCGCCGGGTACGAGCACAGCCAGGTTCGCTGCCGCGGAGTTCCCGCAACTCAACGTGCAACACCCTAGACTGTGGTGGCCCAATGGCTATGGCAAGCCGGAACTTTATGATTTAACCCTTGCATTCGCCGAAGGCGGCAAAGAGGCAGACGCAAAAAAGTTGCGATTCGGTATCCGTGAGATTACTTATGAGCTGAGCCTGCTCGACAGCGCTGGCAATTTGCGGCGGGTCGAAGTCTCACCAACGGCTGCAAGGGCCACCCAGCAGCGCGTCGTTGACGTTAGCCACGATGGAATGAGGGAAGTCGCCTACGCCGATACTGCCCCCGCCCCCGAGTGGATGAAGGATCCACATTCGTGGGTGGCTTCGCTCGTGCCTGGGGCCGAAAATTCGGCGGCAGTTAAGACCGTCGACGACGCCAAGGCCGCACCCTACCTGGTACTCAAAGTCAACGGGGTGCGAATCGCGGCGCGCGGCGGAAACTGGGGCATGGATGACTCGCGCAAGCGTGTTGCCCGGGAGCGTCTGGAGCCTTATTTCCGGCTGCACCGCGATGCCAACCTCAATATCATTCGGAATTGGGTTGGACAGAACACCGAGGAGGTTTTCTTCGACCTGGCCGACGAATACGGGCTGCTTGTATGGAACGATTTTTGGGACTCGACCGAGGACTACAACGCCGAGCCGCAAGATCCCATGCTGTTTCTCGAGAATGCTCGTGACACAATCCTGCGCTTTCGCAACCACCCATCCATCGCGATGTGGTGCGGCCGCAACGAGGGTGTGCCGCAGCCCATCATCAACGAAGGTCTGGCGGAGCTGACCACCACGCTCGACGGGACCCGCTACTATTCGCCCAGCTCCAACCAGGTCAATCTGCAGAACAGCGGTCCGTACAAATATCAGGACCCGGTACTCTACTTCACGACGCTGAATCATGGTTTCTCAGTGGAGACTGGAACGGCATCGCTGTCGACCCTGGAGTCTTTCAAGGCGTGGATCGCGCCTCCGGACCAGTGGCCAATCAGCGATGCATGGGCGTATCACGACTGGCATCAGAGCGGCAACGGAGACATCGAGCCGTTCATGGCGGAACTGGAGGCGGAGTTTGGCGCCGGCACCAGTCTTGAAGACTTCGAACGTAAAGCGCAGATGCTGAACTACGTGAATCATCGGGCAATCTTCGAGGGAATGAACGCGCACTTGTGGGCTCCGAACAGCGGGCGCCTGCTATGGATGACCCAGCCCGCATGGCCCAGCAACATGTGGCAGATACTGAGCTCCGATTACGACACGCAGGCTTCTTACTACGGCACCAAGACGGCGTGTGAGCCGCTGCACGTCCAACTGGATCCATCGGACTACAGTGTTGCAGTGGTGAACACGACAACGGCGGCTCAACCCGGCCTGACGGTCACCGCCAATGTCTACTCGATAGATAACAAGTTGCTGCTCCACCATGAAGAGCGGAAGGACGCATCGTCAGACTCGGTCACCCTCGCCTTCAAACTGGAGATGCTTCCATTACTGGCGAATGGCGTGGTGCTGGTGAAACTCGAAGCACGAAATGCCAGCGGGCAGCTAATATCCGAGAACCTGTATTGGCTGGGCGAGAAAAGTTCATCGTACCGCCAACTGAACCATCTTCCGGTGGCTAAACTTTCGGCAAGCGCGACTTACGAGCGTTCCGGAGACACCGGGCACATCCATCTGCGACTGGAAAACCAGGGCGCCACGGCCGCCCTGGCCAACAAGGCTACACTGCTCAACGCCGGTGACGGCTCGCGCATACTGCCAGCCTATTTCAGCGACAACTACGTTTCCCTGCTGCCAGGAGAGACGCGCGAAATTGAGATCGAGTATCCAGTTGGAGCGGCTAAGGGGTCTCCGCAGATGTCGCTAAGAGGCTGGAACCTGGTACCGAGAACAGTTCCGGTCGTTCAGCAGAAGTGAGCGTTTGGAGTGGAAATATTGGCTGGCGGTTGCTGCGAAGGTTAAACTCACGGCAGGGCCGCAGATTACCATGTCGCTGCAGGAGGGTTTATGTGGGAATCAAGACGTCGAGTATTGATGACCATTGTGGGCGCCACTGGAGCTCTTGCCGCCGCGCCGCTAGTTTTCCCCCAAGCCAGAACGAGTTCCCCAGCTCCCATTCCTTCGCCGAACGCACCCGACCAGCATAACCCCGGCGGCCTCGACGGCCTCCAGGCTCAAAAAGATTTGCCCTCACCAAACCCGCAGAACCAGAAGCAAATCCGGGACGACGTCGAGAAGCTCTATGAAATGGTCTCTGACCTTAAGAAGCAGGTGGAATCGACGGATGCCAACTCCATGCTCTCCTTGTCGCTGGTGAAGAAAGCGCAACAGATAGAAAAGCTCGCGAAGCAGATTAAAGATCGTGCCAAGGGGTAGGATCTGGAGCCGCTTGGATTCTCATTGCGAGTGCGCGTCGGGAGAAGCCGTTTGAGCTGGTTCGATGCGAGCTGAAGGAAACCCGGTCGCATCACGCGGCCCGCTGTACGATTGATTTCCTTGATGGCCACGCTGCTCCTCCGCTAACGTACTCAGGCGGGTAAATGTCGCGCGTTCTTGCTCGGCTTTGTCCGGCTGGTTGGCCTTTGTGTATGCCTTCGCCAGGTGGAAGTGGACTTCAGGACTTCCCGGAGCCAGCGCGCTCGCTTTCTCCAACTCCACCACGGCGGCCTCAGTGTGTCCCATTTCCAGACTGGCGCGCCCTAGTAGGTAGTGACCTTCAGCAGAGCCAGGTTCGAGTTGCAGAGCCCGCTGAGCGGGACCCAGGGCATCGCCAGGCTGGTGCCGCCTCAACGCAATCGACGCCAGCCGAATGTAAGGCAGCGGGCTGGATGGAGAAATGTTGGTCTCGTTGCGCATTTGCTCCTGTGCTTCGTCATACAGTGAAAGGGCGATCAGCGCGGTGCCGTAGGCGTAATGCAGGAAGGGCGCGTTCGGGTACAGCTTCAACAGTTCCTGAAATTTCGCAAACGCGTCGTCGTACTTGCTCTGCGTAAGCAGGCCAGCGATCTGCCCGCATTCCTGCACGAGCGGCCGCTTCGATGCTTCAACTTGTTCCGGGAACAGCACCATGTGAAGCAGGGCCATGCCGCGCGCAAACTCCACCTCTTTTGCCAAAGGCCCGGGCGCCTGATCAGCTCCAAGCACCTCGGCGGCGCTGTCAAACTGACCAGAGTGAATTAGCAGCAGCCCAAGCTTGTAATTGGCAAGTTGTACTGACTGTGGGCTTCCTCCAAACCCTAATTCGCGCCCGCGCTGCAAATGGAGGATGGCGTTGCCATAGTCACTGGTTTCGAACTCCGAAAGCCCCATTACGGCCCACGCGGTTCCGTTATTCGGATTGCTGGCGAGAAAATCCTTGAGAGTCGACACTGCCTCCGAATAGCGGGCGGTGGAGTAGTACAGCATCGCCAGACTCCAGCGGCCCTCATTCCAGTCTGGACGCTGCTGCAAGGCCTGCCGGTAGAGCTGAATCGAGGCGGAACGGTCCCCTGCGGTCTGTGTCGCCGCTGCCCGCCGCGCGAGTTCATCGAATCCCTCCGGGCTCTGTGTGATCGAAGCTGTCACAGCGGGCTTAGCCGCGCTTGCTTCGGGACGATGAGCGTACAGGCTGGCAATCCTCGCTTCCGGCTGGGGCTGGTCTGGTGTCAGATTCTTCGCGCGCTGCAGTTCCTCATCGGCCTGTTGATCACGGCCGATGGCCTTCAGCACTTGGGAGAGGGTGCGATGGGCTGCCGGAGAATCGGGGGCGAGCTGGCTCGCTCTTTCGGCTGCCCGCAGTGCATCGTCTGGACGCTTCACCTGCGATTGCAACGAAGCGAGCTGAATCCATGGCAATGCGCTGTTCGGAGAAAGCGCGGCTTCTTTCTTTTGCTGTTCGATCGCCTCCAGGGGCCGTCCCGCCGAAGCCAATGCGAGTCCATAAGCGTAATGGAGGTAAGGTACGTCGGGATACTCGCTCAACAATGTGGGGAATACCTCGAGGGCCTTCGCCGGATCATTCTGGACCAGCTCTGCGGCTGCTTCGCCGGCAGCCTGCAACAGCGCGTCACGTGAAGGGTCGACTTCTTCCGGCAGCAACGGGACCCGCAGCATCGCCAGAGCGAGCGCCGTTTTGATCTGCGGGGAGATCTGGCCCTTGTTTGCTGTAAGAAGAGTTGCCGACCCGCGCTCGAATTCACCATCGCGAATCAGCAGCAGCCCCAGGTGATAGGTCGAGACCCGGACCATTTCAGGATCCTCACCCGACCCAAGCTTCTGGCCCTTCTCCAGGTTCGTCAAAGCGCTTGCGTAGTCTTTGCTCTCATACTCACAGAGCCCCAGAAAACTCCAGGCGGGTCCAAGTTCGGGAGTTAATTGCAACAGCCGTTGGAATGCCGGGACAGCATCCTGGTAGTGGTCGGAGTCGTAGAGTAGGACACCAAGGTACCACCAGCCCTCCGCCCAATCGGGGTGGATCGCGAGGGCGTTCCGATAATCGCGAATCGCCTGGTCAGTCCTGCGGGCCTCGCGTGCCTCCGCCGCGGACTCCGCAATAGACTCAAAACTCGCGGGTGTGCTTTGTGCCGCAGCTGCCACCGGTGCAATACCGACCCAGGACGCAAGGAGAAACGGAAGAAGAAACCAGCCGGGTCGCGGCATAAACATTGGGCAAATCCGCAGTCGGAGAGGTTACGAAGCCGCAGAATAACACATCGAAAGACATCACCTGCGACCTCCATGCAGCAACGCTGCAGCGACATGGTATTGTTATGCAAATGACGCGCCGGAGGTTTCCAGGGAGGCTTCAAAACAGAGTTTATCCCCTTAGCCGGCGTGGATTTTTGCAGGCTCTGAGCGTTCTCGGCGGTGGTCTGGCTCTTTCGAACCTTCCACTCGTGAGCGCCTCTTCTCTCTCGGCCGCTCCTGATTTCGAAGAGATACCCGCTTCCCAAAGCGGCATTGCCTGGGTACACACAGCCGGGAAGTCACGCGAGAAATACCTGCCTGAAACGAGCGGCGCAGGCTGCGCCTTTCTCGATTACGACAACGATGGTTGGATGGACATTTACCTCGTCAACAGCGGCAAGTCCGAGTTTTACGACCCTCCGCGGCCGCTTCGCAACGCGCTCTATCGCAACAACCGCGACGGCACATTCACCGACGTAACGGAGAAGGCCGGCGTCTCTGGCGGCGGCTACGGCATGGGGATTGCCGTCGGTGATTACGACGGCGATGGTTCCCCCGACTTGTACGTCACGCAGGTTGGACGAAGCATCCTGTACCACAACAACGGGGACGGCACATTTACCGATGTTACGGAAAGAGCTGGCGTCGCTGCTCCGGGATGGAACTCCAGCGCGGTCTGGTTCGACTACGACAATGATGGACGCCTGGACCTCTTTGTCTGCCAGTTTGCCGAGTTCGACAAGAACACGGGGTGTGGCGTCGACAAAGACGGCGTCCGCCACTATTGCATTCCGCGCATTTTCAAGCCACGTCCGAGTTGGCTCTTTCGCAACAATGGCGATGGGACCTTCACTGATGTCAGCAAAGAGACCGGAATCGCCGCACATCTGGGGAAGGCTTGGGGAGTCGTCGCGACCGACGTCAACAACGACGGGCAAATGGACCTGTTCGTCGCCAACGATACGGTGGCGAACTTTCTTTATCTCAACCGCCGCGGCCATTTCGAGGAGGTTGGGCTGGCGGCAGATGTGGCGTACAGCGCTGATGGACGGGCGCGCTCGGGTATGGGGGTGGACTCCGCAGATTTCAATCAAGATGGTTGGATGGACTTGTTTGTCGCCAACATTGATCAGGAAATCTTCTCACTCTACAAGAACGACCAGGACGGAACCTTCGAGGACATCGCCATACAGCAGGGTATCGGGATGGCGACACGCTGGATGAGCGGGTGGGGCCTCAAGTTCTTCGATTACGACAACGACGGCAACATGGATCTCATACTCTCCAACGGGTTCCCCGATGATCTGGTAGAAGAGCTTTCCCATCAGGTGACCTATAAAGAGCCCCTTTTGCTTTTTCAAAATGTCGGAACTTCGTTCAGGAATGTCAGCGCGCAGAGCGGCCCGGTGTTCTCTAAGTCTTTTGCCTCACGCGGCCTGGCGATCGGTGACTTCAACAACGATGGCGCGCTGGACGTGCTCATCAGTACGAATGACGGCCCTCCGGTTCTGTTGAAAAACAACATTGGGAGACAAAACCACTGGCTCGGGTTGCACCTGGTCGGTCGTAAATCGAATCCCGACGCCATCGGCGCGCGCATCAGTTACCAGTCGGGCGATTTGAAACGAAGCCGAATGATGGTTGGAGGAGGGAGCTTTTTGTCGTCTCATGACCCCCGTGTCGTGCTCGGTCTAGGGAAGCACACGAAGCTCGACTGGGTCGAAGTGAAGTGGCCTCAGCCTAGCGGGGCGGTCGAGCGCTTTACCAATCTTCCCGTCGATCGCTACGTCACGCTGGTCGAGGGAAGCGGGAAGTGGAAGTAGCGAATCGCCCTCATCCTCGAAGACCGCAGGCCTTGCACTGCAGCCGACATCGAGGGCTCCGGTTGAGGAACTAAGACCCCCAACGATCGCGGCTGGGAAAATTCGGCGATTTGTTCCTTACCTTGCGCCTCGGCTGTCCGGTTAGAGGTCGGCGCCCTGCCACCAAAACGGGGTAGTTAGAAAATCGTTATTGTATTGAAGCCCTGCGTTAGATTATCTTGCGACTGGCAAACGAATCGTGGAAGCCTTCGGTTCCTGAGTCCATGGGGCGAGATGAGACGCAGTAACGGCAATGGCGAGCCAGCATACCGGAAAATCCAGAATGCAATCCGCGAGCGCATCGGAGCTGGCGAGTTGAGTACCGGCGACCGGGTGGATTCCGAGCGCGGCCTGGCACGCATACATCACGTGAGCCTGATGACGGCCCGTCATGCTTTGGCGGATTTGGCGCGAGAAGGCATCGTGGAACGGCGCCACGGTTCGGGGACCTTCGTCGCGCCCCCAAAGATTCACTTCAACAAGCTCACCAGCTATACCGAGCAGATGGCCAGCCGCTCTCTGGCGGTGCATTCGCGAGTGGTGGACACATGCGTTGTCAGTGAGCAGGACACTGCTGCGCGCCTCGGTCTTCCTGAGACGTCTCTCCTGATCAAGCTCGAGCGCGTGCGGACCCTCGGTAGCGAACCCTTCGCGCACGAAACTTGTTATCTGCCGGCAAAGGACTTTGGAGGTTTGCGCAAACGGTTGTGGCAGCGCGCCTCGCTGTTTGCAACTCTGGAGCGGGAATACGGGATCGAAATTTTGTATGCGGACGAGCAGATCGACGCTACAGCCGCTGACCAAGCTATGGCGAAACTGCTGGCCATTCCTCGAGGCTCGCCATTGTTACGAATTCGCCAGGTGGTCTACGCGAGCAACGGCAAATCCGTGATGTATGTCTTCGCCCTGTATCGTGCGGAGAGGCACAACCTGATGATCCGGCGATACCGATAGTCGCCGAGCGTCAACCTCCAGCGTTTCACTCCGGGTAGGCATCGCCTTCGTGGGCGATCCGGATGCGATGGTCAGTGAACTTGTAATGCATGTCCGGTACATAGATCTTCGGCATGTGGCATGAGACACAGTTCTTGGAGCTGACTGAACAAGAGCCACTGATGTGCGCAGCGGTCTGTTTCGCGCCGTTGGCCATGTGGCAGCCCAGACAGACGTTGTCGTAGGCGGTTGGATCATGCCGGACGGGTTCGTGCGGGTTATGGCAGGCAATGCATGTGAGTCGAGCATCCCCTTTGCCCCAGCACTTACTGCTCTCCAGACGGTAGGGCTGAGACTTGACTGTAGTCACGCCTTTCGCGCCGGACAGCTTGACGTCCCAGAATGTGCCGTGGCAGGCGCCGCAGAAGTCGACCGAATCAACCGGATTCAGTTGCCCTCCGTTGAAGATGGTTCCCCTCGCCGCGTCGGGCATGCCGGCCACTTTCGCAGCTTCAGCGGCGGCCACATGTTTTGCGCCTGCGCCATGGCAGGCTTCACAGGTGACGCCCAACATCAGGTTCTTCTCGTCGAAGGTGTTGCCGATGGTCGCGGCAGTGGCATGACATCCGAAACAGCGGCCGATCTCGGCGGCGTCCACCGGTCGGTACATGGCCTCCTCCACGTCCCTGGGAGAAGCCAGAGCACGTGCCGGTGTGAAGTTCAGGTTCCGCAAGGTGTCAAAGTAGGTAACCCTCGCTTCATAGAAATTACCGTCGCTTTTTTTGAAGAGGTAAGACTGCCCGACCTTGCCGGTTCCGAAAGCCCACGAGAGCGGCGCAGTGGACGTTCGGTCGCCATCGGTGACCGAATATGCGCTTCCTTTCGCGTCTGTGTGGATCTCGTAGCGGTAACGGCCGACAGCGAAGTTCATCTTAGGATGGGAACGCAAGACCTCGGAGCCCTCCACCCGCATCAGGGTGTTGGCCATGGGAGTATTTTGCTGCGACGCGGTTTTGGCAGAGTGGCAGGTGGCACAAGCGGCAGGACCCACGAAATCGCCGCGCGACGAACCTGGCTGGGTCGGCCAGAAACCGCTTTCGCTCAGGTGATCTGCGGTCGAAAGCTGTGCCCACAGAAGCGGACCACCCCGCCACGACAGAAGCACGACCGAAACTGCCAATAACGCGACTCGGAAGAGTGGCTTACTGCCTTCAACCATCGTTAGCCTGACTTAGTCTGGGACTTCGACGCGCTGGACCGTCGAGGCCGTCCGGTCCGAACCATCGGGTCCACTCCGGTCCCTCGCGGGCGAGCCGACCGGACCGGTAGAGGCACGAATCACCAATTCTGGTTCTACGACGATCTCCGGCAGATACTCAGCGTTGCCTTCAATCTGGTCAATGACTGTCTTAGCCGCGATCTGTCCCATCCGTTGCAGAGGCTGACGGATGGTGGTCAGCCCGGGGTCGGCGAACGGCGCAAGGGGGATATCGTCGAATCCGACCACGGAGACATCTTCCGGCACTCGTACGCGAGCCTCGCGAAAGGCCAGCATTGCGCCCATTGCGGAGATGTCGTTGTAAGCGTAAAGAGCCGTAAAGGGTTTGTTGCGCGCCAGCAACTCCCTTCCGTACGGATAGCCGAGGTTGGGGCTTGGGTCAATGCTGTCAATCTGGACGGTCAGCTCTGGCCGAATGTGAATGCCCAGGTCGGCGGCAACCTCACAGACTGCTGTCCATCTTGCGCCCGAGTCGGAGCTAAGCCGAGATCCTTTGAAGAAGGCAATGTCCTGATGTCCCAACCCGTGAAGATGCGTAAGGGCAAGGGCCGCAGCCAGCTTCTCGTCCAATGTGATGTTGGTTACACCCCTGGCTCGCTGGTGCCCCGCCACAGCAACGGTGGGACGCGCGGGCCGGTCGTCAATGGAGGTGTCTATGGTGATGAACCCTTCGACCCCTCGCTCCAGCAACATCTGCGAATAGGTTTGCAGGACCTTCGGGTCGTGCCGGTGGGCGACGGCGAGGAAGAAATAGTTGCGCTCTCGCAGGTACTCTTCAACGCCGCTCATAACCAGGGCACCGTAAGGATCGCCGATCTCTTCTGTGATGATGCCGATAGTGTAGGTGCGTTGCAGGCGCAACGAGCGCGCGAAATAGTTGGGACGGTAGTTCAACTCACGGGCCGCCGCCAGGATACGGGCTTTGGTGTGCTCAGGAATGGAACGAGCAGCAGCAGAGTTATTCAGCGCAGCCGAGACGGTGCCGGGCGTCAAGCCAAGATGTTGCGCAATAGTGTTGAGGGTCACTCGCGGTTCTTTCGGAGCCGTCGCCTTCTTTTTAGTCATGAACTATCCCGCGGAACTCTCCAATGACTCAGAATATTGCGCGACAGGCTCGTGCCACCTCAGTTACGAACCTTACTAGCGGCGAGCCAGCGCCACAACAAAGAAATGTCTCGCGTATCACAGCCACCGGCCACCTGCCTGAACCCCCAAACTGTAGCACCTAAGTGGGGAAAAACTCTTGGTGCGGAGGCGCATGCCAGTCCCCAGATTTGACCCTTCCCCCGGATTTGCAAATTTTTCTAGTAGAATAACATTATTCTGTTGACATTCCTCCTTCCTGCGTCTTACATACCTCTAGTCAAAAAATACTAGGACCTCAGACAGCAGAGCCCAAGTGGGGTAACGGGCCCGATTCGGCAACAGCGTTTGAATCGTTGCAAGTGTCAAGCTTTGAGCTGAACACATAAATCGACTCTTTCGAGGGGTGGGGACATGAGACATTGGCTGGCGAAGGCTGCGAGCGCATTTCACGTTAGAACTCAGCCGCTGAGTTGCGTAGTTCTATTGGGATTGCTGACGGCGATTCCGATTGCCACGCAAGCGCAGCAATATTCGGGCACTATCACGGGCACGGTAACTGATAGCAGCGGCGCATCGGTTGCGGATGCCACCGTTACCGTGATCAACAATGCCACCAACGCCACATCCAAGGCCACTACGAGCAGCTCGGGCGTGTACACCGTGCCCCAGTTGCCGGTGGGTACCTACACAGTCAACGTGCAGAAGCAAGGGTTCAAGGAGTTCGTGGCGACCATCGCTGAGGTCCACGTTTCGAGCGTAACCACCGTGGATGCCAAGCTCGAGGTCGGCGCGGTGACCGAGAGGGTGACGGTGCAGGCCGATGCGGTCGAGGTACAAACGAGCTCCGCTGCTGTGGGCGAGATCGTGAGCGGCACCCAGGTGCGCGAGCTGCCACTGAACGGCGAGAACTTCGTGCAGCTAACCCAACTGTCTCCCGGCGTCAACCCGGCCAATACCTTCAACGGAGTTGACAAGGGGCTAGCGGGCGGCGTGGACTTTTCCGTCAACGGCAATCCCTATACGAATAACCTTTTTCTCGTCGACGGCGTGAACAACAACGACGTCGGTTCTAACCGCACCATCTTGGTTTATCCCTCAATCGACACGATTTCCGAGTTTAAGATGATCCGCAACTCCTACGGCCCCGAGTACGGGCAGGCCACCGGCGCGATCATCAGCATCACCACCAAGTCGGGCACCAATCAGTGGCACGGCGGCGCTTTCTACGCCGGACGCAACGATGCCCTCGATGCCAACGACTGGTTTTCTAATCACAACAACACCGGCAAGGCCGAGTTGCGCCGCAACGACTGGGGCTACCACGTCAGCGGTCCGATCGTAAAGAATAAGCTTTTTATCTGGTGGAACCAGGAGTGGGACAAGCAGACCGCAGGAAGTTCGCAGGCGGCATGCGTTCCTACGCAGGCGGAGCGCAACGGTGACTTCAGTCAGGGTGTCAGCTGCGGTGCTACGGTGCCGACGATTCCCGTAGCTTTCCAAGTTCCCGGCAATCCTCTACAGATTCTCAATCCGAATCCGGTGGGTACGTTATATTCACAGTTCTATCCGCTTCCCAATATTCCGACGCAACCCAACGGTAACAACTGGGCGCTGAGCATTCCCAACAAGCAGGATTGGAGCGAATGGAATGTTCGGGCTGACTGGAACATCACGCAGAGGGAGCTTTTCACCTTCCGCTGGACGCAAGATTCGTGGAGCAACCCCGCGCCCAACCCCGGAACCTTCTGGGGAGACTCCATCTTTCCGACCGTCGCCGCCAATTGGAGCCAGCCCTCGAAGAGTGTAATGGGAAAATTGACGTCCACCATTACCAACTCCCTGGTCAATGACCTGGAATTTGGCTACGGGTACAACGCGATTATCACCTCCCTGGGTGGTACGAATCCCGGACTGGTAGCGCAGGTCAACGCCGCCATTCCCACCGAGTGGCCGTCTTCGCTAAAGCAGACTGGGGCCTTGCCTCAATCCGCTTGGGGAGGCTTGCAGCCTTACGGCTCCTCCCAGACCATCTGGAACATCGCTCCGTACGGCAACCACGAAGATCTCTATACCATTCAGGACAATCTTTCCAAGGTCCATGGGAACCACACATTCAGGGTAGGAGTCTTCTATAGCTGGAACGACAAAATAGAAGACAGCAACGGAGGAGTTGATCAGCCGGTTATCAATCCGGCTGACGGCCAGGTGTTTGTCGGTCCTGGCGCGGCCGGAGTTAAAACCGGAAACCAACTTGCCAACCTGCTGATTCCCGGTACCGGCGTGAATCCACAGCTGTTCAACATCTCGGAGAACAGCGTCAACGCCACTGCTTACCTCCACTGGCACGACTTTGAATGGTATGTAGGCGATTCATGGCGGATCCGGCGAAATGTGACCATTAACTATGGGTTCCGCTGGTCGTTCTACCGTGAGCCGTACGCCAGCAACAATGCGATCTCATCGTTCAGCCTGTCCGACTACAATCCATCTCTGCCTGCGCAGGATGCCTGCAACGGTGTGGTCATTGTGCCGGGCACTACGCCATGCGTGAACCAGGCCAAGTTCCTGGCGTCCTTGGGCGTTATTCTTCCCCTGTCAGGAGGTACGCCAGGGGTCAACAACGCTTTGGTGAACCAAAATAACCACGACATCGCTCCTCGCGTGGGCGTTGCCTGGGACGTTTTCGGCGATGGTAAGACTGCTATCCGCGTGGGAGCTGGTCAATTCTTCCAGCGTGAGCTGGTGGGTATCGACGAGCAACTCGCCCATAACGCACCTTTCGTGATCAACGCCACCGTGGCCCGGCCGCTTAACTCTACGGTCCCACTGGCCGGTCCCGCAGTTTCACCGAACGCGGCCAAAGATCCGCGCGGCGTAACTCCGAATAGCTGGCAGTGGAATGCCTCGATCGAGCAGGAACTGAGACGTAACATGACTCTGCAGATGGGGTATGTCGGAAACTCTGGAATTCACCTGACCTCGCAGGAGGACCTGAACCAGGTGCCGTATGCCTCCTGGACGCAAACCGCGTTTCTCAGTGGACAAGCTTTGAATGCGTATCGGCCCGCGGGAAACTTCGGCAGCATCGGCGAATTCGCCCGCCAGGGGCACGCCAGCTACAACTCGCTGCAGGTCCTGTTTAAGGCGCAGACCGGTAATTACTCAACCTTCCAGGCTGCCTACACCTGGTCGCATTCCATCGGCAACGTAGAACTTGATAACTCGTCCGGCTCCGTCAACCAGGAAGCCTGGACCCTAAATGCCAACCCCAACCTGGACAAGGGCAACACCAACATCAACCGTCCCAACATCTTCGTCTTCAATGAAGTGCTCTACCTGCCGAAACTCACCGGGCATAGTAATCTGATGCAGCAGACGATCGGCGGATGGGAATTCAACAGCATCGGTTCTCTTCTGCAGGGGACCTCGACCAGCGTCTTCACCAACGGCGCCAGCGGCGCCGCAGGCAGCAGCTTAAGCGCGCTGCTGGGCTCTGGTTTCAACAACAACAACCGGCCGCTGATCGCGCCCGGGCAGACCTGCGATTCCGGTTCCATGGTTGGCGGCGATCAGATTTTCAACCCCAACTTCTTTACCTTCGTGGGCGAGAGGCTGGGTACCATTGACCCGAGAATGGCGCCTCGCGGGGTTTGCTATGGTCCGCACACTTACACCTTCGCCATCCAACTGGCCAAGAACTGGTACATCAAGGAGCGCGTGCGGGTCAAGTTCAGCATGGATGCGTTCAACCTCTTCAACCACGCCAACTTCAGCGGCAACGGCTTGGCGAACGGCTATTCCGCCGGAAGCCTGGTTTGCGGCAACGCACCCTGCAGCCCGACCAACAACCTCGTCACCGGCAACACCGGAGGGCTCGGCAACTTTGGCCAGGCTACCCAGGTGGCGCCCGGACGCACATGGCAGTACGGCATGAAGTTCAGCTTCTAGGTAACCGGAAGGCCGTAAACGCTCAACCCCCAATGGCGGGACTTGAAATTTCAGGTCCCGCCACTTACTGTCAGGTGCAGTGGTTTTGCAACTTCAGTCGGACCCTTTAGCTACTCGCCGTCGGCGCTGTTCCGGCCGCCTGCTCTTTTTTTTCTCTGATTGGAGTGATCCTGTCGTGCATCGCAGTTGGCGTCGCGTCGGAGCAGTCAAGTACCGCCCCCCATTCCTCCGCCAAGGCCGGTGAGAAGCACGCAACCCAGGCTCAAGCTGAACTTGCCAAACGAATCGCAGATGCGAATGCCGTGCGGAATTCCGGAGACCCGGCGGCCGTAGCCCTGGCCAACCAGCGCGTGATCAGCCTGGCGCTACGCGAAATGGCTCAGTTGCGGCTTCTGGAATCATCCTATCCTCAGGCGATTGAGTTATACCGCAAGTCGCTGGAGTTCGAAGACAGCCCGGACACACGGGTCGATCTTGCCATTGCTTCGCTTCAGGCAAACCGGCTCGAAGATGCGATCACCGAATCTGGGAACGCTCTTGCGGCCGATCCGAAGAACGACCGCGCCTACAGCGTGCGTGGTCTTGCGTTGATGCGCAAACAGGACTATGCGGGAGCCGCTGAGTCCTTGTCGCAGGCGGCGGCGTTGAATCCCACTGTCGAGTCGTCTTACTCGCTTGCGATTGCCTTGCTGGCAACCAAGGACCCGAAAAACAAGGAGCGCGCTGCGCTGGTTTTTCGGCAGATGGTCGAAATGGCCGGCGACACCGGATCGTTGCATGTCCTGTTTGGGAGGGCCTACCGCGACGCGGAACTCATGCCGGATGCAATCGGTGAGTTTCAGCGCGCCATCGCGTTGGATCCGCGCACGCCCCATGCCCATTACTTCCTCGGACTTGCGCGCCTTACTTTGAACGAGTGGAAACCAACTCCGGAGGCTACAGCCGAGATCAAGAAGGAGCTTGAGTACTATCCGCGGGACTTTCTGGCCAACTACATGGTCGGTTTCCTGGCCGCAAGCGAGCGCCAGTACGGCGTATCGGACAAATATCTGGAGGTTGCCGCCGAGATCAACCCCAACTGGCCGGAGCCGTGGTTATACATGGGCCTGAACGCTTATGCCCTGGGCGATATGAAGCGCGCGGAAGCGGCGCTGCGCAAAGCCATCGAGCTGACCGGCCAGGATGAGTCACGTTCCAATTATCAGATCCGGCGCGCTTACGTTGACCTGGGACGCATTCTGACCAACTCCGGTCGCAAAGACGAAGCCGAGAAGTACCTGGCCAAGGCGCGCGATCTCCAGAACAAAACGATGGAGCAGACCCAGCAGAGCGTTTCTGCCATGGCCGTTGCAGGAGGCGCAGGAGCCTCAGCCGCCATCGTGCCTCTCAACAAGCAGAGCGAGAACGAAGCCGCTCCTATCCTTCAGCCGACCGACCCGTTTGCTGGTGTGGATGCATCGGTGGTTGCTCGGGCCAACCTTAACGACAAACAGTGGAGCGCCGCAAAGGAGCAGGAAAAGAGCTTGCGCGCGGTGCTGGGCCTGACCTACAACGACCTGGCTACCTCCGAGGCGGTTCGTGCCGCCTACATGACGGCTCTGGTGCACTACCAGGAAGCGGAGCGCTGGGACCCCGATGTGCCTGGGCTCGCCAAGAATCTTGGGCTTTGCGCCTTCCGAGCCAACAATTATCCCGAGGCGATCCGTGGCCTCGCGCGAGCGCTGGTCGAGGCTCCCCAATCGCCCGCCGTGCGTGGCATGTTGGGTATGGCCTACTTCGCGACGGACAAGTATGCCGATGCCGCCAAGACCTTCGCTCCCTTGGGCAGCCGGGGAATGCAAGACCCCGCGATCGGCTATGCATGGGCCGCATCGCTGACTCGCACTGGCGACTTGAAGCAGGCGTCCGAAGTTCTGCAGCAATTCGAAAGCGGCAACCAGACCACCGACTCCCTGCTGCTAATCGGGCAGCTTTGGATCGAGATCGGCGACTACGCTCGCAGTGTTGCTGCCCTCCGCCGCGCGCTGCAACTCGATCCGTCGTTGCCCAAGGCGCACTTCTACACCGGGTTGGCCTATCTGCGCTGGGAGCACTGGAATGAAGCGGCGGATGAATTTCGGGCCGAGCTGGCGCTCCGCCCGAATGACGCCGACGCGAAGTACGACCTGGCATTTGTCTACCTGCAGCAGAGTAGAACGGACGAGGCAATGGTCCTCTTTCAGCAGGTCGTGTCAGACCATCCAGAACACGCGAATGCTCAGTATCAGTTGGGAAAGCTCCTGCTCGACAAAGGACAGATCAAAGAGGGAACCGCCCACCTGGAAATTGCCGCCCAGCTTAGTCCGCAGACCGATTACGTGCACTACCAGTTGCAGGCGGCGTACCGCAAAGACTCGCGCAAGGCCGACGCTGATCGTGAGCTGGAGATTTATAAGTCACTGAAGTCCAAGTCGCGGGAGCGCGCCACGACCCCGCAGCCGGTAAATCCATGAGCTTCCCTCGAATGGAAAAAGATTGAGCCTTCATCCTACGAATAATTTTGTCCGGTCATTCCTATTTGTCCTTCTCTGCGCCAACTTTGCCGGCGCACAGGGTGGGCATCCTGTGCCCGTTCCACCGCCGCCGGGCGCGAAGTCCGCGAAGTGCAGCGGGCGACCCATTCCGCAGCTCGAGGACATCACAGCGAAAGCCGGCATCACCTTCAAGCACACCTCCGATCCGTCGAAGAAGTACATCGTCGAGTCAATGAGCGGTGGGGTTGTCCTGATTGATTACGATCGTGACGGCTGGCCCGACATTTACTTCACTAACGCTCCCACCGTCGAGATGGCGATCAAGGGCCGGAAGAGTCCTGGGATTCTCTACCATAACAATCACGACGGAACGTTTACCGATGTGACCGCCAAGTCGGGGCTCACGAAGGACTGCTTCGCGATGGGCGGGGCCGTGGGAGACTACGACAATGACGGCTGGCCTGATCTCTACGTCACCTGCCTAGGAGGCAACATTCTCTATCGAAACAACGGTGACGGTACTTTTACCGACGTGACTGCCAAAGCTGGTGTCGCCGACGGCCGCTGGTCAACCGGCGCGGCCTTTGGCGATTACGACGGCGATGGCTACGTCGATCTGATGGTCGCCAACTACGTCGATTTCCGCCTCAACGATCTACCCGGTTTTGGTAACGCCCCGAACTGCAAGTATCGTGGGATCGACGTGCAGTGCGGGCCGCGGGGACTGAAGGGCGCCGGCGACTCGCTCTTCCACAATAACGGGGATGGAACCTTCACCGATGTCTCGAAAACTGCAGGAGTCGATGATCCGCATGGCTACTACGGTCTCGGGGTGGTTTGGGCCGACTTCAACAACACCGGCCGTCCCGACATCTACATTGCCAACGATTCCACTCCCAAGTTCCTCTACAAGAATGAAGGCAACGGCAAGTTCAAGGAGATCGGTCTTGAATCCGGTACAGCGGTGAGCGAAGACGGCTCCGAGCAAGCCTCGATGGGCATTGCGCTCGGCGACTATCTTCACAACGGCCGTCCCTCGATCTACGTGACCAACTTTTCCGACGAGAACGACTTGCTCTACCGCAACGACGGCGACTGGGACTTCACCGACGTCTCCTACGCCTCCGGAGTCGCGTTGCCGTCACTACCCTATGTGAAATGGGGAACGGCTTTTGTCGACCTCGACAATGACGCCTGGGTTGACCTGATCACCGTCGGCGGCCATGTTTATCCGCAAGTGGATACGCTTCCGTCGGGCGCGCGTTATCGCGAGCCGAAGTTCGTCCAACTGAACCAAAAGGACGGGACCTTCTGCGACGCCAGCGATCAGTCGGGTTCCGCGCTGAAGGAGAATCGCGTCTCTCGTGGACTGGCGGTTGGCGATCTCTTCAATGACGGCAACGTCGACGTCGTTATCGGCGATATTGACGGTGGTCCGATGATTCTAAAAAACCTCGGCGTGCCGGGGCGGCATTGGGTGAGCTTCGAACTCGCGGGCACCAAGAGCAACCGCCTGGCTCTTAACGCACGCGTCAAAGTCATTGCCGGCGGCGTGACCCAGACCGACGAAATTCATAGTGGTGGAAGCTATCTCTCGCAAAACGATCTGCGCCTGCACTTTGGGCTGGGCTCGGCCGCCAAAATCGAACGGGTGGAGGTGCGCTGGCCATCCGGGAAAGTCGATACCCTCAATGATCTCGCCGCCGACCAGTTCTACTCGCTGCTGGAAGGGGAGGGAATCGTCCCGGCGGAACGTATACGGCCGTCGGCGGCAAAGCGGCCTTAATTTCCTTTCTTTGTCCTAGAGACCCGTCGATTTTTGTTGTAAGAATAACGATTTTTTAATACTATTTCGCATAGTTCGCGGTTCTACATTGGCATGGATGATCCTGCATCTCGTGCCGCTACAATGTAACCACGGCCGCTCAGGTTTCCGCTCCAGTTAGCGCACCGTTTATAGAGCGGGCAGGCACCTGGGGATCGTCCCCCACAGGTGCCTGCGTTTTCACTCGTCTTTTTAGCCGCCGCTGCGCGATCGTCGCCGAAGCATAGCAACCGGCTCAGCTTCCATGTTCGGAATGTTTTCCTTCATACCATGGTTTTCTGCGGATGGCCGACGGCAATCCTTTGCTCCATCGCGAGCATGACCATCGTGACGAACGCCGTTAGCCACAATCCCATACGCAAGCTGTAACCATGCGAAGACATCCAACCGATGAGGGACGGCAGTGCTGCTCCTCCAAGGCCCGCTGCGGCGAACACCATTCCGGCTGCGCGTTTCGCTGAAGTCGTCGCCTGCAAGGAGAACATCGCGACGGTGGTGGGAAACACCGCCGCCAGTCCTGCGCCCGCCAGAACCATGCCGCTGAACAGCGCGAGCTTCGACATGCTGGTAGACAAAAGCACGATCCCCACTGCCGCGGTGGCCAGGCTGACCGAAATCAGCCGTCTCGGTTGCGTGTTCCTCCACAAAGAGCCTGCCGCGAGTCTGCCGGCCAGCAGCGCACCCCAGTAGAACGCTTGTGCCGCCGACACTGAGGCTGCGGAAAGTATCTGATGGCGCAGGCCCATCAGCGGAGTCCAACTGGCTACACTCGTCTCCGTGCCGACGTATAAGAACAGCAGCATTCCCGTCAGTGCCCACGTTCCGGAGCTGAAGGGTGTCGCTAGCGGGGCCGCTTCTTGGTTGATGCCGGCACTGGTTGGCGGCGGCACCAGATAGACCATCATCCCCGAGCCGAGAAACAACGCGGCCAATCCGAACAGCACGGCGGAAAGGCTGACTTGCAGCCACTGCAGCAAGTAGCCGAAAGCCAGGGGAGCGGTAACCGCTCCCAACGTCCACGAAAAATTCAACAGATTCAGGGCCGGGCTTCTGCGATCAGGACACGCGCTGGCGACGGCCAGGTTGATGGCGGGAAGGGTGTAGCCGAGGCCGAAGCCGTAGAGGGCAACAAATATCGGTAGCATGGGCCAGTCGCTCAGAGCTACGCCACTGATGCCGGCTGCAATGACTGCCATGCCGGTGATAACAGTGTTAGTCTGGCCAAGCCGCGCCACGATTTCCCCGTACAGCAACGAACCCACAAACGCCGCGCTGAACTGAGCCACGAAGAGGCTTCCGGCTTGCCCGTCGGTGATCGACCACTTTACGAGCACGGTTGGCAGCAGTATGCCCATCATCACGGTGGCCACGCCGGTTAGCAGAAACGCGAAATGAAGTACCGGCAGCGAAGCCTTCGAAATCATCACAGGCATTATTCATCGGTGAACGGGAAATGAACAGTACCTTACGCGATGGTCTCTAGCCCGAACGGCTTCGAGTAGCGGCCCGTGAATTAGATCGCGTCAATAGTAATTCTCCAAACAAAGACTTCGCAGCGAGTACCAGATGCAATACCGAGGCCTTATTGCAGTTACGATTTGCTATTCTGGCTTTCATCTTCTTGAGGGAGTTCTTCGATGACAAAGCGGTTCGTTTTACTAAGCGGATCCCTGCTCGCTCTGATCTGCGCAGGGTTCGCGGGCGGCGCGCAGATACCGCCAGCCTCTTCCGGTGCCGCTCCAAAAACAGCTGCTGAGGCTTTCAAGAATATTCAAGTTCTCAAGACAATCCCTGCGGACCAGTTAATTCCCACGATGCAGTTCATCAGTGCCTCCCTCGGTGTCGAGTGCGATTTCTGTCACGTCGATCGCGACCGGGACAAGGACGACAAGAAGCCTAAGAAGGTCGCTCGAGAAATGATGGAAATGATGTTTGCCATCAACAAGAACAATTTCCGCGGCGAGCGGGAAGTCACCTGTAACACCTGTCATCGGGGATCGCCTCATCCGCAGGCCATCCCTGCGATACTGGCCGAGCCTCCCAAGCCTTCCAACGTGGAGAATGAACAAGCCGAGGGCGCGACTCTGGCGAGTTGGCCTTCGGGGAACCCGGTGCTGGCGAAATATATTGAGGTCCTCGGAGGCCAGGAAGCCTTGGACAAAGTCACCACCCGGGTGGAGAAGGGCAACGTCTTGATGCCGGGCGGGCACCAGTTGCCCATTGAAGTGTTTGCCAAGTCGCCCGACCAGCGTGTCTCAATCCTACATACCGCAAACGGCGACAGCGTCACTGCATTCAACGGCCAGGAGGGCTGGCTTGCTGCCGCCGGACGACCCTTGAAAGAGATGTCGGCCTCGGAACGGGACGGAGCCAGGCTCGATGCAGCCGTCTTCTTCCCCACACACTTGGCAGCGATGTTTGAGGAGCTCAAACTGCAGCCGCACCCCGAAAATGTCGGGGCTCGCTCTGTCACCTTGGTAGTCGGGCTCAGCAAGGGACGGCCTCCGGTCAATTTTTATTTCGATCAACAATCGGGACTGCTGGTGCGCATGGCGCGCTACACCGATACCGCACTAGGCCTCGATCCCACGCAGGTTGACTTTTCCGACTACCGCGAATCTGGCCACACGAAAACGCCTTTCCGCTGGACTATTGCCCGGCCCAGTGGGAGCTTCACCGTCCAAATCGATCAGGTGCAGGAGCAAGTGCCGATCGAAGCCGGAAAATTTACCAAGCCAATGCCCGTCCTCGCGACTCCACCCACGCATTGAGTTTTGGGTGCTGGTCAGATGACCACGAAGCCGCTCGAACGTGCGAAACGTTTTAGCAGCCGATCAGTTAAGGTGCATACGTAGTTGGAGGTCCTGATACCGAGGGTCGGAGCGAATAGGATCGAAAGCCTGATTCACCTTGAGATAAACGAGAGCGCTGGCGCGTTCGTCGGCAGCCTTGTGGAGCCACTCAAAGGCTTCGTCGTTTCTGCCGAGCGCCAGATAGGTGAGGGCAATCTCCAGCGGCGGCACATACTGCTTCGCGGATAATTGCACCAGTTCATCCAGAACTTGAGTAGCTTTTTCCTTTTGTCCCGCTGCGGCATAGGAGCGCGCCAGATAGGCCTCCGCAACCGGGTCCCCGTGCGAGATTCCGACTCCTCGGGCAAACTCCGTGATTGCCTGCTCGTGCTCGCCTTTGTACTGATACGCCAAGCCCAGCACACGATGTGCCAGTAGAAAGTCCGGTTCCATCTCGATGGCTTTGCGGGCGCTCTGGATCGCATGATCGTAATCGCGCGCCATCAAGTAGGTCCAGCCCATGTGTTCGTTCATCACGGTGTCGGACGGCGATATCTCGAGGGCGCGCCTGGCTTCAGCCATGGCTTCATCCTTACGTCCCAGGGCCGCCAATTCATGCGAATACCAATGGTGAGCGGTATCGTAGAGCGGGTTGAGAGCGATGGAGCGCTTGAACTCCTGCTCGGCGCCCGGCCAATCCCAGTCATAGATGAACTTTAGGTAGCCCAAAGATGCGTGGGCCTCGGCTAGACTGTCGTCGATCGCCAGGGCTTTGGTTGCGGCTGCTTCTGCTTTGGGCATCGCTTCCCTGGGAGGCAGGATGCTGTAGCCATACGAGCCCGCGAGAGTGTAGGAATCCGCCAGCCCGGCATAAGCGACCGCGTAATTTGGATCGGCCGTGATCGCCTGCTGGAAATAGTCGATACTTTTCTTCACTCCATCCACAGTGCGCTTGTTCCAGAAGAACCGGCCTTTCATGTACAGCAGATAGGCTTCGCTGTTTCCGGTGAAAGGACGCAGCAGTTGCTTCTGCTCGTCGCCGCTCAGGTTGACCGTTAGCGCGTTCGCCACTTTCTGCGAGATCGAATCCTCCACCGTGAACATGTCGGTGAACTTCTCGTCAAACTCACCTCCCCATAACAATTCGCCGTCAGCCACGCGCAGCAGCCGCACCGTGACTCGGGTGCGATCGCCGGAACGTTGAACACTTCCTTCGAGTACGGACTGGACGGCGAGCTGTCTGCCGGCGGCGATAGGATCGTCGGCCTTTGCGTATTTTCGTACGGCGCTTACCGGCCTGACGATGATCTTGTGCAGGTTGCTCAACCGCGTAATCAGTGCGTCGGTCATGCCCAGGCCGAGATATTCATCTTCAGCGGTCGTTTCCAGAGGACGAAACGGCAAGATAGCAATCGACCTCTCCGAGGCGCTAACCGTATTCGACTTCGCCCGCAAGTGCCACCACACGTAAAACGATGCCAGCGCGATACCAACAATAATCAGGCTGAGCCCCACTACGCGGATCGACGAAGTTTTCCATTCGGCCGTCGGCAGCGGCGGCGGAGAAGTGAGCGGCGGTGGTTCCGGGAGCCGCATTTCGGCAATCGGAATCCGAACGGTGGCAGTGGCTTGCACGCCGGGCTCTGATTCGACGGGAACGCTGGCTATCCGCTCAATCCTTGGCTCGTCAGCTTCCTCGCATTCGGTGACGCCGCCGTTGAAGCGATAGCCCTTTCGTGGAACCGTCTCGATGTATGGGTGACCATCAGCAACGTTGCCGAGGGTCTTGCGGAGTAAGGAAATATTTACCGTGATGTTGGTCTCTTCCACAAAGCTGTCTGGCCAAACCGCTTCCATCAAGGTTTCCCGTTTGACCAGGTGACCACTGTTCTCTACCAGGAGCAATAGTATTTCGAAGGCTTTCGGAGCCAGGGGCAGAGGTGTTTCTTCTCGCAGAAGCAAGTGCTCCGAGGGATACAGGCGGAAATCACCGAAACGGAAGTACTTCTTTTTCAATGTCTTGACCCATCAAAAATCCGCCCCAAGAAATTTCCAACACCTTCTTTACGAGTTCTAAAGGACTCGGTAAAGCCGATTTTTGTATTGTTCACTCGCTGCAGACAGAAAGGCAGCGGAAGTACGAAGGACGCAGAGGCGACAGTCGGCCAGTGATCAAGCATTGTAGCTCATTCGACGGTTGGGCGAGCCCGGACGATCCGGCCGCAGCCAGACATTGCGGCACATTTTCCTCGACAGAAAAACGCAGACGAAAAGAAGTCAATCATGAAAAACAACGACATCGTAAAGTTCCAGGATGCCTTCAAACTGAGACGCGGCATGCCGAAATCGGTGATGCTTGCCGTCACTATGGTGCTATTGCTCATACCGGAGCTCTTTGCCCAACAGCCTGCTCCGAATCCGGCCTTTCTGCCCAGTCCAGTGCAGACCGTATCTACGATTCCAGCAAACGGCGACGTCAATCCTTACGGCGTGGCCTTCGTGCCCGCCGGTTTTCCAGGCGGCGCATTGAACCCCGGTGATGTGCTGGTTTCCAACTTCAACAACAACCAGAACCTGCAAGGTACTGGCACTACCATCGTTCGGGTACCGCAGGGCGGATCGCCTTCGCTGTTCTTTCAGTCCCAACGTCCTTACGTCGGACTCTCCACCGCGCTGGTAGCCGTGAAGGAAGGCTACGTGATGGTCGGCAGTTTTCCCACCGCCGATGGAACCTGCGCCACGGCGCAGAGTGGATCGCTGCTGTTCCTCAACAATGTCGGCCAGCGAGTGGGAGTCTATTCCGACCAGAAATTCATTGACGGTCCCTGGGACATGACCGTGCAGGACTTCGGTAACGGTCAGATCGACGCCTTCGTCGCCAACGCTCTCGATGGACAAATCGTTCGCCTCAACATGACGACCAGCGGAGGAAGCTTGACCATCCAGAGCGCCACTGTCATTGGTTCCGGCTACGTGCATCGTTGCGATCCGGCAGCCCTAGTGGTTGCTCCGACCGGCCTGGTTTATGACCCCAAGAAAGATGTCTTGTACGTCGCGTCCACAGGCGACAACGCCGTGTTCGCGATTCCCGACGCGGCTGAGCGTAACGATGACGCAGGCACGGGCCAGCTTATCTACCAGGACCAGACGCACTTGCATGGTGCGCTGGCCATGACCATGAGCGCTATCGGCCACCTGCTGGTCAGCAACGCCGACGTTATCAACGGCGATCCCAACCAGCCCAGCGAAATCGTGGAATTCACCATCGGCGGCCAGTTCATCAAACAACTTCCCGTCGATCCCAATGAAGGTGGCTCGTTCGGAGTGAACGTTTCGATCAACGGATTGACTTCGGTATTCGCTTACGTGGATGACAACCAGTCCACGCTTAGCATCTGGACTCTGCCCAGCTTTTAGGTTCCCGGCCAAACAACGGGGACCTTCAACTAGCTTTCGGATCGCCTGCTGTGTGAAACTGCACCGTGGCGATCGCTTTTTTTGATGTTCCGGTGCGCCGGTGGTTGTGAATTGTTTATGAATCCGGCGGTGCTGTCGGGCTCACGCTCAACAAGGCTTGACTTGCGGCACCCGTTCGCTCCAGGCAGAAGCGATAACATTAGGGTGGCGTGGATGGATGGGAGGTAGCTATGCCAGTGGTTCGCACCTGTAAGAATTGTGGACAGAAGAACCGGATTCCGGCCAGGCACCTGGCTGATACCGGTAAATGCGGCGCCTGCAAAGCTCCTCTGCCAGCGATAGACGAGCCGCTGGAAGTGGATCCCGAGTTGTTCGACGAAATCATTCGCGAGGCCCGAGTGCCGGTGCTGGCCGACTTCTGGGCGGCGTGGTGTGGGCCCTGCCGGATGGCCGCTCCTGAAGTGGCGCGCGCGGCCGCGGACATGGCTGGCCGCGCCATCGTCGTGAAGGTTGACACCGAACGCTATCCGCAACTGGGAGCGCGCTTCAAGGTCCAGGGTATTCCCAACTTCATTGTCTTTTCCGGTGGTGTCCCGGCGATTCAGCAGGCGGGCGCAGTTGGCCACGAACAGTTGGAGAGCTGGCTGCGCTCTGCCGCACAGGCGCAAGTCGCAACGTGAAGTCTGCACCTCGCAGCGATTCTTCCCGTCCGAGCGTTCTATTTCTGCTCCGTGTCGAAGACCCATAGTGCGTGGTCCAGCACTTGCCTTGGTTGATAGGACCAAAGCCAGCGGTAACTCTCGCTATTTTCCAGGACCTGCCCGGAAAGACAACTTGCGCCCGCAATCACGGTTCCGCTCACGTGTTCTTCAGGCAGGAGCGGAGTTGCACGGACCCCGTACAAAGTGGGATCCACCGACCCAAAGTAGGCCAGATGCAGTGCTTCGTCAGGATGCTGCTGCTCGTAGCGGCGCAGTGTCAGCAGCCCTTGTCCCCAATCGAGGTTGCTGTCGGCCAGGAGGCGCCAACTCGTGGCTGGATTCACGAAGACGTTGAAGTAAGAAAGGTAGTCGGGCGCGTAGCGCAGGGCGTCGGCGGCGTTCAGGCAAAGCGCCAGAACGACCATTGCCAGCGCGGCGCGATGTTTTCGCGCATGTTCCCAGATTCCACCCGCGACGAGCAGAGCGAAAGGATAAAGCGGCAGAATGTGGCGCTCACCGATGTCGAACCTGGACTGCAGCGCGAACAGCAGGAAGACTGCCCCGAAGAGGCAGATGACCAGCAGATCGCGGGGCGCGCGGCAGGTCTTGCGAACGCCCAGAGTCAGGCTGCCAAGAAACAACAGCAGGAGAATCGTGGGCCACTTCAACCCGATGGCGACGGGATAGTAAAGCCTGATTCCTCCCTTCGGATAAACCCGCCCAAGGAACCATGCTGGGCGACCGCGGCGATTGTTGAGCGCTACCTCGCGCAGGCCTTCGAAGTATTCTCCTGCCGGCACCAGGAGATTGAGGTGCGCCTTCGATTTCGTCGCCCAGACCTTAACCGGCCGATGGGGAAAGCTCGCTACAACCTGGCCATCGCCGACCTTCAGGTGCGAGACATGGAAGAAATATCCTGCCCACCAAGTCAGCAGCGCGATCGCCAGTGCAGCCAGCATCGGTTTCCAGTTCCAGTCGCGAAACTTGTTCAAGCCCCCATCACGGCGCAACACCAGAATCAGGACCAGTGCGAGCAGCATTTCCGGAGGTGTGTACAACTTGGCCAGCAGTAAGCCTCCCAGGACCAAGCCCAGCAAAACGGTTTGCGCTCTTTCGGGATTGCTTCGCCAACGCACAATTTGGAATGCTGCGAGGAACACAAATAGCGCGCCGAAACCGTCAGTGGTGACCACCGAGAAGTGCGCGATGAGCGAAGGCGTGAACGCAAAGAGTGCGAGAGCGACATTCGCCGCACCAACGGAGAAGAGCCTGCGAGCGGCGAACCACAGAGTCGCGCCCAGCGCCACCCCGAGCAACGTGTTCATCGGGCGCGTTCGCCAGGCGAGCCACTCCGGCCCCGGCTGCATGGCGGTCACACGATATCCGCTGGCGAACTGCTCCGACGTGATCTCAACGTGAGCTCGCGCGAGGGGCAAGGTCAGCAACATGCGGCCGAGCGGGGGATGATCGGTCCAAATCTGGAATCGCCCCTGCTGCCAGGCTTGCACTCCGGCGTTGATGTGGCCCGGTTCGTCATAAGTGAACGATTGCGTTCGAATAAACCACAGTGATTGCATCGCAAAGAGCACCAGCAGGATCGCCGGAATCCAGAACTCGCGAGCGCCGCTGTGCGATGGGGTTGCTGACAATCTGAGGCTTTCTCCCGTCTCGTGAGTACAGCGTCTAAGCCACGTCCATCGCGCCTGGCTCTTGCAGCATGCGATCAATTGCGATCGCCAGTCCGAAGAAAAAGAACAGGCCCATGACCAGCGTCTCCTCGCCGAGGTTGTAATGCAACGCACCTGAGATCAGGAAGGCCACAAAGCTCGCCAGTACGCCGGCAACCACGCCGGAGGCAAAGTAGCTGTGCTGGCGCGCCCTGCCCGCGAGCCGGAACAGAAAGACGAGGTAGGCAAAGACAAACCACAGCCAGGCCGCTAACGCCGGCAGTCCACGCTCCACCGCAATCTGAATGACATCCGAGTGAAAGTGGCTCTGATCGTGATAGAGGGTGAAGGCGCGCAGGTTCCATTCCATCCAATGGATGCGGATGGTCTCCATCCCTACGCCGAACCATGGGTGCTGCTGAACGAGTCTGAGGCCATCTTCCCACATCAGCACCCGGAAATGAGTTCCTGGGTCCTGCGTGCCGGTCCATTCCTTACCGCGCGTATGCCGGATCCACAGTCCGGCCGCAATCACGAGCACAAGCAATGCGGCGATCGCCCAGATCCGCAACCGCCTTCCCGCAAGAATCAGTATGGCAACGAAGCAGCCGGCTGCCAGTCCACCTAGCGCGGCGCGGGTTTCCGTGGCGAACATGGCAGCAGTGAGTGCGACGAAGATCAGGGCAAACACAATGCGCAGGGCGATTCGTCGCCGTGGCGTGACAAGAAGCATCGCCCACGTAAGGCAGCCGATCTGCATCAGCATCTCGGCGAACACGACATAGTGACCGACCGTGCCCTGCGCGCGGAGGGGATGCGCTCTCACGAGCCGCAAGTTCGAGGTACCCAATCCGCTGGCAATGAATCGTTCACGGAGGATGACCGTTTGATGTGGGTGGAAAGGATAACCACGAACATAATCGATGCGAACGACGCTGCCCGGCTGACTTTGGCGCACCTCGCGCTCCAATTGCGCCGGAGTATGCACCTCATGTCCGTCGATGTGGGTGATCATGTAATCACGGTGGATGAGGGCTGCCTGCTCGAGCGGCGAGGCCGGTCCGATGAAAGCAACTCGCACGCCGACGCCATAGGTGTACTGCCACGCCGTGAATCCAGCAGCCGCCAACCCGGAGAGGATCAGCAGGAACACCAGGACACGCACCTGACTCAACCGCTGTACGTTCTGGGCAAACACGATCCCGGCCAGGACGAGACAGACGATCTTCATGCGGTCCCAACTCAGGTAAGGCTCCGGACTGAGCGCAGTGGAGATGGCGCTGAGAACCACGTAGGCGAGCAGTGGGGCGGTGAGAGGCTGCGCGAAAGGCCGCTTCTGTTCGATGGCCAGCTTCAGTAGCCAAAGAACAAACGCAATCTGCCACGCGTGCTGCGATCCCTTGATCGAGTGCGGCAGCAGAATCACAAACAGCGCAAGGAAAAAGAAAATGGCTCCTCGCAGCCAAGATACTGCTCCAACTGGCGTGCTGACTTGCTCCGCCGCATTACCGGCGGCCTCAGAAAGAGAACTGTGCTGTCCAGGAGCCATGAAGAGATTTGTACGGCTTAAGATTACTCGGAAACAGAAGGCTACAGTTTGTGGGACAGCCGCTGGACGAGTTCGCCTGAATCCCGGCTTCCAACCGTCTATTTCTGAAGAAATATGATCACCTCTCCGCAATACCGGCGAAGCGGTGAAAACTGCAGAATTTTGTTGTCCAAAGATTTTACCCGCCTCCAGAAAGGACGAGGCTTCAGAGCCATCCCCAGACGGTACTCCGGGAGCGCCGCCAGTCTCTTCAACATATAAAGGAGATGACGTTTATCGAGTTGTATATGGCTGAAGTCCTTACAGAATTCTCGAATGCTTTGGTCCGTGAGCGGGGCGTCCCCCGCCGGCGTGTCCTCGGTCGTGAACCGCCGAGCCAGATTTATGAAGGGGTTGTCCCACAGCGTCTCGTGGAAAATGGCCCTAGCCCCGGGCCTGAGAACCCGCAAAAGCTCCGACCCAGCACGTGGATACTTAATCACGTGGTGGAGAACTCCGAAACCTATGGCGAGGTCGAAGAAACCCTCATCGTACCCGAGTTCTTCGGCATCCATCTGTTCAAATCGAACGGAGAGTCCATATCGAGAGGCCGCTTCATTCGCCGTCTTTGTGGCTTCACAAGAAAGGTCGAAACCCCGCACCTGGGCCCCGCAAAGGGCCAGGTACATCCCAAGCCTCCCATACCCGCACCCGTAGTCAAGGACGCGAAGGCCACGAACGTCTCCGGCTGCCTCCAGGATTTCCTTTCGGAGATCGGCCCACCAACTCCAGCCTCCGTCACAGAATGGGGTCCGTTCGAGCCGCTCGAACCCTTGCAGGAACTCTTCCGCCTTCTCCGGGTAAGCCCCGAGCGCGTGCGACTTGTAGAAAGCGTCGTGCCATTCGCGCTCGGTCTTCTTGAGTGAGCTCTCTTCGACGCTTGGAAGCGCGCGTGCTGTGAGGCCATCGTTACCGGAGGGCGGCAATACTTCGAGCAAAGTTATATCTTGTCCACGAGGCATCAAAGGAACGCTTACAACTTCCATACCAGTGGCATGAAGGCATCCAAGACTGATAAAGTACAGTGTAACATTGGTGTTTATGTCAGTTAGGCAACCGATAAGCCCGTTGCACAATCCTTCATTCTGCGGCCTCTGGCGCCTGTATCGCAGGTTTTGTGCGGTATCAAATTCGCCCGCTCAGGGGTCAAATAAGTAACCTTCACAAGGTCGACTGTTGTGTTCGATCGACGCTCAAAACTTCTCGGTACAGTCACGCTGTTACACGACCTCGGCATAACGTGTGTCGCGTTCGGGGTCGCGTATCTGCTGCGCAGTCCCCTGGGGCATTTTGGGCTTCTTAACCGCTATCTGCGGCCCGCCATCTATCCTTTCAGCCATTATGTCCCGCTCCTCATCGCCTTTCTCATCATATGGGCCGTGGTGGGCTACTTTTCCAGCTTCTACCGCGATTTGGAGCTGAGCAATCCGATCCAGCTCATCGTTAACATCGTGAGCCAGCTCGGCACTGTGCTGGTGGTCATTTACGCGGGCCTTTATCTGTTCCGTCGTGGAGACGTTAGCCGCAGCTACGTACTGTTGATCGGCGGGATCGATTTCGTGCTGCTTCTGCTGGGGCGCACGGTCTCGTACTCCGGCGTCGCCTGGATGCGCGACCGGCTCAACCGCTATCACTATTTCCTGATTGTCGGATGCAGTCCGCGGGCCCGCGAGATGGGAGGGCTGATCCAGGAAAGCCGCGGCATGGGATTGAGGCTGATCGGTTTTGTCGCTCCGGATTCCGGGAACGACCAGCCTTCGAAACTTGGCAGTTACCCGGTGTTCCCGCTCGACTCGCTTTCCAAAGTTCTTCATGAGCGGGTGGTGGATGAAGTCATCTTTGCGGTCAATATGCAGGAGCTGGCGCGGCTGGAACCGGTGATACGCCACTGCGCCGATGTGGGAATGAAGACGCGCGTGGAGCTCGACTTCCTGCCCCCCGCTTACTCGCGGATCTATCTGGAAAAATTTCGCGAAGTGCTGCTGCTGAGCCTGTCGAGCGCGCCTGACAGCGAGCTGCGTCTCTTCTTCAAGCGGATCTTCGACATTGCGCTCTCGGGAGTTTCGCTGATCGTGTTGTCGCCGCTGCTGGCATGCATTGCAGCGATGATCAGGATCACTTCGCCGGGCCCGGTGCTGTTCGAACAGACCCGCTGCGGGCTTGGCGGGCGGCGCTTTACGCTCTACAAGTTCCGCTCCATGATCAACAATGCGGAGCAGATGCGCGCCGAGATGCACCAGTTGAACGAGCTCGATGGGCCAGTATTTAAGATCAGCGACGATCCGCGCATCACGCCGGTGGGACGATGGCTGCGCCGCTTCAGCCTGGACGAACTGCCGCAGTTGTGGAACGTGCTGCGAGGCGACATGTCGTTCGTCGGCCCGCGGCCCGCCGGTTCCGGAAGAAGTGGAGCAATACGAGGACTGGCAGCGGCGGCGGCTGCGCATGCGTCCCGGCCTGACCTGCACCTGGGTGCTGGAAGGGCGCAACCATGTCGACTTCAACCGCTGGATGCAACTCGACCTCACCTACATTGACAACTGGTCGCTGTGGCTCGACGTGAAGATCTTCCTGCGCACCATTCCCATCGTTCTTTCCGGCCGCGGTGCATACTAGAAACAGCAGGATTTCGTAGCCGAATGTGCCTGTCGCCAGGCTTCGTTCATCAAATCTTGAGTGGACCTTCACCAGAAAATCCGGACCCTTCCAGCTTCGCCGGGCGTTTATCTGTACAAGAACGCCGACGGCGAAGTCATTTACGTGGGCAAGGCGAACAGCCTGCGCGCCCGCGTGCGTTCCTATTTTCTGGAAGGCGCGGCGGAGAACGCCAAGACCGGAACCCTGCTGCGCGAGGCGGTTGACCTCGACTACATCGTGGTGGACAACGAGAAGGAAGCTCTCGCGCTCGAGAACAACCTCATCAAGCAGAAGAAGCCGCGCTACAACATTCTCCTGCGCGACGACAAAACCTATCCTTACATCAAGCTCACCATCGGCGAGCGTTATCCGCGCGTATATCCAACGCGGCGCCTGCGCAAGGACGGCTCGCTGTATTACGGGCCGTTCTTTCCCACCAGTCTCGCGTACCGAATCGTCGATCTCATCCATCGGCACTTCCTGATTCCGTCGTGCAAGCTCGACCTCAACCGTTATTATCCGCGGCCGTGTTTGCAGTTCTACATCGGGCGCTGTCTGGGACCGTGCGTGGAAGGGCTGACCACGCCGGAGCGCTACGCCGAAGCGGTGCACGACGTGAAGATGTTCCTCGAAGGCCGCGGCGCCGATCTGTCGCGTTCGTTGCAGCAGCGCATGATGGCCGCCGCCGAGCGCGAGCACTACGAGCTTGCCGCGAAGTATCGCGATCTGATCTCGACCATCGATCTGCTGGAGCAGAAGCAGCGCATCGCCGCCATCGAAGGCGACGACGCCGACGTTTTCGGCTATCACTACGAGAGCGGGATGCTGGCGGTGAATCTCTTCCACATGCGCGGCGGCAAGATCGTGGACAAGCGCGAGTTCTTCTGGGAGGACCTGGGCGAAACCGCCGGACGGCGCAGGATTCGCAGCCGGGCGAATTCTTTTCGGCGCTGCTGAAGCAGGTCTATCTCGATCAGCAATATGTGCCGCACACGATTTACGTTCCGGTCGATTTCGAAGATCGCGCGACGCTGGAGGAAGTTCTTTCCGAAGGCCAGAAGCGGCGCGTGCAAATCCACGTTCCGCAGCGCGGCGAGAAGCGCTCGCTGGTTGACCTCGTCGGACAGAACGCCAAGCAGGCCTACGACCAGCGCTTCCGCGTGATGAAGCCGGCCGCAAAGGCGATCCAGGAAGCTTTACAGGACGCGCTCATGCTGCCGGAATTGCCGAAGCGCATCGAGTGTTTCGACATCTCGCACATTCAGGGCGCGGAAACCGTCGCCTCGATGGTGGTTTGGGAAGACGGCAAGATGAAAAAGTCCGACTACCGCAAATTCATCATCAAGGGCATCACCGGAGTGGACGACTTCGCCTCCATGCGCGAGGTGGTCACTCGCCGCTACCAGCGCGTGCGCTCGGCGAGCGCCGATTCTGCGCTGCTGGCGAAAGCGAGAAGCAGAAGATGCCGAGCCTGGTGCTCATCGACGGCGGCATCGGACAACTGCATTCCGCCGCCGAAGCGCTGGAGTCGCTGGGCATCACCAACCAGCCGCTGGCCGCCATCGCCAAGCGCGAAGAAATCATCTACGTGCACGGCCAGGAGGACGAACCGATTGTGCTCGACCGCCATTCGCCGGTGCTGCATCTGGTGCAGCAGGTGCGCGACGAAGCCCATCGCTTCGCCGTGACCTTCCATCGCAAGCGGCGCCAGATTCGCGATCGCAAGACCGAACTGCTCGACATTCCCGGCGTCGGCGAACGCACCACCAAGCGCCTGCTGCAGCACTTCGGCAGCCTGCAAGCGGTGAAGGAAGCCGACGCGGCGGCGCTGGCGTCGGTCGTAAGCCGGCCGCAGGCGAGCGCCATTTTGCGGCATTTTCACAAAGACGAAACCGTTTCCGAACCGTCTCATAGATCGGGCGTAGAATAATTTTCAAGGGTTCACCGATGGATGTAAGCGGAGATTCCCGGGTTCGCCTGATCGTGGTTTCTTTATGCGTGGTGCTGCTGGTCTCGGTTGTGGGATTCGGCTTCGATCGCCTGCTCCGAAGAGAAGGCGCCACTCGCACTGACGTTCTTATTACCTCCAGCGGCCTCACCGGCATCGTGGCCGGATTTCTCTTCTACACCCTCAGCAACCAGGAACGGGAGCGCCGTCGTCTGGTGCAACAGCGATTACGAATCATCGCTGAAATGAACCACCACATCCGCAACGCACTGCAGATCATCAACTACGCAACTGCGGCGCAGTCCCATGCCGATTCGGTCGAGTTGATCCATCGCTCGGTGGAGCGTATCGAATGGGCCCTGCGTGAGGTGCTTCCCGAATACTCGCCTGCATCCTCTCCTGCGGCGGAACCCGAAGATCACGCCGAGGCGATGCACGCGGGCTGACCCTTTGAACTGTTGATGACTAAAACCCATCTCATAAATGCCTCGAGCCCCGAAGGGTAATTCTGACCGTCTCGCTTTTGCGGTTTCAACTTCCGGATTGCTCGTGACTCGAGAGCAACGCGGTAGTGTTGAGCTTGTACGAAGCTCAAATGAGTGCATTGGCGATTTTGAGTCAACCGGGGAAGCGTTCTGTTGTCCAGATTTCAGAGCAACGACCTGGGCACTTTGCATCGATCCGCCGTTTGCCAAATTGATTCGGGGTAGCTGTTTTGCTAAGGTCGTCGTCATGTCCGAGCATTCCACCGAGCAGATACGCGAATTGCTCGACTCCCTTTATCGCGTGGATTCGGGACGAATCCTGGCCACTCTGATCCGCTTGCTCGGTGATTTTGATCTTGCCGAGGAGGCGATGCATGAAGCCTTTGCGGCTGCGCTGAGCCTGTGGCCGAGGAGTGGAGTACCCGATAACCCCCGACCATGGCTGATTTCGACGGCCCGATTCAAAGCCATTGATACTCTGCGTCGACGGGCAAGATTTGATGCATCTCAAGACGAGCTCGTGCGATATCTCGAAGCGCAATCGAGTTTGGCGGAAAGCTCCAAGGAGGAGGACAGCCTTGAGGATGACCGGCTGCGCCTGATTTTTACGTGCTGTCATCCATCTCTGGCGCCGGAAGCGCGCGTTGCGCTCACCTTGCGTGAGGTGTGCGGGCTGACAACCGAGGAGATAGCAAAGGCCTTCCTTACCACTCCGCGTACGCTGGCGCAGCGCATTGTGCGCGCCAAGGCAAAGATTCGAGAGACACGGATTCCCTACGAGGTGCCGACGCCGCAGGAATTGCCGGAGCGGCTGGGCGCGGTGCTTCAGGTCATCTATCTCGTCTTTAACGAGGGTTATTCGGCCGCGGCGGGGGCGGAGGTAACGCGGGCCGAGCTAACGGGCGAGGCAATTCGACTGGGCCGGTTGCTGACCGAACTCCGGCCAGAGCCGGAAGTCCTTGGGCTGCTTTCCCTCATGTTGCTACACGAATCCCGTCACGCCGCCAGAACCTCTCCGGCCGGGGAGCTGATTTTGCTCGAGAACCAGGATCGCTCGCTCTGGAACCGGGAGCAGATCGCGGAGGGAGTGGCATTGCTGGAGAGAGCCCTGAAGTCCCGCCGCTTCGGCTCCTACACATTACAGGCTGCGATTGCGGCCGTTCATGCGGAGGCGGAATCGGTCGCTGTGACCGACTGGGGGCAGATTGTTGCGCTCTACAACCAATTGGTACGAATTCAGCCTTCGCCGGTTGTACAGCTCAATCGTGCTGTGGCCATTGCAATGTGCGATGGTCCAGAGGCCGGTCTGGCGCAGATCGACGCGGTGTTGGAACATGGCGAATTGGCGAATTATTACCTGGCGCATTCAGCCCGTGCAGATATGTACCGCAGGCTCGGCAGGACAGCCGAGGCTCGGTCCTCTTATGAGAAAGCTCTGGCCCTGACCCAACAGGAACCGGAGCGGCAATTCCTGCAGGAGCGGATTCGGCAGCTGAAATAAAAAGAGTCGTCAGAAGCCGACGCGGATATCGAGATGACCCAGCGCAAAGGATAGTTCTAAAGCGGTTTAGTTTTTGCTGTGAACGGATAGAGCGGGCCTTCAGGCCCGCGTGCCGGCGCTATTCCTAGCCGGCTCGGGTTGAAAAGGGGCTGCGGGACGCGGCGCTAAAGCACCGCTCCACCCATGCTCGGCCGGATCACAGTATTCCTAAACAGTTCCAAAGCGCGGAAGAAGAAAAATTTCTTGGACGATTTGTCGAATTCCGCCTGGCCGTTCGACTATATCGTGAAGGCAGGGCAACCGGCCCGCCCGAAGACTAAAGAATAAAGACCGTTACAGGAGAATAAAAGTCATGCCACAGTATCTGGTTTGTAATTACCTGCCCGACGACTTCGACCCGTCCACCGTAACCGAAGCGATGATGGAGGAGATCCACGCGCTCAACCGCGAAATGATTGCTGCCGGCGTGAGGAAGTTCGCCTGCGGCATTTCCCCGGCCGCCAACGCCAAGACGGTGCGGAAGCAGTCCGACGGCAAGGTGCTCGTCACCGACGGGCCGTACCTGGAGACCAAGGAGCACATAGGCGGTTTTTGGATACTGGAAGCCGCCGATATGGACGAGGCGCTGGCGTGGGCACGCAAGGGTTCCATCTCCTGCGATGCGGTGGGCGAGGTGCGCGAACTTCTATTCTTCCCGGCTCCGGAACAAGGACCCGGCGGAAGCAAGTAAACAGCCCGGGGCCGCCGCGACCTGGGAACATTCGACGAAAAGGAACTAAAACATGAGAAAAATCATAGCAACTGCATTTGTTTCGCTCGATGGCGTCATGCAGGGTCCCGGCGGCCCTCAAGAAGACACAAGCGGTGGATTCGATCTTGGCGGATGGACCACCAACTACCGCAGTGAAAAGTCTGGGGCTGCGGTTCTGGAAATGGTGGGTACCCTGGCCAAGCCATACGACTTGCTGCTGGGCCGCAGAACCTATGACAACTTTGCCGGCTTTTGGCCCAACGTTCCTGCCGACAATCCCATTGGGCCTGTGTTCACAAAAGCCAACAAATATGTGCTGACGGGCGGTTCAGCCAAACTTGAATGGGCCAACAGCCACCAGCTGCGCAACCTTGACGAGTTAAAGAAGGTCAAAGCGGAGGAAGGTTCGGATATTGTCCTCTGGGGAAGCTCAACCCTCTATCCGCAACTGCTGGATGCCAATCTTATCGACCGCCTTGTGTTGCTGACCATTCCGATCGTTCTCGGAAAGGGCAAAAGAATCTTTGGCAACACCAGCCACCAGGTCGCCCTGAAACTAATGAAGTGCGAGGCTACGCCGACGGGAGTCATCATGGCGACTTACGAGCGTGCAGGCGCAGTCCCAACCGGAAGTCTATAAACTTGTCTGGAAAAACCTATGCAGGCACAAACACCAGCCTCACCGCATCATCTCCGACAACATCACTCTTCACCAATCGCAGTGGCGGACGCGCCGCGGCGAAGTATGGCTTACCGCCGCCCAGCACGAATGGACGCAAATAAAGACGATATTCGTCGATCAGACCAAGCTTAGTAAGACTTCCCGCAAGCTCCGCCCCCGCAACGTCGATGTCGCCATCGATCTCCGCCTTCAGCCGCGCAGCGAACGCTCCCACATCATCCATCACAAGCGTGGCATTGGCGCCAACCGACTTCAGCGAGTGCGATGCAACCCATTTCGGCTTCGGGCGCCACGCCGCCGCAAAGTCGTGCTCAGCCTCGTCCCAGTCTGGCTGGTCCTCATCCCAATAACGCATCACCTCATACATGCGCCTTCCATACAACATTCCCGCAAGCCCGCGCACGTGATCGTTGAAATGGCGATGCAGCGCCGGTCCCGGAGGCGGCAACACCGGTCCTCCCGGCACTTCGGAGCCCGTCGACGTTCCGAAAAACTGACTATTAGCGGCAATGTATCCATCGAGAGACTGCATCATCCCGAACACCAGCCTGCCCATTCCCCACCCCCTACCGGCTTCGTCCTGCACTCCAAGACGCCCGCCCGGGAAAGGATCGTACCAGTCGGTCCGACACGGTTGCAACAATCTGATCCAGCATTCCAGCCCCGCGCCGGGTGCCTACTCTCTTATCGAGGGGCACCCTCGGCAGCGTCGCTACCCGCCCCTTCGACAAGCTCGGGGCTGATGAGATAACCGTGTCGGCTCCCCGCCGCCGGGTACACTTGGTGCGCTCAAAGCTACCAAGGCTCGGAGGAAAGGAGCCGGGCACATGAAGATTGTAGGTTGTGATTTACACACACGCTACCAGCAGATCGCGATGCTGGACACGGAAACGGGCGAGCTGACGGAGCGTCGCCTGGAGCACGCCAACGGAGAAGCGCGGGCCTTCTATGCCAGTTTGCAGGGGCCGGTACGAGTGGGCATCGAGGCCACCGGCCACACTCGCTGGTTCGAGCGCATGCTGGCCGAGTTGGGGCACGAGTTGTGGGTCGGCGATGCGGCACAGATCCGGGCGTCGATGGTGCGCAAGCAAAAGACCGATGCGCGCGATGCCGCCCACCTGCTGCAGCTGCTGGTGGAAGAACGCTTCCCGCGGATCTGGCGGCCGACCATGGCGGAACGCGATCTGCGGCAACTGGTGTGGCATCGGCAGAAGCTGGTGTGGATGCGCAATGCGGTGGGCAACCAACTGCACGCCCTGGCCATGGGCGAGGGGGTGTGCCGCAAGAAGCAGCTGTTCACGAAAAAAGGTCGCATCGAACTGGAAAGTCTGGGGCTGGGAGTTTGGGCCAGCTATCGCCGGCAAGAGTTGCTGACGCTGCTGGACCAACTCGACGGCTCGCTGGAGAAGCTGGATCGCGCGGTGGAAGAACAGTCCAAGCACAACGAGGCGGCGGTTCTGTTGCGCACCCATCCCGGGGTGGGACCGGTCACCTCGCTGGCCTTCGTGCTGACGCTGGGTCCGGTGGAGCGCTTCGCGCGCAGCAAGCAGGTGGTGAGCTACCTGGGACTGAATCCGCGCGAGCACTCTTCCGGCGGAAAGCAGCGACTGGGAGCGATCTCCAAGCAAGGCAATCCCATGATGCGATCGCTGCTGGTCGAAGCGGGACACTCGGCAGCACGGCTGGATACCGAGTTACGTAAGGACTATCAGCGACTCAAGCTGCGCCGGGGCAGTGGCGTGGCCAAGGTCGCCATCGCCAGGAAACTGGCGGTACGAATGTACTGGATGCTGCGCCGCCAGGCCAGTTACGCGCAGCTGGTTCGCATGCAAGGCAGCCCGTGGGCCACCCTGGTGGAGCAGTAAGTCATCGTTGGGCTGATTGGGCGCCTTGCCTTCCCGAAGAGTCGGGAAGTTCGAACAACGAATCATGGTCGGAAGTCGAGTGATCGGATAGATGGTTGGTGGAACCCAGTTCCACCGCAGGATTCTGTAAGCGAGCCTTGGTGGCATGAGCAAAAACAAAAGCAAGGGCAACAGCAAAAACAAAATCTTCTACGAAGGGAAAAAACAAAAACCTTCGCCGCTGTAAGTGTCTCTTGACAACGCCGACACGGTTATAGAGGGTGGCCCAGGTCTCGCGGTTTTCGAGACCTGGGGATTTTTGTCATCGGTCACTTCCACAATGTGCCCTAAATCACAGCGCGAAAACAATGGCTCCTTTAGCCTACGGTTATGCCTTGGGGCTTGGAGCGCTGGCAGGGCGGACACGATCTGCACTTCCTCACGTTTAGTTGTTACCGGCGGCAGCCCTGGCTGGCCAGCGCCCCTCGCCGCGACCTGTTCCTGAAAGTGCTGGAACAGGTTCGGCAGCGTTACCAATGGGTGGTCCTCGGCTACGTAGTGATGCCCGAACACATTCATCTTCTGGTCAGCGAGCCGCCACAGCGAACGCTGTCGACGGCCATACAAGCGCTGAAACTCGGCTTCGCACGGCGCGTGCTGGCCGAGCAACGCCGCCGCCGCCGCAGCGCACCAACGGACTTGTCCGAGCACTCTGCAGAGCGCGTTTGGCAAACCCGGTACTATGACTTCAACGTCTGTACGGCCCACAAGCGAGTCGAGAAACTTCGCTATATGCACCGGAACCCGGTGAAGCGTGGTCTGGTGGAAGCGCCGGAACTGTGGCGCTGGAGCAGCTTCCGCGCTTATGCCTATCAGGAGAAAGGGGCCGTCCGTCTAAACGAGTGGAGCGCCCACAAGCTGAAGTTTCGAGAAGTGACAACTTTCCCGCAGTGAAGTGTCGCACTTACCCAGGTCTCGAAAACCGCGAGACCTGGGCCACCCGCCCGGTTTCTATTCACTCTCGGATGGCTCCCAGAGCTCGATCTTATTGCCATCGGGATCTTTGAGCCACGCGAAGCGCCCGTAGGAGGGATATTCCTCGGTCTTATCGATCGCGACGCCTTTGCTCTTCAGATGGTCGAGGACTTCTTTCAAGTTCTTCACGCGATAATTAATCTGACCCGTTCGTGGTTTGTCCTTGATGTCTTGATCGGTGGGCATGATCGCCCACGCTAAAGTTCTCTTGACCTCCGGATTTTCAATGTCCCGATAGTCAAACGTTGCATAGATCGAATTGCACTCGCTGTCTTCGCCTGAAGCAACGATTCCGAGGCAATCGCGATACCAGGCCGCCAATCTCTTTGTATCGTTGGAAAACAGAAAAACGCCGCCAATTCCGTCGATCATGAGTTCCTCCCACTCCGCACCTCTTCCGGTTTCCGAACCGGCAGGCATAGCTCCAATTCAAAGTGCGACCAATCCATCGCGCTTTCTTTGTCCAGGAAAACCTCAAGTGCCGGCGCATGCTCGGGCTCGTAGGCACTGTTGATCAGCCAATCTCTGTAAAGGTAGTCCCAAGCCGTAGCTACCCTATGGATATCGCCGGAAACCTTGATGGCGGCGTATCGCATGGCCGGCATCCTCAATTTCGACATTCCTTCCCTGCACTCGAAGGGAAGAGACGACGCAAGGCAGACCTCATATCGATAAAGATGTTTTGGCGTCACGTGTGGGTCGTCTACCGTCATTCCGAAAAGAGTTCCTTGCGAAAACACATCCTGCGATTTGGCCCATTCGACCACTCTCTTGAGGGCGGCAAGTACTCTGTCCAGCTCGAAGGCATTCGTAACCCGAATGTAGGCGACTTGCCTTTCGGGAACGTCGATCAATCTCACTGGAAACGCGGCTCTCTTTTCCTCCGCGCTCATGGGGAGACCATATGCATCTTCCGGGAAGAGTTCTTTGCAAATCTTGCTCTTTTTGATCTCGCCGCTTTTTCGAAACTCGCTTGGCGAAGTATCGTAGCCGGACCGGAAGGCACGTGAAAATGTGGCCGACGACGAAAAACCGCAATCCAAGGCTATATCGGTCAGGCTTTGGTCGGAATAACGAAGAAGACGAGCGGCCTTTTCAAGACGAAGCCGATTGGTAAAACTATTCAGGGTTTCGCCGGAAACCGCTGTGAAAATCCGATGGAAGTGAAATTCCGAGAAGCAGGCAACATCGGCAAGCTCAGCCAGTTTTACCGGGCGATCCAGATTCCCGCGAAGATAGTCGATGACCCGATCAATTCGTTGGACATATTCGCTGTTGGCCTGCGTCTTTGCGCCTGCCACGGATTCTGTCGACATTGCGTCGTAATAATACCGCAAACGTCCCTATGAGGCGGTCAGCATTTACACGTCCGTTAAGCTGCTGGAGACCTACTCACAGGCGCGTGGCCCAGGCAAGAACTCTGCTAGTTAATTGAACGTCGGGTGCCCCTCGATAAGAGAGAAGGCGTTGTCAAGCGAAACTTCTCCTGGGCGGTGGGTGAGCACCGCCGGCTTCGTCCCTGGTTAGCCAAGCTGAGGAGCAAGACACAGGAGATCTCGCGATTGATCAGTTCCCGGTGGAACCTATCGTTCCACCAACCATCGATCCGGTCTAAACGTCGACCATGATTCTTCTATGCGAACATCCAGCCGCCGCAGCCGGTGCGAAAGTGGAAAACGGTTTTTTCGTTTTCCAAGGCCGCAGGCCGTCTTTTGCCCCGGTCCGTCTGGATGCGAGAGCGCCCAATCAACTCAACGGTCTAGCTATTGCCGACCAGGGGCACCCGCGGGCTGCTCTCGATGCGAACGATCTCTGGATACGGAGTGTGGGTGCGTAGCATCCAGTAGAGTCGTACCGCTAGCTTGCGCGCCGCTGCTACTTTGGCGATGCCTTTTGCCTTGCTGTGGCAGCGGTGAGCATATTGTTTACGAAACCCGGCATCCAGCCGAACTACACTGTGCGCCGCTTCCACCAGCAGCATGCGCAGAAAGCTGTTGCCCTGTTTGCTGATGGCGCCCAGCCGCTGCCGTCCCCCCGAGCTGTGCTCGCGCGGAATCAGCCCCACATAGCTGGCTTCTGATTATCTGGTTGCTTCAGCAAGCCCCAATAGGTAGTGTGGAGGCGTGCCCCGACCGTCATTCCCAAAGACGCTCCGCCAGTTTCAGTCCGACTTTGCCACGGAGGAAGCCTGCCAGCGGTATCTGGCAGCTTGTCGGTGGCCGGATGGGTTCACGTGTCCGCGATGCGGGCATACAAAGGCCTATGAGTTGGTGAACCAACGGCGCCATCAATGCTGCAAGTGTCGCTACCAGGTCTCGTTGACATCTGGGACCATCCTCCATCGGACGAAGATTCCTCTGACCTACTGGTTCTGGGCGGCATATCTGATGACCACTGACAAGCGCGGCGTGTCCGCCCTACTTCTGCAGCGTCAACTGGGCCTGACCTGCTACGAGACCGCATGGATGATGCTGCACAAACTCCGCCGGGCGATGGTAAACGCGGCTAGGGAACCTCTGCGCGGCGAGGTGGAGGTGGATGAGACGTGGATTGGTGGTGAACAAGCTGGTCTCCGGGGGAGCCGACAGCTCAAGCAACGAAGGGCAGCTCTTGTCCTTGTGGCGGTCGAAAAGCGTGGCCGAGCTTCGGGTCGAGTCCGCATGAGCGTGATTCCCGACTTCAAGGCCGTCACCATCATGTCGTTTCTCACCGAGTACATCGCATCTGGGGCCACTATCTCTACGGACGGCTTTAAAAGTTTCTCAGGTCTGGTAGAGGCTGGTTTCAAACATGTCGCCCGTAACCAACCTCTCCGGTCGCAGTTGCGCCAAGGCGCGAAGTCCGCTGTCCCGCTTGCCGATCGGGCGATTGGAAACCTGCAACAGTGGCTGATCGGAACCTACCACGGAGTGAGCAAGGAGCAACTCCAGGTTTACCTCGATGAATTCGTCTTTCGGCACAACCGTCGAAAGACACCGGCGGCCGCATTTCAGACCCTGCTTGGCTTCGGGACCGCTCGCAGATCAACTATGTACGAGCAGATTCGGGGAGCGAGAGATCTTAACCGCAATCTATTGGGGCTTGCTGAAGCAACCAGATAATCAGAAGCTGGCTACCTGCTTGCCGCGCGCAAAGCGGGTGACGTCGCCGATGGTCAGCACGAACGCCAAGGCGGTGATCGGGCCCACCCCTGGCTGGCTTAGCAGCAATCGCGCCTGAGGATCGTGCTCCGCCGCTTGTTGCGCAGCTCGATCCAGCGGCGCAATCTGCTGGTCCAGGTAGACCAGCAACTGCAGCAGGTCCTGACGCCGGCATCCCGCCCACCCGGTCAGCGGCAACTGGCGAAAAGCTTTCTGGCCCGCCATCGTCCACAGCCGCGACTTCTTCTGCATGCCCTGGTTCATCGCCAGGTGCTGGAGTCCATTCTTCACTCGGCTGCGGATCTGCACCAGTTTGTAGCGATGAATCAGCAGCTGCCGCAGATCACGCTGCTCGGCACTCGGCACCCACAGCCGCGGAAACCGGCCTTCCCGTAACAGCTTCAGCACATGCCCGGCATCGCGTCGATCGTTCTTCTGCCGCCGCACATAACTGGCGCGGATTTCGGCGGCATCTCCCACCCACACTTCATGCCCTAGCTGGTTTAACAAATCGAGAAACCACTGACTGTTGCCGGTGGCTTCCAGACCGATCAACGACGGCACCGGCAGTTGCTCATACCAACGCTCCGCTTCGCCGTCGCCGTTTACCAACTTCTGCTCTCCTATTTCTCCCGTCTCCGTGTCGAACCAAGCCACTTGTTGCCACCGCGGATGATAATCACACCCTACAATAAGCATGGAAGGCTCCTTCCTTCCCCAGTGTCTTGTCCTCAACTCAAGACTACCGGGTTCGAAGCGAGCCTTCTCTCTTATCCAATCAATCCAACCTTCTTTTGGTTGGGTGGGGATTTTGACCTTCACTTCGAGGGGGAGAGTGGTGGCCTGCAAAACAGCCATCGCGCATCCCGCAAAACCCCCACCCAAGCAACCCCGGCTTGGATGGGGCACCCTCAGGAACGAGGCCAAAAAAAATGGAGCAGCTGTCGATTTTCGGTCTCCCGACCGACTATCTGATAACAGAACGACGAGCTACCGCTCTTTTGAGTCACAGGAAACAAGGAGGAATTGATGAAATACATCTGTTTGGGATACCTCGAGCCAGGAAAACTCGAAGGCATGACCGAGGACGAGCGACACGCCGTGCTCGACGAATGCTTTGAGCACAACGACCATCTGCGCGCCAGCGGACATCTGGTTGCCGAAGTACCGCTTCAGCCTCCGGAGACCGCCGTGACCCTGTACTGGAAAAACGGTAAAGTCGCGACCACCGACGGCCCCTATGCGGAAACCAAGGAACAGCTTGGCGGCCTTCAAATCCTTGAGGCGCGAGACCTCAATCACGCCATTCAGCTTGTCTCACAGCTTCCAGGCTTTAAGTATGGACTTGGGCCGATTGAGATACGGCCGGTTGTGGATTTGACCGAAATGATGAGGCAGAGCGAGCAGCGGCGGCGAAAGCATGCCTCGCGATGAGGGCGGCCACGAGGGAAAGAATGATCAGGATCACGGCCTTGGTGAGGAAAATTTGGGGCGGCCTCGCGAAGGCTGCAATCGATCTCATAATCGCTTTGTATCAGGGCATGGCTTTCAGCCGTGCCGTTACCCGGCTCTAAGAGATCCGGGCTTTAACCCCTGATCCACAAGAACACGACATCCGCCTCTGCTGAAAACTCCTGATCCTGTCACCCCGAGCGAGCGGCCGCTTAGCCGCGCGTCGAAGGCCCCTATGCTGCCCCAACTGTATCCGTCCAATAGGGGTCCTTCGACTCCGGCAGCGCAAGAAACCAGCGCCGCCTCCGCTCAGGATGACAGGTTGAAGAGACTTTTTGAGCAACCTATAGGGCCATGCCCTGATACAACCCGAACCGGGTCATGGAATGAGCGAGCGGCCTGCCGCTGAAAGCGCGTGGTGCCCGAGGTTCGCGTCCTTTTTTGGACGCTAACCTGGGTTGGCGGAAAGCGACGCACCTTCAGCCGCGAATTGCAGGATGGCCATGAGCTGTTCCAGGGTGAGCCCGAAGACCTGCTGGATTTCTATAAACGGGTAGCCCTGCGCAACCCTCTTAAAGATTTTGGCCAGCGGAACCCGCGTTCCTCGGACAACCCAGATCTTGCCGCGTTCTCCCGGTACGCTCTGCACCGCTTCGCACTTGGACCAATCCAACCGGTCTGCCCGGAGGAGCCAGTTGATCGAAGGCGCTTCGGCGTTGGGCGACCTGACTTCCGCCGGCCGTCGAGGAGGGTTTTGCCTCGGCCGGATGCCGGTCTGGCTTGGGTGTCGTGGGCTGTTGGCCCAGGTTCGCGTCCTTCTTTTGGACGCTAACCTGGGTTAGCGGCCTATCGGAATCTGTGCCGGCCGGTGCGCCACCCGCCGCGTCGGGAGTGGGCGCACGCGATTGAAGCTGTAACGCCCAGGCATCGAAGGCCTCATGGATGGCTTGCCGTATGGTCACGCCCTGGGTCGCGGCCATGATCTTGATGCGACGCCTCTCGGCTTCCGGCAGTCGCACCGATAGTAGCTTAGTCTCACTTGCTGGCATAGTAGCTTAGCCTAACTTAGCTAGCTTCTGATTATCTGGTTGCTTCAGCAAGCCCCAATAGGTAGTGTGGAGGCGTGCCCCGACCGTCATTCCCAAAGACGCTCCGCCAGTTTCAGTCCGACTTTGCCACGGAGGAAGCCTGCCAGCGGTATCTGGCAGCTTGTCGGTGGCCGGATGGGTTCACGTGTCCGCGATGCGGGCATACAAAGGCCTATGAGTTGGTGAACCAACGGCGCCATCAATGCTGCAAGTGTCGCTACCAGGTCTCGTTGACATCTGGGACCATCCTCCATCGGACGAAGATTCCTCTGACCTACTGGTTCTGGGCGGCATATCTGATGACCACTGACAAGCGCGGCGTGTCCGCCCTACTTCTGCAGCGTCAACTGGGCCTGACCTGCTACGAGACCGCATGGATGATGCTGCACAAACTCCGCCGGGCGATGGTAAACGCGGCTAGGGAACCTCTGCGCGGCGAGGTGGAGGTGGATGAGACGTGGATTGGTGGTGAACAAGCTGGTCTCCGGGGGAGCCGACAGCTCAAGCAACGAAGGGCAGCTCTTGTCCTTGTGGCGGTCGAAAAGCGTGGCCGAGCTTCGGGTCGAGTCCGCATGAGCGTGATTCCCGACTTCAAGGCCGTCACCATCATGTCGTTTCTCACCGAGTACATCGCATCTGGGGCCACTATCTCTACGGACGGCTTTAAAAGTTTCTCAGGTCTGGTAGAGGCTGGTTTCAAACATGTCGCCCGTAACCAACCTCTCCGGTCGCAGTTGCGCCAAGGCGCGAAGTCCGCTGTCCCGCTTGCCGATCGGGCGATTGGAAACCTGCAACAGTGGCTGATCGGAACCTACCACGGAGTGAGCAAGGAGCAACTCCAGGTTTACCTCGATGAATTCGTCTTTCGGCACAACCGTCGAAAGACACCGGCGGCCGCATTTCAGACCCTGCTTGGCTTCGGGACCGCTCGCAGATCAACTATGTACGAGCAGATTCGGGGAGCGAGAGATCTTAACCGCAATCTATTGGGGCTTGCTGAAGCAACCAGATAATCAGAAGCTAGCTAGCCTAGCACATTTGGCGCAATGAATAGCACTTTTTCTCATCTAAGTCTTTATTTCACTATATCTTAACTGTAAGCCTCATGGAATCTATACATTACGAGCAATTCGAGGCCTAATTTGTTGATTCTACTTAAAATGCGCGGGAGAGAATTATGTTAGTGGAGCGCAAGGCGCAGAATAACGAGCCTCATTAGAATCGGCCGAGTGCTGCGTTTGAGCTTCCTGCTTAGATTCTTATTGGCGGGCGCGAGCCGCGGTCTGGGACATTCCAGCAGCATCGTCCCATGGGTTTTCGGACGGCGGTGGAATGAAGCTCATGGCGCGTTCCGTGAGAGCGGTGATCGTCAGGCTGGGATTGACGCCCAAATTCGCGGCCACCACCGAGCCGTCGCAGATGTACAGGTTCTTGTAGCCGAAGACGCGATGGCGGGAGTCCACCACGCCGTTCTCCGGGGAGGCGGCGATCACGCAGCCTCCCAGACAGTGGGCGGTGCCGGGAATATTGAACAGGATTTCCGGGAGCATGCTCATGGCGGTGCCGCCGGCAAGGCGCGCCAGCTTCTCGGCAAACTCATTGGCCTGCGGAATGTAGGTGGGCACCTTATCTCCGCGGCTTACCAGAAACTTGCGGAAGGGCCAGAACCACGGCCGCTCCCAGCACATATCAATGTGGGCATCGAGCGCCTGCATGCAAAGCAGGATCACGGTTTCGCGCGCCCAGCCGAAGGGCTGGAACAAGCGGAAGGTTTTGACGGGATGCAGCAGGGAAGAGACAGCCACGTTCTTGAGCCACAATGCGACCCTTCCCGGACCGGGGCGGCCGCCGGTGAGGATAGTAGCCCACGCAGACATGGCGTCCGATCCGCTGGGATAGCGGACAGCCTCGATGTGGGTATGCTCGTCAATGTATACGCCGGAGCCGATGGCCACGCCCTTCGATAGATCGTCGCGCGAGCCGGGCACGCGGACTCCGATGAGCGACTCGGAGTTGGTGCGGATGTGTTTGCCCAGCCGGTCGCTGACTCGTGGCAGCGATCCCTTGGATTTGAGGCGGAAGAGAAGCTCGGTGGTTCCAAGGGACGACGCTGCGAACACGACTCCGCGGCAAGTGAATCTCCGGGGATGCCGATTGAACAGCGCGGTGGACTTCACGGTGGAGACCTCATAGCCATCGCTCCCGTCGGGCTTGCCGTTCAGCGGCCGCACATCCACAACCCGGGTTTCGGGAAAGACGACAGCGCCGTGCTTTTCGGCGAAGTAGAGATAGTTCTGGTCGAGCGTGTTCTTGGCGCCGTGCTGGCAGCCCATCATGCATCCGCCACACGCGGTGCAGGTCGTGCGCTCTGGTCCTTCTCCGCCGAAGAATGGGTCGGGAAAGGTCTGGCCACCGGGCTGGCCCTCTGCCGCCTGGAAGATGCCGACGCTGGTGCGGTAGAAGGAATCGCCAACGCCGGCAGCCTCAGCGGCTCGCCTGAGCAGGCGGTCCCCGGGTCCCAGAATCCTATTCTCTGTTACGCCGAGCATACGAGAGGCGGTGTCGTAATGCGGCGGCATTTCTGCTTTCCAGTCGGCTAGACCAACCCAGTATCCGTTGTCCCAGACGTTGTCAGGCGCGCGAAGCAAGGTGGAGGCATAGGTGATGGAACCGCCGCCGACGGCACAACCGTGCAGGATAGTGACGTGCCGGAAGAAGCGCATGTTAAAGAAGCCGCGTAAGGCCAGACCCGGACGCCAGAACCAGCGGTGGATAGACCAACTGGTGCGCGGCAGGTTGTCGGGCGTCCAGCGGCGGCCCATCTCCATGACTGCGACTCTGTAGCCCTTCTCGACCAGTCGATGGGCGCTGACGCTGCCCCCGAACCCGGAGCCAATGACGATAAAGTCGAAGTCCCAAGGATCGCTTTGGCGTGGCACGGCCGAGGCCTCGGTTGTCAGGGTCATGAATGGACGGTGTGCAGACGGATCTACAACGCAGTATCGCACCAGTGGGCGCGGATTGATCGGAACGGGTCGGGAAAATTCGGCTCAAGTCCCGAATTGGAACCTCGACAATTGCAGTCAGCTGCGGGTGTGGGCCCTCAACCGAACAGCCTCAGCGTCGGCCAGCAGGCGTAATCGTTCCTCCGCCAGCAGCTTGCGGTGTCTTCGATAGAGCCACCAGACTGCGTAGCAGGCTATTCCGGCAAGGATCGAAACGAACCAAAGCCACGCGACGTCCTGCAGTCCGTAACGGGTGAAATACCATTTCTTCCGGAACAGCCAGGGGAGGATGGTGATGAGCAGGGAGATGCCTACGGAGACCAGCCAGAAGCTCGCTTCAGTGCACCTGAGGGGGAAGCGGTCGCGGTCAGGAGCAGGCCACCATCGCTCTTCCAGCGACCGGCACAGGCCGATGGTTAGAAGCAATAACATTCCCGGCAACAGGAAAAACACCGGGATGCCGGCGACGATGAGAATGGCGGGCTGACCCGGGACGTCAACGTCCACGGGCTGGCTGACGATCAAGCTGCGTAAAACAGGCGCTCCCCCTTCGGACGACTGAGTCACGATGTGAAACGCCAGGAGATATGTACCGGGCTTGACTCTGGTATGCCCCTTTACGGGGAATTCTTCGATGGCGGTCTGATGCGGCCCGAGGGTCAGCGAGTGAAGACTGGAATAGAAGCAGAAGGGAAGGCTGCCGTAGGGCAATGGCACTTGGCTTTCCTGGCAATACGACACTCCGCTCCCGATGGGTGCCATGTTCATGATGTTGATGACGCGCTTGGAGCTGTTCTTCAACACAAGATAGATGGAGCCCCATTGCGAACTGTCCAGCGACGCAAGAGTGGTTTTGATTTGTACGCCGAGGATTTTGTCCAGGTCAGCGAGACCTTCCGTCTTCACCGGTAGCGACTTCAGAAGTACTTGCGGCGAGGATCGTCCGCCGGTAACGGTTTCGTAGTCGAGACGAAGGTCGAGGTTCTCGTCGATCGGGGCGCGCTGCGCGCCGAAAAGTGGCGCCATTGCCGTGAAAGCGCCCGCCTCCGGGCCACCAGGCCTTGCCATCGCAGATGGCGCTGGCAAGGCCGCAGGAGCCGAAGCATGGGACGCGGTGATGGCCAGGGCCCAGACATAATCGGCGTGAGGAGCGAGCGCGGCCAGAGTCAACGGCGTGGTGGAATGAATATCTAGGCCCGATTTGGGCAACCAGCGCAGCCGCAGATTTCGCAAACCGACGTCCGAACGATTGTGTAGCACAATCAACGCCGTGGCTGGCTGCGCGGCTCCCACGGGCAAATTGACGGTGGCCGGTTGGAACTCCAGGTCTGGTTGAGCATCCGCAGCAAGGGCGGGCCCGACAAGGGCGATAGCAAGCACCAGCAGGGCGAAGGAAAGGCGGACGTCCGCGACGTTGCCATAGATGCTACGAGTTGCGCGATTCGCCCTCAAGTAGTAGATATTAACAATTCGTTAGTCCAGCGCGTGCAGCTCTTGTGCGGCAGAGTAGCGAGATAGGGGCTTCTGTGTCAAAGAAAGACAAGAAGGATAAAAAGGTTAAAAAGGGAAAAGAAAAGCAGGAGAAGCCGCAGCTAGTCGCAACCCAGCCCCGCGATGACGCTGCGTATGCGGACGGCACGCCGCTCGACCGCGTCCAGTATCTAGAAGCCAAGCTCATCCTGAAACCAGACCGTTTTACATCGGTGCAGGCCTTCCGCGACTTTGGCAAGATCGTGCAGCGAACGGCCAAGCAGTTGGGTGTGGGCTTCATCGCGGACGAAAAATCCGGACTAAGGCCGGAGGTCAGGGAAATCACTTTTGCTGACACTCCCGATTTCCGGCTGTACAACAACGCGTTCATCTTACGCCGGCGCATCTCCTACGTGGACGGGTTTCCGGTGGGCGATCCGGAAATGGTCTTTAAGTTCCGTCATCCGGATGAGCAGTTGGCTACGGCGATGGACGTGCGGCCCAAGATCGCCGGCGCGTACCGGATCAAGTTCAAAGCTGAGGTGCTTCCGCTGAAGGACGAAGTGGGCGGCTATCGCATCCTCTACTCGCACAACTGCCAGTTTGGCGTGAGCCAGATGCACGATGCAGATAAGACTTCGATGGCCACCCTGGTGAAAGTGTTTCCGGCGCTCGCGGCCATCAAGAAGTCCGATGAAGAGAAGGTAACTTTGGTGAACGGAGGCATTGTGGAAGAGGTATTGCTTCCGCTTGGCCAACTGGACTTCGGCAAGGGGTTAGTGGGCAAGTGCGATATCGGCTTGTGGCGTACGCGTGGAGAGCATAAGTCGCTCGTAGGAGAGTTCGCCTTCCAAGTCAAGTTTGCCGACAAATCAGCCATAGCCGAGAAACAAAAGAAACTGGCTGCGCAGTTCTACGTTAGCTTGCAACGGGAGGTACAAGACTGGCTGGCGCTTGGCGTAACCAAGACGGCCATGGTTTACCGCCTCAACGGCAACGAACCCCAAAGCCACGAATGACGAGGCCGCGAAAGCGGCCTTGGAAGCTACGCCCGCCGCGGGGTGATGAAGAATGGTTTTCGTCGCCGGCGCCTTCTGCAAGTTCCTTCTCCTCGAGGCCACCTGCGGCGGCGGAGGAGTGGCCTTACCTTCACGGCAGTCTCGTGACCAAACGGCACTGGGTCGACGATGAGGAATCGGCGTAGTCTGGTTCATGCCGAAGTGGTGACGGAGACCGAAAATAAGCGGGCAGTCGATCCGGCAGCGGCTCGGAAGCGACGGCGGCCGGCGGCGATCCGCCCGAACACGAAAGCAACTGCTCTTTTTTTACTTAACGCTGCTGTGATAATCAAAGACTCATGGTTGGCGTATAATCACGATTTTTGCACACCATTCAGAGCCCCTGGTTCTGCCCACCAGCCATGCCCATTGACGCGAACCGGCCGAACAGGAGGAGGAAAGAAATGTCCCAAAATCCGGAATCAGCCAGATTAGAAGAGGCAAGCACGCTCGAAACCAGCAGACTCGATCAACCGCTAGGTGCCGGCAAAAAGCCCTGGAGAAAGTGGGGACCGTATCTGAGCGAGCGGCAGTGGGGAACGGTTCGTGAGGACTACAGCCAGGACGGTAATGCCTGGGATTACTTCACTCATGACCAGGCACGGTCGCGCGCCTATCACTGGGGTGAGGACGGTCTTGCCGGCATCAGCGATGGTCAGCAACGGCTGTGCTTCAGCGTGGCCCTGTGGAATGGCAAAGACCCAATCCTCAAGGAACGCATGTTCGGCCTAACCAACAGTGAGGCCAATCACGGTGAAGACGTAAAAGAATATTACTTCTACCTGGACAGCACGCCCACACATTCCTACATGAAGTACCTGTACAAGTACCCCCAGGCGGCGTATCCCTACAGCGATCTGATTCAGAAGAACAAGCAGCGAACGCGAAACGACATGGAGTACGAGTTGCTGGATACAGGGGTCTTCAACGAGGATCGCTACTTCGACGTGTTTGTGGAGTATGCCAAGCAGTCGCCCGAGGACATTCTGATCCTGATCAGCGTGAGTAATCGCGGGCCGGAGGCGGCCAAAATAGATGTCCTGCCGACACTATGGTTTCGCAACACATGGACTTGGTGGCCCGGTACAGCCAAGCCGTCTCTTAAACAGATCTCTGGACAGAAAGGCGTACAGGTTGTTGCAGCCTCGCACGCCCAACTAGGCGATCGATACTTGTACTGCGAGGGGGATGTTCCAATGCTGTTCACGGAAAACGAGACCAACAATGAGCGCCTCTTCGGCGGAACTAACACCTCTCGCTATGTCAAAGACGGAATCAACAACTACGTAGTGAACGGGAATCATAACGCTGTCAACCCAGAGAAAACGGGAACGAAATCTTCGGCGCATTATCAGTTGACTGTGCCGGCGGGAAAGACGGCTACCGTCCGTTTGCGGCTAAGCGATCTGGCGCCTGCTGCCATGGGCGATCCGTTCAAAACGTTCGATGCGACGATGCAGACCCGTCACAGCGAGGCGGATGAGTTCTACCAATCCATAACTCCGGCACGGCTCAGCCCAGACGAGGCGCTGGTCATGCGCCAGGCCCTGGCAGGAATGTTATGGTCCAAGCAATATTTCTTTTTCGACGTGGACCTGTGGCTTACGGAGCATGGTCAGGATCCCCTGAAGCCGGGTGGACGCTTCCTGCGGAACCGCGAATGGTTCCACATGATCAATCAGCACATCATCTCTATGCCCGACAAGTGGGAGTATCCCTGGTATGCCGCCTGGGATTTGGCGTTCCACACCATCGCGCTCTCCACGGTCGATGTGGAGTTCGCCAAGGAACAGCTCGACCTGATGCTGCAGGAATTCTTCCTGCATCCGACCGGTCAAATCCCGGCCTACGAGTGGAACTTCAGCGACGTGAATCCGCCGGTACACGCCTGGGCAACGATTTTTCTTTACCGGACGGAGCAGGCCTTCAAAGGGCAAGGCGACATCGAGTTCCTCAAGCGCTCGTTTGCCAAGCTGCTGCTGAACTTCAGTTGGTGGGTGAACCGCAAAGACCGCTTTGGCAATAACCTGTTTGAAGGCGGCTTCCTCGGGCTGGACAATATCGGCATCTTCGACCGCAGTGCTCCGCTGCCCACCAGTGGCCACCTCGAGCAGGCTGACGGCACCTCGTGGGTCTCCATGTTTGCCCAAAACATGCTGGAGATCGCCGTGGAGTTGGCGGCCCACGACCCGTTTTACGAAGACATGGCCCTGAAGTTTGCGGAGCATTTCATCTGGATCGCGGTCGCCATGAATCAGATGGGGCCTGAGGGTATGTGGGACGAGGAAGATGGTTTCTACTACGACGTTCTGCGCCTTCCTGACGGCAGTGCCAGGCGGCTCAAGGTTCGCTCCATGGTGGGCCTGCTGCCCTTGGCCGCCACCACGGTGGTCGAGCCGTGGCAGCGCGAACGCGTGCCGCGAGCCGGGAAGATCCTACAACAACGCGTGCAACGTATGCCCGAACTGCTCAACAGCATTCATGTAACCGGGGAGGGGCATCGCGGGTATGCGGATCGCGGTATCGTCGCGCTGGTGAATGAAGACAGGTTGCGCCGGATTCTGACGCGCATGCTCGACGAGAACGAATTCCTCAGTCCGTACGGTATTCGAGCGCTCTCCAAGTACCACGAAGACCATCCTTACATCGTCAACGTCGGCGGCCAGGAATATCGAGTGAATTATCTTCCTGCAGAGTCGGACACGGGAATGTTCGGCGGCAACTCGAACTGGCGCGGGCCCATCTGGATGCCGGTGAACGCAATTCTGATCCGTGCTTTGCTGTCGTACTACTTGTATTACGGCGACAACTTCAAGATCGAGTGTCCCACCGGCTCCGGCAAGTTGATGAACCTGTTCGAGGTCGCGCATGAAATAGCCAATCGCCTGGAACGGATCTTCCTGCGTGATAAATCCGGGCGGCGCCCGGTCTTCGGAGGCTCGGAAAAGTTTCAGACCGACCCCCTGTGGAAGGACAACATCCTGTTCTACGAGTACTTCCACGGCGATAACGGCGCGGGCCTGGGAGCCAGCCACCAGACTGGATGGACAGGCGTGGTCGCGAAGCTGATCGAGATTTTCGGCCGCATTGATGCTCAGCAGCTTCTGGATGCAGGCAAGTCAGGCGGCTTTGTGAAGGGTAAATCCACGACGTAGCGACCGCGCCGGGTTTGCGGTTTAAGGCGCCGGCGAAGCTGTGTCTCGATCCAGACAGCAAAGGAGATCATTGGTGTGTATTTTCTGAAAACTGGTTCGCCGGCGTATCTGCGGTGGCTTAAGATTTTCGAGCCACTGATGGTTGTAACGGGGATTGTGCAACCGCTCGCCACGCTGCCGTCGATTTCCAAGCTGTATTTCACTCACACACAGCACGCCTCTGGTCAATCCTTAACGACCTGGTCCATCTTTGCCATTGCGAGTCTATTGTGGGTGACATACGGCTTACTTAATCGCAAGCCCGCCATTTACGCCGGTAACATTATTGGACTGCTGATGAATCTGCTGATGGTAAATGGCATCCTGATGAACGCCGGATGGACCTATTAAGGTTGCAGGATGAATGCGTCCGCCGCCCCTAGTTCGCTTTCGACCGGCCAACTCACAGCCCAATTCTAGGACAATACAGTTCACCCGGCGGACGCCGGCGCGATTATACCCTAGGCGACAGTCAAGCCCTGGCCGCATAGCAGACCCCGCCTTCGTATAATTTGGCAGCCCCTTCCCTCCGCGCCGGAGGGCTGAACAGAAATCATGAGATAGGAGCCGGCTTGAAGATCCAAACTACTGTACTCGGTCTTATCCTCCTTCTTAACGTGCCTCTGCTGGCGCGCGACAGCACCGACGTGATCATCATGAAGAACGGCGATCACCTTACCGGCGAGATCAAAGGACTCGGCGGGGGCGTGCTCTACGTCAGCATGAGCTATATCCTAGGCGCCTCTTCGCTTGACTGGTCCAAAGTGGCGCACGTCGAGAGCAAACAATTGTTCATCGTCAAAACGGAGAATGGGGCGGTGTACAAAGGGACGCTTAATACCGCGGAGACGGAGGGAGGCAGACCGGTCAAGATTGAGGTGGTGGAAACTCCGGGGAAGGAAGTTACCATCGATCGATCGCAGATCGTGGAGGTCGCCCAGACGTCCGACAAGTTCTGGCAGCGCTTCAACGGCGGCGTAAACTTCGGGACCACCTACTCCAAAGGAAACGAAACCGTGCAGTACACCTTGAGCTCCGATGTGGAATACCTTCGACGACGCTGGTCTGCGGGCGTCGGCTGGAGCTCCAACTTGTCCACCAGCAGTGGCGTCACCGCGTCTACGCGAAACGAGATAACACCCACCGCCCGCCATCTCTTGCCATGGGACAATTGGTTTTATGCAGGCCTGGGCGACTTCCTGCAAAGCTCGGTGCAGGGAATCCAGCTGCAAACCTCCGTGGGCGCAGGCATCGGGCGCTACTTGAAGAACACCAACCGGGCAACCATCTCCGTGCTCGGCGGTCTCGCGTGGCAGAACACCCAGTACAGTCAATCTACCCTTTCAGGCTCGCAAAATCTTGGCGCAGCCCTGCTTGCTGCCGACGTGAGGCTGTTCCGGTTCAACAAAACCAATCTGGATTTTGCCGGTGTTCTTTTTCCGGTCCTCAACGATCCCGGCCGCATCAAGTTCAACATGAATACGGCCTACTACATCAAGATCACCAGCAACCTTTCATGGAACATTTCGTTCTATGGGAACTGGGACAACCAGCCTCCACCCCATTTCTCTGGCAGTGACTACGGCACCAGCTCGGGGCTGAGCTGGACGTTCGGCATGAAATGATGAATGGCAGGCTGAGTATACCGTCCGCTTATCGTGTGGAACCGGCAGTCTTGCCAGCGCCGGGAGTTAAGGTGTACGGAACTGCACGCTTCAATATCCCAGGAAGAATGACCGTCGGTGGATTGGCAACAGGATTCGGCGCGGTTGCCGCCGGCCTGGGCAGCCAGGGAACGCATGCGAGAAGCTGCTTGGTGTAGGGATGCGCAGGACGTGTCAAGACTTGGTCCAGGCTTCCACATTCCACGATCACTCCGTCATGAAGAATCGCGAGCCGATGGCAGACCGAGGCGACCGATGCCAGGTCGTGAGAAATGTAGAGCACCGCGCTTCCGAGGTTGCGGTTCAGCTCTGCGAAGAGCTTAACGATCTCCAATTGCGTAATGACATCGAGAGCGCTGGTTGGCTCATCGGCGATGAGCAGCGCGGGCGAGTGCATGATGGCCATGGCAATCAGCACTCGTTGCGCTTGTCCGACGCTGATTTGAGCTGGCAAGCGACCGAGAAAATCGCGGTCGGCAGGTAGTCCAACGCTGTGCAGTACGCGCTCAACCGCAGCGGCGAGGTCGGCCCTTGTTCCGCGGGCGTGGGCCCTCCAGGATTCGGCTAATTGGGTCCCGATCCGCAACGCAGGATTCAGGCTGGAGAGCGGACTTTGCAGGACCAGCGCGATTTCGTGGCCGCGAAGCTGGCGCATGTCGCGCTCCGAGGCAGCCATCAGGTCGCGGCCACGAAACAGCAGGCGGCCCGAGGCTTTGCCGCCTTCGTCGCCGAGAAGCTTCGGAATGGCCAGCGCAATAGTGCTCTTGCCCGAGCCACTCTCTCCCACCAGACCCAGGATTTCGCCGCGACGGACTTCGAAGCAAACCTGGCTTAGCGCGCCCGGCTTGTTCGGGAAGTCCACGCGCAGATCGACCGCCAATAGTGGCTGCTCACTTGCCATTGCTTGCCGTCTCCACCGTGAGCTTGAGGTATTCGATGTTCCAGTAGGTTTGCGGCCTGAGTACCACGGGTCTTGCGTTTTCCAGAGACGGAGAAACCCCGCTGAGGGCGTTCTTGTTCACCAGATAAATGAAAGGGAGCTGGTCGGCCACGATCTCCTGAACCTGATCGAAGGACTTCTTTCGCGCGTTGTCGTCCATGGCTGAGGCTTGCGCCCGCATCAGGCGGTCGATCTCCGCTTCCCACGGCGTAGCGGGCGTCTTCTGCTTCGGATTCCACTGGTGGGTTTCGGACGAGCTCAGCCAGACATTCATTTGCTCGTTGGGATCGAGTTCGACGTTGACCAGACCGAGCAGGACCGCTTCATAGTTAAAGTCCTGCGTGATGCGCTGGATTAAGGACGGGAAATCGAGGGTGACGACGTTCACGGCGATGCCAAGGGTCCGGAGGTCTTGCTGGATCATCGTTGCCATCCGCTCCCGCGCGCGGTTACCAGCGTTGGTAATGATCGAGAATTCAACGGCATGCCCGTCGCGATCACTCAGCTTGCCGGCCGATAATTGGAAGCCGTCCTGCTTGAGAAGCTGCAGGGCGGCCTGTGGGTCGAAGCGTACCGGTTGCAGGCGGGCGTTGAACCAGAATTTGTTGGCTGGCGAGACGGGTCCAATCGCCGGTAGCGCGTGACCGTTGTACACGACTTTGCACAAGTCTTCGCGATTGATGGCCCTGGATATCGCTCGCCGGAAATTGCGCGAGGCAAACCACCGCAGCTTATAGGCCGGAATGGGCGCGGTACTTACCTGGTTGAACCACATCTGTTCGGAGTCGAGCGACGCGCCGGCATCACGCACCAGGGCGGGCGAGGAAGTGGAGAGGCGGTCGAAGTAGTCGGCATCCATGCTGTTGATGAGGTGGATTTCACCTCGACTGAATTTCAGCATTTCGATGTCGCGGTTGGATTGGATCTCCAGCTTGATGGCGCCGATGTACGGCAGCTGCCGCCCCGAGGCATCGAGTTTCCAGTAGTTCGGGTTCTTGCGCAGATAAACATACGATCCGGGCTTGTAGGCGGAAACATAGTAGGGGCCGAGGGCCGCCGTCTCCTTGGCGGGAGATTGCGACGAGACGATGGCTACCTGATCGAACAATCTCTCAAGTCCTGCAACCGGAGCAGGGAAGCGGATGACGACCTTGCCGGGCGCGAGGATGGTGCACTCGACTTTGCCGTCGCCGGAACGGAACGAGTCCGCCGTCGGCGAATGCAGTTCAGGGGCCATCAACCGGTCGATCGTGTACTTCACGTCCTGGGCGGTGAACGGGGTGCCGTCGGAGAAGTAAATGGCCGGACGCAGGAGGAACGTAATCTGCCGGCCGTCCTTGGAAACCGTCCAGGAGGTTGCCAGTTCGGGCTCCAGCTTCTGCGTATCCCGATTCAAACGGAGCAGCACCCCGCCGGTGAGATAGCGGATGGTCTCTGAGGAATCGTCCGCCACCGCCAGAGGATTGAAGGTTTTTGGCTCCGAACGCAGGTAGAACCTGAGTTCATCCACGCCCACGGCGGCTTTCAGGAATGCAACCAAAACCAGGCAAAGCAACAGCGAAAAAGAACGACGTTTCATGAGAATACCTCCCGTTCGGAGACGGCGATTTGCAGACTGCTGACCATCAGGACCAGCACCGCCAGCGGCGCGAAGCGCCAAATGTCGGCCCGGAGCGATAGCACGGTTTCGAGTTCACGAAGCAGGCTGCCCAATGATGGCAATGGTTCGGCAACGCCGAGCCCGAGAATGCTGAGGTTGGCTTCGGACAGAATGAAGACGGGGACGGCGATCCAGAACTGTGCCAGCAGCACCGGCCGCAGATTGGGCATCATGTGCTGGCACAGCAGCCGGAGTGGGGTTACACCGGTGGACCGGGCGAGGACGATGAATTCCGCCTGCCGCATAGACCGGGCGCGCGCCAACAGAATCCTGGCGGGTGCCGCCCAGCCCAGCAGCCCCAGCACAAGGAAGGTGATGGTCACCGAAGCGGCCGGCGAGGTGTTCAGCGGCAGCATGGCCCTGACCATCAGCAGAAGGAAGAGCCAGGGAATGGACAGCATCAGGTCAATCGCGGTCTTGGCTGCCCGCTCGAGATGGCCGCCCGCGAAGCCGGGGACGGCTCCGATGGCGAAGGCGAGCAGCATCGAGACCACGGCGGCCGCCGGCGCCAGCAGGATGGAGACGCGGCTTCCATGCAGGAGTCGCGTAAAACGGTCGCGTCCCAGATCGTCAGTGCCCAGCCAGTGGCCGGAGGAAGCGCCACAATTGACATGCTCGCGGTCCTGCCGGGCGTAGTCGAATCGAGGCACGAAACTGCCGGCGACACTGATAAGGACCAGAGCGCAAGCCAGAGTGGCGGCGGCGACGCGCATGCGCTTCATGCCGGCTGCCTCCGTTCTTCCCCGAGCAGATCAGCGCCTGAATTGGCCAGCACCACGCACGCGATGACCAGCATGGCAATGTTGTTCAGCAGAGGAAGGTCTCGTCCCATAGCTGACTGCCACGCCAGTTGTCCGATGCCGGGGACTCCGCACAGCGCTTCCACCGGGATGGCCGCACTGATGGCAATGCTGATGGAGACTCCAGCCAGCGCCAGCACCTCACGTCTGATCACGGGGACCGTATGCCAGAAAAATATCCGTGCCTCCGAGGTCCCCTTCGCCCGTGCCGTGATGATGTGCGGCATGCCGCGCGCGGCCTCAACCAGTTTGCTGAGATAGCGGTGCACCCTGGGATACACAATGAGGGCGATGACCAGATAGGCGGGCTGGTCCAGGAGAATGGCCAGCAGCGCCAGAACGCCCGCGGGCAGGCAGAGCAAGGCTCCGCTGAACAGCGTGACCGGGATTGCCAGCGCGGGTGTGCGCATCAACCAGCTCGCGAACACGATGGCAGCTGCAGCCATCCAGGCGAGAACCAGGCCCTTGCCGGCGACCGCAGCGGTCACCGCTGCCCGCTCTTGCAGGAGTTGCCGGACAGGACGATTCAGTGAGCGCGAGACTCCGAGGTCGCCGCGAAATGTCCTGCAGACGCTGGCGAAATAGAAGCGCACGACGTTGCGCTCCTCGGCATTCGCGTTCTGGATGGCCTGGATGCTGCCGCTGCTTAAGCGGGCATCGAGTTGCCGCTCATCGGCGCCAAAGCCGGGCGCATAGCGAACCAGCGTGGCGGAAACCAGGCCGCCTTCCAGGATGGTGATGACCACCAGCACAAGCCTGCGCAGGATCGAGCTTCCCATTTGGCGGCAACTCCTTCACTGCATGGCCAAGGTCTGCACCGGCATGGTGAGCAGGGACCCTGCACGCTGGCGGTCTTTTTTCATGGCATACATCCGCTTATCGGCCTCGACCAGCAGCTGCGCCGCGTCGTCGGTATCGTCGGGATAGAAAGCGACTCCGACGCTGGCCGACATCGCGCCGCCGCCGCAGAATTCCTTGCAGCGGTTGGCCGCGACGTTGTGAATACGGGCGCAAATTTCCTGTACGCCTTCCCGCTTCAGACCGGGCGCCAGAATCACAAACTCGTCGCCGCCCATGCGCGAAACGTAGTCATACTCGCGGCAGGCGAGCTTGAGGCTGCTGGCAAAGGCTTCCAGGACTTGATTTCCCGCCAGGTGTCCAAATTCGTCGTTGATGCGCTTGAAGCCATCGAGATCGCAAAGGATGACCGCCAACCCCCGCCGCTCGCGCTTGCAGCGAGCGATCTCGGCGTCGAGCTGAAGGAACAAAGAGCGCGCATTGGGCAGCCCGGTAAGGTAGTCGGTAGTGGCCGAGTCGGATGCGGCCTGGTATTTGACGGCGTTTTCGATCGACGCGCCGATCTTCTCGAGGATGGCCAGCAGAATGCGCAGATGATCGTTGGAAAATGCGTCGGCCTCCAGTTTGTAGAGTGCGAGAACACCCAGAACGCGGTCATCGGCGCCCACCAGCGGGACCGCGAGGGCCGACGACATGGAACTGGCCTTGTGGGGGTCATTCAGGTAGCCGGGCTCGACCGAAGGGTTTCCGTTGACGATCGGCTTCCGGTTCTGCGCCACCCAGCCGGAAAGGCCTTCTCCGATGGGAATCTCGAGCGCGGAGAAAATGCGGTAATCATCGCCGGTCACAAATTCCGGGATCAACTTGCCGTCGCGCGCCAGGTAAATGGCGATGGCATCGTAGGGAACCAGTTTGCGCAAGCGCGCCGCCACCACAGAAAGGGTTTCGTCGAGGCTCAGCGAGCGGCCCAGGTCAATACTGAATTCCAACAACGCCTGGGCTTCGTAACGCGCCGCCACGATGGAGGTGAGAAAGTCGCCCTGGCTGGAGGTGCTTTTCCGCGCCGTTTCGAATCCGGCCGCCGGAGCTGCGCCGTGGACGACCTTGATCTCCTTCGAGAGCTTGAGACTGTCGGCGCCGGCTGGTCCAGACTTTGCGAGGCGTTCGAGATCGGCGTAGCGGCGTTGCAGGATTTCCACCACCCGGGGATCGAACTGTTTGCCCGCCTCGGCGACGATTTGCTCCATGGCCGCGTCCAGCGGCATGGCCCGCCGGTACTGCCGGTCCGACGACATCGCATCCAGGCAATCCACCGCGGCCAGGATTCTCGCCCCGATGGGGATTTGCTCCCCTTCGAGTCCATCCGGATACCCGCTGCCATCCCACTTTTCGTGATGCGCTCGCACAATGGGAACCACCGGATAGGGGAAGTTGACACGCTCCAGGATTTCGCCCCCGACGACGGGGTGGATTTTCATCTTCTCGAACTCTTCCGGCGAGAGCCTGCCGGGCTTGTTGATGATGTGCTCAGGAACCGCCAACTTGCCAATATCGTGCAACAGGGCGGCGGCGCGAAGCGCCTCCAGTTCCGATTCTTTGAGCCCCATCTCCTTGCCCAGTTCGAGGGCAAACACGCGCACTCTCTGCAGGTGTTCATGGGTGGTATGGTCTTTGGCGTCGATGGCGAGGGCCAGGGCCTCGATGGTCCTCAAGTGCAGGGCTGCCATCTGTTCGACGTGATCTTTCTGGTCTTCCAATTTCCCCAGATAGAGGCGATAAGAGCGATACATTACGTAGATGACCGGGATCATCAGGGCCGAGGCCTGCCATCCCAGGTGGGCGTTGGACCAGGTAATCAGCCAGGCGACAGCAGCGCCCACGAGGTAGTTGGGAAACGACCAGAAATAACACCTGGCCCAAGTGCCGGAGAAGGGCCGCTGCTCGGTGAGGGAAACCACCGCAGCTACCGGAACGGTATTGGCCAGAAAATAGGTGATGGCGGTTGCCATCAGCCGCAGCGGCACCTGCTCGCCCAGCAACGCCGCGGAACGGTGATACACCACGTAACACAACTGTATGGAGATCGTGATCTGCGCCAGGTTGAAAAAGACATGGACCGGCGCCACCCGTTTCTTGTTCCACCAGGTCTGAACTATGGCGGCAACACAGCCCAGCACCAGAGTTTCCGCGGGAGATAGTTCCACGACAGAAATCAGGATCACGATCAGGTTGGCAGACATGGTGCCGTTGATGCCGGGCAGCGCCACCTTGAAACCGGAGGCAAAAATCACCGCCAGCCCGTAACAGGCAAACTTGGGCCAATCCGGCCAGGAGGGGTGCAAAAATCCGGTGGCCAGCGCGGCAATGCCGCTGAGAATAATCATGGCGATAAAGGTTTTCGCCTGAGAAGTCATCGGGGCAGGTTGTCCCATCTCGGACGCGACCGGAGGCCCTTCGTGGTTCTTGCGCATCGCCATCACCGAGTTCACACAATCGAACGTCTGGAGTGCCTCGAGCTGGCAACTCGGGACACTCCACTTAAGACATCGGCATGGGTGAGGAGAACGTTACCAATTGCTCCCTTGCTATCCCCTGCCGCTGGCTGCGCGTCCGCCCCCAGGGACAGAGAGCGCCGGTGCCTTGCAGGCGCGTTCCCCGCATGTGGCCGGGCTGGCGAACGAGCCCCACATCACCGAGGCATCGATTCGCGGCGGAGCAGCAGGATTGCGCCACGCCGTGGAGGCAACGGCGGCGATACCCACCGCGAGTATCGCCGCCATGATTGCCAATCGCGTTCGAAGAAACAGAGGATTCGACTCTCTTCCGTCTTTCATCGCTTCCGTGCCTTCCATTTAGTTCTCACCGTTCAGGGCAGCATCGCCCCACATAGCGGAGTTACCCCACATGGCGGAATTGCCCCACATGGCGGAGTTGCCCCACATGGCTGAATTACCCCACATGGCGGAGTTGCCCCACATGGCCGAGTTACCCCACATAGCGGAACTTCCCCACATGGCCGAATTACCCCACATGGCAGACTGAGGCAGGAAAATGTTGTTGCCCCAGACGACCGAGGAGCCCCACATTGCCGAATTGTTGGAGACGCCCGATCCCGGCTGAAGGGCGGTGCTGCCCGGCAGCGGTGCTGAGCTCCCCCACATCGCGGACTGGCCCCAAGGGGTCGTGCTGTCGGCGAGGAAAAACACGTTCCCGCTACTGGCGTCGTAGTAGGCGGTCGGAGACTTGGCCACTCCCGGCGCGCGATCGGTGTTGGACAACGCCGCCTGCACGTCCAGATAACCTGCTCCCACCGTGAAGGCGTCGGACTGGATGTTGTACGTCACTCCGCCGTCCACGATGGTGGTGTAAGGCGGCAGGTTCTTGTAGGCAGTCTTCATCAAGCGCGCCTTGACCTGGTCCGGTGTAAGAGTCGAGTCCTGCTGCAGCATCAGCGCGGCCGCGCCACTCACGACCCCGGTTGCCATGCTGGTTCCGCTCAGGACGAAGTACTTATCCGGCAGCTTTATTCCCACACCCTTGTCGTAATAGCCGGACAGGACGCGGTTTCCCGGGTAGGACTGCTCGAGTGTGCCCGCCTCCTGCAGCGAGACCACGCGGTTGCCGGGCGCCACCAGGTCCGGTTTGACGATGGCATCGCCGAAGGTCGGGCCTTTGGCGCTGTAGGTGGTCATCACATCGTCGCCGCGGTCCGGCGTCCGCTTGGTGTTCATCGCGCCCACAGTGATTACATAGGGATCGTTGCCCGGCGCTTCGATGGTTCCGTAACCGTTGGTGCCGGCTGAGTTGTCGCGTCCGTCGTTGCCGGCGGAGACGACGACCACGATTCCGGCTTGCCATGCCTGCTCAACCGCCTGGCAAACCGGGTCCTGGGTATAACTCTCGTACACTGGACGGCCCAGCGAGAGATTGATGATGCGAATGTTGTAGGTGTCTTTCAGCTGGATGGCCGCCTGGATGGCAGCAATCACCGTGCTGTCCGTTCCGCCGCCGTTGCTGTCGAGGGCGCGGAGGTTAATCAGGTTGACATTGGGCGCGATACCCCGGATGGCAACGTTGCAGGTGAGGCAGGTGGAGTCCTTGCCGCTCCCGCCGATGATGCCGGCTACGTGGGTTCCGTGTCCGTAGCCGTCATCGGTGCCGCCCCCCACCAGGTCGAGGCTGTACGTGATGCGCGACTGGCCCGAGGAGTCGGCCAGGTCGTCCACGTTGTGGATGCCGCTGTCAATGACCGCCACCCCGATGCCGCTGCCGTCGAAGCCCAGGCTCCACGCAAAGTTCGCCAGTACCGCGGGAGCCGCATTGTTCATATGGCTGCGCACCGCACGGTCGGGCGAGATATAGGCCACGGCATCATCTTGCGACAGCGCGGCCAGGGCGCTGGCCGGCACTTGTGCGACGACACCCTTGACCACGGTGAGGTCTCTCACCACCGCGCCTCCCCGCATCCGAATCATGTCTTTGTTGACGGTGCTCGGAACCGTGTTGTACCGCACAATCACCGAAACCATGTGGTCACTGGTCGCCTGCTGCAGCTCAGGAGCAAGCTTGACGTCGTTCGCCAGCACCATGGCCGGTATCAGCACCACGAATATCAATCTCACCCAACGTTTCATTCATCACCTCCGCGCTGTCTCGAGCGCCGCGAAGTCTAGTGCACGGACGAGGCCATTACACCGCCTGCGTTAAGTCATTTAGCGCCATGTCTTAGCGAACGATGCTTATGCGTGGAGTGGGCCAGTTTGGCGCGAAATCTGTGCCGGATTGGCGCAATCTACTCAAGAACCGGTGTTGTCGAGCCGATGCTTTTAGTATCGGGAGCACAGGCATAGGAACGCAGCGGCGAGATTCCGGGCCATGGAACCGGAGTCGAAGAACAGGCACTGACGTGATCACGGCTCAGACACAGTGCGACGAAGTTCTGCACGACATTGTCGTCGCCGACCCGAAGATGCAGCAGGTCATCGAATTCGCCAGCAAGGTGGCGCCGCTCAAAGCCGCGGTGCTAATCACCGGCGAAACCGGATCGGGGAAAGAGCTCATAGCACGCCTCATTCATCAGCACTCCAGTCGCCCCAACAAACCATGGGTGGATGTAAACTGCGCGGCTTTGCCGGAACATCTGGTAGAGAGCGAGTTGTTCGGGTACGAAAAAGGCGCGTTCAGCGGGGCCGATTCGGCCAAGGCGGGATTGTTCGAAGTCGCCAATGGAGGCACTTTATTTCTGGATGAGATCGGGGATCTCGAGCCGAAGGTGCAAGTCAAGCTCTTGCGCGTTCTCGACAGCGTCCCGTATTACCGGCTAGGCGGCAATAGAAAAGTTTCCGTAGATGTCAGGATTCTGGCAGCTACCAATCGAGACTTGCAGGCGGCGGTGCGCTCAGGCGCCTTCCGCCGAGATCTTTACCACCGTATCACCGAGGTTCAGGTGCAGGTCCCTCCTTTGCGGGAGCGGCCCAGGGACATTGCGGCACTGGCCATTCATTTTCTGCAGCGCTTCTGTCCGGGAGCGCATTTCGCTCCCCAGGCGCTGGACTTGTTGTCACATTGTGCGTGGCCAGGCAATGTTCGCGAACTGCACAACCTCACGCTGAACCTTGCCATCTCCACCTCGGGTGCGGAAGTCACGGCCGACGACGTGGCCGCTTGCCTGCCGGTGGAAGCAATTTCAGAACCGGCAAACTGTGCCAGCAGTGCTGCTCTCAATCGATTGGAACGGCAAATGATCGTGGAAGCGCTGGAGATGACGCGTGGCAATCAAAGTCTGGCTGCCGAACATCTGGGCATGCCGCGACGCACGCTCTGCCGCAAGTTGAACCACTATCAGATAACCCTGGGCCGCCGCCGCTCTTCCCAAAAAACTGCTACACTGCCTACCGTGTTTCACCGCACCGAACTGAATGTGCCAGTCAGTCTGACTTCGAACAGCGGAAGTTCTTTCACTGCCGAAGCCAGGAACTTGAGCGTAGGCGGTTTAGGGCTGCAAGATATCCGGCCGCCGCTGCAAGCCGGGGAAGACCTCACCATCAGTTTCACACTCCCAGGCGGCGGTCAGCGTATCGAAGTGCAAGGCGCGGTGGCGTGGTCGCAGCCAAACGGAATGGCCGGAATCAAATTCAGCAGCATCAGCGAGTCCACCGCTGCACTCCTGCAAAGCTGGGTCGCCAGCAACCGGGAACTCCTCCCGGGCGATGCAGCGGAGCATGCAAAGCTCGAAGAAGTACCGAATGCAGTTGTTCGCCCGAGCTGCGCGTAGAGCCGACCCGCGTTCCGCTACGCATTCCGAAACTCAATACGCGGGCGTCGTGCGAGTGGCTGGCAGGTGCTCCTATTTGCCCACGTTATTGATTTCGAAGTCCACCATTTCCTTGACGACATCGTAGGGAACATTGTTCCCAAAGCCGGCCAGCCTGCGGCCATTGATGTAGAACGTCGGCGTGCTGTTGACCCCGACCCTCTCTCCCAGCGCGATGGACTGGCGAATACGTTTCTCCGTCTCCGGTTGCGCCACGCAGGCCGACACGGCATCTGGATTGCCGCCCGCTTCTTTTACGTAACCTTTCAACATCTGGTCGACGTTCTGTTCGTTGATTTCAGCCTGGTGGTCATACGCCAGGCTAATAAACTTCCACACCGCGTCATTGTCCTGGCGGCCGAGGCAATCCAAATATTTCGCTCCCGTGAGAGACCACTTGTGAATACTCTCCAGCGGGAAATTTTGGAACACCAACCGAACTTTGGGTTCTTCCTCCATGAGCTTGGTGATGTTGGGCTGAGCCTGCTTGCACGCGGGACATTGCAGGTCGCCAAACTCGACAATGGTCAAGGTTGCGTCCTTGGGTCCATGGGACGGCCCGTTGGTGTCTTTCAGCACCTGTCGCGCTTCGGCGAAGGGATCGGCGCCAAACGGCATGAACTCGCCGGTGAACGCATGCTTCTGATCAGAGGTCACATAAATCTTTTGCGCCTGCTGCCCTTGCGGGGTACTGAAAACGACAATGGCTTCCGAAATCCCGACCGCCTCCGAGGGTTTGATTTCGACAATTTTCCACGTGAGATCCGAGTTCCAGCCGAACATTTTCTTGAGGAACTGGTTGAAGGTTGCTTCACTGGGAAGCGTCGCCGAACCGGTGGAGGCACTGGGAGCAGATTTTACCGGCGTGGCAGGCGTCGTCTGAGCGATGCAGTCGAGGCTGGCCAGTATCAGAGTGAACGTCAACAGTACACGAGTACTACGATTCATGGTTCCTTTCGTAAGACAGCAACTAGCAACTAGTAGCTGGCAATTAGTACTTCCTACCGGACTCTAATAACGTTGAGTGCTAAATCCCAATTGCTGGGCGCTAGTTGCTAATTACTAATTGCTAGTTGCTACTTGCTCTACATTTCCGTCTTGGCCGCTATTGGGTAACGACGGCCAAAGCCGAAGGCCTTTTCGGAAATCTTTATGCCCGGCGCCGCCTGCTGCCGCTTATACTCACTCAGGTCCACCATGTGCGCGACCTTGCGGACTAGCCCCAGATCATAGCCACGTTCCGTGGCAATTGCTTCCGGAGACTTATTGTCTTCGATGTAGTCTTCCAGAATAGTGTCAAGGACTTCATACGGAGGCAACGAGTCGCTGTCCTTCTGGTTGGGCCGTAACTCTGCCGAAGGTGCTTTCTCGATGGTGGAAAGCGGAATTATCGGGGAGCGCGAATTTATGTATCGTGCCAGGCGATACACCAGCGTCTTGGGCACGTCGGAGATTACTGCCAGGCCCCCGCACATGTCGCCATACAGGGTGCAATAGCCAACGCCGATTTCCGACTTGTTGCCGGTGGTCAGCAGTAGCGCGCCGAACTTGTTGGAAAGGGCCATCATTAACGAGCCGCGAATGCGCGCCTGAATATTTTCCTCGGTCACGTCGGGAGCCCGTTGGGCAAACGCCGGTTTCAAGGAATTCAAGTAGGAGTCGAAGATACTGCCGATCGGCACGGTCTCGAACCGAATACCCAGGTTCTTTGCCAGTTCAACTGAATCGTCAATACTGCCTTGCGACGAATATGGGCCGGGCATGCCGACGCCTATCACATTTTCGCGTCCCAACGCGTCCACCGCGACGCAGGCGGTAAGGGCGGAATCGATACCGCCGCTCAGACCGAGCACGACCCGGCGGAAGCCACACTTCCGCACATAATCGCGAGTGCCCAATACCAACGCGGCATAGGCGCTGGCTTCCACTCCAGCATCTTGAGGATGAATCTCTCCCGTCAACGATTCGGTGTCGAAGCTGACCATGTCTTCTTCGAACGATTTGGCCTGCGCGATGATCTTCCCGTCGGGACCCAGGGCGAAGCTGGAGCCATCGAACACCAGGCTGTCGTTGCCGCCGACCTGGTTTACGAACGCGACTGGCACGCGATACCTGGTCGCAACTGCCTCCAGCATCTCTAATCGCAGTTCGCGCTTCCGCAGGTAAAACGGTGAGGCCGAGATGTTCAACAGGATCTGTCCGCCGGCGCCAATCAAGTCCTCCACCGGATCGACACCATACAAGGGCCGGTCCCAAAAGTGCTTATCGTTCCACGCGTCTTCGCAAATGGTGAGCGCTGCACGTTTGTTCCCGAGGCAGATCAGTTGCTGGCGCTCGGCGGGCGCGAAGTTCCGCATCTCATCGAAAACATCGTATGAGGGCAACAGTCGCTTCGACTGGACGAATGCAACCTCGCCGTCGCGCAGCAGCGCGGCCGAATTCAACACCGATTTTCCGGTGGCCGATTTGGCCGGCGTCACCAGGCCGCAGATCACGGCGATACCTTCCGTCTCGCGCGCGATGGCTTCCACCGCCTGGCGATTGCGCTCCACGAACCAGGGACGCTCGACCAGGTCGCGCGGCGGATAACCGCATACCGACAGTTCAGGAAAGAGAATGAGATCAACGCCCGCACTCCGAGCCCGTCGAGAGTAATCGATGATCTTTGCGGAATTGCCGGAAAAGTCCCCGATAAGGGTATTGATTTGGCCGAGCGCAATCCTCACATCATCAGTGTAATGGCGTGGCGGTCGGCACGCCAAATGAGTGCGGCGGCAACCCATCCGGCGAGCTTGTGGGCGCAGGTGTGCTATCGGGCGCGGGATAGGGATCGTTCGAGGACGGAGAACTGCCTCGGCTGGAACCACCGCTGGAGCTGCGGTCAGTGGGATATTCCGGCTGTTCTCCGGGCCGGCGAAGCGTGGGGGCGGCGGCCGGCTTCTCCGCCGGCTTCTTCTGGGCGACTTCGGTCTCCGCCGACTGTAAATCCACTTCCGGTTGAGTGCGTACGATCTTTTCTCCGTCGACGGTCATGATCTCCAGGCGCGAAACCACTTCACCCTGGAAGCGCACGAAGTCAACTTCCTCTGGGGGAGTGCCGTAAATCCACTCTTCGTAGTCTTGCCCTTTGTCGTCTTTGTCGCGGATTTTCTTGGGCGGACGTCCCTTGGCGTAGATCACCATGTCGCGGTCCATTCCGACCAGCACTTGGTGGTTCTTGATGGCGTTCTGCACCTTCGGCGGCAAGGTCTTCTCGTAGGCTTCGGTCTGATTGAGCGCCTTAAAGTCAAGGACCGGCGATAACATGTCCCTCACCTGGGCACCAGTGATCTCAGGCACATACTTGTCGAAGTCAAGCGTGACCACCGAACCCTTCGCGTCCAGGTTCTTGGGAGCGGGTCCCGGCGTGGTCATCACGCCGCCAGCGCCGAGTTGAACGTGCTGATACCACTTTTCCTTCTTCTTCGGTCCGCCATTGATTTCAAGAACGATGGCCTTCTCCTCGATCACGACATTGGTGATGACGATCTTGTCACCGGCCTTGGCTGCCAATCCATTCTCGGAAATCATCTGCGCCACTTGCGCTTCGTCCGGAGTCACTACCCCGTGTTTGATCACCAGGCCCTTATGACCCTGAGGAAACGAGCGCCGGGCAAAGCAGTGCTCGGCGGTGAGATCACGGATCACCAGCATGCGGGTCTGAGGCGTGATTTTTCCCGACGGAGGAGTTGCGGGTTTGGTGTCGTCGGCGAAAACGGGCGGCGCCAGCAATAAAGCTGCTATGGCCAACAACGCAAGATGGGGGCGGTTCATGGGAATACCCGGATTGATTGCATTATATGCCCAACCCGACCAGCGGATGGTAAACAGTCTTTAGTGAATAGGCTGAAGTATTGGCCCGTCATTGCGAACCGCGTCGCGTCACAACGACCAATCTTCACTGACCACTATCCACTACATCAGGTTGGATGCCGCGAGTCGCTTTTAGTGAGCAGGTTCCGTCAGCAGTGGTACTGGTCCTCGCGACAGTTTGGTGACGGGTAACTTCCACACGATCACCAGTCCGATTAGTACCGCAACCGTTCCGGTGGCGCTGGCCTCTATTCCGTAACCGCCGCCAGTCATCCATTTCGGCCCGGTTGCCGAAGTTCGCACGACGACATTGAACGTCCGCAATCCACTTACCGGCAGCCCAAACAAGAATCCGAGGGCGGTATTCCATCCGAAGTGAATACCCCACGGAAGCCACAACGCCCGGGTCCGCAGATATGCGATAGCGAGCAGGATTCCGATAAGGATGGTATTGAGAAGCCCCCACCTGCTGGCGTCCGGATTTGAAAGGTGCACAGCACCAAACAGAATGGAAAAAACGGCGATCGCTCCGACCGCGCCGATCCCCTCTTCCAGGTGCTGAAACGGGTAGCCTCGGAACACCAACTCTTCCGCGAGCGCTCCCACCAGCAGGACAACCAGCACAGCGCCATCTCGCGGCAAAAGGTAAAAGCCGAGGTGGAAGGTAAAGCTGGCGTTGCCCCAGATTGCGATTGGCAGTACCGCGAGGACAGTAAGCAGCAGTCCCACGAGGCAGCCCGTCAGGAATTGCCTGCGCCAGCCGTCTATCAATGGCAGTCCCAGGGCAGAGATACGGTGGTCGTGGACGTTATCAACAACGGTGAGCAGCCACGCGTAGAGCCCGATCAGCAAGAATGCCAGCAAGTAACGGAAGATCAACTCGAGGACCAGGGAATGCCGGCCTGAGATGGCTTCCGAGAAAACGCCCGCGATGAAGAATGCGGCGAACGACAGCACCAGTGAGATGACGAAAGCCCATACCGGATGCAGTCGTCCTGTGCTGGTGGTGAACATGCTTAGACGGTCGCCCGCTGCCGCTTCGCAACCGGGTGGAGCTTGAGTCCCTCGCGTGCCACCTGAAAGTTGAGCGGCTGTCCCTTGTTCGCGCGAATGGCATTCTCGACGTCCTGCCTGGAGCCCTCTTCAATCAAGGCAATGACGCAGCCTCCTCCTCCCGCACCGCAAACCTTTGCGGCGCGCGCTCCATGCTTCTGGGCCACGGCGATCAACTTGTCGATGAGGGGCGTGGTGATGCCCGGGGCATTGGTACGCCGCAGTGACCACTCTTCGCGCAGCAGGCGCTCCACGTTATCCCACTCCCGGCCGGCGACTGCGCGATGCATGGCCTGCGCCAGCAGTGAAATCTCTTCAAAATTGCAAATCACCTTTTGATCGCCGCCGATATGGTGCTTCAAGACCTCCCAGTTGTTGATCCCGGAATGCCGAGGCGCGCCGGTGTAGAACAGGACGAAGCGGCGGTCCACGTCCTCGGGAGAGACCGGGATGGTCTCGTGGCGAATGCCGCCGATTTCAAGATGCACGGCGTTCACCCCGCCATGCATTGCCGGATAGTAATCCTGGCAGCCGGTAGGAACGCCGATCAGTTGCGCCTCCACGTTCTGGGCGATCACACGGAGTTGCTCCATGTCCACGTGGCGACCGGTAAACCGCGCCAAGGCGGAGCAGGTAGCAATCATCAGTGCGGATGAACCGGAGATACCGGCGCCTGCCGGCGATTCCGAAAACGTCTCCAGCAGGAAGCCGTTTGCGGGCTTGAAGAAGCGGACGAGGTGGGCTGCCAAGGGATGCTCGTAAGACTTGGCCGCCAGCAGTTCATCCAGGCTGGCGAAACACTCTTCGCGGGCGGTATCGTGCGAACGAAGACGAATTTCGCGTCCTGAGCGAGGCGTGATTCGGCAGGCGGTCAGAATGTTCAACGCAACATTCACGCTCACCGCCCCGGGATGAAAAAGGTAGAGGGGCCAGATGTCGAGCGTGCCACCTGCGAGGTCGGCGCGGCACGGCGCAGTGGTAACGGTTGCATCGTCGTCCGCCGAGGAAATGAATTGCTCTATGGTTAGCATGATTTATGGTTCGGCCTTCGCGGTTAGTTCCCGTCCCACAGCAATCACCTCGCTGACGACCTGCTCGACATCCGCAAGGGTGGTGCGGTGGTTCACGATGCAGGCCCGCAACGCGAACTGGCCATGTACGCTGGCGTTCGATAAGAATACCCTCCCACGGCGGATTACGCGTTGCAGAATCGTCTGATTCAACGCGCCCGAATCCACTCCAGCGCGATAGCGGAAGCAGACTGCGCTGAGCGTTACCGGCGCCAGCAATTCCAGCTCAGGCTCATTATGGATGACAGCAGCAACGTGCTGCGCGATCGCCAGGTCGTTATGTATCGCCTCACGAAAGGCAGTAAGACCGTGATAGCGCAGCGACAGCCACAATTTAAGAGCACGGAAGCGGCGCGACAGCTCGATCGTCTCGTCGAAGAACGCGAATCCCTCCAGCGGATCGTCCAGCAATGACTTAGCGTAATCACCGGTGTGCGAAAACGCCCGCCGGGCGGCAGCGGCATCGCGATAGAGCAGGCATCCGCAGTCCAGCGGCTGGTAAAGCCATTTATGGGGGTCCAAAGATACCGAGTCCGCTTGGTCGAGACCGTCGAACAACCGCGGTTCCGCGATGGCGGCAAGCGCGCCGTAGGCGCCATCCACATGAAACCATGCACCGCACGCGTGGGCAATTTCCGCCAACTCCCGGAGCGGATCGATGCTGCCGGTAGTTACGGTTCCCGCCGAACCGACAATCGCAATAGGAACGATCCCAGCCGAAACATCCCGTTCGACTGCGCTGCGCAGCAAGTCGGTGCGAACGCGATAGTTGTCATCGCACTCGATGAGCCGCAGATGCTCGCGTCCGATCCCGAGCAACGCAATGGCTTTGGGAATCGACATGTGCACCTCTTGCGAGGCGTAGATCGTTCCCGGCCGCGCGCCGCTTTCGTTGGCGGGAAGGCGGGCCTCGCGCGCCATGGCAAGACCCATCAGGTTTGCTGGCGATCCACCGCCGGTGAGGCTGCCTCTGAATCCAGCGCAGCCGATTGCCTCAGCCAGCCAGCCAACGACCACGCGCTCAAGCGTCACTGCCGAAGGCGAGGACCGCCACGCGGTGACCGTCTGATTAAGCACGCTGGCCAGCAAGTCGGCAGCGGCAGCCACCGGTTCGCCAGATCCGAGTACGTAGCCGAAGAAGCGAGGTCCGCCGGCGCGTGAACTGTCGATCACACTCCTGAGGTCGTCCAGAGCGTCGGGTCCGATTCCCTGTTCTGGCAAGGGCTTGGAAAAGAGGGCTTCTGTTTCGCTTCCGGTTACGGCGGGGAAGCTGGGGCGCTGGTCAAGCGACGCGAGATACTCAAGCGCCAGCCCAGTAATACGTTCGAAGACAATCCGGTATTCGGCTTCAGCGAGTGGGAGAGGATTCATGTGGAGCGTCCGCGCTCATGGCTGGGGTCGCCGGGCGGGACAGCCATTGTAGCGCGAGTGACTCGCGGCCGGCGCGAAGCTATTTTCATGGTGAGTATCCGTGCGGCCAAACAGGCTTCAGGGCCGTTTTCACTATCTCACAGCTCCCGATAACTGATCAGTTCTATTCCCCGGCGCTGCAGAGCTTCCCGAGCTCTGGGCGAGGTGAGCAACTCCAGCTCCTGAGCGCGCGACTCTCGGAGACGAGTCCTCACGCCGGCGAGTTCCGCATCGTTGTAACCAGGATGGCAAACGAACTCCCACGTGCCCTCGGGGATGTTGTCCACAATCTTGCTGAACAGTTTCAGGTCGAGAAGGCCGGTGACGAGAACTGCGAGCGAACCATCCGTAGTGCGCAGACCGTGCGCCTGAACTTCCTCGCGGAACTTCGCCGCAAACCGGCGCAGCAAGTTGAGCTGGGCGAAGCGCTTCCACAGCTGCCGGCGAAGCAACACATCTCCGAGCGGCAACGGCCACACTTGGCCGAACGGATTACGAACGGCGGGAACGTTCCGCGCGCGTGCGGCGCGCAACAGCGGTCGCAGCACTGCTGGAAACATGTGCGCATGCTTGTGGGTGTCGAAGTGTGAAGGTTCGACTCCCGCCGCTTGCAAGCGTTCCAACTGCACCGCCGCCTCGGCTTCAATTTCGTCCGGTCGAAGTTTCCCGCGGAACGACGCCAGCACGAAATCGTTGAGGTTGAGGCGGAAGTGATCCCCGTTGTTTGCGCCCGGTTGCAGCAGGCTGCCAACGCGCTCAGCAGGAAGCAGGGGCTCGCCGTCCAGAAGTACAACGTGGCATCCTACGCTGAAGTGCGAGCCTGCTGCCGGCCAGCGAACGCGACATGGCTGCGGCCTGATCGAACGCGCGCGCGTTTGCCATCAGCGAAGCCGACGTCACAATGCCGTTCTGCTGCGCTTCGCCGATAGCGCGGTTGATGCCCGCAGTCATTCCAAAGTCATCAGCATTGACGATCAGCCTGCGCACGGGTTCAGTGTAGCGTAGTCACAAGATTGCTTCGCGGGCGGGTGACAGGCGATCTCAAAGTGCCTGCGATCTTCGCTGCACTTCGGTGTTTGACCCGACTATGAGGGTCATGTAAACTCAAAAAGTTGATTTCCCGCTCTAGTACCACCTCTCAGGAGGCGCGTACGGAGGGCGGTTAGCTCAGTTGGTTAGAGCGCCTGCCTTACAAGCAGGAGGTCGCAGGTTCGAGTCCTGCACTGCCCACCAATTAACCTTCGCGGAATCAAGTCTGATAGCAGAGCATCGCTGCTATCCTCCTTTGCACTCCGTTTTTCATTGTGCCCGGAATTGTGCCCACCTAGGTGAGACATGGCCGTAAGCACGGCATCCTCGGAAGGGTGAACGTAACGAGCGGAGATACCAATTGAACTGTGCCCGGCGATCCGGGCGAGCGTCCAAACATCACAACCGGATGCACCCAGCCTAGTCAGGAACGTGTGGCGCAGCGTATAGAGCACGAACGGACGAACCTGAGAGAGTTTCAACGCCTTTGCGTGCTGTTTCTTTAGGCTGCTCGGCTCCAGGTGCCCGCTCTTAGTAGGCGCAGGCCATACCCAGCCTTCTAAGGGCTTCCCAGCCGCTTCCCAGCGTGTTTCTAAGAATGCTCTGACCGCGGAGTCATCGGAAGCATACGGCGGGCTGCTTTCGTCTTACCGTGGGTGACTAGCAATGTTCCGTTGCGACCGTTAACCCATGTGATGGATTCCCATGTGAGCCTATAGCACTCCTCAGGGCGTAGCCCGGTATCTATGAGAACCGTGGCAACGTCAGCCAATAGCTCCGCTTGCGGCCATGAGATACTGCGCTTCCTCGTCGGCAGTTAATACCCGCTCCCTGTGGCGCTCGCCCGACAGCATTCTTACTTTGGTGCGCGAGTGCCAGCTCACCCCATTCCACAGCGACTCTGAACACGCGGCGCAATATTCGCAGCGAACTGTTTACCGAGCTAACTTGCAGACCCTGCGCTTGCCGATGACTCGCGAAGTCAGCTATTTTTCGCTGCCGACACGTCAAGAGTGAGGTTCGCCAAAGGCGCATATCCCTTGATTGCCAGAAGTCCCACACGATAAAAGTCTCGCCATGTTTTCGGTGTTGTCGTTGACTCGCCCCACGGCTCAAAACGTTTCTTACAAAACTCCGCGACTGTGGGAACTGGCTTCTGCTCCCTAATGCCCACCTCGCCCTTTGCCAGTGATGTGCGGTGTGCCGCTTCCATCTGGCGGCCCACTTTATCGTTGCCCTGTTTTGTGGACTCTCGAACCATCTCGCCTTTCCATTGAACTTGTACCAGTACACGTCGCCACGTTTGTAGATGCTCACTTTGTTCCGCCTTTCTTCTTGCCGCTGCCCTTCGGACGCCCGCCCAGCTTTCCGTTAGCACGCGAAGCGGCGGCTTTGCGCTTCGACGTTGCCTCACCGCGACAGGCTGGGCAGTAGCAAACCAGCGGGATGTTGTGGATTGGACATTTCATGCTGCCATATTATCCTAACATGTTAGGTTTGTCAAGAACATTCTTTCACTCCCCCGTTTGTCACTCACCCCTGCGGCATCCGTCACCGACAAACGCTCGTTCGCAGGCGTAGAATGCGTGCTGGCTGGCGAAGGGAGGATTTTGAGCGCTTTTCCCACTCCCAGGCTTCCCAAGTGCGCCCGTCTCTTCGGTCAATTTCATTTGCGCCACATGGCGAGGAGGTAAGCCCATGCAAGGCAAACAGCGATTCCAAAATTCACTTTCCAGCACAATCTCGCGCGCGGCCACCGCCGGGCTGGCGATGGCAATTGTATTTGCGCTCACAGCCGCAACCCAAGCGGCACAAGCACAGAGCTTAACCGTGCTTCACTACTTCACCGGTGGAGCGGACGGGGCTATCCGACAGCCGGTTTGACCATGGATAAAGCGGGGAATCTGTACGGCACGGCGGGTGGCGGTGGGTATTCTGGAGGCGATTGCATGTATGGGTGCGGCACAGTGTTTAAGTTGGCCCACAAAGGCTCCGGCTGGGTCTTTACACCTCTTTACAACTTTCAAGGAGGCAACGACGGCGCCGCCCCCGGCGCCAGGGTTATCTTCGGCCCGGATGGGACTCTCTACGGCACCACCACGAATGGAGGAGTAGGGCCATGCCGTGGTGACGGCGGAGAGACTGGATGCGGCACGGTTTTCAACGTGAGACCCTCACCGAGAGCTTGCACAACCGCGCTGTGTCCGTGGACCGAAACTGTGCTTTATCGGTTTACCGGCGGCAGCGATGGGAGCAATCCCGGGAGTGGTGACCTGCTCTTCGACCAATCGGGGAATCTCTACGGCACGACGTATAGCGGCGGCGCATACGGACTTGGTGCGGTTTTCAGCCTGTCTCCCTCCAATGGCGGTTGGTCCGAGAGCGTTCTCTACAGCTTCACGGGAGGTAATGACGGATCAAGGCCCCAAAGCAGCGTCATCTTCGACCAATCCGGCAATCTCTATGGCACGACGATCTACGGCGGCCCCTCTAACCTTGGCGTGGTTTACGAGTTGACAAATTTTGGCTCCGGCTGGCAAGAGAAGACGATCTATTCATTTCCGGGCACCGTGCATGGACAATATCCGGTCGGGGGCTTGATCTTAGATGGATCCGGCAATCTCTATGGCACTACACAAAGTACAACTGCCTCCCAGTGGGGACTCGTTTACGAGCTAACACCTTCAAATGGCAATTGGACGATTACCCACACGGCTAATTTGCCGGGGGATTCGGCATCATCCGGGCCGGTTGCCAGCTTGATAATGGACGCGGGAGGCAATCTGTATGGCGCGGTGCCGAGGGAGGGGAGTACTGATACTGGGATAGTATTCGAGGTGTCGAATTGGAGGCTTATTGGACTCTGGGACTTCAACTACTACCAGTACAGCGATGGCTATTTTCCATACGGCAGCGTAATCCTCGACGCGAACGGCAATCTTTACGGCACGACCGAGGAGGGCGGAGCGAATCAAGCTGGCTACGGTGTCATCTGGGAGATCAAGCCGTAAATTCTAGGGGTAACTTGCGCCTATCCCTGTCTCGGGTTTGGGTGGCAGACGCCGCAAACAAAGCCTCCGTCGCCTCGTACCCACCACGATTCTCGGCTGTGAGAGCACCACGGCATCTCTAATCCAGCAGACCCGTTCCCCTTATCTCGCTGCTGAGGGGCAACATCCGCGACAGCCCGCGTATTTATTGATGATTCTTCACTTTTTCCAGGCGCAACAGACGGGGTGTGTTGCCCCTCTGAAAAGTCGCCCGAACCCGCATAAACAGCGGCTTGTTGCCCCTGTTGCCACTCCGGGCCTGATATTGGGGGCTGGGGCAATAGATAGCGTGCAAACGCATCCTCGAAATCCCCGCGAGCATACCCTTTGAGAATCCCCTCATTGAATCGCAGGTCACGCGGGCGGATATCGAATGCTCTTAACAGGCGCGCCAGGTCCCGTTGCCGTCAAAGGGTAGCCGCGTTGGAACTCCGCCCAGGGCGATTCCTCATTCGCCGTGAGGCTGTACAGCGGGCCGAGGTCTTGATGCGATCCGTCCCCTGTTCTTCAAAGCACGACCGTATATCGGCCAGCAGCCTTATTGCGCGGGACTCCTCTCGTGAGGCTTGAGCGCTCAATAGTTCGACCAGCGCCCGCCGCGCTCGCACGGCCCACGTAGCTCCTGCGAGGTTACCGATGGCGATCAAAGGTTCGCAGACGTCCTGTTGCCGGTCGTTTAACTCGCAAGGCATCTCAGGTTCTACGACGCGCAACTGTTCGAGGTTCTGTTCCTCCCATTGTGCCGTACGTTTGCGCAAGGCTTCAGCCTCAGGGAGCACCTTTCGCTTGCGGAAGCCCTCACAGCATTCGTTTGGCAGCTTGCGTTTCAGCCTAATAGGTAGCGAGCGGTCCTCGACCGTATCGGGCAGCCCCAATCCCGGCGATGGCTTTGGGAGAGAAAGTCGAGAAATCTCGCGGCTGCCAATCGTTCTTCACCTGCACACACATCGAGTATTTTCCGTCCCGCTCGTATCCCGTGTTCAAGACGCCGCGCAAAGCCTCGGCATATTCCCGATTGGCCTGAAAGGCCGCATCCGATTCGTCATTCAACAACGTCGGATGTTCCATGTCCGTCTTGCGAACGAGCACCGCCGCCGTAACGCGGCCCGTAAACCATGGCTTGGTTACCAGCAGCGACAAAACCTGCGAAAGTGTGGTTTTGCCGGAGCATGGTAGGCTGAGGTGATGTTCAAATATGGGGTAAACGTTGTCGCCTCGATTGCGTGTGTGTGAACAACCCACAGGGCGCACACATCAGCCTGCGGCTTGGCTTAATGCGACAAAGCGCCCGATGAACTTGCTAAGGTCATTCAAAAAGGGACATCCGGTCGGACAACTCATGCGCTCACATTCTCTCGCATTGCAGCGGGATGCGTGAGGCGGTATAGTGAGGCTGCGACATACGCCGTGGCGACACCGCCTCGGGTGAAATTCCAGGGCCGCTTTGAGTGCTGCACACTCTCAGCGGCCATTGTTTTTGCGGGCGGGCAGTTCGCCTTCGCTGCCGTTTGCCTCAAGCCAGCGATCTAGGTCAGAGCGCCGGAATCGGAGCGCCTTTGTCCCAGCCCTTGCGAAAGGAACCTTCTTCAACCTGACGGCTTTGCGGAGGAATCCCACAGACACGCCCAAGTATTCAGCAGATTTGCGAATGTCCCACCACCCAGAATCAACATGCACAGCTTGTTCCACGGGATACTTCACCTCGAAGGGAACCACTTTGACCGCTATAACGCATCATGACTGCGGTCTTTGCTGCTGTAAACGTGAACAATGCTGCTGCTGCAATTTCCACACGTGGAAATTACTCGAACGCGGTATTTTCCACGTGCTGAGGGACGTTTACTGTAGTGGCTTTTTTCGGCGCTTCTTCAGGTAGGATTCCACGGCCTCAAGACTGAGGTTTTCCGCCGCCAGCATTCAAAATAGCTTGAATCTCTCGATTGCCCTTGCCCTCTGCGTCAAGCGCCCAAATGCGTTCGGCCAGCGCGACGTTTTGCTTACGTCCCGGCTTCGCTTTCGGCCTCGGGGCATACCGATCGGCAAAGCGTTCGCGCTCCGTCTTGACTATCCTGCGATACTTCTCCCATTCGGCGGGAATGCGCTGAAGGATACCCTCGAATTGCCGTCGCAGTTCGCTTTCGTTGAAGAGTCGCGTATCCGGCTGGTAGCGGCGGATTGAAAAACGCTGCCCTCGCCGGCGGCCGTCTTTTTCCTGTAGCGACATTGACGAGGTGTCGTACCACAGGACTTTGACCATGTAGGCAGGCAGGCCCCTTAGAAATTCCTTAAGCTCTGCTTCTGGACTCTTCGACGCCATGTCGCCCTTCCGCGACCTTCCCAATTTTGAGGCTTGCAGGAAGGAGCGGACGGGAAGGCGCCCCGCCCGTTCGCCGCTGGTGATCGGCCAGCAGCTATCCGGCACTGCAAATTTTACTGCAAGCTCAGCCGCTCGCTGGTTTCAGAACCTCATCCACCACGGCGGAAGCTGTGGCCTCCATACGCAGACCCCGTGATGCCACGAACAAGTTCCACGTCTGTGCTCGGAATAGCTGTAGGTTCCGTCGCAGCATAGAGCACTCGCATAGGAGGTGATCGTTATATCGTGGATCGTTGCGGTCCCCATCACAACAACGACAAATACTACCCACCGAGATAGATAGAAACGGAACCGTTCAGGAAATAGCTCTTACGGAAAGTCAGGATAGCAACTAAGATGAACGCGAATACGATCAGCACGAATAGCGGTTCAATTGGACTCAACCCCCAAGTGAAGAACGCTACAATTGCAGCGATGATCCAAAGGATCATCCTCCGCTTGTGAGTTCCCTGCGCTGGTGGATTGCTCATATCAAATCAAAGGGTTATGTGTCGCCACGAACAGCTCTTTATATTAGGCGTCACAGCGTACCAAGCCGCACAGTATCCCGTGACAAGCATCACACCAGTGATGCGCAGTCACACCCACCAGCGATGCGTAGCGAACAAGGGAATGGAGGTTGGCCCCCACGGGGAGGCGACTGCATTTGTACAGTGGCGTAGCATTGTGGCGAATCACGATTCGACTGCTGCAACTGCCGCGCACGGTAGGGGAGCGCAGAAAGGGAGTCACAGGTGAACCCCGAAGACAGAAGAGGGGTAGTGGCCCGCGCATGGGCGCAGATACAATCGCTGTGGGCAGAGCGGAAGACTGACGCCGGCCTGTGTTACCTCATTGTTTTAGGCGTGACTGTGCTCGTTGCAGTTACGGTGGCTCCCGACAACGGGCTGATACTACCCCTTTGCATCTTTGGCATTGGTTGGTTCATCGCATCTTTGCTCAAGAACTCAATCTCGGCGGGCGAAAAACTCGTGGCTGCTCGCAACATGCTGCTTCGGATGGCTTTTGAAGAGTGCTGTTGCAAGCCAAATTCCATCATCACCGAAGCCCCTGGGGCACCGGAACTCGTCGGCAAACCAATCGGAAAAGGTTACTGCCACGTCTGCAAGCCCCGCGAGTTTCTCGAAGAGCGCTTTCCAGGAGCAATCGAAGAGCTGATGCAGGAGCGCCTGAACGCCTTCGAGTTCGAGGAATCGTATATACCCGAAGATTTAGCCGCGTCTTACTTCGCGCCAGAGGCGTTGGCAGAGGCGTTGGCATTCATGCGGGGCCGGGGATTG
>CAWIMR010000012.1:0-56611 GCA_963837245.1 uncultured Acidobacteriaceae bacterium | reverse complement strand
TGTCTTTTGCCCCAGGGCTGCGGAAGATGCTAGAAGACCCAATACCACGATTGCGAAGATTCGCTTCATCCAATGGCTCCGTTTAACTAATGACGTGGGATTTACCACTGCGCGTCGAGATTTGATTCGTCGCTTCGTAACGATACTCCAACCTCTTTTCAGCGTCCAGGCTCGGGAACCGTCGGGTGATGTAAGGTCGATTGTGTAAAAGGCGAGAGGGTGTAAGTTGGCTTTGGCCTCGCAAGCTAAAGCCGTTCTCGAAAGGAGACTTACACCCATGGCGAAGGTTACACGGATGACGGAGCAGTTCCAACATTTCCTGGCGGAGATGAAAGAGAGTTTCTGGGGCGATCTGTACGGACGGACGCAACTGGCGTGGAAGAAGTATTTCGAAGCCGAGTCGGAGCGGCAGCGGGACCTGTACAGCGGCTGGGCCTCGTACCAGCGCAGCCCGAGGCAAGGGCGCGACTATCGCAACGGCTACTACGAACGGGATTTCGTCACCCGCTTCGGCACGCTGCGACTGCGTATCGCCCGCACCCGAGGGAAGAACTTCCTGCCGCCGGGGCTGGAGAAGTTTCAGCGGCGAGCCCCGGAGCTGACCGTGCTGATCCGGGAGGCGTTCTTGCGCGGCATCTCCACCCGCCAGGTAGGGCGGGTAGTGGCCACGTTGACCGGCCAGGTGGTGAGTGCGCAAACCGTGTCCCAGTTGTGCCGCGATTTGGACCAGGCGGTACGGCAGTTTCATCAGGCGCCGCTAGACGACGGCTGGGCCTATTTGTTTCTGGATGGGGTCAGCTTGCGGATGCGGCGGCCCAGCGAACGGCAGCGGGTGCAGATGCTGGTGGCCTATGGCGTGCGCCGCGACGGCACTCGTCAACTGCTGGCCTTTCTGCAAACTCACGGTGAGAGTCAGGCCGATTGGGAGGCGCTGTTGCAGGATCTCTATCGTCGCGGGCTGCAGGGCAATCACCTGCAACTGATCGTCACCGACGGTTGTGCCGGATTGGCGGCGGCGATCCAGACCGTCTACCCACGGGCCGGGCATCAGCGCTGCTGGGTGCACAAGATGCGCAACCTTCTGGAGAAGGTGCGCAAGTGCGATTACGACGCGGTCAAAGCTGATGCGCAAGCTATCTACCTGGCCGAAGGCCGCGGTGCGGCCCAGGCTGCGGCGCGCGCTTTCTGCCGACGCTGGCGAACGGCGTATCCCCGCATGGTGCGGCAGTTGGAACGCGCCTTACCGGAGTTGCTGTCGTTCTTTCGTCTGCCTCGGCATCTGTGGCGAAAACTGCGCACCACCAACATCATCGAGCGCTGTTTCGTGGAAGTGCGGCGTCGAACCCGGCCCATGGTGTGCTTCGTTAACGTGCAGAGCGTGGAACGAATCATCTATTCCATCTTCCAGCGTTTCAACCTGGAATGGAAAACCCGCACCCTCCGCGTATTTACACAAGCAGCTTGACGTCACCGAACCGTCGCCGTGCCGCATTCACAAGAACCTTTTCTGTTGCTGTAACGTATTCGTGATTGGAGCCGGTCGTGAGTGGAATAAGCATTTGCGGATATTTCTGGCTTGGCTTTTTCGTGATCTGGTTGATGTGGGCCTTCGCTACCAAGCGGACACAAACTCGGGAAAGATTCGTCTCCAGAATTCCGTATCTCGTGCTTACCACAGCCGCCTTCTACGCCATGTTCAGCCACCCGGCTCCGGACTGGTTGCGTCTGCGCATCCTCCCACTGAAGTCCACGATCGAGAATCTAGGCATCGCCGTTACCGCCGGGGGGCTGCTGTTCGCCATCTGGGCCAGGGCTTACCTCGGCCGCAACTGGAGTGGCAACGTCACCATCAAGGTCGGCCACGAACTCATTCGCTCCGGGCCCTATCGCTGGGTGCGTCACCCGATCTACTCCGGGATGATCCTGGCCATGGTCGGCACTGCAATCAACAAAGGCCAGCTCCGTGGCTTCATCGCCGTCGTGCTCCTGTGGATTGGCTTTTCCCTGAAGAGCAAGATCGAGGAGCGGTTCATGATCACAACATTTGGGCAGGAGTACGAACAATACAGCCGAAGCACAGGAGCGATCGTTCCACGGCTGAGGCCGTGATTCGGAATAAAATCCACCACTCCCTAGCTTTTGGAATCAATGATTTGCGCGGGGATCGTGGGTACGCTATTGATTCCGCATACTTTATCGTAAATTATTGAGCGGCAGCAACTTATACCGCTGCCAGGGCTGACTTCGGCAGAGAATCCGGGCGAGAAGGCACTAGCCCTCAGGCAAGTGCCAAGCTCTCGACCTCACTGTGTCAGACCCAAGAAGGCGATCGGGGTCATATCTCCCGAGGCTTGGCTTGTGCCCACGATCACAGTCAGTCGAGTTCCTGTCAGCGTCACTTGTTGGCTGACATTGCTCGCCGGCCAGGCTGCGGCTGACCAAGTGTTGCCCTTGGCGTCGTAGAAGTAGCCAAGGTTGATAGAGCCGCGAGTCACCGTCGCCAACACCTTGTTGCCGTCCAGGAACTGGATCTGGCACTGCACCCAGCATTCCTGGTATCCGGTATCACCCATGGCCAGCGACAGGTTGTAGGTGCCGGACGACGGCAGATCCACGTAGAAGGTCGCGGGTGAACCATTGGTTGCGAGGTTGACACCCGCCAGGCGCGGATCCAGCTTGGCATTACGGTCCCTGCCCTGCACCAGAGATGTGTTCACCCACCCATAGGTGATCCCGTTTCCTCGGGTTGGATAGGCGGTGGTGGCGAGTACATAGGTGGAACCTGATGGATCGGTGACGAAGGTCGTCGTGTTGCGGAAGTCGAATCCCTGCTGCCAACCCCCACTGCCTGTGACTACCAGAGTGACAGTGACATTTTGCTGAATTCCTCCGCCTTTACCCGTCACCGTGATGGGATAGGTTCCCACCGGCGTGCTTCCCCCGACCGTGATGGTCATGCTCGAACTGCCTGCACCTGGCGCCGGTATCGTGCCCGGATTGAAGCTGACGGATGTGCCTGACGGCGCTCCCGACGCCGACAGAGCGATCGCGCTATTGAAGCCGCCAGTGATCTTGGTGGTGATGGTGGACTTCCCCTGATTGCCCGGCTGAATGCTGAGTGAAGCCGGCGAAGCCGAAATCATAAAATTCGAAGAACCTGAGGCTTGCGCCACCCCGAGGAAAGCGAGCGGTGTCGAGTCTCCCCCGGCCTGGTTCGTTCCCACGATCACTTTGAGCCGGGTACTTACGAGTGTGACCTGCTGACTGACGTTACTGGTTGGCCACGCCGCTGCCGACCAGTTGTTGACCTTGGGATCGTAAAAGTAGCCCAGGTTGTCGGACCCGACAGTCACATTGGCCAGCAGGGTGTTACCGTCCAGGAACTGCACCTGACACTGCACCCAGCACGACGCGTACCCGGCATCCCCGAGCGCTAGCGCCACGTTGTATGTGCCAGCCGACGGCAGGTCCACATAGAAGGTCGCCGGCGAACCATTGGTGGCGAAGTTGATGCCCGCCAACCGTGGATCCAGCCTAGCATTGCGGTCGCGCGCTTGCACGAGAGAAGTATTCACCCAGCCGTAGGTAACGCCGTTCGATGTGGTCGGATAGGCTGTGGAGGAAAGCACGTAGTTATCTCCGGGAGGATCTCCCACATAGCCCGCAGAGTTGCGAAAATCGAATCCCGTGCTCCAGCCCGATACGGAAGCCACTGTCAGAGTGACGGTCGTAGTCTGCTGGATTCCTCCGCCGTTGCCGGTCACCGTGATGGGGTAGGTTCCCAGAGGCGTGCTGCCCCCTACCGTGATGGTCATCGTCGAGCTTCCTGCTCCAGGCGCTGGTATTGGGTTGGGATTGAAACCAACGGTCGTGTTCGGCGGTACCCCTGAGGCCGACAGCGCGACAGCGCTGTTGAAACCCCCGGCGATGGTGGTAGTGATGGTCGAGTTCCCTTGATTGCCCGGCTGGATACTGAGAGAAGCTGGTAAAGCGGAAATTGTGAAGCTCTTCTGCGAGGTAACGGTTAGTGTGACGACAGCGTCCTGTTGCGTCTCTCCGTCGTCGCCGGTCACGGTGATGGGATAAGTACCCAGCGGTGTACTGATGCCCACCGTGATGGTCATGGTGGAGTGACCTGCCCCCGGAGCCGGGATCGTCTGCGGGTTGAAGCTCACGGTCGTGCCCGAAGGCGCACCGGAAGCTGACAGACTGATCGGGCTGTTGAACCCACCGCTGATTGTGGTCGTGATCGTCGATGTGCCCTGGTTTCCCTGTGGAATACTGAGCGAAGCCGGTGACGCCGATACGGTGAAGCCTTCTGCCGTTATCCAGTTGATTAAGGCGCTAACCCCAGGGGAATTACTGTCAAGATGAGAGCCATCGCCGCCCGACCAGTTCGTGGTACAGGCAGAATGGTCGACGTAATGCGTCCCGTCGCAGGTACCTGATAAGGGTAGTTGAGTGACACCGGGTACCTGTGAGGCGAAGCAGTTCTGTGTATCGGCACTAACATCACCGTCATACTCGCCGGTGGCGATGAATGCCGGCGGCAGCGGGTTGACTGGGACTCCCCAGCAGTGTCCACCACCGGACGCGCACTGGCCGCCACTCCAGTAGGATTGCGGACTCCATTGGCTCACGATCGCGTTGGCCGAGGTTGGTTGAGTCACAGCCAGACCGTTTGCTCCGCACGTACCTATCGTGACGCTGCCATTGGTCGGATGCGGACCAGTTAAGCCCCATGTGGCGGCTCCCGCCGTGACCGCTACAAAGAAAGGCTCCGTGCCGTCTGAAGACTTGCCTGGCACTCCACCATTGACCGAGCAGTTGCCGGTCTGGGTACAGATATTGGCGATATTGCTGATGGCTGCCCAGTCAAATACTCCCGAAATGCCTGCAAACCTGGTGAAAGGTGTAGATGCAGGGCGCTTCCATTCGCAGTTTGCCGGGTTGTAGAGCTGGGTCCCGAGCGCGCGCATGAGGTAAACATGCGCCGTACCGTGCGAGAAACCAAGGGGCCGGATGTCCATGCCGTCGCCGGGAATCTGTCCTTTGCCGGCATTGGCGGACAGAAATGCCGCGAAGCACTCAGTGTCGTTAAAACCCGCGGGGTAAGTAGGACTATTACCCGTCGCGTCTGTGAACCATGCATACTGCCCATTCACGGTGTGCGAGCCCGCTGCGCTGGCGTTGCCCAGACAATCTCTTCCTCGCACCACACTATAGTTCCACGGTCCAGTACCGCTGATGCCTGTAACCTTCATGGTTTCGACAGCGCCCGTGCCATCATTGACGGCCTGGAGGTTGAAGCATGAGGTGTAGGTAGTCGGAAAATCTGTAATCCCGGCATAGCTAACCGTCGCGGTGGTGGTCGTAGCATTCATCGGCGACAACAGAACCGCAGCAGCAAGAGTGTAGGCGTGCGCGTAAAAATTAAACTTGTTTCCCCGATTTACGACGGTGGGAACTACTCCGGGATTTGCTCCAGAAGGAAGGACATACCACTCCGAGTCTGGGCTGCCCATGACTCCGCCACCGCCATGTATCCAATCTATGATCGGATCCCTGTTGGTAGGCCCATCCGAGCCGTAGTACAGGTTGAAGCACCGGGCCGGCTGGTTTTGCAGGGTCGTCGTGCCAGCCTTAGTGCCATCAGGATTGCTGTAGCCAAGACCGCAAAAACTACCCTTGCTGGGAACGCCGCAGACGGCTGTCACCGGGGGACTGACCCCCGGTAAGATGGCCGTGGGCGCCACTGTGACATAGGTACTGGTCGTATAACCGGCGCCGCCTTTCACTCTCGTGACCGCATTGACAGCGGTACCTGATAGCGTCGCTGTGGCGGTTGCTCCTGAACCACCGCCGCTATCGAAGATAAAGACAGCTAGCGTGGGGTTCCCGGGATAGTTACCACCGTTAAGTACGGTGAATCCGGTAATGGAGCCGCCAGAAATGTTAGCTATGACGTGAGCAGCAGTTGTCGGCATTACCGGACACTGCGCCCACAGCTTGCCCACCAGGGCGAATACGATTAGGAAACGTTTCACTTAGTTTGTCACCCGGGATGCTTGGAATCGGTTCGGGAAATGGCGACTGGCGGTTTTCGGCGGATTGACCCTTCCGAGGATCCGTTATAGGCGAGTGTACGGGGTAGGAATTAAGTTGGCCTAAAATCGATGCCTAATTTTAAACTATAGTAACCAATACGAACGCCGTGTTGGTTACCTTAGTTACCTACACTTAACAGTCGTATAACTATTCACATTAAATTTGCTGTAATCAGCATATCGCATTCTTGCGAATCTTTCTCGCCCCTGGGAAATTCGCTGCGATCACAGGAAACCCGTAATTCTTCCTCGCGACTCCAATTAGTTGCGGGGCCACGCCGGAAAGGTTGCCGTACCGCGGATTCTTTCCTGGCTCCGTAAGGAGTTGAGAATATGAATAGAGCGGTTCTGCTGCTATCGTTACTGTTGCCGGCGACCATGGCCGTAGCGCAGTCAGCAACTCAGTCGAATTTTGCGCCCCCTTCGCCACAGAGTTCGCCGACCGCGAGCCAGTCTCAGTCCTCTCCCAGCGACGAGCTGCGAGGATGCATTAGCGGGAAGAAGGGCGATTACACGCTTACCGATCATCAGGGAAAACAGCACCGGATAGTCGGCGACGATCACCTTCTCTGGGACGAGGTCGGACACGAGGTGGAGGTCACGGGGACACCTAACGGCAAGGCGAACACTTTCAAGGAAACCGAAATAACGGACATAGCTTCACGTTGCTGGAATTTCAAGCTCAACTGATCGACCGATAATTGACCCGTCGTGACGTCACATTCCGTCCGCGAGAAGCTGACTCATGAAGACGCCGCCCGTCTTCGCAACCAGGCGGCGCCCACTCTCGCGGCACCAGATTGTCGAAGACTCAGCTCATCGAACCGATAATCTTGCGGTATTCCAGTTCGTTGAAGGCTTTCAGCGTCTCTGTGGTCACATTGCCTTGTGAGGCAACGGACAGAGCGAACTTGGCGCAGGTTTCGTCGTCAGGAAATTCGGCGATCAACACAGCGTCGCAGCGCCCCATCGTCAAGTACCAGGAATGGATCTTCCCTTTGACGGCTTCGGCAGCTTTCCTGGCAGCGTCAAGTCGAGTAGGACTGTCCTTGATTTTCGCGATCCCCTGCTGAGTGTAACGGAGCAGCATTACGTAGTGTGGCATCGGTAAACCCTCCTATGTGGCATGGCAACATTATGTCATTTCGGGTGGAGAGTTGGGCTTGGGGTGAGTGCCAGACGGCCGCTCAGGGTGACAGCCGTTTTGTTTACGTTGGTGACTGCGTTTTGCTGCCTTAAGAGCGAAACCCAGACCCGGTTTTGGCTGCTAAGATGGCCGAATGACCGATGAGCGCGCAAGAAGAATCAAGCTGATGCTGTTCGACGTAGATGGCGTGATGACCGACGGTACCATCTTTCTGTTCCCTGCTCCAGGTGGCGGGGAAGGCGGCGACACCCACGCGCATCGCGAAAAGATGGCCGACAAGGGCGGCTTCGGTATTGCCAGTGGTGGGGTCATCGAGGCCAAGGGCTTCAATGCGCACGACGGAACCGGGTTTTCGCTAGCCCGGCTTGGGGGTCTTAAAGCGGGAATCATTACGAAGCGCATCTCCGAAACGGTTGCTCTGCGCGCCCGCGATCTCAAGATCGAACACGTCTATCAGGGTCAGCAGGACAAGGCCTCAGCGTTTTACGAAATTCTGCAGAAAGAAGGGCTGACGGCCGAACAGGTCTGCTACGTGGGCGACGACGTGATCGATTTGCCAGTGATGCGGTTGTGCGGCCTGGCGATTGCGGTCAAGAACTCGCGGCCGGAGGTGTTGCGCGAATCGCATTACGTTACCCCGCACGAAGGCGGCCACGGAGCGGTGCGCGATGCCATCGAGTACGTTCTGCGTGCGCAGGGCTCGCTGGAGCGTGTGATCGAGGAGTACATCCAGTCGAGGAGTGTGCAGCCGCAATAGCCATAACACAAGCTGCGAACGGGAAAGCACTGATGAAAGCAATACGTCTACATAGGAAGGGTGGTCCCGAGGAGCTTATCTATGAAGACGCACCCAAGCCGACACCGGGAACCGGCGATGCCGTGGTCCGCGTCTACGATTGTGCTATCACACCGTATGAGCTTTCCTGGTCGGCAACGTACACGACTCGCGACGGCGGCGATCGCCTACCGAGCATTCCGGGGCACGAACTGTCGGGGGTGGTGGAGGCTGTCGCTCCAGGAGTGACCGACGTTACGCCAGGTGAGGCTGTTTACGCGCTCAACGACTTCTGGCGGGACGGGGCAGCCGCCGACTGCGCCGTCGTGCGCGCCGGCGACCTGGCCCCAAAGCCCACCAATCTGAGCCACACCCAGGCTGCTGCGGTTCCGCTCTCTGGACTCACTGCGTGGCAGGCGTGGTTCGACCACGCCGGTCTATCCAAGGGACAGCGCGTATTAATTCACGGTGCGGGCGGCGGCGTCGGCACCTACGCCGTACAGCTCGCGCGCTGGCGGGGTGCACATGTAATCGGCACGGCCACGCAGAACGATACACGCTCCTTGTGCGAACTCGGCGCCGATGAGGTCATCGATTACACTGTCGTCCGCTTTGAGGATGAGCTGCGAGACTTAGACGTGGTGCTCGACACCGTTGGTGGCGACACCCTGGAGCGGTCGTGGCAAGTTCTGCGTCCCGGAGGGGTTCTCGTCACCATTGCCGGCAGCGCTCCCGCGGACAAGGCAGCCCAGTATGGCGTGCGCGGCGTGGACTTCATCGTGGAGCCAAGCCGCGCGCAGTTGATCGAGATCGCGGGCCTTATCGAAGCTGGCGAAGTTCGCCCAATTGTGGAAGCCACCTTCCCCCTCGAACAAGCGCGCGCAGCATTCGAGCGCGGGCTGAGCGGACACAACCGGGGCAAGCTGGTCCTGCAGGTGTCCGAGTGAACCGGGATCGCGAGAACGGGGACCCAAGCGTGTCTGATCGTCACTAACTGGACAACTTGGCACAGACGACTTAAAGTCTGCCTGTAATGGGCCACACGAACGATCCTCCTCTGATCGCTCACGCCGAACACTACGGCGACCGCACAGCGATCATCGATTCGCAGGGAGCTTTCACCTACCATGAACTGTTGGACGCGTCGTCGCGTGTGGCGGCGGCGTTGCTCGCGGGCCGGGACGACCTTGAGGAAGTGCGCGTAGCATTTGTGGCTACACCGGGGTTTCCGTGGGTCGCGGTGCAGTGGGGCATCTGGCGAGCCGGAGGCGTCGCAGTACCGTTACCGCTCAACTCCACAAGGTCTGAGCTGGAATACTTCATCGACGACACCGGGTCCTCGATCCTGGTTTTTGATGCGCTGGCGGAAACACTGCTGGAGCCCATCGCCACGGCCCGTGGAATTCGCGGCTTGTCCTACGATGAAGCCGCCGCTCATCAAACAGTGCAGTTGCCTGAGGTCGCCTCCCAGCGGCGCGCCATGATCCTTTACACCAGCGGCACCACCAGCCGGCCCAAGGGCGTGGTCACAACCCACGCCAACATCGCCGCGCAAATCAGCAGCCTGGTCGAGGCCTGGGAGTGGTCATCGGAAGATCGCATCGTGCTGTGCCTGCCGCTCCACCATGTGCACGGAATTATCAACGTCGTTTCTTGTGCCCTGTGGTCCGGAGCCGCATGTGAGATGTTGCCGCGCTTCGACGCGAATGCGGTGTGGGAGCGCATCGCCAACGGCAGTGTAACGCTGTTCATGGCGGTCCCGACCGTGTACGTGAGACTCATTGCAGCGTGGGATGCGGCATCACCGGAACGGCGTGCACTCTTAAGCCAAGCATGCGAAAAGTTGCGTCTGATGGTGTCAGGCTCGGCGGCCCTACCGGTAAGCACTCTGGAGCGCTGGCGGGGAATCAGCAGCCACACCCTGCTGGAGCGCTATGGCATGACGGAGATCGGCATGGCGTTATCAAACCCCTATCGGGGCGAGCGCGTGCCGGGCAGCGTCGGGACGCCTCTGCCGAGCGTCGAGGTTCAGCTCGTCGCCGAAAACGGCGAGCCGGTTGCGCCGGGCATGCCGGGCGAGATCGAAGTCCGCGGTCCGAGTATCTTCCGGGAATACTGGGGCAAGCCGGACGCGACGCGTGATGCCTTCCGCGATGGATGGTTTCGCACCGGCGATACGGCAGTCGTTGAGAAGGGTTTCTATCGCATTCTCGGCCGGACGAACATTGACATTCTCAAGACTGGCGGGCACAAGGTCTCGGCGCTGGAGATTGAGGAAGCGCTGCGCGAACATCCGGCAGTCGCTGAGTGCGCGGTTGTCGGCGTGCCCGACCCTGAGTGGGGCGAGCGGGTTGCCGCGGCCGTGGTACTGAACGACGGTGATGCGCTCGACCTGTCGTCGCTTCGCGGCTGGGCCAAGGAATTCCTTGCGGCGTACAAGCTTCCTTCCCGACTCCTGGTTCTGGACGCACTCCCACGAAACGCCATGGGCAAGGTCATGAAGCTGGCGGTGGTGGCGATGTTTCGGAGTGAGGATACAAGGGACTAATCCGGCCCGGATCCCTGTTTTGGGATTGCGTGTGATATGGCCTGATTTCGCCAGTTGGCTCGTGGCGACATGGTAAGCTGCGGATGCAATGGCGCTACTGCTATTTGCCGTTATACTCGCCACAGCCGCCTGCGTCTTATGGTTTTTGCCTCGAAATAGCCGTCGGCTCTGGAAACTCACCTTAAGGATTCCCGCTGGCGTTTTGATATGCGCCTCAGCACTGACGCTACTGGGCTTTCTATTCCGCGGTGCCATGTGTGGCCGCTATGAGTTTCCTCCTGTCTTGTCGCGTGACGGAAAATTAGTTGCACAACTGAGTGAAGAAGATTGTGGCGCTGTGGACTCGTTTCACAGCTCCGTGCAGCTCCGGCGAAACCGTCGAGGTTCGTTCATGCACCTGTTCGGGAAGAAAGAACACTCGACGACCATATTTACAGTGGGACATGACCCTCGGTTGATTGATGTCATGTGGCAAGACGACCGAACACTGCTCATTCGTTACCCAAACGACTCCCACTATGCCGAGGAATTTCGCTGTCAACCAGAATGGGAAGGTATTCATGTTGAGTGCGTAGGATACGCACCGGATTACAGTAAACCCGTGGGCGAAATGCCACCTGTCCGGAGGTGGCTCTGGTGAAGGCTGTAAGCTCGTTAGCGTAATATCGCCATATCGCCCGTTACTTGGCGATGCATCCTTGACAAGCCGTGCTATGCTGCTCAGGCTCGGCGATTCTGTCTGAGCACTTGCGGCTAAGGAGAGCACCATGGCCAACGAAGCAGTGGGCCTTCCACGACCCGCAGTTCACACCAAGCTCAACCGCCACCAAATAACCGGCTTTTGGGGGGCGTGGACAGGCTGGACGCTAGACGGCATGGACTCCGTGATCTATGCACTCGTGCTTAGCCCAGCCCTGACGGAACTGCTTCCGAAGTCAGGAATCAAGGCCACTCCCGCCACCGTTGGATACGCCGGATCCGTCCTGTTCGCGCTCTTTCTGGTGGGATGGGGCCTGTCCTTAATTTGGGGGCCGATTGCCGACAGATTCGGGCGCACGCGTGTGCTGGCCGCCACCATCTTTGTCTACGCCGTCTTCACCGGCGCCGCCGCGATGTCACAAACGGTGTGGCAGCTGGGATTGTTCCGGCTGCTGGCGGGCATTGGGATCGGCGGCGAATGGGCGTTGGCGGGAACCTACGTCGCCGAGGCCTGGCCGGAGGACCGTCGTAAGATGGGAGCAGGATATCTGCAGACCGGATACTACGCCGGCTTCTTTCTGGCTTCCGCGCTCAATTACACGGTGGGAGCGCACTTTGGCTGGCGTGCGATGTTCTGGTGCGGCCTGACACCAGTGGTTGTGGCTTTCGTGGTTTTATTCCGCGTCAAGGAACCGGAACGCTGGCAGAAAAAAGCCAAGGTGAAAGCGGTCGGAGGGCTTTCTTCGCTGCGCAGGATTTTCAGTCCTCCCTATACGCGGCGCACGCTGGTCAACACTGTGCTACTGGCTTCGGCGATATGCGGCTTGTGGGCCGGCGCGGTGTACGCGCCGACGGCAATCATCAACCTGGCAAAACGTGCCGGCATGACGCAGCCGGAGGCAGTGCGCATGTCCTCTTTAGGCATGGGCCTGTTGTCGATCGGCACCATCCTGGGCTGCCTCGGCGTGCCATTGGTGGCGGAACGGTTTGGCCGTAAACGCACGTTGGCTTTCTACTTTTTCGGGATGTTCGTCTGCATTCTGCTCAGCTTTGGCTGGGCGTTTTACCTGCCGCAGGGACTCCATCCCTTCATCGCGGTGCTGTTCTTTCTGGGCTTCTTTGGCGGGAACTTCGCCGTCTTCAGTCTCTGGTTGCCCGAGCAGTACGGGACCACGGTACGCGCCACCGCATTCGCATTTACCACTTCGTTCGGACGCTTTATTGCCGCCGGGGTCAACTTTGGAGTTGGCGCGCTCGTCAGAAACATGGGAACCCTGGGAAAGCCGGTCGCCTACACAGCCATTGCCTTCGGCATCGGCCTGTTGGTGATTCCGTTCGGAGAAGAGACTCTAGGGAAAGTGCTGCCCGATTAAATATCGGCCTGCGCGCAACGAGCGCCCTATTGCAACCCATCCATCTGAACCGGCTTCACGTACGAGTTCGCCTGCTCAGTCGGTGGTAGGGGGTGGTGCCTCAGGGCTTCGAAGCTCATGCGCCCCAAGTCGTAAGCGCCGTAGATGATGTTGGCCCGCCAGATGTCGCTTCGGAAGGTCAGAATCTGCCGCCGCAAGTACCGAAAAACGTGACTTCCTGGCTTGAAATTCGTTCCCGCGGTGCTGGACACCAATCCCGGTACGACCGGCTGGCATTCCTTAAGCTGCACAATGGCCAAGTCCCCGTCCGTGCGCATCGGATCCCCCGTGGCGTTCTGGGTGAAGTTCGACATGCCCGGCCGGGGCAGGAGATGAACGGACTGCACACAACCAGCGACCTCGAGATCGCGAATCACCTTGCTGCGTTCTTCGTCGATATCCGGGGAAATGTGGTGAACGAACTGGCGATACTTAAGCGAAAGGGCTGCGCGCGTGTCGTGGGTTGAGGAGCTCAGCCACACGGTATCCGAACCCGATGGCTGAAACCACTGCCACATGCGGAGATGGTCGCGTCGGTCGTAGCTGTTCAGGCTTTTCTGCCAGCTCATGTCCGGAGGCTTACCGTCCAGAAGAAGAGGATGCATCGGTGCCTGCGCGTAACCGCTGTTGTTGAGAAAGGAATAAAAATCGCGCATGAACGACCGCTTGCTGAAGGCGTCACTCGTGTTCCAGCCAGCTTGCCGGAAGGCAGATTCGACTTCCTCGCGCGAACCTACGAAGACGAGGTTCACCACGTCAGCATCTATCAGCTTGGTGGTGGTAGAGCGTCGCGGAAGGGACGCAGCCGTGCGCTCGACATCCAGCTCCCCACTGCTTTCTACCAAGACATCGTTCCGCGGAGTCGGCGTCTCAGAAGGCGAATGAACAGGCTTTGTCAGCTTGATGCGAATGTCGGTTCCGGCGGGATAGTAGATCTCCGGTTCAGGAAAAATCGGGAAGGTGGCCTTGTAGACGATGAGCCCTAGATCCGAATAGGGATTCCAAGTGGGCAGGTGCACGAGGCGGCTATTGATTCGACCCTGGGGTGTATCGCTGCTGCGAATCCCCTCGATCACTCCCTTGGAGACCGGCTCGCGGGCATTCTCTACCTCCGCAACCGAGGCCGAGATGAGCACTGGAGCGCCTTGCGTCACATCAACACGATCGAAACGGATGTCCAAAGCAGCGGTCTCGTGACGGATACCCCATCCCACCTTGCGAACCGCATGTATGCTTCCCTCGATGCTGGTGCCGATCGGGAAAACCACCCCATTGTCACAAGTCACTGACTCCGTCAGAACGGCGTGGACCACATCGCCCGGTTTTGAGCTATACGAAGAAACCGGAGAGCTGAGGCGAATCCAAAGCGTCTGGCCGGCAGCGAGGCCATCACAGCCGAACGCCAGCGCAGAGCAAAAGATCACCGATAGGGCAACCAGTCGTCGGCTGATACCGCGGAGAACGCTCATTTAGAGATACACTTTTCCTTCAAGAGTGGCACCCACACCTTTCATCTCGTCAGGGTGCATACATCATAAACGATGAGAGCTGTGGAACGACTCGCAATTTCTTATTTAGCTTTCGGGTTCTGCCCCAAGCAGAGGAAGGTCCATAAATAGCGCCGGTAAAGGAACGGTTACGGAATGAGTTACTAGACTCGACCAGGGCACTCACTTCAATTCCTGAAAATCCTCCTCCCAATATTCGAACTCGCGCCTTGCCTCCACAGGCCGCTCACTTTTCTCCGCGGACCGGAGTTGAGTTCGGCGAATCTTGCCGGAGATGGTCTTGGGCAGTTCCGAGAACTCAATGCGGCGAATTCGCTTGTAGGGCCCCAGGCGTTGGCGGATGAACACAAAAATCTCTTGCGCCACCGCTTTTGACGGATACACTCCGGGCTTGAGGGTAATGTACGCCTTAGGGACATTCCAGCGGATCGCGTCGGGTGCAGGCACCACGGCGGCTTCGGCGATTGCAGGATGCTCGATCAGGGCGCTTTCCAGCTCAAACGGACTGAGCCGGTAGTCCGAAGACTTGAACACGTCGTCGGAACGCCCAACGTAGGTGTAGTAACCATCGGCGTCGCGGCTGGCGATGTCGCCGGTGTGGTAGTAGCCTCCCTCCATAACGCTAGCGGTCCGGTCTGGATCATCCATGTAGCCGGCCATCAAGCTCATAGGCGCCGGGTTCAGCCGAAGGCAGATTTCACCGTCGGCAGCTTCTCTCCCTTCTGCGTTCAGTAAAACGATGTCGTGCCCCGGAGCTGCCACACCTGCGGCTCCGGGCTTCACGGTCTGCCTAGGGAAGTTGCCGATGACAAGCACGGTCTCGGTTTGGCCGAAGCCATCGCGAATGGTCAAGCCCCAAGCCCGCCGGACTTTCTCAATGACCTCTGGGTTAAGGGGCTCTCCGGCCCCCACCAGTTCCTTCAAACTGGTCGGATACGCGCCTAGGTCTTCCAGCACCAGAAGACGCCAGACGGTCGGTGGCGCGCACAAGGTGGAGACGGCGCATCGCGAAATCACTTCCAGTGTCTTCTTAGCGTCGAACCGCGTGTAGTTGTGCACGAAGATGGTTGCGCCGGCATTCCAGGGTGCGAAGAAACTACTCCATGCGTGCTTGGCCCAACCCGGAGAGCTGATGTTGAGGTGAATATCTTCGGGCCGCAGCCCGATCCAATACATGGTCGCCAAGTGGCCGACCGGATAGCTTTGGTGGGTGTGCAAAACCAGCTTGGGCTGGGCCGTCGTTCCGGAGGTGAAATACAGAAGCATGGGATCAGTCGCATTGGTCGCCGCATCAGGCGAGTAGACTTCATCCTGCTGGTACGCGTCGGAATAGGAAACCCAATCCTGGACGGGTTCGTCCGCTACGATGCGCGAATAATCACCCGGCAGCTCCTGGAACCGCTCGGTGAAGGCGGCGTTCGTGATCACATGGCGCGCCTGCCCCCGGGTCAGCCGATCCTTAATATCGTCGGGAGTAAGCAGGGTCGCCGCGGGGATCACCACCGAGCCCAGCTTCATCGAAGCGAGCATAACTTCCCACATGGCGGCCACGTTGGGTAGCATGACGATGATGCGATCGACCCCGGCGAACCCCCTGCTTGCGCAGGAAGTTGGCCACCTGGTTCGAGCGGCGCGACATCTGGTCGTAGCTCAATTTCTGCTCGGAACCGTTTTCGTCCACTATCCACAGCGCCGGTTTCTGGTTGCCGCGGGCGTAGCCGTCGAAATAATCGAGCGCCCAGTTGAATTGCCGGAGCTGGGGCCAGCGGAACCTCTGATACACCAATTCATAGTCGGTGCGATGTTGCAGAAGGAAATCGCGGGCGCTAAGGAAAGCAGTCAGTTCAGGGGATGGGGACAGGGTCATACTGGCAAACTCCTATTTTCCCGCGGCTTTCCATAAGGCGAGGGTAGACTCATGAGCCACTCGTCAGCGCCGCAAAGCTGGATGAAAACGAGATTCTACTCTCGATTGCACCACTGGAAGCCAAATCTTGCGATAGCTTTATAATGGTATGCCGGATGCCGCCGAAGAGACTCTTCGAGAGTATGCAAGATTTCTGGACGAGCGCACCGGCATCTTCGCGTCCTTTCGCGATTACGAACTTCCGTGGGAAAGCCCGATCCATGTTTGCACCGGAAGGCTGAAACCGGAGGTCTGCCTGGCAAAGCACTGCGCGAGGCCTGCAATCTCCGCCGGAGTCTCCGGTTCCGGCGTCCGCTCGCAGGAGGCAAGGCTAAGCTGCCTGTGCGAAGCGCTCGAACGGCATTCGGGAATCTTCCGTAGCGACGAACCGCGTCGGGTGGCGCGATACTCGGAGATTGCTGAGGAAGCGATCCACCCGAATGCGCTCACCCTGTTCAGCGAATCCCAGTACCAGCACCGCGAGGAATGGAACCAGCGCGAGGGTCGTCATAATTGGGTGCCTGAGCCATTCGATCCGGAGCAGAGCATTGATTGGTCGCCGGCGTGGTCGCTCACTCAAAAGCAGATAAAGTACCTGCCAACGGCCTACTGTTATTACGGGTATCCGTTCGACCCTGCGCATGATTACTGCCGCCCAGATTCCAATGGAAACGCCGCCGGGCACGACCTGGACGAGGCCATCGTTCACGGCTTTCTGGAACTGGTGGAGCGCGAGTGCGCGTCCGTGTGGTGGTATAACCGACTCCGCCGTCCACGTGTGGCTATCGACAGTTACGGATTGCCCCACGTCGCTGCTATCGGCAATTTCTTTAAGTTGCTGGGCCGCTCCTTGGAAGTAATCGACATCACGGCCCACCCAACGATTCCGACTTTCGTGGCATTGTCGCATTCAGAGCCATCGCCTCGGAACGACTACATGCTTGGCTTTGGAGCGCACTTCGACCCACAAACGGCGCTGACCAAAGCATTGACGGAAATAACCCAGTTCCTGCCGGTCGTCCTTTCCGAGCGCGATCCCGTGTGCTTTCTGAAGTCTGAGTCCGGCCAGATGGATATCTCCTTCCTGATTCCGGACGAGAAAACAGCGGCGTCTACATATTCCCCCCCCTCCCAACCGCTCTCCCGGGAACCAGAGCAGCAAATACTTTCCTGTATCGAACTGGTGAAGTCCTGGAATTTGGAAATGCTGGTAGTGGATCAGTCGCGACAGGACGTGGGCATGCCGGTGGTCAAGGTAGTCGTTCCCGGAATGCGTAGCTGGTGGGCGCGATTCGCACCTGGCCGCCTCTATGACTTGCCCGTACAGGTTGGGTGGTCGGACGAACCGAAGGAGGAAGTCAACTTAAACCGTTGCCATCTGATTCTTTGACTTGTTTTTCACTCACGTGCCGTATAGGCTTACTGGCAACTTCCCACATAACCCGGCTGCACGATTAGGAGCGCCATGTCGAAAGCACACGCCAAAAAATTCATCGAACAGTTGCATAAAGACAAGGTCCTGCACAAGAAGGTAAATGAAGCGTCGCAACACATCGTTTCGTTAGCCAAGAGCCACGGGTACAAAGTTACCTCTGAGGAGATCAGTGATGCCCTGAAGGCACATTGGTCTCAGACGAAAGAGGATGAGATGATCATCCCTGCATTATTTTTTCGCAGACGCCCGGCTTTTGAATTTGTTGCCTGAACCCAGCGTTCACAGCAAGGAACTAAACACGAAGCAGCGGCCATGGCCAGACCAGAAGCGGCGCATAAAATCGGTCGCGGCTTTCCTGTACCGCGGCCTCTATCACCCGCTTGAAGAGAGGAGATTCATGTCAAAGGAACACGCTAAGAAGTTTGTAGAACAAGTCCAGAAAGATCCGGTACTTCGCAAAAAAGTGACCGAAGCATCGGAACACATTATTAAGGTGGCCAAGGAACATGGCTACGACATTACCCGCGAAGAACTTACAACCGTGATCAAGGAACGATGGTCGCAAAGGAAAGACGACGAAGACGACGCTGCGGTAGCTCATTTTTCGGAAGCTCCGGGTTTTTGAGTTCATCGAGTTCCTGCTTTGCCTGATATGCCGATGCACGGAATCTATGAATCGGTTGCGGAAGCAATTCCGCAACCGGATCTTTTGTTCTTCAACTATGGGTTCTGGGAGCCGGGCCTCGACGACTCCTGGATCCTTCCTGCCCACACTCGCTACCGTCACCATCTCAATCTGGTAAGGCATCTGCTGCTGGGGGTTGACCTCACCGGCAAGGCTGTCCTCGAAATTGGCTGCGGGCGCGGGGGAAACTGCTGTTATCTCTCAAACTATTCCGAAGCGGCACAAGTTGTTGGAGTCGATGTCTGCGCTCCGAACCTGGCCCTGGCTCGTCAGAACGGCAAGATGGAAAGGTCGGTATTCGTAAGTGGCGATGCCCAGCAATTGCCCCTGACCGACGAATGTTTCGATATCGTCGTGAATCTCGAGTCGTCGCATTGTTACAGTCAGTTCAGCAGGTTCCTCGCTGAAGTAGCACGCGTGCTCAAGAGATCAGGGCTCTTCTGCTTCGCCGATTTGTGGAATGTTGATGTGCTGGAGCTGGATTGGCGGGCCAGAGAGCAAGCTCTACAGAATTGCTCTTTGGAGCTCATCGCCGAAGAGAACATCAGCGAACAGGTATTTCAGGCCATGGGCATTGCAGGAAGTATTTCCGAGCAGCTCAATGCTCTGACTGACGCCGTAAACCAACCGTTGATCGCACGCCTGAACCGCAGCGTGGAAGCGCTTCGAGCAGGTCTGGCCATCGGCGACTACTCTTATAGGCTCTGGAGATTCAGGAAACCATAGGTGTTCTCATGACTGCGCCACAGTATGTTCCGGTTCGAGAAATTGATCATTTCGTAAATGGCGAGGTAGCGGACCTGGCAGTTGACCCTGATCAACAAGCGCGAGTGATCCTCGTGCTCCGGCCGCGCACGCCTCACCACACCATGCGCGAGCATGTCGACCGCATGGCCCAGCATTTTCCTCATCAGCGTCAATACCTAAATCGTGACGAGTTTCGCCAACTATACGGAGCGACCGACGAGGACCTGGAAATCGTGGCCCGCTTTGCCGCCGAGCACAAGCTTGAGGTCGCCGAATCCAGTCACGCCAGGCGTCGAGTAGTCTTGACCGGAAAGCTGGCCGACTTGTCGCGTGCATTCCATGTGAAATTCATTCATCTCCAGGACCCGGACCACGGGACTTACCGGTCGCACATCGCTCCCATTCATGTTCCAGCGGAACTCAAGGGTACGATTCGCGCCGTCATGGGCTTCAGCTCGCGTTCCCATCATGGCATTCCTGCCGCGTCTGCATCGCATACGCAATGGCATTTAGTGGACCCGCGGACCGTCGCCAAGACCTACCAGTTTCCACCCAGACGTGCAGGACGAGGCCAGACCATCGGCATCATTTCCCTGGGCGGCGGCTTCCACGAGTCGGACCTGGATGCCTACTTCAAGCACCTCGGGATTCCGAAACCGAAAATCACCGTGGTCGAGGTGGAAGGACAGGAAAACCATCCTGCCGATCCGGAAGCAATCAGCGATTGCCTTGCCAAGCAAGGTGTTGCCGGTCTCCATCACGCCAAAGGCAAGTCTCACGCCTATCCCCATTCTCGGCGAAACTCCGCAAAAAATGTTGAGTGGACCCTGGAAACCACTATGGACGTGGAGCTGATTGGCACATGGGCCAACGAGGCACACATCGTCGTTTACTTCACCCACAACAATGCGCGCGGAAAATATGAGGCCTTCAGCGCTGCCCTTTTCGACAAGATCCACAAGCCGAGCGTGATCTCCTGCAGTTGGGGCGCTCCGGAGCGGCTGATCTCGTCCGTTCTCGTGGAAGAGATGGACCTGATGTTTCAGGCAGCGGCCCTGATGGGCATCACAATCGTCTGCTCCTCCGGGGATGACGGAAATGGTGCCGGGCGCGCCGGCGAGCCGCAGGCTTATTTCCCGGCTTGCAGTCCGCACGTCCTGGCTTGTGGAGGCACCATCCTTCCACATGTGACCGGCGAGAAGCCAGTTGAAACCGTTTGGCGGGAAACCATCACTGGTCAAACTGAAGAAAGCGGCTATGGCGAAAGCACCCTGTTCGGGCTGCCGGCTTGGCAATCAGCGGCCGCAGCCGCCAGCCGCCACAAAGGAAGAATGGTTCCCGACGTCGCCGCCAAGGCGGATGTGAAGTTCGGCTATCAACTCACGATTGGCGGGCTGCATGTGCCGGGTTGCGGAACCAGCGCTGCCGCTCCTCTGTGGGCAAGCCTGGTTGCGTTGCTCAACGAAGAGTTGAAGGTCCCAGTCGGACACATCAATCCGCTACTTTACGCCCAGCGTAGCTCGTAACGGAATCCAGGCGGTTAGTCCTTCGCGGGCGGAGTGGGCTCCAGAGGTTGGCTTGGGAACACCGCGTGGGATTGCATTGCTACAGGCACTCGGAATGAAGTCAGATTAAGTGCGATAAAGTTGCCGCCCGATGTGCTCCCAAGCCTTGCCGACCCGCAGAATATGCTCCGGCTGCTGTGTTCTCCGGCGCACCATGTCCGAGAATGGCGTTGCCAATTGAGTTCAGCGCCTCGACGTTCGCCCGGATCCTTTGCTCTCCCAGCTCGGCCAGCGTCTGCTTCTCGTGATGGCAAATCGTGGATAACGCTTCTCTGCTTCCCAACACCTGTGCGGGGGCGCTGGTCCAAACCACCGGACCAGTCAACCGAGAGCAACGTCAGCAATCCAGTTGGGAACGCCATGGTGAGGCGCAGATCCAGCAGGTAAGCGGGACTCCCATCCGCCAACCGGCCACTGCCCTTCTTGCCCGACACCTGCACGGTCAGACGAACCGGAAGCTTCCCAATCGTTCCCTCCAGCAACACAAAGCCCGCGCGGCGGCTCAACACATGGAACCGAGGCTGCGACACTCGTCCCGCGGCGGAGGCTAGAATGTCCAAGGCCCCGTACAGCGAGCGCTCGGTGGCCATCGCCTCAACGAACTCCGGACCAGCGGCCTTTGCGATGTGCCGGCATTCTCGGACAAAGGCTTGAGGCGCAGGCAGACTCGCAAAATGACCATTCACGTGGAATTGCACGTTGTGCTTGGACGCCAGCGCCAGCGCCTGTTTCAGCTTTCCCGCCGCATAGGGGTGTTCACAGAGAACATTTATCCGACGCCGCAGGAGTTGCAGCACCAGGGGCCATGCTGTCGAACTCATGGCTGTGCATGCCAAGTCGATGTTGTCAGGAAGTTCGTCGGTCGAACGGTACAGCGGTATTCCGTTTAGCGCGGCGACCCGTTGAGACCGCGCACTGCCGCGCGCCAAAATCCCGGCCAATTCATACTTTCGAGGTTCCTGCCGGAGTGCTGTGATGTAAACCCGGCCATAGTTGCTGCCGCAGACCAACACTCGCATCGGTCTCATTCTTTGGTTTTCCCAGCAGCCTGCGCGTGCACGTGTATCTCGTCCAGCACTTGCCTGGCATGCTTGAGGTCGTGGGTGTCGAACCCTTCCTTAAATTTGCCATGGACCTCTGCCAGCGCCTGATGGGCTGCTTGCACCTCTCCTCTTCGAGCCAGTAGAGGACTAAGTCTCACGTGTGCCCTCAGTTCCAGCGAGATTGCCTTCTGCTGGCGTGCGATCGCGATCGCTTTGTGCAGGCAGGCTTCCGCCTCAGGGTGAATCGAGTCAGTTCCTTCCATACTGCGCCACAGCAACTCACCTTTCCACCGCCAGCAATCCGCCTCGAAGGAGCGGTCTCCGGTACTGGAAATCACGGCCAGCGCCTCTTCTATCGCCTGCAGCGCTTCCTGATACGAGCCGCACTTTGCCAGAGAGGCAGCCAAGGCCTGCTGCAACTGTGGAATCACCAACTCGGCACCCGAGGCCCGCCAATCGGCGATAGCCTCACGAATCAGCCCGATTCCCTCCCCGCCTTCCTTCTCTTGGTTGTTCGCCCACCCGAGCATGATCTTTCCCATCTCGAGAAATATGGCGATTCCATGCTCGGTGCAAAGAGCAACAGTCTGTTCCGCGAATTCCCGGGTGGTGGCAGGGTCATGCCTCCAGTAGTGCAACATCGCGGCAAACGAAAGCGCAATGGCCTGGCTGAAGGGATGGTGCAAGCTGTTGGCTAAGGCGACAGCCCGATCGCTTTTGACCACGGCCTGTTCAGGATACCCAAGCATCCAAAGGTCCCACGCGGCGTATGCCTGGCTGGCGACCGATGGATCGTACCCGCCATACACAAACGCCAACGAATGGTGTTTGGGACGCTCATAAAGCTTTACTGCTTCTTCCACATGTTGCAAGGAGCGCTCGAAATCCCCGGCCCAAAACAACGTGTCGCCCAGCGCATAATTAGCCTCCAGCATCAATGCCGTGTCCTTCGATTCCTGGGCCAGTTGAATCATCTGCTCCGCCAGTTGCAAAGCGGTGTCAATCTGTCCCTTGACCTCATAGAAGTTCCACAGGCCCCATAGTACGGGGAAGAGATGCGGACTCTGTCCTTGCTCCGCGCACAACTTTCGTGCGCGGGTATAGGCCTGTTCCACCTCAGGGTTGGCGAAACCCTTGGTCGAAACGAGCACTGGGCCCAACGTGATCTGCAGGGACAACTCCCTCTGCGTCTTCTCCGGCGACGGTGGCAGCTTGGCGAGCATTTCGAGCCCTTTTCGCGCCAGGGCTGCAGCTTCCTGGTTGGCGAAAACTCCCGTCGCGCGTTCGGCAGCGATCTGGAAGAATTCCGCCGCGCGGGGAAAATCGCGTGCCGACTCAAACAGCAGCGCTACCTGGTGCGCCACCCCGCCCTGTGAACCAGGGTGAAGCCGCAAAAGCGTGTTGGCGGTGACCGCACTCAAGCCAGTTCGGCGGGTGGGCGTTAGCATCGCGTAAAGCGCGTTTTGATACAGAGCGTGCACGAATCGAAGATGCAAGGTAAGAGTGCCGTCCGGGAACTCCTTCTCGCCGATTCTCTGCACGAAGAAATGAATTCGCTCGATGTTTTCCAAGCGCTCTTCCACATCGGCCGCGTCGGCGGAAACAGCGGCGGCCAAAACGACGGAATGGAACTCCGCGCCTTCCACGCTAGCCGCCTGGAGCAGCCGCCGGTCCTGCTCGCTGAGGCTGTCGATCTTGCGCTGAATCATGCTGCGGACCGAAATCGGCATCTCGTCGCCAATCTGCTCGACGGGCTTGGACAAAATCCAGCGGCCTTGGTCCTGCAGGATAATCTTCCGGTCGCGCAGGTCCCGCACCAGGTCCACCATGAACAACGGATTTCCGTCGGTGCGTTGCCACAGAAATTCGGCAACGGATTGGGGCAGCCGATGCTCCGGAAACTCAAGTGCGAGATAGCCCTTTACGTCATCTTTGCTGAGATATTGCAGACTCAATTCGCGGCAAGATCCCCTGGCCTCCAGATCGAGCTTAAGCTGCATTAATGGATGCAGGCGGTCGACCATCTCGCCCGCGCGATAGGTCAGCACGACCAGCATGGGCAGTGTTTCAAAACGTGTCGCGATATAAGCCAGCAGGTCAATGGTTGAAGAATCAGTCCAGTGCACATCCTCAAGGAAAAGAAGCAACGGACGATGGCGGCAAACCTCTTGCAGGAAGGCGAAGAATTCGCGCTTCAACCGTTCCTGAGAGGTCGCCTTGGAGTCGGCAAGGCGAATCATCGAGGAATCTTGTTGTTGTGCCGGGGCCAGTTCCAGAAACCAGCTTGGCGCCAGGGTCCGCATGATGCGGCTCACGGAATCGGCGCTGCCCGAATGCAGTAGGCTGTCCAAGGCTTCCAGTATCGGTAAGTAGGCTTCGCCATCGGCCAGACGCTCAGAGCAACGTCCGCGGGCAATGCTGCAGGGCTGTCCGGTAACGTGCACGGAGGCAAGAAATTCCTCAACCAAAGTACTTTTGCCGATGCCTGCTTCGCCTGAGATATACACCATGGACCCGCGTCCGGCCGCAGCCAGGGTCAGGGCCGCGTGCAGTTCCCGCAATTGCTGACCGCGGCCCACCGTGTGCCGGTCAGCACTCTTCAAGAAGACAGTATCGATGTCCGATGTAGGCTTACGAAGACCGTCCAGCACCTGCTCAACCTCGCCCGCAGTGGGGCGGAGGCGCACATTCTTCTGCAACATCGAGAGCAGCAGACGCTCCAGGGCCGCCGGCAAGCCAGGATTGATTCGGGTTGGCGGAATCGGGTCCTGCGAAAGGATTCCAGTCGCTGTGCTGAACGGCGAACCTGCGTGGAAGGGGTGCACACCGGTCGCAGCTTCGTACAACACGATACCGAAGGAGAAAATGTCCGTACCCCAGTCGAGCGTCTCCGTGCGGGCCTGTTCCGGCGAAAAGTAGTCGATGGTGCCTATCCAACTGCCTTCCTTGGTGATGCCCACCGAAACGGTATCTCCATCCGGGGAGATGCCCACGCGGGCTAGACCGAAGTCCACCAGCTTCACGTATCCGTCCGAGCGGACCATGATGTTCTCGGGCTTGATGTCGCGGTGAACAATGCCCGCCTGATGCGCCGTCTTCAGCGCCCGGGCCACCTGCACTCCGTAATCAATCAAGGCAGCGAGATCCATGCTGCGCTTCATGCGACTGCGCAGGGTTTCACCCTGGATCCACTCCATGACCAGGAAGGAACCAGTCCCCTCTTGCCCGATTTCATGCACGGTCACAATATTGGGATGATTTAAGGCTGAAGCCGCTCGGGCCTCTCGCCGAAACCGTTCGAGGGCGACGGCATCGTCTGCCGTGGCTTCAGGAAGAAACTTAATGGCAACCGTGCGGCCTAGCGTTGTGTCTTCCGCTTTGTACACAACGCCCATCCCGCCTTTGCCCAGGCGTTCCAGGATTCGATAGTGAGAGACGACTTGGCCAATCATGGTCCAGAAGCATTGTATCTGGACACGCCTAGAAAGCTGCTCCGGATGGAGCGATTCAGAGTGCGGGCAAGCCAAGTTAGAGGTTGACACCGTTGGATTCGGCTCGGATGGCAGTCAGTCACTTGCTGGCGACAAAATCATCCTGATGTAGCCGCAACCAAAGTCTGGCAGCGCCCCTCGCAGACCTTGTCGTGCCACACAACGCCGAGAGCATGCAGGATGAGGCGGTCGCCAAAGCTCAACTTTTCGGCGTCCAGCACAGCTTCGTACGCGTAGGAAACGGCGTCGTTCCGCGTGATACACCAGTCTTCATGACGAATCACCCCCAAGCAGTGTTCGCACGCTGCGTCCGCACTGTATGTATTGCAGTGATACCAGGTCGTCATATTCGTTGTCGGCATTGTGTACATCCATTCTGTGGGCGATTTCTGCCGGGTTGTCGTCGCGCCCCACGGTTATTAATGAGCACAAGGATATCGCGATGGCCGACACCGCACATCGCACGTCGGATGTAGGTCCAGTACGTCTTTTCGGGTAGTTAGTAACGGGATGCCGGTAAGCCGGGCTTTAGTCGGAAGGCTTTTGCAGTGCTCGCGCAGCGACCAGCGCTTGTCCCAAACTGAGTCCGCCATCCCCGGCAGGAACCACGGCGTGGGTAAACACTTGAAAATCAGCAGCAGCCAGGTAATCGCTAAGGCGCTCGAAAAGATATTGGTTCTGGAATGTTCCTCCGCTTAAACAAATGCGTTCCAAACCCGAGCGCTCGCGCAGACGGACGGCGACTTCTCCCAGTGCCTTCGCCAGTCCGTTGTGAAAGCGACGACTGATGTCAGCAACGCAAACGCTTCGGCCAATGTCATGGAGCAATGCTTCGAACAGTCCGCGCGTGTCAATGATCCAGTTCTCCCCTTCAGGCAGGCACTCGAATGGGTATGCACCATTATCGTGCGAGTTCCCTATCGCCATTTCGAGTTCGATTGCAGCCTGCGCTTCGTAGTTGACCTTGCGGCGAATTCCCGCCAGAGCCGCAACTGCGTCGAAGAGACGTCCACAACTGGAGGTCAACGGCGAATTAATGCCCTGCTCGATCATCTGAAACAAAACGTTGAGATTTTTCGGAGGAATATCGGCGACCAACGGAAGATTACGCACGAAGTCACAACCGAGGTGGCGCACCAGATATGACACAGCCATCCGCCACGGTTCGCGGATCGCCGCCTCCCCGCCGGGCAGCGGAACGTACGCAAGGTGTGCGGTGCGCTTGAAGCCGGTGTAATCGGCCAGCAGCACCTCTCCACCCCAGATGTGGCCATCGGTGCCGTAGCCGGTGCCATCAAGCGCGATACCAATGACTCGGCCTTCCAGATGGTTCTCTGCCATGCAGCTTGCGATGTGCGCGTGATGATGCTGCACGCCGATCAGTGGCAACTCGGACCGCGCCAACGCCCACTTCGTGGAGAAGTATCCGGGGTGCAGATCGTAAGCGATGGCAAGCGGCCTGATTTCCAGAATGCGTTGCAGATGTTCGATCGCTTCCTCAAAGAAACCGTAGCTTTCGGCGTTTTCGAGATCGCCGATGTGCTGCGAGAGAAACGCGTGACGGCCCTTGGTCAGACAAACGGTGTTCTTCAGTTCGCCACCTACAGCCAAAACTGAAGGCGCATCTTCGCGCAGAATGACCGGCACGGGTACAAAGCCGCGCGAACGCCGCAACTGCCGCGGGCGCCCGCCAGCGGTACGGATGACCGAATCGTCGCAGCGCAGAAGGATGTCGCGATTGTGTACCAGAAAGCATTCGGCGAGGCGGTGCAACCGGAGCACCGCTTCGTCGTTGGCAATGCAAATCGGCTCTTCGCTGAGGTTGGCGCTGGTCATGACCAGCGCCGGAAAAGAGCCGCCGGCAAAAAGCAAATGATGCAGCGGTGTATACGGCAGGAATACGCCAAGATAACGGTTGCAGGGCGCCACATCGTCACCGATCGCGGTATGTTCGCGGCGCCGTAACAGGACGATTGGCCTTTGGGGTCCGAGCAGCATCTGGCGCGCGGCATCATGCACTTCGCAAAAACGCTCGGCGGCATCGAGATCAGGCACCATCACGGCAAAGGGCTTCTCGACGCGTCGCTTTCGCTCGCGCAACCTGCGCACGGCATCGGCGTTCGTGGCGTCGCACGCCAGGTGAAATCCACCCAGGCCTTTGACGGCGACAACTTCTCCACTCAGCAGGCGCCGGGCGGCTGCCAGAATTGGATCGGCCGCTTCGATCACCTTGCCTGATATGTCCCACAGCTCCACCCGCGGCCCACATTCCCAGCAGGCATTCGGCTGGGCATGGAAGCGCCGGTTGCCTGGGTCCTCATACTCCGCCTGGCAGTGTGGGCACATGGAGAAGACTGCCATCGAAGTAAATGAGCGGTCGTAGGGAATCTGGCGCACGATGGTGAAGCGAGGTCCGCAATTCGTACAATTGATAAAGGGATAGCGAAAGCGACGGTCAGCCGGATCAAGCATCTCCCGCAAGCAGTCATCGCATGCCGCAACGTCGGGGGAGATCAGCGTGCTTACCCGCTCACCTCGATGAGTGGTAACGATCTGGAAATCGCGGTCCCCGTTGCAGGGGATCTCGCGCGCGACAATGTCAGTGATGCGGGCAAGTGGCGGCGCTTCCACCGGCAGACGCGCCAGAAAATCGTCTACCGCCGCGCCTAGGCCCTGTACCTCGATGCTGACTCCGGCCGCCGTATTACAGATGCTGCCCACCAGACGCCGCTCGCTGGCGAGTCGGTAGATGTATGGACGAAAACCGACACCCTGCACGATTCCGGAAACTTCAATGGCCTTCCGCACCAGCATGAAAGCACGCACTGGCAGGATATCTTATTTCCGTTGCGCCCAAAGTAACCGATTGCTTAACCTCGTCTGGGGTCTACAATGAGCGCCGGTCGCTGCTTTTGGCGCCAGGATGATCTGCAGGAACTCACGAAAAGCCTTATGAACACCATTCAGCCAACTGTAACCGCACCCAGCGGAAGCAAGAAGCCCTGGATATTCAGCCTGACGGCGCAAGAGCGCAGCACGCTGGTCGCAACCTTCGGCGGCTGGGCACTGGACGGCATGGACTTGATGGTCTATAGCTTCGTCATCCCCACGCTCATCGCCGCCTGGCACATCAGCAAAGGACAGGCTGGCATGCTGGGGACCGCGGCGCTGCTGATTTCTGCGTTGGGCGGATGGCTCGCGGGACTGCTGGCTGACCGCTTCGGCCGGGTGCGAATCCTCCAGATCACTATCTTGTGGTTCGCGCTGTTTACTTTTCTCAGCGGGTTTACCAACTCCTTCTGGCAACTGCTGATGACGCGCGGGCTGCAAGGTCTCGGCTTCGGCGGCGAGTGGGCGGTCGGCTCGGTGCTGATGGGCGAAGCCATCCGCGCGGAATACCGGGGTAAAGCCGTCGGCACCGTGCAAGGCGGATGGGCCATCGGCTGGGGCGTCACCGCAATTTCTTATACCGTCCTTTTTTCCATCCTGCCGGCCGCGCTCGCATGGCGCGCCATGTTCTGGATCGGCATCTTGCCGGCGCTTTTGGTTTTCTACATCCGGCGCAATGTTCCCGAGCCCGAAGTCTTCAGCCAGACGCGCGCGCGCGAAGTCGAACTCGGTGAAGGCAGCCATTTCCTCGAGATTTTCAGTCCGGCGATGCTGCGGATCACCTTCCTCACGGCGTTGATGTCGATCGGCGTTCAGGGCGGATACTACGCCATCACCACCTGGCTGCCAACGTTTCTGAAGACCACGCGCGGCCTTTCGGTGCTCAACACCGGTGCCTACCTGTTCGTCGTGATTGTAGGCTCGTTTGCCGGTTACATGGTCGCAGCTGAACTGGCCGATGACCTGGGGCGCCGCAGCACTTTGATTTTGTTTGCAGTCTGCTCGTTTTTGACGGTAACTGCCTACACCTACTTCTCCATCAGCAACCGATCCATGCTGGTGTTGGGATTTCCCTTGGGCTTTTTTGCTTCAGGATCGTTCAGCCCGGTTGGCGCGTACTTTACCGAGCTTTTTCCCAGCCGGTTACGCGGATCCGGGCAAGGGTTCTCGTATAACTTCGGGCGTGGTATCGGGGCCCTGTTTCCGACCCTGGTTGGCTTCCTCAGCGCGCGCATCAGCCTGGGTCACGCGATTTCCACATTTGCTGTGGCCGCCTACCTGGTGATGATCTTTGCGGTGCTGCTGCTGCCCGAGACCAAAGGGAAAGAATTGCGCGTCTACGAATGAAGTTATGCCAGGGCGCGAACTAGCACTCCCTGCGTTTTCAGCCGCTGGTTAACCTCGCGCGCAATAGCCACGCTTCCCGGCGTGTCGGAGTGAATGCAGATGGTATCGGCCTCGACCCGCAATTCACTGCCGTCGGCGGTAACGACGGCAGCGCCGAACGGCGATGCTCACCGCTTGCTGCGCCGCGCACTCGGGATCATCGAGCAGCTGCAGCGGGAAGACTGCGTTTGCGCAGCGTTCCGTCCGGCTCGTAAGCGCGGTCCGCGAACGCCTCTGCGGCCCATCGCAGCCCCATTGAGCGCCATGCTTCCAGAGCAGGAGAGCCAGCCTGCCCGACCATGACGAGCTGTGGATTGATCTTCTTTGCGGCGCGACCTATGGCGAGCGCCACTTCGCGGTTCTTGTTGGCTGCGTGATAGAGCGCGCCGTGAGGCTTTACATGCACCAGGTGCATGCCCAGCGATTCGGCCACCTTGGCGAGGGAAGCGATCTGCTCAAGCACCGAAGCTTCAATTTCGGCAGGAGATAGTGCCGACTCAACGCGTCCGAAGTTTGCGCGGTCGGGATACCCGGGGTGCGCGCCCACCGCGACATTCAAGGTGCGGGCTGCAGCCAGCGTCTGCCGCATGGTTTGTTCGTTGCCCGCATGTCCGCCGCAAGCGACATTGGCGGAGGTAATGTATCGCATCAGCTCGAAGTCGGTTCCATTGGCGACTGATTCCTCCGACTCGCCCAGATCGGCATTGATGTCAATTACAACGTCGCTCATCGGAAAATCTCCCGCAGCCATTGCTCTTGCTCGCGTAGCGCCTGGACCGCCTCCGGAATGGTCACCTCGGCGAATCGCACCTCTTCGCGGGGCCGCAATTGGCCGACGCGGTGCAAATCGGCCGCAATCACATTCGCAATCTTGGGATATCCGCCTGTCGTTTGCTGGTCCACAAACAGAACGATCGGTTGCCCGTCCTGCGGTACTTGAATCGCCCCTAACGGGATGCCGTCGGTGAGCAGCTCTGCCTGCTCGCGGGGTCGCACGGGTTCTCCCTTCAGCCGCAGGCCGGTGCGGCCCGACTGATCGCTGACGATATACGTACTGGAGAGTAACTCGTCGAACGCTTCCGGGCCGAACCAATCCTGTTGCGCGCCTTTGGTGACCCTCAGTGGTCGCGGAGAGCGCGAGGAGTCAAGGGCCCCCGAAGGTATCGAGCGGATACGCGATGAGCCATGTTTATGCACTTGGAGAACGTCACCGCCTTTGAGCCTACGCCCCTGAAACCCTCCAAAGTGGGCCGCAACAAACGTCGACGCGCTGCCCATGACCGAAGGAACATCGAAGCCTCCCCGGACCGCCAGGTAGCACCGCGCACCAGTCAACATACTCCCACATTGTAGGATCTGTACCTGCAGGAATCTCGAGCGCAGCGTTGGCCGGCACTTGATCTGGACCGGCTTTGCATTCGCACCTTGCACCCGTCACCGCCATGATCACGCTCTCGTCAAATTCCAATGTTGCGCCGAGCAACGTCATCTCCAGAGCGGGCGTATTCTCCTCGTTCCCCACAAGAAGGTTGGCGATGCGGAACGACAATGCATCGGCAGCTCCCGCGGGAGAAATTCCGAGGTGAGCGTAACCGTAGCGCCCAAGGTCCTGAATGGTGGTAAAGAATCCCGGCTTCACAACCCGAATCGTCATGGGACCCTGGTCTCCGTATGCCGGCTCATGTCTTCGAAGGTTGTGCGATTAATCGGGGCAAACTTCATCCTGTCGCCCGGTTGCAGCCGAGTTGGCGGCCTGGCTGCAGGATCGAACATCCGTAGCGGCGTTCGTCCGATCAGCTTCCATCCTCCGGGAGAGTCCACCGGATAGATGCCGGTTTGACTGCCCGCAATCCCAACGCTGCCCGCTGCGATTGATGTCCTGGGCGTGGCTAGCCGGGGAGCATGCAGGATTTCTGGCAGCCCACCGAGATATACGAAACCCGGGGAGAATCCGAGGAAATACACATGGTAGGTTGGCGACGAATGCATTCGGACAACCTCTTCGACCGAAATGCCGGCGTCACGCGCCACGTCGGCCAGGTCGAGTCCGAACTCAGCGTTGTAACACACCGGAATGGTAACGACATTGCTATTTTCGCCGGTCGAAAACTCGCCGACACTCCCAAGCTGCTCGACCATCGCCGTCAGTTCTTCGTGTGTCATTTGCAGCGGGTCGAAGTCAATGAGTAGTGACGCATATCCCGGGTGCAAATTGCGAATGCGCGGATCAGGCCGGGCTTGGAACGCATGAAACAGGGCAATCACCCGCTCATGAAGCGCGAGTGAGATCACATTCCCGAAAACAACCAGCAATGATGAGTCGCTCGCCGGGATAACCTTCATAACGCGCCGCACCTATCGCAAGAATAGACGATCTACGGCGGCGAGAGCATTGGTTTTGGGAGACGTCTCCCCAGCCGGGACTCTGTCTTCCCCGTCTTCCTGCTCGGCGTGAGACCCATGAACCTTGCCCAGAATTGGAGTTGAGCCGCACTGAAATGGCGGCTCGAAAATTCCCTGGTTCATGGTAGAGTGTTCCGGCACTTCAAAACTTCGATCACTGCAGCAATCCGAAGATGCGCCTGCGCTCCGCTCGTTGTACACCACTTCCCCTCGTTGTCCCGTCGCGCGCCGGGGAAAGTTGTGCCGGTTTCGTGGGCAGGCGGGCGCCTCGCACGACGGTGTTCATCGCGGGCTTCTTGTTGTCTTTGACCTTCGTCAGCGCTGCCGCTACCGCTGAGCAATCGACCACGCCTGCGGAAGCGCTGACAGTTGACCAGGCCGTCCAAATTGCGCTGGCCAACAATCGCGATCTTAAGATCGTTTCCCTCGGCCTCGATAGCTCCAAGGAGAAACTGGCCGCCGAGAAAACCCGGCGCCTCCCCTCCTTCAACACGTATATCCTTGGCTCGCAGGTGCTCGAGCCTTTCAGCTTTACCGTGCAAGCAGGCCAGTTCGGGACCTATCCTGGCATTGGCCCCATTCCCGCCACCAACACCAATATCACCACGCCCAGCCAGTTCACGGCGTACATCTTTGGCACTGCCTCTCAGCCGCTGCTGACGCTGTACAAGATCAACCTCCACATTCACGGGCAGCAACTGTCGGTGGAACAGGCCGTACAGAAAGTACGTGAAGAGCGCATTTCGATTGTCGACGAGGTCCGCCAGGCCTACTATTCCATCGTCGAGATCCAGAACACCATCGACGCGACCGAGGCCAGCATCAAGCAGTACGAGGAACTGGACCGCATCTCGACCCAGTATCTGGCCGAACAGGTTGTACTCAAGTCCGAGACCCTCGAGGTGAAGGCCAAACTTGCGGACGAAAACTATAAACTCCTTCAGGCGCAGGACAAGCTCGCATCGGCCAAGGAAGTCCTGAACAACCTGCTCGGCCGCGACATCAACACCCAATTCACCGCGCTGAATCCGACCGAACTGTCGCCGGTTGAAGACAACCTCCCGGCGGCGCAAGCCCTGGCGCTGGCCCAGAATCCCAAGGTGAAAGAAGCTGAAATCACGGTGCAGCAGGCGGACAACGCCCGGAAGTTCGTCAAGTCGCAATACTTGCCTGACATCGGCGCCTCTTTCCATTACCTCTCCCCCTTCGGCGTCAACTTCGTACCGCAGAATGTGATGACGCTAGGGCTGGAGTTTAACTGGGAGCCCTTCGACTGGAACCGGCGCAAACACGAAGTCAACGAAAAGGTCATTCAGGTCGAACAGAGCAAGCTGAGCCTGGACGATACCAAGGCGAAGATCCTGATCAATGTGGACACGCAGTTCCGGTCTTTACACGAGGCGCGTGTGGCGGTCACCGTGGCAACGGTAAAGAAGGAAGCCTCGGCGGAGAAGCTGCGCGAGGTCATAGAAAAATTCCAGCAGAAGACCGTACTGCTCCGCGACGTGCTGCAGCAGCAGTCATCAGTCGAAGCCTCCAACGCCGACTACAACGACGCGATGGCCAAGTTCTGGACCGCGAAGGCAAACTTCCAGAAAGCGATCGGGGAGGAGTGAAGCCCATGCACAGAACACGACACACAAAGCTCCGCCCGACCGGGCTGCTGGCTCTATTCGCCGGCGCGGTTGCAATCATGCTGGCCGGTTGCAGAAAAGAAGCCTCGAACCAGCCGATCCTTGTGCCCGTGCGCGCCACGCAAGTACAGACCATCGACACTGGTGTCGGCAATACTTACTCGGCCAACATCCAGCCTTACCAGCAGGTGGACCTGGCGTTCAAGTCGAATGGCTACCTGGCAAGTATTCGCCAAGTGCGCGATGCAGACGGCCATATCCGCAACATCGATCAGGGTGATTACGTGACCAAGGGTACCGTCCTCGCCACCGTGCAACAGGATGACTACCAGCAGAAGCTGGCACAGGCCAAAGCCCAGCTCGACAAGGCGCAGGCCGAGCATGGGCGCGCCCAGTTATCCTTCGGACGGATTTCGGCGCTCTACAAGGTAGGCGCCGCCACCAAGCCCGACTACGACGACAGCAATGCGCAACTTCAAAGCACACAAGCTGCCGTGGACAATGCGAAAGCGTCCATCGCTGAAGCCGAGATCGCGCTCGGCGACTGCCAACTCAAAGCGCCGTTCGATTCGTGGGTGCTGAAGCGGAATGTTGACGTGGGAACCCTGGTCAGTGCGGCTACTATCGGCTTCACCCTGGCCGATACGCGCTCGGTGAAGGCCGTATTCGGCGTGCCTGATACGGCTATCGAGCGGGTCAAGCTTGGCAGTCCGCAGTCCGTCACCACGGAGGCACTCCCCGGCAGCTATTCGGGCCATGTGACCGCCATTTCGACGGCAGCCGATCCCAAGAGTCGCGTGTACTCCGTCGAAGTGCGCATCGACAATCCCAGGAACCTGCTCAAGGCTGGAATGATTGCTTCCATCACCATTGGCGCCGGCCAGATGATCGGAAAAGTGACGGTCGTGCCCCTGACCGCGGTGGTGCGCAGTCCCGACAACCCGAACGGCTTTGCGGTGTACGTAACCGAAGGCGCAGGCGATACCGTCAAAGTACACACGCAGGACGTCACCCTGGGTGACACTTACGGAAACAACATCGCCGTCCTCCAAGGTGTGAACACTCAGGACCACGTCATCACCAGCGGGACCAAACACTGATTGAAGAATGGCCAAGCAGGTGCGGATCATATCCTCTGGAAGCCCACCCTTATCTGGGGCTCGGATTGGCGCACCGTTATTCCGTGGTACAGCTGCCTACCGGGTGTCTCCGCCGTCACAGACAAAGCCAGCCATCCGCGCTACGTTGGGATGTAACTGAGGAGGTTACGTATGGCAGCGCCCTGGGCCCATCGTTACGCGCAGCGCACCAAGTCAGCCAAAAGTTCCATCATCCGTGAGCTGCTCAAGCTCACGCAACGCCCCGAGGTTATTTCGTTCGGCGGTGGCTCTGCCCGCGCCCGAAGTGTTTCCCGTGGCGCGCTTCCAGGAGGCATGCCAGCGCGTTTTGTCCACGCAGGCTTTCACCGCGCTGCAATATGGCCCCACCGAAGGCTATCCTCCTTTGCGCCAGTTGATCGTGGAGCAAATGGGGCGTTATGGCATCCTCGCGAACGCGGATAATGTCCTCATCACCTCCGGCTCGCAACAAGCGCTGGACCTCATCGCCAAGCTGCTCATCAATCGCGGCGACCGCATTCTGGTGGAGTCGCCCACCTACCTCGGAGCCTTGCAGGCGTTCGACCTGATGGGCGCAGAGTACGTAACTGTGCCCGTTGACGAGCAAGGTCTGCAAACCAGCGAGATGGAGCGGGCGCTGCGTTCTGGGCCGAAGTTCATGTACATCCTGCCCAACTTCCAGAACCCGGGCGGCGTAACCCTTTCGCGCAGCCGCCGCGACGAGCTGGTGCTGCTCTCCGACAAGTACGGCATCCCGATCATCGAGGACGACCCCTACGGGCAGTTACGCTATGAAGGCGAGCACATTCCGCCACTGGTCGTGCTCGACCGCACCAATTTGCAGCGCGACAACGGATATCGCCTCGGGAACGTCATCTACCTCAGTACCTTCTCCAAAGTCATGGCTCCGGGATTGCGTCTAGGATGGATCGTGGCTCCGCCCGACGTGATCAGCCGGCTGGTGCAGTTGAAGCAGTGCGCCGACCTGCACACCAGCACCTTCAACCAGATGGTCGCCTACGAAGTGGCTAAGGACGGCTTCCTCGAAGAGCACGTGAAACTGATTCGCCGCATCTACGGCGAGCGCCGCGACGCCATGTTGGAGGCCTTGCATAACTACTTCCCGCCCGAGGTCACGTGGACGCATCCCAAGGGCGGGCTGTTCCTGTGGGTCACTCTGCCGCCCGGTATCGACACCATGAAGCTGCTCGATACCGCCTTGCGTCAGGACGTTGCCTTTGTGCCGGGCGATCCCTTCTACCCGGGCGGCGACACCGGCTCGCACATGCGGCTCAACTTCTCCAATGCCCAACCGGAGCAGATCCGTGAGGGCATCCGCCGGTTGTCCATCGCCGTGGCGCATGAACTGGAGCACGCCATGGTCGGCGCTACCGCTTGAATGGGGCTGCAGCGAAAGCCTGGTCACGCGCGCCTGTGCCAGCGGTCACTGCGGGATGCTCTGGCTCAGGCGAAACTATAAATGGCAGTTCGAACGCGGCCCTTTTTGTCTGCGGGTGCTGAAGGCACTCCCATCGGGAAACCAGGAGGCAGCTTATGTTCGCCATCAGGCTGGTTCAGCTCATCGAAACACATGCCGATAAACTTTCTGAGGCACTAATCCACAAACTCAAGAACTCTGATGAATGCAGCGAGCTGCTGGACAAGGTCCCAGCACACGAACTTAAGCACCGGACCTACGAAGTTTACCGCCATCTCAGCGACTGGCTGATCGCCAAGACCTTGTCGGACGTCGAGGAAAGGTACATCGGTCTGGGAGTGCGCCGCGCCCGTCAGGGCGTGCCCTTCAGTCAGGTTGATGTTTGCCATTCAGACCACCAAGCATGTCCTTTGGGACTATCTGTTGCTGGAAGGCCTGCTCGAGCCCGAGGACCTCATTGGTGAGATGGAACTGGTGCGTTCCCTGGGACAGTTCTTCGACCGTGCGCTCTACTACACCGCGATCGGCTATGAGCAGACGTTGAAGAGTGCGTCCAGCCACGCCTCGCTGCACACGAAGCCGCTGTCCGGTAAGCAGGCGTTGCGGAGCCGGCTGGGCTACAGCCGCACGCCGTGTGGCGCGCGCAGGTCTCGGAAGACGAAGACCAGGGAGGGCGTTTACATTCCTTTAACCTACGTCATTTCCTTGTTTACCCGGAGCCTCGCTTGCAGGTATCGTTCTCCGATGAGCCCGGTACTCGCTCGCAATATCAGACCAGAGCGCGCACACGAGGCGCATCGCGTCCACAGAGGCCCGATGGCTGTGAACGGCTCCGATGTCGCGACCCTGTTGCGACAGCTGAAGCCCCGGTTTCTGGAGGGACTGTCTCAGCCTGAGCTTCAATCGGTTCTCGCCGCCGCCAGGGTGAGGCGATTCCTGGTGAACTCCGTAATCGTCAACCAGGGAAATCCGGCCGACCACCTCTTTCTGCTGCTCAAGGGACGCGCCCGATATTTCTTCATGACCCCGGACGGCCAAAAGATGCTCCTGGTTTGGCTGCCACCAGGAGAGGTATTTGGTGGAGCGGCCTTTTTGCCGAAGCGTTGCTATTACCTGGTCAGCACGGAAGCGGTAAGAAGCAGTTGCGTACTGGTCTGGGAGCGCGCAACCGTTCGAAGCCTGGCTGCGAAGTATCCGCGGTTGGTGGAGAATATGTTGTCTATATCGTGGGACTACCTCAACGCTTCGCTGGCCAGCCAATTATCACTGGCGCGCCACACCGCACGGCAGCGACTCTCGGAGACTCTGCTGAACCTGGCCAGCGGAATTGGGCACAAAGCCTTCGGCGGTGTGGAAATCCACGTCAGTAATGAAGACCTGGCCAACGCCGCCAACGTCACTCCATTTACGGCGAGCCGTTTGCTAAGCGATTGGCAACGCAAGGGTCTGCTGACCAAAAGCCGCGGTAAGATCCTGTTGCGTGATCCCGAGCGGTTGGTACTGCACGAAGTCTGATCGAATTCAGCTCCCCATTCGCGAATACCTCTGATTGCTCCGGAACAAGCACGAGGTTGTCTTCAGACAACGACTAAGTCCTCAACTGCTGTCATGCTCATCAATAGCAGGTCAGAGAGGCAGTCGCAGTTGTTTCTCGCATGACCAAAGTTCCCTGCTCTTCCCGGGCAACAGATACGCAATTCAAGCCCAAGGCTGGGGCCGCTTTTCTCCTTTGGCGGCCCTTTCTTTTTTGCTCCTACAGGGCCGAAAGTTCGTACTCCTTGCTCCCGCGCAATCAGAAGATTGCGTTCGGGCAACGACTAAGGTCGGGTGGCCTGTAACAATCCTGTAATAATCGGTTCAGCACCGCCAGCCGTTGGCGTTGTTTGAACATTGACCAAGCGGGAAGACCGTTCAGTTAGTGGCGCCAGTTCGAATCCTAGTTGTGGATGATTTTCAGTCCTGGCGGAGATTCGTCTCCACCATGCTTCTGAACAATTCAGTATTTCAGATCGTCGGCGAAGCCGCCGATGGACTGGAAGCAATTCAGAAGAGTGAAGCACTGCAACCTGGCGTGGTTCTGCTGGACATCGGCCTTCCCAAGCTCAATGGCATCGAAGTTGCCCGGCAGATCGACGCGGTCTCTCCCCGCTCGAGAATCCTGTTTGTGAGTGAAAACCGGTGTCCGGCGGTGGTGCAGGAAGCCTTGCGCAGCAGCATGTGCGCGCGGGGCTATGTGCTGAAGTCTGGTGCCGGTAGAGATCTCTTGCCGGCGCTCGAGGCTGCGATTGAAGACGAGCATTTCGTAAGTCCCGAATTTCAGACATTCAAGACTGGCGGTTCAAATGGGTGACTTTCTCCGCTCGCGACACTTCATGATTGACCCGGGACCAGTATCGGGCGACCGTCCCGCCAAAGATGGAAAGAGAGTTCCTTTGTCGAACGTACTTGTGATTCTATGCGTGGATGATGAACAAACCGGATTGACGGCGCGCCGTCTCCTGCTGTCGATTGCCGGATACACGGTCCTCACCGCAACCAGCGGCACCGCGGCCTTACGGCTTTTCAATTGTAATCAGGTGGACCTGGTAATCACCGATCACCTGCTTCCCGATTTCACGGGGGCAGAACTCGCCCACCACATGAAGCAGCGTAAGCCGGAAGTTCCAATCGTTCTGCTCACCGGGTTGGTGGATCCGCCTCCGGGATCCGAGCAAGCCGACCTGCTCCTTACAAAGGGCATGATGCCCCAGGAGTTTCTCGCCGAGGTCGCGAAGGTGCTTTCGAAAGCAGAGTCCGCCGGAGCAGATTAGTCTCCTCCTTTGCAACCAGCCGCTAAAACGAGAACAGCATCTGCAAGTCAATACGCCGGTTCGCCGAACCTGACGAGAATGGCGCCCCGGCCAAAGCGTTGGGCATTCCGAATATCGGCGACTCCAGGGTGCCCTCCGGCGGCGCGTAGTTGACATTGTTGAGCAGGTTGCGCGCGCTCACGCTGAAGGTGAGGTTGTAGCGATGGGTGGTTTCGTTTCCGAAACTGAACGGGTTGCCACCGCCTCCGCTGAGTCCGCGCCCTCCAAGCCCGCCCCCGTGTCCGCCGCCTCCGCCACCACGCGGTCCTCCCTGTCCTCCGCCGCTGGCCAGCGCGGTGCGTTCCAATTTCGGTCCCAGTCCAAAAGTCTTGCTCAACCGCAGATTCAATGTGAACAAACTGGTGGCGCTGCCGGTGTTGATGGGAGCAATGGGCTGGCCAGCGATCGGTACGCTGTTGAATGTGCCCCAAGGTGTGACGTAGATGGCACCTCCCGGGCCCGCAGTCGTGCCCAGGGCCGGCCGGTCATTGAAGATCGAGTCGCCGTTCAAGTCCTGGCCGACAGTGATGTTAAACGGCGAGCCCGACTGCGCGAGAATGAACGGGTTCAGACGAAAGCCATACTTCAGCGAGATGTTGCCGCCCACGACGAACCGATTCCGAACATCGAATCCAGCGCGGCCGTAATCTTCCATGGGGTCGTAGGAGTTCATGATGAAGGCAGCCGAGGACGAGCCACCGCCAAAGAAGCTGCCCCCTCCCCCGCCGCCGCCCCCGGCGCCCAGATCGCTGTTGGCGAAGTTCAGCGAATAGAAACCAAACAGCGAAATCCTGGTTCCCAGGTTGACGCGAAAATTGGCGATGAGTTGGTTTTGTACGTACACACCCTCCGAGCTGTATTGATAGATATTTGTAGTCCCGCCGAAAGGCCGCACCCCGCTGGTGGGATCGTCGGGATTGTACGTTCCGGGCAGCGGCGCATTGGCGTTGCGCATGAAGAGCTGATGCTCTCCCCGGGCATTGAGATAAGTCACCGAGAGCGTTGAGCTCTTCGTAAGCTGCCGCTCAACGCTGAACGCCGTTTGCAGCGTATATCCAGGCTCTATGTTAGGAGCAACCTGATAGACAGTGGGAGATGTTTTCGCAAGTTGTGCGAGTTCGCTGGGCGGCGGAATGAGGGGATAGAAGTCCGGCTGGTTCACAATGTACTGCAGTTGTGTGATCCCGTTTTGACGCTCGGCCTGCAACAAGTAGTTGTAGGAGAACCGGTCATAGAAGATGCCATAGCCCGCGCGCAGCACGGTCTTCGGCGGCGTTTTTCCATGCCCAAGTCCCCACGCCAGGCTGATGCGCGGCGCCCAATCGCCCTTGTAGGGGATTCCGGTCTGGGTCTCGTAACGCAAGCCGCCGGTCAGCGAAATGTTGGGCTTGATTCTCCACTCGTCCTCTGCGTAGAGTCCGATGTCGAGCATGGAAACGTCGGAAAGCGGCTGTCCGGTGATGATGGAGAATTGGCTTGCGCCGCCGCCCATGGCCCGAATCTGTTGCGGCGTAAGACCCTCCTGCAGGCCAGCCTGAGTAATCTGGTAGGCGTTGAGCGAAGAAAAATTATAGGCGCCGTTGAACCCGGAGTTTTGATTACTGGAATAGAGCGTGTCTCGCAGTCTACCGCCGAATTTTATGAAGTGGTGTCCGTGGGCGATTGAGGTGTAGTTCTGCAGTTCGTAATGGTCCTGATTGCTGATAACGGTACCTGTCGGACTGCCGCCACCGGTGAATGCACCCTGCACGACCAGTGTGGGGTCGGTGCTGAGCGGAAGCTGGTTGCTGCTTTGGCGGAGGTACTGGAAGCGGGTTTCGTTGATGATGGTCGGACTGATGATCTGGGTATCGCTGATCTGGACAGTCTGTTCACTGCTATGGGAGTTGTAGCCGACGGTCGGCAGCGAGAATTGCCCCACCCCGCCGTTGTCCTGAGTACTATGCTCGTACTGATAGCGGACCGTCATCGTATTGCTTGGGGTAAGTTGAAAGTCGACGCGTGGACTGATGTTGAGTCGCGTCGAGGGACTGGGAACGGCCTGGTTGTAGGGGACGACATTGTTGGCCGGATCCAGGATTTGGGCTGCGACCACGGATTCGTTGTCAATGTTGCGCTGTTGCACCGTGAAGAAAAACGATGCCTTCTTGCTCAGCGGGCCGCTGATGCTTCCGTTGAAGATTTCGGAGTAGTAGCCCGGCTCTTCCGTGATAAAGGGGTTAAGAGCGTTGAAGGCCGAGGAATTGCCATTGACCATGACCTGGCCATGCATCTTGTCTGTTCCCGGCTTGGTAAAAATCTCGATGCGTCCATAGCCCAGCTTGTCGTATTCCGCCGAGAACGGATTCTGATTGATGCGGATTTCGCGGATCGCCGACTTAGGAGGGAGTTGTCCAGCGGTGAAACCGTCAACATAGATCTGGCCACCGTTCGGTCCAGCCGACGGCCCAGCCAGCGCTTCTAGTTCGGATTGCAACTCATCGGGATCATCGGAAAGTGCGTCCAGGTCTTTCCCCTTGAGGACCAGGGTACTGGCGCTGTTCTGCGGGCTGACGTCCACGGTCGGCGTCTCACTTTGTACCTCAACCTGCTGCTGCTCTACCTGGATTTGCAGACCTATATCAAGCTGCTGGGCCTGGCCAGAAACGACATTAACCCCCTCTTCCTGGTCAGTAGCAAAGCCCTTGGCCACCACCGTAACCGTGTAAGCGCCAGCAGGCAGTCCCTTGAACTCATAGTTGCCTTGACTATTGGTAACAACCGTCACCGACCTTCCATCGGAAGTATTCGCCATGACGGTCGCCTGGGGAATGACAGCTCCGGAAGGATCGGTAACCCGGCCTCGCAGGGTGCCCGTGGAGTTCTGCGCAGCGGCCGCGGTTGTCATGAGGGTCACCACGAGCAAAGCGACTGCCCCCAGCGCAGGAGAAACGCCCCTTGGGCTCAGGCGGTTGTGGCTTTGGGGAAACTGCACATCTCCCGCACCGTATAGCCAGCCCCCGCTGGGATTATTTAGAATCAGTAACTTACGCAATCAATCACCGCTAACTTATTATATCCATTTGACTTATAGGTAAATGATTCCCAGGAAAGCAGTTAGTACACCCATCCCTCGGAATTGCATGGCAACTATTCTTTAACTAGGCACTCCCTCCCCTTCCCTCGTTGTTTAGAATCATGCGATTACGAGAATTCTCACGGCAACCTATTGATTCCCAGTGGTTTACAAGCAACCGCTTTCGTTGCAACATTTACAGTCACATTCTCCGCTCGCGGTCCACCTGCCCGGGAAGAAAGGCGCCGAGCCTTCGCGACAGTTTCAAGTAAACGGGTGCGGCACGAAACATCCAGCGTTAACGGTAATTCCATTTAGGGAGTATCCCCCGTTCCAACATTTCCGCCGGCAGAGAGATTCCAAGGCGAGAGCATGCTGCTGGCCTGACTGGGCGCAGCCGTCAGAATTGGTTCCACGCCGCTCAGCAGAATGATGGCTGTCGAAGGTACTTCGGCGCTGCCTTCGGTAGCGACAACCATGACCGCCTCACCCTTCTGCAGATCAGCAAGCGTGACCGCAGGCATGCGACTCAACATCTGCTGAAAGTCGGGAGTTCCACCTTGGCGAAAACCAGCTCCACCGCCTCCTGGCGTCTCACTGGCACGCGCGGCTGAAGGAGGAGCTGGCAGGTGTTCCCGCGCTCGCTGCGCCGTTCGCAGCGCCGCCCTTTAAGCGCGTAGCAATCCGTTGCGCCATCATCGCCGGAAGCTTTCTCAGCTGCGAGTCGCCGGTGATTTTCAAAATCACTGGCCGTTTCGTCATCAGGTCCGTAAGCGTGACCGTACCGGCGCCTGGGTCGGTAGCGACCACCAGGCCGGCGACGTTGCGAAAGGTTCCCGAGACAATTTCCTCGGCGGAAAGTTCGTTGCCGTCGGCGTTCTTGGTTCCGCGGGCGCGAAGTTGATCGCCCGCTTTGATCTGATCGAGTGTGCCCGGCTTGGCATCGTCAAACTTCACCGAATCGAGCGCATAGCGGCGAATTATGGTTTCCTTTGAGACATGAACGGCCAGCGGATTGGAGCCCAAAGCACCGGTCGAGATTGTGATTGTTCCCGTGCCCGCATCCACCGTTTTCACCACGCCGCCGACACCGCGCTTCTGCCAGTCCTCACGATCGCGCTCCTGCTTCGCGGCGACGTCGGCCTTGGTCATCACGACGGCCGTGGTAGCTGTAACGGACTTGCCGCCGTCGGAGCTGGTTCCCCCAGCCAGCAGGCGATCACCAACCTGCAAGTCCTGGGCCTGAATCGAGGTCGCTTGCTTCAGGTCGGTTTGCCCCGGCGCCATGCGAAGCAAGCGGGTGGACGGTTGCAGACTCACCGTAACTTCAGAGCCGGAGTCGGTCGTAAGAGTGACCGTCGTGCCGGAAATTGACTTGATGGTTCCGACTGTCCTGACTTTCGAGGCGGACGGCGCGGCCTGTGGAGTTGCGGAATCCTGGGCCGCGATGCAGTCCAAGGAAGCGAAAACAAGTATTGCGAGAGCGGCGATTGCAAAAGACGCGGCTCGTGTTCGGGTTGGCACAATGCTCCCCATTCTGACCCTGACGATAAGTTAAACCCGGGGTAGGACTGCTGTTGTTAAGAAAACATAAGTTTTGTAAAGCGTACTCAGCCCACTACCTTCATTACTTTTGACGCATTGGTCCAATAATGGCGGACTGACGGCAAGTGGGCTTACGAAGGAGACAATCTTCAAGCCGGGAATCTGCTGGAAGTGGCGCAGGCTTTCGGCCTTCGATGCGAGCGATCGCTTTGGCCAGCGCCATACACTCGGTGATGGAGCGGCGGGGCAAACCCGGCACGCGGCAACCCTGCGCCTGACCCGCGTGTTCATTGCCCTACCGGAACCGTTGCGCTATCATCGCGATGCTCGAAATGGCTGGTCAACTCGGGGGCAGTTCCCCCGTTCGTTCACTTTCAAGGAGAACACATCATGAAACGAGTACTTGCAGTTCTCGCGGTCGCAATGTTCCTGTTACCGCTGATGGTCCAGGCCCAGGCCCCGCAGATGCCAAAGCCGGGTCCTGAGGTCAAAAAGCTGGATTACTTCGCTGGGACCTGGAAGATGGACGGAGACACGAAGCCAAGCCCATACGGGCCGGGCGGAAAAACCTCTGGAACAGACCATAACGAATGGATGCCTGGTGGATTTTTCCTCGTCACTCACTCCGAGTTCAAGACCCCAGAGGGGGACGCGAAGGGGCTGGCTATCATGGGGTACAAGGCCGATGACAAGCTATACACCTATCACGAATTCGACAACACGGGAGAAACCATATCGGCAACCGGTACGGTCGAGGGAGATACCTGGACCTGGCTGTCCGAGGACAAGATGGGGGGAAAAATGATCAAGGGACGCTACACAGTTCAAGTCCTTTCTCCCACCTCGTACAAATTCAAGTTTGAGAGCGCCTCCGACAGCGGTGAATGGAACACAGTCATGGAGGGCAAGGCGACCAAGAAGTAACCAGCGACTACAACCAAGGCTTCGAGGCGGTGCGTTACTTATTACCCTGCATTTGCTGCGACAGATAGGCGCCAATGCCCATTTCCTTGATGGAATGCAGTTGTGCCTCCAGAAAGTCAGCATGGCGCTCTTCATCCTGAATCATTTTTTCGAACAGGTCCTTGGATCCGGCATCTCCCACTTCGCGGCAGAGTTTGGCGGCGTCGTTGTACTGGCGCACCGCACCGTCTTCGTCGGCGTAATCGGTCTCGAGTTGTTGTTGCACAGTCGCGCCGACTTTCGGGGTCAGCGGGATATCCACCGACGGCGTTCCATCGAGGAAAATGATCCGCTCGATCAAGCCTTCGGCATGATGCATTTCCTCAATCGCTCGCGCCTTGGTCAATCCAGCCAGGCGAGGATAACCCCAGCTCTCGCACATCTCTGCCTGCACCATATATTGCACAATGGCCGTCAACTCCGCACTGAGGGCCGCGTTCAACTGCTCGATGACCTTCTCGTCGCCACGCATGAATAGCTCCTTCCTCTCAACAAGGGTCGGCTATTCTGTGGGCGAACTCTGCGAGATGCGTCACAGCGGTGAGTGACGAGCAATATGGATGTAATTCTTGAAGATTTCCGGAGGGCGTTCGTCCCGCGGTCGAGCCATGCGAGCGCGTTACCACACGGTATACTGCGAAGACTGCCTGCCTTGCCATGACATCAGCTCCCGCAATTGCGACCGTTTCGTCAACCACCGGCGACTCCCTCCTGCAAAGACGCTTCTTTCACCTGCTGGCCGCTGTGGCGCTCGTCTATGCGTTCCTGGCGGGGCTGCATACCGTCTCCGATTTCGACCTTGGCTGGCAAATGGCAACCGGACGTTGGGTGGTCCAGCATCATCAAATTCCATCGGTTGATGTCCTCTCTTTTACCGCCCAAGGACAGCCCTGGATTTATCCCGTCGGTGCGGGAATCATTTTTTATGCGGCTTTCCTGTTAGGGGGCTTCGCTCTGATCTCTTGGATAGGAGCGGCGGCATGCTGCGGCACCGTCGCCTTGCTGCTCCGCCGCAACTCCGCAGTCGGCGCTGGAATTGCGATCCTCGGAGTGCCTCTCATCGCCTATCGCACTACACCGCGCGCCGACATGTTCACAGTGGTGCTCTTTGCGGCGTTTCTCTCGATCTTGTGGGAGAACTATCAAACTGGTCACGCTCGTCTGTGGCTGTTGCCGCTGCTGATGATAGCGTGGGTCAACCTGCACTTTGGGTTCTCTTCCGGTCTCGGGTTGATGGCCGCCTATGTACTCACCGAATTGCTGGAAACAATTTTCGACGCCGAGCGCCGCCGCGCGGCCCTGAAGAGACTCCGCCGCGCTTCGGGTTGGCTGGCCTGCACGGCGGCCGTCACGCTGATCAATCCATGGGGTTGGGGACTCTACCGGGCTCTGATGAGGCAACAGCGCGCCAACACGGCGCAGCAGTACTGGATCTCAGAGTGGACCAGCCTATCCCTGCACTGGAGCGCCGTCAGCAGTGTGTTTGCGCTGCGCGGAACCAAGGGCGCGATCTACCTGATGCTGGCGATTGGCCTGGTGGCAGGCGTGGTCGCGTTGCTTCGCGCGCAGTTGGGAGCGGCCATGCTGCTGTTGGGATCGATGTATCCCGCGGTTCATTACGTGCGCATGGCAGCGGTGTTCACGTGCATCGTGGTGGTGGTGGGAGGGCCGGTGTTGTCGTCTGCGCTCGATGGTCTGGGCGCTCGCATTCGGATGGGCCGAATACGCTGGCTCGTCGCCAGCGTCCCGCTTGTGTTGCTGGTGGGGCTTGGCTTGCTGCGCTGCTTCGATTTGGTGACCAACCGCCCTTCCGCTCGCACCGATGAGGCGATTTTCGGGGCTGGACTGAGCCCCTGGTTCCCGGCGCGGGCGGCCGAGTTCGTCAACCGCGAAAAATTGCCGGGAGAAATCTTCAACACCTACGACGGAGGCGGCTACCTCGACTGGGCACTGGGGCCCGAACGCCTAATTTACGTTGATGGGCGGGACACGCTCTTTGGAGTTTCGCGACTGCAACTCGGCAGTTCGTTACTTACGAGTCCCTCCGATTCGCCCGTCTGGGAGGAGCAAATCAAGCGCTATAACATCAACACGATTTTCCTTTCACTCGGAGGCTCCTACAATCAATTCAAACTTGTCCGGCTGAAGGATTTTTGCAGCAGCAAGGAGTGGAGTCCGGTTTACCTGGACGAGGTTGCCGCGGTCTTCGTGCGACGCACGCCCCAAACGGAAGAACTGATCCAGCGCTTCCCCGTGGATTGCGCTGCCGCCGCATTACCCCGGCAATTGCCAAGCGCCAGCCGCGCCCGGACTTTCGCCGCGTGGAAAAACGCAGCCATTGTTCTTACCGGACTCGGGCGCAATTCCGAGGCGCTTGCGGCGACCGAGAAGGCACTGGCCATCTCCGACACCGCCGGTCTTCATTGGAACCGGGCCGAGCTGCTCTTTGCCATGGGCCGCCTGGACGAAGCCGAACACGAGTACCTCGCCGCCATTGCTCTCGATCCAAGCGCATTTGCCTGGGGCTCGCTGGCAGACTCCTACATGAAACGCGGCCGAGTGGCAGCGGCGATTGACGCCATGAAACACACCGCTGAATTCTCCGACCGACCGTATCTCACCCTGACCGACCTGGCGTATTACTATCTGGCCGTCAATCAGCCGGGTAACGCCCTGGAAACGTTCGACGAGGCGGCCCGGGCGGCGCCCAAGAACATTGACGCAGCCGATGACGGGGCGTTCCATTTTCGCGTTGCACAAGGTCGCTCGAATGCCTGGGCAGCACTTGGCAATCTGGAACGAGCTACTTCGAGTGAAGAGGAAGCCGTACGATTTGTGCCGAATCTGGCCCCAGCGTGGCAGCGACTGGCGCAGTTGTATCAGATGCAAGGGCGTTCGGCAGATGCTGTGCGCGCCCGGGAGCATGCTGCCAAAGTTGCGGAAAGCCACGACCCCAAATCTCAATAATCGAGCGAGCTCTGTCGAGACAATTGAAGCTCAGAATCGAGCCAGAGATTTCTTGTTACTCAGACGTTTGGTACGCCGCTTCGCGTTGAATCCCGGAAACCTGAATCGCTTTAAGGCCTACCTTCTGTAAGGCATCGTTCAGCTCAACCAACTGCGTGCTTTTGAGCTTCGTCCACGCAGCCGTCCCGGCTCTCGCGGCTTCGTCTGACTGGTGATAAAGCTCGATGGCCTGTGATGGCACCGTGCGATCGCCGCCTTCCACCACACGCAGTGCCGATGCCAGTCCGGTGCTCGCGGCTTCAAGTCCCATGGTTGGAATTGACGACTGGCTTCCCTTCTCGATGGCCGTGATTGCTTTCTCGATGTTCGTCACCTGAGTCAGCAGGTCGGGGTTCTTGTCCGCTACTTGAGATTTTGATTCACCGAGCTGCTTCTTCACCGCGCTGATTTCCGCCAGCGCTCGCCGGGCGGTGTGCGCCTCGCCAAAAATCTCCAGGCCCAAGCGTTGCTGCTGATCGAGCTCGGCTTGGGTAGCTTGCGATCTCGGGTCCATCTCAATCTCAAAGTTATGCATGAACACCTGCCCGTCAACCGTAAGTTTTACCTGATAGCTGCCAGGCGAGACCTTCGGACCGCGCGGGGCGCCAAAACCTTCGTCTTCCTCAACCTCGTCAGTGCCGGAACTGCTCCACCGAAAGTCCCACAGAAAACGGTGCATGCCCGGCGAACTTTCGACCACGAGAGGCTTAGGTAGCCAGCGCTCGGCGATGGGCAGCGGAGGGCCTTTTGCCTCCGGCTTCTGGCCGCTCGAGAAACGGCGCACCATCTTGTTGCTGGAATCGAATATTTCCAGCTTCACCTCTTTCGCCGGCGACTTGAGGTAGTAGTCAATCATCGCCCCATCCGGAGGATTCTTCGCCGCAGGCTCCTCCGGCGGCAGCGGCGAGCCGAGAAAAACATCATTGTCAACCCGAACTGCGGTAGCCGGCTGAAACAGCAACACGCTGGCATTTCGCGCCTCGCCGTTCATCTGCCGCAGCGGCGTGATGTTGTCCAAGATCCAGAATGAGCGGCCATGGGTCGCAATGGCCAAATCGTCGCCATGAATGGTGATGTCGCGAACCGAAGACACCGGCAGGTTCAATTGCAGCGGCCGCCAATGATCGCCGTCATCGAACGAACCGTAGATACCCAACTCGGTTCCGGCAAACAGCAAGTCTTTCGTATGGGTGTCCTGGCGAATCGCATTTACCGATGTAGGAGCGATGCCTGCGGTTATCGCCTGCCAGGTTTTTCCGTAGTCGCGAGTGCGGTAGAGATACGGCTGGTAATCATCCGCCCGATGCCGATCGACGGCCGCGTACGCCACGGCAGGATCGAAGCGCGAGGCCTCGATCATCGAGACCCGGCTCCAATCGGCGACGCCTTTCGGCGTGACATCTTGCCAGGTCTTGCCCCCGTCGAGGGTGAGATGGACGAGCCCGGTGTCGCTGCCTGCCCAAATTTCGCCCGCCTTCAAAGGCGATGGCGCGATGCTGAAAACCACACCATAGCCGCGCTCCTTCGCATTCTGCGCCGTGGTGGGACCCGCAGGCTTTTCGCTGGGCGCGTTGGTTACGGCGCCGGTCAGGTCTGGACTGATCCTCTCCCAGTGCAGACCGCCGTCGGTGGTCTTCATCACATATTGCGTGCCGAGATACAGCGTGTTCTTCTCGATCGGCGAAAAGACCAGCATCGGCGTCCAGGGATCGCGATACTTTCGCTCGTTGATCTCGGAGGAGAAGTTCTGCATCGGCCAGGGCGCGATGTCCTGGCTCAGCGAAGTGCGGCGGTCCCAGCGCACCACGCTGCCATAAACTCCTGTCGCATAGATGATGTTCGGGTCGCTGGGATCGGGCGCCAGCCAGCCGCTTTCACCCCCACCGACCATGAACCAGTCGCGCGCGGTGATCAGTCCATGATCGGTGCGGCTGGCTACGGCCGCCGCGCCCGTATCCTGCTGCGCGCCGTAAACGTGATAAGGAAATTCGTTGTCGGTGATGACGTGATAGAACTGCGCCGTCGGCTGGTTGAACCATGAAGACCACGTCTTGCCGTAGTTGAGACTGATCGTAGTTCCCTGATCGGTGCCGAGAATCAACCGCGAGGGATTCTTGGGATCGACCCAAAGCTGGTGATAGTCATCGCCGCCCGGAGCGCCGCGCAGGATCGAGACGGTCTTGCCGCCGTCTTCCGATCGGTATAGCGCAACATTGGGAATGTAGATCACATCAGGGTTGCTGGGATCGACGGTGACGCGCATGAAATACCACGCCCGGCTGGTCAAGCGCGGATCGCTATTGGCGAGGGTCCAAGTGTCGCCGCCGTCGTCGGAGCGATACAGGCCGGACTTCTTGCCGGCTTCGAGCAGCGCGTAAACCCGCTTGCCGTCGGGCGAGACGCCCACGCCGACCCGGCCCCAATCGCCATCGGGCAGTCCATGACCGGCCAGTTGCGTCCAAGTCATGCCGTTATCGAGCGAGCGGTACAGTCCGCTACCCGGACCTTGCAAAGGAGCGTAGGTACTCCACGGCGGACGATGCGCATTCCATGTCCCTGCGAACAGCATGTTCGGGGAACTTGTCGCGATGGCCAGATCGGAGACGCCAGTTTCGGGCCCTTTGTAGAGCACGCGGGTCCATGTGTTGCCGCCGTCGGTTGATTTGTAAACGCCGCGCTCGTCGTTCGGGCCGTAGGCGTGGCCCAGCGCACCGACGTACACGACGTTCGCGTTCGCCGGATCAATCACAATACGGCTGATCTGCCTGGAATCGCGAAGGCCGACATTCTTCCACGTCACACCGCTATCGGTTGACTTGTACACTCCGTCGCCGGAGCTGAGATCGGAACGTATGTCCGACTCTCCCGTGCCGGCGTACAGAACTTGGGATCCGAAGGCGCGACCTCAAGTGCGCCAATCGAAGCGATGGGCTGGCCGTCAAAGATGGGAGTCCAAGTCACGCCGGCGTCGATCGTCTTCCAGATTCCGCCGCAAACCGAGCCGAAGTAGAACGTGGTCTCATTGCCGGCGACCCCGGTAACTGCAACTACGCGCCCGCCGCGGAACGGACCGATCATCCGCCATTGCAGGCCGCTGAAGAGTTCGGGTGGGAGCGATTGCGCGGACGAGAACAAATTCAAAGCGAGGGATGCGAAGAGCACTAACAGAAGTCGGCATAAACGGCTGGTGAGAAGTCTCAACTCGAAATGTCCTCTACCCGGCAAAAATGTGTTCCGATAGATTACACTTTCGCGGTATCAAATCACGACTGGCAAACATGACATCGAGGTTAGCTCGTTGACAAAGATATTTTCTGCGGTGGCTTATTTCCTTCTGCTTTGTTTGATTCCAGGCCTCACTCCTCAGGCACACGCGCAATCCATCGACACCAAGCTCCTCGGCGAGATGCAATGGCGCAACGTTGGGCCGTTTCGCGGCGGACGTACGCGCGCTGTCTCCGGCGTTCCCAGCCAGCCGAATGTCTTCTACATCGGCGCGGTGAATGGCGGCGTCTGGAAGACCACCGACTTCGGACGCACCTGGCAGCCCATCTTCGATCAGCAGCCGACCGGCTCGATCGGGGCGATTGAAGTCGCGCCCTCTGATCCAAACATCGTTTATGTCGGCAGCGGCGAAGGACTGCATCGGCCCGATCTGTCCGTGGGCGATGGCATCTACAAATCCACCGATGCCGGCGCGACCTGGACCCATCTCGGCCTGCGCGATGGGCAGCAGATTTCGCAGATGGCAATTGACCCGCACGATCCCAACCGCCTTTTCGTCGCCGTCGCCGGACATCCTTACGGCCCCAATGCCGAGCGCGGCGTGTTTCGCTCGACCGATGGCGGACAGACCTTCCAGAAGGTGCTCTATAAAGACGAGAATATCGGCGCGGCGGGTGTAAGGATCGACCCCTCCGACCCCAATGTCGTGTATGCCACATTGTGGGAGGCGCGTGAAGGCCCGTGGGAGAACGGCGAATGGAACGGCACTGGCGGCGGCATCTTCAAGTCCACCGATGGCGGCCAACCTGGCAGCAACTGGCTGGCGGCCTGCCGAACGGAATCGTTCAAGCTTATGTCACGATCGCGCCAAGCGATCCCAAGCGCCTGATTGCCGTCGTCGCAACCAAGGAAAAGGTCGACCTCTATCGCTCCGACGACGCCGGCGCGACCTGGCAATCGCGACCACCGACTCTCGTCCGAAGACACGTATCGGCGGCGGCGACTTGCCGGTTCCGATGATCGATCCCAAGAACCCCGACGTGGTGTACATGACCTCCACCGTCACCTGGAAGTCCACCGATGGCGGCAAAACCTGGACCGGTTTCCGCGGCGCTCCGGGCGGCGACGACTATCAGAACATCTGGATCAATCCCAACGATCCCAACATCATCCTCATCACCAGCGATCAGGGCGCGATCGTCAGCGTGAACGGCGGCGAGACCTGGAGTTCGTGGTACAACCAGCCCACCGCGCAGATGTACCACGTGGCCGCCGACAACGCATTTCCCTATCGCCTGTGCAGCGGGCAGCAGGAGAGCGGCTCGGCCTGCATCTCCAGCCGCGGCAACGACGGCGAGATCACCTTCCGCGATTGGCATCCCGTTGCGGCCGAAGAGTATGGCTACGTCGCGCCCGACCCGCTCGACCCCGACATCGTCTACGGCGGCAAGCTGACGCGCTATGACCGGCGCACCACGCAGGCGCAAAACATTATGCCGGTGCCGCTGGGCTCGCCGGACTTCCGCGTGGTCCGCACCGAGCCAATCGTCTTCTCGCCCTTCGATCCGCATCTTCTCTACTTCGCCGCCAACACGCTGTGGGCCACGCGCGATGGCGGACGCAGTTGGAAGCAGATCAGCCCCGACCTGACGCGCAAGACCTGGGATATCCCGGCGACCGTCGGCATCTTTCGCTCCGAGCCTACGGCACAACCCACGCAGCGCGGTGTGATCTACGCCCTGGCTCCCTCGCCTGTCGACAGAATCGTATCTGGGCAGGCACTGACGACGGCCTTATCTGGCTCACCACCGACGGCGGCGCCAACTGGAACAACGTCACCCCGCCGGCGCTATCGGCATGGCAAAAGGTCTCGGTCCTGGAAGCCAGCCACTTCGATCCCCAGACCGCGTACGCCGCCATCAACACGCTGCGGCTTGACGATCTGCGTCCGCATATCTATCGCACGCGCGATGGCGGCAAGACCTGGACGGAGATCACCAGCGGCATTCCCGACAACGAAAACGTCAACGCCGTGCGCGAAGACCCTAAGCGCAAAGGCCTGCTCTTCGCCGGAACCGAGCGCGCGGTTTATGTCTCCTTCGATGACGGCGACCACTGGCAATCGCTGCGCTTGAACATGCCGGCAACTTCGGTGCGCGATCTGACCGATCAAGGACGACGACCTGGCCGTCGGCACCCATGGCCGCGGATTCTGGATTCTCGACGACATCACTCCCTTGCGCCAGCTCGACGACAAGGTTGTCGCGGGCAACGCTTTCCTGTTCGCGCCGGAGCCCGCTTTGCGCGTTCGCTGGAACACCAACACCGATACTCCGCTGCCGCCGGATACGCCCGCCGGACAAAATCCGCCGGACGGCGCGATCATCAACTATTACTTGAAGTCCGCTGCGCAGGGACCTGTGACACTGGAGATTCTTGACGCGACGGGCAAGCTTGTGCGAGCGCTACTCCAGCACCGATCCAGTTCCGCAACCCGACCCCGATCTGGCGATCCCGGCGTACTGGGTCCGCCCGCCGCATCCGCTGGCGAGCAACGCCGGATTCCATCGCTTCGTCTGGGACCTGCACTATCCGCGAGTCCCGGGAATCAAGCCCGAATACCCGATCGCCGCGGTGCCGAGGAACACTGCGCCGGCGCCGACCTCACCGTGGATCATGCCGGGAGAGTACAAGGTCATCCTCACGGTTGACGGACAGAAATACATACAGCCACTGACGGTGCAGATGGATCCGCGCGTCAAGACGCCAGTAGCCGACTTGCAAAAGCAATTCGATCTCTCGCAACAGGTTTATCAGGACTTGCTCGCGTTGCAGCCGGTGATCGAGAGAGTCACTGCCGCTCGCACGCAACTCAAGGCGAAGCGCGAGAAGGCGAGCCCCGCCGATGTCGCAAAGATCGATGAGGCCAGCAAAGAACTGGAATCGCTGGAAGGCGGAGAAGGCCGCCGCCGATGGGGAAACCGGCCACCTGAAAACCTCACCGGGGTGCGGACCTCGCTGCTGGAAATGCTGACCACGCTTCAGGAAGTGGACGCGGCCCCGACGACCCAGGCGGCGGCCGCGGTGCCCAAGTTGCATGAGTCAACCGCATCGTTGCTGCAACAATGGCATGAGGTGGAAACGAAGCAGTTGGCGCCGCTGAGGGTGCAGCCTTGAGATTGCCAATCAAATATCAGTGAGAATTTTTCATCGCCAACGTAAGATGCAGGGGATGAATGTGAAACCTGCGTCAATCAAGGCGCTTACGCGGTTGACAATGTGCGTTAACGGTAACTAAACTCGAATATTTACACGCACTCACGTCATGTTTTCTGAGTGATCGCGCCATTATGCCGGACTTATACTTTGCCAGATATTTGCCGCTGCTGATGCAGATTGCGGTCGCCGGAATTCTGGCTGTCGCGATGGTGCTGCTCTCCTACTTCATAGGCCAGCATAAGTTCAATCCCTCCAAAATGTCGCAGTACGAGTGCGGCATGCAGCCGGTCGGCGATGCCCGGCAGCGCTTCACGGTGAAGTTCTACCTGGTCGCCATGCTGTTCATACTCTTCGATGTAGAAGCCATTTTCCTATATCCCTGGGCGATCGTAGGGAAGACCCTGAAGGCGGACGGCCTCGGCCTGTTCTGGTTTTCCGAGATGCTGGTGTACATCCTCATCGTGATGGCGGGTTTGTGGTACGTCTGGAAGAAGGGCGTGCTCGACTGGAACAAGCAAGGCAAGGCGGAAAGGATCTAGGGATGGCGCTGGAGCCGGCGATCACCGATCTGGAGCAACTGAAAGAGCGCCCCGAAGTGGCGAGTCTGCTGGCGTGGAACGCGATCACAGGAGTGAAGTTCGACCGCAACGAACTCACCATCTGGGTTGATCGCACTTCCCTGCGCCAGGCATGCCTCACGCTGAAGAATGACTCCCAACTTCAGTACAACGCCCTGGCCGATATTACCTGCGTGGATTGGTATCCCAACGAGCCGCGCTTCGAAGTTGTTTACGAGTTGTTCTCGATTCCCAACAAGAAATATCTGCGCTTGAAGGTGAGGCTCGCTGGCGGTGACGCGAGCGTCGATTCGCTGACGCCTATCTGGCCGGGAGCCAATTTCTTCGAGCGTGAAGTCTTCGACTTGTTCGGCATCCGCTTCGACGAGCATCCCAATCTGACCCGCATCATGATGCCGGAGAACTGGGAAGGCCATCCGCTGCGCAAGGACTATCCGGTCGAGGGTTATCGCTAATCATGGCCCACATGACTCCCACGCCGGTGCTGGATCCGTCTGATGACAGGACGATGATCCTCAACATGGGCCCCCAACACCCTTCGACCCATGGCGTCCTCAGATTGCTGCTGGAAATTGACGGCGAGACCATCGTGCGCGTCATGCCCGACATCGGGTATCTGCACACTGGCATTGAAAAGACCTGCGAGGCGAAGTTCTATCAGCAGGTCGTTCCCATGACCGACCGCATTGATTATCTCTGCCCTATGACCAACAACCTGGCGTATTGCCTGGCGGTGGAGAAGTTGCTGGGGCTGGAGATTCCGCCGCGTGCGCAGTGGATCCGCGTGATGCTGAACGAGTTGACGCGCATCAACTCGCACCTGGTGTGGCTGGGCACCCATGCGCTCGACATCGGCGCCATGACGGTGTTCCTGTATTGCTTTCGCGAGCGCGAGGACGTGCTGCGGCTGTTCGAGGCGGTTTCCGGGCAGCGCATGATGACCTCGTACTTCCGCATTGGCGGGCTGGCTCTGGAGCCTCCGCTCGGATTTTTCGATCGCGTGAAGAGCTTCCTCGATCGCTTCCCTTCCAACATTGACGAATACGAAAGCTTGCTGACCAGCAATCCGATCTGGGTGAAGCGCACCAAGGGCGTGGCTTATCTCGCGCCCGACGACGCGATTGCGCTGTGCGCGACCGGCCCGACGCTGCGGGGAAGCGGCGTTGACGTGGATCTCCGCCGCGACCAGCCCTACAGCGGATACGAGAAATTCAAGTTCAACGTGCCGGTGTCGAAGGACGGCGACGTGTACGCGCGGTATCTGATTCGCGTGGCCGAGCTGCGTGAGTCCCAGAAAATTGCCATGCAGGCTTTAGAAGGCATTCCGGAAGGCCCGGTGAAGGCCGATGCGCCGCACGTCGTGTTGCCCGACCGCGAGAAGATGAAGACGCAGATGGAAGCCCTCATCTATCACTTTAAGATTGTGACGGAGGGATTCACCGTGCCGGCGGGCGAAGTGTATATGCCGATTGAGTCGCCACGTGGCGAGATGGGCTATTACGTGGTCAGCGACGGAACGGCCAAGCCGTACCGCGTGCACATGCGCTCGCCGTCGTTTGCGAATCTTCAGACGTTGCGCAAGATGTGTGAAGGCAACCTGATCGCCGACGTAGTGGCGGCCATTGGCAGTATCGACATTGTGCTGGGAGATTGCGATCGATAGTGATTAGCACTTGGCATTTGGCAATTAGCAAAGGATCGCGCCACTGAACACTAAGTGCCAAACGTTAATTGCTAAGTGCTAAGTGGCAATGAAATTTTCTGACCAACTCGAACAGCGCTTCGCCATCATGGTGACGCACTATCCGACTAAGCGTTCGGTGCTGGTGCCGATGCTGCTTTACATCCAGGACGAGATCGGCTCGCTGACGGATGAGGCCATTCACGAGATCGCGCAACGCACCGACCTAACGACTTTGGAAGTGCGCAACGTCATTAGCTACTACTCGATGCTGCGCACGCATCCGGTTGGCAAGTACAACGTCCAGGTCTGCACCAACGTAAGTTGTTTGCTGCGCGGCGCCGACGATCTGTTTGAGCATTGCAAGAAGAAACTGGGCGTAGGCAATAAGCAAACGACACCGGACGGTCTGTTTTGTCTGGAGGAAGTCGAGTGCATCGGGGCTTGCTCGTGGGCCCCGGCGCTGATGCTGAACTATGACTTCCATGAGAACCTGACCGTAGAAAAGATTGACGAATTGATTGACGGGTTGAAGAAGAAGGAACAGCAGTAAA
>CAWIMR010000011.1:0-76194 GCA_963837245.1 uncultured Acidobacteriaceae bacterium | reverse complement strand
TCGGGCAAAAGAAAGACAAAGTAACCGCGGATTTACAGGGATGAACGCGGACTTTATTAGTTGATCTGGAGCGTGTTGAATAGTCGTGCCAATAGCAACGACTATGGTAAAGAAGATAACTAGGGCGCTGACATTGTTACTATCATTATTATAAGCGCAGGAATATAGATGGCATTCCTGAATAGATAAGAATGCTGTTAACATAGCTATTTGATAGAGTTGCACGGTTCGATACTCTCAAGAATTTGTCCGTCGCCCCACGATAGTTCTTTCGCGCAAACCACAAATAGCTATCCGGCCATTGCGTAGAATGCCCCGTGCGGGGCCGGAAGTGGCCCTAGTTCGTTGGGAGACCCCCCGGCTCTGCCGGGGAGGCAGCAGAAGTTTGACAGTTCCGGCAGTATGCTTCTCCCTTCGATAACCGCTGGTTGTTAGCATTACTGCCGAGAGCTTATGGTTTTGACTTTGGGTCGCGATAAGGCCCCTTTGAGGGGCCCGCGGCCCATAAAGCCTCCGGCTCTGCCGGAGGATACTTACAATCGCCTTAAGCCGGTTGGGTGATACTCAGGGTCATCCAGAAGCGATCAGCCCGCTTAAAACGCAAATGTGAGCGAATTTCCAAATCGGGACTAGAGGGTTTTCATCAGCGGATCAATTGGCTTGTTCCAAAGTTGGAAAATTCGAGGACGTCCCTACTAGACTCCTTTTAACTGCCACCTATCTCAACGCTGGACTATAGGTCGCTGAAGTCATCGTCCTGGAGAAGGGAAGCCAAGACCGCGACATTGCCTGCAGCTCACGGTCCTGCTCCGCATGGGCGCTACGCAGCTTTCGCCATCACCAGCGTTGAAGATTGACAGATTTCCCGTTCGGCTTGCAGCCAGTCCTCCAGGGCATGACCATCTGACATGCCACGTTGCTGGTAGAGTTCATAGGCCCGGGCCTGGATTTGCGATTCCAGTGACGGGTCTTGCGAGATCGCTTGCGGTCCGTCGAGCGGCGAAGTCTGGCTCGAAACATCGGCCATCGGTGGTTTGCTTACTGCTTGCATTGCTTGTCTCCTCACTGAAGTTTCTTTCAACTGAATCTGAATCGCCTCAGGAAGCCAGTTGTTCAGTCGTGCAGTCATGGAAAACAGCGGCAACATGTCCGAGAAGATTTGCCGGATGTTCCGCCCGGCAGAGCAGGTGAAAGCTAAAATCGCCCGCCATCAGCGTGGTGGCGGCGTCGGCCGCTATGTCCCAGAAGCTGAGCAGTACGACTTTGCATTCGGGATGCCGGCGCTTGATCTCAACCGCCTCGGCAAGATCGCCGATGACGGGCAGGGTTACCTTGCTGACCAACAGTTCGGGGCGAAAGGTCTTAGCGAACTCCAACGCTTCGTCGTCGCTGTGCGCTACCTTCACCATTGAGCCGGCGCACCGCAAGTCGAAGGCCAGGGTTTCAAGGATCAGGTCGTGGTGGTCAACCAACAGGACCCGTCGTGCAAAGGCGTTCTTTTGAGTGGCGCTGGTTAACATGAGTTCCTCCCCGCAAGGAGAGATACCGGGCCCGGAGATGGGCCACTCACTTTGGTTGGGTACTGCTGTTCATTGGGAAATCCAGGTTGTGGGACTCGTCGTCCTCGAGCGGGGCACAAACAGCCGCGTCTTCCGCGGCGCAGGAAAGTTTTCCCGTAAAGGAGATCCGGCTGCGTCCATTTCCCCGACTAGAGACTGGCCGCGCTCTTCTTCTCCGCGTTCTGTACGCTCTCTGCAACGTAGCAGTGCTCGTGGACCACGTGTCCGTGGTCGTCAGTCTTGCATTTTTCCAGAGGAATAGGTTTGCCGCACATCCAACAGACCACAGTAGCCGTCTTGTCCTGCATGGCCCCACTCTCCATGAAGAGAGTTTAAGCCACCCGCCTGGGCAGGTGGCGCGTCATTTTGCGCCAAAGCTTGCCGGTTTGGGCGGTGAGGGCTTATCCAAACCGTTGCCGAGACCACGCTTCCCCGGCTTGGGTTGTCTTCAGGCGGCATGAGACTTTCCATTCTTTGCGATTCTCAGTTCGGCAATTGCGCTCACAATTGAGCGCTTGAGTTCGACCAGGGCTGGATCGTCAGGCAGCACCTCCTGGGTTTTCTCCAGTTGTTCAAGGGTTTCTCGCAACAGGCTGATCAAATCAGGGGTCTGGGGTTGGCGCACAGTAATCTCCCGGTATGGCTGATGCCAAAAAGCCATCGTGGGTGGCCTGACGTTTCATTGGTTAGCCCGGCTGCGGGCCAGAGGGAGAAATGACGGGCGGGGTCTTCATTCTGGGGAATGGGGTTGATTAGACGGGGGACATTTTGAGTGTGTCTGCTGACCCTCCTTCAGTGATGCGGGTCACCGACAGTAATCGGCGATTCCGTTGATACTGGCGGACAACGTAAGCGCAAGCCCCGGCCCGCAGCGATTTCTGAGGTGTGATACCCGCGTCCTGCGGGCCTGTGAAGGTGCCAACATGAGCAGTCCAGAACCCTCTGAGACAAAGCCAGATTTTACGCGCCGATCCGAAAGCGAAAGCATCTGCATGTACTGCTTCCAGACGGTCAGAACCGATCGTTATGCTCCGTTGGAATACGTCGAAGACATCCATGCGGACGTTTGTCTGTCGCGGCGAAACGTTTCATTGCGCTACGACATTTAGTAAGTCACAGCTACGCTCCAAAACTGAGGCACTACCATAGCTGCTCTCAGCGGAAACCGCGCCCCGTTTGCGGCTCCAACATCCATCCTCAATCGTTTCCCTCCGCATCATATTGAACATCGTCCAACGATGAGGCTTTCAGCGACCGTGGTCTGCGGGGCCGGTAGGGCGAGGTGTTTATGGCGAAGAAACCGGCGATACTCTGTGTTGATGATCAGATCGCGAACCTCAGCATACGCATGCGGATGTTGGAGATATTTGGCTGTGAAACTATTCCCGCGCACGACCATCAATCGGCGCTCCACGTCGTCACGGAGAGACCGGTTGACTTGATTCTGATCGATTATCACCTGGCGCATGGCGAGACCGGAGACGCCATTGCCCATGATGTCCGAGTGCTGCGTCCGGAGATACCGCTCATTATGTTGACCGGCGACAGCCATTTACCGGATCACGTCCCTGCCCTGGTCGATGCGGTGATGGTCAAAGGGGTCACAAATCCGGGAGAGTTGCTGGACCTGATCCAGGAACTCTTGCCGAATGCCGAGCTACGCCCGCGGCGACCGATGGTAGTTTCCGAGCGTTCGAACCATTCCTGAGAGCACCGGGTTGCTTGAGTGCAATCGCTAGAGCAGCGCTTTTTCCCCAGACACTGGACAGCAGATCCCTCGCGGGCTGACGCCCGCTCGTGATGACAATTCTTCAAATGTGATGTCAACAAGTGGGATGTCAACCGAGCTACACAAACTCTACCGTGCGCACGGATTCAGCAATTCGGAAGTTTTTTAAGGCTTTGAGAACCGAAAGGCATTGGTTCGAAGTTTGCGCCAAATATTGGAAGGCGAGCGTTCTTCAGACTGGAGGCCAGACTTGCGTCTGCTTTCTTCTTCCCTAAGCAACTCGGCGTAGCAGTTCCTGTGGACCGGGTATCCTAAGGCGTCGATGATGCGCTCCGGTGGCGGCGCGATCTTATCGCATATCCAGCAGGCGGAGGTGGTCGCTTCGTCGGACATGAGGGCGGCTTTACGTTGCTGTCTAGCGCACACAATGCTCCGTCACTTCAACCGCATGCGCTGGACGACAACGCCCGATAGTAGTACAACATGCGTGCACTCATTCGCAGGAACGCCAAATTGCGCCAAAAGTGCCGATTTCCCGTTTCTTACGAAACAAGCTCACTCCCGGGCCGCACCCGTTCCCGTTCTTCTGTGTTGCTCATGCGAAGGACGGCGCGCAATTTCATGCGTGCTTTGTGGAGCTGCGATTTGGAATTACCCACCGAGCAGCGCAACATTTGGGCAATTTCCTCGTGCTGATAGCCCTCCACGTCATGCAAGAGAAAAATCATGCGATATCCCGGCGGCAAAGCGGCAACGGAGCGCTCCAGCGCGATGCGATCCACCGAGGAAGTCAAGGTCCCGTCTTCCGCGCCCGGTTCTCGCTTGGGACCATCGTCCGGCTGCGATTCCAAGGGCTCGGGAACGATCTCAAGCTCCGGCTTGCGCAGGCGCATCAGAACCACGTTCACGGCCACGCGATAAAGCCAGGTGGAAAAAGCTGCGTCTCCGCGGAAGGTCCCAAGCTTGCGAAACAACTGCAAGAAGACTTCCTGGGTTAGATCTTCCGCCGCCACAGTGTTCCCCGTCATGCGCAAGCAAAGCGCGTAGACGTAGCGTTTATGCAGTTTGTACAAAGCTTCAAAGCAGTTCGCATCGCCCAACTTGGCCCCGGAAATTGCCTCTTGCTCAGAGATACGACTGCCCAACGTTTCCTTTTCTGGTACCAAAGGTGACCTCCAAATTGATAGCTGAGTTCCAACTTCATCCAGCCTGTGACTGTCAAAGACCACGTGACTCATTTTCTGCTTCTTTCTCCGGCTAAATCGCCGGGCGCACCTGCGCGCGTTGAGTAAACGATAGGCCACCCGCGGGTGCCTGAAAATCGGGTGTAAACCTTACACGACCGGTGAAGTTACCTTAGGGGAAAACCCGTGGCCAGAGGGAAGAAGGCCCTAGTGAAACAGCTGCTTTGCCAGTCCGGAATCGAAGGAGGGACTCACGAAATGGCGGCCCTTCCGCAAACACTGCAGGGCACTCACCAACAATTTCTCGTCGTCAGATTTCAAGAGGTAGCCATGGGCACCGGCGGCCACTGCCGCGCGTAACATTTCCGCCGAATCGTGCATGGTCAAAACCAGGACCTTGATTTCGGGAAGGGACTCGTGAAGTTGCCTCGCCACTTCCAGACCGTTCGGCCCGGGCATGGAAATGTCGAGGATAAGGATGTCGGGATGGAGGGCCCTGGCTAGTTCGAGGGTTTGCTGACCATCGCTGGCTTCCCCGCATATCTCGTACTGATTGGTGGATTCGAGTATGTTGCGCAGACCCCGCCGGACGAAAGAATGGTCGTCTGACAGCATGATCCGAGCAGGGGTCCCTGAGTTCATAACGCCTGATATCTATTGAAACGCAAGTCCAGGTTCACGGTAAATACGGTGAACCCTGTATTTTGAGGGTGGGCTGAGGAAAGTTGGTTCAGGGCTCAACCACCTTGTTGCGGATGGCGTAGCGCACCAGTTCGGCGATCGAGTGAACATTGAGCTTGCGCATAATATTGGTGCGGTGGGTATCGGAGGTCTTGATGGCGATACCGAGAACGGAAGCGACCTCTTTCGCGCTTTTGCCCTCGGCCAGGAGTTGCAGGATCTCGCGCTCCCGCGTGGTAAGCCGATGGTGCAGCGATTTCGCCGGGTCGGTTTCCCGGCTTCCTCGATTGGCAAGAAAAATCTCCGTGACCCTGGCGGTGAAGAATGGCTTATGATGGCTTAAGGCTTCCACCGCCAGCACCAGGTCCCGGTCGGAATCCGACTTGAGGACATAGCCGCGCGCCCCGGCGTCCAGCACGGCAGCGGCGACCTCATCGGAATCGTGGTGGGTGATGACCAGAACTTCGGTCCGGGGACACTGCTTCCGAATCTGCCGGGTGGCGTCCAGACCGTTCAGGTCCGGCATGCTGACATCAATGACCAGAACATCGGGAGTCAACTGGGTGGCCTTTTCCACGGCCTCGCGGCCAGAGCGCGCCTCGCCGCAGACCACCCAGCCGGGACGCTCTTCGATGAGCACACGCAAGCCTTTGCGAACAATGTCGTGATCATCGGCGATCAGGATCTTCAACGTACTCATGCATCAGCCTCAGTCAGCGGAATTATGACACGGACTGTCGTTCCCGCCTGGTTGGAGATTATTTCCAATTGTCCGCCCAATTGCCGCAAGCGCTCCCGCATGCCCAGGATCCCCACTCCGATGGCCGTCGGCCTTCGGCGCGGGACGAGAGCTTTTCCGGCGGTATGCCGCGTCCGTGATCGATCACCTGGAGGTCCACGCGGTTCTCACGCTCCTCGAGGCGGACCAGGGCAACCGGGCTGTGGGCATGACGGTGTACGTTAGTCAAGCTTTCCTGTACCACCCGGAAGATCGTGGTTTCCAACTCCACAGGAAGGCGGCGAAGAGTGCTGGGCAACTCCAATTTGACTTCGATGCCACTGCGCTCCGAGAAGCCCGAGGTAAACCATCGGATAGCGGGCAGCAAGCCCACCTCGTCGAGCATGGGAGGATGCAGCAGGTGAGACAGAGTACGCACCTCGCGCAAAGCGCCATCGACGAGTTCCTTGCTTTCCGTCATGGCATTACGACCTCGCTCATCCAGCCCTGAAGTGTCCCTCGAGAGATAAGCCAGATTCATCTTCACGGCGGTCAGGGTCTGGCCGAGGGAGTCGTGCAAATCGCGGGCGAGCCGCCGTCGTCTCATCGTCGCGCAATCTGCAGCAGACGGCCGCTGAGCCAGCGGACCGTGCTCTCGGCGCGTTTAAGGCGGTGATGTCCTGCACGACGGCGCCGATCTGGGTCACGGTTTCGCCCTCCCGGGAAATGGGAAAGAATGACTTCAGCCACCAACCCGTCACCCCGGGCGTGGTGGGTGCGTGTCCCGTGATTTCATGATTGAGCACCGGCGTGCCTGTGTCCAGGACGTGGCGAATGAGCGGCTCGATCTCGGCCGCAAGATTCTGCACGACATCCCGCACAGTACAGGCCCGTGTTCTCTCCGGGCTGGAGCCCGTTCAGGACCGAGAAGGGTCCATTGATCCGTTGAAAACGCAGGTCCCGGTCGATGATGGCAAGGCCGACCGAAGCGTTCGAGAAGAACGCGTTGAGTTGGGCCTCGCGCTGGCTGATCTGTTCCTGATGCTTCCCTCCGCTCGGTAATGTCGCGCGTGATCAGGGCATAGCCGTGCGGCTGACCGGCCTCGTTTCTCAACAGCGTGAGATGTGCGGTTGACCAGAAGACGGTGCCGTCTTTACGCAGTTGCTGGCACTCGTCCTGAACGTAGCCGACGGTAAGGGCGGTCCGCAAGTGTGCTTCGGGAGTGGCCTTGTCGCAGGTCCGGAACAGATGAGACAGGGGCTGGCCGAGGATCTCGGAGGCCTGATAGCCGAAGAGCCGCTCAGCGCCAAGATTCCAGGTGCTGATTCGACCATCGAGGTCGAGGCGAAGGATCGCGAAATCCTGTACGCCGCTCACCAGCAGCCGGAATCGTTCTTCGTTTTCCTTGGCGAGCACTTCCGCTTCGGTCCGCCGTTTTACCTCCCAGCTCATGACCATGAAGAGGAACACGAGCATGATGGAAGCGATCAGGAATGCCAGCAGCAGGAAGGCTGTGGAGCGGCGCTGGTTGCGCGCCGACAGTCTCGCTCTTTCTCGCAGCAACTGGTTCTCTTCGTCTTCCATGGCATTCAGTTGCGCGCGTATCTGGGCGTCCAGAACCGCGCCCTGCGGGCTCAACTCGGCCTGCGGACCAGCGGGAGAAAGGTCATGGCTTTGCGGCGCCATCGCTTGCCGCGAGAGCTCCAGCCTGGTGCGGACGAGCGGTGAAAGTTGAGCCAGTTGTTGCTGCTGCCGCGGGTTGTCCGCAGTCAACGACTGCAGTTGTTGCAGGACTTGAGGTACGTCCTGTACCGCGGCTTGGTACTCCCTCAGCTGGGACTCGTCACCGAGCACAACATAACCGTGGCGCGCGCTTTCCGCTTCACCCAGCTCGCTGGATACCGTCTCCAACATCGAGATCACCTTGTAGGTGTGAATCACAAGCTCTTCGTCGTCCGCGAAACGGTTCGACATGAAATACGAACCAATCCCGATGGCGACCAACACCGGGAAGAAGCCCGCGAACACGATCTTGTAAAACTTAGGGAAGGAGATCCACATGTACTGTTAGCCCGAGCCCGCAGGGGTCCCAGGCCGCCGGGGGCTCCGAGACACGAGTTGTTGGATGCGCAGAATCGATCAAGCGTAACAGAGGAGGGTCGAGCGAGGAGAACCTGGCCCGGAGCAGCCTCCGCATCGCTTCGGGGGCCCCGCTCACTGCGCTGGCGGCTACGCCGCAGACTCTTCGCCTGCACGCGTCCGGGCCTTAACTCAAACTAAATCGATGCAGTTCCGCGGACCAGGGATGGCACGAAGACGTCGCAGACTTCATCGCGGTGGAAATCGCGGCTGCAACCTCTGCCCGCATCGCGGTCTGTCCAGCGCATTCCGCCGGAAGCACATCCTACTTAGGAATATATCGCGCGAGGCGGCTGCTTAGGCGCATCGTATAGGCGGTTCCTGGTTTCCATGTCACTGCCCCTCAGCAAACGCTACAAACCGATGGAGGCGCTGCCCGCCAGCGTGTTGCCGGTCGGCCCGGAGTGGCAATATGAGCCCAAATGGGATGGCTTCCGCTGTCTTGCCTTTCGCGATGGCAAGCGGATTGAGCTGATGTCGAAGTCGGGCAAGCCGCTGACCCGATACTTTCCCGAGTTGGCGAAGGTGCTTTCCAACCTGGCCACCGAACAATTCGTGCTTGACGGCGAGATCGTCATTCCCACGGATGGCACATTGTCCTTCGATCAGTCTGCTGATGCGGATTCATCCTGCCGCCAGCCGCATCAGGAAGCTTAGCGAGGCGACGCCCGCCACCCTCATCATTTTCGACTTACTGGTGGATGATAAGGGTGTATCGGTAACCGATTTGCCGCTGGAAAAACGTCGCAAGAAACTCGAACGCTTCGCTAAGCGCTACCTGAAGGCAGCCACTTCGATTCGCCTTTCGCCGATCACGGAGGACGTTGCCGTCGCGCGTACATGGTTTCGCCTGGGCGTTGCGTTGGATGGAGTCATCGCCAAACGCCGCGACCTGCCTTATCAAACCGGCAAGAGGACCGGCATGCAGAAAATCAAGGCGCGACGCACAGCAGACTGCGTGGTCGGTGGCTTTCGCTATCTCAGCAAGAAAGCGCTGGTCGGCTCTCTGCTGCTCGGTCTTTATGACGAGGCCGGCAAGCTCGATCACGTGGGATTCACCTCCTCGATCCACGAACGGGACCGCCGTGAACTGACCGTGAAGTTGCGGAAACTTATCAAGCCACCAGGCTTCACGGGGAACGCTCCGGGCGGCCCGAGCCGCTGGAGCAGCGAACGCTCGGCGGAATGGCAGCCGCTCGCCCCCAAGCTGGTGGTTGAAGTGCAATTTGATCACTTCACCGGCGGGCGCTTTCGCCATGGAACCAAGTTTCTGCGCTGGCGTCCCGACAAAGCTCCTCGCGATTGCACATTTGCGCAGGTCAAACGCGAGGACCGCTCCGCGCTGGACCTGTTGTGATTGCCACGCTCGCCGCCATGGGCCAACCCGCCGGCGTGATAGCGACTCGAATAGTGCGGAGGTTAGTGATACATGGCAGACCAGCGGGACGTGGTTAAGGATGTAATTGAGGTACTGCACGACGGAGAGAAGGGATTCGCCGACATCGGCGAGCACATCAAGGACCCACAAGTACAAGCGTACTTCATGAAGGAGTCGCAGACTCGTGGCGAGTTTGCGCGGGAACTGGAGATGGCGGCCGGTGTCGGGAAAGATGTTGGTGGAACCGCCTCAGGCGCCGTTCATCGCTATTGGGGCGACCTGAAAGCCAGCATGGGCGGCGGTGATCACACGCTGCTTGAGACCGCCGAACAGGGCGAAGATGCCGCCAAGAAGGCGTATGAGGAAGCCTTGAAGAAGACGGACCTGCAACCGCCGGTACGCCAGATTCTGGAGCGACAACAGAATCACATCATAAGTTCACACAACCAGGTGAAGGCGTTTCGCGATCGCAAAGCGGCGTGAGCGCAAACGTTCCTAGGAAAACCGCGTCAAAGACGCGGTTTTTCTTTCCCTCCGATTTGCGGGTCGCGCTGGTTCTCCGGGGACAAGAGCTTTGTCCGGCGACCGTGCCGCTCGTGCTTTCGTCAGATACGTCCCAGGACCAGCAGGATAATCACAACCACGAGCACCAGGCCGAGGCCGCCACTGGGGTAGTATCCCCAACCGCTGCTATAGGGCCACGACGGCAACGCTCCGATGAGCAGTAAAACCAATACGATGATTAAGATTGTTCCCATGTTTTTTCTCTCCGATCTTTAGCTTGATTAGCTTGATTTCTTCTTCTTTGGAACTTTGGCGCCTTTCTTGCGAGCTTCTGAAAGACCGATGGCGATGGCTTGCTTCCGGCTGGTGACCTTTCCGCCTTTGCCTCCTTTGCCGGAGCGCAGCGTGCCTTTTTTCTTGCGATGCATGGCACTCTTGACGCTCTTTCCTGCGGGTTTTCCATACTTCGGCATTGCAGTTCTCCTTTCTTACTTCCACCCTCCGCGGCCCACGCCAAAACCAAGCCATGCTCTCTATCTCTCCATCTCCTGACCGGGCGGCTCGGCATTCACCAGCCGCGGCGGTTTCTTCAGTGCAGGCTTGGCAATTTCCTGCTTAAGAGTGGGCCGGCGAACGATTTCAGGCGCGGTCAGGCTCACCGGCCGGTTGCTCTCCGCCGATTGCAGCAGGGCCCGGATAATCCGTACGTCTGCGAGTCCGTCGCGGCCCGAAGGCTCCGGCTCCCGGTCGTTCAAGATGCAATCGGAGAAGTATTCGAGCTCTGCGGCAAATTGATCGCGCTTGGGAAAGGTCTTCTTGAACTTCTTCTCGCCCAGCAAAATTTCTGTTTTCAGGGCCTCGGCCATCTCATAAGCCGGGTCCATCTTAAGGACGCCTTTGGTTCCGATTACTTCGAAGACGGAGCGGTCGGCGACACCGAAGCTGCAGGTGAACGACGCGAAACGATCATCGGGAAACCTGAGCAGGCCAGTGGTGGTCGCGGGTACCTCGTGGAACCGCTTGCTGTCACGCCCGACGTTCCAGGCAAAAACTTCCTGTGGCTCATCGCGGAAAAGATAGCGAGCAGCATTGATGCAATAAACGCCCATGTCGTAGACCGCGCCGCCCCCGACGTCCTTCTGCAAACGCGAGTTGCCCGCCTTTACCTGCTGCGAAAAAACCGAGGTCACGATTTTGGGCTCGCCAATCTTTCCTGAGTTCACAACGTGGATAGCATGAAGATTGCCGCGTTCGAAATGGAGGCGATAAGCAATCATTAGCTTGACCTTGGCCCTTTCCGCCTCCGCGATCATGGCTTCGCAATCCACTTCGTTCAGCGCCATCGGTTTTTCACAGAGGATGTGTACGCCGGCTCGGGCGGCGGCTTCGGCATAAGCCCGATGCATGTGGTTCGGAAGGGCGATGTAGACCGCGTCGACTTCGCCGCTGGCGAGACAGTCCCCATACTGCTCGTACGAATAGGTATGCTTCACCCCGTACTTACGGGACAAGCTTTGCAGTTTCTTAGGATCGCCGGACACCAGTGCAGTAAGAGTGGAATTCAATTTTGCGTGCGCAAAGGCAGGAAGTACGGCTACTTGCGATATATAACCCAACCCCACTACTGCATATCGAATTTTGCGCCCATTCCTGGCCATTGCAGCTCCAGCCACCCAAACCCTCAGTAAAAGGGTGGCAATGTTGCTTAAGATGCCCGAGCCGCGTTTGAGGAGGTCTAGCGGCCACTGTCTTGCAACTTGGATTCACTGAATTGGCTCGAAGAAAATACGGTCATGTCTGTAGTCCAAGCTTCACCGGAACTGTCTCGGCGTCCGGCATCTCGAAGCTCATTTTTCTGCAACTAATACCTGTATGAGTTACTTCAACGGGGCGTAAGGACGCGCGCCATCCAAACGGTCAAACAACCAACACAAATTAGCGATCGATACTTTACGAGGGGGAACAATATGACGAAAGATTCATTAAGGGATCTCTACGTTGAGGAACTGAAGGATTTGTACAGCGCCGAAAAACAACTAACCAAAGCACTGCCCAAAATGGCCAAAGCGGCGGCTTCCGCAGACCTGCGCAAGGGTTTTGAGGACCACCTGGAACAGACCAGGGGGCATGTGGAACGTCTGGAGGGCATTTTCGAGATGCTGGAAGAGCGGCCCGGCAGCAAGAAATGCGTCGGGATGGAAGGCCTGATCAAGGAAGGCTCGGAAATCATGGGCGAGAACTTTCCCGACGATGTAATGGACGCCGGCCTGATTGCCGCTGCGCAACGCGTTGAGCACTATGAAATCGCCGCCTACGGCACGGTTTGTGCCTTTGCAGAATTGTTGGGTGAGGACGGGCACGTGTCCCGCTTGCGCCAGACCCTGAAAGAAGAAAAAGAAACAGATCAGAAACTGACGGAACTGTCGGAGCAGATTAACGTGAGGGCGCAAGAGGGCGCCTCCAGCGAGGAAAGCGCCGTCGAGAGCACCAGAGGAAAGTCGCGGAAAGTAGCTTAGGGAGAGTCGACTGGATCATTTCGACAGCATCGTATTAGGGATCTCCCCAGCCAGTCAGGCACCCTGTCGGGGAACCACGGGATGACAATGTCGCGGGAAGCGTTGGCAAAACCCAGGCGGTCGAACGTCCATCGGGTTAAGGTGCGCAGTGGCAGGCGTCCTTCCGCTTCGCGCGGGATTCTCTCTATCCTGCGAGTGCTCGGCCCTGGGCTGGTTACCGGCTCGTCGGATGATGATCCTAGTGGAATTGCAACCTATTCCCAGGTAGGCGCGCAATTCGGCTACGCGATGTTATGGACGATGGTCCTGACTTACCCCTTGATGGCCGTGATCCAGGAAACCTGCGCCAGAGTTGGGCGCGTTACCGGTTGCGGCCTGGCCGCGAACCTACGACGCTACTATTCCCGGCCCTTGCTTTACGCCGTGATAGCACTGGTATTGGTGGCAAACGTTTTCAATCTGGGAGCGGACATTGGTGCAATGGGTTCGGCTGCACAACTCCTGCTGCCCGGCAAGACCTGGATCTACGTTATAGGGTTGGGTCTGGGTTCCTTACTGCTGCAGGTCTTCATTCCCTATCGGACCTATGTGAAGTATTTGAAGTGGCTAACCCTGTCGTTGTTTGCCTACGTTGCGACCGCATTCTGTGTGCATTTGTCATGGCGTGAGGTGCTGCACGCTACGCTGGTGCCGCAAGTTGCATGGAAGAAAGCCTACCTGACAGGCCTGATCGCGGTGCTGGGAACCACCATCAGCCCCTATCTGTTCTTCTGGCAGGCATCGCAGGAAGTGGAGGAAGTGAAGAACCACCGGGCGGACAAGCCTCTAAAGAAGGCCCCGGCCCAGGCGACTGCCCAGCTCGCTCGCATTCGAGTGGATACCTACGTCGGCATGGGCCTCTCCAACCTCGTGGCGTTCTTCATCATTGTGACCACCGCCGCAACTCTGCATGCCCACGGAATAACCGATATAGCAAGCTCCGCGCAAGCCGCGCAGGCGCTTGCTCCTTTTGCCGGGGCAGGGGCGGAGCGGCTCTTTGCCTGCGGAATCATCGGGACCGGGTTGCTGGCGATGCCGGTACTGGCCGGCTCCGCCGCGTACGCCATAGGAGATGCCGGGCGATGGCCCACCAGCCTGGAAAAGAAACCACAACAGGCGCCTGCCTTCTACCTCACCATCGTGGTCGCGTCGCTGGCGGGCATGTGCCTCACCTTTCTTCATGTTGATCCGATACGAGCGCTGTTTTGGGCGGCCGTCCTGAATGGCGCACTGGCTGCGCCCCTGATGGCGGTAATCCTGCACATGGCCAGCAGCCGACGCGTGATGGACAAGTTCGCCATCCCGGTCTATCTCCAAGTGGTGGGCTGGGCGGCAACGCTGCTGATGTTCACAGCATCCGTTGGAATGCTGATTACGTGGAAACAGTTATGACCTGTGGTGGCCATTCACCGTGGTAGAGCTTATGGTCCGGTTCCTGCTCGGCGGCGTGGTGGTGTCGGCGTTTGCGCTCCTGGGAGATGTAGTGAAGCCGAAGAGTTTTGCTGGTCTCTTTAGCGCGGCTCCGTCCGTGGCACTGGCGACCCTGGGTCTGGCCATCGCTCAACACGGGAGGACATACGTAAGCGACGAGGCCCGCTCGATGATGTTGGGGGCACTGGCTTTTGGTCTCTATGCCTGCCTGGTGTGCCGGTTGCTGCTTCGCCGGAAACTGCCGGTCTTGCCGGTTACCGCTGTGTCGTTGGTGATCTGGCTGGGAGCGGCATTAGGGCTGTGGTACTGCGTGGTGGGGTAGGTTGTGAAAGCCAGACTAAACATATCTGCCATTCGACGTTCGCAATGGCATGAGTATGTCACGCGCTTTGCATTTGGTGGAACCATTACGGCCCTGGCCGGCGTAATTGCGAAGCAATATGGTCCGGGAGTTGGTGGTTTGTTCCTGGCATTCCCCGCCATCTTTCCTGCGGCCGCAACCTTGATTCAGAAGCATGAAAAAGACGAAAAGAAACGGGCCGGACAAAAGGGAATCGTCCGCGCGAGGATGGCTGCCGGGGCGGACGCGGCCGGAGCCGCTATGGGAAGTGTCGGTCTGATGGCGTTCTCGGCGATCGTCTGGCGATGGATCGCCCGGGGAGACGTCGTCGTGGTGCTGTGCCTGGCGACAGGCGCATGGTTCACCGTGGCGTTCCTGGTGTGGGAGGCGCGAGACACTTTAGGCAGAAAGTTGCGCCTCTTCTTCGGCAATGCCGGTAAACATTGAGCCGCAAGATACGCCCGGGAATAGCAGATGAAATGGAGGCAACATGTCCAAGATAGCTAACCGGAACAGTTCGCTCGCTGATCCGTCGAAATTGAGTCCCCTTCGCGGGAAGAAGGAAGCCCCTGTCCGCGTAGTCATCGAGACTCCCAAAGGGTCGCGCAACAAGTATGCCTTTAATCAACAGGACAAGACTTTCGAGCTGAAGAGGGTTTTGCCTGCAGGCATGGCCTTTCCGTACGATTTTGGTTTCGTTCCGCTTACCAAAGCAGAAGATGGTGACCCGGTGGATGTGCTGGTCCTGATGGACGAACCGGCCTTTACCGGGTGCGTCCTGGAATGCCGCCTGATTGGAGTCATCGAAGGGCAGCAAGTCGACAAGAAGAGGAGAGAGCGCAACGACCGGTTAGTCGCGGTAGAGAGAGACAATCATGCCTGGGCCGACATCAAGCACATCGATGATTTGGGTAAACAGTTTGTTCGCGAACTTGAGGAGTTCTTTGCCAACTATCATGACTCGTCGGGGGAAAAATACGAAATATTGGGAGTGAAAGGCCCAAACCATGCCAGACAGCGCATCGCAGACGGAAAGAAAGCCCTGGCTAAGAAGAAGTAGACGAGACATGTAGTCTCAGTACGCAGGGCCTATCCGATTGAGTCCGCTCCGCTCAAGTTGCCGGAGGAAACACCCAGGCACCCGTTACGCATCTATAAAGATGCTTAGCTCTTCAGACTTCTTGACAGTGAACGAATTTGTGTCGGGCCCAGTCTTCCCGGCGGCAAGTGAAAGGGGGATTTCTGTATGAGAGTTGCTCTGGTGGCGCCGCCATTTCTTCCCGTTCCGCCGGTGAAATATGGGGGAACCGAGTTGTTCATCGCGCTCCTGGCGGAAGGGCTGAAAAACTCTGGGGTGGAGGTGGTGGTTTATACCAACGGAGAATCCACGGTCCAGGTGGAAAAGCGCTGGGTTTACAGAAATTCGCAATGGCCTGCCAGCGGCGATACGAGGTCCGAGCTTAAGGACTACAACCACGCATCATGGGCCATTCACGACGGCAGAGACTGCGACATCCTGCATTTGCACAACGTACCGGCGCTGCTATTCGCCCGCCACACGGATGCCCAAGTTGTGTACACCATGCACCATGTACACGAGCCGCAGCTGAGCGAACTGTACAGTTTCTTTCCAACCGTCGAGTACGTCGCAATCAGCGATTTCCAGCGGAAGCGGGAGGAGCTACCGCGCCTTCGTACGATCCATCACGGTATTGATTTGAATCTTTATCGCCTCCACGACGGGAATCGGAATTGCCTCAGCTTTCTCGGGCGCATCGCCCCGATGAAGGGAACGCACATTGCTATTGAGGTTGCAAAGCAGGCCGGAATCCCGCTAAAGATTGCCGGCGAAGTTCAGCCCATGTACCAGGAGTACTTCGATCGCCAGGTCAAGCCGCACCTTGACGGGAAGTTCATCGAGTACGTTGGCGAGGTGGACCTTGCGGGGAAAAACGAACTGCTGGGGGCCTCTCTGGCCATGCTCTTTCCGATTCAGTGGGACGAGCCTTTCGGGCTGGTCCTGATCGAAGCCATGGCATGCGGCACGCCGGTCCTGGCGCTGCCCGGCGGCTCGGTTCCGGAAATCGTACGTGACGGTGTCTCCGGCTATTGTTGCAGCACGACCCAGCAAATGGCCCAGCGGGCGCGGAACCTTCCGGGGCAATTCAAACCCATCCGGGTGCGCCAGTACTGTCAGCGATATTTCTCGTCGGAACGAATGGTGGCCGATTATCTGGGGTTGTATCAGGAGATGATCGGCGGGGAGGGCACGCTGGGCAAGACGGCCAGTCCCATGCCTCTGGTGGCGTGAGCAGGCGGGCGCGCAGACATGGGCACGTATCTCACAATTCCCTCAGAAGAACTCATCGAGATTCCCCGGCCGCAGGTGGAACCGCGGCTGGCCTTTCCGGGAATCGAGCCGCGCAAGGTTGACAACCTCACTCTCATCGACGGTAAAACCTTCAGCGCAACCAACACCGCGGGCGATGTATATCCTCCCGGTTCACCCGACGTGGGGTTCTTCCACGACGATACCCGCTTTCTTAGCCACCTCGAGCTGCGCATCGGCGGAAATCGGACGGTTGTGTTGTCCTCCAGTACCGAAAAGACGTTTTGCGCGCAGATCGAGCTGACGACGGGCAACATTAAGCTGCGTGATTCCTTCGACCTGCCGGAGAACACGGTGCATATCCGGCGCGATCAACTGCTGGCATCGGAAATTCTGTTTGACCGCCTCACCTTCGAGAACTTCAACCTCACAGCAGTGGACTTCACGGTGGAGATGTTGTTCGACGCCGATTTCGTGGACGTCTTTCAGGTGCGCGGTGTGGCGCGTCAAGAGCACGGGCAGTTTTACCGTCCGGTCCTCAGTGATAACAGCATAGCCTTCTACTACCGCGGGCTCGACAACGTAATGCGCGAGACACTGGTCAAGCTAGCCCCTGCACCCATGCAAATCAACGAGCGAATCGCCCGCTGGGGGTTGCGCCTGGAGCCGTTGAAACGGGCACAGATTGAGATGTCCGTTACCGCACTGGTCGAGGGACGGCCTTCCCAGGCCCGGAACTACGACCAGAACCATCACTTGCAGCAACGGCGGTCCAACTTCGCGCGCTGGGAGGGCAGCTCCACCGATTTTCACACCGACAACGAGGTGTTCGATGCGATGCTGAAGACCGGCATCGCGGACTTCCATGCGCTGCAGATTCCGGAAGGGGAGCAGCACATCCTCGCCGCCGGCATTCCCTGGTTTGCCACCATCTTCGGGCGCGACTCAATTATCGCGGCTTACCAATCGCTGGTGCTGAACCCGCAGCTTGCCGTGGATACCTTACGGGTGCTGGCCCGCTATCAAGGCAGGGAATACAACGACTGGCGCGACGAGGAGCCGGGCAAGATCCTGCACGAATATCGTGCTGGTGAGATGACCCGGCACGGCGAGATGCCGTTCAGCCCTTACTACGGCTCCCTTGATGCGACGCCGCTCTTTCTTGTCCTGTTGAGCGAGACCTTCAATTGGACCGGCGATGAGGAACTGGTAACCGAATTGTTGCCTCACGCCTATGCGGCGTTGGAGTGGATTGACCGGTACGGCGACCTCGACGGGGACGGCTTCGTGGAATTTCAGCGGCGTTCCCCAAGGGGCTGGTTAACCAGGCCTGGAAAGATTCCTGGGACGCTTACATGCACCGCGATGGGACGGTGGCGAAGACCCCGATCGCGCCGTGCGAGGTGCAGGGTTACGTGTACGATGCCAAGATTCGCATGTCATCGTTGCTGCGCAACTTTGGCGACGTGAAGTATGCGGAAAAGCTAAAGCGTGACGCCATGGAGCTGGCGCGCCGCTTCGAGCGCTCATTCTGGCTGCCTGACCGCAGCTTCTACGCCATGGCACTGGACGCCGAGAAGAAACCTCTCGAGGTCGTTGCCTCCAATCCGGGCCATTTGCTGTTCACCCGCATTATGAGTAGGGACCGCGCCCGCACTGTATGCAATCGACTCTTGCGCGATGACATGTTCACCGGCTGGGGTTGGCGGACCATGTCCAGCCATGAACGCGTCTTCAACCCCCTCAGCTACCATCGCGGGTCGGTGTGGCCGCATGACAACTCCATCATCGCGCACGGCATGGCGATTAACGAGATGCGCGATGGCGCGCTGCGCATCCTGACTTCGCTGTATCAGGCGGCTGTCAACTTTCGGGACTACCGGCTACCCGAGCTCCTCTGCGGCGTGCAACGGCGCGAGTATGACGAGCCGGTGCATTATCCGGTATCGTGCTCGCCGCAAGCCTGGGCCTCAGGCGCGATGTTCCTCATGCTGGCTTCGGTATTGGGAATTCGCGCCAGCGCACCGCGGAGGGAACTGAATGTCGTCAATCCACGGCTGCCGGAGTGGCTCGACCACTTGTACATTCGCCGGCTCCGCATCGGAGGCAGTCGCGTGGGACTCGACTTCACCCGGCATGGGGGGCGTACCTTCTGCAACATGGTCGATGTCGAAGGCGACAAGATGCTGGTGAATGTTTCGTTCAAGAAGTAACCGTCGAACGCAACCACAATGCATCCCCGGGCACTATGCACCCTCGGAATAGCAAACGTCAGTCTCCGTTACTGGTCTGCACCTTGCGGATAGCAACTCTGGCAGGCGCAGAGGGTTAGTCCCGGCGACGCCTTGCTTCCGCTGTAACTTTACATGGTCTTCGCGCATCCACTAGCCAGAAACAGGGAGAACAGCTTAAGATGTCCCCTCTCTTTGCTCCGGTCGCGAACTGGTACAGCATCTTTTGGATAGGAGGTTCACGATGACGACGAAACCGACGCCATTGCAAAACGCGGCTGAACAACATCATGCTGCAAATGGGCTGGCACTGGTCCGGCTGACGATCGGCGCGATGTTGGTGTGGGTCTTCTTCGAAAATCTGGGAAAGGGTCTCTACACTCCAGCGGGCTACGCAGGTCTGATCAACTATTACATTCAACACAGTCACTCGCCGGCGGCATGGAAGGGTGTGATGGGCTTCATGGCGAGCCATGCCGCGATGGCAGCCCCTATGCAGGCGTTGACCGAGATCTCTCTCGGGATCCTGCTGGTCATCGGTCTGCTGACGCGCCCCGTCGCCTTTGTGGCCTTCCTGTACCTGGGCAGCCTTTGGATATCCGAGTGGGGCACGTCTTGGATTTGGGAACTCTTGGTTCCCGTGCTAGCATCGCTCGCGCTCGCTGTGGGACGAGCGGGACGAAGGTGGGGCGTCGACGCACGACTGGCGCAGCGGTGGCCGTCTTCCCCGTGGTGGTGATCGAACCAAATCACGTGCGAGTGTCGGTCATCATCCCAACGCATAACGAAGCGAAGTCCATCGGCCGCGTCTTAGCTGATCTCCCTGCCGATATTGTCACTGAAGTCTTGGTTGTAGATAGCAATTCAACTGATGGGACGCCCGAGATCGCTCAAAAGCTGGGAGCGCGAGTGATCCACGAACCTCGCCGCGGATACGGTCGCGCTTGCTTGACCGGACTGGCCTCTGCAAGTAGCCCTGACCTTGTAGTGTTCCTCGACGGCGACTATAGCGATCGACCTGCGGAGTTGCCGATTCTGTTGGCTCCGATCACCGACGGCCGGGCGGATATCACACTGGGTTCACGCCTCGGGAAGCAGAGCATCCCTGGGGCGCTGCCTTGGCATGCAGCTTTTGGTAACCGCCTTGCAGCTTTCCTAATTACCCGTCTGTACGGCATACGCATCACAGACCTCGGACCGTTCCGCGCCGGGCGAGCAGACGTCCTTCGCCGACTCGATCTGGAAGAGACCACGTACGGCTGGGCGGTTGAGATGATCCTGAAGGGCGCGCTAAAAGGGTTCCGTATTGTTGAGGTGCCGGTCAGCTATTATCCGCGCATTGGAAGATCCAAGATCAGCGGTACGCTGAAGGGCACAGTCGGAGCGGCGTGGTTCATCCTCTCCTTGATAGTGCGCTATTATTTTCGGCATCCAAGGGCCGGCGCGGCGCGGCCAGTTTGAGGGCTGGTACGCGATTTTCTATGGAACCTAGCCAGAACAACCTCGATGCGCGACATGGGGATTGCACGCTGGTCATTATGGCTAAGGCGCCGCGACCGGGCATGGTCAAAACCCGTTTAGCTCACAGCCTTCCGCTCGAAGCCGTCACTGAGCTCTATCGCTGCCTTTTGGATGACACGATAACGCTGGCGAGCTCGTTGGGCACTGTAGAAGTTGCCATTATGTGTCCTGCTTCGGATGTCGAAGAACTAACGCAGTTGGCGAGAGGCAAGATGGGTGTCGTGGCGCAGGAGGGAGAGGGCCTTGCGGCAGGCCTGACCTCGGTGTTTGCGCACTTCGCAGCGCCGGGCCGGCAACGCGTGGTTGCCTTCAACAGCGACAGCCCGCATCTACCGGCCTCGGTTCTTTGGAGCGCGTTCGAGGCGCTCACCGCGCAAGACGTGATTGTTGGACCGACCCATGACGGCGGCTATTATCTGGTAGGGGCAAAGGCTGCTCACCCCGCGCTTTTCAATGGCGACGGAATGGGCACCAAAAGCGCTCTCGAGACCCTCCTCGCACGCGCTCGCACAATGCAGCTTTCCGTGGGGTTTACAGATCCCTTCTATGACATCGACGTGGAGGACGACTTAACCCGGCTTGCCGCGGAGCTGCGACTCGCTCCGGCCAGGGCGCCGCGAACGGCGGTCTGGCTACAACAGTGGGGACAGGCGGTCGTACAGCTGCGGGCAGGCACGGGAGACCGGTGAAGCTCACGCCATCCCGCAGGCTGTACGGGCTTGGCATCATCTTACTTGTGACGCTGACGATCTGCGCACGCAACTTCGGCGGCCAAGGTGAAGCCTTCCCCATCCTTCCGCTGTCCGTGGCCGGCGTCGCATACCTTCTCGCCATCCGTGAGTTCTTTTTCACGCCGAGATTCCCGAAGCGCGTCATCGTCATCGGGCTGGTGCTGGCCGCGTTGTGGCACATTGCATTTCTACGGATCCCGCCGGGTTCGGATGACGACGTTCGCCGCTATGTTTGGGACGGCCGCATGCAGCGGCTCGGTTATAACCCTTACGTTGTGGTCCCCGACGATCCGGCGCTCAGCGGGTTGCATACACCCGAGACCCGTGCGCTGAACAACTCTTATCTCCCCAGCCCATATCCAGCAGGCGCTCAGCTTTTTTTTCGCGCTGTCACGGCGATTCATGAGTCTGTCTTTGCGCTGCGAATAGCATTTGCGATTTGCGATGTTCTCATCGTTTTCATTTTGCTCGATATCTTGCGTCGTACTGGGCAAGAAGCGCACTGGATTCTGGCTTACGCGTGGCACCCGCTGCTGGCGACAGAAGTGGCGGGCAGCGGTCACATCGATATTGTCGGGGTGCTGCTGCTGTTGGTCTCGGTTGCCGCGCTGATACGCCGCTGGCGCGCGATTGCAGCTGTCGCGTTCGCGCTGACGGTCGCCGTGAAGTTTCTCCCGATTGTGCTGCTGCCGCTCTACTGGCGCCGCGTTCGCATTCGCGACGCTCTGCTGGCGGCAATCGTGTTCGCACTCCTGTACCTGCCGTTTCTCAACCATGGGCGAATTCCAATCGGCTCGCTCGGCACTTACATCCAAAGCTTTCGTTTCAACGATCCGGTGTTTGCAGCACTCGAGCGAGTGGCGCCTCCCCAGGTCGTGATGGGGCTGGCAGCTTTCGTCGGTGTTCTTATCGCGATCTGGTTCAGAAGGAAATTCCAGACGTGCTCTGCGGACGCATTCGCATGGCCAATGGCGGCGTCGCTCCTATGCGCGCCGGTCGTGTATCCGTGGTATTTGCTCTGGCTGCTGCCGTTCGTGCGATCGGTCTCGACATTGCCGATCATTATCTGGACAGTAAGCATCATTCCCACATACATCGTTTGGCACCTGCGGGCGCTTGGACATCCGTGGGGACTTCCTGGATGGATTCTGCTGCTGGAATATGGATCCGTCGCAATCACCGCCGCGATCATCCTGTGGCGCCGAATCACTCGACCCGACGCGCCGCAGGGCCCAACCGAGTAGCTGCCCTGGGGTCTGGATGCGCACCAGGGGGCTGCTGACATACGTTCCGTATCTTGAAGCCCCCACCCGTCCTCCCTCATCCAACATCCGTCGTTGAATTCACCAAGGAGGACCTCCATGAGAAATTCAGGCCGTAATGCAGCGATACGTCTTTTGCCGATCCTTGGGGTAATGGTTCTTGCTGTAACGTCCTGGGCGCAGCAGCGCCCGCCCATCGTCGAAAAGCTCGCCAAGACCTATGGCCTCGATTCGTTTGGGCAGATTGAAGCGATCCGGTACACCTGGAGCGCACAGTTTCCGGGCGTAGATGTTTCTCGAACATGGACCTGGGAGCCCAAGACGGGCCAGGTCACCTACGAGGGAAAAGATAAGGACGGCAAGCCGGTGAAGGTCACCTATCTGCGCTCGCAGCTCAGCAGCCAGCCGGACAACGTGAAGAACGACATCGATCCCGGCTTTACCAATGACAACTATTGGCTGATTTTCCCGTTCCATGTTTACTGGGACACCGGCGCTACGGTGACCGATGAAGGTATGCAGAAACTGCCGCTCGGCAAGGGTTCTGCCGAGAAGGTCGTGGTGAAGTATCCTTCCGACGTCGGCTACACGCCGGGTGATACCTGGACACTCTACGTCGGTTCGGACGGGCGAGTCGAAGAATTCCGCTATGACCGCGGTGGGCCGAAGAAACCCAGCGTTGTGATCACAACGTGGGCGGGCTACAAGAAGGCAGGTCCTCTGCTCATCTCAACCGAACATCGCGGCACCGCCGACGGCAAGCCCTTCCACCTTTGGTTCTCGAATGTGGCCGTCAAGCTGGCAGGCTCAGACAAGTGGATGGACGCGAAATAGAGCGGTGTTGTTCTTGGCATGTCTTGGAACCCACTCATTCGAAACCCGCGAATGAGTGGGGCACCGGGCCCGATTCCTGACCGCAACGTCCAAGCAATACTTGGTATCGATTGATACGTTCGTCCAATGGATTCGTCGTCGCGCTTCTGCCAAATTTGCTTTGAATAGTCACTCGCTCTGATATCGAAAGGAGTACCAAATGGACGGCCCAAATGAACTGAAAGAGACCACGCGCGTGACCGTGCCTGCGGCGTCGAACACGCTTAGTGTGAACATTTTTACCGCCCCGGGGAAGGCTATGGTCGGCGAGCGGCCAAAGCCCTTCGGCGAGCCGATCGGCTTTGACCCGATCACGTCGACGTTGATCTTCGGTGAGCACGACGCGGTACTGGTGGACGCAATGGGGACAGTGGCTGAGGCGGAGGCTCTCGCGGATTGGGTTGCCTTGCACAATCGCAACCTGCAGACCATCTATATAACGCACGGCCATTTCGACCACTTCTACGGTCTGAGCGTTCTCCTCGACCGTTTCCCAGGCGCTCGGGCGATAGCAACGCCGAAGACGGTGGAGGCCATGCAGTCGTCGTTTGTTCCTCCGCTGAGCCAATTCGCCCGCCAATTGTTTCCTGGGCAAGTGCCGACGAAGTTGGTCTCACCTGATCCCTATGAGGGCGACACCTTCACGCTTGAGGGCCACGAATTGCGTATCATCGAGCAGGGCCGCACCGATAGTCCCGGTTCGACGTCTCTACACGTTCCATCGATCAGCCTGATCGTCGCTGGCGACGTTGTGTACAACCAGTGCCGCATGTACGTCGGCGACACCACCCCCGAGAGCCGGCAGAATTGGATCGCGGCGCTAGACCGGTTAGCGGCGCTGAACCCGGCGATTGTTGTCGCCGGTCACAAGAAGCCTGGCGCGCCCGACTCTCCTTCGACCATCCAAGACACTAAGCGTTACCTGCAGGACTTTGATCGGCTGCAGAAAAGCGCGACGTCCGACCAGGACCTGTTCGATCGGATGACGGAGCTATACCCGCATTGGGTAGCCAATCAGTCGTGGTTGATGTTCGGGTTCCCGCAGCCATAACCCCCATCAACCGCGAGGGCCCGCCCTTGCGCGCTTTGGGAAACAGTGGGGACAGACGGACGTTCCCCAATTTCAATGAATGGGGCGTCCCGTCTGTCCCCAGTCTGTGTTCCGATTTCAGAGAGGAGAACAAAATGACAACAAAAGGAAAAGTATTGGTGCTAGTCTCGAGCGGTCATGGCTTGCCCCTGAAAGATGGCAAGGTTTATGCCGGCGCTGGCTACTACCTCAACGAGCTGACGGTTCCGGTTCGCGCCCTGATGAAGGAGGGCTACGAGATCACTTTCGCCAACCCCAAAGGCAACACGCCGCAAATGGATGTCAATTCAGCTATAGCCCAGTTCTTCGGTGGGGACGAGGCTAAGCTTCAGGACTATCTAAAATTCCGCGACAGCCTGACTGGGCTCAAAAATCCAACTCGTATCTCGGATGTCATCGCATCGGGCCTGGATCAATATGACGCTGTTTTCGTCCCCGGCGGCCATGGCCCGATGATGGACCTACTCGATGATCCGGACGCGGGCACCGTGCTGAGACACTTTCATAAAACATCGAAGCCTACGGCAGTGCTCTGCCATGGCCCGATTTCACTTCTCGCGGCGCTTCCGAATTCGACGGAAGTGGTCGCCGCGCTGTCGGCGGGCGATGCCGCTGGAGCACACGCAAAAGCTCAAGGCTGGATCTATTCCGGATATAAGATGACTATCTTTTCGACAGCGGAAGAGCAGCAGCGGGAGCCGCTTGAGATTGGGGGTAAGGTTCTCTTCTACCCGGACTTCGCCTTGCGTACGGCGGGCGGTGACGTAAGTGTGGCCGCTCCATGGCAGAGCTACGTCCTTCAAGATCGCGAGCTGATCTCAGGTCAGAACCCGTTCTCTGATGAAGCGCTTCTGAAACTTCTTCTACCGGCACTCAACGGGAGTCGTCAATGAACAGCGTACAAATCGAACAGAAGAGCTATGAGATGCCCCCGCGAGGGGGGATCAGCATCGCGCATTTTCTCACCGTCGCCGACATCGAGCGATCGGCTCGCTACTACGAAAAGGTCTTCGGCGCTCGCATTCTGAGCTTGGGTGACGGCAACGCGCCTGCGTACCTTCGGCTTGCGAATATCTGGATGATTCTGAACGTTGGAGGCGGGCCGACCCCGGATAAGCCGACGGTAACGCTCAGCGTCCCCGACCCCAATCACATCAACAGCTTTATGAATTTCCGCGTTGCGGATATTCAAGCGTGCTATGCATTGTGGAAAAGTCGAGGAGCCGAGTTCATCACGGAGCCAATACCCAAATACGGCGAGATACGCTGCTACATCCGCGATCCTGACGGTTATATTATCGAGGTCGGACAGAGCACTGACGTCACGTACGGCTGACGCTCGGCTCGGAAGAAGCATTCTCATAGTCCGGGCGAGTTGTCGTCCACTCGTCAGTTATGTAGAAGTAAGCACTTTTCGCTCGCCCCGGCTGATCGTTCTTTCTTTGGAAAGTTGTCACACAGCCCTGAAAGGGCGCACTAGCGACGAGCGCAACAGCCACCCGACTACCCGATCATTTTGCGCTGATCGCCGATGCGGCGCTCGCGTTGGTTTGCGAATCGCTCCACGCCCGCGAAAATCGAATCGGGGTCGAGATGCGCTTCCGCGATCACTTCCAGTTCGAGGCCGCCGCTTCTCCAGGAGTTGTCGAAGTCGGACGTGAGTGAATACTCATCCGTTAACGGGCCGAGGTTACGCAGCGGCCACATGCGTCGCGTGCCCGTTGATAACACCATCAAGTCGTAGCGAGCCTCGGGCGGCAGCACGGAATCGCGATACGCTTGCGGCTGGCGATCGAACAAATCCTCGCTGATCGCCGCGATCACCTTCACGTTCACACCGGCCGCTTCGAGTTTCGGCAGCACTTTTACCAGATTCACCGTAGAACTCGATCCTTGCGCGATCACGTAACCGTGGCGCGGCTTGTCGGGCGCGAAATCGCGGATTACGTACAGGCCTTTTGCGGCAGCGCGCAGATCGGAGTCGGCGAAATGGCTGCGGTCCGCGACCGCGAAGTCGGGACGCGCCACTTCCAACGTGATGATGCCCACGCGCGGATCGCGCGCCGCGATTTCCGCCGCCGCGAAATAGCCGGGCGCCACATCGTTGTAATCCCAAAAGCTCAAATTGATCACCTGACCGCGCGGGAACAGCTTCCACACTTGCGGCGCGAAGATGCCGAAGTGGGTGCGGGCGTCGGCCGCGGTTTCAGGACCGGAGTGCGCGGTGAGAATATGCAGCACGCCCATGCGGAATTTGCTGTCCTGATTTTGTTGACTCCAGACCCGCGCCGGAGTGTACATCAGCGGCGTGAACGCTCCGTACGTGCCGCTCAAAGCCCAAACGCCGGCGAATTTTTCGGGATCGACGGAAGCGCTCTGACTCACCAGCCCGATGGCGGTGGAGACATTGCCCGCTTCTTCAATGGGCGCTTTCAAGCGCGTGCCCAGCGGATTGTCCGTGGGACTGTAGTGTCCCCACAAACTGCCGTGCTCCACGTTGATCGACTCCGAAAGGTCGGCGGCCACCGTGAAGAATCGTCCTTCCGTGACGTAATTCATCCACTTGATGATTTCGGAAATCGCGCGCCGCGCTCCGGCCACCTCGCCCGGTTTCTTGAAAAGCGCGATGCCAACTTGTTTCTCCGCACCGGAAATCGCATTGCGAATCGAGACCTTCTGCGGGTCTTCAGGTAGCGCCGTGACGCGCAGGCGATCGTCGAGGAACGGATCGCTCGAGGCTGAAATGCGCAACTTCACGTCGTCGCGCACGGTGTCGCCGATTTCCACCAGGCGATCGGCGAGGCGATCGCCCAATCCGTTGCGGTCGAGGAGCGACATTACCACGTCCATGTTTGTCTTGAACTGGATCAATCGCTCGCGATTGTCGCTGACCGGTCCCTTGCGAATACCTTCGAACTCCACGCCGTAATGCTTCTCAAACGTCTGCGCCAGCGCGACAAAATACTCCGAGTTCATCTTCAGGGCGTAGGGATGGCTTGGGTAACTCACCAATTGATCGCCGTAGCCGGGGATTTTTCCGTCGACGGCCGCGGGCCAGTAGCCCTTGATCGTTTGGCCGATCGCGACAATGGGACGGCGGTCGTGCGGGTCCACTTCGTCCATTGCTTTCAGCGCCGCGGCCACATCGCCGTAATCGTTACCGTTCGACAGCGTGAAGACGTTCCATCCATACGACGTCCATTGATTCACGAGATCGTAGCCGTCGAACTGGGCGGCGATTACGCCGCCAAGAAGGCGATCGTCGATGCCGGCATTGTTGTCGGAGACCATCACGCGCAAACGCTTTCCCACTTGCAGCGCGAGCGCCTGCGTCTTCAACTCCTGCGCGTGACCTTCAGTGAGCGCAAATTCGCCTTCCAGCGCGATCACTTTCGGCGAGGCTGGCGCGCCCGCCACATCCCAGAACGCGGCCTTGCCCGCGGCCGTGGCGATGCCGATGCCCGAGGGCCCGCCGTTCACGTCGTTAGTTAAGTCGGTGCTTTCGGCATGTCCCGCGAGCGCACGGATGCCGCGGCCTTTGGCCTGCGCGAACAGCGGATGGTCCTCCAAATCCGTTTCGTGCAGCAGCGTCTTCAGCGCGCCCGCGCCGCGCCGGAATCCCAAGGCGTCGATCGGCAGCATCGCGACGTGCGGGTCGACGCGATAACGCGGGTCGCCGGTCTGCTGATACTTGCGATACAGCGCCTGACCCATGATCATCCACAGCGCGTAGCACGTGGGGACCGAGTGGCCCGCCGCCATCATGAATTTGTCGGAGTAAGGATGCTTCGGCCGGCGGTAATCGAAACGGAGTCCGCCGTTTTCAGGACCGATCAAATGCGCCGCAACATTGTACGGTGTGTAGGCGAGCGGTCCGCCGAGATGCCCCGTCTGCGCGTAATTTCCGAGCAGCACCAGGGTCATGCAGGTCATGTACCCAACGTCGTCGAGCAGCGGATCGTACGCCAAAGGATGTTGCTGGGAGGGAGAAGGAAGTACGTGAATGGGCGATGTCATAGACGGTCTCAAGAATCATAGCACCCGCGAAGCGAAGGACTTCGCGGTCTCACGGATTGTTGAGGAAGCTCAACATGAAGGCACTCCCTTATCTGAGCTTGAGCGAAAGATAGAGGACGTTATTATTCGATCGTTCGTGACTGTTGTGAAATCGCTATTACTCTATCTGGCCATTACTACGGTCGTGCAGCAACTGCTCATCTTTGGCAGATCGCGGGTAGGCGCCATGCGGACCTGCAAGCGACGCTGTTCCCCGCGAACGATTGGACAATAATGGTCAGGCTCTCGCAACGCGCCCTGGAGGCGTCGACGTCCGGCACAGCCGCCATGGCATGAATCGCGGAACTCGCAGGGCTGGCACGCATCTGGAAGTGTGCGGGCTTGCACAAAGGGGGCGGAGTCTAGAATGTCGAGCCCCATCGAGATCAAATCGGACAGTGGCTCACCCGATCCCGGCCAATAAACGCACGGCTGCGTGGTGGAGCGCGGCGTCACCCGCACCGTGCTTACGCCGCATCCTCCTTGAAGCGGTGGCAGCCCTGCCATCGCTCGCACCAACGGTTCGCCAATGGCGATCACATCGGTTTCTGCAAAGAGGCGGCGGAATCCCTCCCAATACTCTTCGTAGGACAGCGCATAAATGTCGGATCGCACCGCCTGGTAGACGTTCACACGCAGAGGAGCGTCGAACTGTTTGGCCACTCGCGCTACCTCGGCCAGGCGCAAGTAGTTCGACTTCATCATGACCGCGATGATGGTTACGGGCACGCCCAGCTTCACACAGCGCGCTGCCTGCTGATGAATGAGCGCCCAGTTCCCCAGGCCGCGCTGCATATCCTGCTCCGCTTGCGTGGGGTAATCGAGAGAGAATTCGATGTCATGAAAAGCAACCAGTTCGCTGTCTTGCAAAACGGCGACGCTGTGACCGTTGGAAGTAATGGTGAGCTTGACGGGCTTTGTGCGCAGGTACGCCAGAATCGCCCTGAAGTCGGGATGCATTCCGTTCTCACCCGTCCCAAGATTTACTGAACGCACCGGCAGTCGTTCCATCACGGACTTAACCTGCTCCAAGGTAAGGCGATCCGCGCGAGTTGGATCGCGGTAGCAGAAAGCACAGGAAAGGTTGCACTCGTTAGTAAGTCCCAGGCCGAGCGAGACCTCGGTGTCGGACGCTTTTTGGTTGAACGCATTCGCCAATTGCCGACTTGAGGGGTCACGCATGCGCAGTCTTCTTTGGCACCGACCGGCCGTATGACGCTCGAAAGTCTGCTCGCACTCAGCCCGCCGGTCGATTTGCAGCGGCGGCAGGTAATCTGCAACCGCCCGCACGCCAGAGGTAAAGCATAAATCAGAATGAGGAGTTTGCTTGGGTTGAGAATGGGGACGCAGAGCGGAACGCCAAAGTACGATAGGCGTCAACTCCGCCGTCAGGAAAGTATAAGGGCGCATCTAAATTCCTTGCTGCCTCACAACTGCGCTGGCTCCTGCTAAAATTCAAAGCTATGTACGTGGTGGAGCTCACCTATTCCGCGCCGATCCCGCCCCTCAAAATCGGGGACGCAATCACAAAGGAGTAACTCTGTGACGCTTCGAGTCTTCTCATCGTTACTGCTGCTCTGTTTCTCGACGTGCCTATTGAACGCCCAGGCCACTTCGAACGCCCAGAAGTTCAGCGACCCGTCGCGCACGTTTCGCTTCACCTACAACTTCACCGTGAAAGATATTCCCGCCGGAGCGAAACAAGTGCGGGTTTGGGTTCCGGTGCCGCAGACTGACCACCATCAGACTGTGCGGGTGCTCAACATCAAGGCTCCCGCCAAAATGCGTATGACGCAGGAGCCCGAGTACGGTAATCGGATGATGTATGCCGAGATCCGCAATCCAGCCCCGGGGAAAGCGGAGTTCACTCTCGAGTACGAGGTCACACGCCAGGAATACTCGCGCGGCGATTATGCGCAACTCGAGCGCGAAGACCAGACGCCCGGCGTCGTGTCTGCATCCATGCACCGGTTAGTTGCGCCTGACAGCCTGGTTCCTACGGATGGCAAGATCAAGGCCCTGGCAGTCGAGGTTACCGGATCGCAGACCGGAACGGTCGCGAAAGCCAAAGCTGCCTATGACTATTTCTTCACCAATATGCGGTACGACAAGACGGGCTCCGGCTGGGGGCGCGGTGACGCGGTGTGGGCTTGCGACTCCAAACACGGCAACTGCACGGACTTTCATTCTCCGTTCATCGGCGTCCTGCGGGCTGACGGCATTCCGGCGCGCTTCGACATCGGCTTTCCTCTGCCCGAGAACAAGGACAAGGGAGATATTGCCGGTTATCACTGCTGGGCCGAATTCTATGCGCCAAAAATCGGCTGGATCCCGGTTGACATCTCGGAGGCGTGGAAAGCAAAACAGAAGGAGGATTATTTTTTCGGCAGCATTGATGCGAATCGCGTGCAGTTTTCCACCGGTCGCGATATCACACTCTCTCCTAAGCAGGATGGTCTGGCGCTAAATTACTTTGTCTACCCGTATGTCGAAGTCGACGGCAAACTCTACGAAAAGCTCGACAAGCAGTTCAGCTTCGAGGAAATAAAGCCTGAAGAGAAGAAAGCCGCCGGTTCGAAGCACTGAGTCACACGTTAGCAGCTCAAGACGACAGAACCCCGATCACGGCGTGATCTCCCAGATGACGCCGAAGCCTTGTGACCCGCCAGCAGAGGCTGTGCCGTAGAGGTTCCGTTGGCGTCAAGAATCACGTTGCAGTAGGGATATGCCCCATCGCTGCCACCGGTAAAGTCGTGCAGCGAAGCGTACGTCCAACTGCCGCCTGAGTGGGTCAGCTTGAAAACCGTGCCCAGGTTATTGGCCCCGTTGCATCTCGTGGTGCCGTAAAGATTGCCGGCGCCGTCCATGACGAGAGTTCCCCAGGGCCCGCATTGGAAACCGCCAGGAGGCGCGATGAGACTGTAAAGCACGCTATATGTCCAACTGCCATTGACCGGCGTCAACTCGAAAATCGTGCCCTGACCACCCTTGCCGCCATCACTGGTTGCGCCGTACAAGTTGCCCGAACCGTCAAATATCAGACCGGCTACAGGAAAAGATCCATCGCTTCCATTGTTAAAGCTATAGAGCAAGCTCTCCGTCCAGCCGGATCCCGCCGAGTGAACCAACTGGAAAACTGCGCCATCGCTGCTTAAGCCGCCTTGCTCGGTCGTCCCGTAGAGATTGCCGGAGCTGTCGAAAATCACGCTGTTAAGCGGGCGGGTTCCGTCACTACCCGAACCGAAGCTGTAAAGAACGCTCTCTGTCCAGGCGCCCCCAGCAGGTGTCAGTTCGTAAATAACACCGCCGCCGTAACTACCCCCGTAGGATGTGGTGCCGTAAAGGTTGCCCTCCTGGTCGAACGTGAGGTCACCGTATCCGGGATGAGCTCCATCAGCCGGAGATCCCTCGAAAGGATAAAGCGCGGTCTCCGTCCAGGGGCAGAGTGCGGCTCTGCAAGCTGATGCTGAAGGTCTTAAATTGAACACCGTGCCGAGGTCGGAGGCCCCGCCATAGTAGGCTGTGCCGTAGAGCGTGCCGTTCGGGCCGAAGATTACTCTGGCTTCAGGATTGCCACCATCGCTGCTACCTGTAAAGCTGTAGAGCGGGTTGAAGGTCCAACCGGAGCCCTTATGCGTTAGCTTGTAGATGGCGCCATTGCTGTTGCCATAAGCGGTTCCATAGAGATTTCCGCCCTTGTCCAAGGTCAAGCCGGCATATGGGTTTCCCCCGTCCTGGCCGCCGGTGAAGGTGTGAAGCACCGTAAATGTCTGCGCCTGGCCCGTGGACACGGCGATTATGGTCGATACCAACATGACGGTCAGCACGAGCGCGACTGTTTCTATCCTCCCGGGGTTAGTTCCAAAAATCGAAGCTGCATTTCGCTCTTGACTTGCCATGGTGATCCTCCATGAGCGCCATACCATGCGGGACCCGTTCGGGGCTGCTCTCGGGCCTGCCACCGGAGTCCACTTCTTCCGTCATTGGGCGCAAGGTACTCTGGCGCTCTCTGGTGGGCAAGTCAACTTAATTTCCCATTACGGCGCAAGAGCTTAAAAATGTGGGCTTTATGAGGCGCAGCTTCCCGCTAGCAACGCCGAGGGTCTAGTAGAGCCAGATTCTTCGCTGCGCTCAGGATTTTAGACTGTGCTCAATTTTGTCCCCACCCAGCCGAGAAAACGGCAGCCAGCACCGCATCTCCGGACGGGTGAACGTAGCGGCCGGAAATCGCAACGGAACTGTGTCCCGCAATGCGGGCGAGCGTCGCAGCCCGATTCATCCCGGCGAGTTGGAATGCCAGCGGCTGGAACTCTCGCGCGTGATTACCAGGGCTTTACTGCAACAGTCCGTACATGTCCACCTCGTTTTGGGCACCAACAAATACGTGCCCATCCACGATGGTGGGAATCGCCATCTCTACGGCAACGCCAGCAGCATCGCGCCCTGGATTTTGGTTCGAGTTGTAGAGTTCGTTGGCCAGGTTGGTGGCATCGTAAGCGCGCAATACCGCCGCACCGCCGCCGACGTAGGTATCGGTCTCGGAGATCCAGACAATCCCATTGGTAGCGCCGTTCGCAGACACCGACGGCGTCGGTCCAGGCCTGAGGAAGGACTCGGGAGATTTTGAAGTGTAGGTTAGGGATATGCGTTGCGCGATCGGGTCGAACGAGAACGCCTTCAGGTGGTCGTTCTTGGGGCCAAAGTAAATGTTGTTGTTCCAAAACGCCGGACCACCCCAGATTGAGCCAACGGCAGATGGAATGGTCTGTACGATCTGACTGTCGTCTCCAGAATGAAAGTGCCCCATATTGTCCCGGTTGACCAGATCGATCGTGCCTTCCTTCCCGGCTTGCACCAACAAATGTGGATATTGTGTGCCAGGCTGATCGGGAAGCAGCAGAACGCCGCCCGAACCGAGATCACGGTCTTTCTGGTCCAAGGTCAGTTGGTCCCACGGGGTGAAATAATCCATCACGGTGAACGCCCGGTCATCAAAGTCCCAGTTCAGCCGAAGAACGGTGTCTCCGTAGTCGATTCCATCCTTGTCGGCATCGAAGTAGCCGTTGGCGGTCGCAACATAAATCGATCCAGAGGAATCCGCGGCCGGACCCGAGCCTCCACCCCAGAAGCCCCCCTCATAGCCATTGGGTGTGTCAGCCATGACGCCTCTGCGAGTGAGAGTTCGCTTGTTAAAGCCCATGAGCCACCCATGGTAGGCGTACAAATCGCAGTGCGAGCCAAAGGCGGCGATGACACCTTTGTCGTAAAGCAGCAACGCGGGCCGCTGGGCTGTGATAAAAGGATCAAAATTCAATACGCCGCCGACCGAGCCTGTGCCGTTGCCGGGAACCGAAGCAACGATCTGGCGCGGTTCAACTTTATTACGCCCTGTGGTCATGTCCAGTGCATGTAGCGCCTGATGGTAGGTCACCTGTCCCGACTGCAAGTCGATTTGCTTCGTCTTCGCTAACACATACATCGTGCCGGTCGAGGTGTCGATGGCTGGAGTCGCGCTGACTCCGATCTCTGCAATGTCATCGCAGTTGAGCTCTTGGGACGAGACCGTGTTGATGACAATGCCAGGGGGAGGCGGTGAGAGAAAGTTTTTCTGCCAAAGCATTTGTCCACTGTCTACATCGAAGGCATAGACCTGATCATGCTCCGTGGCTATGTACACCACGTTGTGAAGAGTGCCCTTGATGTTGACGCCGGGAACATAGAGCGGCTGGGCAACCACCCACCCTTGCACGGGGAAGACCATGCGCTTTCCAAAGGTCTGTGCACTCACATTTGCAGGTGTAAGGATAGTCTCGCTGGTGTTTGCTCCGGAACGGGAGTTGTCGTTATGCCATGTGGTGACCGCGACCGACACATCAAGTGCTATGGGAAGGCGTCTCTGCTGAGGCGGCTGGGATGAATCTGTTATCAGCACCTCAAAGGCAAATCGGCCTGGGGTGGTAGGCGTTCCCGTGATATTGCCGGATTGATCTAGAGTGAGTCCTGGAGGTAGATTCCCCAGCAATGTTTGTCCTACCCGCTCGATTTGATAAGTGTAAGGCGGTGTGCCGAACGAAGACTGCAAACTAAACGCATATGGCTGGTTGAGATACGCGCGGGGAGGCTGAGTTGCTGTCGGAAGCCCCATCAGCGTAGCTCCAATGACGAAATTTGCGGAGGTTGCAGAAGCGAAGTCCCAGCTGCCACCGGAGGCGGTTGCCAGCCCTGAAGCCAGCACTAGAGTGCTCATCAAGGCAAGGAAAGATAGGGGTTTGCTACAGGGTTCGTGGCGCATGACCTGGACCTCCTTTTGGCGTGAAGCTGTCCCGGGTAGCAACGAAGTAGAGTGAGTTGCGGAGATTGACACACGAGACCCAAGTACTACCATGGCACGAAGATGTCGATTGCAAGAGAGAGAATTGTTGCAGCTTTTCAGTACGAATTACCGAGACGACCGCCTGCGGTATTGAAGCTGCGATCACCGAAGCCCAGGTTGACCCGGTTCAGCGAGATAAGCCGCCGACGACTGCCTAGGCTGACGACATATAGTAAGACCGATCGAGGGATAAAAACCATGAAACAAGTTGTGTTAGCTGTAATTCTCGTGCTTGCGGCGCTAGGCACCCAAGCCCAATGTCACAAAGTCGTGATGATTGGCGACTCCATCACCGCCAATTGGCAGCCGTCGGGCACACTCAACGGCTACCCCGTAATCTTCTCTGGAGTGTCTGGCCAGTGGTCGGTGAACATGTACGACCGCTTCCAGCAGGACGTAATCGAGAGCGGGGCCGATTGCGTGCAGATCATCGCTGGAACGAACGATCTGACGCCAGGATCGGAGGGCTGGGGCGGAGTATCGACGCACGCAACGCACATGATGATTCTGGCGATGACGGAACTGGCACTGTGGCATCACATAAAGGTGTTCATCGGCACGATTCCTCCATGGGGGAACGGGACGGTTACGAACGATCCCAAATGGGCGCGCGACCCCGAGACGCATCTGACATACGACGCCTGGTTGCGCTCCTTGACGTCGTTCTTTGCGGAGAACGGTTGGGACGCCCAGATCATCGACTATGAGGCTCTGCTCGTTGATCCGGCAAACGGCCTGCATTACCTGCCGCAGTACACCGTCGATGGGTTACACCCGAGTCAGGCCGGGTACGAGGCAATGACCGGCTTGTTCAAGAAGTCTGTGGGCTGGTGAGCACCCACATTCGAAACGGAGATTCCTTGCGGGCCGAAGCCTGCTCGGAATGACAAGAATAAAGAACCTATATGGCCATCCTGAAGTTGGGACCACGGCCGTTGCTCCTCGCGTTGCGCGAGCCAGCCGCTGGGTTTGCATAACCGAACAGATAGTCGGCAATATCCATCCGGATAGTCCGCGTTCGGAGAAACGAACCTGCGGTCCGTTTGAAATTGTTGTCCGATCCTGTATGTCACTGTAAACGCGCCTAGGTCGAATGAACTGTTTCTTCGTCGCTATTTGGCAGACGTTGTGCACTACCGGTTTGTGTCGCTGTCAGGCTCCGGGGGCGAAATCGGGTTAACGGAGCCTACCCGGCGGCTAAACCAAGACGGAGGAGGAGCTATTCATCATGGCACAACTAAACGAAGGCGATTGGGTCGAAGGAGAACCTCAATGGTGGTGGAAATACGTGTTGCCGGCGAGCGAGAAGTTCTGGGTTGCAGTTCTTAGCGCACGCCTCGATCCCGAACCCGGTCCTTGGCGTCAGGGGCTGGTTGCGAAGATCCTGGAAGGGGTGGCGATGCTTCAAGCGTCCGAGCGAGTCGGCGACAAGGCCATCGGGGCGCGGCTCAAGAATGAAGCGTTAAAGCAGATGGGCGGGGCGATGGAGTCTCTGTCGAGGTAACCCAAACCGTTCCCCGAGATCTGATCAGATACAAACATGGCAGCGAGTGACTTGACACTCCTGCCATTGGTGCCCCGTCGTTCGCAAGGCGATGGGGCATGCTATGTCTGTCATGCGGCGAACGGTTCAGACTGCGGCGGAGCCTGTCGTATTGTGTGCTATCATTGCGCCCCCATGCGAAAATGTTGGTGAGACAAGCACAGAGAAGCAGGAAGTTATGTGGCGAAGCAAACTGATCGTGGTGCTGCTTTTGTTGTTCGGGCTTTCGGGCCTGGCGTCGGATTTCGTGAGACCTCGAGCCGCCGGCGGGTGTTATGCCGACGAATGTGGCAATGGCCCCAAGGACAAGAAATGTCCTGATGGCTATCAATGTAAGGACGGCAGGTGCGTGAAGAAATGAAACTCGGCGCGTCCACGCCACCGTATTGGACGAGCCGAAGGCAGTCTGGGCCCAAATGATATGCCGTACCTTCCGCAATTCCAATGCGATGTTTTCCTCAGCTACGGCCACCTCGATAACGAGGGTCCGGGGGAGACAGAGCAGCGCTGGATCACCCGCTTCGATGCCGATCTGGAGCGCCGCGTCAGCCAGTTACTGGGAACCAGGATCACAATCTGGAGGGACAACCAGCTCGGGGGAAACACTGATTTTCCCGACGAAATCCAACGCAATCTGGCCGGCGCTGCCGTCTGGATTCCAGTCCTCTCTCCCCGCTTTCTAACATCAGACTGGTGCCAGCGCGAACTGGGCATCTTTCTTAAGTCGGTGGAGCAGACGGGCGGAGTCAAAGTTGGAACTCAGACGCGCATCTTCAAAGTCGTGAAGACGGTGTTCGACCAGGCGGAACAACCGGAAGTTGTCCGGCAGGTGATGAAAGATCTCCTGGGCTACGAATTCTATCGTCTCGATGAAAACAATCGCCCACGGGAGTTCCCAGACCTGGATCCGGCTCCGGATGCCGAAAAAAGATACTTGGTTAAGCTGGACGATCTCGCCCAGGACCTTGTACCCCTGCTCAAGGAATTGAAGAAGAAGGACCCGAAGGAACTGAAGAAAGGCGAGCCTGTAATCCAGCCGGCGGCGTGCAAGGGAAGTATCTATCTGGCGGAAACTACCAGGGAACTTTCGGACAGCCGGGACCAGATTCGTCGCGAACTGCTGGCGCAAGGTTATCAGGTATTGCCTGATCGGCCCCTACCGCTCGAGGTAAATGAACTAACGTCGTTTGTGACCAGCCAGCTTGCGTCCTGTCGTCTCTCCCTCCATCTCATCGGCGGGCATTATGGTGTAGTGCCGGAAAATGAAGAGAAGCGGTCCGTGGTCTGGCTGCAACAGGAACTCGCAGTCCAACGGCCCGCCAGCGGAACTTTCCATTGCCTGCTTTGGGCGCCCCCGGGAACGGAAGTGGCCGAGGAGCGCCAAAAGCGATACATGGAGTACCTCCAGGAACAACTTCGTGCGCGAAACGACTTCGAACTCTTGAAGACCCCGCTCGAAGGCTTGAAGAATTACATCTTTGACAAGCTGGCGGAGCGTCCCCAGCCTCCGCCTAGGGTTGAAAAACGCACCCGCATTTATCTGATTTGCGAACAAAGGGATTTCGAGGCGATCCGTCCCATAAAAGACTTTCTGGCGAAACACCAGTTTGGAGTTGATCTGCCTTTGCAGGAAGGGGATCAGACCGAGATTCGCCAGGACCATGAAGCGACGCTGCAGGATTGCGATGGAGTGCTTCTGTATCACGGCGCGGGCAGCGAGGCCTGGCTGCGAGAGAAGATTCGCGATCTGCGGCGTGCCCGAGGTTTGGGGCGGCAACGGCCTTTTCTGCCGCAAGCGATCTACATTGGCCCCGAGCCGTCAGAGAACAAGAAAGGTTATGCCAATGACGAATTTATTATTATCCGCGAGTTCGGAAGTTTCTCCCCGGATTCGATGCAGCCTTTACTGAGTGCGTGTGATGACCCCACTGGCTCCTCCCAGAATAAAGAACCCCTATCCGGGACTGCGACCGTTTGAAGCGGACGAGAGCGACCTTTTCTTTGGCCGCGAGACGCAAACCGACGAGCTTCTGCGGCGCCTCGGGCGTTCTCGTTTTGTGGCCGTAGTTGGCACTTCGGGAAGCGGCAAGTCTTCCCTTGTGCGCGCTGGCTTGCTGCCGGCTCTCCGGGGCGGCTTTCTGGTGGCCTCCGGCTCGCACTGGCGCATCGCGGTATTACGGCCCGGCGGCGCCCCCATCGAGTCGTTGGCGTCAGCACTGCATGCGGCACTCCATCCCGATGCCGACGAAGACCATTTTGCCGAAGAGATGCTCGAGATCACGCTGCGGCGGAGTTCGCTCGGGCTGGTGGAAGCCGCCCGCCAGGCTCATCTGGAAGCTCATGAAAACCTGCTGATCGTGGTCGATCAATTCGAAGAGTTGTTTCGCTTCGGGCAGGCTTGGGCCCAATCTGCTACGCAGAATCCGGCGGCCGCACTGGTCCATCTTCTGCTGGAAGCCGTGCGTCAGAGCGAAATCCCGATTCACGTAATGATCACCATGCGCTCCGACTTTCTGGGCGACTGCGCGCAATTCCGGGACCTTTCCGAGGCGATCAATGATGGACTGTACCTGATCCCTCGCATGACCAGGGACCAGCTTCGCCTGGCGATCACGGCGCCCGCGGCGGTTTGTGGAACCGCCATGACTCCCCGGCTGGTGCAGGAGCTTCTGAACGATGTCAACGACGATCCCGATCAGTTGCCGGTCCTTCAGCATGCCTTGATGCGTACGTGGAACAAGTGGCAAAACAAGATTGGCGATTCCGACACCATTGATGTGGAGGATTACGAAGCGACCGGGGGTATGGCCGAAGCCCTTTCACGCCATGCCAATGAGATATGGGAAGAGCTATCCGACGACCCCGGAGGCGCGAACAAAGAACTAGCCAAGAAAATGTTTCAGTGTTTGACGGAGAAGGGTCCCGATAGCCGTGAAGTCCGCCGGCCGACGCAGTTTCAAGATCTCTGCCGCGTTCTCGCTGCCGACAGCAGCCTGGTTAAGAGCATCATCGAGCATTACCGTGACGAGGACCGCGCGTTCCTGATGCCGCCGCGGCTAACGCCCCTCGACGAGAGCAGCGTCATTGACATTTCGCATGAGAGCTTCATCCGGAAGTGGGACAAACTGCGAGGGTGGGTCGAGGAGGAAGCGCAGTCTGCCGCCATGTATCGGCGCATCGCGGAGGCCGCCAGGCTGGAAAAGCGCGGCGAGGCAGGACTGTGGCGCAATCCCCAGCTGCAACGCGCTCTGGACTGGCGTACGAGGACCCAACCAACTCCAGCCTGGGCGGAGCGTTACGATCCTGATTTCGACATCGCCACGGATTTTCTCGAGCGCAGCGTCGAGGAACATAGGGCGGAGGTCGAAAGGGAGGAGGAAGCCCGGCGAAGAGAGCAAAATGCCGAAAAGAACCGCAAGAGGGCACTCGTCTTTGGGGCACTCATCCTTGCCGTCGTCGGTATCTTCGCGTTCCTCTGGGTGAAAAACCGGAATTTACTACGCGTAAGTAAGGCGCTCGGCCTAGCTACTCATGCCACTCTGCTGAACCGGCAGAACGATGCTGCGGTTGCGCAAAGCCTGCTGCACAGCTCGCTACTGGCCACAGAATCGATGCGCCGTATTGAGTCGCTGGAGAACGAAGAGGCGTTGCGGCTTGACCTGGCGCTTTTGCCGAAGGAGATTTCACACTCCAGCGGTGAGGGCCAGGTCGATGCGGTTAGTTTCAGTCCCGATGGCCGATATGTGACTGTAGCCAACGATGACGGTACGGCACGGGTGATCGAGGCAGTTAGTGGCAAAGAGGTTTCGCATTAAAGCATGACGGGGAAGTCGAGGCAGTGGCCCTTAGCGCCGATGGGCGGTATTTAGCGACAGTGGAGGGTGACGGTACGACGCGCGTGATCGAGGCGGCGACCGGGAAGGAGTTGTCGCACCAGAAGCAAGAGGGCAAAGTCAACGCCATCGTCTTCAACCGTGATGGCCGGTACGTGGCGACGGCGAGCGAGGACGGTAAAGCAAGCACAGTAGTTGTGATGGAGGCAGCCACCGGCAACGAGATCTCGCGTCTGAAGCAGGAAGGCAAGGTCATCGCGATCGCTTTCAGCCCCGACGGGCGCTGGCTGGCGGTTGGCGGTGACGCCATAGACGGTACCGGCTTTGCCAGCGTGCTGAGTTCGGACGGCGGAAGGTCGGTGTTCCGCACCTTGCAGCCGTACGGGATTACCGCCGTGGCCTTCAGCCCGGATAGCGAGTCGGTCGCCACTGGAGCCAGAGACTACACCGCGCGCATCTTTCGTCTGGACACCGGGGTTGAGCAATGGCGGTTTATGCACCAGGCTACCGTGAATGCGATTGCGTTCAGTGAGAATGGGCGCCATTTGACGACCGGGAGTTCAGACAGTACCGCCCGGGTCATCGAAGTCGCCACCGGCAAAGAGATCGCACGGATGCCTAACGAGTCCGAAGTGTATTCAGTCACGTTTAGCCCGAACAGTCGCTGGGTAGCCACTGGCAGCAGGGACGGGACAGTTCGAATCGTGAAAGCCACTGCTAATCAGGAACTGCTGCATGTGCCGGATGAAAAGAAATTTTATCCGCTTGGCGCGAAAACGTTCTCCGCCGCCGCGTTCAGCCCGGATGAACGCTATGTCGCAACCGCGGACAAGACGGGTGTAGTGCGGGTAACCGAAACGACTACTGGTAAAGAGATTGGTCTGTTCCCGCTGGGTAGTAAGGAGATCAACGCCGTGGCCTTCAGTTGGAACGGGAGACAGGTTGCGACCGCAGGGCCTGGCAATACAGTTCGCGTAATCAGCCTGGCACCAGATGGCGCTGAGAGTACGGTTCGCACGATCGACCTGGCGACAGATCACGACATGCAAGAGCAGCCGGGTGCCGCAGGGGTTTACGCCGTCGCGTTCAGCCGCGATGGACGGAGAGTGATCACGGGTGGCGCGGATGGGAAAGTGCGGTTTAGCGATGTGCAAAGTGGGGCGGTAACCTCCAACATTTCGTTAAGCCAGGGGGAGCAGGTGTTCGTTCTCGCCGCCGATCCCAATAGCGATCGAATTGCGATCGCCAGCAGCAAGGACGGCAAGAACTTCGTCCGCCTGTTCGACTTCTCAGGCAGGGAGCTGCTGCAGCCGATCAAGAATGACCAGCAGATTAATGCACTGGAATTCAGTCCCAAGGACAGTCGCTATCTCGCCATCGCCGGCGGCGACACAGTACGTGTGATTGAAGCCAGCACGGGCAAGCAGATTTCCCACCGCTCGTATCCCAAGCAATGGATCTATTCCGTTGCTTTTAGCGGGGATGGAAAGTCGGTTGCGATAGGGCGCGACGACGGCATGGTGCGAGTGGTTGAAGCCCGTACGGGCCGGGAGGTTCATGGTCTTACCCACGGCGAACCGGTTTACGATCTCGCGTTTAGCGCGGACGACGATTCCCTGCTTGTATTCGCGGGCAAGACCGCGTACCGGGACATGTTGGGCCGTGACGACTTGATCGACGAGGCTTGCTCGCGCCTTTCTCCCAACTTGACGGACGACCAAAAGAAACAGCCGTTGCCCGAGGTGGACGATCACGAGACGGTGGACTACGACGAAACCTGCCGCGCTTATGAGAGCCAAAGTAAGCGCTCTACGGCTGCCACGAGCAAGCCGTAAGCCCGCCAGAGTCCCAAAACGGTTCAACTTCCCGCCATTTTTCCATGCCCACTAGCCACTACCCCATTTAGAGACGTAAAGTAAAGAGCGATGGAACTGCGGAAAGATCCCATCACCCGTTCCTGGGTCATCTGTGGCGACGAGCCCGAGAGAGGCTCCTCGCCCGACTACTTCTGTCCCTTTTGTCCGGAGTCAGGTCAGCCGCTGCAGGTGATCGCGACGTCGCCGACAGTGAACGGCAGTCCGTGGTCGGCGCGCGCCGTGGTCCATCCTCATCCGCTGTATGGAATTGGAGGTGAGCCGGGGCGCTCGGGCAACGGCCTGTATGACACCATGCAGCCAGTCGGCGCGCACGAGGTGATCGTAGAGAACGCCCGTCATGACCGCCATCTGTGGAACGCCGACGATCGGGAGATCGAGGAATATCTGGCGCTGTGCGGCCAGCGTATCCAGGACCTGAAAGGCGACACTCGCTTCAAGTACGTCAGCGTCTTCAAGAACTTCGGCAGCATGTCGGGGCAGGAGTTCGACCATCCGACCTCCGAGATTGTGGCCACGACCTTCGTTCCGCGGCGAGTTCTGTACGAACTGCGGGCGGCGCGGACGCACTACGAAGTGAAGGAGCGTTGCGTTTTTTGCGATATCCTGAAGCAGGAACAGGACCAGAAGGTGCGCGTAGTCGAGGTGCGCGGCGATTACATCGCGTGTTGCCCATACGCTCCGCGTGTACCGTACGAAACCTGGATCGCGCCCCGCAGCCACGAGGCTTATTTCGAGCGCACGGCGCTGAAGTCCGGTGCGATGCGCGACCTTGCTGCGCTGCTGCGGCGCACGCTGTACCGGATTCGCACCATTGCCGATGGCTTTCACATGGTGCTGCATACCTCGCCGAACACCGTGCATCGTTCCGAGACGCTCGGCTTCTGGAAGACCATCGAGGACGACTACCACTGGCACATCGAAATCCTGCCCTTGCTCGGCGCCAAAGCGAAGTCGTACACCTTCAAGGAGGTGTACTACTCGCCGGTGAGTTCCGAGACGTCGGCGGCCATCCTGCGCGAGAAGCCGACGGAGCGGTAGGCCGCATGACCGTTCGCCGGATGAAAACCTACACCGGCCAAACGGGATACGTTTACCAGTACTATTTCGTGGGCAAGCGGCCGACGCTCGACGGTGATGCCGAAGCGCCCTCCACAGAATTCATCTTCGACGTGACCGCCGACCGCAAGACCACCTATTCGGTCAGCATTTTTCTGCGTCGAGAAGCAGTGGATGCCTGGGCGGCTAGCCGCGGCCGGCCTCTGAGCGAACCAGAGCAGTACGCGGGCGTGAAGTTGCGCCTGATGCAGGCTTTCGACGAAATCCCCGATATGCGAAACCATGGTCGCCGCTTGCGACTGGAGTCCGACACTCTGTTGGCGTTGCTCGACTCCATCGGCGTGGAATAAGCGAAGACCGGCTCACGGGCTTCTTGCTCTTCCGTCCAATTTGCAGCCAGAAGTGTGGCATCATAGTGCAGCAGTGGGGTGCAGAGAGACGATGTTCAGCGAACTGCAGCAATCAGGGAGCAAGCGGTGGAACGGCTCTGTGCTCGCATCGCTGGGCATTCACGGCGCAGTTTTGTTCGTCCTGATTCACCGCGGAGCGCCAGCCCTGGTGGTGCCGTCGGATGTAGATCAGGGAATAGCCGGATCGTCAGGCTCCCTTTCAATCGTGTATCTGGCGCCCGTCGGTCTGGAGCGAACTAATTCCACCCCAGAAGAGCCTCAGCCGTCGTTACATGCGGCGCTTGTTTCGACGCCAAAGCCGCCCAAAGCGAAATCCAAACCTTCCAAAGAGGACCAGCCGACCCAGCAGGATGCGCCAGAGCAGACGGCGCGCGGTGGTTCTCCCTGGGGACGAGTACCTGGTTCTCCCCTCACGGGCGACGAGGTTGTACCGGCCCTGCCGGAAGTTTTTCCCGATCCCCCGGTTGCGCGCGCTGATTTGCCGGCCGGCGTGGAAGGCGACGTGATCGTCGAGGTCACCATCGACGCGCAGGGCAATGTGGTGGAAACCAAGCTGCTTCAGGGCATCGGCTACGGGGTCGAGCAGAAGGTGCTGGCAGTCTTGCAACGCTGGCACTTCCGACCGGCCATGCGTGACGGAGTGACCATCGTTTCGCAGCACATCGTGCACTTTCACTACCCGGCCTAGGGGCCAACAGCCTTGTCACACGCGCCTGTGCGCTGCGTCCTTGTAATTTGCAATGTACTGAGCCCGTGTGACGCAGGTCACATGCCCGCGTGACAACTAAACTGCCCCTATTCTCTCCCGCCGTTATACTAGGCAGTAGCGGAACTGGAAAGAACTCAAGCTGTGGGTTTTGTGGGGTTTATGCCTTTAGTCTGGCTCCGAGTTGCGGTGGCTTTCTACAGCGTGGGACTTGTCTACTCCCTGCTTCTGCTCAGCAAGCAAGGCAATGTCCTGGGGAGAATCGTCGAGCCGGCGGTTGGACTGGGCCTCATCTTCCATTTTGTCTCGTTAGTGGAGTCAACCGTCCTTATCGGGCATCTGTCGTGGGCGTCCATCCACTACTCCGAATCGATTCTCGCTTTCGTGGCGATGGTCGTGTTCTTCATTTTCTTTGTTGCGTACCGGACAGTCTCGCCCGGAGTCGTCATTTTCCCCATTGTTTTCGTGCTGACGTTTGCGTCGGCCATCGGGCAAAAGCCGATTACGCTGACCTCACCGCTCCTGCGCAGCGGATGGATTTTTGTCCACGTCGTGCTCATCTTTACCGGATATGCCGGACTGTTTCTCAGTTTTGGGGCGAGCCTGCTCTATTTGGTGCAAGAGCGAGCGCTGAAGTCCAAGCGCTCGAATTCGCTGCTCAGTTGGTTGCCACCGTTACAGACCATTGACGAGATCTGCTATCGCTCGTTGCTCTTTGGGTTCCCCTTTATGACGCTGGGCCTGATTGCCGGTTCGGTGCTGGCCATCGACAAGTACGGGCCGCTGTTTTTCTACGATCCCAAGATTCTGCTCTCGTTCATTATGTGGGTGGTGTACATGCTGTTGCTGTACACCCGTTGGAGTTCGGGATGGCGCGGGCGGCGGGCGGCGTTTCTGGCGACCTTCGCTTTTATCATCGCCTTGGGCGTCTGGGCGGCAAACAGTTTTAGCCGCACGCACAGGTTTATCGTCTCATGAACTTTATTGTCATCGGCGTAAACCACCAGACTGCACCGGTCGAAGTGCGCGAGCAGTTCGCTATTCCGGAGGCGCGGCTGCCCGAGGCGACCAAGAGCTTGGCCACATATCCCGGCATTGAGGAGGCGATGATTGTCTCCACCTGCAATCGAGTGGAGCTTCTGGCCCGCACGGTAAATGGGAACGCCGATGTGCAGGGCTTCATGCGCCAGTTCTACGGCTTCGATCCCGCGCCTTATAGCAAGTATCTTTACGAACATCGCGAGCGCGATGCAGTGCGGCACGTCTTCCGGGTGGCTTCCAGCCTCGACTCGATGATCGTAGGCGAACCGCAAATTCTGGGGCAGGTGAAGGAAGCCTATGCCACCGCGCGCGCCGTCGGAGCCGTCAACTCGCAGCTCGACGCGCTGCTGACCCGGGCCTTCGCCGTCGCCAAGCGGGTGCGCAACGAGACTGCCATCGCGACTTCGGCGGTGTCCGTCGCCTCGGTCGCGGTTGACTTGGCGAAGAAGATCTTCGGCAACCTGCAAGGCAAGACGGTTTACCTGGTCGGGGCGGGGAAGATGTGCGAACTTTCCGCGCGCCACCTGGTGGCACATGGGGCCACGAAGATCTACGTCGCCAACCGCACCTACGAGCGTGCTGTCGCGCTGGCCCGAAAATTCAATGGCCAGGCCGTCCCGTTCGAGCAACTCTACGACACGGTGCCGAATGCCGACATTGTTATCAGCTCCACTGGAGCGCCACACGCCATCTTCGGCAAAGAGCACGGCGAAAAGTTCCTGAGCCGTCGCAAGAACCGGCCCATGTTCTTCATCGATATCGCGGTCCCGCGCGACATCGATCCCGCAATGAACAAGCTGGACGGCATCTTCGTTTACGACATAGACGACTTGCAGCAAGTAGTTTCGTCGCACATCGCCGACCGCAGGACCGAGGCCGACCGCGCCGAAGCCATCGTGCAGCTCGAGGTGGATAAGTTCCAATCACGCCTGCAGACGCTCGATGTGGTGCCGACCATCGTCTCCCTGCAGGAGCACCTCGAGACCGTTCGTCAGGCTGAGATTGATCGCGTCCGTGGGCGGCTGGGCGCAATGACGCCCGAGCAGGAGCTGGCCGTCGAAGCGCTAACCCGCGGCATCATCAACAAAATCATGCACACACCCATTACCACGCTCAAGACCGCGGCTCGCGAATCGAACGAGGCAACTACGGTAATCGACCTTGTCCGCAAGCTCTTTGGATTACGGGATGCAGGCAAGGCTGCGGCCGCTCAGAACAGCGCGGGCGACGGCAAGCCGGGAGCGCAGAACTGATGGCGCACCTCCGAATCGGTTCTCGCGGATCACAACTCGCTCTCTGGCAAGCAAACTATATTTCGGCGCTGCTTCGCGAACGCGGCCATGAGGTCGAGATCGAGATCATCAAGACCACTGGCGACAAGATTACCGACGTCGCACTTGCCAAGGTGGGCACCAAGGGCATGTTCACCAAAGAGATTGAGGAGGCGCTCGCCGAAGGGCGTGTCGATCTTGCAGTGCACAGCCTGAAAGATCTGCCGACCGAGTTGCCGCCGGGGTTCGAATTGGTCGCAGTTACCACGCGCGTCAATCCGCGCGATGTATTCCTGTCAGTAAAGTACGACAGCATCAAAGCCCTGCCGCAAGGAGCTCGTGTGGGCACCAGCAGCCTGCGGCGGCAGGCGCAACTGAAGGCGGTGCGGCCCGACCTGGTGATCCATCCGCTGCGCGGCAATGTTGACACTCGCGTGCGCAAGCTGGAGGAGGGCGAATACGACGCCATCATCCTGGCCGCGGCCGGCCTGACCCGTCTGGGCAAGACGCAGTGGATAAGGGAGGTGCTGGCGGAGAGTTTTATGTGTCCCGCAGCCGGACAGGGCGCCCTCGGTATCGAGATCCGCAAGGGCGACGTTGCCATGCGAGAGCATCTGGAATTTCTCAACGACGCTGCGGCCCGCGCCGCAACGACTTGCGAACGAGCGCTGCTGAACAAGCTGGGGGGAGGATGCCAGGTCCCCATCGGAGCGTTCGCCGAAATGAGCGATGGAGTGCTGCGGTTGACCGCAATCGTGGCGCGACCGGACGGCTCGGAAGTTCTCCGTGAACAGCAGAGCGGCAGCGACCCAGTGGCGCTTGGAGAACAGGTAGGTGATGCGTTATTGCGCCGGGGTGCAACCGAGATCCTGGAGCACGTCTATGGAGCGGCCGCAGCGGCGCCGCAACAGCCATAGCTATGCCAAACGATCTTCCGCTTGCCGGCTGCCGCGTCCTAGTTTCACGCGCAAAGGAGCAGGCAGGAATATTGGCCTCGGCCTTGCGCCAGTTAGGCTGCGAGGTCGTCGAGATTCCCTTCATCGAGATTCGTAAGCCCAGCTCCTATCAACCCCTGGATTCGGCATTACGAAGTCTGGCGGCTTACGACTGGCTCATTCTTACCAGTGTCAACGGAGTGAACGCTCTTTTCCAGCGCATGGCGAAGCGGGGGCTGGATGTGTCATCGCTGGGCCATCTCAAGATAGCGGCTATTGGTCCAGCGACCAGGAAGGCCATTGAGCAGCACGGCTTGCAGGTGAAGGTTACCCCGAAGGAGTACGTGGCCGAGTCGGTGGTCGCGGCTCTGCAAGGCAGGGTAAAAGGCAAACGCGCGCTGCTGGTGCGCGCCAAAGTTGCCCGCGACGTGATTCCGCGCGAATTACGCCAAGCAGGCGCACTAATTGACGTCGTGGAAGCGTACGAAACGGTTGCTCCGAAGTCGTCGGCGAAGCGGCTGCGCGCCGTTCTCGCCAGCACGAAGAAGCTCCATGCGATTACCTTTACCAGTTCCTCGACGGTCCGAAACTTCGTTCAACTACTCGGCTTGCGGGGCGCGCGTGCCACGCTGAAAAAGTCGGGTCCGCATCATGGCGTGCACACGGCCTCGATTGGACCCGTGACGTCAGCGACGCTGCGCGAGTTCGGCTTGCCCGTGGACATCGAGGCCCGTGAGTACACGATTCCGGGATTGATGGCAGCCATTGTGGCGAAGCGGAAGAGCATTCGACGGAACGAAAGCCAGACCAGAGAGGCCCGCAAGTAGGAAATATCTACGGTTTGGCGACCGTTCGGCAAAGCTGCTACGCTCTTCAGCGGGCTCCGATGTAGCAACCTGGCAAGAACATCCAAGGCGGTTCCCGCTCCCATGGACCTAAAGAGCGTTGTCCGAGATCGCATGATCGTGTTGAGCGCGATCCTCTTGTTGAGCACGATCGCACCCACGCAGGACCACAACGCAAGCCCTTCTTCCACGATGAATATCCCGAAGCCGCCAGAAACCAAGCAGCAGCCCGTCACCGACGACTACTTTGGCCGGAAGGTTGTCGATCCCTACCGCTGGCTGGAAGATGGCAGCACGCCCGAGACGCAACAGTGGGTTTCCGGGCAGTTGGCGTACACGCGCAGCATCCTCGATAAGCTGCCCGGCCGCGAGAACTTGCATGCTCGCATCGAGCAATTGCTGGAGATTGCCAACCTCGGGGAGACACAGGTCGGGGGCGACTATTACTTCCACACCCGCCGCGATGGCAAGCAGAACCAGCCCGTGCTCTACGTGCGCAAAGGCGAAGATGGCAAGGACGAAGTGCTGGTGGACGCCAATCAGCTTTCCAAGGACGGCACCACGGCGCTCGACTGGTGGCGGGTCTCCCACGACGGAAAGTATGTCGCGTTTGGGACGTCGGAGAGTGGTTCCGAGATGAGCACGCTGCGCGTCATGGAGACTGCGACCCGCAAGCTGCTGCCCGACACAATTGAGCGCACGCGCGCGGCCAGTATTGCGTGGAAGCCTGACGACAGCGGCTTCTACTACACGCGCTATCCGAAGAAGGGCGACGTGGCCGAAGGCCAGGAGATGTACAACCGGCACGTCTTCTATCACGCGCTGGGGAGCGAACCGGCAAGGGATCCGCTCATCTTCGGCGAAGGCCGTGATCCACAAGATTGGCCGGGCATCGTTCTTTCGAATGATGGCCGTTGGCTCGCCATCATGGTTGAGCAAGGCTGGTCGAAAAACGAAGTCTATCTCAAAGACGTGCAGGCGAACGGGCCTATCATTCCGGTCGCAACCGGTAAGAATTTTCTTTACTTTGCTCAACCCTACGCCGGCGACCTCTACATTCTGACTAACGAAGATGGCCCGCGCTATCACCTCTTCAAGACACCAGTGACGACGCCGGCGCGTGAGCATTGGCGAGAAATCATTGCGCAGTCGGACGCCGTGCTCACTTCCGTGGACATCGTCGGCGGACAGCTGTTCGCCCGGTACGAAAAGAACGCGCACTCGGTGCTGAAGCGCTTCACCACCGATGGCAAGCCTCTGGGCGAAGTCGAGCTACCGACCCTGGGCACAATTACGGACATCGGCGGTGAGTACGACAGCACCAGCGCGTTTTACCTATTCAGCTCGTTCACCGTGCCGACGACCATCTACCGCTTCGACATTACGTCGCAGAAGGGCTCTTTGTGGGACTCGGTGCAGACCAGCTTCGACGCGAGCAGATACGAGACCAAGCAGGTGTGGTACGGGTCTAAAGATGGCACGCGCGTGCCGATGTTCCTGGTCATGCGCAAGGGGTTGAAGCCGACCGGACACAATCCTGTGCTATTGACGGCCTACGGAGGCTTCAATGTGAGTCTCACGCCGGAGTTCAGCAAGACCATCTTTCCCTGGCTCGATCACGACGGCATCTTCGCGATGGCGAACTTGCGCGGTGGCTCCGAGTTCGGCGAAGACTGGCACCGCGCGGGCATGCTTGATAAGAAGCAGAATGTGTTCGGCGATTTCATCGCCGCCGCCGAGTATTTGCAGAAAGAGGGTTACACCGACCGGCAGTATCTGGCGATTCGCGGTGGCAGCAACGGCGGACTGCTGATGGGTGCGGCGCTCACGCAACGGCCTGACCTCTTCCGCGCCGTCGTCTGCCAAGTGCCGTTGCTCGATATGCTGCGCTACCAGAACTTCCAGATTGCCAAGCTGTGGATTCCGGAGTACGGCTCGTCGCAAGATCCAAAGCAGTTCCAGTGGCTCTACGCGTACTCTCCGTATCACCATGTGAAGAAGGGAACCGACTATCCGGCGATCTTGTTCATGACAGCCGATTCCGACACGCGCGTCGATCCTATGCACGCCAAAAAAATGACGGCCCTGCTTCAGGCCGACAACGGCGGACCAAACCCCATCTTGCTGCGTATCGAACCCAAGGCAGGCCACGGCGTGGGAAAGCCCATCTCCAAGCTGGTGGAAGAGTGGACGGACATCTATTCGTTCTTGTTCTGGCAGTTGGGTATTGAGCCATAAGCTATACAGAATTATGGGCACTCGTGTGCAACAGGTGAGACAATAAGGGTATGACTTACTATCGGGTTGAGTTCTTGACTGAAAGTGCGACCATTCACCAGCCTAAGCGTTTCCGCACCGAAGAGAAGGCGAAGAAACACGCGAAGAAAGTTCTGGGTATTACGGATGAGACTGGCCTGGCATCCAAAGCCACAATTCTCCCCGTGAATCGGAACGGGATGCCCGCCTAATGACCTGTCCCTCCTGTCAAGGTGAGCTGTCGAAAATATGGCAACCGCAACGCTCTTCCAACGCGTTGCCGATCCCACATGTGCAATGGGGCTGCGGAATTTGCGGCCAGACGTTCTCCCGGGAGCAATTGCGACCCCCGAAACGGCAGGTCGACGCCGAGCCCGAGCCGGCGGGGCCTATTCTTCTCTGAGGAATTGACGCGGAATTATCTCGCTAGGATCATGCGACCCAATCTCGTCCTTGTGACTGATGTGTGATTGACCCCGCTTCCCCCGAAATGTTATAAAGACTCGCCTTTTGTGCTGCGCCCGTTGTGTGCGCCTAAGTGCACACAAACTGGTGCAAGTGTTCCCGACGCGGCCAAGCCTCAAACACTTCTGTCTGAAGTGGAAGCGCGTTTCCGGGATTCCAGCAGGTCCATGCATGGTTTCGACTGGCGGTCTGCGAAGACGCAAGCTAGAGCCTCGTATGCGCCCGACCCGCTGGGCGGTCATCGATCTCGTGGAAACGCTACCGGCGGAGATTCGCCGGAGAGCGGAACAACTTAACGTCATATTCGTGGGTACGCTCCCATCGCGGGTGCGTCCCATTGGAGGAATCGTATGCACACCTGGCGCGCCGACCTGCGGCGGCTGTCATCTGTAAGAAGCTCGGTCAAGTTGGTCACGGCCGCGCTGATGTTGTTCATGCTGAATGCTGCCACGGCCTTCGCCCAGCCGAGCGAAGCGGGCGGCGAGGCTACACTGCAGTTGCCGGATCTCTCGTCAGTCACCTTCCTCGGCATGACCGGCCACAATCTCCTGCTGATTGGCCTGCTCTTCTGCGCTTTCGGACTCTTATTCGGACTGGCGATCTACATCCAGCTTAAGAACCTGCCCGTGCACCGTTCCATGCGCGAGATCTCCGAACTGATCTACGAGACCTGCAAGACGTACGTGGTCACGCAGGGCAAGTTCCTGATAGTGCTGTGGGCGTTCATCGCCGTGGTAATCGTGGCTTACTTCGGATGGCTGGCTCCGGTTCCTGGCAAGCCTGTCGGGGTAACGCTGCCCGTAATTCTGGCGTTCAGCATCGTCGGCATTTGCGGCAGCTATGGTGTGGCGTGGTTCGGCATCCGCGTAAACACCTTCGCCAACTCGCGGACGGCCTTCGCCGGACTGCGTGGTAAACCTTATCCCATCTATGCCATTCCGTTGAAGGCGGGCATGAGCATCGGCATGATGCTGATTTCGGTCGAACTGCTCATCATGCTTTGCATTTTGCTGTTTGTTCCGGCTGATTACGCCGGTCAGTGCTTCATCGGCTTCGCCATCGGCGAATCGCTGGGCGCGGCCGCACTGCGTATTGCCGGCGGCATCTTCACCAAGATTGCCGACATCGGCTCCGACCTGATGAAGATCGTCTTCAAGATCAAGGAAGACGACGCGCGCAACCCCGGCGTGATCGCCGATTGCACGGGCGACAACGCGGGCGACTCGGTTGGCCCCAGCGCCGACGGCTTCGAGACCTATGGCGTGACTGGCGTGGCGCTGATCACGTTTATCCTGCTGGGCGTCAAGGACCCCAAAGTCCAGGTTCAACTGCTGGTGTGGATCTTCGTCATGCGCATCATGATGCTGGTCTCCAGCACGGTGGCATACTTCCTGAACGAAGCGGTAGCCAAGGCGCGGTACGGCAACGCGAACGAGATGAACTACGAATCTCCGCTCACCTCGCTGGTGTGGCTGACTTCAATCATCTCCATCGTGCTGACCTACATCGTTTCCTACCTCATCATTCCCGTTCTCGGCGCCGGCGGCGATAACACGCAATGGTGGAAGTTGGCGACGATCATTTCCTGCGGAACCCTGGCGGGCGCGATCATCCCTGAGCTGGTGAAGGTGTTTACATCCACCAATTCGGGGCACGTGAAGGAAGTGGTGACCTCGGCGGAGGAAGGCGGCGCCTCTCTCGATATCCTGTCAGGATTGGTGGCCGGCAATTTCTCCTGCTATTACCTGGGCTTCACCATGGTTTTGCTGATGAGCATCGGCTACTACGTGAGCACTTATGGTCTGGGCGAACTGATGCTGGCGCCAGCAGTCTTCGCCTTCGGCCTGGTTGCCTTTGGATTCCTGGGCATGGGACCAGTCACCATCGCGGTCGATTCCTACGGTCCGGTGACGGACAATGCGCAATCGGTGTACGAGCTGTCGCTGATTGAGCAGGTGCCGAACATCGAGAGCGAGTTGAAGCGCGAGTACAACATCGACGTGAACTTCGAGCGCGCCAAGCACATGCTGGAAGAGAACGACGGCGCGGGCAACACCTTCAAAGCCACGGCCAAGCCGGTGCTGATTGGAACCGCAGTCGTGGGCGCGACGACCATGATTTTCTCCATCATCATGGCGCTCACTCACGGGCTGACGGAGAACGTGGGCAATCTGTCGTTGCTGCACGCTCCTTTCGTACTCGGCCTGATCAGCGGCGGCGCAATCATTTACTGGTTCACCGGCGCTTCCATGCAAGCGGTGACTACGGGCGCTTATCGCGCGGTGGAGTTCATCAAGGCAAACATCAGGCTGGAAGGAGTGGAAAAGGCCTCGGTCGAGGACAGCAAGAAGGTGGTCGAAATCTGCACGAAGTATGCGCAGAAGGGCATGTTCAACATCTTCCTTGCGGTATTCTTCGTGACTCTGGCTTTTGCGTTCGTGGAGCCGTTCTTCTTTATTGGCTACCTGATCGCGATCGCCATTTCAGGCTTGTACCAGGCGATGTTCATGGCCAACGCCGGCGGCGCGTGGGACAACGCCAAGAAGATCGTTGAGGTCGAGCTCAAGCAGAAGGGAACCGCGCTGCACGACGCTACCGTGGTCGGCGACACGGTCGGCGATCCGTTCAAGGACACGTCCTCAGTGGCGATGAATCCGATCATTAAGTTCACCACGCTGTTCGGATTGCTGGCAGTGGAACTCGCGGTCAGTCTCACAGCGAGCAAGGGAGCGGCCTTCAGTCACGTGCTGGCGGTCATCTTCTTCGCCATATCGTTCGTGTTTGTGTACAAGTCGTTCTACGGAATGCGGATCGTTAAAGCCGCAGCCTGATAACAGACGCATCAAAATCAAAACGCCATCCCGCGTGGGATGGCGTTTTGATTGAGACAAAGAAGCCTCTGCTCTCCTTACCGCCTGCGATGGCGCTTCTTCGGAGGCTTGCTACCGCGCTTTGGCGGCTTCGGTTTGGGAGCTTGCTTCGTAGTGCGCTTCCGCGGCCTGGGTCTTGGACGCCTTGGAGGCTTGGGCGGCCTTGGGGAGGGAGTTGGAGTCGGCGTTGGCGTAGGCGCTGGTGTTGTCCCTGCTGACAGCGCCTGCAAGAGCGCAGCGCCGATCGGGCTGCCCCAGCCGCTGCAGGGATCCCATCCCTTGGCAGCCTTATAGTCACCGTTATTACCAGACGTGATGTCGCGGAACGTTCCCGCCATGGTCGCTATGCTTTGGTAAAGGTTTGGATTGAGGTACCCCACCGCATTGCCCAGCGACTGATTGAAGAGCGCAAGCAAGCCGGCCCATAGCGGGGCCACGGCACTGGTCCCGCCCACTGTGAAACTGGAGCCGTCCACCTGGACCTGGTAGCCGGTTGCCGGGTCGGCATCTCCGGCCACGTCGGGTAGTCCGCGTCCCTTGAAATTACCGGGATTGTTGGAGGGTGGAACATTGGCATTGGCCTGGTACGTGGGGATGGGGAAAGTATCGCTGATACCACCACCGGTTGCGCCATCGTTAGGCAGACCGTTCCATACCACTTCGCTGGAAATCGAACTGCCACTGAGAGTGAGAGTCGTTCCACCGCATGCCAGGGAGTACGGACTGGACGAGGGGAAGTCCGCGTGGTCGAGGCCATCGCCCACGCCATCGTCTGAGCCGTTATCACCGGCGGCCACGCAAACCGTTACGCCCAGCGCCGCCGCCGCCTGCAAAGCGCTGTTGTAGTTCTGCAAGGATTGCGCTGTCCAGGTCGACTCCGGCCCTCCCCAGCTGATGGAGATCACCGAAGGAGCGTTGACCTTGTCCATCGCTGCTTGATTGATGGCGTCGAGAAATCCAGCATCTGTGTTAGGCGCAAAGTAAACGACAATTCTTGCGCCAGGCGCCACGGCGCCCGCTACCTCAATGTCGAGCATGACCTCGGTGTCAGGCCCACTGGTGTCGCCGGTGGGCTGGTTCTGAGCGCCGTCCACCGATACCGCAACCACCGTCGGTGCAGGGGAGATTTTCAAGCCGCTGAAATACGTGTTGAGATCGGACTGGGTGAAGCCACCACCGAGCTCAATGATTGCGATGGTCTGGCCCTTCCCGTTTACGGTAATGGGGAAATTGTAGGCCTTGGCAATCTGCAGTGAGGTGAAGGAAGCGGCTGGCGACACAACGGCGGATGAGGCGTTACCCGCAGTTGCAATCCGGAAGTGGGCTTGCGCCTGGGGCCTGGTATCGAGGCCGTGCACGCCGGTAACAATGCTATTCAACTCCGTCGGGATGCTCACCGCTCCGGTGCGTCCTCGGTAGGAACAGCCCTTATATTCATAACTCGCCAATTGCACCTGAAAGGCCTTCTCGAAGTCAGCACACTTGCCGGTGAGGGCCACACTCCTGGCGGCCAGGTTCACGTGAGCCACCGCGAGGCCATGAGCGCTGGCAAATGCCGCCACCTTCTGAACGTCCGCCGGATCGGCGCCGTACCTCGCCTCGTATTCGTCGCGCGACAGGCGCTCACCCTTGGCAATAAGTTTGTCCAGGGAAACCTGCTTCGGACCCGAGGCTTTGGGTCGAAGCGTCAGCGTGACCTGCATCACTTCATTGGGATCTAGAGAACCCGTTTGGGTCGCGCCGGGCATCGGCGCTCGCTCACTGCCCTTTACCTTGACGTACTTATCGAAAGCCATAATGTATGCCTCGAGAACCGCGCTGTTTCATTGTTATGAAGCCCGACTACCTTGCTCGGCCTTTTCTCCCGTTTCAGGATTCCCTTATTACGTCCTAGCCACCCTACCCCCTCCCAGTGCGACCCGAAATCAATAACTTAGGCAAGTTTTACCGGCAAATAATAGAGCCCCAATGACTTACAGGCAGATGATTGAGCCACTAGCACTTAGCATCGAACCATGAGCCCCTCATCGGCCCCCGTCCCCGTCTTACTGCTCGGTCGACCGAGTTTCAGAAACCATCAATCCGGAGCCGGAATCTCGCGCTCCGCGGGCAAACACTGGGCCTCAGCGCCAGTGTACGCCCTCGCACACCACTGTCAAGATTACGGGAGTACATGTATAAATCTGCGGCTTTCCGAAGAGCGCAGCCGATTCACTGTCCCTTCATCTTCTCTTTCACGCTGTGGGCCAACTTCTCGATCTCTTCCGCCTTCTTAATGACGCTGACCGACAGGGTCTGCTCGTTTGTCTTATCCACGTATTGCTTAAGCTCAGTGGCCAGTTGCAGCAATTTTTCCGTGTCCTTCTGGATGTCCTGCTGGCGTTGCTCGTTCAGTTTCTTTTGCGCGTTGAGTTTTTGCTGGTTGTCCCACTCTATCTCCGCCGGGGAACGCTGACCCTGGCCAGCCTGGGCTTGCGCGATGCTACGAAATCCAAGAAGGAAACAAAACATCAGCAAACAAATCAGGGCGGATTGACGAAGGGTTTGTAAGCGGTCGGTTTGGCACGTCATAGAAGTAAGACGATTATATTCTCCACCCGTGCCCCAGGCTGATAGGACAGCTCTGTTGGCGCGAATCTCTCCAGGCAAGACTCGGTTGCTATAATCCGCGAGCATGTTGCTTCCCTTACTCATACGATTGCAGGCTTGGATCCTGCTTCCGAACGGCGGCAAACATAAGCTGCTGCAGTTGCTCGATTACTGGGGCGATGACGCCTTCGGATTCCTGCGCACTCGGGTACCGAAGATTGTCGCTGTCCTCATCATCGCGTTCATCCTGGCGCGGCTGCTGCGCAAACTTTCCCGGCACTTGAGCGACCTCAGCAATCGCCAGGGACTGCCCACCGCCTTGCGGGCACAACAGTTACGCACTCTGGCCAGCGTCATTTACAGCGTCGGTTTAGGCGCCATTCTGTTTCTGGCAGCCATGCAGATCCTTCCGTTGCTGGGCATCAACATGGGACCGTTGCTGGCCAGCGCCGGCATTGTGGGACTCGCCATTGGCTTTGGTGCGCAAACACTCGTCCGCGACTTCATCAACGGCTTCCTGATACTGGTGGAGAACCAGTACGACCTCGGCGACACCGTAAGAATCGCCGGCGTCCAGGGATCGGTGGAGGCGATGACCCTGCGCCGCACCGTTTTGCGTGACGACAGCGGGGCCCTGCATACCGTTCCCAGCAGCGAGATCAAGGTCGTCAGCAACCTTACGCGCGATTGGACCCAGGTTGCGATGCACGTTTCGGTGGCCTACGGCGCCGACAGCGATCGCGTCATTCAGTTGCTGAACGAAGTTGGCGAGGAACTCGCAAACGATCCCAAGTACAAGGACAAGATTGTCGCCACGCCCGAGGTTCCCGGTATTGATAAGGTGAGTGGCGGCGAAGTGGATTACTTACTGGTGGTGAAGACCAAGCCGGGGTCGCAGTTCGCGGTCGGCCGCGAGTTGCGGCGCCGTATCAAGACATCTTTTGAGAAGAACAAGATCGAGCCGGGAAACCCGAACCGGATGTATGTGGTGGACGCGCCGAAGGACAGCTAAAATCCCGGCGCATCAAGGCACGGGTCAGTTTTTCTCGTTTTTAGGCGGGAACTTGGGCTTGAAATCCTTGCCCATACTCAGGAAACTTGGCGGCAGAACGATGCCGTTCTTTTTCAGAGTGTCCTGCATCACTTCTTCAACCTCAAGGTGCCGCACCTTGGGAGTCTCTAACACCCCATCGGCATCGTCGGTTCGCGCCTGTGCCAGATTTAGCTCAAATTCCTCCATGCCAATACTGTGGGCATCGCCAGGATCTTTGGTTGTAAAAAGGTAATCTACCTTGGACGCTAGGTCGGCCCTGCCTTGATCGTGCAAGACCTTTTCCGCACCCTGCACCAGCAGAACTACATAGGCACTCTGGTCTTGGTTCGCCATCCTGTCGAACTGCTGAATCTCCATGGCGTGTGCCGCACCCGTCAAGAACACGGCTGCCACCAGGAAAGTAGACGCCAGATGCCGGGTCGATTCGCTCATGAATGTCCTGTGTTTCCTGGCGGCGGCAATCGGCGCGAGTCAGGTCTCTCTGAAATTAGGGCCAACCTACTTCGACTGGCCGCCCAGCCCTGCCCACCTCTCCAGCAACTTGAGCGTGGCTGCGAAGTCGAGATCGTCCCAGCCCTCCTCGCTCGACAGCTCATAAATCTCATCTACCGTTTCGAGCGCGGGCAACTTCACGCGGTTCTCCTTGGCTGCATCCAGCATGAGGTGGATGTCTTTGTGCATCAGGCGCAGCGGGAAATTGGGCGAGTAGTCGTGGCGCAGCACGAAGGGTGCTTTGTAATCCACCACGCCGGAGCGCACCATGGAAGCCTGGATCAGTTCGATCAGCTTGTGCGGGTCAACGCCCAGCTTCTGTCCGAGGGTGTAGGCCTCGGCGAAGCCCTCGTAGATGAGGGCGATCATCAGGTTCATGCAAAGCTTGGCCGACTGTCCCTTGCCGGTTTCGCCAATGTGGATGACCAGCTTGCCCATGGCCTTAAACAGCGGCTGCAGATATTCGACAGGCTCATTGGCCCCGCCAACGATGAAGATAAGCTGCGCGTTTTCCGCGCCGATCTTGGATCCCGTAACCGGAGCGTCCACCCAATGTACCCCGCTGGCATTCACCCGCTCGGCAAACCGCAGGGTGGCCGCTGGCGCAATTGTGCTGGAGTCAACAATGATCATTCCTTCGCGCAGCGACTGCGCAGCACCGTCTTCGGCGAACAGCACTCGCTCGACGGCGGCGGTGTCGGCAACACACAGCCAGACTACGTCGGCATCCTTCGCCGCATCGGCCGGAGAGACGGCCGTGGTGGCTCCTTCAACATGCTGACGAGCCGTACGGTTCCACACGAAAACTTCATGTCCTGCTTTAACCAGGTTGGCGGCCATCGGCCGTCCCATAATGCCCAATCCGAGGTAGGCAATTCGCATCACTGCTCCTTGTGTTGCGCAGGTTGCCAACGAGCCGCAAAATGGCGCTTGCTGGGTAGGTTGACTCCACTGTTGATTTAAGCTGAGTGGCGGAGATAGGTCAAGCAAGTTGATGTGCCGGGGTCGCTTGCGAATCTCGCGCCTGATTGAGGCCTGTGAACCGGAAGTGGTAGAGCGGCGCTTCAGCGCTGCGTTAAGGCTCCAAAATCGGTTTCCTGCGGCTTCAGCGTCGGGGACAGAGTGTCCCGACGCTGAAGCCGGATTGCAAACGTAGATGGACGCGGGCCTCAAGGCCCGCTCTACCACTCCGCGGTCGTGGCCCCCTTTGTTCTGGCAAAAGCATCGAGACTGGTGCGGCGCATCGCCAAGCCCCACGTCAGCGTCTAATGAAACAGACTTATGTTAGGTATCACAGTTCGGCGCAAGGCGAGGCAATTTGGCACGCTGATTCGCCACTCGGCCATGACGCCTCGGACGGGCGTCACTCGCAAACCGGTTCTGGTCCGCCGCGGCCAGCTAGGCGTAACCTTCATCGGACATTCCAGCTTCTTCCTGCAGATCGGCGGGAAGAACATCCTGGTTGACCCCAATTTCGCCCGCTGGATCTTCGTGCTCAAGCGGTTGCGCCGCCCCGGCTTGAGGCTGGGCGATCTGCCGCCCATTGACGCGGTGCTGGTTTCGCACGCGCACTTCGACCACCTCGACAGGCCGTCTTTGCGCGCCATTGCGCGGCTCTCCCGGCGCAAGTCGGGCAAGCGCCCGGCGATCATCGTGCCACGAAACGTCCGCGACATCGTCAGCGATCTCGGCTATGGGCCGATTGTGGAACTCGAGTGGTGGCAGAATTTTCAGCTCGGCAATGTAGAGATCACGCATGTGCCTTCCCGCCATTGGGGCGCGCGGATGGTGCGCGATATGCACCGCGGCTTCGGGGGATACGTGCTCCGGGCCGGCCAACATTCGCTTTATCACGCCGGCGACACCGCTTATTTTGAAGGCTTCCGCGAAATCGGTGAACAGTTGGAGCCTGAGGTTGCGCTGCTGCCCATCGGGGCCTATCATCCCGATTCGTTTCGCAGAGTACATACCAGCCCGGAAGATGCGGTGCAGGCATTCCTCGACTTGGGAGCACGCTGGATGGTGCCCATGCATTACGGGACGTTCCGCCTCTCGTACGAACCGGTGGACGAGCCGGTTGAGCGGCTGAAGGCCGACGCGAAGCGACGCGGCATCGAGAAGAAAATCTGTGTGCTCGAAGAGGGCGTGACGACGTTTTTTGAGTAGGGTTCTGCTTGGGGCGGTTCATGCCCAAGTCCAGGTGTTTCATCCTGAACGGAGACGGCCCGCTGCTGGCCGCAGAAGTTGTAAGTCCCTATACTTGTTACGCTGCCTGTGTTTCCAGGCAGCGCGATTCCAGGAGATATCGTGAGGAAAACCGCTTTCGCGCTTTTGATAACGCTGCTACTGGCCAGCTTTGCTGTGGCCGCCGACAGTTACCAGACCGGCAAGGTTGTGAAGTGGGACAACGGCAATTATCCCGACGGAAAGAAAACCAAAGCCTGGATCGTGTATCAGGTGCAGGGCGACAGCCTGCTCTATTCGATAGCAAGGCACAAGGAAACCAAGCCCCAGATGGAGCCCGGAGAGCAGATTCAATACCACGTCAAGGGCAATCAGATGGAAGTGGTCAACGCCAAGGGGAAGAAAAACAACTACCAGATCGTCGGACAGTCGCAAGCGCCTGCGCCTGCGCCAGTGCCGGCGCAGTGAGCGTTCCCGGTGCTCAAAAAGCCGGACTGAAGTGGCTTACCAGGTGCTCGGCAAGGAATCGCTGAGTTCAGTCGTCAGCGCCCACTCGATGGCCCGTTGCTGCTCACGCGTCAGTTTCATCCCGCTTCGTGTCAAATAAAAAACGTCATGCGCGACCGCGCCCTCCGTGTCGATCAGCGCCACTTCGATGCTGCAATTCTCGGCGGCAAGGGTCGAGCTGATGGTGTAGAGCAGGCCGGGACGGTCCTGCGTGATCACTTCCAGCAGCGTGCTGCCGGGAGAAGATTCGTCGTCGTAGCGCAGCCGGGTTTCGACCTTGAGTTTGGCCGACTTGGTGTCAGCCTTCAGGCGGGATTCCAGCAGCGGGTCGAGTGGGGCTTCGTGCAGCAGGATTTCAACGACTGACTTCTTGAAGCGCTCACGCTCCGGCGGATTCAATTCCAGGGTGTGAAACCGGTCCTTGAAGTAGAAGCTGTCCACAATCACCCCGGCGCGATTGGAGAATGCGCTCGCCTTGGTGATGTCCATGCCCCATCCGTAGAGAATCCCGGCCAGCGTCGAGAACAGGCCGGTGCGATCGGCGGTGACCACCGTGAGCTCGTGCTGTCCGCTGACTCGCCGTACTCCGAGTTGAACCGGTTCTTTGCGCAGGTGACCCGCCATTTCGAAGTGCAGGATCACCTGGTCAGGCGAATGCGACATCAGGTAACGCTGCGGCAGGCCGTCGAGGAACTTCATCAGTTGCGACCGGCGTTTGGGCAGCAGCGCCGCAACCCGCTCCACCTGTTCGGTGCAGATCTCGGCATGGAAGCGCTCTTCGTCCACACTGTGATCGAAAAAAGTGGCGGTCCCGGCGTACAAGCGCCATAAGTTCTCGGCCTTCCACGGCGTGAGCGCTTCGGGATTCACCGACTTGATATCGGCGAGCGTCAGCAGGGTCAGCATCTTCAGCCGCTCGGGCGTGCCCACCTTGCCTGCCAGTTCGCGAACCGTTTCGGGATCGTAGATGTCGCGGCGTCGCATGGTGGACGACATTTCCAGATGCGTCGCGATCAGAAAGCAGACCGCCTGCACATCTTCGGCCGGCAGGCCCATGCGCTCAACCGCAGCTGCCGCCAGTTGCAGGCTGTTGTGAACATGGTCGGTGCCGGCGAGTCCTTTGCCGGTGTCATGCAACAGCAGCGCAAGGAACAGCAACTCGGGGCGCTCCAATTCGGCCAGTAGCTCACCAAACGGTTGCAGCCATTCGACGTCGTTGTTCTTCAAGTGATGGAGCACTTCGATGGCGACAAAACTGTGCTCGTCTACGGTGTAGCGATGGTAGAGATCGCGCAGCACCAGCGAATCGATGGTTTCGAACTCAGGAATGGCACGTGTCAGCAGATTGAGTGAATGCATCACGCGCAGCGCTTCAGCGGCATGGGGCTGCAGCAGCAACTCCCGCAGATGCTCCCAGAGACTCGCGTCCTGTGGCATCGCATCGGCCAGGGCGTGATGTGCGTTCTTGATCCGGCGCTCGGTCTCGACGCTCAGCGCGACTCCGTGCCGGGCGCTGAAAGTAAACAGGCGCAGCACGACCATCGGGTCACGCGCGCCGGCGGATTGCTGCAGATAAACCCGGCCGTCCACTACCGAAAAATCTTCGTTAGAGACGCGCGAACGCCAGCGCTGGAATGAGCGGTACAGCGAAGAATGGTCGCGCGTAACCTGCTCCAGCAGCTGGTTGGTGCTGCGGAAGATGGCGCGCGCGTGGCGGAAGTACAGCCGCATCCATTCGGCCGATGGCAAGGCACCCGACTTGGTGGCAATTCCCCGGGCCGCCAGCTCATCTTGCGCCTCCCAGGTGATGACGTTGTCGTCGCGCTTACCGCGGTAATGCAAGTAGGAGCGGGTGGCGGAGAGGAACTCCATGGCGTCCAGCAATTCGTCGCCGTCAGGCCCCTGCGGCAGGCCGAGAGACTCGGGCCATCGGCCCCCGGGATCGAGCGTCGCGATGGCGCTGAGCCATTGCATGACATGCGTATCGCGCAGTCCGCCTGGACCATCCTTAAGATTGGGCTCGAGGTGGAAGATGGTGTTGCCAAAGCGGAGATGGCGCGTGCGGGTCACTTCGGCCAGCCGCTGCACCAGTTCGTCGGACTCGCGCGCTACGAGCTGCGGCAGGATTTTTTGGCGCAATCGCTCGCACAGTGCCGCCTCACCGGTGAGGAAGCGGCAATCCAACAGAGAGATGGTGAACTCGACGTTGTCCCGGTCGAAGCGCGCGCAGTCGTCAAGCGTGCGCGTGGTTGGACTGACGCGCAGGCCGATGTCCCACATTTCCTGGCAGATGCTGCGGATCGGCTCCTTCATGCTGCCACGGAGCGCCTCGTTCTGGGTCAGGAAGAGGAGGTCAACATCGGAATGAGGGAACAGAGCGCGGCGGCCGAATCCGCCCAACGCGACCAGCGCGACGCCTGATCCGGCACAGCTGGAGACGATTTGCTCCCACAGCTGAGCTGCGAGCTTGTCGACCACCGCGGTGCGATCCCGCACCGTGGCCACGCCTGAGCCGTTGGCCTCGAACTCCCCACGCAGCCGCTCGAACTCCTGCCGGTAATATGCGCGCAGTGTGGAGTCGGCCGCCGGGCTGGGCATGGGTCTCCTGAACGGAATTCAGGCAGCTGCAGTCATAATGCGGTTTCGCCGCGCTCGTCGTTGCGGATGCGGATGGCATCGTCAATGCGCGACAGGAAAATCTTGCCATCGCCGATCTTCCCGGTGCGGGCAGCGTTGGTAATCGCCTGGATCGCCGAATCCACCAGACGGTCGGGAAGCACGGTCTCAATCTTCACCTTGGGCAGAACGTCTACCGTGTATTCACGTCCGCGATAGAACTCGGTGTGTCCCTTTTGCCGCCCGTGCCCCCGAACCTCAGTCACCGTCATGCCCTCCACTCCGATTTCAAGCAGGGCATCTTTTACGGCTTCGAACTTCGAAGGTTGAATTACTGTTTCCAGCTTGGTCATAAATTCGCCTTAAAAGATCGCGATGATCTCAATCGATGGTAATAATCGTCGTTCTAGATTCCTCGGCAACCAACACACTCGGTGCAAGTGAAACCCTGCGTACCACGAGGGTCAAGCGCCGCAGGCGCGAAAGATGATAGCCCCGCCCTTCAGGGCGGGGTGGCCTTAACAGGAAACCTGAGTCCCGTAGGGACGACACCGGGTTTTCGGTGCTCACGCCGTTGTGTGCCGTGCCTACGGCACTCGTGACGCGGACAATGTCCCACCCAGCGCTGAAGCGCTGGGCTAAGATGTTTTGTCCCGCAAGCGGGACTCCGCCTCTGCTGGTGCGCGCTTTGGGCGCAAGCCCGGGCATTTGCGGTGATCCAAACTCATGCCTGACCCGACCTACACATCGCACGCTACGCACGTTCATGGCAGCGAAACCTCCCAGTAATAGCCTTCTTCGCCGTGCTGAGTGAGGTCCAGCCCCTGCACCTCGTGCTCGGCCGGTACACGAACACCGATCACGAAGTCCACAATCCTGAGAATGATGTAGGTGCCAATGACGGCCAGCCCAATGGCGATGGCCACGCCCACCACCTGGTTCAGGATCTGGTGGTAGTTGCCGTCGATCATTCCTGATGGCAGCGCGTTGCCTTGCGGGTCCTTGAAGATGGGATTGACGAGCCTGGTCGCGAACACTCCGGTCAGCAGCGCACCGATCGTGCCACCTACGCCGTGCACGCCGAAGGCATCGAGCGAATCGTCGTAGCCCAGGGCAGCTTTCACCCTTGCGACCATCAGGTAGCAACCGACCCCGGCGACCAGGCCGATGAGCAGCGCCGGCATCGGGCCAACAAATCCTGAAGCCGGTGTGATCGCGACCAGCCCAGCTACGCAACCAGAGATCGCACCCAGAGCGCTCGGCTTGCCGTTGCGAATCCATTCCGCCACCGCCCAGCCGATGGCGGCGGTGGCAGCCGCGAAGTGGGTGGCGACGAATGCGCTGGTCGCCAGCGAACCAGCGCTCAGGGCGCTGCCGGCGTTGAATCCGAACCAGCCCACCCACAGCAAACAGGCCCCAATAAAGCTCAGCACGACGCTGTGCGGCATCATCGGTTCTTTCGGATAGCCGAGTCGCCGCCCAAGATACGTCGCGCAAACCAGCGCCGAGACGCCAGAGGTGATGTGGACCACGGTGCCCCCGGCGAAGTCGAGGGTAGGGAAGCGCCCGCCGAGGCTGGCGTTCAGGATTCCACCCTTGCCCCAAACCATGTGCGCCATCGGCGCATAGACAAACAGCGACCATAGCCCCATGAACAGCAGCATGGCGCTGAACTTCATCCGCTCAGCAAAAGCCCCGCTGATGAGCGCCGGAGTAATGATGGCGAACATCAGCTGGTAGATCATGAAGGTCTGTAGCGGAATGGTGGCGGCGTAATCGGGATCGGGCTGCGCCCCCACGCCGCGCAGGAATGCATGGCTAATCCCGCCGATGAAACTGCTTCCCGATGCGAAGCAAAGGCTGTACACGACGATGGCCCAGAGCACGGTGATGAGTGCCATCATGGCGAAGCTTTGCATCATGGTGGACAGCACGTTCTTCTTGCGCACCAGGCCACCATAAAAAAGGGCGAGACCCGGGCCGGTCATCATCAATACCAAGGCTGAACTGACCAGCATCCAGGCATTGTCGGCCGAGCCCTTGGCGTCGGCGACCTGCTGCTGCAATTGCGCGATCTGGGCCGCGGTATCAGGGACAGCCTGAGGCGATTGCGCCGCCAGCGAACCGGCCAATAGAATCAGGAAGAGGAATGGCAAGAACTTTCGAACCAACTGCATGAAGTACTCCCATTAGAGCGATATCGATCGAATATTTCTGCAACGGCTTGAAGGAGCATCTCTTGGCGCAGCGAAATCGCTTCCGGCCCGATTTTGCGCTTTTTAGCCCCATGAAGGTGAATATCTGTTTTGGCGACGAATGAGAAATTCAAACTATTTATGGGCGGCATTAGTTACGGTTATCGCGGGGAAGTGCTTGGCATGTGTTGGATACTGAGGGCATTTCCACTTAAGAGAAGAAATTTAGTTTCGATCTCGATGAGAAGAAAGTTCTTGAATACTCCGCGGCGGAGTATGTTATCCTCTCCGCCCTATGCGAGAGCGGCGGATGATACCTGGGGAGAATCGAATTGTACTCGCTCTCCTCTGGGCGATCGCGCTGGTCGGATTGACTGGCGCCAGTTCCAGCGACGGCACAGTCCATTCCTCCAACCTTCTTCGGATGAATCCATGGAAGCAAGACGCCTTCCCGCAAGTCGGGTTCGGCTTTCTCGCCCACGGCCAGTTCTCCTGGCCCGAGATCCAACCAAAGGCAAAGGGCCAATGGGAGTATGGGCTGTTTGACGCTTACGTCGCCGGCGCACAGAATAGCGGCTCCCCGCTTTATGATGCTACGACCAACACAGTGAATGTGGCTATCACGCTTGGCTTGACGCCGGAGTGGGCCGCGCCAAGCTGGGCAACAGCCTCGTCGAAGGCAAAAGCTAAGTACTGTCCGCACAAGACCCGCAAGGGCTCACTGCAATGCTCGGTGCCCCCGGCCAGCATCAAGGACTGGACAACGTTTCTCGAGCACTTGACCCAACACTACAACGGCCAGATCCGGAATGGCATCAACTACCCACACATCAGACTTTATGAATTGTGGAATGAAGCTGACGACCAGATTTGGTGGGCCGGGTGGGACATAACTAGCGCTCCCCTTCCTCCGGAATACTCCTGTCCGGCCAACAACGACCCCAATTTCTGCCCTCTGGTGGCGCTCGCCAGCGCGGCGTATCTCATCATCCACAAGGACCCGTATTCCAAGTTGCTGACACCTTCCGTGGTCGGTGCCGCCGCTACGACTTGGCTACCCGGGTACTTGAAAGCCACCGGTGACCAGTACGCCGACGGCGGCGCTTATCATGGATACATCGGCAAAGCTGGGCTGTGGCCCTATCCCATGCCCGAAGATGATTCGGGTTACGGTTCACTTACCGGCATCGCCACCAATATGCGTGCCGCCTTTGACGCCAGCAAATTGTCTGGCAAACCTATGTTCCAGACTGAGGGGAGTTGGGGCAACAACAACATAACCGATCCCGACACGCAAGTGGCGTGGCTGGCTCGGTATTACCTGCTGCAGGCGGGGTTATTTTCCTCCAAGAACTTGCAGATGGCCGCCTGGTTCGCGTGGGACGGTCCGCCCTTGTGGGGAGTTATCGCGAGGCCTTCGAACGCGAATCCACCGGTAATCACTCCGACTCCGGCTGGCCTGGCGTACACCCAGGTTTTCAACTGGCTGGTTGGCTCGACCTTCGTCCAGCCCTGCTCCGGCGCCAGCGATGGCACTTGGACATGCACCCTAACGCGGGCTGACGGTTCTGCAGAGCTGGCCGTCTGGAACAGGAATGGATGCAGGCTTTATGTTCCAGACACCAGCTACAACCAGTACTTCTGTCTCGACGGAACTAGTTGCTTGGCTGGAAATCCAGTGCCCCTTGCAATAGGACAGCAAATTATCATCGGTCCAAAGCCAATCTTACTGGTAGGCACGCCGCCGGTGCCTCCACCTCCGCCCAAAGGCCCTCCCAACTGTACGCAATCACCTAAGATATGCTGCGCTCAGCAACAGGGAACCCTGGTCAACGGAGTGTGCAAAGTGCCCGGCGGGTAATCGGAAGCCGCCGTTGATTGTTCTGGGCGCAGGTGGCAGCGGCGACGGCCCGACAAACAGCCTCGCGGTGAGGCGACTAATCGGGCCCATTTTGGAACAGCAGGCATCGGGTTTTCCCCGATGTTCACACGTCACAAAGGGCTGTGACTTTCGTCGTTGCCGTGGGCCGGGAAAGAGTTAGAATGGAGTTGGAATTGAAAATGATTTTCAACTTCATATTCGGCCGTCATAAGAAAGAGTGTCATCGCAAGGCCAGCGCGCTGGCCGACCTCCATGTTGGCGAGAGCGCCATTCTCTCCGAGCTGCAACTGTCTCCGCCGGTGGCGGAGCACCTCATGAATCTCGGTTTCGTTCCCGGTCTGGAAGTCACGGTCGCGCGTAGCGGCCCCGGCGGCGATCCTCGGGTGTACCGCGTCGAGGGGACCGAAATTGCCATGCGCCGCGATGTGTCGCGCCACATTCATGTGGAGCTACTGGGCGCGCCGGCCTTCGGAGACTAACGCATGGGAGCGACGATGAGCTGCCATGCGGTGGCGTCGCCCCGGGACGAAACTGCCGGCACCGCCTATCGCACGATTGCCGTCGTCGGTCCTCCTAACTCCGGCAAGACCACGCTTTTCAACAGGCTTACCCGCCTGCGTCAGAAAGTCGGCAATTTTCCCGGCGTCACCGTCGAACATCATACGGGCTACGTGCGCGACTCCGACGGGCAGGAGATTGCCCTCATCGATCTTCCTGGGGTGTACAGTCTCACACCCAAGTCCGAAGATGAAAAGGTCGCAGTGGATGTGCTGACCGGGCAAATGCCGGGCACGCCGCGCCCCGATGCCATCATTCTGGTTTTGAATTCCACCAACCTGCACAGCCACCTGGTGCTGGCGGCGCGGGTGATCGCGCTCGGCACGCCGACTCTGGTGCTGCTGAACATGGCCGACGAGCTGCGTGCGCAGGGCGGCCACGTGGACGTGCTTTCCCTGGCGCGACAACTGGGCACACCGGTTGCGCTGGTCAGCGCCACGACGGGCGAAGGAATTGTGGCGGTCCAAAATTTCCTCGACTCGGCGGTCGCCAGCCCGGAGCCATTGGGGTTGCCGGTGGTGGGCAGCACCCGTGGCTATCGCGAATGGGCCGTGCGTGTGGGCGAGAACGCGAAGTATCGCCGCCCTGCTACTCCGGTGTGGACGCAGCGGCTCGACTCCCTGTTCCTGCATCGCATCTGGGGATCGGTGATCTTCGCGGTCGTAGTCATCGCGGTATTCCAGACGATTTTCGCTGTCGGCCAGCCGCTGTCGAATTTGCTGCAGAGATCCCTCGACGTTACCGGCGCGCAGATCGCGACCCATCTCCCACAGGGCATGTTCAACTCGCTGATCGTCAACGGCGTGTGGAAGGGAACTGGGTCGGTGCTGGTCTTCCTGCCACAGATTCTGCTGCTGTTCCTGGTGATTGGAATCCTGGAAGACTCCGGATATTTGTCGCGGGCGGCTGTGATTGCCGATCGCACCATGTCGCGGGTGGGGCTGAACGGCAAGAGCTTTATCCCGCTGCTCTCGGCTTATGCCTGCGCGGTGCCGGCCATCATGGCGACCCGCACTATCGAGAACAAACGCGATCGCATCGCGACCATCCTCATCGCGCCCTTCATGACCTGCTCAGCGCGGCTGCCGGTGTACACCATGGTGATTGCGGCGTTCCTGCCGAACCGCCCGCTGCTGGGCGTGTTCCTGGGGACGCGCGCGGTGGCGATGCTGGGGCTCTATGTGCTGGGCTTCCTCATGGCCGTGTTGACGGCACGCCTGCTGAAGTCAACCATCCTGAGAAGCAAGGATGCACCGTTCATTCTCGAGATGCCGCCCTACCGCTGGCCCACGATCTCGTCGCTGGGATTGCGGCTGGTCGATCGCGGCAAGGCGTTCCTCTATCGCGCGGGCACGGTGATCATGCTGGTCACGCTGCTGCTGTGGGCAGCGACCAACTTCCCCATGCATCATGGCCAGCCGCCGGAGATCCAGAACAGCGTTGTCGCCCGGATGGGGCAGACGATTGAGCCGGTGATTCGTCCGCTGGGCTTCGACTGGAAGATCGGCGTCGGGCTGGTGACCTCGCTGGCGGCGCGCGAGGTGATCATTGCGACCTTGGGCACGCTGAATGGAGTCGATCCCGAATCACACGCCACGGACCTGCAGGCCTCCTTACGCCACGAACTCACCCCTGCCGCTGCGGTCGCTCTACTGGTGTTCTTCGCCTTCGCGATGCAATGTATGTCCACGCTCGCGGTAGTGCGTCGCGAGACCAACGGGTGGAAGTGGCCTGCGCTGCAGTTCAGCTACATGACCGTAGTTGCCTATATCTCCGCCTTCGCGGCCTACAATATAGTCGGGCATTTCGTCCACTAGGCTGGTCAGGAGGGAAAGTGGAATCCGATCTCACGCAAGAACGCCAACAAGCCCACGCGTTACTCGACAGGCTCCCCGCCGAGAAGCTTAACGCCGTGCGTGTGTTACTCGAAGCAATGGTAGAACCGCTGGAGCGCTCTCTGGCATCGGTTCCATCGGAAGAGGAAGAGATCACATCGGACACTGCAGCGGCGCTGGAGCGGGCTCGCGCATCGCTCGCCAGCGGAGAAAGTATTCCCCACTCCGAGATCTTGCATGAGTTCGGCTTGACGAAATGATCGACGAGGCCGCCGCGCACCGGATAGCGGTCATCTGGTCTGCAGAAGCCCGGTCCGATCTTCGCGGAATCGATCGCGAGACCGCGATGCAAATTCTTCACTGCCTCGATCGTTATCTGGTCGGCCGCGCGGGCGACGTCAAGAAGCTTAAGCCTCCCCTGAGTGGCTTTCGGCTGCGCTGTGGCGACTACCGCTTGTTTTTCGACCAGAAGGACGAAAATACCATCGCTATGCTTGGCGTCCGCAACCGCCGCGACGCCTACCGCTGACCTGGCGCCCAGCCTCTTCCTGATTCACTTCCGCACGCCGCAAATTTCCTTGACCAGCCCGGGCAGCACCTCTCCCGCCTTGCCGGTAAGCACCTCATCGAAGAACTTGCTGTTCGCCGGTTCTTCAGGGCCGATGTAAATCGCTTTGGCGTGGTTCATGTGAGCCATGCGGACAAAGCTGGCCGCCGGTTCGACTACTCCTGAGCTTCCGATGGTGAGGAGCACGGTGCAGATTTTCAGCTCTTCGAAGATGCGGTCCATGCCGAAAGGCACCTCGCCGAACCAGCAGATGTGCGGCCGCAACAGCGCTCCGCACTTTGGGCAGGTCGGGATTTCCGCTCGGGTGAGATACAGGCGCTCGTCCTCGAAAGGAGCGGTACGGCAACCCGCGCGTGAGCAGCGCGTTTGCATCAGGCGCCCGTGCATGTGCATGATGCGCTGTGAGCCGGCCTGCTCGTGCAGTGAGTCCACGTTCTGCGTGCACAGAAAGAAGCGGTCGCCGAGCGCCCGTTCCATCTCGGCCAAAGCACGATGCGCAGAATTTGGCATCACGCTGGCATGACGTTTACGGCGCTCGGAATAAAATTGCCAAACCAATTCGGGGTTGCCGTGAAACGCCTCTGGGGTAGCCACGTCTTCCACGCGGTTGCCGCGCCATAGCCCGTCGGCGCCGCGAAAGGTGGGGAGCCCGCTCTCGGCGCTGATCCCAGCCCCGGTGAGCACGAATACCCGATCGAGCGGCGACAACGGTTTCATCACTGACCAGCCGGTGCGCCTGTCGGCGAGGCGGCGTCACCCTTCAAGTATTTGTCAAACCACTGCAGGGTGCGACGAATGGAGTCGATCTGGTTTTCGCGCTTGGAGAATCCATGGCCTTCCGCTGGATAATAATGCGCGTCGACGGTCCGGCCTTCCTTCTTCAGAATCTCCACCACCTGCTCCGCCTCTTCCTTGGGCACGCGAATGTCGTTTTCTCCTTGCAGCACCAGCAGGGGCGCTTTTTCGTTGCGGATAAATTTAATCGGTGAGGTGTTTTCGTAGACGGTTTTGTCCTTTACCGGATCGCCGAGCAGCGTTCTTTCATATCGCTGCAGGAATGGATCTTCGTGTTGCAGCATGGTGTACCAGCTGATGATGCCGTACATTTCGACCGCAGCCGCCCAGATATCGGGCGTCTTGCCAATGGCCATCAGGGTCATGAAGCCGCCGTAGGAGCCGCCGGTGATGCCAATCTTCTTCGGGTCCACGTAGCCGGTATCGACCAGAAACTTAGTCGCATAGACCTCGTCCTGCAAATCGCCTCCGCCGAGGTCCTGAAAATTCGCTTTCTGGAAGGCCATGCCGTAGCCGGTTGAGCCGCGGACATTGGGGGCGATGCATATGTATCCGCGTGAGGAAAGAGCGGCGGCGATCGAGTTGAAATAGTCCACCGTTTGTCCGGTGGGTCCGCCGTGGGGCAGCACCACCGCGGGGTTGGAGCCATCGCGCTTGAGGTTGAAGGGCACCCAGACAAAGGCGCTGATCATCTTCCCGTCGAAGCTCTTGTAATGGACAAGTTGTGCCTCCGGAAGGTCGCCGGGGTTCAGGCTCGCAACGGCGGAATAGGTCAACTGGCGCGGCTTTTGTGCCGCCAGATCATAGATCCACAGGTCTGAGGGCCGTTGCGAACTCTGATGACTGAGCAGCAGCGATTGGCTATCAGGTGAGAATCCATTGGGATTTCCGGCGACGCTGGTCAAGCCGTCCGGCATTGCGACGGCGTGGCCTTTCTCCGCCGCCAGGTCGTAGAGATAGGTGGTATTCAATCCGTCAGCATTCACCTCGTAAGTCGCGTACTTTCCATCCGGCGAGAAATTTCCGCTCGAAGCCTCCCACTGTGTGTCGGTAATCCACTTCAACTGTTTGGTTGCAATATCCAGCAACGCAGCGTTTTGATATCCACCCTTCTGATTGGAAGTGACCAGGACCGTCTTGCCGTCCGGGGAAATTGCGCTGGCGGTGAACAGAACGTCGCCCTTGTGAGGAGTAAGTTCCTCCGTCTTGCCGCTGGAGATCTCGATTCGATAAACGCTGGCATCGGTAAAGCCAGCATTGACGCGGCTAGCAATGATGTATTTGCCGTCGCTGCTCCAGTCTGCCGGTTGCCACGTGTGGTTCTGGGTTTGCTCGTGGGTGAGCTTCTTCACCTGCCGCGATTTCCAATCGAGTAACGCGATGTCCACCGTGGGCGATGTCTTTGGCTTGTAGCTAAGCGCGATGGTCTTGCAATCGGGAGAGAACAGAGGACCGTCCTCCGAGATGTCCGGCGTATTCGTCAGATTAACCGGTACACCGCCGGCATCGCTGATGGCGAATAGATCGTAATATTCGCTGCCACCGAAGTCCTGGCCGTAGACAATTCCTTTGCCGTCAGGCGACCAGGTGGCGCCGAACTGCCGATCATCGGAGACCGTGAGTTGCAGCGGCCATCCGCCGTTGGCACTCACTTTCCAAAGATTCATGCGGCCGGTGAAGTTGGTGCTGAATACGATCTGCCTGCCGTCGGGCGACCACGCGGGCGAAGTAACTCGCCGGCTGTAGAAGAGGTCGTCTATGGGGACCGGATGCGCTGACGGATTCGCCGGCGAATTGATCGACTTGGGATCGGTAGGCCGGCGATCGTTGGGAGAATCGGCAGCGAATGACGCAGTTGCCAGGCTCAGCAAAACGGACAGAATCGCGAAAGCGGCGAACTTGGCGCTGCTGTTTGTTGGCAAGGCCTACCTCCTGCAAAATCGCTTTCGCGTTTTTCCATCGCCCGGCGCCGTGCGTCTCGGGCGTTGCTGCGCAGCGGGCACCCCAGGCTACATAATGCCACTACGTTTCTATATACTGAACAATTCGTTGGCCAGTCGTTTTCGGCTCCGGAGACCAGTGGCCGCATCCATCGGGCCGGTAGGGAATCTATAACTATTATTAGTGTTTAGGCAAACGCCGTCCCGGAAAGACGGGAGCTACGGCCGGAGTTAGTCATCCTTGTCCACCGTAATGATGAATGTTGACAGCGAGAAGCAGGAGCGCACCATGGACGCGTTCCGCCGCTGGGGCTACTTGCAGGCCAATCTTGATCCCCTGGGGCACTTCGCTCCGCTTCCTCATCCCGAACTCGACATCGACGGCGATGCGGCCGTCGCGGCCCGTCGCGTTTATTCCGGCAGCATCGGAGTCGAGTTCATGCACATTCCCGATCCCGAGAGCCGCCAGTGGATCCAGGAACGCATGGAATCGGCGCAACAGGAGCCGGTTGACCGCACGCGTGTTCTCGACCAGCTGGTCCGGGCGGACATATTTGAGCAGACCATCCACTCCCGCTATATCGGGACCAAGCGCTACTCATTGGAAGGGAACACGGCGCTGATCCCGCTGCTGGACGAGATTCTCACCTCTGCTTCGGACAATGGGGCGGACCAGGCAGTGCTGGCGATGAGCCATCGCGGACGCCTTAACGTCATCATTAATATCGTGAGCCGGCCGGCAGCCGAAATTTTTGCCGGCTTCGAGGATGTTGACCCGCGCAGTGTGCTGGGCGGCGGCGACGTGAAGTATCACATTGGCGCGACCGGCTTGTTTACCGGCGCCAGGGGCAAGCAGGTTCGCATTCATCTGGTATCGAACCCCAGCCACCTGGAGGCGGTCGATCCGGTGGCGCTGGGCCGTACGCGAGCCAAACAAACCCGAATCGGGCGCGACGGAAAGTTTAAGGTGCTACCCGTTCTGATGCACGGTGATTCCGCTTTTGCGGGGCAGGGAATCACCGCCGAGACGTTGAATCTTGCCAACCTGCGAGGCTATACCGTCGGCGGCACGGTGCACATCATCGTCAACAATCTCCTCGGATTCACCACTAATCCGACGGATGCTTATTCGGGCCGTTTCTCGTCTGATCTCGCCAAGCGCCTGCCGATCCCGATCTTTCACGTCAACGGCGAAGATCCCGATGCGGTGGTGCGTGCCGGTCGCATGGCCCTGGAGTATCGCTACGAGTTCGGCACCGACGTGGTGGTGGATCTCATCGGCTTCCGGCGGCATGGTCACTCCGAGGTGGACGATCCTACCATTACCCAGCCCATCCTCTATCGCAAGATCAAAGACCACCCCATGCTGTACCAGATCTACGCCAGGAACGTGGGCATGGATGCGCAGCCGTACGTGGAGAAATTCCAAGCTGAGATGGACGCCGCCGAGAAGGCCGGCAAAAGCATGGTCAAGAAGCCGCCCATGCGACAGTTGCCCAGTTACTGGGCACCGTTTCATGGCGGTCCTTACAATCCGGCGGATGAAGTGGACACTGGACTGACGGCCGAGAAATTGCACCAGATTACGGACGGCCTGGTGAAGTATCCGGAAGACTTTCACATCCATCCCAAAGTGCAAAAACTGCTGGAACAGCGCCGCGAGATGGGTTATGGCAAGCGGGCCCTCGACTTCGGCATGGCTGAGGCGCTGGCCTTCGGTTCCCTCGCGTTGCAGGGTACTCCTATTAGGTTAAGCGGCCAGGACAGCCGCCGCGGCACTTTCAATCAGCGACACTCGGTGCTGATCGACATCGAGGACGAGAAGGAATACGTGCCGTTGTGTCATCTTGCGCCCAATCAGGGACGTGTCGAAATCTACAACTCCGAGCTCTCTGAAGCCGCAGTGATGGGTTTTGAGTACGGATATACCCGCGACTACCCCGAAGCACTGGTGATGTGGGAGGCTCAATTCGGCGACTTCGCCAATGGCGCGCAGATCATCATCGACCAGTTCATTGTCGCCGGGGAAGATAAGTGGGACCTGCTGACGGGACTGGTGTTGTTGTTACCGCACGGCCATGAGGGCCAGGGACCGGAGCATTCCAGTGCCCGCATCGAGCGCTACCTGCAACTCTGTGCGCGCGACAACATGCAAGTCGTCCAGCCGTCAACCGCGGGGCAGTATTTCCATCTCCTGCGCCGGCAGGCACTGCGTAAGTGGCGCAAGCCGCTAATCTGCTTTACGCCGAAGAGCATGTTGCGCCATCCTGAAGCCCTATCGCCCGCTTTCCGAACTGGAACGCCCGCGCTTCTTGACTATCATTCCTGACGAAGGCGCGTTCGACGCGAAGCGGGTGCTGTTGTGCACCGGCAAGATTGGTCAGGAACTACGGATGGAGCGCAGGCGACTCAAACTTGCAGCACCAGCTGTTGTTTCCCTCGAGCAGATGTACCCGTGGCCCGAAGACGACATTCGATCAGTCCTGGGCCGCTACAAGAACGCTCGTGAGTTCATCTGGGTGCAGGAGGAGCCGGCCAACATGGGCGCGCTTTCGTTCGTGACGCCCCGGCTTAAACGGATCCTAGGTTCCAAGCTTCGTACCATTAAGCGCGCTGCGAACGCGACTCCAGCAACCGGGTCGGCGAAAGCTCACGAACTGGAGCAGAAGACTCTGATCACACTGGCCTTGGGTAAGACGGGATAAGGCTCGGTGTGTCACCGCTCGATTCCGCGCCCCTCACCACTAAAGTCCGACTGACAACCGAACTAAAGCTTGCATTTTTCGTGTAATAACACGTCGAAATGAGCGGTCGGATGGCCGTTTCGACGAAGCGACCCACGGCCACGAATCTACGGATTTTGGAAGACCACCCGTTTATCCGCTATTAAAAGAAATAGCCACGCGAACAGGACAAGGGGAGAGTCCGTGTAACTCGCTGATTCTATGTCGTTTTGCCGTAGCTCTATTTGGCTATCTAAATGCACTTACGACTGCGGGATGTATTTCTCAGACAGTTTTTCTTGGGCGTAAGTCGGACAGATGCTGGCCGAAATGCTGTCTTGAGGTTGTACACGACCACTTTGGAGGGGGAGCAGAATGCGAAACATATTAAAGAGTTTTCTGTTACTCGCGTTGATATCGCTATTGCCACTCGCGTTAATGGGACAGGCGATCAGCGGTAACA
>CAWIMR010000010.1:0-37129 GCA_963837245.1 uncultured Acidobacteriaceae bacterium | reverse complement strand
TTCAAAGTATTGCGCAAGTAGTATGGTCCATCACCTTGTTTTCGGAGGGCACCGAGCAGCGCGATGGAAGCGATAACGCCGCAAATGCGGTTATTTTCGGCTGGTTTTATGCGCGCGCACGTTCGGAGGATAGGGCCGGGGATAAGAAGCGGTTTTGGGTACTGCGGCAGGAGGAAGCGCGGGAAGTTGCCGATGTATTGGCCATGGAAAGAAGATTTCGTCACGTTGATAAATACGCGGACCTTCTCCAGGAGATTCCGGAATACGATTTGCCAACTCCTGTATGGCACGAGGAACGCACGGTGAGCGAAGCGGTTTACCAGATGGTTAAGATCGAACGGGTCGAGAGCGAAGGCTTAAAGTCGAGCCTCTGGGCTGGCGTGTATCCGGTGACCAACAAGCAATATCTCTGCTTTTGTAAAGCAAAATCCTATCCTCCCCCCTCCGTATCTCGAGGGTGACAACTTCGAAGAGCACGCGCCTGTTGTTTGCGTTTCCTATGAAGACGCCCAGCAGTTCTGTAATTGGGCAGAACTGACTCTGCCGGATGCGGAGTTATCGAAAAAGCTGCCGCCCTCGCTGGGTCTAAGAGCCGCTTCTGGTGGGGAGACAACGGGGGGATCATTGAGAAGGTTGGATGGTATAGCCGTAATTCTGAGGGCAGGGTGCACCGAGTCGGGGAATTGCCCGCAAACCCGTGGGGGTTGCATGACGTGATAGGTAACGTCTGGGAGTGGACGGAAAAGTTCTCGGAGCTCCGTCAAGATCCCCGCGGAGATAGGGAAGGCACCCTTTGGAGTGCGAGGGTTTTCGGAGGTGCATACGACACTATTTCCAGCAAGCTAGCCTTCCCCAGAATTCTGGAGCTAGGCGCGAAGAGGAGCCTTCAATTGGCTTCCGGTGCGTGAGGCTTGTTCTTTCTTAGCACTCCTTGTTGCTTGCCCGACTTAGGCGCCCCGGCGGCGACCTATGGGGTCAGTTCCGTGTCGACTGACTGATTTCAGAAAGTGCTCAGCTACGTTTTTGAAGGGATTGTTATGCTACATGCGGTGTGCTTCGTTGACATGCCTTTCGGAAAGAAGCCGGACCTGGCAAGCGGCATGGAGGTCGATTTCGATCAGATTTACGAGGCGGCAATCGAGCCGGCGATCACCAAGGCCGGACTGGAGCCGGTTCGTGGCGACCGGGAGCGCTCCGGCGGGATCATTCACGCGCCCATGTTCGGCAGGCTCTTGTTGTCCGATTTCGTGGTTGCCGATCTGACGCTCTCCAATCCCAATGTGTTTTACGAGCTTGGGATCCGGCACACCGCGCGCCCTTTTTTCACGGTGCCGATCTTCGCCGCTATCCACGCACTTCCCTTCGATGTCAGCCTGGTGCGCGCGATCCCCTATACGCTGGATAAGGGCAGGCTGACCGACGACGCTGCCACCAAACTGCGGACGGACCTGGGCGCGCGACTGGACGCGGCAATCCGTGGCGCAGCTTCCAAAGACAGTCCCATTTTCCAACTGATCCCGAAATTCCCCAGGATTGACCTGCCGCATGAGGTCACAGAGATTTTTCAGGATGAGGTACAGCATTCGGAGGAGTTCAGGAAACAGCTGGCCGACGCCCGGGCACAGTCCTCGGATGAAAGAGACTGGCGGCTCTGCGCGACATCCGGCAGGCCCTGGGAGACTTAAAGGTGGCGCAGAACGAGGTCCTCGTCGATCTGATGCTCTCCTTTCGCGATGTCAGCGCGTGGGACGACATGGTGAATCTGTCGGATGAATTCCCTGACTATCTGAAGTCGAATGCGATGGTGCGGCAGCAGCGCGCTCTGGCATTGAACCGTAGAAACGGGCAGGGTGACCGTGAAGAGGCACAACGGATTCTCGAAGGTCTTATCAAAGAGAAGGGCACGGACCCGGAGACGCTCGGGATTCTGGGCCGGATCCATAAAGACCGTTATAAGGAATTGAAAAAGAAGAAGAGTCTGATGGCCTCAGCGGCGCTCGATGACGCGATCGAGGCTTACACCAAGGGATTCGAAAGCGATCCGCGCGACTATTATCCGGGCGTCAATGCGATTACCCTTTTGATCGAGAAGGGCGATGCCGACGCGTTGAAGCGTGCCGACCAACTAGTGCCTCTGGTGAGTTTTGCCGTCGCCCGGCGCGGAGGTATCTCATCGAGTGATTACTGGGACCTGGCGACCGTTCTGGAGTTGAGCGCGATCGGCAATGATTGGGTCATGGTGAGCCGAGTGCTGCCCAAGACACTCGCCGCAGCAAAGGCGTCGTGGATGGTCAAGACCACTTGGGACAATCTGCTCCTGCTGAAAGCGGCGCGGGAACGGGTCAATCAGCGGCCGACGGAATTGGACGAAGTTCTACAGCACATGGAAGAGCGCTACAACGAACTCAAAGGCGAAGAAGAGAAGACCCCCAGCACATAGTCAAGCGCGCTACGCTCGATGAAGCGCCGCCCGGCCCGGGCTATCGTCCCTTGCTACCCCACAACCAATCGACGGCGATTGGCCCGGCGCCACTCCAGATCAGCGAGAACGCAATAGCGGCGCAAGCCAGCGGGAACTCGAAGCCACCGTTGCTGGAGAAAAGCCCGTGTGGCAAATGGACTTTCAAAATGGCTACCAGCATGTCAACGAAGACCGCGAGCGCGGCCAATCGGGTGAGAAACCCCAGCACGAGCAGGATGCCTCCGCCGAATTCCGCCGCAACCACGAGGTAAGCCATGAACGACGGCAGCCCGAGCTGCTGCACTATGCCGGTGATCATGTGCATGTGATCGGCGATCTTCTGCCAGCCGTGAGCGATCATGATTGTCCCCAGGGCAAGGCGCAGCATGAGTAGGCCTAGGGGTTGCAACCGGTTTAAGAAGTTCAATGGCTTCTCCCAGACAGCCGGAGCGTCCTCGGAGCTCCCGGCTTACGTATTCAAATGTCAGCTTAGAAAACAAAACTGATATTCGGTCGAGCTAATTCGGGCGGAACCAACAGGGTAAACCAGGACCCTGTCCCTCCGCCGTTCAGGGCAGGTCGCGCCACCTCCATGTCAATTGCTGGTTAGCATCAGACTGAGGAGAAACAGCATAGACTGCTGGAAGTCGTTGGGCAACTGCCGGGTCACAAGCGGGGGTAAGTGGGCTCACCGCGGAGCTCCGTCAAGCGCTATACCGCCATTCGGCCGCTGGTTCCCTTGGCAGCGAAGGCGCCACTGCGGCGGCATGGGTCGCATCCATTTCACTGAGCCGCAACACCAGGCACTTGGCTGCACCGCCCGCTTTCAAGAATTCGGTCAGCGGGACTTGCACCACCGTGAACGTAAGGTCCTCCAATCGGCGGGAAAGCTCTGTGCTCACTTCATTCAAGACGATCACACGGCCCACATTAATCGCGTTACAGGCAAAGCGCAGGGCATCCGCATCGCCAATGAGGATGCGCTTGTCCCTGGGAAATCGCTGTTCAATCCTAGTCAGAGATTCAGTGTCGAAGGCCTTTGGGAAGTACATGACGTATCCGCCGAACAGGGGACAAAAGCAGGTATCGAGGTGATAGAAGCGAGGATCGACAAGCCGCAGAGAGACGACTTCAATCCCCCAAATATCGCTGAGCCAGCGGTGCGTGGATTGCAGTGTGCGAACTCCATGCCCGGCCCACAGTCGTGAACCGTCCCATTCAAACAGGGCGTCTCCTTCGCCCTCGAAGGGAGTCAGCATCGGTGTCTCGCGTACCGCGAAGCCCGAATCGCCGAACCACTTGCCAAAATGAGGCTCTTCCCCTTGCCGTTCCGGATGAAGAAATCGGCTTAATGCCACGACGCCATGGCGGACCAAGCCGGCATTTGCGGTGAACACCATGTCGGGCGAACCGGGTTGCGGATCCACTAACTCGACGCGTGCGAATCTTGAAATGGCCGACCGTAGCTGTTCCCATTGGGCACGAGCTTCCCGCTGCGAGGAGGCATGTACGTTCCCCTCCATCCAAGGGTTGATGACGTAGTTCACTTCGTACAGCTCGGGGGAGCACATCAGGAATGCGGGGCCGTTGAGATGCACCTCGCCTCTTGGTCGCGGTACCAGATTTGCAGTGCTCATCGGAATCTCCTACGCGAGTCTGTCCGGGGCCTGGGAGGATGTCCAATAGAAAATTCTTATGTTACGTATGGGTGAACGAGCGCCGACCCATCGGCCGAGTGGGTTTTTTACGGAGCCGTATAATGAAGAGATACCCACTCGACGAAATCGCTGTCTGTGAGGGGTCGGAACCAGTTTGCGAAGGGAAACCCGGCAGGAATGGAATTCAAGCTCGTCAGCTCGTACAAGCCGCAGGGAGACCAGGGAAGAGCCATTGAGTCGTTGACGCGGGGCATCTACGACGGCGAGAAGCACCAGGTGCTGCTCGGCGTGACCGGTTCGGGCAAGACTTACTCGGTGGCGAAGGTCATCGAGGAGGTCAATAGGCCGGCGCTGATTCTGGCGCATAACAAGACGCTCGCGGCGCAGTTGTATCACGAGTTCAAGTCATTCTTTCCGCACAATGCGGTCGAGTATTTCGTCTCCTACTATGACTACTACCAGCCGGAGGCCTACATTCCGGCGGCTGACGTCTATATCGAGAAGGAAGCGACCATCAACGACGAACTGGACAAGCTTCGACTGTCGGCCACCAAATCATTGTTCGAGCGCCGCGACTGTATCATCGTCGCTTCGGTAAGCTGCATCTACGGTCTGGGATCGCCGGAGGCCTATTACGGCATGTTGCTGTTCCTGGAGAAGGGTCAGAAGATTAAGCGCGATGACATCGTTCGCAAGCTGGTCGAGATCCTGTATGAGCGTACGGAAGGAGATTTCCGTCGCGGGACTTTCCGGGTTCGCGGGGATGTCATCGAGATCTTTCCCACCTATGACGACAACGCCTACCGGGTTGAGTTGTGGGGCGATGAAGTCGAGTCGCTGGCTCAGATCGATCCGCTGTTCGGGACGGTGAAGCAGAAGTACGGGCGTCTGCCGATTTATCCCAAGACGCATTACGTGATGAAGCCGGAGCGCAAGAATGCGGCGACTGAATCCATTCTGGAAGAACTCGCCTGGTGGGAAGCGGAACTGGAAAAGCAGGGCAGGATGGTGGAAGCGCAGCGGGTCCATCAGCGCACGCGCTTTGACCTGGAAATGATTCGAGAGATGGGTTACTGCCACGGCATCGAAAACTATTCGCGTCATTTCACCGGACGTTTGCCGGGTGAGCCGCCGCCCACGCTGCTGGATTACGTACCACGCGAGTACCTGCTGTTCATCGACGAATCGCATCAGACCATTCCGCAGTTGCACGGCATGTGGCACGGCGACCGCTCCCGCAAGCAGAACCTCATCGAGTACGGTTTTCGTCTACCCAGCGCGCTGGACAACCGCCCGCTCACTTTCGAAGAATTCGAACACCGCGTGAATCAGGCGGTGTATGTTTCGGCAACGCCCGGACCGTACGAGCTGACAAAATCGGCGGGTGTGGTGGTGGAGCAGATTATTCGCCCCACGGGTCTCATCGATCCTGAGGTGGAAGTTCGTCCCGTGAAGGGGCAGATTGACGATCTGCTGCATGAAATTCGCCGGCGTGCGGAACAACATGAGCGGGTACTCGTGACGACCTTAACCAAACGCATGGCCGAAGACCTGGCGGAGTATTACAGCGAGGTCGGGGTGCGTTGCCGTTACATGCACTCGGAGATCGAGACCCTGGAGCGCATCAAGATCCTGCGCGATTTGCGTAAGGGCGAGTTCGATGTGCTGATTGGCATCAACCTGCTGCGCGAAGGTCTCGATCTCCCGGAAGTCTCGCTGGTGGCAATTCTCGATGCCGACAAGGAAGGTTTTCTGCGTTCGGCGGGTTCGTTGATTCAAACCATCGGGCGCTGCGCTCGCAACTTGAACGGGCGCGCCATCCTCTATGCGGACAATATGACTGAGTCCATGCAGAAAGCAATCGATGAGACCTATCGGCGGCGTGCGATTCAGAGCGCCTACAACGACGAGCACGGCATCACGCCCGAGACGATTGTGCGGCCGCTGGACATGACGCTGGTGGCCATCGCTGAAGCCGACTATACCGACCTCACACGCGAAGCGGAGGGCCTGCCTGAGTTTGGCTCTCAAGACGAGCTGGACGTTTACATCGCAAAGTTGGAAAGCGATATGCGCGAGGCCGCGAAGCGCTTTGAGTTCGAACGCGCCGCCAAGCTCCGAGATACCATCCGCGAGCTGCGAACCAAGGAGTTCATGTTCACGTAGGACTGCAAGCTCAAACAGGTCCTAGTTGGTGATAATCATAACCGGCTGCTGCAGGGCGCATGAGCCGGTGCAGTTGGGGTTCTGCGCCGGTGCCGGAACGTTGACACCGACCACGTCATTGACCGTTTGAATGATCGATATGGACGACTGGTTGGCCACGTAAACTTTGCTGGATGTTGGTTCCGAGGCGATCCAAACCGGGTTTGCTCCCGCGGGCAGAGGGATCGTGTTCAGCACTGCAAAGCTGGTCGCGCTGGCATCGGTCACATCGTTGGAGCCCGAATTGGCGACAAAAAATCGCGTTCCGTTGGGCAACGCGGTGACCGAAACTGGAGCAGTCCCCACGGTGGTTACGCCGAGCAATGGGATAGCCGGGGAGGCCGTAATGTTGATGTTTGATGCGTCAAAAACGCTGACCGTGTTGCTGCCGGTGTTGGTTACGTAAAGCCGGACCAGCTTGGGGTCGAAATAAGCAAACGTCGGCTTGACGCCCAGCGGGACAGACGGAAGCACGCTGTAGTTAGAGGTAGAAATGATGTCCAGCGCGCCGGGGTTGACTCCGTCACCCTGAGTGACAACGAAAATGTAAGCCCCGTCGGCAGTCGCGGCCAAGCTGACGGCGTTCGCGCCCAGCCCATTAACCGGCGTTGTAAAGATACCCACGATCGCCTGAAGGGTTGGATCGTAGGCCCAGACGCTGTTATCGCCCTGATTGATTACAAAGACCCGGCCGGCTCCAGGCGCCTGGACCATGGCAATCGGATTCACGCCAACACACGTTGTGGAGGTTACCGCCACAGTTGTAGTGTTGATTACGCTGATGGAACCGGTATCGGGACAGATCGAATTGGGACCGGAATTGAGAACGTACATCACTCCACCCTGAGTGGAACTAAGGGCCACCGGATGCGAGCCGAGAGGGAGGTTGGTGGTAAGAACAACACCGGTCTGGCTAATGGTAAATTCGCTTACGCTATCGGCGGCACCGTTGGAAACAAACAGTCCGGCGGCGGAAGTACTCAGAAAAGACACAAAGTTGGATCCCAAACCGGTGGTCTGGAGTTGGGTGACGCTGTCGCCCGAAACGTCGATCTGCATGGCGGAGCCGTTACCCGAAGGGTTGTTATTGACGACGTAGGCGTAATGCGTGCTCTGCGGCTGTCCGCCAGGACCCACGACCGGATTCGCAACGGGACGGTATTGGTCCCCACAACCCAGCTCCAGCAACAGGATAAAAGCCGCAAAAAGTACCAAGCCGCTTCTGCGAAAAAAGTTCATCCACTCTCCCGGCGGTGAATCGCCAGCCATTTTCGTAATGCTGGCAGGAAAATCCATTGTATAAGGTGTACGCTTCGCGGTATAGACGAAGCAGCTCGATCTGCTCAAACCCCGGCAGGCGGCGATGGTTGCTGTCGGAGCGGTGGCGGTCGCGGGAACGCGCGGAGCCTAGTCGCAGAAGTCCTGGCAAAAGCAAAGCCCCGCCGCTGAGGGCAGGGCCTTTTAATCCATTTCGGTCAAACTTAGACGCTGAAGGAAGATCCGCAGCCGCAGGTGCTCTTCACATTGGGGTTGTCAAACTTGAATCCGGCCCCCTCGAGTGTCTCGACGTAATCGACGTTAACGCCCTTCAAGTACATCAGCGACGTCGCGTCAACGTAAACCTTTAAGCCATCAAAATCGAAGGTTTTGTCCATCATGCCGGCCCCATTCTCGAACGACATCGAGTAGGAGAACCCGGAGCACCCCCCGCCGACAACGCCCACGCGCAGTCCTGCTGGAACGGGATTCTGCTGGGCCATGATCTCCTTCACTTTGGTGATCGCGGTGTCAGTGAGATTCAGCGGCCGGGTTTCAACAGCGGGTGTCGTGGTGATCGGTGTAGTTGTTGTGGTTGCCATTCTTCTCTCCTCAGAAGCTAGCGGGATTATAACAAACTGCTCGCAACATGGCACCTAATCGGCGTCGGCGAGAGCTCCAAACCCGCTAACAATTGGATGTCAAGGGACTGCCCGGGGACGCAGAATTGCGGGATGGTCGCAGTCTCGAGGGAGGTACCTGACCAGTCCATTGCCAGACTGGGAAAAACTTGCCCACTCACGAAACGCCGGGTCTATAATGAAGGCCACTTGAGGGCCCCGCCTGTGTGGTAGGGCAAATTGCTCGTCAGGCGCGGGACCGGTTCATTCGAGCCGAGGTGGCTAATGTCAATGATTATGATGTTGCTGATCGTTTGGGGTGTCCTGACGGCGGTGCTCATCCTGCTCCTGATTTACCGCAGCACTTTGACCCTGCACGAAGACGATCAACTCTTCCTGGACGATGCCAGCGCGAGTATCCGCGCCGAACAGGAGCAGCTTCAGGTCCGGATGAAAAAAGTCACGCCTTATGTTCGCATCCTGGGCGCATTGTCTGGAGTGCTGATCCTGCTGATTGCGGGCATGGCGGTGTGGCAACAGATCAACAAGCCGTACTGATCTGGTGCTGCGCAGGCCACGCTAGCCGGCGTTGGCAGGCTCCGTATTGGAGTTGACGCCGGAACACAAGCAGATACCTACGCTAACCAAATAAAAAACAAAAACGCGCAGTCGGCTGCGCGTTTTTTGCCGAAGTAGCGGAACGCCCCGGCTGGCCCCAGAGCAGTCTTTGCCCTCTGCTAGAATTGACTCATTGTTCATGAGGTTGGCAACAGGATGGCAAACGCATTCTGGCGGTGCCCGCCGCCGGGTCCCCATATGCTCTGATCGCACATTCGCAACCAGGGCCTTCAGCCCTGAACAAGCGATGGCGCAGGCGGCGCTGGACGGGCGGCCGACAAACGGTTCGGCAGCAGAGTGCCGAAGAAGAAGCGAATCGACATTCTACGCATCTCTATGAAACAGGTAGCGTATTGTCTGTGAAGTGGCCGGTGACATGTTAGTTATCGGTCTGTCACGGCGTTGCACATATTGTTGAGGGTAGAAATGGCAACCTACGAAATTAATAACCGCATCCTGGAATTTCCGGCTAAACCGGCGGTCGATTCCGAGGAGGAAGTTGCGGAGTGGATTGAAGCCCTGGACGAGGTTATTGAAGATGAGGGCACGGGCCGCGGATGCCAGCTGATGGAGGCCTTGATCGAGCATGCTCGAGCTTCCGGAGTGGAAGTTCCCATTCAGCTGAACACACCTTATATCAACACGATTCCGGTCGAAGAGGAAGTTCCGTATCCCGGAGATCGGCAGTTGGAGCGGCGCCTCAAGAGCCTGACCCGCTGGAACGCGATGGCGATGGTGCATCGCCAGAACAAGAAGGACGCGGGAATTGGCGGCCATATCTCGACCTACTCCTCGCTGGCGACCCTGCTCGAGGTCGGGTTTAATCACTTTTTTCATGCCCGCTACGGGGACCAGCCTGGCGACTTTGTTTACTTCCAGGGTCATGCCTCGCCGGGAGTGTACGCGCGAGCCTATCTGCTGGGACGACTCAGCGAGGAGCATGTGCGGAACTTCCGTCACGAACTGCGCGGCCTCCCGGCGCTGTCTTCCTATCCGCATCCCTGGCTGATGCCCGACTTTTGGAGATTTCCCACGGTTTCGATGGGGCTTGGGCCTCTCAACTCTATTTACCAGGCACGCTTCATGCGCTACCTGGAGAACCGCGACCTCATCCCCAAGACGCCGCGTAAAGTGTGGGCGTTTGTGGGCGATGGTGAGACCGATGAGCCGGAGTCGATGGGCTCGCTCACCCTGGCTTCGCGCGAGAAGCTTGACAATTTGATCTTCGTGATCAATTGCAACCTGCAACGTCTCGATGGGCCGGTGCGAGGGAACGGCAAGATCATCCAGGAATTGGAGGCCGCTTTCCGGGGCGCAGGCTGGAACGTAATCAAGGTGATTTGGGGCTCCGATTGGGACCGCCTGTTCGCACGTGACAAGTCCGGCCTGCTGGTGAAACGCCTGGGAGAAGTTGTCGATGGCGAGTACCAGACCTACAAGGTGAAGGGCGGTGACTACATTCGGCGTGAATTCTTTGGCAAACATCCCCAGTTGCTGGAAATGGTTGCCGACATGAGCGATGAAGAGCTACACCGCCTGACCCGCGGCGGCCACGATCCGCAGAAGGTTTACAACGCGTACAAACGGGCGGTCGAGCACGAGGGGGCACCCAGCGTGATTTTGGCGCACACGGTGAAAGGCTACGGTCTGGGGTCGGCCGAGGCCCGCAATGCGACCCATCAGGAGAAGAAACTCGCCGACCAGGCGCTGACTGCATTCCGCTCCCGTTTTGCGATTCCAATCCCCGAGCAGGCGGCCAAAGAGGGGCGCCTGTATCGCCCCCCCGACGACAGTCCAGAGATTGTTTATGCGCGCAAGCGCCGCGAGGAACTTGGCGGGTTCTTGCTGATACGGGACGTTCCTCCCCCAAGCTTTCAGGCTCCGCCGCTCACCGAATTTGCGGACTCGCTGGCTGGGTCAAAAGGCCGTGCCGTCTCCACTACCATGGGCTTTGTCAGCATGCTGCGGCAGCTCATGAAAGACAAAAAGATCGGCCATTTGATCGTCCCGATCATACCCGACGAAGGGCGAACTTTCGGAATGGAATCCATCATCCGCCAGGTGGGTATCTACGCCAGCCAGGGACAGCTTTACAAGCCGCACGATCAGGATATGCTGCTCTACTATCGCGAAGAGAAGCATGGGCAAATCCTGGAAGAAGGAATCACCGAAGCCGGCGCTATGGCGTCCTTCACCGCGGCCGGAACGGCGTACGCGAACTACAAAGTGCCGACCATTCCGTTCTTCACGTATTACTCGATGTTCGGCTTCCAGCGTGTCGGTGACATGGTATGGGCCTTCGCTGACTCCCGGGGCAAGGGCTTCATGATGGGGGGCACAGCCGGGAGGACGACTCTTTCCGGGGAAGGCTTGCAACATCAGGACGGTCACAGCCTGGTGTTGTCCAGTACCGTCCCCACGTGTCACAGCTATGACCCCGCTTATGTGTACGAGGTTGCCGTCATCATTCAGGACGGCATTCGCCGCATGTACCAGGAGCTCGAGGATCGCTTTTACTACATCACGATTTACAACGAAGATTATGCGATGCCGGAAATGCCCAAGGGCTGCGAGGAAGGGATTCTGCGCGGCATCTACAAGTACAAATCCGCGAGCGGTGGCAAAGCAACGATTCAACTGTTTGGCAGCGGATCCATTCTGAATGAAGCGCTGCGCGCCCAAGGCATTCTCGCAGAGAAGTATGGTGTGCAGGCCGACGTCTGGAGTGTTACCAGCTATAACGAGCTGCGCCGGGATGCGCTGGCCATCGAGCGTTGGAACCGCTTGCACCCCGCCGAACCGGAGAAGCGGCCGTACATCCTGACGGTGCTGGCTGGCGTGGAAGGGCCGATTGTCGCCGCCACTGACTTTATGAAAGTCGTGCCCGATCAGTTGTCGCCCTGGCTTGGCCGCCGGCTGGTAACGCTGGGAACCGATGGCTTCGGACGCAGCGATAATCGCGAGTACCTGCGACGGCACTTTGAAGTGAATGCTGAGTCGATCGCGGCAGCGGCACTGTCGCGATTGGCTCGCGATGGTAAGTTTGGCGTCGAGGCCGCACAAAAGGCCTTCCAGGAACTTGGAGTCGATAGCGAGAAAGTCGATCCCGCTATCGCCTAGTACTTGGAGATCAGAACGTGAACGCCAGCCCGCCGCGAACGCTGCGCGCCGATTGCATCAGGTAAACCGTTTTGCCGTCGGGGCCGATCACCGGCACATATCCTTGTGCCAGCAGATTCCGCAGGTCGATTAACGCTTCCATGTTGAGCGGCATCCCGTGGATATGCGGCAGGGGTTGCCGCACGAACAAATTGAAGTAGGGGTCGGCTTGTCCAGCCGATGCGTTGAATAGATCAACCGGAGTCAAGGTGTTGTCCCCGCTGGTCCAGCGATAGGAGGCGATCCAGCGCGTCCCGCAGTGGGGAAGTCCGCCGTTCAGCTTCAGCGCCGCCGTGTGCCGCCAGCCGTGTTCCAGGCTGTTGCGCACCATACCCCAGCCAACATCAGGCTGCTCCAGGTCCAGCACGCCTCCGTAGGCGTAATCCGCCGTTGCCGTGATCCCGTTGGAGAAGCGGCGCTGCAGCACCAGCCGCACCCCCTGCGCTTCCAGCATGCCACCGTTGTAGCTAAAGGTGCCGGAATACACATCTGGCAGAATGTCGCCGGGCTGGATGCCAATGTCTCCCACTCCCAGCAATGCCGGATCTTTGACTCGGTCGTTGAAATAGGCAACCTGTAATTTGGTGTTGTTGCCGATCCGCCGCGACAGAGAAACCTCATGATGATGGGCATTCTCCATCAAGGGAAGGCCGTCCACCATGGTCATCCGCGGGCCGCTCTCACTGAGGTCGGCGGGAGCTGAATCGAAGCCCTTGCTGGAACGCATGTTAGGTTCTTCGGTCGAGTAGCGGTATTCCAGGATGAAATCGGAGGCAAGGTGCAGGTCAGCGACCCCGGCGGGACGAAACGCGTTAGCCTCCCGCCCCAGGAATTGGATCGCCTGAGCGTCGCCGCCATACTGGAAATCGATCAAATCGCCGATGGAAAAGCCATCCGAGTACGACATGGCCAGCGCCTGCAAGGCCCCGCCATGGGGCACCGAGTCAGGTGTGGAGAAGCGCCGTATCGTAAACGCGATAACGGGGTTCCAGCCGTCTTCATTGTGCCGGCTGTAGGAGGCGCGGATAACGCCGTCCGGTATGCCGCCTGGATATCCAAAGTCTCCAGCCAGGCCAATCACCCCTGTACGAAAAATCGAATGCTCAACATTGAAGGCCGTTCCCAAATCCGAAGTGCTGCCGTAGCCTTCGTTGGAGCCGCCAGCCATGAACGCCATGGTTCCCGTGGTGGAATGGTCCTGCTGCGACGACTCGATAACCACCGGCCCCGCCGGCTCAAAACGGAGGATTGGGCGGTTGGCCGTAGAACGCAGCGTCCATTTCCAACTATCGTCGTCGTCCGGGCTGCGCTTCAGCTCCGGCATCATGCGAATCGCTTCGAACAAAGTGTTCAGTGTGATATTGAGGACTTTGCTGGCCCCGGCGGCCAGGGCCACGTCCTCGCGCAGCGCCGGCAGGAAAGACGGAGCGGAAACGCGCAGATCGTAGTTGCCAGCCCCCAGTCCACTTATGTTGAAGAATCCCTTGGCATCGGTGAATGCGACTTGGTGTTTCCCGCCCTTGCCGGCTACTTCGACGGTAGCGCCCATTTGGGCCACTCCGGCAGAATCTTTGACATAGCCCGATATCGAACCGGGAGCGACCCCAGCCGTGGCGGAGACGCATAACGAGATTGCGATCGCTAAAGATGCCAGTAATCGGGTCATCGTCTAACCCCCCAATAGAGGTTCCCAGCGCCAAAACTCTGGCGCCCCAAGTTGCGCGCACGGGCCCGAAATTTACCAGACCTACTCAACGGCGAACCGTACTGAAGGCGCTATCTGCTGCTTGGAGACGTTGTCCGCCACCTTCACGGTGAGCTTATACACACCCGGCTGAAAACTAGTGAGCGCCAGGCTCTTTTCCAGCGTAATCTGTTCGCCCACGTTGCCCATCGCGTCAGTTGACTCCGAAGAATGCAGCACGGGCTGGTTGTTGGCGACGTTCACGATCTCATATTCGATGTTGGCTGACGCCTTCTTGGTTTTGTCGTCTGCCTGAAGATTATAGACCTGCATCCACAGGTTCATCCGTTGTTCGCGTTTGAAGCTCGCAGGTTGGCCATTCGCGCCGTCCAGGTGCGGGTATTGGAATTTGGTTTCACCGATGACGAAACTTCCGGAGCCGACGTTCTTGGTCGGCACTTTCTCCATGTGGTCGGCCAAGATCAATGACGAAGAAGCCAGTTTGTCTTCGTTGTACTCCGGCACCAGGACCCCGTGGGTCCAACTCCCCACGCGATCGCCATTAACATCTTTCACCACGATATCGAAACGATAGCGGCCTGGACGCAGCGGAATGGCCTTCCAATAGAGCGAGGAATGTTCCACGGTTCTTTCCAGAAGGTCGTTGGGAACGTCCACTTGAACGGTATCTTCAAACGTCTGCGCAACCTTTCCGGTAAGGCCGGTTACGCGGCCGAAGATGTTGACCGTGCCGCGCTGGATCCCGTCCTTGCTGACGAAAGTGATGTCCTTGTTCTTCACCTGGACCGTCACCGGCACCAGGACGGTGTCACCGGTCACCTTTACGAAGTCGGTCATGACCTCAAACGGCATTAAATTTACGTTGATCTTGTGGCTGACGACTTCCTCAAGGTCCTTGAACTTTACTTTCGGCGCAGAGTTAATCTTGGCCAGCGTCTCCAATTTGTCGAACTGCTGAGTGTTGTACATACCGGCGCCCATACCGGGATTGGCAGCGCCCGTACCACTATTCGTGATGCGGTCAGATTTGCTTGACAAGCCCTGTTGCTCGTAAAGCGTAAGGCCCGCGTTCGGGGTGTGCAACAGGGCGTCTTTTTCGTTGGGATCGATGGTCAGGTGATATTCGCCGCACATGCAGGCATCCACGAATTCGAGGTTGATCTCCTGGCCGACCCCTTCAATGTACCGATAGCGCCAATCTTCGAAGGGATAAGTCGAAGTTTCACCGCCGCCTTCTTCGATCGGCCGCTGATAGGCGCCACCGGAAGGATGTGACTCGATCTGGTCGGGCGGGCCGTACGCGATGTATATGCGGCCCCGGTCCGTTCTCCAGCCGGGGATACCGGCGGCGAAATGTTCGTTGGCGTAGGCAATGCGCCGGTAGTGCTCCTCTTTGTACTCATTCTCCGGCGTGTCAGGAGTGGGGTCGCGGCGCAGCCAGAACTGTTCGATGAACGCATCGCGTTCCTCGTCGTTCGACAACTGCTTGAAGGCCGACAATTCTTCCGGAGTGATGATCCAGCGAACGTCCTCATTGAGCCATTTCTTGTAGGTAGAGCTCAACTCCTGCTTCATGGCCTTGGCATTCGCTTTTTTCTGTTTCTCAGTCAAAGGCCGCTTTAGCGGATCGCCCTGCTGGGTCTGTCCCTGCGCAGAAGCGTCGGGGGCCTTCGCGGGCGGGCTCGTTGCATTGGCGGCCTTGCTATCCGCCGCCGGAGCCGAGCTTGCGGGTGTGGAGGGCGGTGTCGCCTGGGCCGCGCGCCGGGCTGGCACTTGAGTCAACTGGTTGAGAAGGAGACTGGGCCGCTGCGAATGCGCTGGCCAGCGTGAGGCACAGCAACAGCGAAAAAAACAGGCAAAAACAACGTGACTTCATGGGCAAAAAAACACTCCCGCACCAACACTTCGACCAACTAAATTGTAAGTTTTCGCTACCCTGAAAGCAAGGCGGCCGGCCCAAATTCGACAACTTGAATTGCAACATTTGTCACCACCCACCGAGACGCGCTAACCAGAGCATCCGATGCGAGCGAGGGAACCCGCGAGCGTGCAGCGCGACGCGCCCCACCCTTTACCAAACCCCTCCACCCGAAAAAGTCGCTGCCAGCTTAAGTGTGGGCAAATCATGCGCCCAGCCGCCATCTTTCGGGGCTGTCCGGCAAGGTTCCTGGACCCAAAGTTGGTGTCCCAAACCCTGCGCCTTAGCAGCTATAATCAGGAATCGGGAGAGTTCCGGAAAACTGCTGCATCGCACGGGCAATTTGGCCGCTATGGCGCCGGGTTGACCGGCGTCGCCAGAAACGCGGCTTTTTGCTTTCCAAAGGAACCTTGGGCCGTCTCAATTCGTACCCATGTGGCAGGGGACAGGTGCGTCGCGAGGTAGCGATTTCCCGATCGAGGACCGATGAAGAACTGGAAGAAAATCGCACTCATCGCCGGCGGCGTTGTGGTCTTGCTGGCCATCGTCGGCTTCACCGTCGAGCAAAGCCGCAAAGGCGTGGTCACGGTACAGACCGGGAAGGTGGTCCGCGAGGACATCACGTCGGTCGTGACCGCTTCGGGGGAGATCAAGCCCAAGGTGCAGGTTAACATCGGCTCCAACGCGTTCGCCAAGATCACGCACTTGTACGTTAAGGAAGGCGATCGGGTGAAGAAGGGGCAAGTGCTGGCCACGCTGGACAACGTTCAGCCTGCCGCCGATGTTTCTGCCAACGATTCGGCGCTGAACGCAGCGCGCACCGATGCGGTCGCAGCCCAGGACGCAGTCAATACCGCGGCTGCCGACCTGAAGTCGTCGGAGGCTGAATTCGAGCACGCCAAACTGGACTATGATCGCGCCAAGAATCTGTACGACTCGCAGTTGATCGCCAAAGCCGACTACGACGCCAAGAAGGCTGCCATCGACACCGCCACAGCGCAGTTGGGTATGGCCAAATCGAAACTCGCGCAAGCCAAGGCGCAGCAGGATTCTGCCCAAGGCCGCGTCAACGCAGAACGCCGCCAATCTCCGGCATGCGGCCGATGTGCTCAGCAAGACGGAATATGTAGGCGCCGTTCGACGGAGTCATCACCAATGTTCCCGTGCGCGAAGGCGAAACCGTCGTCCCGGGAATTCAGAATTCTCCAGGCAGCACGCTGATGACGATTGCCGACACCTCGGTGATTACCGCTGAGGTGAAGGTGGACGAAACCGATATCGTCAACGTGCAATTCGGGCAGTCTGCCGAGGTGTCCATTGACGCCATCCCGAAGCAGAAATTCAAGGGCACGGTGACCGAGATCGGTCGCAATGCGGTTCTGCGTTCCACCGGAGTTTCCACCGCGCAGACCACCTCCAGCGGCCAGGAAGCCAAGGACTTCAAGGTGGTTGTGGCTTTGAAGGACCCTCCGCCAAATCTGCTGCCCGGATTGTCGGCGACCGCCCGAATCACGACCGCGACACGCACCACAGCTCTGGCGATTCCGATCCAGGCATTGACCATTCGTCAGCGCGGCGAGCTTGAGCCGGAGAAGAAAGGCAAGGCCAAAGCCGCGGCGGCAGCTCCGCCCGACGCCAAGGCGAAGGAAGAGTTGCAAGGGGTATTCGTTATATCGAACAAAAAGGATGCGGTCTTCGTACCTGTGACCACGGGCATCAGTGGGACGACGGACATTGAGGTCACCCAAGGGTTGAAGGAAGGCGACGAGATCGTCACCGGTAGTTACAAAGTGCTTCGTACGCTTCGCAACGGGGCCAGCGTCAAGATTGATAACGCGGTCGCGCCTAAGAAGGAAGATTCGGAATCGTAGCTGACGATTGAGCAACCGGCCGCAGGGCAGGAAGGCAGGCAGTCCGCACTCATGACGAACTCGGACCAGCTACCACCTGAGGAGAAGAAAATGGCGACACAAATGGCGAGCTTACCTGAGATACAGTCCGTGGTGGCTCCCGAGGATTGCATCATTAGCACCGAAGACCTGTGGAAGACTTACGACATGGGTTCGGAGCAGCAGGTCCATGCTCTGCGTGGGGTAAACATCCGCATCCAGCGCGGCGAGTATGTCGCCATCATGGGGCCGTCAGGTTCCGGCAAGTCAACCTTGATGAACCTGATCGGCTGTCTCGACACTCCCAGCAAGGGCAATTACTGGCTGAACGGGCAATTGGTCAGCGAACTGGACGACGACGAACTGGCGCGCATTCGCAACAAGGAGATCGGTTTCGTCTTTCAGACCTTCAACCTGCTGGCGCGCGCAACTTCGCTGCACAACGTGGAGTTGCCGCTGATTTACGCCGGCGTTCCGGCCGAGGAGCGCCTTGAGCGGGCCCGGCAATCTCTGACGGCGGTGGGAATGGGCGACCGCATGAACCACAAGCCGAACGAGCTGTCAGGCGGGCAACGCCAGCGCGTCGCGATCGCGCGTGCGCTGGTCAATAATCCGTCGATCATCCTCGCCGACGAGCCGACCGGCAACCTGGATTCGCAGACCGGTGTGGAAATCATGGCGCTGTTTGACAAGCTCCACGAGCAGGGCAACAACATCGTCCTCGTCACCCACGAACACGATATCGCCGAGTACGCGCACCGCATCATCCACATCCGCGACGGGCAGGTGTTCAGCGACCAGAAGACGGCAAGAGCCTAAGCGCCATTCGCCATTTCCAGATCCTGCGCCCGGTTTTGGCCGGGCGCTTCCGTTTGCTCCCGAGTGGTGTAATCTGCGTGTGACATCATTTGATAGAAGGATGACGTCCGTGCCGCTGCTGCGTTCATGCCTGTTCAGTTTCCTGTTCATCGCTGGTCTGACTTCTCCTGTGTTGTGCCCAGTTCGATATGCCGCTCAACCACACGCAGCCCGACACCAAGTCTGCCGACGTTCGCGAGTTGGTTTCCAAGTATTGCCGCGTGGATTACGAGGGAGCGCGGCTGGACGGACAAGGCTGGGCGAAAGTCGAGCCGCTGGTCACGTGGAGAAGCAATCCCGACTACACAGAGATCAACGTGATTTCGCGCTACACGGTCGAAGCTGATCCCACGGAAAGTCACGGGAAGTTCACCGTGACCGTTCATTATCGGCTGCTCGGGAGCTACAACCTTGTTACGGGTTATGTGCGCGAGCCGCCTAATTCCGTGCAACAGGTCAGTTACGTCGTCAGCGGGACGAATGGCGAATGGCGAATTTCGGACTCCGACAACGGACTTCCGCATCCTTCGCGAGCCACGATGCTCAAGTGGCTTAACGACAAGCTGAGTGCGGCGCAAGACGAGCCTGCGAAGCTCCGCTATCAGGACGCGTTGCGCCAATTGCAGGCGCAACCCGCTTCGCCCTTCGCGAAATAATTATTCGCTCACCCAGAATTGTCAAGCTATTAAGCCGGGAGTCAGCGGCCTATTGCGTCGCGCCACTGGTTGCGGCGGTGCGCACCGGCGCGGTCGGCGGCTTCACAGCGAAGAAGTCGTGGTCATACAAGTTGCGGTACAGACGACCGGCGAGCTCGGCAGCCTTGGGGCCGAAAGTCGGCCGGCCGCCCTCGAGGAACACCACGGTCACGATGCGGCCGTACTCGGTGTTGGCGTACGAACCGAACCACCCGAAGCGGGTGCCGTTCTTCGAGCAGGTGCCGGTCTTGCCCAGGATAGGCTCTTCAATGAAGTTGGTCCGCAACGACCGTGCCGTTCCGTACTCCACCGCCCCTGACATGCCTTCGGAGATTTCCGGAATCAGCGGGCCGATGTCCAGCTTGCGTTTCACCTTGGGAGTGAAGTTCGTGATCTCTTCCGGCGTCGTGGGATGCTGCAGGTAATACAGAGTTCCGCCGTTGGCGATTGAACCCATGAGCGCCGCCAGTTGCAGCGGGGTCAGAGAGATGCTTTCGCCAAAGGAACACATCTTGCCGACGCCGCCCAGCTTGGCGTCAAGTTCCGTGGCAGGGAAGGTGCCGAGATGTTCGCCGTCGATGTTCCAGCCGGCAAGCTCGCCCAAGCCAAACTGGTGGGCGTAATGGCTTACCTTCTCGAAGCCAAGCTTGCGTCCCACGGCCTCGAAATAAGCGTTGTTGGAATGCGCCAGCGCGGTCGTCAAGTCAACGCGCCAGTACTTGCCGAGCGGCACCTGGGTATCTTTAGTGATGACGTTCTCGCTGAGCGCGGCCAGGGCCACCGCGACCTTGATGGTCGAGCAGGGCTGCGCTCCTGCCGACAGCGCCAGCTTCTGGTTGACCATCGCCAGAATCCGGCCGCTGTCTGGATCCATCGCGACGATGGTGCCGTTCATGTTGCCCAGGGCCTCAATGGCGGCAGCCCGCACGATCGGATCTTCACCGGCGGTAATGTCGCCTTCCACCTGGTTATCGGAGAACGAGCTGGCATAGAAGCGTTCGTAATATACGTGCTTCTTCGTCGTCCGGCCTCCGGCGACCCGGATGCTGGAACTGTTGCGCGCGGCCGCGGTTTTGCTGCTGTGCTTCAGGCGCGCCATGTTCTTTTGCGCGGCCGTGGTCTCGGTGATTTTGTGGGACGACTTGGCGTGCGGCTTATGGGTCTGGGTTGCGATGGTGGCGGCAGACGCGCGTGGGCAAGGGAAGAGCGCCAGGACGGTGACCAGTGCGGCAATCGCGGAATGCTTTGACATCGAAACCCTTAACTTAGAATTGGCGTCCCAATAACCTTTTGCTCAGCCTCGTTTCGCGTCACGAAGACCTACATCCTAGGGGCTTTCCGCTTCGAATTCAACTTGAAACTCATCGGCGGACGAAGCCAAACGATGCGCTGCCTGTGCTTATGAAGTTGCCAGACCTCGGTGATGATACAGGGTTCGATCAATGAACATGCGGCTTCCGTAAAGAATTTCCATCGGATGCTGCGCGCTATCGCACCAGGTCTGCAACCGTAACCATGCTGATTCTCCGCCCGAACAATCTCCTGATTCGTTCGCCTGAGCCCGTTCTTTATTCTGACGTTCCATTTCCGCAAAAGGGCACAATTGACACATCCTAGAATTCTCCTGTGCGCCGGGAGTCGGTGCCCGTCGCTGGGCGGCTCAGATCAATCTCCACTTTTACCCGGGCTCGCTTGCGCCCCCAAACGCGCCGCCTTTGTCGGGGCACCGCAATCCATCCGGCCTTCCTGCTATGCCGCCGCAGCTGGTTGACATCGAGCAGTTGATCGATCGCAGACTCGACCAGTTACTGTCGGAATGCAAAAAAATTTTCAGCATCGCGAAACTTCCGGGAGGACCCTGTGTTTAGCTCCTTAACAACCCTGAGAATGGTCGTGTAAAAACGGCTACCCCTCCGATGTGCAACTCGCCCCTGTCCATCGGAGGGGCTCTTTTTTGCCCGGTAGTAACGACGAGGCCAGGGTCGAGCCCGAGATCAAGAGCAACCCAGGATTTCCCGGAGAGACACGGACTCGGGATAGCACGTTGCACCATCACCCTTCACCAGCAATACGCAAAATCAACAACTTAGCGATCATTTCCCTCGTAAAATATTCCATCCAAATGGGTTATACGTAAAATATTGATTCCTATTGAGTTAGCTGAGCCAGGACGAGCAACGGCGCAACCGTCGCAATGGGCCCGAATTTCGAGGCGACTGATCCCCCTGACCAGAGATTCCTGACCTGTCAAAGAGCCTGACTCGCCAAGCACACAACTGCCCGGCAGGGCGCACACTGAGTGCCCCGACCGCAGCGTAACCCCCGGTTAAATAAATATTCAAGTTACGAAGGTACAGGTTAGGTAACTGTACTTTCGTAACCGCAAGGCGCGGTGGTAACTAGAAGCGTTGCAGCCTCGATTGGCCACGAGTTTCAAACTGGAACATTCTACTTTCGGGGAAGTGACCAAAAGATGTACAAGTGCCTATGCTGGACTCTCCACGAAACAGCGCAAGGGCGTGCGGGGATGTCTTCGGGGCACCACTCAATGCCGAATGACATGCAGGAGAATGATCGGCACGTCGGTTCCTACTACGGGTCTAATCTCAAAAACGACGCCGCAGCCGAATATCCAGCAGGACCCAGTTGAACTGCCCCCGTACAGGGTTGTGCCAAAAATGTTGCCCGCTTTGTCGAGAAGCAAGCGGCCGAATGGCTCCCCGCCATCTACAGTCCCTTTAAACTCATAAAGGGTGGTTGCCGTCCACTGGTCTCCGGTTCCGGGAGTCAGCTTGAACACGGTGCCGCAACCAGCGGCGCAATTTTGACTGGCGGTGCCGTAGAACGATGTCGTACCGTAGAGGTTCCCCGCCTTGTCGAAAACCACGCCCCCGAAAAGCCCGCCGCCGGCGCTGCCATCAGGGCTGTAGATGAGGGTCTTCTCCCACCGGCCGTTGGAGCGAGGTCTCAGCTTGAACACCGTGCCACAGCCGGGAGTACCTTCGATAACGCACGGTCCGACGCCCCCAACCGCGGTCGTCCCATAGAGGTTCCCATGCTTATCGAACGCCAGCCCGGAATAGGGAAAGGTCCCATCGGTGCCCCCCTTGAAAGCGTAGATGGTGGTTTTGGTCCATTGGCCATTCGTGTTGGTCATCTTAAAAACTGTGCCACATCCATTTAAACCGCAGCGCTCACCACCCTCCATGGTCGTGCCATACAAGTTGCCGGCCTTGTCGGAAACCAGGTCAGCCGTCGGGAACGATCCGTCTTTCTTGGTGGCGAACTCATGCAAGATGTTTTCCTGCCACCCCCCATTGGACGGCGTGAGCTGGAAGACCGTGCCAAGAGGGCCTTCGATCGGGCCATCCGTTGTGGTGCCGTAGAGGTTACCCGCCTTGTCAAAGATTGGGGCGGCCCGGGGTTGCACTCCATCGTCATCCCCGCTAAAAGTGTGCAGCACGTCTACATTCCAGAAGCCCGACAAACTGGGCGTCAGCTCGTAAACAACGCCATTGTTGAAGGCGCCCGGCCCTGCGGTGCCGTACACATTACCCGCCGCGTCGAGGGTCACACCTCCGAGGGGAAATCCGCCACTCACAGGAGGATTGGAGAAATCAAAAAGTACGCTCTCCACCCAGTGGCCGTCTGATCCGGGGGTCAGCAGGAAAACCGTGCCTTCGGTTCCACCATGGTAGGTTGTGCCGTAGAGGTTGCCGGCGGCGTCCATGACAAGGCCCGCGTAGGGCTCGCTGCCGTCTGGACTACCCTGGAAACGATATAGAACACGATAGCGCGGGCCAGCGGCGGAAGAATCACCAGCCGAGAGCAGAATAGCCAGCAACATGGTCGCTAGCAAACTTCCGAAGAGTAAGCGGGCTTGGCGGAGCATGGGGACTCCTCTCTGAGGCCGGAACATCCTGGTGAGCCCAAGAGCTGCATCTAGGCTACACCGGCTTGCCTCGGCCCCTGAGGGAAATCGCCGCGTCTTCAGTAGCACTGGATCTGTTGCATCCTCAAATTGCCTGAGCTATTTCGAGTTTGCAGTTCTCTTTACTGGTGATCTTGCTTCAGTCGTTCTGCAGTGAGGTCAACATCCTCGCCGGTTTTGCAGATCCAGCCTGACGAGTCGCAACGTAAGGCCAACTTCCATCAGCCCGGCGGCGGAGTGGAGGGCATAGGTTTTTGGCTTGGCCTCTGATTTGCACGATAACCTGTGGGGCACCACCTACGGCACCAAGGCAAATCTCGACTGCAACTCTCGGGGAAGTTATCCTGTGGTGCACGAGGACTATGCTGGGCTTTCCACGCAACGATTTGAGAAACGCCCATGTCGTTAGCGCTCACGCCCGCGGAAGACCGCGATCAAGGAGAAAGAAGATGAATCCCAGAATGAGCGTTCGAAACCTGACCCTTACTGCCCTTGCCGTCTCCAGCCTGTTCCTGGCTGGGCAAGCTGTTGCCACCGACATAAGAGGTCAGGTGCTGGGCGGAGGGGCACCGATCGCAAAATCAACCGTAACCTTGTGGGAAGCGAGCGCTGACGCTCCCAAGCAACTGGGTCAGGCCAAGACCAATGATGATGGCCGGTTTGAAGTCCGCGCCAAAGGTGCGCACAGTGACGCCGTCCTCTATCTGGTAGCGAACGGTGGCGTCGCCAAGGCCAGCAAAGCGAGCCGGCGACAATCCCGCTATCGCGCTGCTGGCGGTTGTGGGCAGCAATCCACCGGCGAGCGTGACGATCAACGAACTCACCACCGTGGCGTCGGCGTTCACCAATGCGCGATTCATCAATGGCGACGGCATTTCCGGCAATCCGCTTGGACTCAAGATCGCTGCCGGAAATGTTCCCAACCTGGTCGATCCCGCGACCGGCGGATGGGGCAAGGTGCTGCTTGATCCGCTCAACAGCTCGATGACCATGACGATGGCCAACCTGGACACGCTGGGCTCGCTGATTACGGCGTCGTTCACGGTGGCCAATGACGATTGGCGGCCCGCTTCTACAAGGCTGCAACCCCGACCGGCGGAGCGACGCCGAAGAACACTCTGGAAGCAATGGCCGGTATCGCTCGCGAGCCGTGGGCCGATCCGAAGGACCTCTACGCGTTGTTCGACGAGGCCTATCCGCTGCCAGCGCCCGATGGGCGGCGCAGTGCGCCCTTCGCACCGTATCTCGTCTACGCCCCGGACGATTTCGCCCTCTCGCTGTGTTTCTCGGGCGGCGGGGATTATGCCAATGGTCGTTTCATGTTTGATGCGGAAGGCAATCTCTGGAGCGGCATGAACTGGATGCCGGGCTCGCAGTCCGGCGTCAACAAGAGCACCGGTGGCGGCGTCGGCAAGTTCAGCCCCAATGGAGTCGCACTCTCGCCGCCGATACTCGGCTTCAGCGGCATGGGCATTGACGGCGTCGGCTGGGGCACGGCCGTGACCAAAGACCGGGTCTGGATCTCCAGCTTCAACGGGAAAATTCTGGTGATGGATTTCAATGGCAAGCCGGTCGCCAGCGAAAGCGATTTCCCGTTCAAAGAGAAATTCCTCGGACTGATGGGCATCGGCGTTGCCCCGAATGGCGACGTCTGGATTGCCGATGGCTCGGACAACCAGTTGCTGTACTTTCCCGGCGGACGAATCAAAGACGGCAAGATCGTAAAACCCGCGGGACTGAAGTCTCCCTTCGACATCGTCATCGACTCCCAGAATCGTGTCTGGGTCGCCAACTCTTCGTCGGACACGGTGGTGCGGTTCCCGATGAACGATCCCAGCAAGGCGGAGAGCTTCCGGGCCGGCATCGGTGTTCGCGCCCTCGCCCTGGACTCGAAGGAAAACGTCTGGGTGGCGAGCAACATGGACCTGAAAACCCCGCAGCCGAAGCTTCCCGATGGCATATCCATCATGGAGCAGTTCAAGCTCATTACTGCGGCCATGTTCAAGTATGTGATGGGACCGCCAGCGCGGCCGACCGGCGCGGTCAATATGATTCGCCCGGATGGCACGCAACCCGCGCCGATGGGCTTCACTGGCGAGTGGATCAACATCCCGTGGGGCTTGAATATCGACGGCAATGACGATGTCTGGGTCGGCAATATGTGGGCCCGCTCCGTGACGCTGCTGGCCGGGGACAATACCAAGGGCCATCCCGCTGGCACGAAGGCCGGCGATCTCGTTCACATGTTTCAGAGCGGCAGCATCCAGATGATTACCGACGTGTCGATCGACCCGGCCGGCAACGTCTGGGCCGCGAACAACTGGAACCTGTCTCGAAGCGGCCGCAGGCCCAAATCCGGCTCTTCCCACCTCAACTTGGGGCGGAGGGTCGGGCTTCACCGTGATCTATGGAGTGGCGGCCCCAGTGAAGCCGCCGCGCATCGGCAAGGTGCAGACGTACTAATCGTTTACCCATCGTGCGGGCTCTGTCTCTCAGGGCCGCACACCGTGATTAAGGAGTAAGCAAATGAATCTCAGAGTGAACGTTCGAAAACTGACACTGGTCGCGCTGGCTCTCTCCAGCCTGTTGCTGGGCGCAGCAGCCTCTGCCGCCGATATTAAGGGTCAAGTCCTGGGCGGAGGCGCACCTATCGCGCAATCGACCGTGATTCTGATGCAAGCGAGTGCAGGCGAACCCAAGCAGCTCGCACAGACGAAGAGCGACAGCAACGGCAACTTTGCGATCCACGGCGCCGGAGCTCCCGGCTCCAGCCTCTATCTGATTGCCAGTGGCGGCGTACCCAGCGCCAACAAGGCTGGCGGCAACAATCGCGGCAATCCTGCTGTTGACGGTAGTGGGCAGCAAGCCCCCGCGAAAGTCGTCATCAACGAAATGACGACCATCGCCTCGGTGGTGACGCATGCGCAATTCATCGTCGGCACCTGGATCAAGGGTTCACCGCTTGCGCTGAAAATTGCAGCCGATAACGTGCCCAACTTCGTCGATCTCCAAACCGGCGGCTACGGCCCGACCATTCTGGACGCACTCAACAGTGCTCAGACGCCTACGATGGCCAACTTCGCCACGCTCTCCAGCATCGTGGCGGGCTGCGTCACGCGGGTAAAAGCTGATGCGTGCAGCCGTTTGTACGCGGCCGCCACTCCGCCGAACGGCGGCCCTCCGGTGGACACGTTGTCGTCGATCGAGTCGATTGTCTACACTCCCTGGCACCAGCCGGACAAGATCTTTGCCTTGCTCAACGATTTCTATCCTGTGCCCACAGGGCAAGACCATGCGGCCTACGCCCTTCATGCCGTACCTGACGTACGCTCCGAGTGCGTGGATTTTCCCGCTCAAGTTCACTGGCGGCGGCTACAGCGGTGCCGGGCAAGCTCATGTTCGACAGCGAGGGCAATGCCTTGGGTCGGCGACAACTTCCTCGTCGGCGCACAAAACCAGGATGCGTTGTGGGACGGCAACCTGACCAAGTTCGCTCCCAACGGCAAGCCCCTTTCGCCCAGTCCCTCGGGCTTTACCGGCGGAGGAGTCGAAGGCATCGGTTTTGGCCTGGCCATCGATGCGCACGATAACGTGTGGGGCACCACTTACGGCACCAAGGCAATCGTGAAGTTCGACAAGACGGGCAAGCCGCTGTCGCCGCCAGACGGCTACAACTTCGGCGGCCAGCTCGGCCAGATGCAGGGCATCATCGTCACGCCAAGCGGCGACGTGTGGGCCGCTCGACGTAGAGAAGGCCCAGGTCATTTACATGCCGCAGGGCGATCCCGCCAAGGTCCAGTTCTTCTGCCAGAACAAGACCGGCGATCCACTGAAGAACCCGTGCAAGCTGCTCGCTCCCTTCCATCTCGCGATCGACCAGCAGGACCGCATCTGGATCTCGAACATCCTCAGCGACAATGTCATCCGTTTCCCTGCCTCCGATCCGAGCAAGCTTGAATTTTCAAGGCGGGCTGGTCCGGCAGCGGGATGGCCGTCGATAGCCTGGGCAATGTTTGGATCGCCAACCGCTCGGGCAGTTCGGAGCGGGGTCGCCTGAAGCTGTTGGAAGCGATGGCGGCAGCCAAAATCGGCGGCACTGAAGCATTCGGCAAGGTCCTGGTCGATCCTGGGCCGGGCAGAAGCCGGGATACGAGTCGGGCGGCAGTGTCACGGTATTTCGTCCCGACGGCACCCAGGCTTCCTTTTCGCCGGTGTCCGGCAAAGGCATCGCAGCTCCGTGGGCGATCTCCGTCGATGGCAACGACAACGTCTGGGTCTCCAACCTGGCGACTGCGTCGGTACGGGATCGTGGAGTTGTGTGGCTTTCGCACCGAGCACTGCCCGCCCGGCGTGCATACGGGCGACGCCATCTCACCGGTCGGCGGCTACGTCGGCGGCGGCCTGCAGTTGCAGGTCGACGTCGGCATCGGTCCCGCGGGCGATGTCTGGGTCACCAACAACTGGCAGTATTGGCCGGCGGCGTTCGGCAAGGCCGGACGAAGCGCTGTCAACCCTCGCGCCGGCCAGGGCGTTGTGGTCTTCTATGGAATGGCGAAGCCGGTGAAGACGCCGCTGATCGGGCCACCGCGCCAGCCGTAACCGAACCGGGCTTGGATCCCGGCTCTGTGCGTTTTATCCGTAGTCGAGCCTTAAGCGGCCGAATCCGACCTAAGAAAAAAGGGGGCGTGCACAACTGCATGCCCCTTCTATCCGCTTTGCGGCGAGTCTGTATTGTGTGACACTTGATACGGACAATTCGGCGGGGCATCGCCGACGGCCCAAGCAACCCTGGCCAGTTGCGGAAGCTGGTGGGTGCGGCACGCGTCGGTGTTCTAAGGGGAAAGCCAAAAATGTTTGCTCGTAATGCTCATTTCCGCGTCAAGTCCCTCAGCATGGCCGCGGAGTTCGCCCGGACGTTTCAGAAAGAGGTCGTTCCTCTGCTTCGCGCGCAGGAAGGCTTCAAGGGTGAGGTCATGCTGTCCAATCCCGGCAGTCTGGAACGAATCACCATCAGCCTTTGGGAAAACAAAGACGACGCGGAGGCCTATCACACCAATGTGTATCCCAAGGTGTTGAAGGTCCTTGCCAAGGTGATTGACGGGACGCCCAAGATTCGGACGTTTGAGGCGGCTACCTTAAGCGTCGATCGTGACACAGCCGAGGGCCAGGGTTCTTGATGGCTCCTCGCGGCGCAGCACGCGCAATGCGCCTTCCATGAGGGCGCGGAGCTCGTCTTCGCCGGGATAGACGGCGATCGGCGCGATCCATCGTACGTACCCGGTTAGCAGCGAGACCAGACGCTGCGAATTCGCCATGCCCCCGGTAATGAGCACGGCGTTCACACGCCCGTGCAAAACCGCCGCCATTGCTCCAATCTCCTTGGCGATCTGGTACGCCATCGCCTCGAAGACGGTTTTGGCCTTTGCTTCACCAACGGCAATGCGGCGCTCCACTTCCTCCAGGTCTTTGGTGCCGAGATAGGAATAGAGTCCGCCTTCGCGAAAGAGCAGCGCTTCTACCTGCTTTGGGGTGTACTCGCCGCTGAAGCAAAGATCGACCAACTGCATCACCGGCACCGTGCCCGCGCGCTCGGTGGAGAATGCGCCTTCTTCGCGGGAATTGGTGACGTCCACCATGAGACCGTTTTCGTGCGCAGAAACCGAAATCCCGCTGCCCAGATGCGCCACAATCAGGCGCAGCGAATCGTACCGCTCGCCGTGCTCGCGGGCATAACGCTTGGCCACCGCCTTGGAATTCAAAGCATGCGACAAGCATTGCCGCTCCAGAAGCGCCGACCCCGACAGGCGCGCACACTCCGGCCACTCGTCCACGCTGACGGGATCGACGACGTACGCAGGTATGCCGGCCTTTTGCGCGATGTCGTCCGCCAGAAATGCGCCGAGGTTGGCAGCATGTTCGCCGCGGCGGGCCAGTCGCAACTCCTCCAGCATTTCCTGGTTCACGACGTAGGTGCCGCTGGCCAAAGCGGGCAGCAGGCCGCCACGCCCCACGACCGCGTGAAGTTCCTGGAGGTTGTGCCCCGCCTCACGGAGTGCAGCTTCAATCTGCGCTGAACGAAACTGCTGCTGATCAAGAATGGGGAGTCCACGAAACTCCGCCATCTCCGCATCGGAGTGTCGGATATTCTTGACGAAGTCGGGGCGCTCATTCACGTAGAGAGCAATCTTGGTCGACGTGGAACCGGGGTTAATGGCAAGAATTTTGAATTCACCGGGCTGCAAAGAGCACCCCCAAGGCGATGGAATTTACTTTGTCGTCGACGCTCTCGACCCGCGAGGGGATCAGGATGGGAACGCTCGCGCCGGCAACGACGTGCGCGCACTGCGAGCCGCCGAGGTACTTCACCGATTTTCCGAGAAGGTTGCCCGCCTCGATGTTGGGGACGACCATGCAGTCGGCGTGACCGGCCACTGGATGCTCGATGCCCTTTGCCTGCGCCGCCGACTCCAGAAGCGCGCAATCGAGGGCAAGCGGGCCGAAGACCTCCGCGTCACCGAACTCACCGGCTTTGGCCATCTCGGTGAGCTCCCGGGCATCCACGCTCGAGGGCACCGACTCGTTGACCGCTTCCGTGGCGCTCATGAGCGCGATTTTGGGACGTGCCAGGCCCAGGGAACGCATGACCTCGATCGCGTTTTGCACGATCTGCTTCTTCTGCTCCAGGTTTGGAGCAACATTCAACCCGCCGTCGCTGATGCCCACCAGCCTGAGCTCACCCGCGAGTTTGTCCTCATAGAGCAGCACATCGCTCAACAGTCGCCCCGTCCGCAGCCCAGCCTCTTTGTCCAGCACGGCGCGTAACAGTTGATCGGTGCGCAGATGGCCTTTCAGCAAGAGATCCACGTGGCCCTCCCGCGCCATGCCCACGGCGACGGTCGCGGCATCGTCCGCGCTGACAAACTCCGCTCCGGAGAGCAACCCGAAAAGTCCGAGCGCTTGGGCTTTGGCGCGAATTCTTGGCTCGTCGCCAATAAGCACCGGAATGGCGATTTTAAGATGCAGGGCGCCATCGGCGGCCGTGAGGGCGACTTCGTCGTCAGCCGCGACCACAGCGACACGCTTAGGGCCTAGCGGTTGAGCGCGGAGGCGCAGCTCACCGAAGCTCGTTACTTCTTGTCTGGTGACTACAGCAGTGGTGGAGAACATGGCCTCATTCTCGCCCGGCGGGGCGGAGAGTTGCAGTGAGGCAGGTCACACTAGGGCGGCTGTAGCACAAGATTCGCGGAATCACTGCCCGTTCTTCGCCAGCTCCATCTTGGCGCTGCGTAGTGCCGGGCGGTCCGAGTGTCTTCCGTCGTCGCAGTTCTTCAGCAATTGCGCGTAGTACGTGCTCGCCTTCGCTGGTTGATGGGCCAATTCCGCGGCCCGCGCGGCGCCGGCGAGACCGTTGAAGCGGTTAGGGTCAATCTTCATCGAGGTCTCATATTCCGCCAAGGCTTTCTCCGGCTGGTTGAGTTCGAGCAGCATGTCAGCCAGCATCTCGCGCGCCGGAACGTCCACCTCCGCCTTTCCCAGCTTGTCCTGAGTATCCGCGACCTGGCGCATCTGCTGCAGCGCCTGCTCATTCTGCTTCTCGGCAAAAGCCAGCCAGGCGTGTACTTCGCCGTGCGCCGAATTCGGGCCATCAAGGACATGGGCATACTTCGACTTGCGAGTGGCTTCTTCGGCCTCGGCGAACTTCTGGGCATTGCGGCGGGTCGCTTCCACATCTCCCATTCGCGCGGAGGCGATGGTGCGCGCCCAATAGGTGATCATCTGCAAATGCGGCGAGGCGTTGGCTGCGGGCTGGAGCGCTGCCGCATCCGTCCAGTTATGCATTTCCAAGTCGTAGAGCGCAGGGAAATGGGCGGCGGCAAAGCCGTAGTATTCCAGCATTCCCGTGTCGTTGCCGTCGGTGGGCGCGGTTCGCCAAGATTTGCTTCGATTGCTCCACGATCTGATGGGCCGCTTCGTCCTGGCCGGTCTGAAGATAGGCGTACAGAAGGAAGTGCATGGCGTGCAGTTCATGTCCATGCATGTACATCGCGCCAGACTGCTGGGCCAGAGCCACCGACTTCAGGTTGGCCTGGATGTCCTCTTGCCACAGCCCGAGCCGGGCGAAAATGTGCGACGGCATGTGGACGGCGTGTGCTGACGATGGCGCGATCTCCGCGTAACGGCGGGCGGCGTCGAGTGCCGTGGGCGCCATTTGCGGCGAGTCGCAGGCGTGAATAATGTAGTGCGCCAGGCCCGGGTGATCGGGTTGTTGCTGGAACAATGGCAGCAGCACCGCGACCGCTTGCTTTCTTGAAGCGAGTGAGGTGTCGCCCGGGGGCTCGGCCGCCAGCAAGGACAAGGCATAGAATGCGCCCGCCTCCATGTCGGCGGGATACTGCTGGTAGAGTTTGCCCATCGCGTCCGAGTAGGCCTTGGCCCGCTTCAGATAGTCGGTCGCGGCCGGGTCCTGGTAAAACACCGCCAGGGCGGAAATATAGCCGCGTTCGCGCTCGGTCTTGGCGCCGAGTTTCTGCGCCTTCTCCATTTCCTCATGCCCCCGCTTCAGGGTTGACTCCTGAGGCCGCTCCCAGATCTGGTGGAACAAACTCATTGCAATGCCCCAGTGGGCCATGGCGCAGGTGGGATCCTTCTGGACGATTTCGGCGAACTGCTCCTCCGCCTGTTCGTATCCGAAGGAATGGAGCAAAGCGACGCCACGCTCGAAAGCCTTCTGGGAATCGGGCGCGCACGAGACCGGAAACGAGACCTTGCCCAGCTGCTCGGTAGCTTCGTGATGACTGGGCGTGCGTTTCATCATCGAGAGCAAAGGCGGGCGCAGCGTATAAAACGCAGGCGCAGACCAGCAGGCATGCAAGCGATTTCGTGCTGAACATCTTTCACCCCTTCAAGGACGGCCCTTACTTTACCGAAGTCTCTTCAATTTAACCATTACGGCTGCGGCTAATGGAAATCGTGCGATCGCACATCGGCATCCGTGACATCAATCGTCTTGGCGGCATAGGCTTCGCGCATGGGAGCGACCCGCTGCACGCGCACGGAGATCACGCCATCCTGGTTCTGCAGCACGCCTTCCAGCAGCAGAAACTTCTCCGACAAAATCACCAGCCGGTTTTGCTCCAGCAGGTCGGGCGAGATGATGGCATTGCCGATTCCGGTTTCATCTTCCAGGCTGAGGAACACAAACCCTTTGGCCGTTCCCGGCCTCTGCCGCGCAATCACGCATCCCGCGGTACGGACATAACTGCCGTTCGCGACCTCGGCCAACTCTTTCGCGGAAAGCACATGCGCGCGCCGTAGAGCGTCCCGCCGGTACGCCATGGGATGCGGCCCCACCGTCAGTCCAGTGCCGTGGAAGTCGGCGATCAGTCGCTCGTCGGGGGTCATGGGCGCGAGCGGGGAAGCGCTGTCGCTCTCGGGAATGCCGTCCAGCAGCGGGCCGGCAGGGCGCGCCGCGCGCTCCACCTGCCAGAGGGCATCGCGCCGGTGCAGACGCTGCTTGCTGGGCGGCAGTTGTTGTACCAGCGCCGGGTGGAGCAGGCCTTCAGCCGGGGTCCCCAGTTCGCGCCGCTTTTGCGCGAATTGGGGTGGGTCAGGCCTGCAGTTAGGGTCGGTTAAGATGTCGCGCTTTAGCGCCTGAGGTATAGGGCTTGTTGTTACCTCAGCGGCTAAAGCCGGGCTCCTGGGTAACTCTTCAATGCAGCGCTGAAGCGCTGCTCCACCCATGTCCTCGTTTTTGCATCCAATGGAGTTCAGCGCGCCAATGGAAGCCAGCAAGACCAACTCATTGCGGCGCAACTCAGGCACGCGGTGCGCCAGGTCGGCAATCGAGTCGAAAGGGCGCACATTGCGCTCACGCATGATGGCCTGCGCCGTATCTTCGCGCAGCCCTTTGGCATATTGAAATCCCATGCGCAGGGCAAAGCGCTGGGCAGGGCGGGCCTTCAGGTCGGCGGCGGAGGCGCTGGGCTTTAGAGTCTGAGGAAGAGCTTGTGCCGCCCCCACGGGGCTCGGGTCAATTTCCCGCTTTACCCAGCGCTGGCGCGCTGGGCTAAACTGAGTCGCCCCTGCGGGGCTGGATTTGGGGCAGGTTCTAGCCTCCTGGCTCACCGAACTTTCACGGCTCGAGTGGTCATACAGACTCCTTAATCCGGCGAGTCCACTTTCCTTTTCATAGGGGGCTTTAGCCCCGGAGACAGAGGCCGGGGCTAAAGCGCAGTTCGGGCCTCCGTCTTCCGGCACGGCTAAAGCCGCGCCCTTCCACCGGTCCTCTTCCAGCGTGCACCGCCATTCCGACTGCGTGATATCCACAGGCCTTACCCGCAGTCCATGCCGCTGCGCGTCTTTCACGATCGTCGCGGGAGAATAGAACCCCATGGGCTGATTGTTGAGCAGCGCCGCAGTGAATGCCGCCAGATAATGGCACTTGAGATAGGCGCTGGCGTAGGCGATCAACGCAAAGCTGGCGGCATGCGACTCGGGGAATCCATAGAGCGCAAACGAAGTGATCGATTGCAGGATCTGCTGCTGTGCCTCGGGCAGAATGCCGTTACGGTCCATGCCGGCGCGCAGCTTGACCTCGATATCACGCATACGTTTTTCGCTGCGTTTAAAGCCGAAGGCGCGACGCAGTTCTTCGGCTTCGCCGCCGCTGAAACCTGCGGCAATCATCGCGATGCGCAGCAGTTGTTCCTGGAAGAGCGGCACGCCGAGGGTGCGTTTCAGCACTGATTCGAGCGACGGATGCGGATAGACAACCTCCTGCCGCCCTTGCCGCCGCATGAGAAACGGGTTGACCATCTGGCCGACGATTGGCCCGGGACGGATGATTGCCACTTGTACCACAATGTCGTAGAAGTGTATGGGGCGCAGTCGTGGCAGGCATGACATCTGCGCCCGGCTCTCGATCTGAAACATGCCTACGGTGTCAGCTTTCTGTAGCGTGTCATACACTGTGGGATCATCAGGCGGTAACTTTGCAAGATCCACGTTTTCTTCATACTGATCGCGAATCAGGGTGATGGAATCTTCCAGCACCGCCATCATTCCCAGGCCCAGCAGGTCAACCTTGATGATGCCCATGTCGGCGCAATCTTCTTTGTCCCACTGCACCACGACGCGGCCGGGCATGGTGGCGGGCTCCAGCGGGACGACAGAATCAAGTTGCCCCTGGCAGATCACCATACCGCCGGAGTGCTGTCCTAAATGGCGTGGCAGGTCCTGCACGGCCACCCAAAGCTCGAAAAACTTGCGCATGCGCGGATGCCGCAGGTCGAACCCCGCATCACGAAACTGCCGCTCCAGCGTGTCGCTCGGGTCTTTGTATTCCCACGAACTCACCAGGCCAGCCAGACGATCGAGGGTCTCGCCATCGAAGCCGAGCGCCTTGCCAATTTCGCGCGCCGCCGAGCGTCCGCGATAGGTGATGACGTTGGCCGTCATGGCCGCGCCGAGCTTGCCGTAGCGCTCGTAAACGTACTGGATGGCGCGCTCACGCTGATCGCCGCTGGGGAGATCGAGATCGATGTCGGGCCACTCGCCGCGCTCTTCCGACAGAAAGCGCTCGAACAGCAAGTCCATGCTGACCGGATCGACCGCAGTGATACCGAGCGAATAGCAGACCGCGCTGTTGGCTGCCGAGCCGCGCCCCTGCACCAGAATGCCTTGTGCGCGGCAGTAGCGCACGATGTCCCACACGATAAGGAAATAGCCGGCCAGTTCGAGATGCTCGATGAGCGCCAATTCGCGCTCGATCTGGCGCTGGGCGCGCTGCCATAACTCGCTCTGTCCCAGGCGCAGGTAGCGGTCGCGAGCGCCTTCCATGGCGCGAGCCCGCAGAAACGAGTTCATGTTTTCGCCGTCAGGAACGGGATAGCGAGGGAACTGGTAGCCAAGATCGTTCAGTGTGAAGGTGAGACGCGAGGACAACTCTAAGGTATTCGCGATGGCGTCAGGGAGATCGGCAAACAGACGCTGCATCTGCTGCGGTGTCTTGATATAGCGTTCGCTGTTGCGAGCCAGCAGCCGCCCGGCAGTATCGAGCGCGCAATGGTTGCGAATGCAGGTGAAGACGTCAAGAATCTGGCGCTCCTCCGGTCTTGGCGTATTGCGTGCCTTGTGTCGCCAGCAGCGGCAGTTGCAGGCTACGCGCCAGATCGATGGCGACCTGATTGCGCGCTTCCTGCTCACGGTTGTAGTGGCGCTGCAGCTCGACGTAAACGTTCTCATGACCGTAGATCGCGATGAGCTGTTCGAGTGTGCTGCGGCCCGCTTCCATGCCGCCGTTGACCAGCGCAGAAGCCAGTGGCCCTTCATCGCCGCCAGTGAGGCAAATTAGCCCCGCTGCGTACTCGCTGAGATCGGCCACCGACGCTGTTGCCTGCGAATGCAGCAGGAGATTCTCGTCGGGCTGGGCACCGCGAGGTGGGGAAGCTGGATACTTCGGGGCGCGCAATTTCATGCGGGTTATCAGACGACAGAGGTTCTGGTAGCCCTCGCGTGACGCGCATAGGAGAGAAACGCGCGGTAGCGGTTCGTTGGTATTAGAGCACGTCAGCAGGGAAGTGATCTCCGCCCCAATGTGCGCCTTGAGGTTGAGCTTCTTCATGGCCAGATGAAAGCGCGGCGCGCCATAAACGCCATCACGATCGAGCAAGGCCATCGCCGGCATCTGATGAGCGGCACACACCCCCGCCAGTTCTTCAGGGACCGAAGCTCCTTCGAGGAAACTGAATGCCGAGCACGCGTGGAGTTCGACGTACATGGTTGAAACCGCAGATCCTCCACTCGGGCTAAAGCCTCGGTCGGGATGACAGCCTGGTTAGCGATCAGTCATAGCTGGCATCCGCGAACCAATGCCCGCTTAGGAGGTCGTGATAAATGCGATACAACACCACACTGTCGTCGGTTTCATTGGCGAGCGCCACGTCCCACTCCTCGCGATCAAAAGGACCAAGACCATTATTCTTGTTATTTGGCTTCGCGTTCTCCGCCCACCAATCCCCCGACGAGCGCCATGGTCCTGCCGACCATAGGACCTGCCCATGCAGCATTGCCCGATCGGTTTGCTTCGCGACAGCAGCCAAACTGACAGGGCGCCCTTCCGACAACCAGACCTGCAGCTGCCGTGCAGGGCGAAACATCCGCAATGCCAGTGGTGGCTGCTTTTCGACGTCCGACACTGTAGGACACTTTGCCTGTTTTGATTCTTCCCGTGCGGCCATGAATCGATCCATGCGAAAGCTGTCTTGCCGATGACTATCCAGCAGGCGCGCAATTCCCGCCCGTCGCTCACCAACCACGCCGCTGATGCGCGCTAACGTAATTTCCAGCCTCTCGGCCTCGGGAGAAATTGGCATAAACAGTCCCCGCTGGGCTGAACGCGGAGGCGCAGGCTCCGCCGTAATCCATACCTTCGAGACCGGGGCACCCGGGGGATGCGCTGCAAGCTCCAGCTGCAGCAACTTGAGGAACACCTTGGCATTGCGCATGGCCACCGGCAGCTGCAGGGTACGCTCAAACATCGCCTGTCCCACACTGTGAGGGCTCTTCTCCAGCTCCGGCATAGTTGTGGTGTCCTCATCAGCGACTCGCCGCTCTAACTGCAAACGCAGATGCAGCTCCTGTACGGCCAGGGCCCGCATCTCCAGACGTGTGCACAACTGTTCTAGCAGCCGGTTCAAGATAAACGACAGAGGCTCGAGCGTTTCCACTGGAGATTCCAACTCAAGCGCTTCTTCAAAACGAGACGGTGGCTCGCAAAGAGCGAGCGTACGCATGCCAGCGCCGCGTGCCAGCCGTTGCAGACGCGTTCCTGCCTCGCCCAGTCGTGAGGCCAGCGTGTGCTCGAGCAACAACGCCAGGGCGCGAAAATCTCGCACTCCCCAGCGCTCCAGAGTGTCGAGCATTTGTTCTCGGAGCTTTTCGCGATCGCGCTTGGCGGCTGATGTTTTCTCCAGCGAGATTCCAAACCCATCCAGCAGGACCGGCAACGGCAGCACGCCCAGCCGCTGGGCCTCTTTACCAGCGGGAATCACGGTGACGCCGTTGAATCCTCGTGCAGCATGTAGAGCCGCGTCAGGATTTGCAGCAATAGCGAGGTTTGCTTCCAGTCCGACCGCGCCCACCCGTGTTGCCAGAT
>CAWIMR010000009.1:0-71978 GCA_963837245.1 uncultured Acidobacteriaceae bacterium | reverse complement strand
GAGCTCAACGCCGTGATGTTTTTGCAACTCAGGCAGGCGTTCGTGGACAATGTTGCGCCCCGGCCGTCCGAAAATGTCTCCAACGAAGAGTATGCGCAAGCTGCTCGCGGTCCTTGAGTTGACGCTGATTTTCGATGGTAACACGCGGCCTGAGGGTCGATGGGATCACTGCGGGAGTTCTGCTGTCCGCAGGAAATCATAGTTCCCCGACGGACTTATCTCGATGCCTTGCACACGCTTGGTGTGCACCAGCACATTGTCGAGATACCAGAGATTGATGTATGGCAGGTCCTCGGCTAGGATCTGCTGAATCTGGTCATAGATGGCTTTGCGTTTTTGCTGATCGACCGTGCTGCGGCCTTCCGCGATCAATTCGTCCACGCGCAGGTTGGAGTAGAAGGTGCGGTTGGCGCGCTTAGGAGCGAAGCTGTTGGAGCCGAAGATGTGCTCAAAGATATCAGGATCCAGATTGCCGCCAATCCAACGCAAGGAATGGAACTGGTACGCGCCTTTCGTGATATCGGCGAAAAACGTCGCAAACTCAAAGCTGCGGATGTCGAGCGCAATGCCGACCTCGCGCAGTTGTTGCTGCAGTACCGCCGCCAGCAGACGCGTGGACTCTTCCGTCGAAGTCTTCATCGTGATGTGGAAGCGAATGCCGTTAACCTGACGATAGCCCGCGTCGTCGAGAATCTGGCGCGCGCGTACTGGATCGTGCGGATATTTTTCCACCTCACCGTCGTAGGCCCAGTGCTGTGGCGGCAGAACGCTGTATGCAGGCCGCGCCTCATCGCGCAACAAATAGTGAATGATGGGCCGCACGTTGATAGCGTAGGCGATGGCGTGCCGTACCCTTATGTCTTTCAGGATGGGATCCCGCAGATTCATCGCCAGATACGCGTAGATTGTTCCTGGCGACTCCATCACGCTGAGGTCGTGGTCGCGCTCCAGCGTCACAACGGTGTCCGCAGTCAGCCCGTTGATTACTACATCCGCGCTCTGCTTGCGCAACTCCAGCGCGCGCGTAGTCGCATCGGGAATCACTTTGAATTGCACGCGTCCGATCTTGGCGGGCGTTGCCCAATAATCAGGATTACGTTCGATCACGACCTCTTTGTCCTGCTGTGCGTCGACGAAACGAAATGGTCCCGAGCCAATCGGATGGCGATTGAAGTCTTCGCCGCTACCGTACGGTACGATGCCGATCGCGCCGTCAGACAGGTTCCACAACAGGGGCGCGAACGGCTGCTTCAGGTGGAAGACGACGGTGTAATCATCCGGTGCGTCCATGCGATCGACCGGAGCGTAGGTGCTGGTCTTAGCACTGCGGAGCTGGCTCGTGATGAGTGAGTCGAAGGTCCACTTCACGTCGCGCGCAGTCAGCGGCTGGCCGTTGTGAAAACGAACGCCGTGATGCAGATGGAAGACATAAGTTTGCGGATCAGGGATCTCCCAACTATCAGCCAGCCACGGCTTCAGATTGAAATGCTCATCGCGACGGACGAGAGAATCAAACAGGAGTTCGTCAATGCGCTCCGACTGAGCGTCAACACCGACGCGAGGATCGAGATTGGTTGGGCTGCTCTCGATGATCATCACTAGGGTGTTTGGGTCGGGCTTGTGGGTACAACCGGCCAGAAGAAGCAAGCTAACGAATGCCAGCAGGCCAGCGATTATAGGCGTTCTTCGACTCGCGCGTGCCAAGGTGTCTGCAGGCTCGTCGTTCCTGCTACACATAGCTCACTTTGCCCAAGATTGCGGGCCGTTTTGCTCCGGTTGCGGACGGAACATTCGATGGCATCCGGCGCCATGTCTGGTACGCCAGCAACGCGAAAGCCGCGGCTTCCTTCGCCTCGGCAGGGAGACCAAATTCGTCGCTGGTGCGCACCCGCATTTTCAGCGGTGCGAGTTCCTCGCGGATCATCCGCATCAGGGTTGCGTTCCTCGTTCCGCCGCCCGATACCACGAACTCGCGAAACCGCAAAGGCGGCTCGACAAGGGGCAGCACGAAGCGGCGAACCGCGATTCCGATGGACCGCGCTGTCAGCGTCGTCGCGGTGGCCATGATGTCAGTCTCGTCGGCGCGCCGGCACAAGCGCAGGAATTCGCGCACAAACTCACGGCCAAATTGCTCCCGGCCCGCGGTCTTCGGGGGTTTCTGCCAAAAGAACGCATGCCGAAGCAGTTGTTGCAATACGCGCTCGATAGGCTCGCCGCGCGCGGCGAGTCGCCCGTTGCGATCGTAGGGGCGGGCGAACAGTTCCTGAGTCACGGCGTCAATGATCATGTTCCCCGGTCCGGTGTCGAAGGCAACGACATCTTCTGGAAGCGCGCGCGGCGGAATCGCCGTGAGATTTCCGATGCCCCCCAGGTTCTGGACGATGCGTCCGTAGCGGCGATGGCGGTAGAGCGCGTAATCGAGAAAGGGAACCAGCGGCGCGCCTTTTCCTCCCGCAGCCATGTCTGCTGGTCGAAAGTCCGACACCACCGGTACGCCGAGTTTCGCAGCTACGACGGCTCCTTCTCCGGTCTGCCACGTACACGCAACCCGGCGGCCCAGAAAGGGTTTTGCTACTCCCTGGTGATACAGCGTTTGGCCGTGGCAGCCGACGAGTTCGCATTCCAGGCGGGCGCGACGTTGCGCCGCACGGACCGCGTCGGAGTAGAGTTGGCCTAGCAGGAAATTGAGCCGTGAGAGATCGGCAACGCTGGCAGATTTGGCGTTCATCGTTGCCAGTACGGCGCGACGCACGTTGTCCGGATAGGGGAACTGATAGTGCGCCAGCAACTCGAGACGCGAACGGAATCCTCGTCCCTGGATGCGGACCAGCGCGACGTTGATCCCATCGGCCGAGGTGCCGCTCATCACGCCGGCAACGATCACGCCGAAACCTCACCTGCCGCCAACGCGTAGGCTCTCATCTCTTCGCTGAACTCCCAGATCTCACGCTGCAACTTATCCACGGTCTTCTGCGTTGGAGTCGGAGCCATACGGGCATTGAGCGGCTGTGATCTCTTTTTAGCCAGCAAGACCCGCCCGGACTTCTCCGAAACGAGGCGCGCAAATTTTTTGTCACTCTCAGCTTTTTTGAATACCGCCTCGAAGGCCCGCCATACGCTCTCTTCCTTTTGGCAGACGAGGAACATGTCGGCCCCGGCGCGCAGGGTTTCGACCGCCGCGTCTTCAATCGTCGCGGCTGCCAACACTCCTCCCATGTCGAGATCGTCGGCAAGGATCAGTCCGCGATAGCCGATCTTCTTGCGCAGGATATCTGTCATCCATTTCTTCGAAAGCGACGCCGGAGTGGGGTCACCTGTCACGCCCGGATAGGCGGCATGCGCGACCATAACAAACGGTAACTCTCTGTGCAATTCGCGATAGGGAAGCAAATCCTCTTTCCACAGGCCTTGCCAGGACTTCGCAATCGACGGCAGGCCATGATGCGAGTCGAGATTGGCTTCCCCTAGTCCGGGGAAATGCTTCCCGCAACCAAGAACGTTTGCATCCCGCAGTCCGCGCAAGAACTCCCGCGCGTACACGGTCACCGCGTTCGGATCGGCTGAAACCGTTCGCGATGTCAGGACGTTCTTCGACGCCTCGAATCGCAGGTCAAGCGCGGGCGCAAAATCCGTATTGAAGCCCATCGCTCGCACCTCTGCCCCGAGAATGTACCCATGCTTGCGGAACAGCTTCTTAGAGCCTGCTGCGGCCACATCGGCAACCGACGGCACCGGCGCGATCGCGTCGCGCAGACGATCGACTGTGCCGCCTTCCATGTCCACGCACAGAAACATGGACGTGGAGACCGCCTTTTGCGCCTGGCCCAACAGAGCATGGATCTGCGCTGCCTCCCCGACGTTGCGTTTGAAGAGAATGACGCCGGCAGGGCACAGCGTCGCAAGCATCAGACGCAGTCGCGCCGAGACGGTAGTACCGTCGAAGCCCATGATCAGCAACTGGCCGACCTGCTGCCGAAGTTCGAGGTTGGATTGGGTTGGCATGGAGAACAGAAGAGTGTAACGCGAGCTGGTCGAGAATTCAGGTATGCAGGCTGGTACGCCTCACTCCATCTGCTTCTTCAGCTCATGCAGCAGGTTCAGTGCCTCCAGTGGGCTGAGGCGGTTTAGGTCGGTGTCTTTGATTCGGTCCACGATCTTCTGCGACAGCGGCGTGAAGATGGTCAGCTGCATCGGCCCGGGCTCCTTTTCATCGTGCGCCAGATGTCTGACTGCGCTCCGCTCGGCGCTCTCATGCTCGGCCAGCACCTCACGAGCGCGACGGACAACATCAGCGGGGAGCCCGGCCAGCTTGGCGACCTCGATGCCGTAGCTCTTGTCGGCAGCGCCTTCCTCCAGCTTGCGCAGAAAAACAATTCCGCCGCCACTCTCTTTCACTCCAACGTGAAAATTCTTCACTCCGCTCAGCCGGTCGGCCAGTTCAGTCAGCTCGTGATAGTGCGTGGCAAAGAGCGTCTTGGCGCGCGTGTTGGCGTGGATGTACTCGATGGCCGCCCACGCAATGGCGAGGCCGTCGTAGGTCGCGGTACCCCGCCCAACCTCGTCGAGCAGGATGAGCGAGCGTGCCGTCGCGGTGTTGAGGATCGCCGCCGTCTCCGTCATCTCGACCATGAACGTCGAACGGCCGCGCGCCAGATTGTCTGCCGCGCCAATGCGGGTGAAGATGCGGTCCACTAGCCCCAGCCTCGCCGACCGCGCCGGAACGAACGAGCCCATCTGCGCCATGAGCGCGATCAGCGCTGCCTGCCGCAGGTACGTGGACTTGCCGCCCATATTCGGCCCGGTGATGATCAGGATCGAGTGTGTCGTGCCGTTGAGAAAAAGATCGTTGGGCACGAAGCGGTCCGAGCCGGCGATCTCCATTTGTTCGATCACAGGATGGCGGCCTTCGACAATCTCAATGTCACTGCTGCCGTCGAGCGCCGGGCGGCAATAAGTACGGTTGGCCGCGAGCGCGGCAAACGCTGCGAGCAAGTCAATTTCCGCCAGAGCCAGCGCGGTCTGCCGGATGCGGCGCGCCTCGGCGGCGATAGCCGAGCGTAACTCCGCAAATAGCCTCCGCTCGATCTCGACCATTTTCTCCTGCGCGTCGAGTACCTTGGCCTCATACTCCTTTAACTCGGGCGTGGTGAAGCGCTCGGCGTTGACCAGCGTCTGCTTGCGCTCGTAGTCGGCAGGCGCGAGGTGCAGGTTCGCCTTGGAGATTTCCAGGTAGTAGCCGAAGACACTGTTGAACTTTACTTTGAGGGAGCCGATGCCGGTACGCTGGCGCTCGCGCTGTTCGATCTGCGCGATGTATTGCTTGCTGTTGCGGCTGAGGTTGCGCAGTTCGTCGAGGCTGGGATCGACGCCAGTGCGAATCACGCCACCGTCGGCGAGCGTGAGTGGTGGCTCGTCCTCCAACGATGTCACGATTCGCGCGCGCAGATCGCCGAGTTCGTCGCACTGCGCATGCAGCAACCGCAAACGATCGGCAGGGAAGTGCGACAACGCAGACCGCACCGCAGGCAGCTTTCCGAGAGAACTCGCCAGGGCCAGCATGTCACGCGGGTTCGCGGTTTCAAGAGTGACGCGGCTCAAGAGCCGCTCCAAGTCGAGTATGCCTTCCATCGAGCGCCGCAGCTCTTCGCGTGCGACTAGGTCGCGAACCATGCCCTCGACGGCATCGAGCCGCTGCTTGATCTCAGCCAGATCAATCGACGGCCGCAGCATCCAGGCACGCAGCAGGCGTTTGCCCACCGGCGTCACCGTGCAGTCGAGGCAGCGGAACAGCGTCGCGCCTTCCCCTGCGCCGGAGAACAGCGGCTCGATGAGTTCAAGGTTGCGCACCGTGACCGCGTCTAATACGAGGCAGTTTTGCCGCTCGTAGAAGCCGATGCGGTCCACGTGATCGAGCGAGCCGCGCTGCGTGGTGCGGATGTAATGCAGTATCGCGCCCGCCGCGGTAGCGGCTGCGGCACGGTTCGCCAACCCAAAGCCCTCCAGCGAGAGCACGCCGAAGTGGTTCTCGACCTGCGGGATCGCGTAGTCAGGGGAGAAGACCCAGTCGTCAAGCGGAGTCTCGGCCCAGGTTGCATTCTCCAGCGTGGCCATCCGCGGCGCGGCCGCAGCTACCGGCGCTGATGCACTCGGGCGCGGGTGGTCGAACAGGGGTAGCGACGAAGCAAAGAGCACCTCCCGCGGGCGTAGGACCAACAGCTCCTCGCTAATGCGGCGCTCGGCATCGTTCCCTTGGAACTCGGTCGCGCGAAATTCGCCGGTCGAGAGATCGAGGGCCGCGAATCCCACGGCATTGCCGGCGCGTGCCACGCAGCCCAGAAAATTGTTTTCCTCGGAGCCGAGATGCGCGTCGGCAGCGGTCCCCGGCGTGAGCACCCGCGTGACCTCGCGCTTCACCAGCTTCTTGGCCACTCGCGGGTCCTCCATCTGCTCGCAGATGGCAACCTTAAATCCTTTGCGAATGAGCTTGGCGATGTAATTCTCGGCCGAGTGGTAGGGGACACCGCACATGGGTATGGCGATGCCCTTTTCCTTGTTGCGCGAGGTCAATGTGATCTGCAGCTCGCGCGAGGCGACCACGGCGTCTTCGAAGAACAATTCGTAGAAATCGCCGAGGCGAAAGAAGACGAGCGCGTTGGGATGTTCTTTCTTGACCGCGGCATATTGCCGCATCAGGGGCGTGGACGGCTCGCTCATGTCAGGAACTGCGCGGATTATAAACCGTCCTCGCAGCATGCATGCGGTCGCGGGTGTTACACTGCGAGGTTTTTCGAGGCAGTCTCTGTCATGGCAAAGATCATTTCATTTGAATGCAGCCGCTGTGGGGAGAAATTTCGCTCCCCAAACAGCACCAACCATTTGTCCAAAAGACGGCGGCCCGCTGTACGTTCGTTACGATCTCGCCGAGATTCGGCGCAATACAAAGCGCGAGTCGGTAAGCGCCGGCCCCAAGAGCATGTGGCGCTATGCGGCGGTGCTTCCCGATGCCGAACCGGTGACACTCGGTGAGGGCTTCACGCCCATGCTCCCGAGCCGCAAGTATCCCAGGCTGCTGATCAAGGATGAAGGCCTGAATCCGACCGGCTCGTTCAAGGCGCGTGGCATGAGCGCAGCGATCACGATGGCACGACACTTTGGGTTGAAGAAGCTGGCAGCGCCATCCGCCGGAAACGCTGGCGGCGCGCTGGCCGCTTATGCCGCCGCAGCCGGACTCGAGGCCTATGTCTTCATGCCGAAAGATGTGCCGATCGCCAACCGGCTGGAGGTGGAAGCCAGCGGCGCGCACCTCACGCTGGTCGATGGCCTGATCAGCGATTGCGGTCGCATGGTGGCTGAGCGCAAAGAGAAGGAAGGCTGGTTTGATGTTTCGACATTGAAGGAACCGTTCCGCGTTGAAGGCAAGAAGACGATGGGTTACGAGGTCGCCGAGCAAATGGGATGGAACCTGCCGGATGCCATTCTCTATCCGACCGGAGGCGGCGTCGGACTGATCGGCATGTGGAAGGCGTTTGAAGAGATGGAGGAATTGGGGTGGATTGGCAAAGGTAAGAGACCCAAGATGATCTGCGTCCAGTCAGATGGTTGTGCTCCTATCCCTAAAGCATTGCATGAAGGCAAAGCTGCGTCAGAAATGTGGCCGAACGCGCACACCCTAGCCGCCGGGTTGCGAGTGCCCAAAGCGTACGGCGACTTCATCATCCTGGACATTACACGCAAGAGCAACGGTACCGCGATTGCCGTCAGCGACGACGCGATCATGGAGGGAGTGAAGGAACTGGCTTCCGTCGAGGGCATCCTCGCCTGTCCCGAAGGAGGCGCTGCGCTCGCCGCTTACAAACAACTCTTACAGGATGGATTCCTGAAGGATAGCGACCGGGTCGTGCTGTTCAATACCGGCTCGGGATACAAGTACCTCGACGTCTTCGCCAAGTATTGGGGTATAGAGGCTTTCACGAACGAGTTGAAGCTGCCGGCCTCGCGCAACATGGGGGGCATCATCGGGCCGTACTAAAGGGCGCGAACTGTGCTCGCTATGTTATATTTGGATATAACTTAGGAGTTGTTCATGCATAGAACCAATTTGCGTAAGGTCGGCGGTTCGGTGATGCTGGCCGTTCCTCCCGCGCTGCTTGATGTCCTTGGGTTACAGCCCGGGGCCGAAGTCGGTATTGGGGTCGAGAGCGGGCGGCTGATTGTGGAGCCGGGAAGGCGTCCTCACTACACCTTGAAAGAGTTGCTCGCTGAATGCAATCCCAAGGCCAGGCGAACGAAAGAAGAGCGCGCATGGCACAAGGACAAGCCGGTTGGCGGTGAGCTGATCTGATGAAGCGAGGCGAAATCTGGCTGGTGGGACTTGATCCCACCGCAGGCCACGAGCAGCAAGGCCGCCGCCCAGTGCTGATCGTGTCCCCGGACGCATTCAACGCAGTGACGAAAGTGCCTGTGGTGCTCCCGATCACTAGCGGTGGAAGCTTCGCGCGTACGGCCGGATTTGCCGTAACTTTGGCCGGCGCCGGAACCAAGACAATGGGGGTAGTTCGATGCGACCAACCCCGCGCATTGGATCTGAGCGCACGCAACGGCAGGAAGCTGGAAATCGTGCCGGACGCGATCATGAATGAAGTACTGGCGAAGCTGGCGCCGATTTTTGAGTGACCCAGGTTGTGGTGCACTCGGCAGGTTACGGCGGCGGCTGCCTTTCTGGAGACGCCCTTGCGAGACTTCGATAGCTTGTCGCAGAAGGAAATTCTTGCTCTGGCGATTTCGCTGGAGGAAGAGGACGAGCGCATCTATTCCGATTTCGGCGAAAGCCTGCGGGAGAACTTTCCCGGCACCGCGCAGGTGTTTGAAGAGATGCGCCAGGAAGAGATCGGACATCGGCGCCGCCTGATCGAACTGTACAAGCAGAAATTCGGCGAGCACATCCCGCTCATCCGGCGTCAGGATGTGCGCGGATTTGTGCAGCGCAAGCCGATCTGGCTGAACACGCCGCTGCGCCTGGAGCAGATCCGTGCCCAGGTCAGCGCGATGGAAGTAGAGACCCGGCGCTTCTACGTGCAAGCTGCGGCGCACGCCAAGGACGCCAGCGTAAGGCAACTGCTGGACGACTTGGCGGCAGAAGAAGCAACTCACGTCGAGCGCGCTGCGGAGCTGGAGAAGACTGAGCTCAAGCCCGAGGTTCGCGAAGAAGAGGACAAGGCCAAACGCCGGCTCTTCGTTTTGCAGATCGTGCAGCCGGGCCTCGCGGGCTTGATGGACGGCTCGGTTTCAACCCTGGCCCCGGTGTTCGCAGCGGCGTTCGCCACCAAAAACACCTGGGATGCCTTCGCCGTTGGTTTAGCTGCGTCGATCGGCGCGGGTATCAGCATGGGATTTGCCGAGGCGCTCTCTGATGACGGGAGCCTTACCGGCCGCGGCACGCCGTGGATTCGCGGCCTCATCACCGGATCCATGACCGCCCTGGGTGGCATCGGCCACACCCTGCCATACCTAATCCATAACTTTAACGTTGCGACGACCGTAGCGATCTTCGTGGTTCTGATCGAACTGGCAACCATCACGTGGGTGCGGCACCGCTTCATGGACACACCGCCGCTCTCGGCTGCTATGCAGGTGGCGTTGGGCGGCGCGCTGGTGTTTGCCACGGGAATACTGATTGGGAATTCGTAGCCGTGATTGCTCGCCGACTCATCGTTTGCACATTGACCATGGTGCTGGCAAATGGCGTCTTCCCCATGCGTGGGCAGGCGCAGACCTATCTCGGCCTTGATCGCAACGACTACCCCGGCGACGAAAACATGGCGGCCCTACACAAGACATTTGCCTTTACCGGATACTGGCTGAACAACCCGCCCGGCTCTAACCACAATACTTGGAAAGGAAGCCGCAAAACCCTTCAAGTGATGGGTTACGGTTTTCTGCTGTTGTTCAATGGCCGCGAGTACCAGTATCTGAAGGCCTCAGGCAATGCCGCCCGCATTGGTACCAATGACGCGGGTACTGCGGTGCAGGCTGCCCTGCGCGAAGGCTTCCCGAAGAATGCGATCATCTTTCTCGATCAGGAGCAAGGTGGTCGCATGCTGCCCGAACAGCGCGCTTATATTCACGCGTGGGTTGATGGAGTGGCACGAGGCGGATATCGCGCAGGCGTTTACTGTTCCGGCATTCCGTTTCGCGAATCCAGCACTGTCTCAATCGTGACCGCGACCGATATTCGGGAGCACGCAGGCGGTCGAGAGATCCACTTCTTCGTCAGCAACGATCAGTGTGGGCCTTCTCCGGGTTGCGTGTTTCCCAACCCTGCGCCCAAACCGGCGGAGAGTGGAGTGGCATTCGCGGAAGCATGGCAGTTTGCGCAATCTCCGCGTCGGCCAGAGATGACGGCCGCCTGCCGCCAAACCTACGCGCAGGATGGCAATTGCTATCCTCCGGGATCGCCGCCCACCTCAGGTCTGCACATCGATGTGGACACTGCGAGCTCACCCGATCCTTCGCAGGCGCGCGCCCAATGACTACATCGTCCTGACGAACTTGTTCTCGCGATCAACCAGGACCGCGCTGGCGTGAAGCGGCGAATCGGTCAATTCAAAACCCATGATGATGACCTCCTCGCCCTTCTTGATGAGGTGCGCGGCGGCGCCGTTGATGCAAATGACACCGGAGCCGCTTTCGCCGGCGATGACGTAGGTTTCCAGCCGCGCGCCGGAGGTGTTGCTCACCACCAGCACCTTTTCCCCAGGTAGCAGTCCAACTCGTTCGATCAACTCCCGGTCTATGGTGATACTTCCTTCGTAGCGAAGATCCGCGTCGGTAACGGTCGCCTTATGGATCTTCGACCGTAACATCCATCTCATTTCGTTCTGTCCTTTAGCTTGAATGCAGCGGCATTACGCCTGCCACTTCAACTCCAGTATATTGCAATGCCGGTGCACAAGACTTGGTGCCATCCGCACGCTCGGACGTGACCTTCGTCATAGACGCCGACCTGACTTGGCGGTACGCTGGGCCGAAGTGAAGAGTCGCTCGCACTTCACCTGTTCCAGAGGTGCACATGTCCTGCCGCGCATTGCATGTCTTCGTTGCCGCTCTCTTCGTCGTCCTCTCAACCAACGCCGTCGCCGCAGGGCTTCATCCCGATCAGACTTCTAACGCCGGTCAGCAATGCGTGGCCTGCCACACGACAGTCACGCCCAACGTGGTCTCTGACTGGAAGCAGAGCAAGCATCACGAAGCCGGTATTGAGTGCGACACCTGCCACGGTACAGACCACATGACCGCAGAAGACGCGGCCAAGGCCAAAATCCCGACGCCTGACACGTGCGGCCAGTGTCACGAGACGCAAGTTACGCAATTCAAGAAGGGGAAGCACTCGATGGCCTGGGCCGCCATGGAAGCCATGCCCACCATCCACTGGCAGCCGATGGCCATGACCGAAGGCATGAAGGGTTGTGGTTCCTGCCACAAGATTGGCATCAAGTCACCCGAGCAACTGGCCGCGTTGCAGAAGCAGGAGCGCTTCGGAACCGCCTCCTGCGATTCGTGCCACACCCGGCACACGTTCTCAGTGCAGGAAGCGCGCTCGCCGCAGGCCTGTGAGACCTGTCACATGGGCTTCGATCATCCGCAGTGGGAGATGTACTCCTCCTCGAAGCATGGCGTACGAAACGAACTCAAGCAGCTCATGATCCAGAGCGGCAACTCCGCAGCTCCAACCTGCCAGACCTGTCACATGCAGCAGGGCAACCATGAAGTGCGCACCGGCTGGGGTTTCCTGGCGGTGCGGTTGCCGCTGCCCGACGATCCGCAATGGAAGGCCGACCAGGTTACCATCCTTCAGTCGCTAGGGGTGCTGGATCCCAACGGCAAGCCCACGGCGCGTCTCGATGTTGTGAAGGCGGCCGATGTCGCGCGACTTGATCAGGCCTCGTGGCAGGCCCAACGCGACAAGATGCTGAAGACCTGCAACCAGTGCCATTCCATCAATTTCGCGACCCAGCAGCTGCAGTACGGCGATGACATGATTAAGAACGCCGACCATCTGATGGCCCAGGCAATCAGCATCGTCGCCGACCTTTACAAGGATGGTGTGCTGCCCAAACCGAAGAACTACGCCTATCCCTTCCCGGACCTTTTGACCTTTCATGACGCTCCGACGGTTATTGAGCAGAAGCTCTTCGTAATGTTTCTGGAGCACCGCATGCGCACCTTCCAGGGGACTTTCCACGCCAGTCCCGATTACGCCCTTTGGTACGGGTGGAGCGAAATGCAACGGGATTTGACCGAAATCAAGGAACTCGCCGCGGAGGCGCGGCGCACTGGATATGTTCCGGCGGTCAGCGTAAAACCGGTGGCGACTCCGCCGAAACCGTGAGCCGGGGCTTCAGAGAAGCTCGCCCCTTGAACCCGAGGTAGTCACAGGCAATTGTGACCTACACCGTAGGCCTGAATCTCGCAGGAGTGCTACAACTAACTCACAGCCGCGTCCTGTGAACCTGGTTGGCGGTCCGTCAAAAAGACGCGCCGCAAAAGCACGTTTCACAGTACAATCCGTGTGGCGATAAAGACCCTCGACAACCTTGGACAGACCCGGAAGCTCTGTCCACTCCGGTCAGGCCGGCTAACTCTTCCAAAATCGGGATGGAGAAGAAAGGAACATGAACAAAATCATTTGGGCCACTTTGATTCTGGCTTCGTTCCTTACGACAGGAGTAGAAGCACAGACAACCGCGGCGGCGCCATCGACTGCCCCGCAGACTCAGGGACGCAAGAAGCGGGTCGCAGTATTTGACTTCGACTTTGCAACCGTGCAGAGCAACTCTGCCGCGGTTTTCGGCACGAACGTGGACATCGGAAAAGGGATTGCAGACCTGCTTGTCCGGCACCTGGTGCAGGACGGCACCTATTCGGTGATCGAACGCAAGGCCATGGATAAGATCCTGACCGAGCAGAACTTCTCCAACAGCGATCGCGCGAATCCCAACTCCGCGGCGAAGCTGGGGAAAATCCTCGGAGTGGACGCCATCATTGTGGGTAGCGTTACCCAATTCGGCGGCGAGAACCAGAACACCAAGGTCGGCGGCGGCGGCGGCAACTGGGGCGGGTATGGCCTTGGTGGCTTCAGCCACAAAAAGAGCAAGGCCATTTGCGTGGTGGATGCCCGGATTGTAAATATTGACACTGCTGAAATCATGGGTGTGGCCGACGGCAAAGGTGAGTCCTCGCGCGAGAGCACCTCGCTGCTGGGCGGTGGGGGCAATTGGCACGGATGGGGTGACGGCGCGGTGGACTTCGGCAGCAGCGACTTCCAGCAGACCATCATCGGTGAGGCCGTCAACCAGGCGGTCGACCAGATGAGTACTGGCCTGGTTGCTGACGCGCCCAAACTGTCAGCTCGCACCATCGAGGTCGAAGGGGTGGTCGCCGCAGTTGACGGCGGCCAGATCGTCCTCAATGTCGGCGGTAAGGCAGGCTTGAAGGTTGGCGATCAGTTGACCGTGCAGCGCGTGACTAAGGAGATCAAGGACCCGTCCACCGGCCAGGTCATACGGCGTTTGACCTCCCCAGTGGGCGTGATTCGCTTGACCGATGTGGACGCCATCTCCGCCGTAGGAACCCCGGTTTCCGGCTCGGACTTCAAGGTTGGAGACGCGGTAAAGACTGTAACTCAATAGGGCAGCGGCGCGGGTCCGAAGTTGGGCCCGTGCCTTTGTTCTACACGCAGCGTGGCCTGTGCGGCATTTAGGAAACAGTTCAATTATTTACTGACTACTATCCACTAACGACTGCCTTCGGCTCCCACAACTCAACCTGATTTCCCTCCGGGTCCATCACCCAGCCAAACTTGCCGTAGTCGTATTCTTCGACCTTCTCCGCCACCTCCGCGCCCTCCTCGCGCAGCGTCTTCAAAAGCTCATCCAGGTTCTCGACCCGGAAGTTGATCATGAAATTGGATCGGGAGGGATCGAAGTACTTGGTATCGGCCGGAAAGATGGCAAAGACGTTGACGGCCGGAACCTCAGGTTGCTCGGCGCCGTGCCACATCGCACCAGAGCCGTCTGCGGCGCTGTCGATGCCAAGATGCTCGCGATACCACTCGTACAGCGCTTTTGGGTCTTTTGCCTTGAAGAAAATTCCGCCCAGTCCAACTACTCTTTTCATGGAAGCCTCCGCTGTGAACCGATATCCGCGTCGCAAAAAAGAAAGCACGAAGAAATTCTCCGTGCTTCGTTATCTTCTGTGTCGGATCCTACGCCTTATTTCCCTGGCCCTTCAGTACCTGGATCGCACGATCGAGCTGATCGTCAGGCTGATTGGCCTTCTGCTTCTCTTGCTGGGTTTCATCCGGCGCGTTCTCGTCGTCATCAGGAGCGATGAAGTCGTCCCCGGCATCGGCCACCAGAATGTTGGGAGTGATGGCGGAGTCCTGGATTGCCTTGCCGGACGGCGAGTAATACTTCGCCACCGAAAGGATGAGCGCCGAACCATCGGGCATGTCGATGACTTTCTGGATGGAGCCCGAACCGAAAGTCTTGTCCCCAATCACATCACCGCGCGCGTTCTCCATGATGGAGGCAGCCACTACCTCCGCTGGTCCAGCCGTGCCGCGGTTCACCAGCACCACGAGCGGCAGGGTGGTCACCGCCTTCTGCGGGTCGGCGTTGAAGGTCTGCTTGGGATACTTCTGTCCCTGCAGGTAGGTGATCGTGCCGTGGTTCAAAAAGAGGTTCGCGGTCGCGACGCCTTCGTCTTCCTCGCCGTCACCGGAATTGCGCAGGTCGAGGATAATCTTCTTGGCACCCTCCTTCTGCAGAGCCTTGATTTTGGTGGCTATCTCCTGCGCGCGCCCCTTGGGGAAGTCGTCCACTTTGATGTAGCCGATGCCGTCTTCCATCATCTTGTCGCTGACCGGCGGATCGCTGACCATCGCGCGCGTAAGCGCCGCCTTCATCGGTTGTACGCGCCGTGGACGAACCACCGAAACGTTCACCACCGAGCCGGGAGGACCGGCAAGCCGGCCGTCGATCTCAGCCAATGACATCTCACGCGTGGACTTGCCTTCGATGGCCTCGATGATGTCCCCGCTGGCGATGTCGGCCTTGTCGGCCGGACCACCCGGAATCACGGACACAACATCCGCGTAACCGTAACGCTTGGAGACCGCCGCGCCGATTCCGGCCTTGCCTTCCTTGCGTTGCTTGTATTCCTTGTATTCCGTGGGATCGAGATAGCTGGAGTTGGCATCCAGCGATTCCAGCAGCCCGTGCAGCGCCCCGTTGGTCACCGCAGGGATGTTCGGCTCCTCGACGTACTCGGTGCGAATGCGCGACAGCACTTCGCTATACACGCCGAGCTGACGATAGGAACCGTCATCGTTCGTATTGGCTTTCACGCCCAGTCCACCCGCCACCACGAACGAGGCAAGCAGAACGGACAGACCTAAGACAACAAGCTTTGTGCTCTTTGACATGTGTAATTCACTGATGGCAGGAAGTCCCGCAGGATCACTCCCATTCTATCTCAGTTCGATGCCGCCTAAACTGGAAGGTGGCAGGAAAACGGCGATCGTTCGGCCGCCCGCTGAACTTCCGCTGGTACTTGGACGAGCAATCGGCGAGAAGGGTAGGGCGGTGCTGTGCCCCCCTCACAACTCCCAATTCTCAGGCCTGATAGACTCCTGTGTTTGAGGAACCATGGTCCGTAACCTGCAAGAGTCCCGCGCCCTGCAAAAGCGAGCTGAGCAGCTTATCCCCGGCGGAGTGAATTCACCGGTCCGCGCCTTTCGTTCGGTCGGCAGCGACCCGCCGTTCCTAGTCCGCGGCGAAGGCGCGCATGTCTGGGACGCCGACGGCAACCGCTACATTGACTATGTCGGCTCGTGGGGGCCGCTGATTCTGGGCCATTCCAACCCTGAGGTCCTGGAAGCCATCATCCAGGCCGCGCGCAACGGGACCAGTTTCGGTGCGTCCACCCCAACAGAGGCCGATCTGGCTGCGTTGGTGACGGAGGCATTTCCGGCTATCGAGAAGGTACGCTTTGTCAGTTCGGGTACCGAAGCCACCATGTCGGCCATCCGCCTGGCGCGCGCCGCCACCCAGCGCAAGATCATCGTCAAGTTCGAGGGCTGTTATCACGGTCACAGCGACGCCCTGCTGGTGAAGGCAGGCTCGGGCGTCGCCACGCTCGGCATTCCCGGATCAGCGGGCGTTCCAGAGGAGTTTGTCGAATTTACGCTGGCGCTGCCGTACAACAATCGGAGCGGCGTCGAAGCTGCCTTCGCCAAGTTCAAGGACCAGATCGCGTGCGTGATCGTCGAACCTGTTGTCGGCAATATGGGATGCGTGCCGCCCGAGCCCGGCTACCTGGAAGCGCTACGCGAGATCACCGCGCGCGAGGGCGCGCTACTCATCTTTGACGAAGTGATGACGGGATTCCGCGTGGCCTTCGGAGGTGCGTCGGAGCTCTACAGCATCAAGCCCGACCTCACCACGCTGGGCAAGATTATCGGCGGAGGCCTGCCCGTCGGCGCTTACGGTGGGTCGGCGAAGATCATGGACCTGGTTGCGCCCGTGGGCCCGGTGTACCAGGCGGGGACGCTAAGCGGCAATCCGCTGGCCATGGCGGCGGGCATCGCTACGCTTTGTCAGTTGAAGGCGAACCGGGAGAAGCTCTACCAGCAGCTTGACGAGAACGCCGACAAGCTGGTGGCAGGCGTGACTGCGGCTGCGAATGAAGCCGGCGTGGCGATGACCGCCAACCGCGTCGGTTCGATGTTCACGTTTTTCTTCACCGGCAAGCAGGTCACCGATTGGGAGAGCGCGGCCACCTGCGATACCGCGAAGTTTGGCCGCTTCCACGGCGCCCTGCTCGATGCCGGCGTGTGGCTGCCGCCGTCGCAATTCGAAGCCGCGTTTCTCAGCGTGGCGCACACCCAGAGCGATATTGACGAAACAATTGGCGCAGCTAGAGAGGCGCTGGATTTGGTGTGAGGCCTCACTAGCCAGCCTTCACCTTTCCCTCATCGGCGTCACTTCCAGCTCAAACCGATGCTTGCTGGCCGGATCGTCGGCGGTGAAGACCACGGTAGGCTTGCCGATTGGCGCCTGGACGGCCGAGCGCACCTTAACCTGGCGAATGGCAGGAGCGGAAGAGCCGCGCGCCGTTCTCCGTACCCAGCGACGAGATCTCGGACGTGATCTGCATTTGCAGTCCCTCGGGCGCCTCCTCCGCGCGCACGTCCAGATTCACGCCCACGTCAAGATAGTTGACATCCTTGGAGCCGGAGACTGGAACGCGCGTGCCGGAGCGCACGTTCCACCACTCGGGAGGGACGCCGACGACATGAGGCGGTTCCGCGCTGATGTTCAAAGTGAAGGTGCGCTGGTTGAGCACCTTGCCTTCATCCGTCTCTCGCAGCACGAAATTCAACTTGTAATAATGCTTCGGCGCCGGCTGCTGTGCAGTTGCTGTCGTCTTGGATCCGGATTCCTGCTGCGAGACCGCACGTCGCGGCGTAACCGCGAGCAACACAACTATGAGTACGAAATAGACCAGTCGATTGCGCATTAATTCTCTCCTTGGTTGTCGTCACTTGCTTCAGCGAGTGGCTTGATATGGATAGGTGCTATGGAAATCTCTTGATCGTCGTCATCTCGCGACATCTCCCCCAGGAGCTCAGCATGGGTTTGCACCAGCGCCAGCAGCATTCGCTCTTCCGGTTTTAGCGGCGCAGGCGACGGAAACTGGTCCCCCACGGTTGCACTTTGTGCACTTTGAGCGGTTGCCTGCGCGGGCGCTGACGCGCGAGCGATCCTGGAAGGAACGGTCTTGGCAGCGGCCATGGACTTGTCGTTCGATGGCTCCTTGGCGATGTGTGTCTCCTTCGTTCGCGGATAGGACCCTGCTGGCGAGGTTTGTTTTTGCGCGACGGGCGCCAGTGCTTCATGCCGGGCGCGTCCGCCGAATCCAATCCAAGCCGCAATCGCCAGTACCGCTGACGCCGCAGCGATCGCGTTCCACTGCCACCACGGCTGTCGCGCGCGTTCGGTTTGCGATTTCACCCGCTGCAGAACACGATCTTCCAGCCCTGCGAGCGGCTCGGCTTGGCGATACTCTACAAGCGCATCGTCGAGAATCCGGTCTAGTTCGTCGTGCAACGTCATCGTTTCTTCTCCGTTACTGCGGAGAGTTTTTCTTTCAGCATCTGTCGGGCGCGAAACACCCGTCCTCGCACGGAAGATTCGGGGATGCCTAGTACCTCGGCGATCTGTCGCGAATTCAGGTCTTGAATTGCCGACAGCACCAGCGGGTAACGCAGCTCCTCGGGCAGCGCGGCGATGAGCTTCTGTACCCGCTCTACTCGCTGCCGATGGATAGCCAGGTGCTCGGCGTCAGGTTCGTCGCTGGCCATCTCCGTCTCGGGCAGCTCAAGAGCTTGCGGCCTGCGTATGCGGTCGATCGCGAGCCGGAATGTGACCCGCGCCAACCACGCCCGGATGTCCCCCACCTCCTTGATACCGGAGCGATGCACACGCAGGTAGACCTCCTGCACCACATCCTCGGCGTCATGGGAGTTGCGCAGGACGCCGTAGGCCACCTTGAAGAGGAAACGGGCGTGTTCGCGAACCACCGTTTCCAGGGTTGCGAACTCGTCTGTGGTTTCGACCACTCTGCCTGTCTCCTGCCAGGGACATGCCGGGCTGGTTGCCTGAGCTGCCATATCAATCGCTAACTGAGCGTCGTTCTCATCAGCTAAGACGGGCGAGCCCACGGGAGTGTTTGAATTTTTTTCTTAGCCGGTGAACTCGGCGGTTGCGGTTGATGTCTCGACGTCCCGAGGGCAGCTTCGGAATCGCCTCCATCGAGCGAGTACGGTAGAGCGGCGCTTCAGCGCCGCGTTCCTGCCGGTCCCTCATAACCGAGCCAGCTTCAGTCGGCGGCACGCACCGCAGTTCGACTGCTGCGACCCTAAACTGCCTTAGTCGTCCTCTGCATCAGGCCGACCCCGAAGGCAACCTCTTGCGCGCTCTCTTCTGCGGTCTTACCCGTAGTGCTCAACGTGAAGTCGGCGGTTCGGTAGTGGGGGAGTCGCTGTGCATAAAGCTCGCGAAACGCTTCGGGACTGGCAGCCAGCGGTCGCAGGTTGTCCTCGGAGGACTGCGTGCCGATACGGCAGCGCTCAAGCATTTCCTCGATCGGAGTCTCCAGAAAGACCAGCCGGGCGCCCGCGCCTCGTAACAGATCGGCGTTGCGCGGCGGGACAAACGTTCCACCACCGAGGGCAATCACCGTCGGCGCGGATACATGTTCCAACACTTCGCGCAAGACCGCCATCTCGATTTCGCGAAATCGGGCCTCGCCCTGGTCCTGAAAAATTTCTCGTACCGTCGCCTTCCGGTGCAGCTCAATCTCATGGTCGAGATCAACGAACGACCAGTGAAGCAGGTCCGCCAGCGCACGGCCAATGCTGGTCTTGCCGGCGCCCATAAAACCGGTGAGCGCGACAATCCGCGCCGGGGAAACCTGTTTGCCACCTTGGGAATCTTTAGCCATTAGGGTCTCAAATCATTCCGCAGCGTATCACCCGCGCGACGAATCCGCTGACAATCCAAGCTCTAAGGGTTGTCATCACGAGTGGGCGGATTCGGGGCCCCCGGCAAGCGCCGGTCTTGCGCTTGTTGGGGTGAAATCAGCCCGCGAGGGATCTGCTGTTTCATTGCCCGAGGGAAAGGCAGATTTCTCGGGGATGAATCCCCTTCGAAATGACAATAGCAAAGGAGTTCGTTCCTTAGGATGCAACAGTCCCGAACTGTAGAACAAACATCCCTTCTGTACGGTGGAAGCGCCGGGCTTCAGCCCGGCGACATAGGCCGCTCCCGCCCAATGGCTTTAGCCATGGCCCGGGGTTTCTAACATTCGGCGCCCTTGGACCCATGCCGCCGATCTATCCATCCTCACGCCGAAGTTGTACCGGTTCTACGACCAAAAGGGCTTGTCACGGGTTTGACCAAGGACTACTCTGTCCGGCATGCAACTCATACAGATTGGCGAAGTCAGACAAAAGACAATTCTCGATCTGGTCATGGAGATGGCGGACCGCCAGCTTACCGAGATCGAGCAACTGAAAACCGCTGCACAAAACAGGCCGAGGAACGTGCGGTCGCGCCGCGCCGGACCACGTTGTACTTCGACCAAGCGCCAAGGCTGAGCGTCGCTACCGCCGTCTCGCGGTCCGAGTGACTCTCACCGGTCTGCCTTCAGGAATCTGTCCCTCTGACTTGCCGCGGCTGCCGCAGATATTTCGGGTAGAGCGGGTCTTCAAGCCCGCGTCAACCACCTTTTCAAATCCTCACTAAGTCTCATTGTGACGCCCAGACTGTGGAAGGTTGACATACACGGTTGCGTCAAATCCTGTAGCATCGCAGGGAGGTGATTTCATGTCGTTTCGCAACGGAGATAAGTCACGCGAGAACCGCATCCGCAAAGCCCGTCAGAAAATGCGTGAGAAAGTCCGCGATTTACAGCCGAAGGACACAAAAGCGCAGCCCGCGACCAGCCCTGGCAAGAAGTAGCGTCCATCAACTCCTTTGGGCGTCTCAGATCTGGTTCTGTTTCGCCAGCCCCGTGATGCGATCTGACGCCCGAAAGGCCAGTGCTTGAATAGTTTCCGTTGGCTGGCCGCGCCCGCTGGTCACAAAGCTCGACCCATCGCACAGAAACAGGTTAGGCACGTCGTGGGTGCGATGGTCGGCGGTGACCACCGACGTCTTCGGGTCATGACCCATGCGGCACGTTCCCAGCAGATGAAAGCCGTAGGTGGATTCCTGCACCGGATACGCCCATCGGTCCAGCGCCCCGGCAGCTTCCAGAATCTCCATCGAGCGATCGATCATGAACTGATTGGTCTTGAGATCGTCGGGATGATCTTTGTAGGTAACGCGCATGGCAGGAAGTCCCCACGCGTCCTTGACGGTGTCATCGAGCGAAATGCTGTTGTTCTCCAGCGGGAGCGATGTGGTGTGGCCTGTGAGGTACATGGTGCGGGTGAAATACTTTGCCAGCGCCTTCTTGTACTCGCTGCCCCATTGCGGCAGTCGCGGCGGCAATCCAACGGTTGCGAACGAGATGGGATACCACAGGAAGCGCGCATCGATGCCGCCCCCGCCGTAAAAACCGTGCTTGGGATCGATTTCGTAGGTGTCATGGATGATGCGCGTGACCTCGATGCTCTTGTACTCGTTGAGCGGGTGTTCGAACAGTCCGCCCGCAAGCGAGTCGGTGTTGAACATCAGGTACTTGCCGACCAGCCCGCTGGAGTTGGCCAGCCCGTTGGGGAACTGCTTCGACTTCGAGAGCAGCAACAGTCGCGGCGTTTCCGAGCCATTGGCTGCGACGATGACGGCCCGCGCCCGCTGCAGATTTTCTTTGCCAGTCTTGTCGAAATAGATGGCGCCTGTCGTCCGTCCGTGGGCGTCAAGTTCGATCTTGCGGACATAGCTGTGGGGGCGGATCTCGCAGCGCCCGGTCGCGATGGCCTGTGGAATCATCGTCGGCAGCGGGCTGGACTTGGCGCCCATCTCGCAGCCAAAGCCCATACAGAAACCGCAGTGCGCGCAGGGCATTCGTCCCTGGTACGACTTCGAGAGGATGGCCACCGGAGCAGGGAAGGGATGATAGCCGATTTTTCGCGCGCCCTCCTCGAACAGCACTCCGCTCGATTTGATCGGCATCGGTGGCAGCGGATATGGCTTTGAGCGCGGTGGATCGAATGGACTCGCGCCTGCCAGCCCGGAGACGCCCAGGTCCCACTCGGCCTTGGTGTAGAAGGGCTCCAGGTCGGCGTAATTGATGGGCCAGTCCGCGAATCCGGTTCCCGCGATCGTGCCTTTCTTGCTCGCCTCGATGAAATCAATCTCGTGAAAACGCCAATAGTTCGCAGTGAAGTGGACCGGCCCGCCGCCCACCATGCGGCCGTAGGTGAGCGCTGGCTGCTTGACGGCTTTGTCGTTCGGTGTCTTGCGGAAGGTTGTCGGCTGCTTGCGGAAATCGTTGGTCAGCGCGGCGTGGTTCCAGTTGAGGTACTCGTTGTGAGTGAAGTCTTTGGTTGTGAGCCACGGCCCCTGCTCCAGCACAACAACGCCGAAGCCATTCCGCGAAAGCTCGCGCGCCAGCACGCCCCCAGAAGCTCCGGCGCCGATGATGAGGAAATCCACCGCGTCGGTCAACTTGTAATGGCGCTGTGGAGGCAGCACGCCGCTCATGACTTGCCCCCGTCGTAGTGGGCGTCGTAGTAACCGAACGGCGGCTGGTAGAGGAAGTCATCCTGGAAGCCGATCAGCTTCCAGCCAATCTTGTCTTTGTTGCCGCCCCCCAGCGAAGGATCACAGAGGAAGCCGGTCAGCGTGAAGCCACGGAAGAGCCCGAACTCCGGCGTCTTCTCCATTGCCTTCATCACCGCAAGTTGCTGTGCAGGGGTGATCGCCGCGAATGACGTCGCACCAGGAACGGTCTTCGCCACCTGCTCGTGCAGCGCCTTGAAGGCATCGTGTACCGGCGCTTGTTGATCGCTATCGATTGTGCTGAGCAGAAAATCCGTAAAGTGGACGACGTTGGCCTCGCGCGCGCCGGGCGTGTCATCGGTCGGGATGATCTGTGCTGAGAAAGCGTCGAACTCAGCCGCCTGCTGGGCAGTGAAGAAGCGATACTCCTTTGTCGAGCCCGCGTGCGCCGCCTGAGCGTAAGCATGCGCCTTCGCCAGCAAATCCGGTGTCAGCGAGCTTAAGCAGAGTAGCCCTAAAGAGCTTCCAGCTTGGCCCAGAAACAGGCGCCGAGTTTGATCGGTGGCCAAAAATCCTCCCCGCAAAATTCTTTGTGCCGGTGGGCAAACAATATCATTGAACTTGGCTGACGGCAAAGAATCGCGGGTAGGATTTGCCTTTCGATCTTTTGGGAAGAGTCGGAAGCAACCTGAACGTTGGATCTACCGCACGTGGGCTAGACTATGTCTGCCGGCACCGCGCAATTTTCGCAAACACACTTCCGCGCCGCCGCGCCCGTAGGTGACGTCGTCCATTAAGCTTCGCATGAGGCAGATCCCCCGGCCGTGCTCGCTCGCATTGACGCCGCCATCGGCAGACCGAGCCACTGCTTCCACATCGAATCCCGGTCCGGGGTCGCGGACTACGATCTTGAAACCGGAAAGATCGATCGCAACCGAGCAGTAAATTGTTTTCGCAAAGTCATTCTTGCAGCCATGGAAAACGGCATTGGCCAGGGCTTCCTGCAAGGCGACCAGGATGTCGATCTCCTCGAGGTCGCTGGAACAGTACGGTGTGAGGAAGTCCATGACCGCCTGGCGCGACGGTACCATGGATTCCGAATCTCCGGGAAACCTGAATTCCCCGAAAACTCTATCCACCTCTCTTTCTCGAGACGCGGTGGACGGCGGATTTTCTGGTTTCATTACGCCGTCATGACACGGCGCGCAGGCTGTGCGCGGGTCTTGCCGCAGTCGTGAGACAAATCCTTCGAATAGCCAACCTCCAGGACCGAATGCAGATTGGTCAAAGCGACCAGCGTACGCACGCAGCGCGAAGGATTGACGACCCTCAGCCCCTGGTTGCGGCTCTGCGCCCGGCAGTGCAACTCCACCAGCAGTCCCAACCCGGCGGCGTCCATCGCATGCACTTCGCTCAGGTCCAGCACGAGGCAAGGCTCTCTCCGCGACTCGGCCATGCAGCGCAACGCTTCCACCTCAAGACCCAGCACGATCCGCCCCGTGCAGAGGAGTACTGCGGTTTGCGTCGTAGCGTGAATGTCGATTCTAAGCATGCGGTGTTTCCTGAACGGCACTCGATTCGATATCCCAGACCAAGCCACGTATGGAAGTCTCCTTTCTTACATGACGCGCTGCGTCGCCAATCGGTAGCAGCAGTATGCATGAACTTGATTTCAACACGATGAAAATGCGGATGAAATGTGCGAGAAAGCGCGTGCTCAAGTGGTTCTCTCATCGAGCGACGAGGCCGCCGCGGCGATCGAGGAGTCGAAGGACTCCGATAACGGCAGAAATGTTTCACGTTGCGTAGGGGGCCTTCGACTCCGGTTCGTCCACCAAGCGGACGAACCCTCGCTCCGGATGACAAACGGAACAACAACCGCGGGAACTTTCAACAGAGCAGAGTCACGGCAAGATCAGTCGGCGAAGACCGGCGCTTCCTCTTCCTTCGCCACCCTCTTGGTTCGCCATGGCAGATGTTCCACCACCCAGTCCTTGAAATGATCCATGTAGAGATACACTACGGGCGTGGTGTAAAGCGTCAGTGCCTGGCTGACGATGAGCCCACCGACAATCGCAATGCCAAGCGGGCGGCGGATCTCGGCGCCCACTCCGCGGCCCAGCGCCAACGGAAGCGCGCCCAACATAGCCGCCGCGGTGGTCATCATGATGGGGCGGAAGCGGATCAGCGCCGCTTCGTGGATCGCTTCTTCAGCCGACTTTCCGGTGCGCTCCACTTCCAGCGCGAAATCAATCATGATGATGGCGTTCTTCTTCACGATACCGATCAGCAGAATGATGCCGATCAGCCCAATCACGTCCAGTTGCATGTGGAAGAGCAGCAGCGCCAACAGCGCGCCGGTGCCCGCCGAAGGCAGCGTGGAAAGAATGGTGATGGGATGGATGTAGCTTTCATACAGCATCCCCAGCACGATATACACGGCGACCAGGGCGGCCAGAATCAGGATGGGCTCCGACGATAACGAGTCCTGGAAGGCGGCAGCCGTTCCCTGGAAACTGCCGTGAATAGTCGCCGGAATTCGCATTTCCAGTTCTGCCTGGGAGATGGCTCGCGTGGCCGTTCCCAGATCTCCACCCGGCGCCAAATTGAACGAAATGGTTACAGCCGGGAATTGTCCCTGGTGATTTACCGTGAGGGAAGTGTTCGCCGGCCCAAAATGAGCAAACGCCGACAGTGGCACCTGGGCGCCCTGGCTGGTGATGACGTACACGCTTTGCAGGGCATCGGGAGTCATCTGATACTTGGGATCGACCTCCAGCACCACGTGGTACTGGTTCAAGGTGCGGTAGATGGTTGAGATCTGACGCTGCCCGAAGGCGTCATAGAGGATGTTGTCAATTTGCGACGGCGTGATGCCGAGGCGCGAGGCCGTATCGCGATCGATGATGACGTTCTCCTCCAGTCCGCTGATCTGCTGATCGCTGTTCACGTCCTTCAACTCCGGAATCTTCCGCAGCCTCTGCAAAAGCTTGGGCGCCCAAGAGTACAGCTCATCAAGGTTTTCACCCGACAGCGTGTACTGGAACTGGGCGTTGGACGCCCGTCCTCCGATCTGCAAGTCCTGCACACCCTGGAAGTACAAGGTTGCACCGGGAATATGCGACATCTTCGGTCGCAGGCGGGCGATTACCTGGTCTACGCTGATCTTGCGCTCGGCCAAGGGTTTGAGCGTGACGAACATGCGTGCCTGATTCTGGGCGGATCCGCCCCCGACAGACGCGATCACGTTCTGGATTGCGGGGTCTTTCTTCACGATGCTGATGAACTGGTTGGTCTTGCCCAGCATATCCCGGAACGAGACGTCCTGGTCACCCATAATCATGCCAACCATCCGTCCTGTATCTTGCTGAGGAAAGAACCCCTTAGGGACGATAATATAAAGCCATACATTAACTACGACCATGAGGATAGCAACCGCAAGAGTCAAGCGCTTGTGGCGCAGAACCCAGCCCACGGTCTTTTTGTAGGTGCGGTTCATCCATAGCCATCCGTTTTCACTCATGCGGTACAGCGCACCATGGCTGCCGGGATCATGCGCCTTAAGAAAGCGGGCACACAGCATTGGAGTGGTGGTCAGAGAGACCACCAATGAAACCGCGATGGCCGCGCTCAGGGTCACGGCAAACTCACGGAAGAGCCGCCCGACTATGCCCCCCATCAGCAGAATCGGAATGAACACGGCGATCAGCGACGTGCTCATGGAGACCACGGTAAAGCCAATTTCGCGCGCACCCAATAATGCGGCTTGGTAGGGCTTCATTCCGCCCTCGACGTGGCGCATCACGTTTTCCAGCACCACGATGGCATCGTCCACCACGAACCCGGTGGAGATGGTCAGCGCCATCAGCGAGAGATTGTTTAGCGAGAAGCCGCACAGATACATGACTGCGAAAGTACCCACAATGGCCAGCGGCACGGCCACGCTGGGAATCATGGTAGCGCGCACCTCGCGTAGAAAAGCGAAGACCACCAGCGTCACCAGGATGACGGAAATGACCAGGGTCCACTGCACGTCCTTGACCGAGGCCCGGACGGTGGTCGTACGGTCCAGCCCAACCACCAGGTTGATGCTGGCCGGCAGCGATGCCTTGAGGAAGGGTAGCGCCGCCTCAACGCGCTCCGCCGTGGCAATCATGTTGGCGCCCGGCTGGCGGAAGATCACCACCAGGACACTCGGTTTGCCGTTAAAGCTGCCGGCGTTGTTGATGTTGGAGTAGGAATCCTGAACGTCCGCAACGTCGCTCAAACGAACCGGCGACCCGTTTCTGTAGGCCACAATGATGGGCCGATAGTCGGCTGCTTTCTTGAGCTGATCGTTGGCCCGCACCATCCAGGTCGTGCTGCCGCTTTCCACAGAGCCTTTGGCGATGTTGGCGTTCTGCGAGGCAACTGCGGAGCGCACCGCCTCCAGGCCCACATTGAGCTTGTTCAGCAGATTCGGATTTGCTTCGATACGGACTGCCGGCTGCGACGAACCCCAGACAAAGACCTGGCCCACACCTTCCACCTGGGCCAGCTTTTGGCCCATCACCGAATCGGCTGCGTCGTACATCTGGTCCTGGGTCAGGGCATCGGACGTCATGGCGAGAATCATGACCGGGGCGTCGGCCGGATTGATCTTGCGGTAGGAGGGGTTGGCGGGCAGATCGGCGGGCAAATAGCCCCGAGCGGCGTTGATGGCAGCCTGCACGTCGCGCGCTGCCGCGTCAATATTGCGATCGAGATCGAACTGCATGGTCACGCCGGTGGACCCGAGCGAGCTCGACGAAGTCATCTGGTTAATGCCGGCGATGCGGCCAAATTGCCGCTCCAGCGGGGTTGCCACCGAGGAAGCCATGGTCTCCGGACTGGCGCCCGGCAGGGAGGCGCCTACGGAGATCACCGGAAAATCGATTTGCGGCAACGGCGCTACGGGAAGCTGCGTATAGGCCAATGCGCCGGCCAGCAGCAGGGCAAACGTCAGCAAGGAGGTGGCGACGGGCCGTTCGATAGCTGGGGCGGAGATATTCATGGAACCTGCATTAATTCAGCGCGCGCACTCTCGCAAACAGTCATGCTGCGATCTCAAGTATCAACACCCAAGTATCACTCTGTCATCCTGAGCGACGAGCCCGCCGCGGCGGGCGAGGAGTCGAAGGACCCCTATCGTGCGAAACTGCTTGTCTCTCGTTCTCCGGATCCTGCCAGGAATAGGGGTCCTTCGACTCCGTTCGGTCGCCAAGGCGACCTCACTCCGCTCAGGATGACAGAGTGAAAAGAAAACCTTAATCCTCCTGTCGAACAGCGTTCCGGCATACCATCACCCACAGTTCTCACCTAATCCCCAATGGCTTCCGCTGGTTTGGGTGCGCGCAGATGCCGCAGCGCTTCGCCCAGACGGTCGAACCACAAATAGACAACCGGGGTCGTGTACAGCGTCAGCATCTGGCTGAAGATGAGTCCGCCGATGATGGTCACGCCCAGTGGACGGCGCAGCTCGGAACCGGTACCGGAGCCGAGCGCCAGCGGCACGGCGCCGAACAGCGCGGCAAACGTCGTCATCATGATGGGACGAAAACGCAGCAGGCAGGCCTCGTAAATCGCGTCCACCGGCGCTTTGCCTTCCTTGCGCTCCGCTTCCAGTGCGAAGTCGATCATCATGATGGCGTTCTTCTTCACAATACCGATCAGCAGGATGATGCCGATCAGAGCCATCACGCCCAGGTCCATGTGGAACAGCGTCAGCGCGAGAATGGCCCCCACGCCGGCCGAAGGCAGCGTGGACAGAATCGTGATGGGATGGATGTAGCTTTCGTACAGCACGCCCAGCACGATGTACACCGTGACGATGGCCGCCAGGATCAGCCAGCCCTCATTGGCAAGCGAAGCCTGAAAGGCTCGCGCCGTGCCCTGGAAGGCCAACTGGATGCTCGGCGGTAATCCCAGATCGCCGGCGGTTTGCTGAATGGCCTTTACCGCTTCCCCCAGTGAGGCGCCGTTGCCGAGATTGAACGAAATCGTAACCGCCGGGAACTGTCCCTGGTGGTTGATGGTCAGGGGCCCGGTCGTGGTTTCGAAATGCGCGATCGCGCTCAGCGGCACCTGCTGCGCCGTGGCGCCCAGGACGCCTGTACTCGGAGCGTTCGCAGCCGGGGCGTTTCCTCCTTGCGCTGCCGGACTCTGTCCACCGCCGGCCGGCACATAGATATTCTTCAGTGCGTCGGGATCGGCGCGAAAACTGGGATCGACTTCCAGCACCACGTGGTACTGGTTAAGCTGCGTGAACATGATCGACACCAGGCGCTGGCCGAAGGCGTCGTACAGGGTGTTGTCGATGGCGCTGGCGGTCACGCCTAGTCGCGACGCGGTGTCGCGATCGATCACCAGATTGGCTTGCGCCGCCTGGTTCTGCTGGTCGGTGGCCACGTCGCGCAGCTCTGGCAGCGTTTTCAGCTTGTCCACCATCTTCGCCGTCCACGTTGCCAGCTCTTTGGGGTCGGCATCTTCCAGGCTGAACTGATATTGCGTCCGGCTGACGCGGTCTTCCACTGTCAGGTCCTGCACTGCCTGCATGTATAGGGTGATGCCTTCCACCCCGGCGACCTCTTGCTGCAGGCGCTTCATGATGGTGGTGATGTCATCGTCGCGGTCATCGCGTGACTTGAGGTTGATCTGCAGACGGCCGCTGTTGGGCGTGGTGTTGGTGCCATCCACTCCAATGAAGGACGACAGGCTTACCACGTCCTTGTCCTTGAGGATCGCCGCTGCCAAGTCACGTTGCCGCTCCGACATGGCGGCAAAGGAAATACTCTCCGGCGCATCGGTAATACCCATGATGACGCCTGTGTCCTGTACCGGAAAGAAGCCTTTGGGTACTTCGATGTACATGATGATGGTAGCCACCAGCGTGCCGATGGTGACCAGTAGCGTCACAGTTTGATGCTTGAGGACGAACTTGACAGTGCGGCCATAGAACGCGATGGTGTTGGCGAAAGCACGGTCAGACCATTCGTAGAAGCGGCCATGCTTTGCCTGGTCCTTCTGGCGCAGCAGTAGCGAGCACATCATTGGCGTCAGCGTTAGCGAGATGATGGCCGAGAACAGAATGGTCACGCTAAGCGTCACCGCAAACTCACGGAAGAGCCGGCCCACGATGTCGCCCATGAAGAGCAGTGGTATCAGCACGGCTATCAGCGACACTGTCAACGAGACAATGGTGAAGCCGATCTGCCCCGCACCTTGCAGCGCTGCTTCCAGCGGAGAGTGGCCTTCCTCGATGTAGCGCTCGATGTTCTCGATCATGACGATGGCATCGTCTACGACGAAGCCGGTGGAGATGGTGAGCGCCATCAGCGAGAGGTTGTCGAGCGAATAGCCCAGCAGGTACATCACGCCGAAGGTGCCCACCAATGACAGTGGCACGGCGATACTGGGGATGATGGTCGCTGACAAGGTACGCAGAAAAACGAAGATGACCAACACCACCAGCACGATGGTAGTGATCATTTCGTACTGAACATCCTTGACGCTGGCGCGAATCGTGTTAGTGCGGTCGGTAAGGATGGTGACTTTGACGGAAGCCGGCAAGTTGGATTGCAGCTGCTTCAGCCTTAGCTTGATGCTGTCTACAACCTTGATGATGTTAGCGCCCGGCTGCCGCTGAATGTTCAGGATTACTGCCGGCGTATTGTTCATCCACGCCGCCTGGTTGACGTTCTCCGGGCCCATGACGACCTGGGCGACATCGGACAAGCGAACAGGATTGCCATTCTTATAAGCGACGATGGTGTCGGCGTAGCCCTGCGGATTCAGCAACTGATCGTTGGCGCCAATGGTGAAGGACTGGCGATTGTCCTGCAGCTGTCCCTTCGCCTGATCAACGTTGACTTGGGCAATGACCGTCCGTAGCTGTTCCAGGCTCATGCCATAAGAAGCCAACGCTGTAGGGTTTGCCATGATGCGGACTGCGGGCTTCTGTCCGCCACTGATGCTGACTAGCCCCACGCCGGGCAGCTGAGAAATTTTTTGCGCGAAGGTTGTGTCCGCCAAGTCTTCAACTTGGGGAAGGGGCATGCTGTCCGACGTCATCGCCAACGTCAGGATAGGGGCGTCAGCCGGGTTCACCTTGCTGTAGATCGGAGGCGTCGGCAGGTCGGCGGGAAGATACGTCTGTGCCGAATTGATCGCGGCCTGCACTTCTTGCTCGGCTACGTCAATGTTTTCTTCCAGGTTGAACTGCAGGGTAATTACCGATGCGCCGAAGGAACTGCTGGACGTCATCTGGCTGAGACCGGGAAGTTCGCCGAACTGACGCTCCAGCGGCGCCGTTATCGAAGACGCGGTGACATCGGGGCTTGCGCCGGGATAAAACGTCACTATCTGAATCGTGGGATAGTCCACCTGCGGCAAGGCGGAGATGGGTAGCTGACGATAGGCCACGATGCCCACCAGCAACAACCCCGTCATCAACAGAGAGGTGGCGATGGGCCGAAGAATAAATGGCCGCGAAATACTCATGTCTGCGATCCGATATTGCCGCTGGTCTGCTGGTTCTGGCGGGCCGGAGCCTGCGGTGCCACACGGCTTCCGGCCTGCAGCTTCTCCTGTCCATCGGTTACGACTTTGTCGCCTCCCTGCAATCCTGAAGCGATGACCACTGTGCTGCCCTGGGTCAGCGCGATCTGGACAGGACGCATCTGCACCGTATTGTTGGCGTCAACCACGTAGCTGAAGGAACCATCGGGCCCGCGGAGAATGGCGCTGGCGGGCGCGGTGACGGCGTCTTTACGGGTTTGCAGCAGCAGGTGTACGTTGACAAACTGGTTGGGCCAGAGATTGCTTTCGGGATTGTCGAAGACCCCCTTCAACTTGGCTGTGCCCGTGGTCTGGTCAATCTGGTTGTCGATGGTGAGCAGCTTTCCCGTGGCCAGCTTGGTCTGGTCGTCGCGGCTATAGGCGTCAACTTCCAGCGCGCCTTGCCGCATATGTTCGCGGACCGTCTGCAGTTGGTCTTCCGGCAAGGTGAAGATTACGGCGATGGGATGCAGTTGGGTGATGACCACCATGGCCGTTCCGCCGGCGGCCGTAACGTAGTTGCCGGGATCGACCTGGCGCAGTCCAATACGTCCGTCAATGGGGGACTTGATGTAGCAGTAGGTCAGGTTCAGCTTGGCGTTTTCGATGGCGGCTTTGTCGGAGGCGATCGTTCCTTCATAGGTGCCAAAGGAAGCCTGCATCGTGTCCAGGTCCTGCTTGGCGACGACTCCCTGTTGGTAAAGCACGTTGTTGCGCTCGTATTGCGCCTTGGCGTTGGTGAGCTGGGCCTCGTCTTTTTGCAGATTGGCCTGGGCTTGCTGCAGGGCCACTTCATAGGGCCGGGGATCAATGACGATCAGCAGGTCGCCTTTCTTTACATCCTGGCCTTCGTTGAAGTTTACCTGCATGATCTGCCCGTCGATGCGGGTCTTGAGCGAAACCGTGTAGAAGGCCTCGACGGAACCCAATCCGTTGAGATAAACGTTGAAATCGCCTTGTTTTACCGCCGCGACCCCGACTGGAACTGCGGGCGGCGGGCCGCCGGCCTTTGCACTCTTCGCCTGCTGTGAACTGCATCCCGCAAGCGCGGCGCAAATCGCGAGCGTCAATCCCAGTGTCAGTACCAGGATCCCCTGTCTCTTCACTCAATCCTCCTGCCTGCACGCAACCACAGACGCAACCGTTCCTTGGATGTCACCGCTTCTCGCCGCGTTCCTAACTGCAATCGGACGGGCCCCTTGCAGTACTATTACATCCAATACTATTAGACCGGACACGCCGAAGGACAGCGGTTAAGACGAGTGAAGGAAAGTTAAGTTTTGTGAAGGGACAGGGCACATCGCGCAACAATTCTTCACCGCCGGCGCGCGCGGGAACGCGCAAAATAAGTTCCGTGAACCGTCTACTCATCGTGGATGACGACCACGCCCTGGTCAATCTGCTGAAACGCTTTCTCGAAGGCGAAGGCTTTCAAGTGGAGGCTGCTTACGATCAGGCTTCAGGATTGGCCGCGGCCACGGCCGGCGGCCACGAGCTCATCATCCTGGATGTGATGCTGCCGGGAGGCTCGGGGTTCGAGCTACTCAAATCGCTGCGCCAGCAATCCGCGGTACCGGTGCTGCTGCTCACCGCACGCGGCGAAGCCATTGATCGCATTCTTGGCCTGGAAATCGGGGCCGATGACTACCTGGCCAAGCCCTTCGATCCGCGCGAGCTGGTGGCCAGGATTCGCGCCATTTTTCGCCGCACCCGCGAACCGGCGCCGGGCGCGGCCCACCCCGAGCCGGACGAGGTGCTGACCGTGGGCGACGTTCGCATGTCCATCGGAAGCCGCTCGGTCACCTGCAACCACAAGTCCGTCGATCTCACCTCGGTGGAGTTCAACGTTCTGGAGCTTCTCCTGCGGCGCGCCGGCAGCGTGGTGACCCGCGAGCAAATCGCCGAAGCCGCCCTGGGACGCTCGCTGAACGTCTTCGATCGCAGCGTGGACGTGCATGTCAGCCGGGTCCGCAAGAAACTCAGTGCTCTCCACGGCGGCGACGACATGATCCGCCCGATTCGCGGTATCGGCTACTTTCTTGCCGCCGAGATCCCCGAGAAGAGCAAGGTATGAACCGCCGCCTGTTCTGGAAGATTTTCCTGCCCTTCTGGGTGGCCCAGGCGCTGTTGCTGGGAGCGCTGTACCTGCGCGTTCACTACCGCATTTCCTCCGAGCACCCATGGTGGATCCAGCCGGAGCGCCGCGAGATGCCGGTGCTGGCCAACCTCGCCGCACAAACCTTCGAACAACAGGGACAAGGCGGGTTGATTGCGCTGCTCGATAACCTGTCGTTGCCTAACCGGGCCCGGTTCTGGCTAGTGGACGCCGATGGGCGCGAGCTCTCCGGCCGCGAGATCCCGCAGCGCGTGCTCGACGATGCCGCCAAAGCGGAGAAGACGGAAGGCCTGCATCATTCCTACGAGGCCAACGTGCTGGCCGCCACCGCAACCACTGCCCGCGCTCACTACCTGCTGATTGCGGAGCTGGTGCCGCCTCCGCTGTCGGAACGCATTCCCGGCGACATTCTCTGGACGCTGAAGTTGGGCACCATTTTCTCGGCGCTGGTCTGTCTGGTGATCGCCCATTATCTGACCAAGCCGATCGAGCATCTGCGGGATGCCACCCACGAAATGGCAAGGGGAAATCTCGACGTTCACGTAGGCAAGAACCTGGGGCGCCGGCGTGACGAGATCGCCGACCTGATGCGTGACTTTGACACCATGGCAGCCGGGCTGCGCAAGCAGATCGAGAGTGAACGCAGCCTGTTGAGTGGGGTCTCGCACGAATTGCGCTCGCCCATTGCGCGTATTCGCCTGGCGCTGGCCCTGGCGCGCGATGCCGGCGACACCGAGCGCGAAGAGATGCTCGACCGCATCGAGCAGGACGCCGTCCAACTGGACTCCATGCTGGAAAGAATTCTGACGGTGGCGCGGCTGGAGAGCGGTCAGCTGAAACCCCGGTTCGAGCCGATTTCGCTTACCGAGCTGGTGGAAGACGTGGTCCACGACGCGCAGTTTGAAGCGGCGGCAAGCAACGCCACCATCACTTTTCCACACACCTTCAACATCCACATGACTGCCGATCCCGGCATGCTGCGCAGCGCGATTGAAAACGTGGTGCGCAACGCCATCTTCTACTCGGGCGAGGGGGGCAAGATTGAGGTTGAGGTTGCGGCGGGCGACATGTCCGCGTCGGTGACCGTGCGGGACAATGGCCCGGGCGTGCCCGAGGACAAGCTGGCGCTTATCCTGGAGCCGTTTTACCGGGTGGACGATTCGCGCGGGACCAGCACCGGCGGCATGGGGCTGGGGCTGGCCCTCGCCAACAACGCAATGGAAGCGCATAGCGGAGGCATCGCCCTGCGAAACGTCGAGCCCCACGGCCTCGAGATCATGTTGCTTATGCGAAGGTATCCTGCCGAGCCGGAGGTGGCCAGCGAGGACGCAGAGCGTGTGGCCCAAACCGCCAGCAAGCCGGGATAGCGTGCATCGGTCAGTCGGTCAGTTTGGAAGACCAAGCCTACGTTGTTTCCGAGTCCCCAGCGATTTGGGAAGAATGTATCGGTGCTGTGACATCCAAACTCCGATAACTTCTGCTGTGGGGATGCTAAACAATGTCCTAAGGCCCGGTTCGCTGCAGAACAGCACTCAAGATTAATAACATGGCTTCATAAATGCCCACCAGCCTTAGCGTCCATTCTCTGCAGGTATCTCTGCTCATCTTCGCCTCGGCGATTTGCTGCCGGGCGGAGCAGCCCGCCAGGCTACTGGTGGACGTCGACCACCGCACTACCATTAACCTCGATGGCGACTGGCACACGATCATCGATCCTTACGACAACGGCTATTACGACTTTCGCATGCAGCCGCGCAAAGACGGATATTTTCGTAATGAGAAACCGAGACCGGACTCCACCGGACTGATCGAGTACAACTTCGGCGCCTCGCCGACTCTGCAAGTTCCAGGCGATTGGAACTCGCAGCGCGAGAAGCTGTTCTTCTACGAGGGTACGATCTGGTATCAGAAGGATTTCGACTATCGGCGCAAGCCAAACACTCGAACGTTCCTACACTTTGGAGCCGCCAATTACATCGCTCACGTCTACGTGAACGGCGACAAGGCCTGCGATCACGAAGGCGGCTTCACGCCGTTCGACTGTGAGGTCACGAGTCTGCTGCACGACGGCCACAACTTCGCGGTCATCTACGTCAATAACCAGCGCCGGAGTGACGGTGTTCCCCCCTTGAACACCGATTGGTGGAATTACGGCGGGCTCACCCGTGACGTGTCGTTGGTCGAAACTCCGGAGGCCTTTGTCGATGACTACGCGTTACAACTTCAGCCCGGAGCGGGTACTGTCATAGCCGGGTGGATCCACGTGGATGGAGCATCTGCGGGTTTGCCGGTGACCCTCAACATCCCCGAACTCAACCTGAATCTAAAGACCACCACTGGCACGGCTGGCAAAGCCCTCGTTTCGATAAAAGCCCCTTCCCTCGAGCGCTGGTCTCAAGAGAATCCGAAACTCTACGACATCGAGATCGCTGTTGGGGACGATCGCTTGCTCGACACGGTCGGATTCCGCACGATCGAAGTGCGCGGCACTGACATTTTGCTGAACGGTAAGCCGGTCTTCCTGCGCGGCGTATCAATCCATGGCGAAGCGCCCTATCGTTCGGGACGCGCTTGGAGTGAGGAAGATGCCCGCTCGTTACTTGGTTGGGCGAAAGATTTGGGCGTGAACTTCGTTCGTCTCGCCCACTATCCTCACGATGAGCGGATGACTCGACTCTCCGATCGTATGGGCATCCTGGTGTGGTCCGAGATTCCGGTGTATTGGATGATGGACTGGGAGAACCCGGCCACGATGGCAAACGCCGAGAAACAACTTGAGGAGATGATTCGCCGTGACCGCAACAAGGCGTCGGTTATCCTATGGTCGATAGCCAACGAAACGCCGAACACTCCCGCGCGACTTTCGTTTTTGCGAACTCTGATCGCGATGGCCCGCCAGCAGGATCCTACGCGGCTGATCACCGCGGCTCTGCTGGTCTCGCATGCGCCCTCCAACCCGAACGTGAGAGTTCTCGATGATCCTCTGGGGTCGGAGCTCGACGTGCTCGGATGCAACGAATACATCGGCTGGTACGAAGGAACTCCCGAGCTAGCCGACAGCACCAGTTGGATTACTCCTTACAAGAAGCCGCTGATTATGAGCGAGTTCGGGGCCGGAGCCAAGGCCGGTCTGCATGGCCCAGTTAGCGAACGCTGGACCGAGGAATACCAGGCAAATGTTTACCAGCACCAAATCGCGATGCTAAAACGCATCGCGTTTCTACGCGGCATGAGCCCGTGGATCCTTATGGACTTTCGCTCACCGAGGCGTGAGCTGCCGGGCATCCAGGACTTCTACAACCGTAAAGGGCTTGTGTCGGAAACCGGAGAAAAGAAAAAAGCCTTTTACGTTTTGGCGGACTACTACAAGTCAATCGAGACGCATCCGCCAAAATAGTGAAGACCGCTTTGTTCATCTGGAATTGAAAGCCCCATTCCTTATTGCTGTTCATAAAGGCAGTCCGATCGAGGTGACTCGAGGACGTGCGCGAGCGGCGTTCACGAAAGCCGCTGACCAGTGACGGGCAAAGAGGAAGAAATTGAATAATTTCTTGTTGACTCAGGAGTTATCGCGTAGTTGGTTTAACTCGTCGGTAATCGAATACTCCATCTATCCACTCGTTGCCCCTCCAGCCAGGTGCGAAGGTTTTGCAAATGCCGGGCGGACGAATAGAAGCGCTAGCGCACCATGAAGGATGCACGCCGGCCATAGCAGGTAGCCCGCGAAACCCCCAGCGACTCTGAGGTAGCCCAGATAGAAGCCTGCGAGCAGGTTATAGACGAACAGAGCGCGCGTGGCTTGGGGCGAGCTTCCATCGCTGCCGGGCCAGCACGCTATGGCCAGAGTCAGAAGCCCAAACCCAGCTACCCGGGCGACGGCGACGCCACTGCTGGAAAGCTCGGTGCCCAAGAGAAGGCTGGCGACGAGTTCAGGAACGGCGATCAACGCAACTCCGGTTGCCGCCTCAATCGCCGCCGAGCCCATCACCAGCACTCTTGTGGTCATCTCTTCTCCCGAGCAGCGTTCACTTGGGCCACTGCTTGAACATCTTCTGCACGGCTTTTTCCACCATCTCCTGGTTTTTGTTGCCGTTCTTGTTCAGGGTATCTTGCGCGATCCCACGCCAAATGAGGGACTGCGTCTTCGCGTCGTAAAGGTCAACGATCATGGTGCCCTCCACGTTTTGCTCGGGAGTGATACCGCCCATTCCTCCGCCGATGCCGCGCATGCCCCAGGCGCTGTAGGAAGTCTGCTGCCTCATACCGCTATTTGCGGTCAGGATGAGATCAGGGTTCTGCGATTCCTGCACCATTTGGAAACCCTTGCCCTGCATGGCCGAGTTGATGTCCTGCTGCGCCACTTGCGCCAGGATCGAGTTCTGGATCTGGTTGGCGTTGTTGGAACCCCACGCATAGGTGTGGTATTGGGCGAAACTCTGATTGTGGTTGTAGTTGACGGAGACCTGCTGCCCGACTGCAATCGTGGATACGACGCAAGCCAGCACTGCGCATAAGACAAATCTTGTTTTCATGAACGCCATCCTTTTGGTGTTTTGGACACTTACTCTGTAATCGCTGCTAGCTCGGGGCTGGCAGCGCGTTGGTTCCGATTCCGGATCCCCCGCAGCCGGCTAGTTGTTGACTCTGGCCATGGCATCGTCCACCTTCCTCTGGTCCTCTGCCGACAACTGCGAAGGTCCGAGTTTATAGTTCAGCTTGTCGATCGTCCCGGTAAATGCAAACGGCACCTCGTAGCTGAAATCCACCGGCGAACGGGTATCGAGCCCGATGTCAAAGGTCTCGTCGATTGACATCAGCAGCGGAATAGTGTGCTCGATCGTCTTGCGTGCGACTTCTTTACCATCCACGCTCAGCACACCGGTGCCACCCTTGCCGGGACCCGGGCCGTTGTATTTGAAGTCGAAGACAATAGTGTGCTTGCCCTCGTCCAGCGAAGAAACCCCCGCCCAGCGGAACCGCTCCAGGTCCAGCAGGTTGTAAACGAACACCGGCCTGCCTCTGCCGATGTGGAATATGTCGACGGCAAAAGCTACAACCAGTCCAACGGCAGCGACCAACAGGCATGCGAGGCCGAACCGTCTCCTCCATCTGCCCGCCGTACCAATCAGGAGCAGAAGCAACCCGAGAATCAGCAAGCCCCAACCGATCTTCTTGAACAATTCGCTGCTGAACACCCAGCTTGCGCTCGGACTCAGCATGAGTGCGTAGCCGCCGAAACGCCCACCCAAGGTCGCAATGACTCCCTCCGCGCCGCCGCTTGGAATCGTCACCTCAGCAGTGATGGTGTAGTCCTTGTTCAAAACGCTGGGCGCATTGCCCACAGGGATACCGGGATTCACGCCTGTGTAGGTGAAATCGGTCTTGCCGGCGGTCGCGCTGGGACGGGGCGTCAGCAGGCGCACGAAGGCTCGGTTGTCCAAGGGGAAGACCTGGTACTTTCCCGCTTCTTTCTGGAACAGCGCCTGCATTTCCTTCAGCTTGTCAGGCATTTTCGCAGCGAGATCGTTGTATTCTGAATAGTCCTCGGCGATGTGGTAAAGCTCCCACTTGTATTGGTCTGGTGGAGGCATCGCACCCGTCCCTAGTTCCCAGACCGGAGCGGGCGGTGTGGTGGCGGCGATCCAGCCATCGTGATAGATGGCGCGGTTGCTGGCCATCTCGAAGTACTGCGTATCGCGCTTCGACGGAGCGTTGGCGTTGGCCGAGTCAAAGGTGTACAACATGCTCACGCCTTCGATTGGCTTCTGCTTAATCCCTTTGACCTCGTCTGGCGCCTGAATGCCGGCGGCTTCGAGGATGGTCGGAACAATGTCAATGACATGGTGGAACTGGGTGCGAATGCCGCCCACGTCCTTGATGTGGCCGGGCCAGGAAATCGCCAGCCCCTGCCGGGTGCCGCCGAAGTGCGACGCCACCTGCTTCGTCCACTTAAAGGGCGTATCGAATGCCCAGGTCCACGACACTGCCATATGGGGATACGTTTTGTCCGAGCCCCAGTCGTTGTAATGCAATAGATTCATGACCTTGACGGGCTTAACTTCCGGCTCGTTCAAAAGGCCGTTGTAGGCGGTCAACGTGTTGAACGTGCCGTACAGGCTACCCTCGGCGCTGGTACCGTTGTCGCCGTCGATGTAAATGATCAGTGTGTTGTCGAGCTTGCCCATTTTCTGGACTTCGTCAATCACGCGGCCAATCTCGTAGTCGGTGTAAGCGGTGTAGGCGGCAAAGACCTCCGCTTCGCGGGCATACATCTTTTTTTCCGCCGCGCTGAGCGAGTCCCACTTGGGCAGCTTGGCTCCCGCGTACTCCGCCTGTCCGTCCGGCCAGGGCGTCAACTGGGTGTTCGGAGGAATGACGCCCAGCTTCTTCTGGTTTTCGAAGATCTGCTCGCGCATCTTTTCCCAGCCCATATCGAACTTGCCGTGGAACTTGTCGATCCATTCCTGGGTCGGGTGGTGGGGCGAGTGCGAGCCGCCGGGTACGTAATAGAGGAAGAACGGCTTGTCGGGGGCTGAAGCGTTCAGGTTCCTGAGGTAGCGGATGGCGTCGTCAGCCATGTCGGTGATGAGGTTGTAGCCGGGGTGTCCGACCCACGGAGTGACCATCTCCGTATTGCGAAACAGGTAGGGTCTCCATTGGTCGGTCTCGCCGCCCAGGAAGCCATAGAAATACTGAAAGCCCATGCCAACCGGCCATTGGTCGAAAGGCCCGGCTGTGGTGCTATAGGTAAATGCTGGCGTGTTGTGGTCTTTACCAAACCACGATGTCGCGTAACCGTTTTCCTTCAGGATTTCGCCGATGGTGGCGCTTTCAGGACCGATGACCGAGTCGTAGCCAGGGTAGCCGGTGGACAATTCGCCGATGACGCCGAAGCCCACCGAATGGTGATTGCGGCCCGTGATCAGTGCGGCCCGCGTCGGCGAGCAAAGCGCCGTCGAGTGGAACTGGGTGTAGCGCAGCCCTGCCTTGGCGATACGGTCCAAGTTCGGCGTCGGAATGACGCCACCGAAGGTGCTCGGCACGCCGTAGCCCTGGTCATCGGTCATGATGAGCAGCACATTGGGCGCGCCCTTCGGCGGTACGATGCGCGGCGGCCACCAGGGCGTAGAATCCGTCGCGAGTTCCTTGATCACGCCGCCGAACTTCGGCGGCGGCGGCGGAATTTGTTTTCCGTTGATGGTGGTCGTGGCGTCAGCCTGACCCAATGTGCCCGTGACCTGCTGGGCGGCCACACTTCCGCCGCCGAAAAGGCCGGCTATGGCGAATACTCCCAGGGCCAAGGCTCGGTTACCCGGTCGAAAATCCATGCAATCTCTCCTCGCGAGTTGTGATGGGCCGTCCTCGCAAGGAGTCAGTTGCGAAGAGTTGGTTCTGCTGCCAGGAAGCGGAGAATATCCCTCTCGAGTAAATCGACACACGACCCCACGATGTTGCTAGATTGACAGAGACTTTAGACGGTCACCGGCAAGAAATCAAATCCGGGCCTCGGGTATGTGACGACACGCCGCCAATTCATGTAACGCCTGGTTCTCGTCAAGTGAGGCTCTACTTCTGATTGGCTAGTAATCCCAGCAGAATTCGCCATGTGACTGACGGTGGCCTCACCACGGCAGGCCTGTGTTATCCTTAAATGGACGGACCAGTCTTCTTCGCTTTCCGGCTTTGCCGCAACCCAGCGCAGCCCACGGCTTGAATCCTTCGCGCCAAAAGGCGGATTAGACCCAAACCTGATCGTTCGTCGCGGGAAGAAGATTACTCTTCACAGATGGCCCTATTTTTAGCTCATTGCGGTGTGTGCAAGGGAGACCAGTTCAGGGCTACACCTGCTGAAGGATGGGTTGAAAGAGTCGTTCTGCCCCGCCTCTTTCTGTGCCCGGGACGCTGCATCGTCTGCCACAAGCGCAGGTACTTACCTACATTTCAGCGGTGGACGGCGGCCCCAAACTCCTGGCGGTAACGCATGCAAGACTGACCCCTCAACCGAGAGGCTGTGCGCGATTCCCCTTGGGTGACGCCCACTCTAAGGGCGCAAATTGACGCAGAATATTCGTATCAAGCCTCTCGGGCTGTTTGTTTCCACACGAAAGGCAAACCGCTCCCAGCTGGGTTAGATCGGTTTCTCTTGCAATTTCAGTTTCGCGTGTTCCAAATGATCCCGCGATGACCGGGCCCTCGCACTTATCGCAAGAGTAAGCAGAGATGTGAAGATACTTTGTTTTCATGATGAGCTCCCCAGGGGCTTGGTGACACGTCGAAGAGTATCACTCGAAGGCGTATATATCTGTTCAATACAGCTCGTTGGTACGGCTACTCCGAAGCCGCTGCCGAAGAACACGTTGGCAAGGAATGTTCACTATTGCTCAGACGTGAACGAACCCGGGATGAGACAGTCGTCTGGTGGAGTCTTTTCTCCCACCGTCCCCGTCAGGAGGGAACATGCCGAGCTGCTCGAAGCCGCAGATTCTTGTTGTGGACGACGAAGCAAGTATTCGGGAACGCCTGGGGATGTTGCTGATGTCCGTCGGGTATGACGTGGTGATCGCAGAGAACGGCGTCAGTGCTGTGTCGCAATTGAACAGCACCGTCCCCGACGTGATCGTCACCGATCTCGATATGCCGCAGATGTCGGGTATCGAGCTGATTTCGCATGTACGCAGCCAGTATCCATCGATTTCGATCGTCGCGATGAGCGGCAACTACCAGGGGGAGGCCGTACCTGCCGGCATCATCGCTGACAGGTTCTACCCTAAAGGACAGCACCCCCACAATCTGGTGACAACGATCGCCAGTCTGATTGCGACGAACGCGGCCCGCGGAAGTGCTGGCGAGAGCGACACTCGGCCACAGTTGGATTCTTAAAGATGAGGAGGAAAGTATGCTTGGAACTATCTTGATCGCACTGCTGGTTTTGTTTCTGGTGGGTGCTCTCCCGAGATGGAATCACAGCCGTTCCTGGGGGTACTTCCCGAGCGGCGGCCTTGGTTTAATCATCGTCGTCGTGGTTATTTTGCTGTTGCTTGGCCGGATTTAACGAGTGTTCCCGTGAACTTTCTAAAACCTCAAGCGTTGCTTTCGTAACGCGAGGCAACCGCCACCTGCGACAGCGGTCGCGAGCAACAGCGCCGCTCCTATCGTATAACGCACGAATCAACATTCACAATCAACCCAGGAGGCACACATGCTCTGGACGATTTTGGTAGTTCTCTTGGTTCTGTGGCTGCTCGGTTTCAGCTTTCACATAGCAGGCAGCCTAATCCATATTCTCTTGGTCCTTGCCGTCGTTGTCCTGGTCATCAATCTGATCAGCGGCCGTAGAACAGCCTGATCCCTACGGCAAAAGCCGGCCCTCACAAGTTTGGTCCACAAAAATACTGTGGAAATGAAAAGGAAGTGTTTTGATGAAGAACTACGCAATTGCTTTGTTAGCGTTGTCGTTGGGCACCTTCGCGTACGCTGCTCCAGCGCAGCAAGACACCACTGCCCGCTTAGAGGCAGCTGGCCAGGTCATGAACCAGATTATGGCGGCGCCCGATAAGGGCATCCCAGAGGAAGTGCTGAATGGCGCCAAGTGTATCGCGGTGGTGCCCACCATGGCGAAAGGCGCATTCATCGTTGGCGGGGAGCATGGACGCGGGGTGGTTACCTGCCGCACTGCCCATGGTTGGAGTGCACCAGCATTCATTTCGATTGGTGGCGGTAATTTTGGTTTTCAGGCCGGCGGTCAGGCAGTCGACCTTATTGTGTTGTTCATGAATGACAAGGGTGTACAAGGGTTGCTCTCAAGCAAGTTTGAACTCAGCGGCGAGGCATCTGCGACAGCAGGTCCGGTTGGAAGGCATGCTTCGGCAGGCACCGACTGGAAGATGAACACGGAAGCCTTGAGCTATTCGCGTACCAAAGGCCTGTTTGCTGGAGTCGCAGTGGATGGCGCCAAGATCCAGCAGGACAATGACTCCACGGTTGCGTTCTACGGCAAGAATGTTTCCTTTCATAAGACGCTGTCCGGCGATGTGCACGCCCCGGCAGGTAGTGACTCATTTCTAGAGGCGGTAAGGGCTGCCGTCAACAAGGCGAACCAGCACGAAACTGCCGAAAGCAAATAGTCAGGATTAGCCGGTGTACTGCCAAATGCGGCACACCGGCGTTTGAATGTCGCGGCATTGTCATTGAAGTGTTCTCAGGGGAGGACCGAACTAGACAGTGCCGCGAGTGTTCACCACCTTCCCGGTGCGTGAACAGACAAGGGACCCCCATGTCATTGCCAAAGACACTGCCATTCAGAAAACCGTTGGGAATTGCTCGCTCACTACCGAATGTGTCTGAGATCGGGTCAGCTAAGCCCTTCGACGCAGCAGTCAGTCTTTCCCTTCCCAGCCGAATCGCTGTCATCGGGAACTATCTTCCGCGGCAGTGCGGAATTGCCACTTTCACCACCGACTTGTGCGATGCGGTTTCGACCGAGTACGGCACTGAACGGTTATTTGCATTGCCCGTGAATGATCCGGATTCCGAATATAGCTATCCCGAACGCGTACGATTCGAGCTGACTGAAGAGGAGCTGCCGTCCTATGAACGTGCGGCCGAGTTTCTCAATTTCACCAATGTCGATCTGGTGTGCGTCCAGCACGAATACGGAATTTTCGGAGGGCCAGCGGGCAGCCACATCCTGGAACTGCTGCGGAACCTCCGCATGCCGATCGTAACCACTCTTCACACGGTGCTGCGCGAACCGAATCCCGACCAACATCGCGTGATGGTCGAACTCGCAGAGATCTCCGACCGCCTCATTGTGATGAGCCAACACTCCTCTCGGTTTCTCCAGGAGATCTTCCAGGTTCCTGCGGCCAAGATTGACGTCATCCCACATGGAGTCCCCAATTTGGCATTTGTGGATCCCAATTTTTACAAGGACCGATTCGGAGTTGGAGGCAAATCCGTATTGCTGACCTTCGGTTTGCTCTCGCCGAATAAGGGAGTTGAAACAGTCATACGGGCCCTGCCGCGCATTCTGGCTCATAACAGCAATGTCACGTATATCGTCGCGGGCGCGACTCATCCTCACATCAGGCGGCGCGAGGGAGATAGGTACCGGGAATCGCTGCAGTTGCTCGCTCAGGATCTCGGAGTTGAGAAGAACGTCATATTTCACAACCGCTTTGTCAGCCCTGAGGAGATGATGGAATTCATCGGCTCAGCCGACATCTACATCACACCTTATAAGAATGAGGCGCAGGTTGTTTCTGGAACACTGGCCTACGCCCTGGGTGCAGGAAAAGCGGTGATATCAACTCCCTATTGGCATGCGCAGGAGCTTCTCGATCAGCGCCGCGGAGTCCTGGTCCCATTCAACGACCAGGAGGCAATTGCAGAACAGACGATTCAACTACTGGGAAATGAGGCCGAACGGCACGCTATGCGCAAACGTGCTTACTTATACTCGCGCAATATGGTTTGGAAAAGCGTGGCCCAAGACTACATGCGCAGCTTCCAGAGAGCCAGAGCGGAGCGGATGTGGAATCCTCGCCTGGTCAGCCCAAACGCAGTCAGCGCCGCTCGCATCCACAGTTTGCCGCCTGTGAAACTGAATCATCTTAGTCGAATGACTGACGAGACGGGAATGTTGCAACATGCCGTGTTCGCTGTTCCGAACCATCATGAGGGCTACACCACGGACGATAACGCCCGCGCCCTGATCGTGTCGATTCGGGTGGAGCAACTTGGAGCCGATGGGGGAGTTGAGGCGAAGAAATTAGCTTCGCGATACCTGGCTTTTCTCTGGCTTGCCTTTAACTCGGCCAACGGTAGGTTTCGCAATTTTCTAAGCTATGAACGTCAGTGGCAGGAGGCACAGGGATCGGAGGACAGTCACGGCCGCGCTCTGTGGTCCTTGGGAACCGCGGTCAATCAGACGGTCGATGAGGGTCTACGCGGTCTCGCCGGGCGTCTGTTTGAGCTTGCCATTCCGGCGGTGCTGACTTTCACCAGCCCCCGAGCGTGGGCGTTTTCTTTGTTTGGAATTCAGGAATATCTTGATCGCTTCCCGGGCGACCGGTCCGCACAGCGGCAGAGAGATACACTCGCTGGCAGGTTGTTGAGGATTTATCGAATCACCCGGGAGCCGGGTTGGGACTGGTTCGAAGATGGTTTGGCCTACTCCAATGCACGTTTGTCTCAGGCGTTATTGCTGGCAGGCTCACGTGCCTCGGACAAAGAGCTGCTCGCATGTGGCCTCGAATCGCTGGATTGGCTCGCGACGCAACAACGCTGCACCATGAACGGCCACTTCGTCCCCATCGGCTCGCATGGTTTCTACTGCAAGGAGGGTGAAAAGGCTCGTTTCGATCAACAGCCAGTAGAGGCTAGCGCAACTGTGTCTGCATGTCTCGAGGCCTATCGCGCGACCGGTGACGAGCATTGGCGCACCCAAGCCTGGGCTGCGTTCAATTGGTTCCTGGGAGATAACGACCTGAAGACCGCCCTATACGACTTCACCACCGGCGGCTGTCGAGATGGTCTCCATCCTGACCGCGCCAATGAGAACCAGGGAGCGGAGTCCACGCTGTCCTTCTTGATGGCTCTGCTGGAGATGCGGCAACTCCAGGATGTTCGGGTACCAGAGCTTGCAATCTAGCTCAGTGCGGAATTTCAGGGCTTCTGCACTCTAATGTCAGGTTGCTGTTACTGTGAAACCACCTATGACTTTGACCATCGGCGCTATTGATTCCACCGACACTCTCCTTCACCGGCACCCTGCCAACCCGATTTTGACCAGCAAAGATTGGCCTTATCGGATCAATAGCGTTTTCAATGCTGGAGCAACCCTACTGGCGGATGGCTCCACGCTGTTGCTATGCCGGGTGGAGGATCGTCGTGGCCTCTCCCATCTTTGCGCCGCTCGTTCTGTGAACGGCGTTGACGGATGGAAGATCGATCCAACCCCAACTCTGATGCCCAATCCCGACGAGTATCCGGAGGAGCTCTGGGGTATCGAAGATCCGCGTATCACCTACGTTCCAGAGCTGCAGCAATTTGCCGTGGCCTATACGTCTTACTCTAAGGGTGGTCCCGGCGTTTCTCTCGCGCTCACCAAGGATTTCCGATCATTTGAGCGATACGGTGTCGTCATGTCCCCGGACGACAAGGATGCGGCTCTTTTACCCTACAGAATTGGCGGACTGTGGGCACTTATCCATCGACCCATGACTCCTCTAGGAGCTCACATCTGGATCTCTTACTCTCCCGACCTGCGTCATTGGGGCGGCCATAGAGTGATGATGGAGGCGCGCAAAGGCGCCTGGTGGGACGCAAACAAGATCGGATTGTCTTCGCCGCCAATCGAGACTCTCAACGGTTGGCTGGTGCTGTATCACGGAGTAAAGCACACGGCTTCTGGCGCGTTATACCGGGTAGGCCTCGCTCTTTTTGACCTGCAAAAGCCAGACGTTTGTCTATTGCGAGGGGATAGCTGGATCTTCGGACCTGAAACCGAGTATGAGCGCGGAGGCGATGTGCACGATGTGGTTTTCCCCTGTGGACATACGATGAGCCCCGACGGCGATACCATCAACATCTACTACGGTGCAGGTGACTCCTGTATAGCGCTGGCCCAAGGAAGCGTACGCTCGCTCCTGAGCTGGTTGGATCGTAACGGAGCGCCGTGCGATGTGACATCCTGTTGATGCCTGCACAACATAGTGATATTCCCCCCATCCTTGTCATCACGAGCGCGGCGAGGGGAACAGCGACCCACACCGGAAGCTGGCGCCGAAGTTATCCAAAAGTCAGCTTCTGGGAGATCTGCCGGCGACAGCCACTTAGATTTCTCCCGAGCAACGGTCAATACAGAAGTTGTGCTTTCGGGATCCGTGCTGACGAATGCGCTTTCGTTCAGGATGGGTGGTTACCCTCCGCAAAAATGTTACGAAAGTACAGTTACCCTACCTGTACCTTCGTAACTTGACCGTGGCGGGTCAGGCCGTACACTGATGACGAGAGGCTTAGTGTCTCTGCGCCGGCGGGTGCCAGAAAAAAGGTTCGCCAGCGTTCGTGATCTTTGAAAAGTCGAAACCGGGAATGATAACCGATCCGTTGACGTCCTCGTCATCGTTGTTCCCGCTTGGTGCAGGGGCTGCGGACTTAGGGGGGATACCTAGCTGGTGCTAAGTGCCTGCGGCTCAATTAAGTACGTGTAACTTATTGTGGTTCAATTATTTGCCGGGAAAAAAGTTGGTAATCGCATGATTCTAAACAGGAGGGGGAGGGGGTGGGGTGACAATTTTGATAATGTGCCGTCCCAAAACGGGACGGGTGGCGAATGGCGGACGGTGTTAGTGGGTGCTTAACAGCAGCAGCCGCTTGGTAGCCGCTCGTCAGTTGCTGGTTGCCGCAAATGCAAATCCCTCGATTCAGGCTGAGGTCTTTGCTTGGGGTGATTGAGCTGACCGGCCACTGCTGGCGAAAAACCAAAGGCGAATCGTGAAAGCCGACCGCATACCCCTTCGAGGGTAGGGAAATGCGTCGACGGTGCGGTAAGAGACGTGTTGGCGCGCGCCAGCTATTTCTTTACGGCTGCGAGATCTTGCAGACCGTTGCTTGCCGTGCGCGGTCGTGGTGACGTCAAGCTGCTTGTGTAAATACGCGGAGGGTGCGGGTTTTCCATTCCAGGTTGAAACGCTGGAAGATGGAGTAGATGATTCGTTCCACGCTCTGCACGTTGACGAAGCACACCATGGGCCGGGTTCGACGCCGCACTTCCACGAAACAGCGCTCGATGATGTTGGTGGTGCGCAGTTTTCGCCACAGATGCCGAGGCAGACGAAAGAACGACAGCAACTCCGGTAAGTCGCGTTCCAACTGCCGCACCATGCGGGGATACGCCGTGCGCCAGCGTCGGCAGAAAGCGCGCGCCGCAGCCTGGGCCGCACCGCGGCCTTCGGCCAGGTAGATAGCTTGCGCATCAGCTTTGACCGCGTCGTAATCGCACTTGCGCACCTTCTCCAGAAGGTTGCGCATCTTGTGCACCCAGCAGCGCTGATGCCCGGCCCGTGGGTAGACGGTCTGGATCGCCGCCGCCAATCCGGCACAACCGTCGGTGACGATCAGTTGCAGGTGATTGCCCTGCAGCCCGCGACGATAGAGATCCTGCAACAGCGCCTCCCAATCGGCCTGACTCTCACCGTGAGTTTGCAGAAAGGCCAGCAGTTGACGAGTGCCGTCGCGGCGCACGCCATAGGCCACCAGCATCTGCACCCGCTGCCGTTCGCTGGGCCGCCGCATCCGCAAGCTGACCCCATCCAGAAACAAATAGGCCCAGTCGTCGTCTAGCGGCGCCTGATGAAACTGCCGTACCGCTGAAACTTCTCCAGCCCCGGCGGCAGGAAGTTCTTCCCTCGGGTGCGGGCGATACGCAGTCGCAGCGTGCCGAAGCGGGTGACGAAATCCCGTTCGTAGTAGCCGTTGCGATAGTCGCGCCCTTGCGTCGGGCTGCGCTGGTACGAGGCCCAGCCGCTGTACAGGTCCCGCTGCCGCTCCGACTCGGCTTCGAAATACTTCTTCCACGCCAGTTGCGTCCGTCCGTACAGATGGCCCCAGAAACTCTCTTTCATCTCCGCCAGGAAATGTTGGAACTGCTCCGTCATCCGTGTAACCTTCGCCATGGGTGTAAGTCTCCTTTCGAGAACGGCTTTAGCTTGCGAGGCCAAAGCCAACTTACACCCTCTCGCCTTTTACACAATCGACCTCACATCACCGCGGTCGTCAGGAGTTTGACCGTGATGAATGGCGCACGGTATGCTTGCCCACCTTCCATCAATCAGTTCAGGGAATGTTTATGAACCCACGTTTCGCATTTGGGTGTGAGGTGCGGTGTTTCTCGGCCACGGCGCTTGCGGCTGCTCGGAGTGCCCGTTGCGATGGCCCCGGCAGGGACCAGCACCAATGAAAACACCGGCCATCGGGTCCTTGGCGCTTGCGCTCGTGCCCTTCGTCGCGGTCTGCTTTGCGGTGCCGCTGTGGGACCGCGTCTATCCGTTGATGCTCGGCCTTCCCTTCAACCTGTTCTGGCTCATCTGCTGGATACCGCTGACCAGCGTCTGCTTGTGGGGTGCGTACGTTCTGCACAGCCGGGGCCAGGGAACAGGCGGCGCACAATGAAACCCAGCTTTGTCGCTATGACCCTCATCTTCGGGATCGTTCTCGTAGGCGCAGTCACGGGTCTTTACGCCGGACGGCGGCGGCAGATGAATCTGGAGCAGTGGGCGGTTGCAGGTCGCGGCTTTGGCCTGGTTTTCGTCTGGCTGCTGATGGCGGGGGAGATCTACACCACCTTCGCTTTCCTGGGAGCAAGCGGGTGGGCTTATTCGCGGGGAGGGCCGACACTCTACATCCTTGCGTACCTGACCCTGGCTTATGTCATCTCGTTTTTTATCCTGCCGGAGATCTGGGAGGTGGGCCGCAAATTCTCCCTGCACACTGAGTCCGACTTCTTTCTGCAGTGTTATGGCAGCAAGTACTTGGCGTCCCTGGTGGCGATTGTCGGCGTGCTTTTCATCGTCCCCTACTTGCAGCTGCAACTGACCGGGCTGGGCATCATTGTGGAGGTGGCAAGTTTCCAGGCGATCAGCCGCCCGTTGGCGATGTTGATCGCTTTCGTCATCGTGGCAGGGTTCGTTTTTGCAAGCGGGATTCGGGCGGTCGCCTGGGTGAGCGTCTTGAAGGATTCTCTGATGCTGATTGCTGCGTTCAGCATCGGCATAGGAATTCCATACCACTACTTCGGCGGCATCCGTCCCATGTTCGCGGCCCTGACCCAGGCCAAAGCGGCCCACCTCACCATGCCCGGAAGCACCGCCAACATGGGACATGCCTGGTTTGTCTCAACCGTTCTGCTCACGGCGTGCGGTTTTTACATGTGGCCGCATAGCTTCGGTTCTGTGTTTACGGCGAAGAGCGGCGACACTCTGCGCCGCAATGCCGTGATTATGCCGCTTTACGGGATTACCCTGCCGCTGCTCTTTTGTGTGGGGTTCACTGCGATTCTTGTGATCCCCGGGCTGAAGAATGGCGACCTTGCCCTTTTGACTCTGGTGCGGCAAACCTTCTCCCCGTGGTTTCTGGGCCTGGTTGGCGGGGCAGGGGCGCTGACCGCCATGGTTCCGGCAGCCGTCATGATACTGTGCGCCGCCACTCTGTTCGCCAAGAACTTCTTCCGCCCTCTGTTCCGTCCCGCCATGACGGATAATGACGTGGCGAAGCTGGCGAAAGTGACGGTGGTAGTGATCACCGGTGTTGCTCTTTATTTCGCGATCTACAGTTCCACAACCCTGGTGGGTTTGCTGCTGCTGGCCTATGACGGAATCGCGCAGTTCTTCCCCGGCGTGCTTTTTGCTCTCTACTGGAAACGCGTAACCGCCGCGGGTGTGTTCGCCGGCATCCTGGCGGGAGTGAGTTTGGTATTGGCCCTTGTACTCAGCAAACACGACCCCTTTCTCGGCCTGAATGCCGGTTTCGTGGCGCTGTGGGTGAACGTTGCGGTCACCGTGATTACAAGCCTGTGTAGTCGCGCACAACAGAATCGGCTCGGAGAGCGGGCCGGAGTGGTTGCGTCCAGCAGCTAAGGGGGCTTTCGCCTCGGCGCCGTCGGCAATGGCTCGCAACCTAGATGTGAAGGTGGTGCATGACGGCGCAGCTAAGGTGGCCAAGCACAAACCAGAAGATTGCTTCGAGCACTCGCTTGAGTTTGGGTGACATGGCGAACATCATGCCACAAGCCGGACCCCGGCGGGCCTGTGGAAAAGAAAATCTACAACCGACTGCGCACAACGGTCGCTTTGGTTCGGCAGCGCCGCCGTGTTACGGTGGTTCTTTCCACAAAATCCTATGTTCACCAACGATCTGTTGCAGGGCAAACGCATTCTCATCACGGGCGGCGGCACGGGCATCGGCCGAGCCATGGCTGAGCGGTTTTTGCAGCTCGGCGCCACGGTTTTTGTCTGCGGACGCCGCGCCGAGGTGGTGCAGAAGACCGCCGCGGAACTCTCGGCCTCCACGGGTGGAACCATCGAGGGCTTTTCCTGCGACGTGCGCTATCCCGAGGATGTCGAGGCCCTTATCGAGCAATTGTGGGCGAAAGGCCCGCTCGACGTGCTGGTGAATAATGCCGCGGGGAATTTCCTGGCGCGCACTGAGGAGCTTTCGTCGCACGCTTTCGATGCCGTTATCGGCATCGTGCTCAAAGGCACCATCAACATGACCATGGCCTGCGGCCGACGCTGGCTCGCCGGCAAACACCAAGGCGTGGTGCTTAGCATTGCGACCATCTACGCGGATACCGGGTCGGCTTATGTTGTGCCCAGCGCGGTAGCAAAAGCGGGTGTGGCAGCGCTGATGCGAAGCTTGGCCGTGGAGTGGGGCGGACGGGGGATTCGCTTTGTAGCCATCGCTCCGGGCGCAATCCGCACGGAGGGTGCTTTCTCGCGGCTGCTACCCACGCCGGAGCTGGAGAAAAAGCTGCTGGAACACAATCCGCTGCATCGTTTCGGCACGCTGGAGGAGATCGCCAACCTGGGAGCGTTTCTCATCAGCGATCAGGCGGGCTATATCAATGGCGAAATGGTGTACATGGACGGCGGCGAGATGCTGGCAGGCGCGAGCGTCTTCAGCCTCATGGGCCGCCGTATGCCCGACGCGGCATGGGAGATGATGAAGCCGAAAAAGAAGTAGTCAATAGCCAGCTCGGAATAGAAGCGGTGGGCGAACCGGCCCGCAGAGTGTGCGTGACTGTGTTCTTGTTTGCGAACTGTCACCAGCAACGACCAACAAGAAAGCCAGTTGCCATTGCCGATCTGGCGACCGACAGCGGACAACTGGCTACTGACCACTAGTTAAGCACGTGGATGTTCTTCTTCTCGCACATCTCCTTCAACACTTTAGGCCACACGGTGACGCTGACTTCGCCAAGATGCGCTTTGCGCAGCAGCAGCATCAACGTCCGGGACTGCCCGATGCCGCCACCGATGCTGAGCGGAATCTGGTGATTCACGATCGCCTGGTGGTAGGGGAACTTCAGGAAGTCCAACTGCCCGGTCAGCTCCAGTTGTTTCTTGAGCGATTCGGCGTTCACCCGAATGCCCATGGATGTCAGCTCATGCCGCCGATGGGTCACCGGGTTCCACACCAGGATGTCGCCATTCAGGCCGTGGCGAACGTGACCATCATCGGCCTTGGTCTCTGTCACCCAGTCGTCGTAATCGGCAGCGCGCATTTCGTGCGGATAGCCATCCTTTAACGTCCAACCAATTCCAATGATGAAGACCGCGGGATACTTTTGCAGGATTGCGGTTTCACGCTGCTTGCGCGGCAGTTCGGGATACATGTCAAGAATCTCTTCGGCATGCAGGAAGGTGAGCTGCTCGGGCAGGTTGGGGTAACGCGGATCACGCAGCTGCGGGAAGATGTCCTGCACCTGCCGCTCAGCGCCCACGATGACCTTCCAGATCTTGCTGACCACTCCTTTCAGGAAGCTCAGGTTGCGCTGGTCGGGGGTGATCACGCGCTCCCAGTCCCACTGGTCCACGTAAGCGCTGTGGTCGTGGTCGAGGAAGTAGTCCTTGCGCACGGCGCGCATGTCGGTGCAAATGCCTTCGCCGGGCTTGCAGTCGAATTGCTTCAGGGCCAGCCGCTTCCACTTGGTGGCGGCCTGTACGACCTGGGCATTGATGGGGTGTTTCTCGCGATCGTTGGAGATGTGGAACTGGATCGGAGTGCGCGATCCGTCGCGGTCGAGATAGTCGTTTACCCCGCTCTCCTCGTCCACGATTAGGGGGACGGTGACCATTTGCAGGTTCAATTCGTGACCGAGGTTTTCTTCGACGTAGCTCTTTGCTTCGAAGATCGCCCTCTGGGTTTCTTTGGGTGACAGCAGCGAGCTGTAATCCGCCGGAAGGACCTTTTCCAGCTCTGTGTAGTCGCCAATTCCGGGGCCAGCCAGGTCCGCTTTCTTGTCAGCCATGTGGTTGTTCTCCTTAGTTTGCGGTCGACGCGCCGGCAGAGATCGTCTGCCGGAAATGCGAATCCGGTAGCGCACGTCGCCACCTTTATGAGAGCACCGGCGGCGGGCCGCAGGCAGTAACGTGCGTCACTGAGCTGTGTGCGATCACGCGGAGACGACGGGGACCCGTGGCATGCGCTCCTCTTGCGCGTGTTTGGGTGCAAAACGGGTATAGTGTTAGGCGCACGAGGCCCGGAGGCAGGTCATCGGGGTTCCAGGAGCCCGCCGTTTCCGTTGCACGAAGCCCGCCCGATTCAAGAGGAGAACGAATGAAGGCACCCACGGCGTCTGAGGAGAAGGAATCCACGCTGCTGACCAGCTACGATCTTCATCTGTTCAACGAAGGCAACCACAATCGGCTGTTCGAGAAGTTCGGTGCACATTTGACTGCGATTGATGGAAAGCGGGGAACCTACTTCGCGGTCTGGGCGCCCGACGCCGAACGCATCTCCGTGGTCGGGGACTTCAACAGGTGGAATGCCGACTCGCATCCCATGAATCCGCGCGGCAGCTCGGGAGTGTGGGAGGCTTTCATTCCGGGAGTGGGTAAAGGAGAAACCTACAAGTACCACATCCGATCGCGCTATCACATGTATGAGGTGAGCAAGGCCGACCCCTACGGCTTCTACAACGAGGTTCCCCCGCGAACGGCGTCCATCGTATGGGACCTGGAATACGAATGGCACGATGCCGAGTGGATGCGTACCCGCCATGACCGCAACAAGTTCGACGCTCCGATTTCAATTTACGAGGTGCATCTGGGCTCGTGGATGCGCGTTCCCGAGGAAGGGAACCGCTCGCTGAGCTACCGCGAGCTGGCGCCCAAACTTGCCGACTACGTGAGTGACATGGGCTTCACGCACGTGGAGTTCATGCCGGTGATGGAGCATCCGTTCTTCGGCTCGTGGGGCTACCAGGTCACCGGCTACTACGCGCCCAGCGCCCGCTTCGGCGCCCCGCAAGATTTCATGTACCTAATGGACTACCTGCACCAGCGGGGGATTGGCGTGTACCTTGACTGGGTGCCGTCGCACTTTCCCAACGACGAGCACGGGCTGGCGTACTTTGACGGCACGCATCTTTACGAGCATGCCGATCCGCGCCAAGGCTTCCATCCGGATTGGAAGTCGGCCATCTTCAACTACAATCGCAACGAAGTTCGCGGGTTCCTGCTCAGCAACGCGATCTTCTGGCTTGACCGCTACCACGCCGACGGACTGCGCATGGATGCCATTGCCTCCATGCTGTACCTTGACTACTCGCGCAAGCAGGGCGAATGGATTCCCAATCAGTACGGTGGCCGCGAAAACCTGGCCGCCGTGTCCTTCCTGCGGCAGTTGAACCAGGACGCGTACCAGGAATTTCCAGACATTCAGACCATTGCGGAAGAATCCACGGCATGGCCGATGGTGTCGCGGCCAACCTACATCGGCGGACTGGGCTTCGGTATGAAGTGGGACATGGGATGGATGCACGACTCGCTGTTGTACTTTACGAAAAACCCCATTCACCGCAAATACCATCACAACAAGCTGACCTTCCGTGGGCTGTACGCCTTCACGGAGAATTTTGTGCTTCCGCTTTCCCACGACGAGGTGGTGCATGGCAAGGGATCGCTGATCGCCAAGATGGCGGGCGACGAATGGCAGAAGTTCGCTAACCTGCGCCTGCTGTTCGGATACATGTTCACCCAGCCGGCCAAGAAGCTACTGTTCATGGGCGACGAATTCGGGCAGTGGGCCGAGTGGAACCACGATGGCAGCGTTGACTGGCACGTGCTTGAGTTCGCCTTCCATAAGGGGGCGCAGCGCTGGGTGCGCGACCTGAACACGTTTTACCGCGGCGAGCCCGCGCTATACGAGACCGACTTCATCCCCGACGGCTGGCGATGGATCGACGCCGACGACTCCGATGACAGCGTGCTCACCTACATGCGCCTCCGCAAAGACCAGACCGAGCCGGTCGTGGTGGCCTGTAACTTCACACCAGTGCCACGACTGGGATACCGCGTCGGTGTTCCGCGCGAGGGATACTGGCGCGAAGTGCTGAACAGCAATGCTGCGATTTACGGCGGTACCGACCAGGGGAATCATGGCGGCATGTCGAGTGATCCGATCGCCTGCCACGGGCAAGAACATTCCCTGCTGCTCGACCTACCGCCGCTGGCGATGGTGGTATTCAAGCAGTAAGTGCGAGATCTGGCCCGGTTGCGATCATGCCTCGCGCATTTCTGTTGGCGGCGATGTTCGTGGCGCTCCTCGTCAACGTTGCCGCGCTTGCGCAGGACAATTACGAAATTCAGGTCTACGGGTCGGAGACGGTTCCGCCGAAGACGAGCATGGTGGAGTTGCACAGCAATTTCATCTTCCAGGGATCGAAGACCACCGAAGACGGCGTTCTACCCACGGAACACGAACTCCACGAGACAGTCGAGATTACGCAGGGCTTCACACCCTGGTTTGAGACCGGTTTCTATATCTTTACAACCGTGCCCAACGGCCAGGGCTGGAAGTGGGTAGGGGACCACATCCGGCCGCGAGTACGTGTGCCGCCAAGCTGGCACTGGCCGGTCGGCGTCAGTTTGTCCACGGAGTTCGGATATGCTCGACTAATCTATTCGAGCTCAGTTTGGAGCCTGGAGATCAGGCCGATCGTCGACCAGCAGAAAGGCCGGCTGTACTGGTCCATCAATCCTGCCCTCGAGAGAGCTTATACCGGTCCTGAGTCCCGGCGCGGGTGGGAGTTCTCGCCCGATGCCAAGATTTCATGGAACTTCACCAAGGTCGTGGCCTTCGGCCTGGAGTACTACAGCGGCTTCGGGCCAGTGGGAGGAGTCGATCCCTTTCCCTATCAGGCACAGCAGTTTATTCCGGCATTCGATCTGGATGTCTCGCCCAAATGGGAAATTAACTTTGGGCTCGGGGTTGGCGTAACGCGGGTCACCGACCATATGTTGTTTAAAGTGATCATCGGCCGGCGCTTCGATTGGGGTAAGCGGCATCCGGCTGTGAAGCAGGAAGGCCCGCAACAGTGATCTGAATTACACGGCGCAGTCGCAAGGAGGAAACACTATGAAGGTTGCATTTATCGGACTGGGCAACATGGGAAGCCATATGGCGCGGCACTTATTGGGTGCTGGACATGACGTGACGCTTTGGAATCGCACCCTCTCGAAAGCAGAAGAGCTGCGCTCGCAAGGGGCGAACGTCGCGAAGTCGCCGGGCGAAGCCGCGAAAGACGCCGAAGCCGTTATCACCATGCTGGTGGACGACCCTGCGGTCGAGTCGGCTGTGCTACATCCCGGCGGAGTGCTGGAGAGTTTGCCGCCGAACGCGGTGCACATTTCCATGAGCACCATCAGCGTGGCCCTGTCCCGGAAGCTGGCGGAGGAGCACGCCAGGCGCGGACACAAGTACATTGCCGCTCCAGTGTTTGGGAGGCCGGAGGCGGCGGAAGCGGGTAAGCTGTTCATCGTGGCGGCCGGTGATAAGGGCGCGGTGGAGCGCTACCGCCCACTGCTGGAAGCACTCGGCCAGCGGGTGTTTTTCATAGGCGATAAGCCGGAGATGGCCAACGTGGTGAAGTTGAGCGGTAACTTTCTGATCGCGTCGGTGATTGAGTCTTTAGGCGAAGCGATTGCCCTGACGAGAAAATACGGAATTGATCCTCACCAGTATGTTGACTTCCTCACCAACAGCTTGTTCGCCGCTCCGGTCTACAAGACTTACGGCAATCTCATCGCCGACGAAAAATATCAGCCTGCGGGATTCAAGATGCGATTGGGACTGAAGGACGTGAAACTTGCGCTGGCGGCGGCGGAATCGGCGGATACCCCCTTGCCGGTGGCCAGTATGATTCGTGACCACATGCTCACCGCCATCGCGCGCGGCATGGAAGACATGGACTGGAGTGCGACGGCGAAACTGGCGGCAGAAAACGCAGGACTGAAGTAGTGTGGGAGCGAATTTGCGGCGTTGCGACTCAAATATCGTTTAATGTAGTAGCATCTATTGCATGCCTTCCCCGCAACTCCACCGGTCGCAGAAACGCGTTTCGCTGGTTCCCTATGTCAAGCTGATGCGCGCTGCCAATTCCGCCCGCAATTTTGCCTCGCGCAGTCTAGCTGGAACTGGGCTGACACTTACCCAGTTCGCGGTCTTGGAAGCGCTTTACCACCTGGGGCCGATGTCGCTCTCCGACATCGCGCAGAAGGTCCTCACCACCAGTGGAAACCTGACGATGGTGGTCGGCAACCTGGAAAAGGGGGGACTAGCGAGACGACAGCGATCCTCCGAAGACCGGCGCGTGCTGATCGTAGTGCTGACCGCCAAAGGCAAGTCCTTGATACGGCAGATTTTTCCGCGGCACGCGGCTGCGATTGTCGAGTTTCTCAACGTCCTGACCCCCGACGATCAGATGCGTCTGGGCGAGCTCTGCCGCAAACTGGGCACGCAGGAAAGGGGATAGCATCGTCGCTCAGGATGGCGAATGAACTAGAAGGCCCCCTCCGAATCTTTCTTCAATGTCAAAGCATCTTATGAAGTGGATTGAGGGAGAACATGATGATTACCATCAGGCCATCGGACGAGCGCGGCCATGCCAACCACGGCTGGCTCGACACCCACTATACCTTCTCGTTTTCGGGCTATTACGATCCTAAGCATATGGGCTTTCGCGACCTGCGCGTCATTAACGAGGACCGGGTCATCGCGGGCAAGGGCTTTGGAATGCATTCCCATCGCGACATGGAGATCCTCACCTACATCATCGAAGGTGAGTTGAACCATCGTGACAGCATGGGGCGCGGCGCCACCATCAAGCAGAACGACGTGCAACGCATGTCGGCGGGCACGGGAGTGATGCACAGCGAGGTCAACCAGTCGAAGGCACCGGTACATTTGTTGCAGATCTGGCTCCTGCCCGAGGCCGAAGGTCTTAAGCCCAGCTATGAGGACCGTACCTTCACGGCGGAAGAGAAACTGAATCGGTTGCGGCTGATCGCTTCGCATGATGGACGGCAGGGATCAACGACGGTCAATCAGGACGCGGATGTGTACGCTTCGCTGCTCGACAGCGGCAAGACTCTGGAGTTTGCCTTGCGACCGGAACGACATGCCTGGGTGCAATTGGTCCGCGGGGAACTTGACATCAACGGAACGCAGTTGATGGCGGGCGACGGAGCAGCCATCACCGCAGAGTCCGACCTGCGGCTGGCCAGTGCGAGCGGCAATGGTCAGGCTGAATTCTTGCTTTTTGATCTGGCTTGATCGATGTGGGGAATGCATCACCACGAAACGGAGATGCATTCCGCCTGTAAGGGCCACTACGCATCAAGACATTGGTGGGGCTTTGATGCAGTGCTGGAACTTTACAGATTGCTCACCTAGTCAAGCAACGGAAACAGCATAAAGAAATGCTGGAAGTTTGTCGCAGTAAGGTATAATGAAGGTGCGTTTGTACGAACGGCGCGTCTAGCAGCCATCCCTCCTATCTGTCGAGCGATTTCTGCCGGTAACCTTCCGATCTTTCAGCGCAACATCAACCACAAGGATATTCAAAGAAACAAATGGAACAAGGAACAGTGAAGTGGTTTAACGATGCCAAGGGTTTTGGTTTTATTTCACGGCAGAACGGCGAAGACGTCTTCGTTCATTTCTCGGCCATTCAGTCGAACGGCTTCCGTTCGCTGCAGGAAGGCCAGGCGGTCAGCTTTGAAGTGAAGCGCGGCGCCAAGGGATGGCAGGCTGAGAACGTTCAGGTCCTGTAAAGTTGAAGTAGCAAGGGAGGGCGGCGAATTGCTGCCCTCTTTGTTTCGCGCACCAGCAGTCAACTGAGTCTTTGGTCGTAAATAACCCAACCCCGGCCGGGTACGCACGGATGTTAGCCGGCCCCATCTGAAAGCGAGGAGCTATGAAGAACATCTACGTTGGGAACTTAACGTTCGACGCGACTGAAGACCAGGTGCGCTCGTTGTTTGAGGCCTATGGCCCGGTCGAAAAAGTCAGCATCATTACCGATCGCGATAGCGGACAGCCGCGCGGGTTCGCTTTCGTTGAAATGAACGATGACGAATCGGCGCTCAAAGCCATGGAAGCCCTGAATGGAACCAACCTCGGAGGCCGCAACTTGACCGTCAACGAAGCGCGTCCCAAGGCTGACCGGCCTCGCCGCGAAGGCGGTGGTGGTGGCGGCCGTGGTGGTTACGGGCGTGGCGGCGGTGGCGGCGGAGGCCGTGGCCGCTCGGGCGGCGGCGGCGGTGGTGGTGGTTGGGGACGCTACTAGCGTCTTGCTGCTAAGAACTTGACGGGCGCCAGCCCGCGATATTGGCCGGAGCTAAAGTCGTCTGACGACGGGCTCCGGCATTTGTTTTTGCGGCAAGCATGCCGTGCCCGGCCAAGGAGTTCTGGTACGCTGTAGCGGCGCGAGCCTCCTTTCATGAGCGAGCCCCCCAGCAACGCAATTGAGTTCGCTGACGTAACCTTCCGAGTGTCGGACGACAGGGCGCTACTCTCCGGCGTGAACTTCTCCGTGCGCCGAGGCGAGACCCTAATGTTGCTCGGCCGCAGCGGCTCCGGAAAAACCACGTGCCTTAAGATGATCAACCGCCTGTATGCGCCCAGCGCGGGCGAAGTTCGCGTGGACGGAACGTCGGTGACACAGTGGGACGTGATCAAGCTGCGGCGGCGGATCGGCTATGCGATTCAGGATGTAGGGCTGTTTCCGCATTATTCCGTCCGCGAAAATGTAGCGCTAGTGCCGAAGCTCGAACGCTGGGAACCAGATCGAATTGAGGCACGCGTGGAAGACGTCTTAGACTTGGTTGGACTGCCGGCGGAGCAGTTCGCCGCGCGTTATCCGCATCAACTCTCCGGTGGACAGCGGCAGCGGGTCGGGCTGGCGCGTGCACTGGCGGCTGAGCCTCCCATCCTCCTCATGGATGAGCCCTTTGGCGCGCTCGACCCGATCACCCGGTCCGAGCTCCAGATGGAATTCAAGAAGCTCCAGCAGAAACTGGGTAAGACCGTTGTCTTCGTGACCCACGACGTCAGCGAGGCCCTGCTGCTGGGCAGCCGCATCGGACTCATCGAGGAAGGCAGGCTACGCGGGATCTACAGCCGCGGCGAGTTCCTGCTGGCGGCGGATGATTCGGTGAAGGCGTACGTGGATGTCTTCCGGGCGGGACAACAGATGTTTCAACATTGAAGAGTTTAACCTTTGAACTTTCTGCTCACCCATAAACGAGAAGTTGCCACTCTGACCGCCGAGCACATGTGGCTGGTTGGGATTTCCATGCTGCTCGCCATCGCCATTGGCGTTCCGCTAGGGATACTCCTGACGCGAAGGCCAAAGTGGAAGGCGTTGGTGCTCGGCAGCACAAATGTTGTCCAAACGATTCCCAGCCTCGCACTGTTTGGGTTGCTGCTGCCGCTGCCGTGGTTGGGCGCGCGTGCCGACCGGCTGGCGATCGTCGCCCTGGCGCTTTACGCATTGCTGCCGGTGGTTCGCAACACTTATGTCGGGATTGCGGGCATCAGCGCGCCAGTGCGGGAAGCAGCCATCGCGATGGGCCTCACTCCCTCCCAGCTCCTGTGGCACGTTGAGCTGCCGCTGGCGATGCCAGTGCTGCTGTCTGGAATTCGCGTTGCCGCGGTGATCACCATCGGGGTAGCAACGATTGCCGCCGCGATCGGCGCCGGGGGCCTTGGGGAATTCATCTTCCGCGGCATTGCGATGGTGGACAACGGCGTGATCCTTGCGGGCGCGATTCCGGCTGCGTTGATGGCGCTGGCGGCTGACCTCGGCCTCAGCGGAGTCGAGAAGTTGCTGGTACGCAGGATCCACTGACATGGATCGCCGCGGCTTCCTCTCCGGGCTGTTAGTCTTCTGTGCCGCGTGCGCGACGCGCGCCCGCCCCATTACGGTCGGCTCGAAGAACTTCACCGAGCAACTCATTCTGGGTGAACTGCTGGCGCAATACCTGCAGAGTATTTGCCACATGCCCGTCGATGGGCGGTTCTACCTTGCTGGCACCTACATTTGCCAGCAGGCGCTGTTGGCCGGCCGCATCGACGTGTACCTCGAGTACACGGGAACGGCATTAGCGGCAATCCTCAAGCAGAGCGCCTCGGGGGACTCGCAGGCGGTCTACGAACGGGTGAAGGCAGACTATCGCCGCAAGTTTGGCCTCGAGGTGATGGCCTCGCTGGGCTTCAACAACAGCTTTGCCATGGTGATGCGCGGTGACGATGCGCGGCGGCTGGGCGTCAGCACGCTGTCGCAACTGGCGAGAGTTGCGCCGCAGATGCGCCTCGGGGTGGGATACGAATTCCTGGAGCGGCAGGATGGCTATAAGGGCTTAGTCAGCACCTACGGCTTAAAGTTCGCTGAGGCGCCGCGGGTGATGGACCTCGGGCTGCTTTATCGCGCGTTGCAGAATAAGTCGGTGGATGTGGTCGCCGGGAACAATACGGATGGACTGATCGCGGCGCTCGGACTGGTGGTGCTGGAGGATGATAAACATTATTTTCCGCCTTACGATGCTGTGCCGATCGTACGTCCCCAGCTCTTTGAAGAATGTCTACAGGCGCGAGCTGCGTTCGACCGGCTGGCAGGCCGTATAACCGCCGACAACATGCGAAAGATGAACTATGCGGTGGACGGAGAGAAAAAAGACGCAGCGGTGGTGGCCAGGCAGTTCCTGCTGGGGCAGCATCTGATCTAGCGTATGAATCCGCCAGTTTTCCCGCCATCATGTCTTGCCATTCGGGACATTGCTCCTCGCGCGGCTGCTGAGGAATAATCACGACAGGGCGGCAAATCGCCCCGCAATACACGGAGAATGGATGACCACCCAATCTCGAAGTCTTCCTTTGTTGATCGCCTTCCTTATTTCTACGCTGCCTCTCCTTGCGCAAGGGCCAACGGAGACGATAACCATTGATGCCGCCGCGCCGTCGCATCCGTTCCCGCACTACTGGGAGCAGATGTTCGGCTCGGGCCGGGCGGTGCTCAGCTTGCGAGACGCTTATCGCCGCGACTTGCGCACAGTTCGGCAGATCACGGGTTTCCAGTATGTCCGCTTTCACGCGGTGCTCGATGATGAAGTTGGCGTTTACGACGTAGACAAACAGGGCAAGCCGGTTTACAAGTTCTCGTACGTGGACCAGATCTATGACGGGCTGCTCGCCAACAGCGTGAAGCCGTTCGTCGAGCTGAGCTTCATGCCTTACAAGCTGGCCGCCCGGCAGGACCTGCAGTCTTTCTGGTATCACCCGAACGTCGCGCCACCCAAGGATTACGCCAAGTGGGATGACCTGATCATGCAGTTCATCGAGCACCTCGTCGATCGCTATGGCATCGACGAGGTTGCCAACTGGTACTTCGAAGTTTGGAACGAACCCAACATCGACTTCTGGACAGGCACTCCGAAGCAGGAATCATATTTTGAGCTGTATGACCACACCGCGCGCGACATCAAGGCGGTGAGTCCGCGATTGCGCGTCGGCGGCCCGGCGACGGCCCAGGCTGCTTGGGTCCCAGCCATGATCCAGCACGCTGCGCAGAAAAACATACCGCTCGACTTCGTCTCCACCCACATTTACGGAAACGACAAAGCGAGCGACGTGTTTCACAGCAACGAAAAAATCCCTCGCGACCAGATGGTCTGCCGCGCGGTGAAGATGGCGCACGATGAGATCAAAGGATCGTCCAAGCCTGACCTGCCGCTGATCGTGAGCGAGTTCAACGCGGCGTACGACAACGAAGTCGCAGTCACCGATTCCGTTTATATGGGGCCGTGGATCGCAACCACCATCAGCCAGTGCGACGGCCTGGCGCAGATAATGTCCTACTGGACGTTCTCTGACGTCTTCGAGGAACAGGGCATCGTCAAGCAGCCGTTCTACGGAGGATTCGGGCTGATCGCCTCGGGCGGCATTCCCAAACCGTCTTTCTATGCCCTTCAGGTCCTCCATAAGCTTGGGGACCAGCGACTGACGAGCAGTGACCCGGACGTGCTGGTCACGAAAACCAGCGAGGGGTACCTTGCGGTCGCGGTATGGAACATCGCGAATCCTGGCTCAACCGGTGTGCCCAAGACCGTGAAGCTCGAGTTTAAGGGCGTGAAGCCCGACGCGAGAATCGGCGTTAGCCGCGTGGATGAGCAGCATGGAAATACGCCAGCGCTCTACGAAAAGCTGGGAAGTCCGCGTTACCCGACCGAGGACCAGGTCCGCGAGTTACGGGAAGACTCGCGGCTGCCGGATCCTCAGTACGACGAGCTGAACGAGGGAAGTTACACCTTGCAGTTACCGGTAAACGGCCTGGCCGTGATTCAGGTGCGGTAAGGTCCGTCACTCAGATCGATGGCGAACTTGCGCAGTGGCAATGCAGAGTTGTTCTACGAGGTGGTCGGCGACGGTCCCGGCGTCGTGCTGCTGCATCCCTTTCCGCTGAACCATAAGTTCTGGTCTGCGATTGCCGCACAGTTAAGCAGCCGCTACCGGTTGATCCTTCCTGATTTGCGCGCTCATGGCGCGTCCGAGTTAGGCGACGGTCCCGTGACCATGCAGAAGCTCGCCGATGATCTGGTGCGAATCTGCCGCGAAGAAAACGCAGGGAAGGCCACGTTTGTCGGGGTTTCGATCGGCGGGTATCTGCTGTTCGAGTTTTGGCGGCGCTACCGCGATCAGGTTAAGGCGCTGGTGTTGGCCAATACCAGGGCGACTGCGGAGACATCTGAGAGCAGAGATGCGCGCCTGCTGTCTGCGGACAAAGTACTGCGCGAGGGTCCGGCCGGGTTTATCGAGGAGATGCTGTCCAGGCTCGTGCCGCAAGCGACGCGGATCAATCGGCCCGACATCGTGGATGCCGCCCGCAAAATGATGCAGGCGATGTCGCCCGACGATATTGCGGGAGTACAACGCGGCATGGCGGAACGGCCGGATTCGGTTGCGACGCTGGCGACGATCGACGTGCCGACGCTGATCCTCGCGGGTGCGGAGGACAGCGTGCCGCTCGATGAATTCCAACTGATGCAGGAGCGCATCGCCGGGAGCGAGCTGCGAGTGATCTCCGGCGCCGGACACTACGCGGCGTTGGAGAAGCCGGAAGAGTTCGGCGGGCTCTTGCGCCGGTTCCTGGATAGAGTGCCGCGACGTTAGAGGTGCTAGGGTTGACCAGCAGCGATCGCTGCCTTTCTGCCCCTGTGCCTTTTTGCTGGGTTTAGCTTCCGAGTTGTGCCACTCGTCCCACCATGATTTACTAATTCGGTTTGCCTCAGGAGGATGTTTTGACCCGCAAATTTATGTTGATGTTCGCTGTGGCGCTCTTCATTGTGAGCATGCCTTGCTCCGCGCAAACCCAGGCTACAGACAAGAGCTGGATCGCAGTCAGCAATGGTTACGCCAACATGCTGATCGATGTTGTCTTCAAGCATCACCCGGAAGCGGGTACGCAGCAGGGCTTGAGCCAATACGATACCAAGATTTCGCAGCCAACACTGGCCGATGAGGACCAGGAGCGCAAGGAAAACGAAGCGGTGCTGTCAAAGTTGAAGGCCGCAGCCGCGGAGAAGCAGCAGCAGGACGTCGCCGAGGACCTGCAGATCATGATTCGCAGGGCCAACCTCAACTTCAAGCGTCAGGATTTTCAGCGGGCGAACGAAGTTCCGTTCTACAACGCGAGCCAAGCCGTGTTTGGCGGCTTGCAGGTTTTGCTCGATGAGCAGACCCCTGCCGATCGTCGTCCTGCAGCCGTGGTTCGCATCCGCGAATACGCCGGGCTTGAGCCTGGTTACATCGCGCTCACCGAGATCCTGAAACAGCGTATCACCGAACAGATGGCCAAGCCGGGTGTGATTTATCCCGCGAAGGTGGAGATTGAAACCGAGATGGCCCGCAATTCCAACTACCTCGAGGGAATTGCCGCGCTGATGCAGAAGTACAAGCTCACGGGGTGGGAGGAGCCGTTTGCCAAGCTGAAGACCCAGCTGACTGACTATGACGCGTGGGTGCGGGCGACCGTGTTGCCAAAGGCGCGCAACGACTTCCGTCTTCCGCCGCAGCACTACGCGCTTGATATGGAAGCGTACGGCATTGACCTTCCGCCCGAGCAGCTAGCCGCCATGGCGCATCAGGCCTTTACTGAGATTCAGGGGGAGATGAAGCCGCTTGCCGCCCGTATCGCAAAACGTCGCAATCTGCCTTCTCTCGACTATCGCGTGGTGATTCGCGACTTGAAGAAGGAGCAGTTGGTCGGCGATGCGATTTTACCGTTCTACCAGGATCGCCTGAAACAGATCGAGAAGATCATTGTCGAGCAGCAGATCGTCTCGCTGCCCGATCGTCCGGCGCGCATTCGCATCGCTACGGCGGCGGAAACGGCGCAGCAGCCTGCGCCGCACATGGTTCCCCCGCCGTTCATCCACAACACCGGACAGAAGGGCGAGTTTGTTCTGCCGCTGAACATTCCGGCGGGTCCGGGGCAAATCTCGACGGAGAAGTATGATGACTTCACCTACGATGCCGCCGCCTGGACGCTGACCGCCCATGAAGCGCGGCCGGGACATGAGCTGCAATTCGATTCCATGCTGGAGCATGGAGTTTCGCTGGCGCGGGTTCGCTATGCCTTCAACAGTACCAATGTCGAGGGCTGGGGATTGTATTCGGAATATCTCATCAAGCCGTATATGCCAGAGGAAGGCAAGTTGATCTCGCTCGACCTGAGGCTGCAGCGGGCAGCGCGCGCCTTCCTCGATCCTGAGCTGCAGGCAGGAAAGATCACGCCCGCCGATGCCTTTCATGTGCTGGAGGACGACGTCGTGTTGTCACACGCCTTCGCTGAGGAGGAGGTCGAGCGCTTTACTTATCGCGCGCCGGGCCAGGCCAACAGCTACTTCTACGGATACACCAAGTTGATCTCGCTGCGTGAGGAAACGGAGAAAGCGCTAGGGCCGAAGTTCAACCAGAAGAAGTTTCACGACTTCATTCTGGCGCAAGGCTTGCTGCCTCCGGACATGATGCGCAAAGCGGTGATGGAAGTGTTCGTCCCTGAGCAGCAGAAGCAAACCGCCGAGGCGGGCACACACGCCGGGGCATAACAGAAGACGGTGGGATAAGGCTTGATGCGTTCTTGCCGGCCCCGCGCGAGATTGCCCCAAGTATTTCTCGTCCGCCGCCAGTTCACGCCACCCTCACTCCATGTGACAATGAATCTATGTCTAAAAAATGCACTATAGCGGTAACCATACTGACGGCCGGAATGTTGTTGCTTGGGAGTGCCCTTGCGCAGGCTCCGGCGACAACCACGCAACAAGGCCCAGCGCCGAAGACGCAAAAGACGACTACCACCACGCCGGGGCAAGAATCTGCCACCAAGAGCGCGACTCCTTTGACCCTGACTACGGGCAAAGACAAACTCAGCTATGCCATCGGGATGAACGTGGGAAAGAACCTGCAGCGCCAGTCCATTGATGTCGATCCGGCAATTCTCATGCAGGGTCTGAAAGACACCATGGCCGGCGGCAAGACGCTGCTGACCGAACAAGAGGCGCAGTCCGTGCTGACCGAAATGCAGGCCGAGGCGCGCAAGAGGCAAGAAGAGAAGATGAAGGTGGCCGGAGAGGCGAACAAGAAAGAGGGTGACGCGTTTTTGGCAGCCAACAAAACCAAGGAAGGTGTCGTTACGCTGCCCAGCGGTCTGCAATACAAGATCATCAAAGCAGGGACTGGGCCCAAGCCGACAGCCACCGACTCTGTGGTGTGCAACTACCGAGGCACACTGATTGACGGAAAGGAATTTGACAGTTCGTACAAGCGCGGCGAGCCGGCAACGTTTCCGGTGAACGGGGTCATCAAGGGTTGGACCGAAGCCCTGCAGTTGATGCCCGTGGGGTCGAAGTGGCAGCTTGTTGTTCCCGCCGAACTGGCTTACGGCTCGCGCGGCGCCGGTCCCGACATCGGTCCCGATTCCACGCTCATCTTTGAGGTAGAGCTGATGTCGATCCAACCGCCAAAGGCGCAGTGACGGGCGCGGGTTGGAGTGGTAGACGCTGGAATGAATTTGGCTCTGCTGGCATCGCAGGCTCTAAGAATTGTCATTCCGAGATGGCTTCAGCCATCGAGGAATCTGCTGTTTCGTTCCCAAGGATACAGGCAGATTTCTCGGGGATAAACCCCTCGAAATGACAACATCAAAGGGCCCTGCCGCCTTATTACTTCTTACTCCAGTCCTCCTGCGAGATCACGGCGAGCGGCGCAATCTTGGCGTTCTGGAGCTGTGCGTTGAGCTGTGGCACCTGCGAGGTCAGCGACTGGAACTTCGCATTAGCGTCGTCCAACTGCTTCTTGAGCACAGCAGACCTTTCGATCTGCGATTGCGTCGGACTTCCTGAGAACTGGTTCACGCCGCCGTAGAGTTCGCCCAGGTTTTCGCGCAGTTTCTTCTCGCCCGTTATCATTCCGCCCTCTTTCACTGCGACCAGTGAAGAGCGGAACTCCTCCAGGTTGTCCGCGAACTTCTGCAACTGCGCCTTGCTTTGACTGTCGGATGCTCTGGTGGCACGCTGCCGGGCCTGATCGCGAAGATCGACGGTTGCGTCCACAACGTAGGTCAATTGTCCGAGCATGTCGTAGAGCTGGAACACCGTTTTATGTTGCAGAGCCCGGTCTGCCGCGGTGCTCTTGGTGCGCGGATCAGGCACCAGTTTGATGGTGGTGGTGTAAGTCTCCTTCCCTTTAATCAGCTTTACCGTGTAGTCGCCTTCCTGGACCTGTGGGCCTAGGAGCGCGAACTCGTTCTCCACCAGACCCGCAGCAGGCGGAACCTTGGGTGGCTTGGCGCGCTCCGGCCACTGAACGCGGTTAAGACCGCGCCGCTTGTCGCCCTGAATCGTAGTGACCAGCCTACCCTGTGGGTCGTAAATCTCAATGCGCAAGTCGCCGAAGATGTGCCGCCTCTTCTGGTAGTAAACGATAGGCGCCGCTTCGGGCAATGTAGCCCCAACGAACTCGGCATTGCCGTCAAAGCGCTGCTCGCTCGCGGGCAAAGCGAGCGCCGCCGGCCGCGAAGGCAGAAAGGCAGCATCCTTGGCCAGGATTTCCGGCGTCAGCGCCCGCAGTGGAGTGAGGTCGTCCACAATGAAAATGCCGCGACCGTGGGTGGCGACGATCAGGTCGGAGTCGCGGGAATGAATGGCGATGTCGCGCACGGCCACGTTGGGCAGCTTGCCGGTGAATTGCCCCCAGTGCGCTCCGGCGTCAATCGAGATGAAGAGCCCGAACTCCGTTCCGACAAAGAGCAGGTTGGGATTGACCAGGTCTTCGCGTACCACGTGAGCGTAGCCCTTCAGCTCGGGCGTGGAGAGCGAGGTCCAGCTCTTGCCGTAATCGGCAGTCTTGTAAACGTACGTCTTCATGTCGCCACTGGCATGACCGTCGAAGGTGGCATAGGCAATCGCCGGATCATGGTGACCGGCCTCGATCGTGGAGACCCAGGTGTTAGGCGGCAGGCCGGGAATGTTTTTGACCACGTTGGTCCAGTGCTTGCCTCCGTCGCGCGTAATCTGGACGTTGCCGTCATCGGTGCCGACCCAGATCAAACTGCCGTTCTTCGGCGATTCCGAAATGGTGAAGATGGTTTCGTATTTCTCGGCGTCGGAATTGTCGATGGTCAAGCCGCCGGAAGTTTCCTGATGTTGCTTCGCGGGATCGTTGGTAGTGAGGTCGGGCGAGATGCGCTCCCAGGATTCGCCGTGGTCGCGGGAGCGAAACAGAAATTGCCCGCCCAGATAGATCGTACCCGGGGAGTTCGGACTGAGGTGAATCGGAGCATTCCAGTTGAAGCGGAACTGCGGCTCATTGGCGCGCGGCAGCGGCTTGATGTCCTTTCGCTCGCCGGTGGATTTGCGAAAGCGCGAGATCTGGCCGCCCTGGTATTCGGCATAGGCATAATCGGAATCGCTGGGATCGGAAAACGCCCAGAAGCCATCGCCGAAGTCGATGTTGCGCCAGTGGCGATTGGCAATTCCATCAGTGGCGCGCGAGGGCCCCATCCAGGTGCCGTTGTCCTGCAGGCCACCGTAAACGTTGTAAGGATCGGCCATGTCGAAGCTGACATGGTAGAACTGCGAAACCGGCAAGCTATTGAGAAACCGCCAATGGTTGGCGCGATCCAGCGACTGGTACACGCCGCCATCGGTGCCCGTCAACACCTGATCGGAATTGGCGGGGTTGATCCACACGCGCATGGTAATCACCATGAACGCTATCGCCCGGGCTCTCAGCCATCGACATTGCTGAGCTGAAACTCTTTCCCCCATCCTCGCTGACGGTGAGACCAAACCCTGGTTTATAAACCCGGTCCGGATTGTTGGGATCGGCGATGATTCGGGCAAAGTAAAACGGGCGTCCGCTGATATTGAATGAGTTGTTGACCTCGGTCCAACTTTCACCAGAATCATCAGAGCGGTAGAGCGCCGTGTGGTTCCTGGCTTCCACGAGGGCATAGATGCGAGTGTTCTTCGAAGCTGGGATTGCCAGGCCGATGCGGCCGAGATCGCCTTCGGGCAGGCCTTTGCGCAATTCATGCCAGGTTGCGCCGCCGTCGGTGCTCTTGAACAGCCCGCTTCCCGGACCTCCGGAGCGAAAGTTGAACGGCTGCCGGCGCACGTCCCACATTGCGGCATAGAGTACGTTCGGATCCTGCGGATCCATTACCATCTCGGCACAGCCCGTGTTTTCGTCGCGATACAGAACCTTCTTCCAGCTCTTGCCGCCATCCGTGGTCTTGAAGATGCCACGCTCCTGGTTGGAGTTCCACAGATGTCCGAGGGCACATGCGTAAACCGTATTGCTGTCTTTGGGGTGAATGACGATGCGGCTGAGGTGCTCGGAATCGGTGAGCCCGAGGTTTTCCCAAGTGTCGCCACCATCGCGCGAGCGATAAATACCGGTCCCCACAGAAACACTGTTGCGGACCCACGACTCGCCTGTGCCAACCCACACCGTTTGGGGATTGGAGGGGTCGATCGCAATGGAGCCGATGGAAAGAGCTGGACTGCTTGTCGAAGACAGGCTTGAAGGTTGTGCCGCCGTCGGGAGACTTCCAAACGCCGCCGCTGGCAGAGCCGATGTAGATAGTCAGCCGCGGTCCTTCCTGCACAGCGACTATGTCGGCAATACGCCCGCCCATTGCGGCCGGACCGATCGGGCGCGCGGAGAGGCCACTGAAGGTGTCGGAATCAACCATCACCTCTTGTGCTGCGACGAGAATGGTAAAAGACGACAGGAGCAGAGCGAACGCGAAGAGACGAAGACGATTCAACATGGCGTGCCTCGATGACAAGAACTGCGGCCCGGAGGGGGGCCGCACAACTCAATACAAATATCCCTGAAAAGAGAGCCGCTAGAGAGCCGGACTCGCCTGACAACTCCGGCTCGCTGCAATCAGAACCGCCGACAACAAACTCACCGACGCGACTACTTCTTAGGCTCTTCCGGCTTGGCGGCGGGCGGCGCGGGCGGCGGCATCTTGAAGATGGCATCGTCGACCGGCACATTGACCTCGATCTTCGATAGCGTGAGCTTCTGCGACTGCGGGCTGCCCTTGACGCTGGTTTCCATGGCGAATGGGAACATCAATCCGTTGACTTCCTTGTAGTCGCCCAAAGCAGTCTCGACCTCTTGTTCGGTGCCACGGACACTGCGTTTGACCTGTTCTTTGATTTCGAGGAAGGAATCGGCATCCAGATAGATTGTGACGACATCGCCATTCTTGAGCGTGGCTTTCAACTTGTAGGCATCGGTTCCTTCCAATTTGTCCTTGCCCAGCAATTCGACCTTGTTGCCCTTGCTCTTGTAATCGACGAGGGGACCGTCAATGTCAGCATTCTCCTCCAAGTCTTTCTTGTCATCCGCCGACATGGTTTCCGGATCCTTCTTGCCGGTGAAAGGCATAATTTGCCAGGCATCCTTGCCGTCGTAGGCCTGGACCGCAGTCAGACCCTGGACGGTAAACTCGAGACGCGCCATATCGGGACGCTTCTGGATCAGGGAGCCCGGAGCTTCCATTCCCGGTCCCATGGTCATGGTGCCGCTCGAGCGAATGGTCTGCACCGACTTGATCTTGTCCATGCCACCCCGAGCCTGAACGTTCTTAGCGATGACTTCATCCACGGTTTGCGCCAGGAGGATCGGCGTAAGAAGAAAGGCGAAGGTGGTGAGCAACGTTAATTTCCGTAACATGCAGCCTCCGGGCGCATTTGCGCCTCCGGAAAGAAATACGTATTGGATCCAGAAACTGTTCCCGCAACGCATTGTACAGGGTGGCTCGACTTCTAGCTCTTCTGTTCGGCGAGCGGCCGGGCGAAGGCGTTCGTCGCGCTGTGAGAATTGATGGCGAGGACCTGTTTGTAAAACTCCATCGCCTTCGCTTTGTCTCCGGACTTCTCGTAGGCCTGAGCCAGCAGGCTCAGGATGAATGGGTCCTTTTGATCGGCCTTCTGCAGCTCGGCAATGGCGGTCTTGTAATCCTCGCCATAGAACGCCACGTAGCCCGCAATGTAAGGATAAAAGCGAGCCTGGTCGGGATTACCGCCTTTATCGAGGAGACCCTTGGCTGCGGCAAGATGCTTCTGCGCTTCTTCCTTGCGTCCCTGGCGGGCGCGAATGCGCGCCATCGCGCTCTCCCAGCGGAACTCCCACAGATCCTTCTCCGCGGGCGTCATGTTGGGCGTTAGCAGGCCAGTTAGATGTCCGGTCTGGTACCACTGGAAAGCGTTGTCCACGTCGCCCGACTCCAGGTAGATCCGCGCCAGCTCATTGGCGGTTCCCGCAGCGTCGTCGTATTTCTTGTCGGCATATTGCAAGTCGAACGCTTGCTGGTCGTATTTTGCAGCCTGACCAGGATCGCGAGTGAACGCGTACGATAC
>CAWIMR010000008.1:0-145034 GCA_963837245.1 uncultured Acidobacteriaceae bacterium | reverse complement strand
CAGCGTCGCATGCAGCATGTGGCTGAACAGCGGCGCGGCAATCTCCTGCCGCGCCTCGCGCCCGCTGGCCGACCTGCAGCCGCGGATAGTAAAAGCACGCGCGCCCGCCGCTGTCGGCCGGAACCAGAACAGCCCCGACCATTCCTGAAAGAAGCTGCTGCCCTCGCGGTCCACCAAGGCCATCACCCGTTGCACGCTCATGCCCGGTGCCACCGGATACGCAATCAGCGGCTGCGCCAGGGTCAGCGCCGACGCCTTTATGGCCGCCACCGTCGAGATGTTGAAAGTGACGCGCCGGACGTAACCAGGTGCGTACCCGGTGTAGCGGCGACGTGAGATACGCGGCCGGTGCGCCGGCGCCGATATATCCCGTCTGGCCGCCATAGTCCGCATCCACGGCCACCATGTCTCCCACGTCAAACAACCCGAGCTGATCGGCCGTGAGCACCAGCGAGCTGTCGGTCGACCCGCTTTGCAGCGGCGACGCCGGAATCGCCTCACCGCCGGAACCTTGCGGATCGGCGAGCGGCAACGTCGGCCAGCACGTTCATCATCTGCGTGCCGCCGGTCAGCGCCATCTGCAGTTTGCCCCACGCCGGCAAATCGAACTCCAGCCGCGCCTCCGGCTGGGTGCGATACTGCACCGTGATGTTGCCCACCGGCCCGTTGCGCAGCGCCTCGTATTTGGTCGCCGCCGTGCGCTGAAAGTTTTCCACCCAGCCCAGATCGAGCCACGGCGCCGGCGGCGCGTCCAGATCGAACTGCCCGGCGCCGCGGGATCGAAGGCCGCGATCGGTCCCGACGGACGGCCCACCGGCGCGATGTAAGCCCGCACGGCGCGCGCCATGGGCGCCATTGCGAGCGCTTGGCGTTTGGATTGCTCATGTCTGGTTCACCTCGGGATAAAAGAACACGGTGACGCTGACCTCGCGCCCGAGATACGGCGGCGCGTTGACCAGTGCGCTGAATACCGGCAGCGTCCAGAAAATCGTGGATCCCAGGTCCACGGCCGCGCCGGTGCAGTAATCACATTTTTCCGTGCGCGGCGGCACGCAGATCGCCAGCACATCGCTGTCCAGGCTCGCCAGATCGCGGCCGCGGTCGAGATTGCCGTTCGGGTCGGTGCCCTTGGTGCGATAGGAGATGGCGCACTCCATCTCCATCAGCGTGCCCGCCGCAGGCAGCACCGAGCGCGCGCCGCCCCAGTGCAGATAGAACGCATCGCACAGCGGAGGCCCGCGTTCGGCGGCTCATTCTCCGCCACCACGATCGCCGGCCGCGTGGCCCCGTCGATGGTGATCGTGCGCTGCGGGTCCACCGCCACCAGGCGGTCGCGCAGCTACGTAGAAACTGTCCTTAGTTGCTTGCATGTTGTCCTACTCCGTGGCAATCAGGAGGTAAAGGTACTCGCCGCCGGCAAAACAGATGCTGGTCACCGACTTGATGGGCATCAACTGGCCGCGATACACCAGACCCTGCGACCCCAGTAGCCACGCCGGAATGTTGGTGACCCCGTAAGAGTCGGCGATGGGCTGCAGCCCTTCGCGCCCAGCATTACCTGGATGCGCTGCGTGCCGTCCGCCTCGGGGCGACGGCTGCACCACAGCGGGGGCAATCTGTATATCCGACGCTGTGGGAGGCGTGATGCCCAGTTGGCTGTTGCGTGTCGCCGTGGACGGGTCAGCGACGCGCAACGTGATCTGCTCGCCGCCCAGCGCCCGCAGCATGGCGTCGGCGGCGCGCCGCACCTGGTGGCGGCCCGGAATCATGTCGATGGGGGTGTCGGTATCCGGCATGTCAGCCAACTTTCTGCGCCGCAAAAGGCGCCAGCATGGTCTGTACCGTGGTATCGAGCAGCGAGTCGGAAAAATATTCCAGCCGCATCGCGTTCAGCGTGCCCGCCTTCACATTCAGGGCGGGATTGGCTTGGGCGTTGCGCACGATCTGGGCGCAGGCGAACTTCACCGGGTCGGGAATCTGCGCAAATCCCGCAGTGTAGGTCAGTTCCATCTCGTTGAATGCCAGCCCCAGTGGATTGCCCAGCCAGGAAACCTCGCCGTGTCGGCAAAGTAGTCGAAGGTGCTCACGTCCACGTCGATCCAGGTTCCCGGAAGCTGGTAGGCCGTGGCGATCTGGAACATCATGTCCCACAAAGTGGTATCGTCGCCGCGCCGCGGCATGGCGTAGCGGGCCCTCCCGGAATACCAGGGGCGAGCTGGCTCCCTGGGCGATGGCCAGCGGCAGGTAAGTGAGCCGCAAGTTGTTGCGCTCGGGCGCGATCCGGATGCGTTCGGTGTACTGCTATGGCGAACGTCGGCCGCCGGCAGTAGGTGTCGATGAGAGTGGAAGCCGCCGCCACCAGCGATTGCGCAGTGGCCGGCTCCATTCCATAGCTTTCGTATTCAGAATCGGCGAGATAGTTCATAAGATCTTCCATTCCGAAGGTGTTTAGGCTATTGCATTGTTGCGTTGTATCACGAGCGGGCTTCAGCCCGTGAGGGACGTGTTTCTTTGTTTCGATTTCATAAGACTCGTGATTACTCGTTGCCCGTTGCTAGTCGCTAGCTGCCACTTGCGAGGGGACGGGAGTTGCCCATCCCCTCCTTTGCACGCGGCGAAAACAGGGATCAGTCGCAACCTGGTCGCTGCGTGTCTCACACTGTGGTACTAGCGGTCGACTACCACCTTGTAGTGGGCGTAGCTGGCGCCTTTCACCACCACGCCGCCGAACTTCACCACCACCATCTGCGAGGCCAGCGAGCTCGGCGTGCCCAGCTGGAAGACCCGCGGATTGGGGTTGGTGAGCCAGTGGTACTCGATCATGTCTTCGCTGACGATGTAGCACCGGCAGTTGCGCCGAGCCGCTGCCCGGCGTGCCGGTGTAGGGAATCGACCACTCCGGAATCAGCGGCAGCTCGCCCGCCTGCGTGGAAAGCGTCTTCACCGTCAAGCCGCCCGCCACCTGTGTGCTCGACAGCACCACGTTGAACTCCGCCTTCATCTCGCGGTCAATCAGGTCGAGCAGCACCGGATTGCTGTAGATGGCCGTCGGCCGCACCTCATAGTTGCTGTTGGAGACCATCTGCGCGATGGTGGACTTCAGCCCGTCCACGATGCTGGCGGTGGTCGCGATGGTGACGACGTTGCCGCCGTCGTTGATCTGCCCGGCCACGCCGTAGTATTGCGGCGTGGTCGGATTGCTCAGCGACGTGTCGTTGCCGTTCCACAGCGCCACATCGTGGGTGCGCAGCAGGCCCTCGACGGAATCCGCCAGGTCCTTCGCCTGCAGGTAGGCGAACTGGCTTTGCTGCGAGCCGACCTCGATGTCGAAGACGTTGTAGTTGATCTGCGACACCAGGCACTTCAGCGGAAGGCTGCGCTCCACGCGGGTCGGCGTGGCCAGCACCGGAACGATGTTTCGCGGATCGACGAAGGCTTGCGCCGCCGTCAGCGCGGGAATGGCCGTCTCCTCGAAGAAACGGGAAGGATGGCCGGTGGCCGGCACCTGCTTGATGCGCTGGCCAAACGGCCCGCGGCGGCGCACGATGTCGGTGATCTCGGTCTGGTACATATCGACTTCGATTGCGCCTGGGCCCATGTAATCGGCCGCGGCTTGTAAGTTGACGAATTGTGCTTTCATGATTGTCCTTTCGAAAGGAAATGGCGGCCGCAGCCGCCATGGGTTGTAGAAGCAACTAGCAACGAGCAACTGCAGCTGACTAGCGGCTGGAAGAGCTGGCCTTCAGAGCCAGCGTCCGAGGTCACCCATAAGACTCCGGGCTTCAGCGCCCGGCAGAGTGGCCTCTTCGGGGCTGCCGCCTGCTAATTGCTAATTGCTAATTGCTAGTTGCTCTCTGCTCTGTGGTTATTGACGGCCTAGCCGAGAATTCCCGCCCGCGCCAGCTCGGCCTTCACCGCGATGCGCTGCTCGATGCTGAGCCCGGCGAGCGCTTTCTCGATGATGGGCGCCTCGACCACCGCGTCGCCTTCGACGCCTTCCTTGGCGAGCAGCGCGCTCACCATTGGCGACAGCGTCTTGCGGCGCGCCGTGGCCGACTGCGCCTTCAGGTCCTGGTTGGTCTTTTCCAGTTCGGCCAGCTTGCTGCGCAGCGCGTGGTCGTTGTGCGCGCTGGCCTGCAGGTCGCCGTCATCCACCGCCGCCACGATGCGGTCGATCTTGGCGTGCAGCGAGGCAAACTGGCTGTCGAGGTTGTGCAGCGCGTCGGCCAGCGATTGCGTGGCCTGCGCCATTTGGCCGGCCAGCGCCGCGCGTGTCGGGAGTGGTGTTCTGAGTCGTTTCCTGGTCCATATTATGTCCTCTTACTTTGTGGGATTGCTGAAGCGACCGATTGTGAGCGGCTGGTAATTACGTACTCCGGCCTCTGGAATGGCCAGCCGCGTTACGTGCCGCGACAGCGTCGTGCCTTCCAACCCATGCTTCGCCGGACGCGGTGCGCGATCGGCTAGCATGGTTCTGCAGCCGCTCATGGCATCGCAGACGTAGCAGTAATCGATGGTTGACGCCGCGATGGTCGGATCCATGGGCACCAGCAGTTGCACACATTGACTAGCCATAACGCCTGCCTTGCCGGTCCGCCGCCAGCGCGGTTTCCAGCGCAATCCAGGTCTGCGGATAGGCGGCCTTATCGCGCCGCAGCACTGCCGCCCGGTGAAAGTAAACGCGGTGCCGTCCAGATCGGCGCCCGGTTGGGCACCTCGACCTGGCGATCTCATACGACATGCCCAGCGTCGAGCCCGCACGACCGGCGCGGATCTCGTCCACCACGTCGGGAAAATCGTGCGCGAACAGGTAGCCGCTGACGGCGAGTTGCCCGGTTGCTTCGCCTGCGCTGCCGGCATGCAGAGGCACGATGTTGGCTTCAGTGATGATGCCGATCTTGCGTCTGACATCGTGGGAGTCCAGCGACGGCGCGTAATCCAGCGCCATGCCCAACAGCGAAGGCAGGGCCGCTCAGTCGCGCTCCGCGTCAACATCACGCGGTGGCCCTTGGCTCCGCTGGGGGAGCGCTGCGAGGCCACGCCTACCAGGGTGAGAACCCCGCGAAACGGCAGCCGGTTGGGATGTCCAGCGACCTCCGGCATGGCCAGCGCCATGGCTTCCAGTTGCAGGTTCATGATCGTTCCTTTATGTCTGACGTTGTGGAAGGCGGATACTTGCAACCCGCCTCATCAGCATTCAGGGATCAGGGCACGACTTAGTCGTGCCGAACAAGACGCAGAAGAGCTGGAGCTCAGCCCCTGCTCCTACACCACTTAAATAGGTTCCTAGGGCTAAGCCCGGTTTCTTGTAGGCTGGCATCCGGCACGGCTGAAGCCGTGCCTGATATAAAGCGATTCTGCGTGGATCGGTAGGCCCAGCGCTTAGCCTTGATATCGCTGTCACCCTGAGCGGCGTGAGCTCGCACTTGCGATCGAACGTCGCCGAAGAACCCCTATCATCTGTGAGATCTGCATAACAGGATTCTTCGATTCGCCAGGCCCCAGCCGGCCAGCTCACTCGAATGACAGGCTCTGGCAAAAGCGAAAAGCGATTAGCGCTACTGCATCGCCGGCGCATCCGCCGTCCCACCTTGTGGGAGTGGCGGCAGTCCGCGCATGCGCCGCACTTCGTTCACGGTCAGCACGCCGCAGCCAATCAGGGTCTGCTGAATCTGCGCCTGCTCCAGCTCGTTGGGCGCGTCCACGTCGGTGAAGACGAACTCCAGGTCGTCCCAGCCGAGCCGCTTGCTAATCACGTCGCGGGTGAGGTGCTCGGCGACGAGTCGCGCCACCGGCACGACGGCGGTGCGAAACGCATCGTCATACTGCGTGGTCGCGGTGTTGCGATTGACGTCGCGCTCCAGGCCGAGCAGCATGGGCGGCAGGTCGAACGCATCGGCGATCATGCGAATCAGAAATTCCTGCCATTGCAGCCGCAGGTCGGCATCGGTGCCGCCGCTGAAGCGCAGCACCTCGGGCTTGGTCTCGACCGAAAGGATCGGCACTTTGCCCGTGCCCTCGATTTCGTCCTGCCACCAGCGAATGAGCCGCTCGTGGTGCGCCGGGCTCAGGTTCTGCAGCCACAGCGCATATTGCACCACGGTGTTGCTGGCCAGCCGCGAGGCGAAGCGGTGCGCGCACAGAAATTCATGGATGGTTTCGAACGCGACCTCCAGCTTGCCCAGCCCAAACGGCGTGTGGGTGCGCGGGTTCAGCCGGATGTACGACAGCTCTTCGTCGGCCAGCGTGATCTCGGTGGTGGGCGTGAACGAGCCCGTGGCCTGCACATAATGTGGCGACGAGGGATTGCCGTCCCAGTCGGTGCGAATGCGAATGCTCGCGCCATCCACCGGCCACAGCACCAGCGGCCGCGCGGCGATCGCCGGTGAGGTCAAGCTCGATTGCCCCGAAACCCCCGACCAGCACGTCTTCCAGCACCTGCTCGATCATGGAGCGGAAGGAGTCCTGCGGATTTGGCTGCTCGAAGTTGAGAACCAGCGTGGCGATGCGCGCCGTCGCGTCGGGCAGCGTCGTCGAGCGCGCGCCCGTGCCGCGGCTGAATGCGCCACTGCATGCCCGCGATGCGATCCTTGATGGTGTTGATGGCTTTGCGCGCGATCGGCATCTCGGCGAAGCGCCGCAGGTTGGCCGGCGATGGTTTAGGCATGACTCCGGCACGCACCAGCGTGGGCGCCCCCGGAGTGAATATGGTGGGAAGAGGCACCGTCTTACGTGCAGGTTCGGCGCCGGCGGCTGCCAGCGCGGCAGGGGAATTGGCGCTGGGCCAGTGTTCGTTGAGAAAAGCGGATCCTGCTGACGCAGGGTGCCCCATCCTCTTTCGCCCAGCGAAAAGGATGGGAGTCGGACCATGCGGCGCAGCGCGCCGCGAAACGTCTTTCGCATGTTCATGTGTTTGCCGCCTGTGAGAAGTGGCTAATGGTGCGTGAGTAGTGGATCGTTCAAAAATCTCTGCCTGCATTGTGTCCAAATAGAAAATGGCGCTCCGAAGAGCGCCATGAGAGCGACGTTCACGCTATTAACCCTCGTCGAGTCTCCCTGCGAAGTGTTATCCGGAGCAAGAACGAGGCCGCCGGAGGCGGACCGTTCGCGTCGAAGGGACCCTATTGCCGCCGCAACTCCAGCAATTAAGATCCACGCCAAACCCGCGCCGGAGTTATCGACTGGTCGATCTCGCAAGTAATATGTAGGGGCCGACGCCCGAGCCGCGCAGCGGCGGCGGTGCCTTGAGCCCGGGGTGCAAACCCCGAATAATCGGGACATATTAGGCCGGAGCCGCGTAGCGGCGACCGAGTTACAACCGCAACTCCTCCCGCGCCCGCTCCGCGATCGCCGGCATCTGGCTGACGGTGGCAACATCGATGCCGTACCGGTCGAGCGTGCTCAACGCGAAACCAATAGCCGGATCCTTGGCGTCCAATCCGTCTTCCACCACTGCATAAAGGTTGGGCGTCGCGTTCTCCGCCTGCGCCATGCCGTCGCGAAAATCCTGATAGCTGAACGCCAGTACCTTCGCCGAATCCACCACTGTCGCCAGCGAAACCGCCTGGAACATGTGGATAAAACCCTCCGGGCGATAGGCGCAATCGATCTTCAACGGATCTCCGGTGGCCGAATATTGTGCGACCACGATATCTTTCCACATGAAGCTCCACACGCCCGTCTGCTCGAACGCATCGCGCATGGCGCCGTAAATCATGCGCCGTCCGGTCAGCGCACGTCGCCCGCGCGCCGCCGATTCCAGATACGCCTGCGCCAGCTTGCCCAGCTCCGCCGCCGGAGACTCGGTCAGCACCGCCGTCATCGGCGCCAATTCCAGCGCGCCCGAGAACGATTGCTCCATCTGCGCCAGCAGCCATTCGCGCCGCGACATCGGCCCGCGATAATTGATCACCTCGGGCAGCCGCGACTGCAACAGCCGCCGCAGCTCGGCCTCGTACGACTCCAGCAACTCGACGTCAACCTCGGGATCGAGGCAGCGCACGCGGCGCCAGTCGCGGGTGAAGCGCACGTCGGTGAAGCCGCCGTCCGCCGTCCTCCAGCAGCACCACGCCCACGTTGACGAACTCACCCTTCACCACGTCGGGAACGTAGCGCAGCAGAAAGAATTCGCATTGTTTGAAATCAGTCATTAGCAATTAGCATTTAGCACTTAGCACTTCACCCAAACCGCCTTGTCAGCCTGAGCGAGGACTTCAGCCCGAGTCGAAGGGCCCCTATACTGCGACAACGCCTGTCCGAGCCCCCGCTTCGTGATTCCGCGTCCTTCTTTGTGCTAATTTCTTCACTGCACCCTCGTTACCGGGGCCGCGGGTCGGCTCGTTGACGTCTTCTTCTCTGCTATCAACTCTCGCAGCATTACCCGGATGTCCACTGCCATCTGGCCAAACCACTCATGCTCAGCGTCGGGAATGAGCGTCAGGTCATGGGCCAGGAGCACATAGTATTCCAGTGCGGCCGCCGATCCCATGGCCCCGTTGAAATACCACTGCTCGGCTCCCTCATTCCCGACCTCCCGCAGCCCTCGGCGATCTTGGCGGCGATGTCGATGCCCGCGCGCTGCATCGGGGGCGCCAGGCCATAACGCACCAGCGCGGGACACTCCTCCACCAGCATGTACACCGACTGGGCCAGCATGTGCGCCCGTTCCCAAACCTCCAGCGTCTTGAAATCTTTCATGCTCATTGCCTCTACGCCGCGACTAATTGCTAATTACTAATTGCTAATTACTAATTACTCTCATCAATTCACCGCCTCCTTCCAGTTGGGGAAGGGGTTGCGGCACGAGTTCTTGAAGTCTAGGATCAGCTCCCGCACCCGCGCGCGCCGCGTGAGCAGCCGCGACAGCAACCGCTCAAGCTCGTCGGTCGCCGAACCGTACCACTCCGGCGGAATCTCTTCCGCCAGCGGCCACAGCGAGCTGTCCGGGAACGTCTCGATCCGGCTCAGCCACGGCTCGAAGCTGTCCCACGATGTGATACATGCATAAACATCGTTGCGCCCGAAGACGCCGCGCAACGGCGCGTCTGGAAAATTCCACTCCCCGGCATTGAAGCAATAACCTTGATCGATGAAGCTGGCCGTAAACTTGCGCTCGCGGGCCAGTTTCCAGAAGGCGGCCTGGCGTCCATTGGCGTTGCACGTCCACTTGTCGAGGGCCAGCGCGCCGGCGAAATCGCCAACGTTGCGCACCCGCGAGAGCATGGCCTCGGGCAGGTAGTCCCACACCTGGCCCTCCAGCGGCGACACTACGTAGCGCGAGCCGAACGACAGCCCCGGGGTGAACATCCGGCGCTGGCCGCCCATCTCGATGCGCAGATCGGGGGTGCGCTCGACCAGCCACGGATGCACGTCCACCACCGCCACGGCGGCATGGGCAGCCCGATCATCTCGCCCAGCCGCGAGCCCAGCCAGTCGTTGACCAGCACCCGGGTGTGCTGCGGATTGTTCTGGAACTTGACGACGTAGTACTGGCCATCGGCGCAGCGCATGAGATGGCTCTGCGCGCCGCCGCGCATCCTGCGGACGTGTTGTACGGCCTGGACCAAGAGACCTGTTCGGGTGCCCTACCCTTCTCGCCATCTTTTGGCGAGAGGGTGGGAGACCCGTCTCATTCCTGCCGGGAGCGACAGGGCGGTCTCTACCACAAAGTAGGAAACCGCCCGAACGGCCATCGCGGCCGTACTTCACGGCCATCGCCTCCGCGTCGCTTGCAACTCAATCCGAGGGACGACGCGAGCAAGAGCATCGCGGCAGTTTCCGCGAATAATGCTACCCCGTCCCCATGCCGATTGCGCCGTCATAGGTCACACACCCGTGTGAGGTGGAAAAGCAGTTGTCAATGGCCGGTGCGAGTTGTCAGCGGGAATCGGTTTATCGTTGGCCAGTACGAAAGATGCCCGTGTACGTGCTTCATCAATTGCGTTGCATCAGACGACCGCCTCGGAGTCTTCCTCACGGCGATGCTTTGTTCGCGACGGCTGACCGAGCTGCGCGAAACCAGCCCCGAAGGGGCGACTCAGTTTAGCCCAGCACGAAGCCGAAGGCGAAGTGCTGGGTTCAGTTAGAGATTCATCCGAGTCCCGGCAGGGACGGCAGCGCTCCGGTTGGCGTTCGCCGCGCCTGCATGCCGGCGGTATCCCCCATTGCTTGTCATCCTTCCGCTCGCCCGCGCACTCGCTCATGGACTCGCTCTGGCTGACACCAGAACCTCATAAATTGTTACAGGTCAGGTTTTATCAGGGCACGGCTTCAGCCGTGCCGTAACTCAATCCCTACAGAATTCCGGCTTCAGCCCCCTGCCCGACCACGATGGGCGATTGGACGCTGGCCTGAAGGCCAGCTCTCCCACCGAACTGCTTGTTCAGGGGACGGCAGAGCTTTGACCTATGCCGCGCCTGCGTGCCCGCGATGTTCCCCATTGCCTGCCATCCGAAGCGAGTGCCTCCACCCTGGGGACGCGACTCAAAGGACCGCGATTGCGGTAACGCCTGCAATCGAGATCCTTCAACTCGCCCACGCACTCCGTCGCGGACTCGCTCCGGATGACAATACATCCCATCAACCTATCTCATGAATCGTCCGAAGCTAGGTTTGTATCAGGGCACGGCTTCAGCCGTGCCGCAACTCGGCTCCCTCATCACCGGGCTTTAGCCCCGAGGGAACGTATTTTGCGGCGGTCGTTCCCTGATACCACCCGGAACAATTTGTGAGATGGCCTCTACACGTTTACGCGGCCAGCGCCGCCAGGGCTGGCTCCTGCTCCGATTCCGGGATCCGGACGCGGCACTCGGCGCGGACAGCTTGCGCAATCGCCATAGCCATCACCGTGTCGTCATGCGCGCCCGGAGCTGCTGCACATCGCCCGTTGGCATCGCGCACAAAGCTGCGGCATTCCTGGAGGAACCGATGACTGATGAAAAGAGCCGGCGTATTTGCCAGCATGACCTCAAGCCGCGAGAGCATAGGTGGCCGCGTAGTCGGGCTGGTGAGCCAGCCCTGTTTTTGGCCCTCGGGATAAATATGCGGATAACCGCACTCCATCCCGAGAAACGCGAGCACTGCTTCTCCCTGGTTATTGCGCTCCACCGCCACCGTTGCCATGTTGTATTTCTTGGCCAGCACCGTGACCTTGGCAGCGAGTTCCTGCGGCGTGTAGTGCCCCAGCAATTCGGCGCATTGCGTCCCTTTCTCCACCTCGATCACCTGTGCGCAAGCGTTGTCGCCATGCACGCCACCTCCGGCCGGATCCACTCCGATGATGTACTGCTTGCCCGTAACCGCGGGAAGGAAATACAGCATGCGGCCGTTCTCCTTGTCGTCACAATATTCCTGTGGCTCTTTCAGCCTGCGGTCGATCACCTCGCAATCGAACATACAATTCCCCGAGGTCAGGAAGCAGGTCTCGGCGCTCTCGGCGTACTCCTCCAGAAAGCGATTGCGGAACTGGCTGCGCATCTCGCGACGGAAGGCGATCTGCCCGGCATCGAGTTTGTACTTGGCCATCAGCTCGAGTTCCTCGTCGGTAAAGTTGACAACCTCAACCTTGCGCGTGTAACTCTCCTCCCACCACCAGGGGAAGAAGTGCTGCACATAGCCGGTTTCCGGCGCGCTCTGCCACTCTTCGTAAAACGTTCCGCCGGCGCCGCTGGGCGTGGATTCCAGAAAGATCTCCCCGTCCGGCGGCACCGCGGCGCGCAACGCGGCGAGGGTCTCGGCCACATCGTGCGGCCAGCGGGCCACCTCCGAACAATGCAGGTTCTGGATGGTCAGCCCGCGGCCGGCACAGCGGTCCGCCGCACTTTCCACGCGATACTCGCTGTCAAGCTGGGGAAAGATGATCTGGCGGACGTTGGCGCGCGAGGTCTTCAGCGCGCTGTGTCGCCACGGCTCCGGCAGGTTCTCCAGGAAGCGGTGCACGATGCGAAAAATTTCTTCAGCCGATTGCTGGTCGTGCGCTACCTGCACGCTCAGCGTTCCCGGCTGCAGCATGGTCGAGAGAAAGAAGCGCGCCGCCACATAGGTCGTGATGCCCAACTGGCGCGCCTTCAAAACGATGTTGCGCTTGCCCGCGCGGCGGTCCACGTCGCGCTGCGCCGCGTTCAGTACCATCGGACGGACCCGCTTGTTCTTCCCGCGGATATAGTGCTGATACTCGATCGCCGCCCGTATCGCGGTCGTTAGCGGCCAGTTGCTGCTGTAGGGCGCGATGGTTTGGTGCATGTTCGTGCCCAGTTCGGCCAGTTGCTCGACCGTGACCGGCTTCTCGCGGCTGGGAAATACCAGCATGCCGCCGCCGAGCGTGAACAACACCAGGTCGTCTTCAAGTTTCTTTGCCGGCGTCTCCGGGGGCTTGTCGTCGCCTGGCCCCCCCTCGGGTTTCTGCTGCTCCTTATCCTTTTCCTCCTGCTTTTGCTTCCGGTTCCGCTTCTTCCTGGAGGAAGAGGTCTTGATTTCGGGTGACCCGTCCTTAGACGCCATCTCAGAAGCTCGGTTTTGAAAGGACGCGGCTTCAGCCGCACCGAAAACGGCCGCTTCCGGAGTGGGCTTTAGCCCCTGAGGTATTTCGCTTTGTGCCGCTTCGGTTGCCTGCGAAGTTGTGTTGCTGGTTGACGAGGTTGCGGCATGCTTTTCTGCTGGTTCGAAGGTTGACATTGCGCCACTCCGATGACGCAGTTCCAGCGCGAAAGCCTTCTACGGCTCATCTCATCAATCTCGATGCTTCGTATCAGAGCACGACTTAAGCTGTGCTCTGATGCAAAGCGACTGATGAGATGGGTCTAACCACGGGGAACGCAGAGTTCAGGAGAATCGCGAATCAAAGTGACGCGCCGAGCCATGTATGCGACCGGCCGTCACGTAGGAATTGTCACTACGAGCGCCCGGGGTTGGGCGCGAGGAATCTGCTTTTCGGGAAAACAGGAAGAAGCAGATCCCTCGTCCGCCGAGGCGGACTCGTGATGACAAACCTACAAAGTGTCACCCTATGGCGCGATTCGCGATACTTGCGTTTTTGCTCTGTGCCCTCCGTGGTGACAAGAACCCTTTCTGCTGAGACCTGCCATCACTGTGGCCGGCGTCGTGGTGCGCCGGCCTTCCCAGCAGGGGTTATCACAACACTCCCACGTTGTGGGATTCATCATCTCGGATATAAAAGGCCGTCCCACGAAACCGGAGTCCCCATGACGCGCCGTTCGTGCGCGTCATGGGTGGCGGTGTGGGAGGATGAGTCCGGATGCCCGCTGCCTCAAGAAGGATGTGGATGCGAAACTTCAGTGCTTAGAGGCTAGTGGCCAGTGGCCCGTTACCTCAGATGGTGAGTTGAGAAACTGTACTCCCTTCCAAAAATTGTCATCCCGACCGAGCCGCCCTGGTATTGGGTAGCGAGTCGAGGTATCCGCTGTTACGCGTTTGTGACAAGGAGGAACGGCGCAACGCATTTTGACCGTCTCTCATCCTCGGTGCTGTCGCCGCTACGCGGCTGGGTTCGGTTTGTCACTTCACCCGGGGTTGCTTGCACCCCGACACGCGCAAAAGCAGCGCGTATCGGGGACCCCGCAATCCGCCCCTGGCTAACTTCGCCGCCGCTCCGCGGCTGGCTTCTAGCTGATCTGGTCACCTCGCAAACTCCGGCAACTGACTACTGGCGACCGACGACTGAGCACTGACAACTGGCCACTGACTACTGCACCACTGGGTACTGTCTACTGCACCGTCTGGCAATAGAACGCTATGCCCTTCACCTGCTCGCCGCTGCCGGCGTTGAAGGTGAACTTGATGGTGTCGGCGTTGGCCAGGTTCTCGCTGCCCACGGCGGTATTGGGTCCAGCCTGAATAGTAGTGCCGCCAATCAGCGCGCCGGTATTGATGATTTGCGCCGCCAGCGACGACGGCGTCAGCACTTCCACGTCGCTCACCAGATTAGTGCTGGCGCTGGTAAACGCGGCGTAGGCCGCGCTGGCGCCGCCCAGCGTCCATTTATGAGTGATGGCCGTGCTGCCGTTGACCGTATGCTGCCACTGCGCTTTGCAACGCGCTCCCGTTCCCGCCGCAAATGTTCCGGCGGGCAGCGTCGCGGTATAGATGGTCTGGTCCGCACTATTGCCGGTGAGCGTGGCGGAGTTGCCTTGCATGGATCCGCCGACCAGGTGCGCGCCCTGCACCGGAATGGCAGGCTTGTTGCTGAGATCGTTGTAGCTACCGGAGGTCGCCACCGTCGCCAGCGCCGGCTTGTTCAGGATCTGCGCCACGCCCGAGTTCGCGTTCCAGTCGCTATTCACCTGCGTCGCACCGCAACCGTTGCAGCTGGTCACATTCAACGTGCCGACCGTCGCGGTCGTGGTGTTCACGTCGGCGGAATAGATCTCGTCCCAGCGATAACTGGGATCGCCAATCCAGCGCGTGCTGTTGTCGCCGCCGACTTTCGCAGGAATGAACTCCCACTGCTGATTGTTGGGCACGCCGCCGGGAAACGCGTAGGTCATCTTGGCGAACAGCTCCGGCGTCTGGCCGTACACCGAGCGATTGGCCATGCGGAAGCCGATGCCTCCAGTGCTGAGGCTGGTGGACGTGCCGCTGGCCGCCACCAGCGTCTCGTTCGAGCTGGTGGTGCCGAAGACCTCGGTCAAGGTGTAGTTGCCCGAGTGCGGCGACTGCACAAAAGTGTTCAGGTCCAGCGTGAACGCCTGGCCGGAGTAGAATGCGCCGGTCGGGCCGTAGTAGAACGGCACCTTATTCATGTTGGTGGCAGCGGTGGTGCGGCTGTTCACCACATCGTTCACCGCGTTGGCGTAGTCCTGCACGTAGAAGTTGCTCACGCTGATGTAGGGCGTGGTGCCGAGAGTTCCATTCACATACTTAATGACGTCGTTCACGCCGCTGCGGCCGAAGGTGTAGCCGCCGACGATGAACAAGCTGGGCTGCGCCGCGTTCTGCCCGGTCTGGTCGATGGTGATCAGCGGATCCTGGCCGCTGATCTCTTCTTCCGTCTTGAAGCCAAGAATCGTTAGCGTGCCCGACTGTCCGCCGTTGAGGCGCACGATAGACGTGGCGTTGGAGTCGCCGCTGAGGCCGTGGACCACCGCGACGCCGCTCAGGTTGTTGAAGTTGAATCCGTAACGTCCGGCGCTATTGGTGGTGATATTGGCGATGTCTGACGGTGTGGCACTCGCCCCGGTGAACAGAATGTTGTCAACCTTGCAGTCACTCACTTCAATGGTGCGCAGGAAGGCGGTCTCACCCATGTTCTCGATGTTGAAGCAGTTGCCCGTCGTCTGGTTGGCGCCGTTGCCGGTAACGCGCAAATTTTCGAATCCGCCCCAGTGCCACCACTGCGCCGCCGATCCAGCGCCGGTGCCGACCGTAGAGGTAGCGATCAGGTCGGCATTTAATCCGTTGCCCGCCGTAACAATGGTGCCGTGATTGGTCGAGGTGCTGGCCCCGATCAGCCTTGCGCCCGGCACCGCGATGATCCCCGCAGTCACATTATTGTTGCCGTTGTTGTAGGTGACGGTGCCGGTGATGGTATAGGTGGTGGCCGCCAGTTGCAGGGTCACCGAATCATAAAGGATGAAGCCCGGCCCGCTGTAGGGCGCGGTGCGATCGTCCACCACAGTTCCGAGGACCGCACCATTATTATAGGCAGCGTTAATCGCGGCCTGGATGTTCGCGTACTTGCTGACAAAATACAGCGCGCCGGGAATATCGCGCGCGGTAAGGTCTCCGGCGAAGCTGCCGTTTCCTCCAGCGATGTCACCCGAGTGTAGCGCCACGTAGGTCCCACTGGGTAAACTGCCGGTAACGGAAATGGGAGTGGTGATGCCGCCGGCAAAGTAGTTGCCGGAAACGTTAGACCCTGCGGCCAGGGCGTTGGCCGCTACCGTGATGCAGGGCGAGACGCAAGCGTCTATCCATTCATTTAGTATGCCCACAGTGTTGGCTCCATTGGTCGCCGTGATGGACATATATGGTTGGGCCGTTCCGGCCGCGTTCCACGTATAAACATCTCCACTAAACTGTGCTGTTACATTGCCCGTTACATCCACCGCTTCGGCGTTGCTGCTGGCAAAGTGGTTGCCGTGAATGTTGATGCGGCGGGCGTACCCGATTCCAGTGCCTGTGAGACTAAGATTCTGATAACCATAAGGACTTGGGCCGTCGCCTATAAGCGTGTTAGGCATGAAGGTAAAATCGTTGTCGTAAACGTCCAGATCGGCGCAGTCGGTGCAGCGAATTCCGCGCCCGTCACCCCAGAAGAAGTTGCTGTAAATCTTGGCGGCAAACACTTTGTTCAGATCAATCGAGTAAGGATGCAACCGGTTCCCGCTCCCATCCAGTGTCCAATCAAAGGAACCTATGTCGATCATGTTGTCATGCATGTCGAGAAACTGCGAAATAGTCCCTGTATAGGCAGCCCACGACAATGCCATATAGTCATACTCAAAGGTATTTCCCCAAATCTTTAGTAACTGTGTGCCGTTGCCATTACCTGAATTATCCGCCCAAATCGCTTTCTGAAATCCGCTCATCCACATGCCTTCCACGCGCATGGCAGGACAGTTGTGGCAGTGGATTCCCGACTGATCGTAATAACTAGGAGGGCCGGTAATTCCAAAGTCTTTGAACCAGTATTCGGTCCCAGCCGTACCGGGGTAGTTGATGTCAAATACGTCCGCGGCCCAGTTGGCTTCGCATATCTTGGAAGCGTCGTTGCCATCGCCGCGTAAGCGCAGCCACTTAAACTGGCTCTGCGATGAATCAGGCAGTTTGATAGACCCGTCCACCAGATAACAGCCCGGATTAGTCACCGACGCCGAGGTGCCCGTGCCAAGAGCGTGAGGAATGTAAATCTCGAACTCGGAAGCACTGGAATTCGCAGCAAAATCAATTGCCGCCTGGATGGCGGCTCGATTGTTCGTGCCCAACAAGATCGACGTATTGCTCACGGTGCTGGTGGCGTTCGCCGCCAGGGTCACGTGTGCCGAGTCGGTGTAAGACAGAATGGTGGTTTTGAGCGGACATTTGCCATTCGTATGTCCCGCCGTACATCCGCTGGAAGCTCCCGCTTCGACGAGGAAGGTGGTCTTGCCAACATCAGTTGAAACAAATGTGCCACTGGCACAGGTCAGGGCAGCCGTGCCGCCAGTAATCGAGCAGCCTTTGCCGGGCCTGCCGTCTCCTACCGCGCCATAGGCCCGCACATCCACCACCGGGTAGTACAAGGTTTTCGAATCGGTGGCCGTCACCGCGTTGGGGGTCACGTTGCCGATGGGCGGCGGCGATGCCAGATTGCCGCCCGCATTGGCGTCAACATACGCCTTATTGGCCGCGTCGGTGGCCTGCGCCGGGGTGGGCACGCTGGGCGAGCTGCTGAACGTCTTGATGCCGGCCACAGTTTCGTTGGTTGTCAAGTTTAGATAATTGGACTCCGCGACGTCGCGGGTCAGAAATTGCGCCGCTTGATTCGATGGAACCAGCTTGCTGCGGACCGCGCCGATCGTGGTGCTCTGGATGTTGGGGACGACCCAGTATTCGGTCTCATTTGTGCCGTCGCTCAGCCTGAAGATTGCCTTGTAAAACGTGCCCACCGGGCTGGCGCCGGTGTTGGGCGCGAGGCTGGCGTTGAATCCGCCGTTGACATCCAGGGTCACCAGCAGCGAGCCGGGCGAAACCGCCTGTCCCGCCGCCGTGGTGAAGGCTGGCCAGGAGAGCAGCACCGTGCCTTGCGCGGGCGAGCCGTCGGCGCGATAGACCGTATCGCTGATCTGACACAATGTGGGAGCAGGCGCTTTGGCGACACCGCCGGCCGCCAGCAGGTTTGCCGCTACGCTTCGATTGGCCAGCGAGACGACGCCGGCTACCATCACCGGGGCGCGATGCTCCAGCCGCAATGGCGTGAAACGACGCTGCGTGGGCCATTCTGCAAAAAGCGGGCCCGCCGGCTTCAGCTCGGCCGTCGCATCCTTTATATAAGGATGGGTGGGCGGCAGGCCCGGTACAAACCCGGCCGCGGCCGGCGAAACGAGAGGAGGTCGAGGACTCGCTTCGCCTGCCACCACGGCCCGCGGCAACAAAACCGCAACGGTTACAGAAATCAGGACAGTAAAAAACCGCCCGGTCAGGCGGTTGATCTTCGGCATCATCGGTGCCTCTCTGCTGCCGGCGTGAGCCGGCGGAAGTATGCATATAAAAGGATGTGTTTCTTATGTCATCCCGAGCGATCAGGTCGCCGTGGCGACCGGGGAATGCAGGGTCCGCCCCGACCTTGCGGAAAGGGGCCGCTATTCTGCAACGAAACTTGAATTGATCGCAGGCCATGATCTTGCTCGGGCGCCTGCTACCACAGAGTTACAACGTGAGACGAGAACCTTCGAGGGTCTTACCTTAACTTGAGGGTCAACTCAATTATAGAAGTCCTGCGACTCCGGCGGCGAAAATCATGCCGCATCTGCACAGTATCACAGACTCAAAATTCAGCTGTCATGCCGGCCGCACTCGCCAACCGCCAACTGTTAATCGCCAACTGCTAATTGCAACTTCCTACCGCCTTTGCTCCGCCGCCTCATAGTTGCGCATGAAGTCTTCCACGCTTTGCACATAGACCTCGGCGAAGTCCACCACCTGGCGCCGCGCCTGGATCATGTTCATGGCGTCCTGCAGCCGGAAGCCCATGGCCCGTAGCACCGCCAGCGTCATCATGGGAGCGCGGTGCACCCCGGCGGCGCAGTGGATGAACACCCGCGATTCGGCGTCGTCCAGCGCGGTCAGCGCGAACTCCACGCCGCGCTGGAAAAGCTCCGGCGGCTTCGGCCGGAAGTCGTCGTCGGTTGGGTTCCACAACACCCGCACGCCGTAGGGCTCCGCCAGCCGGGTGTCGTCCCACTCGAGTTGCATGTCGATGATGTGGGTGATTCCGGCGCGTGCCACCTCCACCATCTTTTCGTCAGTCCAGATGCCGCCGCCCACCGCGATGCGGTCGGTCACCCACGTCATGTCCATGCCCTGGCAGCTCCTCGACCCGGCCCCCGGCACTGTGGCGCTGGCTGGGGAACCCTGTGCTTCGGCGTGAGCTGCCCGCTGCGGCCAGTCAGCTCCCACCCGCCATTTTACATGGGGGAAAAACACCGGCTCCAGGGATCACGGCTGAACCACGCCGGGAGCCTCTTGGCCAGCCGCGGGGCTTTGGTTTTCAGCACGGCTCGGAACTCAAGTTGCGGACTTTCAACGCCGCCTTGTTGGCCTCCATGAAGCAGCGCAGCTGCTCCGCCCGGTCCAGCAACTTGATCCATTGTTCGTAATACAGTGTGACCGGAAAGCGTCCCAGACCATACAGGCTGACTGCGCCCTTGGCGCTGACTTTGAATGCGGTCACGCCGTTCACCGCCGCAGGCCGTTTTTCCAGCTCCGCCAACCTGGCTTTCAATTCTTCGTAACTTGGTTCGGACATCGTGTTCCTCCTGATGAAGAATTCCTACCTCGCAGAACCATGCCGGCGCCGCCGCGACTCACGATTCCGGCCGACAACTTGACCCTGAAGGACGCCGGTTTCCGGGTCGAACCATGCGGTTAATCGAGCCCCGGAATGGCATCCCTCAGGGCCAAAGCTCTGATGGTTTTTACTCTTTGATTGCAGGGGTGACAGGCAAAAGACTGAGAAACTGAATCGGCTTCAGGGTCTGGATCGCTCCGTCGTGGCAGCTCGACGGGCCCCGGGCCGCCCGTGGCGAACCTGCGTTGAACCGTGCCATCCCTGAAGGGACTCGGATTTTTATCCCCAAGGCTACCCAGCATTCCGCCTGCGGCTCCATGCTGGGCTGATCTGACCCGCCCCCGATGGGGCTGGTGTCTTGGCACTTCTCTCGCCGCCGCAAACAAAGCACATCTCTGTACAGAGGCCGGCTTCTGTTGACATCCCAGTTGCTGGAAATTGTCATCGCAAGTGGGCATCAGCCCACGAGGGATCTGCTGTTTCTCCGCTTTTCAGTGGACCCCGTACTAGCGCCTGCCGCTGTGACTTCGCGCCGCTCAGGGCGGATAGGGGGCATCCAAGAAACCGGCCCCAAAAAACCAAAACCCAGCACGCTTGGCTGGGTTCATTTGGGAAGCTCTACAGAACCTCTTCCCAATCTTTTACTCTAATCTCAATATAGCACATTTTACAGGGTTTTGGTTGGTTTTTTGGACATTTATATTGCGCTTGTTTTCATTAACTTAACCAACGGAGCAACCCGTTTGCCTATTGACATGTAAAAAATACTCTAAAATATGTGACAGTGTCACAACTACTTTCAAATAATGGCCCATTTCGGGAATTACTCCCCCTCCTCCCACTTTCGACTAACGCTGCATCAACACCCGGAGCCGTCGTAGCAGGGCTGCTGGGAGTTGTTCTGGTTGATGGTGTACCCCTCTCGGGTGAAAAACCACAGACGATAGGCTCCCAGCGCGTCTTGATTGTCAGGATCAAGTGGCTGGAACAGGCCAAAGGTTGAGGGCTGGGTCTGATAGACTGGGCAGTCGTGCTTAAGATTCTCGGGAAAGACGAGAGCCCATACTGCCCAATCGTAATCATGCGGGTAGTCGCAACACCGGTTGCCGGGATTGTTGTCCGTATTGGGCAAGCCAGAGGGATAGAACAAAAATGGCTGGGTGGCAAGTTGCCAGTAGGGATCGATGTTGTCTTGTGACCAATGGCAGTCCTGCCCACTGCCATAGCTATCGTGGTTATAGGACTCATCCGAAATATAAGGATAGTAGGCGACCTGAGCGTTGGCCATGATGAGTTTGGTATAGAGATCGCGCCGAACCAGCCTGTCGTAGCTCCGCAACAGCAGGCCGGCAGCGTTGCTGTCCCAAGGCACTTGATCGTTAAGCAGCGGACCGCCTACGGTCTTCAGCCGTCCCCAATCGCTGACGATACGGTCAAACTCGTTGCCCAGGGTGACCAAGGTGGAGGCGAACTCGTCGGCTGCATTGCCAGCCAAAGCGGAAGCCTGCACTTCTTCATTCTCCTGGGCTTTCAGGGCCTGACCGCCGGCCGAGTTGGTGTAGGCAGCCGCCTCATTCATGGCGGCAGTGCCGAGGGCGAGGGCGGTTTGGACGCCAGCCGTCACCGTCGAAGCTTCAGGAATGAAACCGGCCAGCGCACTGGCCACACCAAAGACCTGCTCCAGGGTTGTCGACCAGGACTGGCTCGGCACGGTTTGGGTGAGTTGGATCTGCAGGTCACTCAGCACGTCATTCGTCGCCTGCTGCAGCAGCAAGGAGAGGTTCGCCTGCTGGTCCTGATAAAGCCCCAGCAGGTTACCCTGGAAGAGGCGAACCAGCCTGACGTATTGGAACTCGGTGGTGAGCTGCTGCTTCATTGTGTCGAAGTCATTCTGGTCGGAGCCGGGAATCTTGGTCGCATCGAAGGTGAGCTGCTGCAATTGCGCCAGCCAGATGGATGGATCGATGTTGAGATTGACATAGGCGGAGCGCACGTCGCTGCAGCATAGCTGCTGGCTGATCCAAGTGTAGGCCGCTTGTTTTGCCGGGTCGGATGGATAAGGCCAGGGGGTGGGGTTCCGAAGTGAGGCCGACAGCAATTCCGCGTTGACCGGGTTGCTCAAACCTATGTCACCGCTCAATCCCGTAGCATGGCCGAACTGCTTGGCACTGTAGTACCCCTCATGGTCCATCTCCAGGAAGCCCTGGATGGTGGAATCGAGTGGAGTCGTCTCTGTCTCGCGGGCAATCACCGAACTCATCTCCGCGCCTGTTTCGTTCTCCAGGCCGGTCTGGGCCACACGGGTATAGAGTTGGTCGGTAAAGCCACCCACCAGGGTATAGTCATCCATTTGACAGGGTGGTGGTGGCTGCGACGAACAGTGCTCCTGGTTGTTCATCAGGTAAAAGACCTGCTCGGTCCCGCCCAGCTGCGGAATCGAATTGTGCGCCACGGAATACCAGGCGGCGCGGTTGGCTGTGTTGGTCGTATAGGTGGTGTTGGCAAAGGCAGCCAGCAAGACCAGGTTGCCGTAGGTGTTGTATTGGTTAATAAAGTTCTGCAGGGACGGAAGATCGGAATTGCCGGCAGGATCATGTTTGAACGATGCCTGCGCCACCATGTTTAACGTCGTCCGGTCCAGGACCACGACGTGGAAGCCTCCATTTCCCATGCCGAAGAAATCGGACCAGATGGTCACGCTGTTGATGGTGAAGGCATGGCTCACATTGGTGTTATCGAGGCCGCTGGAAAAGCTCACGGGAGGAGCGTTTTGGGCGTACGTAAAGTTGTTGAAGTTGTCCCGTATCAGCACACCCGCCATATTTCCGATCTGCGAAGGGGTGGCATTGCCGGGCGCGGTTCCCGAGGTGTTCGGGGAACCCAGGTAATCGCAGGGATTGTTGTTGTTGGTGTTGCTGCCGCTGCAGGTGAGCCGTTCAAAAAAGGTGCCTGGAGTATTGCTGCTGTAATTTGGCCCGCCAGGGTTGATGTTGCCGACAAACGAGTAGGCAATCTGCTGATTTGTCCCATTCGCAAACAGCCAGCGTGCTGACCCTCCCATCCTCTGAAACAATGCTTGGAACCCGAGGCAATCGATCAACGTGTTGTTGTTTCCTTTGTAGCTGTAGCTCGCGCAGGGAGTGTAACCAAGCTCTCCCAGACTCTGGACGATCACCAGGCATCCTCCACTTCCGCAGCCCGAGGGAACACTGGACAGGGTTCCAAAAAGAGGAGTTACAGAAAACTCTCCGTTTGCGTTCTGGTTGGGAACCGTCGAGTTCTGGACGAGGCTCAGGTTGGAACGCTGCAAGTAAACAATTTGGAATCCTGTGTTCGAGCCGTCGCTGGGGATTTGTGCCGGGAAAAGGGTGGGCGTGTTGGGATTGTTGGGGTCTTCATAGAGGGCGATGTTGTAGTCGGTCGCAACCGAACCGTCCCCGGTGACATAACGGGTTTGAATGGGAACCAGCAGGGGCAGGCTCGCGCTCTGACCTGAGCCCAGGCCGCCAAAGGACACAGTGAAGGAAGCGGAGGCCTGGAGCGTACCGTCGATGACCTGGATCTGGTTCTTGCCCAGGTTCAACGCCGGACGGTCCACCTGCACCGACCGGGTTCCGCTACTGTCCGCCGCAGCAAACTGCGCCGTGATGTCCACGCCATCCAGCTGCGCCTTCATGGCTGTCGGGTCAGCGCCCCCGGTGAAGCTCAGCTGGATGGTCGTCGGCAGAGTCGTGACTGTCGAACCGTCGGTCGGCGATTTGATGGAGATCTGCGGCTGCTCTACCGGAGGAGGGGGATTCGAACTGCTGGAGCCGCAAGCCTGCAGCAAAGCGCATGCGGCCGCCAGCACAACGTACCAACATACGCGATTCATAAACACCCCACAGTGAGGGAAGGAAAGCTTCTCAAGAGGCAGAAAGGAACCCGTGAACCTGCGGCAGTATAGGCAGATACCACACTCGGGTCAATCAGGAGAACCCTTATGGGACACGCATGATGGTCAGGATTATCCCGATAGTATGCGATTCGGGTTGGCTGGGTTGGTAAACGGGGACGGCGAAGCGGAACGCTGGTATGGGCAACTGCCGGTGCCGTCGTTGATAGGTCTGGAGGCCACCGGCAACAGTCAGTGGTTTCTCGATTTGTTAAACCAGGGTGTGATTATCATCCGCGGTGGCAACAAGTGGCTTGGTTCGACACGGAGAATTCGAAGCGAGCCTTCTCTCTTATACAATCAACACATTCGCGGGTTTCGGTGCGGGGAAATTGTCAACTCATTCGCGGTTTTCGGTGCGGGTAAATTGTCAGGAATGGCCGCTGACGATCAGTTATTCCCCTTCTCGGCCCCACGCATTCCTGATTCTAGAATGAGTGGGAGTTACGAAATTCACCTCTTCTCTTATCTGATCTATTGCGAACGTTGTTGTACCCACACATTCGAACGACGCGAATGTAGGTGGCAGCCGGCTGAATGGGGAACGGCAGTATAATCTCGGGACGCCTGGTAGTTGGCAATTAGTACTTGGTAGTTGGCGCTGACAGGTGGTCGCCAACAGCCGACTGCCCAGTACCAATTACCGAACCATGAGCACCCGCAGCATAAATCTATTGGTTATTGCTCTCGGTTCACTGGCTGTCGCGGTTGCGGCCGGCGGGAGTCTGGCATCGCTGGGGCACTCTGCGCCCATTCTGCCAGCGGAGGTTGAACCGAACAATGTTCCACAGTCTCCTTCGGAGAAGAAAGTAACCTTCAATCGCGACATCGCTCCTATCGTCTTTAAGAACTGCGCGCCCTGCCACCGGCCGGGAGAGGCTGGGCCGTTCCCACTGCTCACCTACGACGACGTAAAAAAACACGGACGCATGATTGTAGCGGTGACGCAGCAGCGCTACATGCCGCCATGGTTGCCGGACCCGCAACCTTTGGAGTTTTATGGCAAGCGGCGTCTCAGTGCAGAGCAGATCGCGCTGATAAGGAAGTGGGTGGATCAAGGAATGTTACAAGGCAATCCGGCGGATTTGCCGCCGCAGCCACAGTTCGCGGCGGGATGGCAGCTGGGCCAACCCGATCTCATCGTCAAAGCGACCAAGCCCTATCTGGTGCCTGCGACTGGAACCGACATGTATTGGAATTTCGTACTGCCTGTTCCTATCAAGGAAGCCCGCTGGGTGAAGGCGGTCGAGGTACTTCCGGGGGACAAGCAGCTGGTGCATCACGCCAACGTGGTGGTCGATCGCCTAGGTCTTCTTCGCATTGAGGAGAAGGAGTCGAGCGGGGGCTTCGGAGGGCCGGACGTCATGATTGCCCAGAGGATGGTGGACCGCAACAATACCCATTTCCTGCTCTGGAAACCCGGCACGGTTCCCTATGTTGAGCCGGACGGTATGGCCTTTCGCCTTGATCCGGGTACGGACCTGGTGTTGAACTCCCACCTGCAGCCGTCGGGCAAGCCGGAGCTGATCCAGCCAAGTATCGGAATCTACTTCACGGACAAGCCGGCCACCAAGCATCCCGTCCTGTTCATGATGCAATGCGATGAGCTGCTCTCCATTCCGCCCGGGAATCCGAATTACGTCGTGATCTCCCGCTTCGTGCTGCCATTCGACGTCGATCTTCTGGCGATTTATCCTCACGCCCACCATCTCGGCAAGGACCTTAAAGCTACGGCGACGCTTCCCGGCGGGGCCAGCGAAACGCTCATTCACATCAGGCATTGGGACCTGAACTGGCAGGCGGTGTATCGCTACTTGAAACCCGTGCCTCTTCCTAAGGGCACGACGATCTCGTTACGCTATGTTTATGACAACACGGACGACAACGTGGCGAACCCCAATCATCCGCCTCAGCTTGTTCAGGCGGGAAACCGCACTCGGGATGAGATGGCACACCTGGCATTTCAGGTCCTGCCGAAGAATTTTCCTCCCTCCAATGGTGACCCTCGCGAGGTACTAGAGAGAGCGTTGATGCAGTCCGAAGCGTGCAGCAATATCCCGGTGGCGAAAGTGCGGTAGAGGGATTCCCAGGATGCTGTAGCCAGTGAAGCACGCCTGCAAGCCCGAATAGCGCTGAGAACCTCTCCCCGAGATCTCGGGATATCGCCAGAACAATGTTTATTTCGATAGGACTCCTCTGCCTAGACTCTGGATTTGAAAAAACCGCTTTCGTGTGAATTAGTGGTTGCAACGCTGGCCAGACGATGTATTATCTCTCCGACTTTCAGAGGCTCCAGCGGTTAACCAATTAGTACACTCAGGAGGGCTGATGAGAGTACATCTCGCGTGGCTCACACTTCTCTGCCTGGCGCTGACCGCAATTCCAGCCACGGCGCAATATGACAGCTTTGGGCAGTGGAGTTATGACAACGGTCCAATCAACGGTACAAATGATGCCTGGACCATCAACTTCGGCTACGTCGTCAGTGACACCTTTATCTCCGGCGGTTCCAGTGCCATCGGTTTCGCGTTTGGCGTCTGGGAGTTCTCGGGCGACACTATGACATCGGTGCAGTGGTCCATTACCAGTGGGGAGAATAGCGGCAGAGTGTATGGCTCTGGCACAGCCAGCGGCGCCAACCTGACCGACAAATTCATCTCCACCAACCAGTACGGTTACAACATTGACCTGATCACGATTTCCGGCCTGAACGTCAATCTGAACGCCGGGACGGACTGGCTCAACCTGCAGAACGCGGCTGTGCCCAGCGGCGATCCGGTGTACTGGGACGAAAACAGCGGCCAAGGTTGCGGCGGCTCCAACGGTCTCGGCTGCCCGTCGCAGGCTTCGGAGAGCGCGGTAGGGACGATTCCTTCCGAAGCGTTCACGATCAATGGAAGCACTTCGGGGAACACACCCGAGCCCAGCAGCATCCTGCTGTTTGCTTCGGGCATCCTGGGACTGGCCGGCGTATTGCGCTGCAAACTATTCTGACTAAGGAGGTCCGGGCCTTGACACGACGAATTGTTTCGCTCACCCTGCTCTGCCTGGCGCTGGCCGCAATTCCAGCCACGGCGCAATATGACAGCTTTAGGGGGCATTATGACAATGGTCCAATCAACGGCACAACCGATGCCTGGACCATCAACTTCGGCTATGTCGTCAGCGACAGCTTCACGGGCGACGGAAATACCGAAAGCCAATTCTACTTTGGCGTCTGGGAGTTCCCGGGCGACTCCATGTCATCCGTGCAGTGGTCCATCACCAGCGGTGAGAATAGTGGAACGGTATATGCCTCTGGCACCTCCTTCGTGACCGACACCTTCATTTCGGCCAACCAATATGGCTACAACGTCGACCTGATTATGGTGTCGGGCCTGAACCTGTCCACAACCAATGGCGCGACCTATTGGCTCAACCTGCAAAACGCGTCCGTCCCCAGCGGGGATCCCGTTTACTGGGACGAGAACAGTGGCGTCGGCTGCGGTGGCACAGGTGGCGGAGAGAACTGCCCGTCTCAGGCCTCCGAGAGCGCGGTAGGCACGATCCCATCGGAAGCGTTTACTATTGGCGCGCAAACAACCGGTCAAGAAACGCCAGAGCCCAGCAACTTCCTGCTGTTTGCTTCGGGCATTCTGGGACTGGCCGGTATGCTGCGCCGCAAGCTGTTTTAACGTATAGAAAAAGCAAAGTTCGATTTCGCCGCTGATCCGATCGCAACCGAGGACTTCTTTTCAGTGTTTATTGCAGTTCTCGCTCAACGCATTCGGTTGCTTGGGCAGAGACTGGGTCTAGCCTGCGGGCCGTCCCATGTGTCGGGTGAAGTAGATTACCGGGTTCCCCACCCAACCTTCTGCTGGTTGGGTGGGAGAGTTTAATCCACCCTGCCGGTCGTCGCCCGCGATTCTTCATCGACCAAGGCCTGTAGCTCTTTCTATTTTCCACTCGCTCGTATCCCCGAAAGTCCCCACCCAAGCAAAGCCAGCTCGGGAGGGGCACCCGGCAAAACCGGCTTGCGGGGGCCACCCGGCCTTTGCAATTCTTACCGGAGATTTGGTTCGGCCCAGGAAAACTATGCCCTGACAACGCCTTCACTCTTATCGAGGGGCACCAGGCCAATGCACCAGCGGTTAATTTTGCGAGTCAAATGCGAGTCAAGCGAAGAAAGTGATCGATTACGATGCCGGTTCTGCTTAGAAAGAGCGGGCCTCCAGATGCGCCACGGGTGAACCCTGTTTGGAAGGTGGGTGGGGTCGTAGTAGACTTCCGCCCACATACTTCAGCTCCTTTGTGAAAAACCCGGTGCCATCCCGCGTCCGTTTCGGGGCCTTCGAGCTCGACTTGAAGACGGGCGAGCTGCTGGCCCCCACGGCAGACGACGGTAACCGTAGAAGTTTGCTGCAGGAACAGCTGTTCAAAGTCTTGCTCATGCTGATCGAACGCGACGGTGAGATCGCGACCCGCGAAGAGATCAAGAAGAAGCTTTGGCCCAACGACACGATCGTCGAGTTCGATCACAGCATCAACGTAGTCATCGGGAGCCTCCGGCGCGCACTCGGCGACTCTGCCGAGAGCCCAAGCTACATCCAGACGGTAGCGCGCCGCGGCTATCGGTTGTTGATGAAAGTGGAGTGGATAGCTGCCCTCGGTGGACGCTCCATTGGCGATGCTAGTGCCGTTGCGATGCAGGTTGAGACGGTCGGTCTGATCGGCAAAAAGGTTTCCCACTATCGCGTGCTGGAGGTGATCGGCGGAGGCGGGATGGGCTTGGTTTATAAGGCGGAAGACCTGAAGCTCGGCCGTAGCGTTGCCCTGAAGTTCCTGCCGGAAGAGCTGGCCAAGGACCCAGTCGCACTGCAGCGTTTCGAACGTGAGGCGCACACCGCTTCGTCGCTGAACCATCCCAACATCTGCACGATTTACGAAGTCGAGGAGCATGAGGGACAGCCCTTCATCGTGATGGAGTTGCTGGAGGGCGAGACACTGCGAGACCGGCTGGCCGGTGCCGCCGCAAGCGCGAAGGCGCTCCCCCTCGACGGCCTGCTGGAGATTGCACTTCAGGTTTGTGACGGATTGGAAGCCGCTCACCGGAAAAACATCATTCACCGCGATATCAAGCCGGCCAACATCTTCCTGACAACACCCGGGCAGGTCAAGATTCTGGATTTCGGATTGGCAAAGTTAGTGGTGGAAGCGCCGGGCCCCAGCCCGGCGATGGAAGGAGAGGCGGAAATACATTTCGACTTGTCATCCCGGGCGGAGCCGCTGGCACCAGGCAGCGAAGTCGAGGGATCTGCGGTTGTGCCGCCCGGCCGCAAGAATGCGGCCGGATACGCAGGCGGGCACTCCGCTCAGGATGAGAACGCAAAAGTTGCCGATGCCACCCTCACCCGCACCGGCTCGGCAATGGGCACCGCCGGCTATATGTCGCCGGAGCAGGTGCGCGGCGAGAAGCTTGACGCGCGTACCGATCTTTTTTCCTTCGGGCTGGTGCTCTACGAGATGGCTACCGGCCAGCGTGCCTTCAGCGGTGAAACCGCCGCGGTTGTGCGCGATGCCATCCTTAACGACACCCCGGGTCCCTTACGCGAACTGAACTCTGCACTTCCTGCGAAGCTGATCAGCATCATTGACAAAGCACTGGAGAAGGACCGCGAGCGGCGCCACCAGACGGCCGCCGCCATGGGTTCAGAGCTGAGGAACGTGGCGGGTAGCGAGCGGAAAAAGAGATTCACGCGCCCTCAATACGCCGGATTTGCCGCGGCACTACTGGTTTTGGCGACCGTCGCCTGGCGCATCTATGCGAGCGCGGTCCATCCCGCAGCCAGCGATGTACCGCCAGCCACAAGTATGATGCTGTCGGCGGAGGGAAATTTCCTGGAGCCGGCCACGTTGTCGCCCGACGGCAAGTATTTTGTGTATCAGAGGAAGGGCGGTGGAAAGGCTGCTCTTTGGTTGCAGCAGCCCAGCACCGGCAGCGCTTTGAAAATCACCCCAGACATAACCTCGAGCATTCTGGAGGATGTGAGCTTCTCGCCCGATGGGAGCCTGTTGTTCTACGAGCTTCGCGATCGCAGAAGCTCCGATACATTTCTATATAAGATACCGGTGCTGGGCGGCACACCTGAGTTGTTTGTGAGTGGAGCAGTTGGAGCGGTGGGCTTTTCGCCCGATGGACGCAGAATCACCTACAAGCGGCGCGGCGATGACGGCGCTGTACAACTGATTGTGGCGAACGCGAATGGCAGCGAGCCGCGGGTCCTATACACCGGCGACAAACACATGACCAGCGTAACTTCAACGGCGCCAGCCTGGTCGCCCGACGGCAAATGGATTGCGATCTCTGAATGGGTGCCGCGGGGGCAAGGCAGTTACTCGACGATTTCGCTGATTGACCTGGCCGGCAATCGCAGAGAATTGACCGGCGACCAACAGATGGATTTTGCCAAACTAGCATGGCTGCCCGACGGCTCCGACCTTGTGTTTACAGGCAACCTGTACGGTCCCGAGCCCCAGCAAATCTACATGGCGCGATACTCTGACGGACGAATTACAAGAATTACGAGCGACAGTTCCGCTTATTTCCTAAAGGCCCTGGGACTGAGCGCGGACGGGAACAGCATTTTTGCCATCCAGCGTTCCGACGTCTTCTCCTTATGGCTGGCGGGCAAAGACCTGAGGCCGGCGCGGCAGCTTTCCCTGGAGGATGTGCTACCGCAGCCGCAAAGCTTGGGTTTGGATGGGCAACGAGTTTTCTATTACTCTTCAGTCGGTCAGAGCGACGGAATCTGGAGGTCCGATATAAACGGCGGCCCGCCAGTTCGTATCACCCCTGCGAACTTGTCGGCCTCACAAATCTCGTTGTCCAGCGATGGTCACTGGATCGCGTTCACCGCATTAGCAGGCGGGAGGCGCGGTATTTGGATAGCGGATACTGACGGCGGGAGCCTACGGCAGCTGGTTGACGGAGACCGGGATACCTATCCGGTATTTACGGTTGATGGCAAAGAAGTTATTTTCTTCAGGCAGGGCAAGGATTCAGGTTTGTACCGGGTCTCATCCTCAGGCGGTTCGGCGACCCAGGTCTCTGATTTGCCGCTCGGCTTGCCGTCCAGCACTCGCGCCGATGGCTACATTCTGTGTCAGTACTTTGAGAACAAGGGTTCGCGAGACAGAATGGCTGTGGTTTCACTGCACGACGGACGATTGGTTCGAGTTCTTAATGAACCAGATTGGGCATCGCGGCCCCAGTTTACGCGCGATGGCAAGAATATCACCTACATCGACGATAAGGATGGTACCTCCAACGTCTGGAGCATGCCCTTCAGCGGAGGGAGGCCCCTAAAGCTGACCAATTTCACATCGGAAAATACCTATGAGTTCGCGTGGTCACGTGACGGAAAGCAACTATTGCTGATTCGCGGAAACAAGCTGGGCCAGGCGTTCCTGATTCAGAATTTCAAGCAACCAAGCCAGCGGTAGCTCGCCATGCCGGGTTCCCCACCCAACCTTCTGCTGGTTAGGTGGGAGAGTTTAATCCATCCTGTTAGTCGTCGTCCGCGATTTTTTATCGACCAATGGATTGTAATTCTCTATATTTTCCACTCACTCGCATCCCTGAAAGTCCCCACCCAAGCAAAGCCGGCTTGCGGGGGCCACGCAGCTTTACGGCGCAAAGTAGCTGGAGATGTCCAAAATCAGTTGTGTTGGATCGGAGGCGAAAGCGTCAATCATGCCTTGGTTACTCGAGGGCACAATCGCCATGTTCGAGGTCACCGCTCCATCCGCTGCGTTCAGCGTCGAAACTCCGGGTTGGCCGCTGCCGTCGGGCCATAACGTCAAGAAGCCCAGCGGCCCTGGGGGCACGACGGTCGCATTGAACACGAACGCCTGCGCAGTAGTGGGTATGCCACATAGGCTAGCCGGGACGTCCACTGTGCGTTCTCCGCTGAACGGTTGTTCATTGCCTACCATGCGGGTGTCCAGCACCCGGCAGGGAATCCCCGAGTACAACGACAGGGGTTGTTGTCCCAGCCCGCCTTGTCCCGGAGCCGCAAAGTAACCATTAATGTCGATCACCAGGTCGGTGTCGTTCGAGGCAAACGTGCTGATTTTGCCGTCCGTCCCGCTAGGCACAATCGCGGCGTTGGCCACCAGTTGTCCGGCGTAGGAGTTCAGGGTGGAAACGCCCGGTTGCGACTGACCGGTCGGCCATACCGTCAAGAAGCCGAGGGGACCATGGGGCACAACTGTCAAGTTCAGCGAGTACGCCTTCGCGCTGCTGGATATGTTGCACGAACTCGCTTCCAGCACGGGAAACTCTCGTGGTACGCCGCCCGTCAGGGAGGGTCCGCCCAAGTCGCCGTTCGGGTTACGCGTATCGGCCACCCGACAGGGCGGCAGCGGATAGAACGCCAGCGTTGAGTCGTTGGGTGGCACGAAGTAGCCGTCGATGTCCAGTATCACATCGGTTTGGTCGGTAACGAACACACTGACTGCGCCCGAGGCTCCAGCCGGAACGATGGCAGCGCTGGCTTTGACCCGGCCATCAAACGAATTCAAGGTTGAAACCAGAGGTTGAGGTTGTTCGCTGGGCCACATCGTCAAATACCCCAGCGGCCCCCGCGGAACGATGGTTACATTCAAGGAATAAGCGACAGCGGTAGAGGGAATGTTGCAACCGCCCAATTGCGGAACTTTGAAAATTCGGGATTTGCCGCCCTGAATCGGGCCACCCGTGGACCGTGTGTCCACGAGACGACACGGGGCCACCGTAACGAATTGCCCCATTAAAAACCCATTTACGCTAAATATTGGGGCGTTGAACTGCGGGCCGCTGGAAAAAGACCAGGGTCCGGCAAGTCCGCCTTCATTGCTGGACCATGCCCCGTTGGTGACGCTACCTGCATTGGTGACCAGCGTACCGTCTGAGGCGAACCATCCTGGGACGCGCAGGTTTGACTGTGGGTCTTGAATTGCCACCAGGTAATATGTGCCGGCGGGAAGCCACGCCTCGACGGTCATCGACTCTGAAGGGGGCACGTTCAAGACTGCACTGGCGAAGGTTGTAATAGCCCCGGTCAGTGAGTCCTGAAGCGTGACATCGTAAATACTACTGCCCACTAGCGAGAGATCGATCGTCGTCACGTAATAGGCGCTGGAAAGCGAGAATTCCGCTGCCGTGGCCTCCTGATGGTTACAGCACATTCCGTAGAAGAAGTCGCCGGCATCAGGTGCTCCAACCAGGATGGATTGCGCGCTTGCGGTTTGTGCTGCAACGGCGAACAAAAACACAACCCGAAGAACGAACGATAAAGATGCCTGGGTACTCATGGTCACCCTACCCTTCCAATCGCAAAAATATGGGAGAGGCGTCCAGTTAATTCCGAGCCCGTTGGGGAAGAATCGAGCCGCTCCACTGATCAAATAATCGGCCTGGCCCTCCCTACGGCGCAAAGTAGCTGGAGATATCCAGAAGCAGTTGCGTCAGGCCGGCTGCATAAGCGTCGATTTTGCCTTTGTCGCCCGCCGGCACAATCGCCATGTTCGAGGTCACGGCTCCATCCCCCGCGTTCAGGGTCGAGACCAGTGGCTGGGTGCTGCCGTCAGGCCACACCGTCAAGAAGCCCAGCGAGCCCGAGGGCACCACCGTCGCATTGAACACGTACGCCTGCGCAACACTGGGTACGCCACATGAGGCCAGGACATCCACCGTCAGTTCGCCGCTGAACGGCTGTCCGTTGCCTTCAAATCGCGTGTCCCAATCCCGGCACGGAACAGACTTCAAACCAGCCGAATACATTGACAAGCCTCCTTGCCCCGGCGCCGCAAAATAGCCGTCAATGTCGATCACCAGGTCGGTGTCGTTCGAGGCAAACGTGCCGATCTCGCCTCCGGTGCCAGCAGGTACAATCGCGGCGTTGGCCACCACTTGTCCGCTATAGGAGTTCAAGGTGGAAACGGTTGGTCGGGTTTGACCGTTAGGCCACACCGTCAAAAAGCCCAGTGGCCCATGGGGTACGGCGGTGAAGTTGAGCGAGTACGCCTTCGCGCTACCATCGGTAGGTAGGCCGCTGCACATGCTTTCCAGCACGGGAAAATCGCGCTCCACGTCCCCCTTCAGGTATGGCCCCCCAAGGTGCCCTACGGGGTTGCGGGTGTCGGCCACGCGGCACGGCGGTAGGGGATAGAACGCCAGCGTGGAATTGCTGGCGAGCACAGAGTACCCGTCAATATCCAGCAGCACATTGGAGGTATTGGTCACGAAGACGCTGACCTCGCCCTGGTTTCCAGACTTGACGATGGCAGCGTTGGCTTTCACTCGCCCGTCATACGAGTTCAGAAGAGAGGTACCAGGCCGACTTTCCCCCGTGGGCCAGATGGTCAGAAATCCTAATGGTCCCGATGGCACCACAGTAACGTTCAACGAATAGGCGGCGGCGGTATCGGGAATATTGCAGCCGCCCTCCTGCGGTACGGGAAAGTCGCGAGAGTTGCCGCCCTGAATTGCTCCACCCGTATTACGCGTGTCCACCAGACGGCAGGGCGTCACGGGCACGAATTGCAACGCGCCAGTTCCCGTAAAGATGGCGGTCACAGACTCTGGCTGCGTCATGGTCACCATGCACGAGCCGGTACCACTGCACGCCCCCGACCAGCCGGTGAAGTTCCAACCCTGTGCCAGAGTGGCGTTCAGCGTTACCTTCGTGCCGCTGAGATAGGAGTGGCTGCATGTGCCGGGACAGTTGATGAAACCGTCAGTGCTGGTGACGGTCCCATCACCGGCTATTAAGACCGTCAGGAGGTAGCTCGCTTGAATGAACGCGGCGCTCACCGACTGTGCCTGCGTCATGGTCACGTTGCACGATCCGGTACCGCTGCATGCGCCGCTCCAACCGGAAAGTATCCACCCACTGGCCGGATTGGCATTCAGCGTCACTGGCGTGTTGCTGGGATAGGAATGGCTGCAGTTGCCGGGACAGCTGATGAAGCCGTCAGTGCTGGTGACCGTTCCCTGGCCGCTGGTCGAAACCGTCAAGGTGTAGTAGATCTGCGTGAATGTGGCGCCGACCGACACATTCTGCGTCATGGTCACCATGCACGAGCCGGTACCACTGCACGCCCCGCTCCAGCGGTGAAGCTCCAACCCTGTGCCGGAGCGGCATTCAGCGTCACCTGCGTGTTGCTGGGATAGTAGTGACTACAGGTGCCGGGACAGTTGATGAAACCGTCGGTGCTGGTGACCTGCCCAGTGCCAGTTGTCGATACCGTCAGGAGATCAAGCTGAGTGAACGTGGCGCCCACCGACTGTGCCTGCGTCATGGTCACGTTGCACGAACCGGTGCCACTGCACGCCCCGCTCCAACCGGAAAATATCCACCCATTGGCGGGGGCGGCGTTCAGCGTCACCTGCGTGTTGTAGAGGTAGGAATGGCTGCAGGTGCCGGGACAGTTGATGAAACCGTCGGTGCTCGTGACCGTACCGTTGCCCGTCGTGGTGACCGTCAGGGGGTAGGTGGGCTGAGTGAACATGGCTTGCACCGACTGGTTCTGAGTCATGGTCACGTCGCATGAACCGGTGCCACTGCACGCCCCGCTCCAACCGGCGAACATCCAGCCCTGGTCGGCTGTGGCATTTAGCGTCACCGCCGACCCGCTGAAATAGGTAAACGAACAAGTAGCGCCGCAGTTGATGTTGCCATCCGTGCTAGTCACCTTCCCGTTGCCTACCTTGGTGACTGTTAGTTGATCTGTGCAGCCGCCGAACAAACACGTGACCTCAAGGTTGTAGCCGACGCTCCCGTCGTTCCCTGCTACGTAGACAACCACTACATAAGTGCCATCCTGGGTTGGCGTTACGTCCTCAGAAACGCTGTATTTTCCGGCGTAGTACCAATTGGTGCATGCAGCGCTTACTACAACCGTTCCGTCGGGCTGATAGACGTTGAAGCAGACGTTGTTCGAAGCAGGGTTGAGGCTGGCGACTATCTGGTACGTGCCGGACGTATCTCCCGGGAAAGTGAAAACATTCTGGGTTGTCGGCGTGGCGATAGTACTGGCTACGTTCTTCGAAGGAAACAGCGGGACCGCATCAGGGGGCGCTGGGTTAAGACGTTCCAGAGACAGACCATAGGGTTGGACCGCATCACTTACCTCAGTTATCACGATGGTGTAAGTCCCAGCGGCAGTCAGTTTCTGGTTGTTGGTGACTGAATATGTTCCACCGTAATACCAATTGGTGCAGCCATGGAAGACATCCGTCCTGCCAGGATCGTAAAGATCCATGCAAATATTTGTTGGGTGAGACGCTCCCAGGCCCATGATCATACTCCAGGTATCTCCCGCCGCCGCAGTGAACTGGAAAGAGTCCACATCACCGGTTGTGTTGAGAACGCAGTTGCTGCCGTAGTACGTCTGTCCCGAGACGATGGCTGTGTTCTGCACGGGCTCCGGGGGACAGTTTGTGAGCTGCGCCCATCCGGACGTGGAGATAAGGACAATCGCGAATAGAAGGGTGACCAATAGCAAGCCAGAATTCGAGAACAGCCGTACGAATGGCGAGGGACGAAGAGCGCGAGGGTGCAAAGTGGGCCTCCTTCAGAAGTAGCAGTCGGCCGCTGGGATCAGCCTCAGTCAGAATCCACCGATTGTTCTAGCAGGATGCTGAAAAAGTACTCCTAATCCACAGGCACGTGTGCTAAGAAAGCAGCATGCGAGGCACAGATCATCAGCAAAGCCACATGTTCAGTTATTTGTCGCCGGAAGCGCGGGTGCGGAAGGATCATCCGCTGCGGGTCATCCGCACGATGGTAGACGAAGTTCTGCGGGCACTGTCGTCGCAGTTTGATCGCATGTATGCCAGCGAAGGCCGGCCGTCGATTGCGCCCGAGAAGCTGCTGCGGGCGCAGTTGTTGCAGATGCTGTACTCGATCCGCAGCGAGCGGCTGCTGATGGAAGAGATCGATTACAGCGTGCTGTTTCGCTGGTTCGTAGGGTTGAATTTGGACGAAGAGGTGTGGGACCCGACGGTGTTCACCAAGAACCGGGACCGGCTGCTGGAAGCCGAAGTGGCCAAGCAGTTCCTGGCGCAGGTGGTGGAGCAGGCGCGTGCGAAGGGCTGGACCTCGGATGAACACTTCACGGTGGACGGCACCTTGCTGGAAGCCTGGGCAGGAGCAAAAAGTTTTCAGCGCAAGGATGGCAAAAATCCGCCCTCTTCCGATGATCCCGGCAATCCCACGGTGAACTTTCACGGCGAAAGTCGGTCCAACCGGACGCACGCGTCGAAGACCGATCCCGAGGCCCGGTTGGCACGCAAGGGCGAAGGCAAGGAGGCGAAGTTGAGCTACAGCGGCAATTTGCTAGTGGAGAATCGCAACGGGTTGATCGTGAATGCTATGGCGTGGGAAGCCAACGGGACGGCCGAGCGCGACACGGCGCTAGTGATGCTGGAACAGATTGCCGGTACCAAGCGGGTGACCGTGGGCGGTGACAAAGGCTTTGACACAGCCGACTTCATCTCCGAGTGCCGCCACATGCAGGTCACACCGCATGTGGCGCAGAATGACGGTCGGCGCGGCGGCAGTGCCATTGACCAGCGGACGACGCGTCATGCAGGCTACGGCATCAGCCAGAAGAAGCGGAAGCGGATCGAGGAATGTTTCGGTTGGCTCAAGACCATTGCCCTGCTGCGGAAGGTACGACATCGCGGGTTGTTCAACGTGGATTGGGTGTTCACCTTTGCTTGCGCAGCCTATAACCTGGTCCGCCTGCGCAACCTGTCCATGCAGGGGGCGTAAACCGGAGCCGAAGTGTGTCTGCTGAATGCAAGAAAGCTTCAGCAGATAGCAGAACAAAGCTAGAACGAACTCTTTCCCTTCTCACTCGGTGACCAAAGCAAGACAGAGTTCGCATAAATCAAAGGTTTTTCCGCAGCCTGCTAGGTACTTATCCACACAACTAACCCGGGTTGCAGTGACACCAGTCACCTGTCGCCGTGATGCGAGTCGTCTTTGCCTGGCAGATTGAATGCTTCGCCGTTGTGGCTCGCCTTTGTCATCCAGCGGCAGGAAAAGCTCTTCCACAGCTACTTAAGGCCGGTCACAATTTTGCCGGTCAGGCGAGCTATGACATCGCCATTAGCCAGGACAATTGCCAAATGGAGTCGAAGACTTTCCCCGGAGCTGTCGCGAAAGCCAGCGCAGAGCAAGCCAACGCCCGTGCAAGTCACTCTGTGTAGTGCCCTTATGAGTCCCGGTACATGTCTGTGGGGGCAGGTGGTAGGAAGACGAAGTAGCTGCTCCCAACAATTACGGGCCTTGCAAAAAACCTTCGCCCCACCTGAGATAGAGAAGTAGCTGGACTGTAGAGTTGTTAGCACAGGAAGTCAATAGCTCTAAAGTGACTATAGACGGGCGCCACACACACCCTTCTGTTGGTTGGGTGGGAGAGTTTAATCCATCCTGTTGGTCATCGCCGGCGATTCTTCATCGAGCAAGGCCTGTAGCTCTTTCTATTTTCCACTCGCGCGCATCCTCGAACGTCCCCACTAAGCAAAACCGGCTTCGGTGGGCCACCCGGCGTTCCTTCCTCTCTAAAATCTGTGTAACTTTGTTCGATCTGCAGCGTACTGCTTTATGGACGCCAAGAGAAACAATGCGAAAGGATCGCAGCCTCGCGAGGGCAAAGCCACGCAAAAGGAAGGGCCGGATCTGGAGAGCGTAATCGAGCGCGCACAAGGCCACGATGCCGAGGCGCTGGGGGAGATCTATCGCCTCTACGTCCGGCGCGTATTCGGCTTGTGCCGTTACATGCTGGAGTCACGGGAGAGCGCAGAGGACGCCACCAGCGAAGTCTTCCTCAAGCTGCAGCGCTCCATCGAGAGCTACGACGGGTCAATACCGTTCTCCCGGTGGCTACTGCGGGTGGCTGGCAACCAATGCATTGACACCTTGCGGCGCCGGAAGCGTGGACGGCAAGTGATTGTGGAAGTTGAAGAAGGAGTCGCGGTCATCGAGGCAGCCAGCTCGGAGCCGTCGCCGCTGGGTGCAGTCCTCAGCACGGAAGAGAGGGCGGAGGTCCGGGATGCCATTGCACGTCTGCCGGAAAACTATCGCGTGCCGCTGGTCATGCGTTATTACGGGGAATTGAGCTATGACGAAATCGCACAGCAGTTGGGCTTGCAGAGGAACTACGTAGCGGCGTTGATATTTCGAGCCAAGCAGGAGCTGCGCCGGAAACTGGGCCACAGGAGCAAGTGATCATGGAATGTTATTCGGAACAGATCGTCGCCATCTTCGTGGACGGCGAACTGGAGATGGAGGAGGCGCAGCGCCTAAGAGACCATCTGGCCACGTGCCGGCGCTGCCGGCAACTATTGGACGCACTACGCGCTGAGAACCGTGCTCTCAGCGAAAGCCTGCAAGAGCTTCCGGAAGAAGCACCCAGCCCGGAAGGCTTCCCTCGTTTGTCGTGGTCTTTGACATGGGGTGACGTAGTGATCGTGGCCGCGGTACTGGCGCTAGGTTCGATCGTTGTCCCTTGGATCGAGAAGCTGAGCATTCCGGAAGCGCTGCAATGGTTAAATCCCTTCAGCTTAAGCGGCCGCACGAACCTGATCTTCAACCTTTCTTATTACGTTGCAAACGGAGGTACTGCCATGCTGTCTGATTACGCCGCTTTCATCGGGAAGATCCTTTTGCTGCTACTGTTGGCCGGGAGCGCCTTGCTGCTGGGACGCCGATGGCGGCTACGCCAACCTGGCCTGCGCCTGCTGATCGTGCTGCTTGCATTGTCGTTGCCTGGCTTTGCCCTGGAACGGCGTCACAGAGATTTCGTTACGGTAGGCGCAAACGAGACGATCGACGACACTCTTCTAGCCTCCGGTGAGACCGTGCGGGTGGAAGGCGTGATCAAGGGGGACTTACTGGCTTTCGGCCAGTCTGTAGAAGTGCATGGCACGGTCAAGGGCGACCTGGTCAGTTTCGCCAAGCGGACCGTCGTGAGCGGAACCGTGGAAGGCAACATCTACGATTTCTCCAAATCGCTCGACCTGGATGGACAAGTGGGCCACAGCCTCTACGGGGTAACGCAATCGTTGCGTCTGAATGACCAGGGCCGCGTGGGCGAGGGCGTACTGGCTGCCGCCGGCGATGTTAGCATCGAGGGCGAGGTGAAGCGCAGCGTCACCATGTTCGCAGGCAATTCTGACGTAAGTGGCAATATAGGCCGTGAACTTACCTTGATTGGGGATAGCCTCATTGTGACCACCACGGCCCGAATCGGCGGCAACCTGAGCGCTCGCGTGCACCAGTTGAAAAACGTGCACATCGCCGACGGCGCGACGATTACGGGCACACGTGACATCCAGGTGCGCCAGAGAGAGAACCATTTCACGCGCCCCAAATTCTACTTCTTCCAAGCTGTCTGGCTCGCGGCCGCCATGCTGGTGGGATGGTTGGGCGTAGTTCTGTTTCCCGGCTTCTTCCAGGCCAGCACTCAGGCGGTGGGCTCAGGCTGGCGCAGCCTCGGGCTGGGGTTTGCGGTCCTCGTGGGCGTGCCTGTGGCCATAATCCTGACAGCCATCACGTTGGTTGGCCTTCCGGCCTCGCTAATGTTGCTCATGTTTTATCTGGTTGCAATCTACCTGGCAAAGGTTTGGGTTGGAGCATTCCTGGGGCAAATACTTTTGAAGCCTGCGGGTGCGACCAAGAGCGATTGGCTGCTGGGATTGCTGGTGGGCCTGCTGATCCTTACTATCGTCAGGTTCATCCCGTATCTTGGCGGGCTGGTGCATCTGGGCGTGGTGTGCCTGGGTCTGGGAGCGCTTGCCTGGCAGCTTTATCGGGTGTCACGACCGGCAAGAACGACCTAAAAATGCCGGGTTCCCCACCCAACCTTCCGTTGGTTGGGTGGGAGAGTTTAATCCATCCTGTTGGTCGTCGCCCGCGATTCTCCATCGACCAGTGGATTCTAAGCGGAACTACTTCTCCGGTGCTGGCCAGCGCCAATAAACACTGGGACAATCTGTTCGTCAGCCGTTATTACAACTGGCATGCAGTTTGGTAACCGAAACGCCAGCGCGCCAACCACAATCGCCACGCGCCCGTTGTTGCCGAGTGCGCATTGGTCTTAGTCAACAAAAACAAACATCTGGAGAAGGGCCTTACCATTGGGGCTGCCCAATCCGGTGCACGCATCCCACCCCGAAGTCGCGTGGTAACCCTTTACTCCGTTAAAACCGTTGTTAGTGGGACAACCGGCAAGGTAATGTAGTTCCTTCTATTTTCCACTCACTCGCATCCTCGAAGTCCCCACCCAAGCAAAACCGGCTTGGTTGAGAGCACCCGGCCGCGGGCTCGTGGTACGATTCACCGCATGACGTTCCCCGCTCCTGTCCCAGAGGTCCCTGCGGCCAACGTCGACAAAGCCGTTGCCTACTATGTCAACATGCTGGGCTTTACCTCCGATTGGGGCGACGACCAGGGCGGCATTGCCGGCATCTCCAGGGGGAATTGCAGGCTGTTTATCACCAACCAATCCTTCCGGGAATCCTACGGCAACCTGGGCCCTATCCTTTTCTGGCTCAATCTCGGTAGCAAGGCTGAGGTAGACGAACTCTTCGCACAGTGGAAGGCCGCGCACGCGAAGATCGTTTCCGAACCCGAGGACAAGCCCTGGAAACTGCGCGAGTTTATGGCCGCCGATCTTGATGGCAACCTCATTCGCGTCTTCTATGATTTCAGGGGCGATACGTAAAATGATTCGTCAGATCGCGCCTGTATTCTTTACCCTGGACATCCCCGGCACCGTTGCCTATTACGAGGCCAAGCTTGGCTTCAAGTGTTTGGGCACCTGGCAGGACCCGCCGGTTTACGCCATCGTTGCGCGCGACGAGCAGGCGATTCACTTCCGCTGTGCCGAGCCTCCCGCAGCCAATCCCAACAAGTATTCGGACGAACTGCTGGACGCGTACGTATTCGTCGAAGATGCGGACGCGCTTTATGCTGAGTATGCAGCTCGAGGTGTGGAATTCACGCGGGGGCTTGCCAACATGCCATGGCAGTCGCGTGAGTTTGTGGTGAAGGATCGCGATGGCCGGCTGCTTGCCTTCGGCGCGAAATTGTAGTCTTGTCTCGGTTATTCGGCCCCAAACGCTACTCTAGACGGTGCACGACAGAGTGAGTGTCCATAAGTGGCTTCGGAAAAGGTCGTGCCAAGTGGCCCACTCAACCTTCTGTTGGTTAGGTGGGAGAGTTTAATCCATCCTGTTTGGTCGTCGTCCGCGGTTCTTCATCGACCAGCGGCTGTAGTTCTTTCTATTTCTCACTCACTCGCATCCCCGAAAGTTCCCACCCAAGCAAAACCGGCTTGGGTAGGGCTCCCGGCTGCGATCCTACCTCTGCGACTGGCGCTCCGCGACCTTGGCAAGAGCCACGGACAGGACTGCGCCACCTAGAGTCTTGATCAATGTCGGATGCTCTGCGTAGAACGAGCTCGCCCGATCGATGATCGAGGGGTCGGCCTTCTCGGCATGGGAAGCGAGCTGCTGGATCGCTGCCGGCGAAATTTGCTTCGCCTGTTCTGGCGTAATCTGCTTAGCCCCGCCTTGCAACGGGCCTGCCAGTGCGCCTCCGCCACCCAGAGACGCGAGGACGCCCGGACCCGCTGACGCCAGCAACTGGTTGACGATGCCCGCCTTCTGATCGCCGCTGGATTGGCTGAACAGGTTGCCCAGCATTTGCCCAAACGCCGGCGTCTGGTCGGAACGAAATGCTGCCGCCAGGCCCTCAGCAATCAGGCCCTGCGGGGCCGCCTGGGCCACCTGGTCGAAGTGCTCATGGACTTCGGCCGGCGCTGAAGGCGAGCCACTCGTGTATTGCTGCAAGACACCACTGAGTCGATCCAGTAGTCCCATAATTCGTCTCCCTTCATGTTTTCAAAAGGCGCCCGCAACACGGCGAGCGTCGGGTTATGCCTTACGCCTACCCGAACGTGCATAGGGGATTCCCTGATGTAGGTTGAGCTGAATTCCTGTAAGTTCTCGGTTGATGTCAACCTTGCCGGATGCTTCTCCCGGGGTACACTGATGCGATTGTGAAGGCCATTCTCAAGATGGTTGCGTAGCCGAGCAGTTTTGCTCAAGGACGGTAAAGAAGTCACCATCCAACGCTTGCAAAAGGAGAATCATGATGCAGTACAGGACCTTCGTAACCATGCCGCTCCGAACGATGGTGGCCATTACAGTAGTCTCCGCGTCCCTGGCCTCTGCCCAAGCTAAGAAGCCCAACATCCTCGTCATCTTCGGTGACGACATCGGGCAAACCAACATCAGCGCGTACTCCATGGGCCTAGTGGGCTACCACACACCGAACATCGACCGCATCGCCAAAGAGGGCATGTTATTCACCGACTATTATGCCGAGAACAGTTGCACCGCGGGGCGTTCGTCCTTTATCACCGGCCAAACCCCGAAGCGCACCGGCATGTCTAAAGTTGGCATACCGGGCGCGCCCATCGGCTTGCAAGCTCGAGACGTCACCCTGGCGCAGGCCCTGAAACCACTTGGATACGCCACGGGTCAGTTCGGCAAGAACCACCTTGGAGACCGGAATGAGTTTCTGCCGACCGTCCACGGGTTCGATGTGTTTTACGGAAATCTCTACCACCTGAACGCCGAAGAAGAGCCCGAGCGTCCCTACTGGCCAAAGGATGACACGGCCTACACCAGCACCAACTCGCCGCGTGGTGTGATGAAGTGCGTTGCTACGACCAAGGACGATCCGACCGAGCAGCCGCACTGGGGCCGCGTCGGCAAGCAGAGCTGCGAGGACACCGGGCCGCTCACCACGAAGCGCATGGAGACCATCGACGATGAGACGACGGCGGCGGCGATCGAATACATGACCCAACAGGCGAAGGCCGGCAAACCGTTTTTCGTCTGGATGAACACCACCCGCATGCACGTCTTCACCCACGTTCGTCCTTCCATGATCGGCCAAAGCGGGATGGTGGGCAACGAGTACGCCGACGGCATGATCGAGCACGATGGGGATGTAGGGAAACTTTTGAAGGCCCTCGATGATCTCGGCATAACGAATGACACCATCGTCGTTTATTCCACTGACAATGGCCCCAATCAGTTCAGCTGGCCAGATGCGGCGACTACGCCGTTCCGCAGCGAGAAAGATACCAACTGGGAAGGCGCCTTCCGCGTTCCAGCCCTCGTACGCTGGCCGGGACATATCCAACCGGGTTCGGTTTCCAACGACATTTTCTCCGGCCTTGACTGGTTCCCGACGTTGTTGGCCGCCGCGGGCGACGCCACGATCAAAGAGCGCCTGCTCAAAGGTACGGACATCAGCGGCACGACTTTCAAGGTACATCTCGACGGCTACAACCAACTGCCCTATCTGACCGGGCAACAACCGAAGAGTGCTCGTACCGATTTCGCCTACTACAACGACGATGGAGTGTTGGTCGCATACCGGCACGACGCGTGGAAGGCGGTGTTCTGCGAGATGGAGAAGCCCGGTGGGTTCGCCGTGTGGTATACGCCATTCGTCTGTTTGCGTATACCCAAGCTTTTCAACCTGCGCATGGACCCCTATGAACGCGCCGACATTGTCTCGGATCAGTACGACGACTGGCGCGTTAAGAACGCCTATTTGATGGGCTGGATGACGTTCCACGCTGCCAATTTCATCCAGACGTTCGTGGAATATCCGCCCAGCCAGAGTCCGGCCAGCTTCACCATCGATCAGATGGAGAAGGATGTCGAAGCCAAGATCAAAGCGATGGCTACAGTACCAAAGACCCAGTGAGGAACATGGAAACCGGCCTGACGGGTGGCCAAATCAACATTGTTTGCCAGGACAAGAGATTACGTGTGATATGGCGATTTACGACTCGTTATCCCGGACGTTGCGAGAAGTCATATCGGGGCTGTCGACGACACAGGACGTTATCGTGAGGCAATAAACTAGTGTTGACTGATAACGCTTCTTGGTGTGTTCCTGGACAGCAGATTAAAATTCGAGAGTCTCGGTTGCTAGTTAGGACTGCCGAGCCAGGAATACTGCCACACGACGTGCAGGTTTCCACGTTACGTATTCCGTTCAGCACAGGGGTAGGGCCCCACCAGAAATTGCCGTCGAGCGAGGCCCAGCCCCCAAGCTTCTTTAATCCCGCAAACCTCTTGAAGTCGTAACTCAAGTGACCTTCAAGAGGTCTCAGCTATGGCGTGATTTCCCACACAACACCTTGGCCGTACTTCCCGCCCCCGGAGGTTGTGCCAAAAAGATTGCCGTTGGCGTCGAGGATGACACCGCCACGTGGGAAGCAGCCTTCGTCGCAGGGATCAACAAACTCCTTCAGCACAGTGTACGTCCAGCCGCCGACGCCGGGAGTCAGTTTGAAAATGGTGCCGCCCCGGTCCTTCCCGCCCCTGTCGGCAGTGCCATAAAGATTGCCGGCAGCGTCCATCGCGAGGCTAGAGCGAGGCTCTTCCCATTTGGAAAAAGTGTGAAGCACGGTCGAAGTCCAAGCACCGCCGGCTGGTGAAAGCATGAAAATCCTGCCGACACCATCGGAGCCGTCATTGGTGGTCGTGCCATAGAGGTTGCCGGATTTGTCAAAGATGAGGCCGCCATCTGGGTTAGCTCCGTCGCTGGCAGCATCGAAACTGTGCAGGACATTCTCCGTCCACCCATTGCCTGAAGGCACCATCTGGTAAACCACACCGTCGTTGTTAGCGCCGCCCATATAGGTCACGCCGTAGACGTTGCCGGCTCGGTCGCGGATAAGCTCGCCGGTGGGATAATTCCCATCGAGCCCGCCGGTAAAGGAGTAAAGGACGTTTTGTATCCAGCCTCCATTCGAAGGCTTCAGCTCGTAAACATTGCCGCAGCACACATCTGGATCGCCCGGCGTAGCGCCTAACATGTTACCGTTTTGGTCAAAGACCGGTGCTGAACTAGGGCGTGCTCCGCTGTTGCCATCCGCTGGGAATTGATAGACGAGAGCAGAACTCCAGTTACATAAGGCAGTCTTGCAGGCCGTCGGCGGCAGTCTGAGGTTGAAGACCGTACCACAGCCGAGTCCCCCGCATCCATCTTCCGAGGCGCCAGTCTGCGTGGTGCCATACAGACCGCTGTCCGGCCCGATAGTGACCTTAGAATAGGGACCACTCCCTTCCCCGCTTCCGAAGCTGTGAAGCGTGTTAAAAACAAATCCGTCACCCTTGCGTGCCAGCTTGAATACCACACCGTGATTCGCACTACCACCAAAGTACGTAGTGCCATAGAAATTTCCTGCTCGATCCATGGTCAGGCTGGCAAACGAGGTTGACCCGTCCTGCCCGCCAGTAAAGTCGTGTAGCACGGAGTAGGTCTGTGCTTGGGCCGATGTCATCAAGACAATGGACAGCACAAACACGATCGCTATCGCCGTCGGCGTCTTCGCTGAGTTCTGAAGTTTTGCGGCTGCGGCCGGTTGGGGTTGCAGCGCAGTCGGGACCGCGCCGTTGGTAATGCCTAGAATCAAACCTGGAACTCGCTCTCTAGCGTGGATTCTTCTCTTCGCCCTGTGGTCCAATTCGGACCTCCTTGTGAGTGTGACTTCCGGATCGACCCCCCCGTCACGCAATCTCGCTCGTTTGTAAACCTGGCAATCGGAAACCAACCCTGATCGGTAATTTGGGGAGCCGACTCATCCTCACAAGTTATAGGAAGCGAGCGCACAGATCGTTGCGCTGGGGCAGCTTCGGGATTGCGCCAGGCCAACCCCGTCCCAAGCGCGATGCAGAGCCCTCGATGCGGATCGAGCACGAGTCGAAGAACGGCAAATACGTGTGCTTAGCGTCGAGGAGCTTTATCCATGGCTGGTGCTCGAACGAACCAGAAGCACAAGATCAGACCCGCTGAGTCGTCCCTGTCCTCTGGTTGACTGTCATCATGGAGCAAGAAGGGAACCCGCGGTTCAAGCTGGCCTATCCCATTGAGGGAACATCCTTGGAGCTATGCCGCAAACCTTTGCGCAGGCAGTAATACTCTTACTTTATTTTCAGTGTCTTATGTTGGCATCAAAATTGCACCGACACAGACTGAGAGGATCTTTCCCTAATTCCTTTAATGGGAATCGACCTTTCTCAGCTGCTTCTCTTGTTTTCCCTGGCTCCGAGGCACCCCCGTGGTAAGCCTCGTTCTTGTGAGCCAAGGCATGTTGGGTTCTTCGTTGGGCGTGGAGAACTTGGCTGGCCGCACGGGTCATAGACTCTCCATAACGTCACCGAAGAGCTTTAGTTGGGAACCCACGGCGGTGGCTGCCATGCCGGCACTTCAGTCACCGAACGTTTCTCCGGACTGAACCTAAAGGAGGTTCGAACCTTGAAAATCCGTATCGCTTCGCTAACAATTCTCTGCTTGGCGCTGGCTGCAATTCCAGCTTGGGCGGATTACGAGAACGGCCCAATCAACGGTACAACCGATGCTTGGACCATCAACTTTGGTTATGTCGTCAGTGACACCTTTTTGACCGCTAACAGTGACAGGATGGTCACCGGATTTTCGATTGGCGTCTGGGAATTTCCGGGCGACACAATGACTGGGGTGGACTGGTCCATTACTGACAGTGAGAACAGCCCTTGCCCGAGCGATGAATGTTTGGGCAATGGTACGGCCAAGGTAACGGACAAGTTCCTTTCCACCAACCAGTATGGCTACAACATTGACCTGATCACCGTCTCGGGACTGAATGTGGGCGTACCCGGCGGCGTCGAACTCTGGCTCAATCTGCAGAACGCGACCGTCCCCAGCGGCGACCCGGTCTACTGGGATGAAAACAGCGGCGCCGGCTGCAAGTCGACCGGTTGCCCGTCCAGCGCCTCCGAGAGTGCGGTAGGTACGATTCCCTCGGAAGCTTTCACCATCGGCACCAGCGGCGGCACCACGGGAAGCACGCCTGAGCCCAGCAGCATCATGCTGTTCGGTTCGGGGATCCTGGGTCTTGCCGGTCTCCTACGTCGTAAGCTGTTCTAAAGACCATCGAACCCTCCTTGTAACTGGTCACGAACAGACGAAAGCCGGAGCACAAGCTCCGGCTTCGCTTTTTCGTGCTTGACACTGGGCAGCCTTCCGCTCACCCGCATCCTCGAAAGCTCCCACCCAAGCAAAACCGGCTTGGGTGGGCCATTCCCAGAATATTAGGATGGAGCGCATCCCTTTTATAGAGCCCACCCAGGCCACTTGTTAGCTGCCATTCGCCTCAGCCTCTAGGGCAGCCTCCAGGGCAGCCTCGCAGGCATCCATCTGGCGTTCAATGCGTTTGTCGGCGCGAACGATCTCGCGTGATGGTTCGAGGCGCTGAAACAGCGGGCAGGCCGGCACTTGCTTCTGAACTGATTCCCAAAACTCCTGCTGTTCCCGGCTTAGTTCCTTTTTTCTCCAAATCAACTTGCGTATAACAAACAGCCGATAGACTTGGAACCGCTCATTCTCTGGAAGCGCTCTAATTCGTTCATGGTCGTCAGGGATCTCGTCATCCCAGTAGATCCCGGTCAAGGGAATCATGCCCAGCACCACCTCAGCGTCGGGACGGTATTCCAGGGATGCAAGGTACTCCAATGCGGCGGCACTTATCTCTTCCACGGGAGAAGCCTCCTCCCGCAGAGTTTAACCCCAATCCCGCGCTGAAGCGCGTCCTGCGGGGTGCCCATCCAACTTTCTGTTGTTGGTTGGGAGATATTCAATGCACCCTGTCGTCGTCGTCCGCGATTCCTCATCGACTAATGGCCTGGTTCCTTCTATTTTTCACTCACTCGCCGAAGGTCCCCACCCAAGCTAAAGTGCCTTGGGTAGGCCACTCGGCGATTTCACGCCAATAACGAGCGCAGCTCGATCAATGACGCTCATGAGCTAGTAAGTCTTGAAATTAACTTCAGTATAAAACTGGAACGGCACGGCAGCACTTCCGCATGTGGCCGGCAAGAATTCCCATTTTTCTAAAGCTCGAATTGCGTACATGTCGAGGGCGCCTGCTGAACGTATCACCACGATGTCTTGTACTCCGCCAGCTTCGTTCACAGTTGCCGACAACTTGACACTTTGCGGATTTCGAGTCCTGAACTGCGCAGGGTATTCCGGGTCGGGCACTTTCATCGGCGTAGGCACTACAGGATGTTCACAGCCCGGCCCCGTTTTGTACTGTTGGTCGGCTTCGAACAACATAGGGTCCGGGCTTGGGTCGTACGTCAGTTCTTGCACTTCAATCTCTCCATGGAGTTCCTTGCCATGAAATGTCCTCAGAAGTCTAGGAATCAGCTTTCCTCTGAAATCCGAATAATTAGCAAACTCCGCAGTGCTGTCCGGGAACTCTTCTCTGACAAGAACACCGGTTGCAGCGTCGAAGCACAACTCAGTCTTCGCAACGTGCTTCGCTGTCCGGGACAAACACTGCATTCTCATCCCGCTTCGGTTTAGGTTCTTGACGCCGCCGAGGGTCTCACTCGGCTTCGCATAGAGCAGAGCTGCGACATCCAGCGTCCGAAGTCTTAGGTGGATTGCTTGTGTCTCCGCACTATTGTCCTTAATTGAGACGGTATTCTTGCCACCGATTCTAATTGTATGGTGGCCTCCCGCTAATACCTCTTCGCGCCACCGCTCAGGGGCAACCCAGATCAACGAGTAATCCGCGTCTGTCGGCGGCTCGTCAAATATGCGCACTCGTGCGTGAAGCCGAAAAGGGCCTACAGCAGCGCTCCGTAAGTTTGATATTTCAGCCGCATGCTGAACCAGGGCTACCTGTTCCGAATTGTCACTTGCTAAGCAAACGCTCGCAATCGCCCAAATAACAATCGGAATAAATCCTGTCAGGAGCGAGGGCCGCATGATGATCATCCTTGAATTCCCGTCGTGGGCAATATCGTGCTCATGTCAACGTGACCTTTCCCTGCACTGAGGACAACAACCCATTTAATCACGGTTATCGCAATGCGAATGTGATTCTAATCACCACAGGAACGGGTTCTATTTCAAGGCTGCCCGGTGCCCCAGCCCAACCTTCCGTTGGTTGGATTGTAATGCTTTTATTTCCACTCCCTCGCCGAGAGTCCCCACCCAAGCAAAAGCGGCTTGGGTTGATTGGATAAGAGAGAAGGCTCGCTTCGAACCCGGTAGTCTTGAGTTGAGGACAAGACACTGGGGAAGGAAGGAGCCTTCCATGCTTATTGTAGGGTGTGATTATCATCCGCGGTGGCAACAAGTGGCTTGGTTCGACACGGAGACGGGAGAAATAGGAGAGCAGAAGTTGGTAAACGGCGACGGCGAAGCGGAGCGTTGGTATGAGCAACTGCCGGTGCCGTCGTTGATCGGTCTGGAAGCCACCGGCAACAGTCAGTGGTTTCTCGATTTGTTAAACCAGCTAGGGCATGAAGTGTGGGTGGGAGATGCCGCCGAAATCCGCGCCAGTTATGTGCGGCGGCAGAAGAACGATCGACGCGATGCCGGGCATGTGCTGAAGCTGTTACGGGAAGGCCGGTTTCCGCGGCTGTGGGTGCCGAGTGCCGAGCAGCGTGATCTGCGGCAGCTGCTGATTCATCGCTACAAACTGGTGCAGATCCGCAGCCGAGTGAAGAATGGACTCCAGCACCTGGCGATGAACCAGGGCATGCAGAAGAAGTCGCGGCTGTGGACGATGGCGGGCCAGAAAGCTTTTCGCCAGTTGCCGCTGACCGGGTGGGCGGGATGCCGGCGTCAGGACCTGCTGCAGTTGCTGGTCTACCTGGACCAGCAGATTGCGCCGCTGGATCGAGCTGCGCAACAAGCGGCGGAGCACGATCCTCAGGCGCGATTGCTGCTAAGCCAGCCAGGGGTGGGCCCGATCACCGCCTTGGCGTTCGTGCTGACCATCGGCGACGTCACCCGCTTTGCGCGCGGCAAGCAGGTAGCCAGCTATGTGGGGCTGATTCCGCGCGAGCACAGCTCGGGGGGACGGCAGCGGCTGGGCGCCATCAGCAAACAGGGCAACAGCTTTCTGCGCATGCTGCTGGTGGAAGCGGCGCACAGTGTAGTTCGGCTGGATGCCGGGTTTCGTAAACAATATGCTCACCGCTGCCACAGCAAGGCAAAAGGCATCGCCAAAGTAGCAGCGGCGCGCAAGCTAGCGGTACGACTCTACTGGATGCTACGCACCCACACTCCGTATCCAGAGATCGTTCGCATCGAGAGCAGCCCGCGGGTGCCCCTGGTCGGCAATAGCTAGACCGTTGAGTTGATTGGGCGCTCTCGCATCCAGACGGACCGGGGCAAAAGACGGCCTGCGGCCTTGGAAAACGAAAAAACCGTTTTCCACTTTCGCACCGGCTGCGGCGGCTGGATGTTCGCATAGAAGAATCATGGTCGACGTTTAGACCGGATCGATGGTTGGTGGAACGATAGGTTCCACCGGGAACTGATCAATCGCGAGATCTCCTGTGTCTTGCTCCTCAGCTTGGCTAACCAGGGACGAAGCCGGCGGTGCTCACCCACCGCCCAGGAGAAGTTTCGCTTGACAACGCCTTCTCTCTTATCGAGGGTCACCCGGCGACAGATTTACTTTAGCTCTTTTTCGGATGCGGCACACCGAGGTACGGAAACTCGGTGAGAGTGTCGGTATGCGGCTTAAGGCCGTCGGGCGGGATGTCACCCTTGGAGAGGAAAGCGAGGCGGTAATCGATGACATCGTCGGTGAAGACGCGGCCATTAGGATACTTTGCGGGCTTCGAAGGATTGAAGCTCAGCATGTCGGGCAACAGGCCTTCGACGTCGATCGCGGCGATGGCCTCTTCGCGGGTGTAGTTGCCGGTATGCCCCATCAAGTGGACGAACTGATCGGTCCAACGCTTGCGATCGTTGACCGGCTCGCTGGCGTTGTACTCCTCCTTGGTTTCGTCGGTGTTGAAGAAGCTGCTGACGGAAGGGTGGCCGGCGCGATCTACGTGAAGCAGCTTGCCGTCGCGGCGGACGCTGCATCGTCCCCAGATGTGGATCACAGGACTGGCGCCAAGCTCACTGGTTGGTAGCTCCATAACCGTGGAGAATACGTTGGCTTCCGTATTGGAATCGACGCCGGTCCAGGGAGACTTGCCGCCCAGGTGGGGCGCGGTGAAGTTTCTGCCGCCTCGGGTATCGAATAGATTCTTGATACCGTCGAAGTCGAAAAAGAAGGCGTCGCTGCGAGCGCCGGCAAAGAACGTGTATCCGCCCGACTTGACGATGTTGGGTTTGCCGTCGAAGGAGACCTCGGCATCGGAGATGATCTTCGTGCCGACCGCTTCGACCGAGCGGGCTTCGCTGCCTTTGGCGACAAAAACGCTTACCGTCTGCCTGCCGTTTTGCGGCGGCGAGAACACATAACTGAACGCAATGTCGTTCAAATAATCGCCATCGTTGTCGATGGCGAGCCGGTAAATGGCGTCGGGATGGAGCGCGTCGGCATTCGGATTTGCATTGAGAATGAGCACAGTCCTTGCCGGGTCTGCGGGCGACTGGAAGGCGTAGAGATCGCAGAGGTCGAGTCGTTGGTCCCCGAGAGGAGGGCCGAGGCTGAGTCCAGTGAAATGGTTCGACATTTTCTTACCTGCCTTTGAAAATTTGAAACTGCGCTTGTGTTGTCCTGCAGAAGGGAGCCCCCCGGAATCCGCTTACTGGCATTCCGGCATCGGGGGAGTATACACCGGTTTTGTTTCCACGCCGTGAAGACAGGATGAATCTGTCAGGGCGTGCCCGGCGCCCGAACGTGAGTCAGACCTTAGAGTTCGAGCGTGCCGTGAAGGTACAAGCGTGCCCTGCCGGCGATCTTCACGCGATCGCCATCGATTGTGCATTGCATGGATCCACCGCGGGCACTGAGTTGTTGCGCACGCAAGCTGTCCTTTCCCAGGCGGGCCGCCCAATAGGGAGCCAGCGTGCAGTGTATCGAGCCGGTTGCGGGGTCCTCGTCGATGCCGACCGCCGGCGCAAACAATCGGCACACGTAATCCACGTCACCCGCGCCGGGAGCGGTAACGATCGTTCCGCCGATCCCGACGTCCAGTTTGGCAAGAGCGGCGAAATCGGGCGAGAGCGCTCGCACTTGCTCAGCCTGGTCCACCACCACGAGGTAATCGCGCGATTTCATGACCAGCGCCGCTTTCAAACCCAGGGCTGGTAAGAGGTCGACTGGCGTCTCACAGGTTTGGGGCGGCCTGGCGGGAAAGTCCATTTCAAAGCCGTCCTGGCCCTGAGCGACGGTCAATATGCCGCTGCAGGTGTGGAAGCGAACCGGCCACACGGTGTGCTTCCGCAGGGCGAGCACATAGGCGGATGCCAAGGTCGCGTGCCCGCACAGGTCGTCCTCGACTTTGGGGGCAAACCAGCGCAAGTCGAAATCACCGTCAGCGCGAGGAACCACAAAAGCGGTCTCGCTGTGCCTGTTCTCGGCCGCAATTTTCTGCATCATGCTATCCGCGAGAAAAGCGGGAAGGATGCAAACCCCCGCCGGGTTACCTGCGAAGAGCTCACCCGTGAATGCATCAACGTGGTAATACGGAATTGCCATGCCGTGCTCGTCTGAATACTGGATCCCTCTAAGAAACGGGCCAGCGGCCCGGAAGTATCATAGGTCAAAGAACAGGGAGCCGTGAGCATGCGTCAACCCAAGCTCCACACTCAATTCGGCCGCGCCGCAGTCCGGATTTTTGTCGCCAACGATCGCATGAACCAGATACTTATCGAGCATCTTGACCCTGCTGCCTGGAGGGCCCAACCGCCGGGCAGAGTCCGCACCATTGCGGCCATCTTTACTCACGTACACAATGTGCGCACGAAGTGGGTCAGGCTGACCGCGCCGCACCTGAAGGTTCCAGCACAGCTCAACCGCACGCACTGCACGCCGCAGCAGGCCCGCGCGGGATTGGCGGAGAGCGCCGCTCGCTGCGCCGAGATGCTGGCGGAAGCGCTCGGCGGTGGCGGCCGTGTCGAGAAATTTCTCAGAGACGGCTGGGCTAAGCCTTGGCCGGCGGGCCCGGAAATGTTGTGCTACATGCTGGCTCACGAGGCCCACCATCGCGGGCAGGTGCTCATGCTGGCGCATCAGCTCGGATTCCCGTTGCCGACCGCCGTGGCGTCTGGGATGTGGAATTGGGAGAAGCTGTGGAAGGAGTGCGGGTCGCCGGGCACGTAAGGACGCGCAATGGGTAGGCGCCGGGTGAGGCGGGCTTTAGCCCAGCGAAATGGCGGCGCATTTTTATTGGGGCTTCCAGCCCTAGCCTGTCTTGCCGGCTAGCCCGGCGGATTTGTTCGCCCTGATCCCGGATAAAGTCCGGCGCTTCCACCGCAGTTGACGGACGGGTGTTTGCCGGAAGCCGGCAATGCTCGGTCTTCTGCTTGTTCTCCATCTTCTGCATCATCTGCTGGCGCTCCTGGGCGCGCATCTGCTGCCACTTCTGGTATTGCTCTGGGGTGAGGATGGGCTGTAGCTTGGCGTCGGTGTCCTCGCCGATCTGGCGCATCTTCATCGCCTTCTGCATCGGCGGCATCGAGGTGTCGGCCTTCAGCGCCTGCAGCTTGGGCGCCTCATCCTTTAGGATGGGCAGGATCTGCTGCTTCTGCGCCGGGGTCAGTTGCAGCGCCGCCGACATCTTCTGCAGCTTGGCCGCGACTTCAGACTTGTCGGGCTGGCTGCCCATGGTGCCCTGGCTCATGCCGTCCTGGGCGGAGACAATCGGTGCGCCGACGGCGAGAGCCAGTAGCAGCGCCAGCAGGGTTGCAGTAAATTTCGTCACAGGTTTCCTCCTGATGATTTCCTGGTTGATGATGCTGTCCCTTCTGACGGCAGTGGCCGCGCGGGACAACAGCATTCCCTCTCTAAGTCCGATCGCGGGCATGGACCAAGCCGAGGGCCGGTCAGGATTATACTCATTCCCGGCCGCGCCACGGATTCACAAACACGGATACCGACCCGGAGCCGAAGTTGGTAACGGCAAGATCGGCGCCACTCGTGGCCGACGGCTTGATCGCGAAATTCCCCGCGGCTAAAGCGACGGGGCCGGAGCCTGTGCCGTAGGTTCCCTGGGTATAGAACTCGCCGTTGCCGAGTCCTGCCAGAATAAAAACGGTATCGTTCAGACTACTGACGACCGCCAGGTCGAGCTTGCCGTCGCCGTTAAAGTCGGCCGCGGTCAGGGCGGCGATTCCAAATCCGCCTTCGTAGTCAACGTTCGCCTGCAAGCTGCCATCGCCATTGCCCAACAACACCGAAACCCTGCCATAGATGTCAAGATTAGTTGCGGCGGCCAGGTCGGCTTTGCCATCACCATTGAAGTCGCCTGCCACCACGCCAGCCGGGTAGGGGCCAGTGGGGTAGTCCGTTTTGCCGGAGAATGTGCCATCGCCGCGATTCAGCAACACAGAAATCAATCCCGAACCATAGCCTTTCACCGGCGCCGCGCTGTCGGCGACGGCGAGGTCCGGCTTGCCGTCACCGTTCAAGTCAACCGCAATCACAGAAGCCGGCCCGGGTCCGGTGGCATAGGTGGCAGAGTTAATGAAGATGCCATTGCCCTGATTGAGCAAAATGGAAACCGTATTGTCGGCCAGGTTGGCGACGGCGAGATCAAGTTTGCCGTCGCCATTGAAGTCGGCCACGGCGACACTTTGCGGACCGTTGCCCACGGAATAGCTGACGGCTGGGAGAAATCTGCCGTTGCCCTGGTTGATCAGGATGGAGACCGTGTTGTCGCCGGCATTGGTGATTGCGAGGTCAACCTTGTGGTCGCCGTTGAAATCCCCGGCAGCTACCGCCGTTGGCTGATTGCCGGTGGCATAGGTTGCGGTAGGTACAAAAGTACCATCGAGGTGGCCAGAATAGATGGTTACTGTACTGTCTTCATAGTTTGTAACTGCCAGGTCAGGACGGCCATCGTCATCAAAATCGCCGACGGCCACCCCATAAGGACCATGGCCCGCCCGATACACGCTACCCGTCGGAAAGCTGCCATTGCCATTGCCGAGGAGCACGGAAACTCTGGCCACATCCCCATTAATAAATGCCAGGTCAAGGTTGCCATCGTGGTTAAAGTCGGTGGTGACGATGGATACCGGATCGTTGCCTGTGCCATAGGTTACAGCGCTCTGAAACGAACCATCCCCTTTGCCGAGCAGAAGAGAAACTGCGCCGCCTCCTTTGGCGCCGGCGCCAGCAGTAACAACAAGATCGGGAATATGGTCTTTGTTGAAGTCACCTATCGCCAAATGGCTGGGTCCAAAGGCGACAGGATAGTCAATCTTACTTGCAAATGTGCCGTCGCTATTGCCGAGAAGAATAGAAACCGTATTGTCGGCACTATTGACTACGGCCAGGTCCGGAATGCCGTCATGGTCGAAGTCTGCGGTGGCAATCTATGACGGTCCTTTTCCGGTGTTATAGGAGACGGGTAGTTGGAAAGTACCATCGCCATGGTTGCGCAGAATGGATATGGCATTAGTGCCACCCAGAGAGACATAGTTAGTTACAGCAAGGCTGGACGCTTGGCCGGCAGCCAGAGTAATAGCTGTGAGATGACCTACTCCTGTGCCGGCAGGATAGTCCCCAGCATGCTGGAAGCTACCGTCGCCCTGATTGAGGAAGATAGATACGGTGCCGGGAACAGGTTCGACGGTAGTGATGGCGTTGGCCACGGCTAGATCAATCTCACCATCGTCATCAAAGTCGCCGATGACTACCGCGACAGGGTCCGTTCCGGTGACATAGGAGATGGCAGCCTGGAAGGTGCCATCGCCACGGTTCAGCAGTACCGCGACCGAGCCCGGCCCGCAGGAGTTGTTGCAGTTCTGGTTGGTCACGGCCAGGTCCGGCTTGCCATCGCCATTGAAGTCGCCTACCGCGATGGCATCAGGGCCGGCGCCGACCGCGTAGTCGGCGCTTTTGGCGAAGCTGCCATCCTGTCTGCCGAAGTAAATGGAGACGGTGCCGTCGCCCTGATTGACCACGGCGAAATCGAGGTTGCCATCGCCGTTGAAGTCGGCGGTGGCCATGGCAGCTGGCGCATTTCCGGTAGCGAAATCGGCCCGTCCGAAGACGAACGGCTGCCCTGCATTGGCATGTCCTACACTGAGGGACATCAAAGCCAGGACTAGGAAGCGGATGGTTTTCATCGCGACGAAGTACACCTCGCGTATATTTCCCGGTTATGAGAAAGGTGCTTGAGATATACGTCAGGCGTAACGGGTAGTCAAGGAAAAGTTCACGGCTACTTTGCCGGATCAAGGCGATTCGGTGTCATGTTGAGCGAGTGCGGCCCGTTCTTGGCCGGGCGAGTCGAAACACCCCTACACAACCCACACTGCGTTCGATGACTCCAGTCGCCACGGCGACCTCAGCTCAGGATGACAAGCGTAAGAAAAAAGCTGCTTCCTAACGGCGCTCCGTGCCAGAGATCCTTCATCCCTTGGCAATATTGTCCTTGCCCCACCGTGGCGCATGTAGTAGTTTGTCCGACGCAGGGGCGCAAAGGAGAGAGATGTCCAAGAAGCTATTCGTGTTCCTTACTTTGACTATCACACTGCTGATTTTCTCTAGTGCATCAGCTCAAGTTCGAACCAACTCACCCGACGCCGCGGCCGGCAATTCCACCGCCATCCGGCCGGACCTGCAAGTCAATCACGTATTTATCGTGATGGAGGAAAATCATAGCTACAGCGACGTAATCGGCAATCCCCAGATGCCCTACCTGAATAGTCTGGCCAAGGCCTACTCTTCTGCGCCGGGATACTACGCGGACACCCATCCTTCCATCGGCAATTACTTCATGCTGACTACCGGGCAGATTATTACCAACGACGACGGCTACATGGGCACGGTTACGGTGGACAACGTCGTTCGCGAGCTGCTGGCGGCGGGAAAAACCTGGGAAGAGTATTCGGAGTCGATACCTTACCAGGGCTACTATGGCGGCGATACCGGCGAGTATGCCGAGCGCCACAATCCTTTGTCCTATATGTCGGACGTTCGCAACGATCCGCAGCAGCAGCAGAACCTGGTACCGTTCACGCAGCTGGCTACCGACATCGCCAACCATACTTTGCCGAACTATGGATTCATCGTTCCCAACCTGCTGCACGACGCGCATGATGGCACGCTGGCCATGGCGGACGCTTGGCTGCAAGCCAACATCGCGCCGCTGCTGGCCAGTCCCGACTTCAACACGCCTGGCGGCGGATTGCTGATCATCACCTTCGACGAGTCGGAGGACAGCGACACCCAGTTTGGCGGCGGGCAGGTTTCCTGGATCGCGGTTGGCCCCGACGTCCGGCAGCAATTTCCGCCGAAAGGCGCGCAGATTCCGATTGTCGTGTTCCAGCATGAGAGCACTTGCCGCTTCATGCTGTCGCTGGCCGGAGTCTCGGTCTTTCCGGGAAACGCGGCCACCGCGCCGATCATGAATATGTTCCTGGCGGATTGAGGGAGTGTGGGCCGAAGGCTCTTTCTGTACCCCGAGGCAGGCTGGGTGTAACATGGGTGCCATTTTCGGGTTAGGAAGTGAATTCCAGAGGAGGATTCGGCCCATGAAAAAACATATCGCGCCGCTCATCCCACTCACATTGCTTTGCCCGGCGCTGGGCGCTGCCGGCAACCTGCCGGCCGGCCCGGATTACAGCAACGGTCCCATCAACGGCACGGTGGATGGCTGGAGCATCAACGCCGCCGGCTATGTGGTGAGCGACTCCTTCGACTTCCAGGGCGGTATCATCGGCGGCTTCCAATTTGGTGTGTGGGAATTTCCCGGCGACACCGTGCAGTCGGTGCAGTGGTCCATCACCTCGGCGGAGAACGGCGGGACGGTGTACGGTTCGGGCATCGCCAGTGGCCGCGATTATGTGCTCGACCAGTTCATCTCCACCAACCAGTTCGGCTACGACATTGACAAAATCCAAGTGCTTGGCCCGGACATCCCCGTGGCCGGGACGTTGTGGCTGAACTTGCAGAACGTCAGCGCGGGCAATGGAGACCCGGTCTATTGGGACGAGAATAGCGGAGCGGGATGCCAGTCGCCGGGTTGCCCGTCGAGCGCGTCGGACAGCGCGGTGGGCACCATTCCTTCGGAAGCCTTCACCGTGAACAGCCGGACGGCCGCGCCGGAAACCAGCAGCATCCTGTTGCTTGGTTCAGGGCTGGGACTGGTGGGCGTGCTGCGGCGGAAGCTGCTTTAGGGAATTTTCCTGGGGGTAATGCGCCTTGAGGGATCGCCCCGCAACCAAAGGCGATCAAACCTTTCGCGCAGCTCGGCAATTCGTTCTTTTTCTTTCCGTATCTGGTCTACGGTTAGTGCGGGGTAGTCTCGCAGCGCCTCTTCTTCATCAGGTGCACCTATATATTGCTGCTCCTCTAGGCGGGTCTTCTTGCGATTCATGTCGAGATGATAATGCTGGGCGGTAGTGCTATCAAGAGGTGTCGGGACACGGCCACCCTTTCAAGAACCTCATGAGCTCCGGTTTCCTGTCAAACCATGGGCGTATGCTGGAGCCCGGAAATCCGAGGGACGGAAATGCCAACCCAGCAAGTGCGGGCCTTGCTCGCCTGGATGGACCGGGACGAAGCGGTGCAGTTGCAACTCGGTATGCGCATTCCGGCGCCGTGCGAAGACACCGCGGTCCAAGTGGCCTGCTGGGAAGCGGCACGCCAGCGGATGCAGGCGCGCGCCGAATATTCTGAGGCCATGCCGGCGCTGGAGCCGCTGCCCGCCGAACTGCAGGAGCGCGGCCAAGCGCTCATGCAGAGGCCGGAAATCGTGTCCGCGTTCCAGGGGCAGGCGTGGACGGTGGGCATCGCAGACCTGCGGCACCTGCTCAGCTATCAGAAGTCGGTATCCATCGACGCGGTAGAGCGCGCCGCGGCCATTGATGCTGAGGACTGGCAGGCCCTGTTTTCCTTCTGCCTGCCGGTTGAGGGCGGACCGCTGCCCATGCCGGCGACCGTCGATCCGGACGGGAAGGGCATCGCGTTTTCCTCGCCGAATCCCAAGCTGCGCGTGGATGGCAGCACCTTCGCCACCGTGAATGGCCAGCCATTCTTCGGGTTCCGCATCAGCTTCGGGCTGCCGTTTGTGCAGGTCGTCGAGTACCAGGAGCGATGGTTCCTGCAGGATGGCTATCACCGAGGCTACGGTCTGTTGCGAAAGGGCATCACTCACGTTCCGTGCATTTTCATTCATGCCCGCGAAGCGCGGCACTTTGGAGGCGCGGGTCCGGGGTTTTTCCGCGCGGAGGTTTTGTTCGGGGCGCGGCCGCCGTTCCTGCGTGACCTTTTGGATGACGACGTGTCGGTGACGGCGAACAAGGCGATGACCGGGAAGGTGATTCGCATCAGCGCGCAGGAGTTCAATGTGCAGTTGTGAGGGGTGGGTGCGCAGATGACGGCAATCTCCCGCTGTCATGTTGAGTGAGTGCGGCCCGTTTTTGGCCGCGCGAGTCGAAACACCCCTATGCGATTCAGACAGCGTGGTGGGTATAAGGGTCTTTCGACTCCTCGCTTCGCTCGTCGCTCAGGATGGCAGCCCCGTGGCGAAGACATTCCAGGCTGCTCCCACATTGTGCAGAGCGTGAGAGATAAGCACTCTCGTTGTTAGTGGCTCAGCCCACGGTGCAGAAATGTGCCGTCCCTGAAGGGACTCGAGTTAGTTCTTGCGCCTACCCAGCACTCCGCCTGCGGCTCCGTGCTGGGCTAGACTGAGCCGCCGAGTTTCGCGCGACGAAGACAGTCTCACAAACCTCCCACAGTGTGGGAATCCTGAGCCATAGTGCGGCAGACTTGTCCGGCGATCCCACAATGTGTGACTCATGGTTGATTCTGATCAATGATCATAAGGCCGCCAGAGGGCCCTATTACGGGTTGTAGCGCGCCAGCCATGCGGCTATCTCGCGAAAGAGGTCCTGGCGCTGCTCCCACAATGTGGGAAAGTGGGGCGAGCCGGGATAGGTGACCATGCGGGTGGTCTTGCCGCGCGCCGCCAGCACCTCAAACAGCTCGCGTCCCTGATAGGTGGGGACGCGCTCGTCAGCCGCGCCATGCAGGACGAGTAGCGGCGTGGTCACGCCCTCCGAGTGCATGACCGCGGAGAACACCAGAAAGGCGTCGGGGTCCTTGTCGGGCCAGCGGGCGTCGTAGTCGGTCTGCTGCACGTCGCTGGTCCACATGAAGCTGAGCCAGTCGGTGATGCCCGCGCCCTCGATGGCGGCCTTGTAGCGATGGGTCTGGGTGACGGTCCACGAGGTCATAAAGCCGCCCGCGCTCCAGCCGAACATGGCCAGGCGATTGGGGTCGGCCCAGCCTTGGGCGATGGCATAGTCGGTGGCGCTGTCGACGTCGCGATAAGCGCGATCGCCAAAGTGCTGGTAGATGGCGCTCATGAAGTCGGTGCCGTAGCCGGTCGAGCCGCGATATTCCGGCTGCAGGACGACATAGCCCATGCCGGCGAACGTCCGGATAAAGCTGCTGAAGTGAAGGAAGTCATTGGATTCAGGACCGCCGTGCGGCACCACCAGGAAGGGATAGTGCCGCCCCGCCTGGTAATCGGCCGGGAAGGTGGCGATGCCCTCCAGAGCGATGCCTTCCTTGCTGGTCCAGTGAACGACGCGGACTTCTCCCAAGGCGATCTTGGCCACTTGATCTTCGCCTTCATGGGTGATGCGCTCGAGCGCCTGGCCGTGGGCGATGGCGACGTTGGAAGGGTGTTGGGGATCGGCGACGGTGAAGGCCTGCACCTCAGGAGCGGGCGCGATCTGCGGCGAGAGAGGGCCGTTTTCAATCGAACCTTCAGGCCATTTGTAGACCGCAGAGAGCGAGCCGTCGCGGAAGGTGTCCACGTCTGTCTGGACGCCGCGGGCCACGAGCACCAAGGCATTTCCGTTGGCGTCCACCGACAACTGCAGCGCGGTGCCTTGCAGGCTGGGGGTGTGGTCCATGGGGGTTCCGCCGGCGGCGGCGACGGTCCAGACATGTTCGGTGGTGAGGACGGGCGAGGTAGTGCTGAGGAAGACCAGGTCCTTGTCGTCGTTGATCCAGCCAATCCCGCTGGCCACATTGTCGAGGGTGGCGACGTGCCGCGGACCCGAGGCGGTGCACACGTCAAGAAACGACCGGACGTCGTGGAAGCCGATCTTCGGCGTCAGGGAGAGGACGGCAAGGGAAGCGCCGTCGCGCGACCAGGCAACTTCATTGATGTCCCGCAATGTGGGACACCACCATGCGCCGCCCGAGCCATCGGCGCCGATCACGTAAAGGCCCGTAGGTTCGGCCTCGATCACGGTGTGCACGTCGGCCAGGGGATCAGGAAGCCGCGGGTCGGCCAGGATCGCGTAGTGCGCGCCATCGGGGGAGATCAAGGCGGAATGAACACCTCGCGGCAGGGCGGTCAGCGGGACAGGAGTGGCGGCGGCAGCGGCGGCAGTATTCGCGGGCGCCAGCGCCAGGGTGGCCAGTTGTCCAATCTTGTTGACCTCATAAATGCCAAACAGAGCGGCGCCATCGCGGGTGAATCCCGCGGGCTTGAAGGAGTGGGGAACATTGAGGTGGCGGGACTCGCCGCCGGCGGCGGGGATCAGGTCCCACTCGGTGTTGTCTGGGCCTTTGGTGGCGCCAAACTGGACCTGATAGAGAACGGTCTTGCCATCCGGCGAGACGGCGACGGCCTGCGCGTGATGCATGCTGGCAGAGTCGTCGAAGGTGAAAGGATGACGCTGGTTTTGAGCGGCTGCCGGGAGCCAAACTCCCAACAGAAGAAGCGAAGTCAACGAGAGATAGCGCATATGTTCTTTCCCCAGACGAGAGCAGCATAACAGCGCAGCGCAAGCGGTTCTAATCCTCTTAACTATATCGGTGCGGATAACCGGGGTCAGCAGTAGCACTCTGTACCATGCTGCCGGCGAAGTTCCTCTCCCGAGGTCTCGCAACACAAACAAATTTCGGTGAAACCCGAAAGTCGAATGGGTGTAAGATGGGTGCCGCTTTTTCGGAGTCGATGCGGCGACGCTGTCTTTCCAAACTGAACTCGGAGCAGAAGCCTGCCTCATGAAAACGCATATTGTCACGCTCACCATTTTGCTCGTGGCGCTGGCCACGGTTCCCGCCTCGGCGCAGGTGCTATATGACAACGGCCCGATCAACGGGACAGTGGACGCCTGGACCATCAACTTCGGGTACATCGTCAGCGACACATTTACTCTGTTATCCAACTCCACGGTTGGTGGATTTGACCTGGGACTCTGGGAATATCCCGGCGACACGCTGACCTCGCTGGATTGGTCTTTCACCTCTGAGGAGTTCGGTGGAACCTTGTATGCTTCCGGTACGGCGAGCGGCAAGAACTTGACGGACAAATTCATTTCCAGCAACCAATACGGGTACAACATTGACGAGATCAGCGTGACCGGACTGAATGTTGGCCTGAACGGCAGTACCTACTGGCTTAATCTGCAGAATGCAAAAGTTCCCAGCGGCGATCCCGTGTACTGGGACGAAAACGCCGGCGTGGGCTGCGGAGGCGACGACGGCAAGGGTGGCAATTGCCCATCGCAGCCTTCGGAGAACGGGGTCGGAACGATTCTTTCCGAGTCGTTCGACGTCACGGGCAGCAACAGCGGCAGTGGGAGCACGCCGGAGCCGAGCAGCTTTCTGCTGTTTGCTTCGGGCGTCGTTGGCATAGCCGGTGTGTTGCGCCGCAAACTGTTCTGACTTTTTGCAAGGAAACCTTGAGGAGGTCGCGCCCATGAAAACCAGTATTGCTTTGCTGACCCTTCTGCTTTCGACGCTGCTGGCCGTTCCATGCTGGTCACAGGTGCTGTACGACAATGGCCCTATCAACGGCACCACCGATGCCTGGACCATAAACTATGGCTTTGTCATCGGAAACAGTTTCACCCTGCTGAACAATTCCACGGTCGGCGGTTTTAACTTTGGGGTCTGGGAATTTGCGGGAGACGTGCTGAAGTCGGTGGATTGGTCTATCACGCAATACCCGATTGGCGGAACTACCTATGGCTCCGGTACAGCCAGTGGCAAGAACTTGACTGACCAGTTTATTTCCGTCAACCAGTACGGTTATGACATTGACATGATCACGGTGACCGGACTCAACGTGAATCTGGCGAGCGGCTCAACCTACTGGCTCAATTTGCAGAACGCGGTGGTGCCCAGCGGCAATCCGGTGTACTGGGACGAAAATAGCGGCGTCGGCTGCAAGGGCGACGACGGCATGGGTGGCGGCTGTCCGTCGGAGGCTTCGGGCGGGCTGGGGACGGATCCTTCCGAGTCATTCGACATCAACGGCACCAACGGCGGCAGCGGGAGCACGCCTGAGCCCAGCAGCGTCGTGTTGTTAGCTACGGCACTCGTGGGCGCGGCCGGCTTGCTGCGGCGCAAGCTGTTTTGAACTATTTCGGACTCGACCGAGGGGGGCCGAGCCATGAAAACGCGTATCGCTTTGCTCACCATTCTTTTCTCGGCCTTGGCGGCTGGTCCCGCGGCGGCGCAAGTGCTGTATGACGACGGCCCGATCAACGGCACAGTGGATGCCTGGACCATCAACTTCGGCTACACGCCCAGTGACAGCTTCACGGTCCCTGCTAATTCCACGGTCACCGGATTCGTGTTCGGGGTTTGGGAATACGCTGGTGACAGAATGACCTCGGTGGACTGGATGATTACCCAGGAGGAACTTTCTGGAACCGTGTTCGGCACGGGCACCGCCGGCGGGAAGAACTTGACAGACCAGTTTATCTCCGTCAACCAATATGGCTACGATATCGACCAGATCACCGTGACCGGACTGAATGTTGGCCTGGCCAACAGCGGGAGATACTGGCTGACCTTACAGAATGCGGTAGTGCCCAGCGGCAACCCAGTGTACTGGGATGAAAACGATGGCCCATCGTATGCTTCCGAAACCATACTGGGTACAATGCCGGCCGAATCGTTCCAGATTATCGGCACCAGCGGCGGCAGCGGCAGTACGCCTGAGCCGAGCAGCTTCCTGCTGTTCGCTTCCGGGGTGGCGGGCGTAGCTGGGCTGTTGCGGCGCAAGTTAACGTGACTTTCTTCGCGAAGGGGGGTTGCGGCCATGAAAAGGCATATTGCTTCGCTTGCGATTCTTTTCCTGATGCTGGCTGCGGCTCCGGCCCCGAGCCAGCAACTGCTCTATGATGACGGCCCGATCAACGGGACAACCGACGCTTGGACCATCAACTTCGGATATGTCATCAGCGACACCTTCGAGCTTTTGAACAACTCCACCGTGACCGGATTTAACTTCGGGGTTTGGGAGTACCCCGGCGACACCCTGGTTTCGTTGGACTGGTCGATTACCGCCGAGGAGAACGGCGGGAAAGTACTGGGCTCGGGCACGGCGACGGGGAATAACTTGACAGACCACTTTATTTCCGTGAACCAGTACGGTTACGACATCGACCAGATCACGGTGTCGGGCCTGAACGTCGGCTTGAATAGCGGCACTTACTGGCTCAACCTGCAGAACGCGGTGGTGCCCAGCGGCGACCCGGTGTACTGGGATGAAAACAGCGGCATCGGCTGCGGAGGCGACGACGGCAAAGGCGGCGGTTGCCCATCCAGGCCTTCGGGCAACTTCATCGGGACGATTCCTCCGGAATCGTTCAGCGTTAGCGGCAATGTGAACAGCGGCAGCACGCCCGAGCCGAGCAGCTTTGTGCTGCTCGCTTCTGGAGTGCTTGGTTTGGCGGGTGTGTTGCGGCGCAGGTGGTTCTAGTATGCACCGCGGAAGCGGTGCTCCACCCTTGCTTCCCACAAACGAAACGCCGCCCTAATGGGCCGTATAACGGGTGTTTCAACACGCGTGGCCTCGTCACCCAAATGAATGCAAAACTGGCATTCATCGTTGTGACCGGACCGCGCTTAACCTGACACCTTAGAAATTCACCAATAGCCGAAAGCAGTCCTTAGTGCGGGCCGTTTCGCTGGGCAAAATCGGCGTCGACGTTGCTGAAACGCTGGGCATCGCTGCCATTACACGGCATCTGAACCAGTGTGCCCAGTGTCGGCAGCGTTATGTGCTGGTGGTCGCTTCCTCCAACCCGGCCGGGTTGGGCGTGCAGGCACATCCCGCTCATGTCGCTCTTGATGGACCAGATGGGCGATCCCGCATGTTCGATGAGCGTCCACTTCTCGTTGGCCGCGTTCTGGCACGGGAACAAAATAATGGGAGACCCGGGATCCCGCCGCGCGCCGGAGATGTTTACACATTTGCCGCTGCCAAGTCGCCCCGAATTCGCCCGCTCGTGATGACAAGTTCATGAGCGCCGGGATGTAAACAGAGTCAGGTCCGCTTGAAACGGGCACAGGATCGTGCTGGCTCTTTAGTGGAGCCGAGAGTTCCGCGGATGCGGCCTTTTTTTGTTATCTCCGGCATGGGAGTTCGGTGTAGGATGGCTGCCGTTCTCTACGATCGAAGTTGATCGACTGGCCTGGAGAAAAGGAACAATGAAGGCATGCCTCAGAAGTATTCCAAATTGCGCCCAGATCCAAACCCGAACAAATAAAGACCATTCGATAAATGCCGGCACGAGCGGCGGCGGAGTGCCTCGAAATGAGAACGTCTGCCGTCCCTACGGGACTCGGGTGAAATTTCTGCGCTACCCTGGGCTTCCGCCTTGCGCTAAACTCAACCCCGCCGCTACGCGGCTCGACTCAGTTTCCCCCTCGCCCCGGGGCTTTCGCCCTGGGCGCAATTCGCTGCCGCCGCTTCGCGGCTGGTGTATGGGATATTTGCTCGCTTTCCGCCGCACGGACAGATTCCGCGCTGATACATTCTCAGAGTGTCGAGAAGGTCAAGTAGCGGTCGCCAGCGGCGCGCCCGAAGTCGTATCGTTTCAAGGCCGGATTTCTGGGATCGCTGCTCACCTATTGGTCATTCTTCTCGCGATTGTTTTCTTGACCGCCAATGCTGGCGCTCAGCCCACCACGTGCAGCACGGGCGCGTTGCCGCAGGGCAAGGGTGGCGACCTCATTGTGACCACCGGCACCTGCACGGTGAATCGCGGCCTCTACCTCTATAAGAACGTCAACATCATTTCCGGTGGCACGCTCCTGTTTACCGACGCGAAGATTGATTTCTGGGCGAAGTCCGTCCTGATCGAGGCCAGCGGCAGCCTGATCGCCGGTACTCAGGATGCGCCCATCGGCACCGCCGGTGGAACCGTCATCATTCATCTCTGGGGGATGGACCAGGGGACGGGCTCTGGAACCAGCGGCGGCCAAGGCATTGTTTGCAAAACGCCGCCTACCAACAGCACCAGCGCGTGCGGCATTCCCACCAACATCTGGAATTCGAATATTGCCATGGGGCTCGATCCCGCGTCGTGCGTGTCGAACTCTTTGCCCGGCGGAGTCAACGACTGCTTCTACCAGTACATGCCGATTGACTATGACGGCGGCGGGCCGCCGGTCGGTTACTTCGGCTACAAGGTGCTGGCGCTGTCCTACGGCGGCACGCTGCAACTGTTTGGCAAGAAGGGAGCAACGTACCACTCGGTGCAGCCGTCGAATTCCGCGACCAGTTGGGCGCGGCTGGCCGGGAACCTCGCCCCGGGAAACAGTTTTAGCCTGGTGTATCTCGATCGCGCGGTGGACTGGCAGCAGGGGGACCAGATTGTCGTCAGCACCACCGACTACCTGCCGGGCCATTCGGAGACGTTGACCATCAAGTCGGTGAGCACGAGCAATGGCTTTACCACCCTCACCACTACCCCGGCGGCCTATCCCCACAACGGAACGACCTTCGACACCAGCTCTGTTCCCGCGGGAATCGGGCCCGATCAGGATCCGTCCATAGCCTGTTCTTCCACGCAAAGCCGTTGCGTAGAGACGCGCGCGGCGGTAGGACTGCTGACGCGCAGCATTCAGATTGTCTCCGGCGGCGACGACTTGCAGGCGCCTTTCCCGGGCTACAGCAACTGCCTGAGCGGCGATCCTCCCACGTGCAGCACCCAAGACGAAGACTGTTACTACTTCGGCGGTCACACCATCGTGCGACAGGGCTTCAGCAGATTCCAGGTGCAGGGTGTGGAGTTCTACCAACTGGGACAGGGCGGACGCATCATGCACTATCCCGTCCACTTCCACATGGCGCGGCAGACACCGCTCAATACTTTCATCAAAGATTCCTCAGTGTGGGATTCGATGACGCGCTGGTACACCCTGCACGCGACTCAGGGGGTGACCCTGGCGCGCAATGTCGGCTATCTCTCCGTGGGGCACGGCTATTACTTTGAGGATGGCACGGAGACGGACAATCGCCTTTATGCCAACCTGGGCGTGTTCGCACGCGCGGCGATTATCAACGACCAGAATCCGCGCTGCGTGCCGGGAATTCTGGCGGCAGCCGAGCCACCTCCGCCGCAAGGAGCGCCCGACCAGATGCCGTACTCCAGCGACGTGGTGCATCCCACGTCGTACTGGATCATGAACGGCTGGAACGATTTTCAGTACAACGTGGCAGCTGGCGCGGGCGGCTGCGGCAGTTGTTACTGGCTGACGCCGGGCGGCAACAGCGGCAACTCGCGGTACGAGAAATGGACCAGCTACGCCGCCGAGCAACAGGTGGACACGGAGAGCCGTTACGGAACCACTCCGCTCAAGAACTTCGTGGGCAACTCCTGTGTCAGCGCGCAGAATTCGTTCATCACCATTGGTCCGAGTTCGCCCTGCTTCGGGCTGGTTTCCAATGGCGATACGGGCGCGCCGCTGGTGGCGTCGGTGAACAATCCTCTGGCGCCGGCCATCAACTCTCAGGCCGCGGACAACTACTATCCCAAGGTGAACCAAGCGCTGGCGCGCGTTCCGACGCTTTGCCCTGCGGGTCTGGATTGCAGCAGCGACTCAGCAGTTCCGGTGTGCGCTCCCGGCGCGCCCGAGGCTAACTGCGCGGTGACCGCTATTGACCACTACAGCACTTCGTTCAATTGGGCCGACACCAACATCGCGGCCATCTGGCTGCGGCAGATGTGGTATCTGGTATCGAACAGCGCCATCACCGATGTGCAGAATGGCGGGCTGACGTTTGTCTCGGGTGGCGGTTACACCGATTCGGACGAGATTCCCGGCTATTGGGCGCTGGCCCACAAGAACGTGTTCATCGGCACCACTCAGCCGGGCAACAATCTTGCGCTGAATGCCGGGCCGTTCAATCCCAACTCCGGTCTGATGTGCAACCTGCGCACCGACAACAACTCGCCCAACGCTGCCTATTGCCTCAACGCCAGGGAAGGCATCAGCATGCCGCTGGAGAACTTTGCCGTGAACCAGCGGTTCTTCAACATCTATGATGGCCCGTCTTTCCAGGACTCCAATGCGTTCCTTGACATCAACGCGACCACCCTTACCGGTTGTAAGCCGGGTCAGGGTGCGAGTTGCCAGTCGAGCGGATGGATGTACGGCAACGACCTGGCCGTGCCGCTGGACCAGAGCACGCAGACCTGCTACCTGCCCAATGCCGCCATCGCCTGGAAGCAGTCCAACGCGTTCTACTATCCGCCTGCGTTTCACTCCAAGAATCTTTTCTTCAACAATGTGGACATCAGGCATTTCGTGATCGAGCCGCTATTCATGCCGGGTACCTACGACCTGAACACTGCCCTGGCCGAACAACGTTACTGCGTGCAAAACAGCGCGATGTTCAACGGCTTCACCGACATTGACCGGCAGACGGAGCTGACCGACGATGACGGATCGCTGACCGGGCTGCTGGGCCCGGCGAAGGAACACACCCAAACCTATCAGCCGACCATCTCGGTCAACAAAGACGCCTTCTTCAATGCGCCGGTGAATACCGTGGAGTGCGCCTCCGACATCCAGGACAACATGCCGTCGCCCTGGGGCACGTGCAACTTGGCGGAGCCGCTGTGTGGGACGGTCAATACCAGTCCGTATGAGTACGTCACCACGGTGGTGTATCCCGATTGCGGGGGCACCTGCGACCAGACCGCGTGGAACATTTCCTGCGAAACGCAATCGTGCTACGGCGTGCCGCTGTATCGTGAAGGACTGGTTCCCTCCGATAACAATGTTGCGCCGTTCATCCGTATGGCCGGACAAGCCACCGGCCAGCGCAGCACCCTGACCGTCAACCACGGCAACTACTACATGGACACCAACGTCTCCAACACGACGCAGACGAATTGGGACCCGCCGGATGGTAAGAACTGCCTGGTCAACAACGTCAACGGATTTACCTGCAATAGCGTATTCCAGGGTGGGCACACCTATTACACCTTTCTGCTCTACGCCAAAGCGACGACGGTGCAGACCTATTCCATGTATGTTGGGACGGACTTTCAGCCCAGCCAATCCACGGTGTGGGTGACGCGGGTGGACAAGAGCGCCATCCCATACGTGTTCACCAACGATACGAACATGATGACGGAATGTGGATCGCAAAAGCCGGGCACCGACTTTGCCTGGTGCTACAGCTTCGATGCAGCTAACGGCATTCTGTCGGTCACCATGAATATGGGTTTCTCCGACTTCGCGCAAAACTACGCCAAGGCCATCGAGGAGCATTGCCAGCCGCAGAGCTACTGCAGCTGGAATGCGCCGAGCAAGAGCTGTGGCTGTACCCTGAAGGCGGGCGATCCCGGCAACAGCGAATGTCAGAATGCCTGCACCAACTGGGCGACCAAGGCTGTCGATTGTCCCGATGGCGGCTGCTATGGATTTGGGGTAGCGTTGCCTTCCGACTTTGTGGCCAGTGGCAACACGACGTCGTCGCCTCCGGGACAGTGCCTGCCCAACAATCCAGCATGGAATGTGCCGTTCACCACGGCGTCGTCGGGCACGGCAGGGAGCTGCTTCTATTCCATGGGAGTGCCCACGAGTTCGTTCTGCAGCAGCGCGAGCAAGCGATGATGGTGGAAGAGCTGGGCTTCAGGCCAGCGACTGAGTCGCTCACAAAAAATCCGGGGCTTTCGCCCCGGATCCAAGCGACGACGCGTACAGGTCGTTTCTAGTGACCGTCGAGGCAGCCTTTCTGTCCGCTGCTGTTGGGGTAGCCGGTGCCGGCGGTGTAGGCCGCATTCGACCACTCGCCCTGAATCTTCCACTGAGTTCCGTTGGAGAAGGTGACCAGCGGCACGTTGAAAGTCCATGCGCACTTGTCGCCGTTCTCCTCGCCGCTGGAGTCATACCAGGCGCCTGGGTTGGCGGGATCGGTACGCGCCTCTGATAGCTCATGCCCGCTGACGTTGGCGATGGCCGCCAGACCCTGCGAGTGCAGTCCAGACGCGTCGCCCGGATCGCAGCCGGCATCGCCGTCGAGCTTGAAGAAGAACCCGAATTGCACCCGGACGCCATGGCAGGTGCCGACACTGTGGTAGGCGCAGTAGCCGTTGCTGCCGCGGGTCTTGTCAACGTACACCGGGTAGTAGCCATTGCCCGAGGGGTCAGGGTTTGTGATTTCCTTGCAGACTTCAGCCAGGATGGCGCTGGTGTTATTGCCGTTGCCAGCTGTGCTGGTATCCACATATTGCCCCGCGTAGCTGGTGGTGGGTCCTACCTGGCCATTGGAGCCGGTGTATTCGTCGCTGGTCTTGGCGTAGTTGGAGTTGCTGAATCCCTGATACCAGCTTGTCATGCCCGAAATCTTATCGCCGGGGCTGGTCCAACTGGGTCCCCAATAGATGGCGGTAATGTTGGCGGTAGGCATAATCACGCCGCCGTGATAGGTCATGTTCGGACTTCGCCGCGCGGGCAAGAGTGGCCCGGCGCCCTTGGCCCAGTGGATGCCAAGCATGGGTGGCACGGTGGCGGTCTGGTCGGTTGAAGTGGCGGCTTCGGTTTGTCCGAAAGCCAGCATGGATGCCATGCACACTAAAAGTAGCAGGGAAAGCTTTCTCACACGTTCCTCCGTAATCGATAGCTTATTGCCTTCTATAAGGCCGTCCTGTGCCGCAGGCCTCTTAACTCGCTAAAGGGCGCCCGACTTTCAGACCTTACAATTTACGGCACAGGACCAAATTTCAGCGACGATAATTGAATGGAAGAGGTACGGTCAAGAGAAAAGCGACACATTCCTACAATAGTTATTGGTCACTATAGTGCTATCAGTATACTTGGGCGGGGTATTGCGTCTGGAACCTTTTCGCTCTTAGGCGCGTACTACCCGCGACGATTCATCGGAAAGGACGACCATGATCTTGCAATTGAGGGCGGCCTGCGTCGCGCTACTGGTGGTGTGTTTCGGACTGGGCTTTGGGGCAGCGCAACAGGCACCCGCCAGCAACTCCGCCAATGAAATGCCATCCGTTACGACCGTTCCTCCTGCGGCCCAGCCCAGGCCCAACTTTAATGTGGACGCGGCCACCGAAGCTTATATGGCGGCGATGCCCGCCAGCGCGCGGGCGCGCTCCGATGCCTACTTTGAAGGCGGCTACTGGCTTATCCTGTGGGACTTTCTCTATGGCGCGGCGGTCGCGCTGATGTTGCTGAACCTGCGCTGGTCGGCGCGAATGCGCGATCTGGCTGAGCGCATTACGCGCTTCAAGCCGCTGCAGACCTTCATCTATTGGGGCGAGTATTCCGTTCTTACGTTCATTCTCGGCGCGCCGCTGGCCATCTATGAAGGCTACGTTCGCGAGCGCCAATACGGACTGGCCACCCAAACCTTCGGCCCCTGGGCATGGGACCAGACGAAGAACCTGATGATCGGTATTGTGCTCGGCGGCCTGCTGGTGATGGCGCTGTTCGGGATCGTTCGCCGGTTACCGCGAACCTGGTGGATCTGGGGCGCGGTAGTGACCATGCTGTTCTTCATCTTCACCGTGCTCATTGGTCCGGTGTATCTCCAACCTTTGTTCAACAAAATTACCCGCCTGGATGACCCCAAGATAACGGAACCTATTCTTAGCCTGGCGCGCGCCAACGGAATTGCGGCAAAGTATGTTTACGAGATTGACGCCTCCAAACAAACTACGCGCATGAGTGCCAACGTAAGCGGGTTTGGCCAGACTATGCGCATCACCTTGAATGACAACCTTCTGCGCCGCGGGTCACCGGAAGAAATACAGGCCGTGATGGGACATGAGATGGGTCACTATGTGCTCAATCACATTTATAAAGATCTTTTACTGTTTTTTCCCATTGTGATTGTGGTGACATTCGCCTTCCTGCAGTGGTCGCTGAAGTGGTGCCTGGCACGATGGGGAGAACAGTGGCAGATTCGCGGCATTGGGGATGTAGCTATTGTCCCGCTGGCAATCTTGTTGTTCTCCATCGTCGGCTTTGTCACGACTCCAATCTTCAATACGCAGACCCGGACCGAGGAACGTGAAGCCGACATGTATGGCCTGAACGCCAGCCGCCAGCCGGATGGCTTCGCGCAGGGCGCCATCCATCTCGGTGAGTATAGAAAGATGAGGCCGGGACCGATTGAGGAGTTTATTTTCTACGATCATCCCAGCGGCTATAACAGGATCCATAGGGCAATGCAGTGGAAGGCGGAAAATCTTAAGCTTTATCAGGGAAGCAATTAGTGGCTAGCAAGTAGTAATTATTTATGAGGCGCCTTCCAAAGTTTGTCATCACGAGCGCGCTTTAGCCGGAGCGGGACCTGCTTTCTGCTATCCCACCGAAAAGCAGATTCCTCGCGCCCGAACCCGGGGCGCTCGTAATGACAACTCCTAAGACTAGGGTGTCAACGAAGCCAAGCTATTGAGAGCGCCACTCGCCCTGAGTTCGCACCCGTGTCCTACCCCAGGGGGTCGCCCTGCAAGAAGTGTCCGGTCACCTGCTGGTAGGCATCCGAGGTGTGGCGGCCGGCAACGCCGTCCGTGTCCAGGTGGATACCCGGAAAGGTATTAAGCGCGCGCTGCAGTGCGCGGGCCGCGTCCGTAGCTTCGTTGTCGGAAAACGTTACCGTGCTGTCAAACTGCGCTGCCAACTGAGCTGCTGTCATGCTCCGGGCTGACGCGGGAGGCGGAGTTGACGCCTGGGCCGACGTTGTTGTCACTGCCGCCGAGGTTGAAGCCGCAGTTGTAGCTGCGGTTGCCGGCGTGGCAGTCGCAGGCACAGTCCCCGCGGCCGCTGCCGATGCGAAGTTCACGACCCCGTTTTGCGCCATCTGAAAAAGAATGACGGCGGCCCCGCATTGGCTCGACACAGCATTGGGATCGAACACGTGGTCCGCAATGAACTTGCCACTGGAGTACTGGTTGGAAAAACTCCACAAGTAGGGAGTGTTAAGCGGAGGCGTAAGGCCGCGATAGCCAAAGCCGTTGTAGCCCTCCAGCCGGTACAAAATTGCGGGCAGGCTCCAGTCCGTCTGGTTGACAATGGAGGGCCGATGGCTGCTAAGTGCGTCGTTCGCGCTCTGTTGCCAGGTGAAGGGTGGCTGCCCATCTGGTGGCCGTCCTGCCGGGTCATGGACCGTGCGCGCAGTCAGCGGATCGCCGTTGTGCAGATGCCCGTTGAAATTCAACCCGCACTCCATGTTGTGAATCACGGCCACGAAGTACCACGGAATGCCCAGAGGAGCGGCGACCGACTGGTAGCGTCCCTGGTTGGGCATAATGCGCGCGATGATGCTATTCACCGTGCCCACCCGCGATGGATTCACGACGCAAGCGCTGAACAGGGTTTGATACTGCTGACGTAAATCGCTGGTAAGTGGCACGCTCATTCGTAGTCCCCCTTTCGAACCGGATATCATCTCACGGGATGCAAGCGGATCGTGACTCCGTGCGAATAGGGCGCGATCGGCTGTCTTGCCCAGTCCAAATGACGTGGAAGTTCGACGACACAGGCCGCCGGTGTTGACCTGCTTAGAGCGGAAGCCCTGATACGGTCATCACCGGGGTGTGTCCCCAGGAAGATATGTTTCTTCTCAGGCAAGGGAACAACAGATCCCTCGCGGGCTGAAGCCCACTCGTGATGACAATTCTCGAGGAGTGTACGTCAACCGAGTCTGTCTTCCTAATAGACCCCCGGCGCCTTCGAACTGTAGGTGCATTGCGGATTATTTGGGTTCTCCACGTAGTCCCAGCCAATCCCCCAATCGGAACCGTAGTTCGGGTCGGAGCTGTATGGCATCGGGGCGGGTGGCGGTTGGTTCACGTCGTCGAGGGGCTTGAAGTTGGCGTCGAGGGTTATGCCGAAAGCAAAACATCCTCCGGTTGGACAATCAATGTCCTTGGTGCCCCAGTGACAAGGTGAGTCGTTGGGGTTGCATTCACCCCCGGCTGTGCAGCCGCAGCTTTTCGTCTTGCTGTCCCAGGTGCAATAGCTCGCCGGCTGGCAGAAGCTCGGCGTACTGGCCTCGAACACGCTGGCATAGCCTGACAATTTCACTTCAATGGTGACCAGGCCGGTAGTGGGGTTGTAATACTTCTGGTCCTTGGGGTTGGGAAAGAGAAACTGCGGGTCGCCGTTCTGCGGGGGGACGAATTGGTAAGCGGCGTCAGGGAAGGTCACCCGGTAGGGCTTGATCGAGTTTGTGACAGTCTGCGGATCCAGGTTCTTACCTACAAACATCTGGTAGATCTGGTCCATGGTGCTCTTGCCATAGAGGAAGTACGTGTAGTAGGTCTGATTGGGTTGAAAGATACTCCACTCAGTGGCCCCAGTCTTCAGTTGCGTCGCTTGGCTGATCTGGTCGTCAATGTAGTAAATCCCATGATTGACGGTCAGGGTGCTGCGCTGCCCAGTGCCTTGCCCCATCATGAGGATGAACGGCAGGTGAAAGCTGGGATCGTGGCCGGTGTACTTCGTCCACTCAGCGTCGGTTAGATACTGGCGATACAAGGGCACGCCATAACAGGCTTGGTTGCCAGTGGCGGAGCCACAAGCCGGTCCCCAGGCGCAATACGCGTTCTGGTTACTTGTGTCGCAATCCTTGTTCACGGGCAAATTCACCCGGCAGCCCGCGCCGCCGATGCCACACTTCGCGATGGTCGCGGTGGTGATGTACTCATAGGGGCTGGTATTCGCCGTTCCCGGCGGGTTGGTGGCGGCATTGCCCTCATCGTGAATGTCGGAGGCGCACTCCACCGTCACCGTGGGCGCGTTGAAGAAGTCGTCCTCGTTTACCGAAATCGACTCCCGCGTCCCGCCGCTTCCCAAGTCCGCAAGCAGGCCGGTGAGGGAACCGTCATCGTCATTCAACACGGTCTGCCGGTCAATATCGGTAAAGTTCGAGAACATGTCGGTGGTGCTGTAGGTGCAGTAGCGTTTCTTCACCGCGTCCCCATTGGTCTTAAAAAAAGTGCCGTACGTAAACTGCGGCTCAATCACGAAATGCCGAATTCCCACATTGTTGAAAAACAGATTGTCGGAGTGGAAGGCGGGCGGATAGAAGAAGCCGTTGGACTGCTTCCAGGCAATTGCCGCATTGGGCAAGTAACAGGCGGGGTTGGCGGGGTTCTGGCTCATAGGATCGGCGGGCAGCCCAAGCTCAAGCCCGTAAAGGTACTTGAACCCCGGGCAAAACTGCTGACTTCCATCCGCACTTAGAGTGCAGGCTGAGCCGTTGCCCACAGCGGTGGTGGGGGTGTCAAGATAAGCGTTTCGTTCCTGGTACGACGGGCCATCGTAGATGTTGACCATCCGCTGGTTTCCGCTGAAAGCGTCGGTCGGGTAGGTGATGCCCTGCGCGCTCGACAGACAGAAGGGCACGCCGGGTGGCGCCGGCTGGTCGCAGCTCAGACCGTTGGGATTGAAGGGCCCTGCGCTGGAGGCATAGGGATTGTCGGGCTGGCCGCCGGTGGGCGTCAACTGGGTGTTGCCCACCAGGGCGCTCTTGCGTAAATCCGACCAGAAGCCTTGTGCGATATCCGACCGCGTATAGCCACCACCGGTTACAAAAGTAATGCCGCCTTGTTGCACGTCGGTGATGGCGCTGTTCTCCACCAGGAACCACCACAGGCGAAGCCAGAGCGCAGAAAAGTTCTTTTCTGCCCAATTGAACGAGGAAGTGTAGCGCTCCAGAGTTGTGACCGCACAAGTCGCCTCCGATCCGAACGCCCCGGTGCAGGGAGGATTGGTGACGGTGTTGGCGCAATTCGTCATGTCCGTGCATAGCGTGGACTTTCGCAGGGAGCCAAGGTAAGGATAGTAGGGGTCGGCACCCAATGGCCCCTTGGCGGGAGCAGCGGGGTTATCGATCCCCAGCAGCGTCCCCGAGTTCGGTATGTTACTGACCCCGTTGCAAGCACTCGCCGGACTAACGTTGATGAACGACTCCATGGCCGACGAGCAGGAATTGCCAACAAACTTTTTCAGCGGAGTAAACCCGGACTGATCGATCACGAAGCCAGGCTTGTCGTCGAAGGGAATCACCAACTGCTGTCCGGCATAACCCTCGAAGAATTCGTATTGCGAGGGACCGCTGATGCCCCCCGGCAGCAGCCAGTAGCAGGCGCCGCAGGTTCCCGCCGAAGAAGCAAAGTTGTACTGGAACTCGTTCCAGCCATTCATGATCCAGAATACGGTCGGGGTCTGCCAATCGGAGTGGTAGGGATTAGGTGCGCCGTAGTCCTTGGGTTCGGCCAGAATTCCGGGAACCTGGCGATCATTCTGGGCGTTCGCCACCGCGGCGCGGGCAAAGACCCCGAGGTTGGTGTTCAGCACATTGTCGGCCTCAGTTCCGTCCTCCAGATAGAATCCGTGACCGATGGACTTGTAGCCCACGTTGCGCGCCAGGGTCACGCCTTGCGTGGCGTGGATGGTGATCCAGCGGGTCATCGAGTCCCACACCGATGAATCCTTGACATAAGTGTTCTGGGGCACCTGGCGCGCCATGTGGAAGTGCACCGGATAGTGGCCCTTGGCTCCGCCCTGTCCCAGTTGATAGAACTCGACGCCCTGGACCTGGTACGACAAAAATCCCTGGAGCGCAAGGCTGTGGCCGCCATAATATCCGCGCTGAAGGCGGAGCCGGCGGTGCTGCCATCGGAGATAATACGAATGCTGCGGGTCAACAATCCAACTGCGGCCCGCATGTCAATGTTTCGGTCTGCGGGCTTCTGGCCCGGAAGCAAGTCGGGCCCGATGGAGCAGGTGGTGGAACCATTGGGCGGATCCTGGCACGGGACACCCGCCAGAGAATAGGTCTGCCCCCAGTGCGGGTTCTGACTTTACCCACCAGGTTGACGGTGTTGCCGCTAACGATGGAGACCTGCATCTGCTCCGCGTGTCCGGGGAGATAATCGGTCGAGGTCACCACGATGTTGTCGCCATTCATCCAATCCGTGACCGGCGTGCCGATTTGAAAAGAGCTCTCTGTCCCTCCACCCTTCAAGGTGCTGTTCAGCCGCTGCCAGCTGCTGCTGAGTACCGACGGGTCGTTGTCGTTGCCGCCCTGCGCGCCCTTGTAGCCGCTGAGGTTGATGGTGCCCCCGTAAGACACTGCCAGTACCTTGTGCCCGAAATACGCGGGCGACGCATCCTTGGAGTCGAAGGCGGCGTATTGATAGAAGCAGTCATCCATGCCGCCGGGCAGCAGGGTGGGGGGATCGAGTTGCGAGGTCTTCCTGCAGGTCATCGGGTGCTCGTGTATGACCAGGGAAGCGTTCGAATTCCAGACATCACTCGGGCTGGTGGGAACCCCGCAGGTGGCGTCCTGCACCGGCTATGCCGTCGACTAGCTTCTGACAAGTGACTCCCGCGTCGCCCGGATCGCCATAAAGATGGATGGTCAGGGTTTCGCCATTGGCGCCGATGCCCGTGGCTTGCAGAGTGCCGCCATTCTGCACCAGGATGTTGGCGGCGTAAAAGTCCATGGTCGCGTTATTGAAAATCAGGGCAGCCCGTCTTTCCGTTGGGCATGCCATCGCCGAAGATGTAAACGTTGTGGAAGTTGTAGGTTTTCGAAACCTTGCCATCCACGGTGCAGCTCGTTCCCGGACCGATGATCAGGTTGGGGCCCTGGCTTCCCAGCGGAGGGCCCGCATCGAGAATCCCGCCCTTGCAGAAATCGTTGTCCGCGAAAACTGCGGGACAAAGCGTGGTAACGGCTAGGAACACAGCAATCGCTGCAGGCGGGAACAACCCTGCCAATTTCACGATGCGCCTAAATGTCTTGAGTGATTTCTGACAGGAATACATCTTGAACCTCCTGCTCCGTTCGGGCAGCTGGGTGGACCAGCGGACACGCACTGATTACTGCTTAGGGCTGTTGCAGTCTGAATCTGATTGTTGCGGAACCCCGTGCGGACAGGAATGGTAGCACAAAATTGCCAGCCACCAGTCCATTAATTTTGTGAAAATTGGAGCGGCGGGTGGCCCAAAAATGGCGGGGTCGGATTAGCAATCAGAGCTACCCGACAAGGCCTCAGTCCTAGCCAGTAGCCTAGGCTACCCCAGTAGCTCTACAGCGCCGCTACCCAGGTCATAGTAACCTGCGACCACTTTTACTTTTCCATCTTTTGTGAGTTGCGCAATCACGGTCGATGCCTCGCGTAATAAGGTCGCCTGGATCTGGGCATTTGCCTTGGCTGCCGCTTCAAGACTCGATCCACCCTGATCCACGCCCGGCTGGATGTGAGGAAACAGAGAGCTGATCTGACCAGGTACCTCTTTACCCTGCATCGTGGCTTTCACCGCTCCGCAGCCGGAGTGGCCCATGACAAGAATTACTTTCGTGCCCAGAACTGCGGCCCCGTATTCGAGGCTGCCGATAATCTCCGGCGTGATCACATTGCCTGCGACACGGGTCACGAAGATATGTCCAATACTCTGATCAAAAACCAACTCCACCGGTACTCGCGAGTCCGCGCAGGACAGTACCGCGGCAAAAGGCTCCTGTTTTTCGACGGTATGTTGCTTGAGGATGGCCAGGTCATGCTCAAAGGAAGTTAGCTGCCCGGAGGTAAAGCGCTTGTTGCCCGCCATTAGCTCGTTTAATGCCTGGTCAGGGCTCAAGGTACTTTGTGCCGACGCTTGTGGTGGAGCGGCAAGTTCCAACCCGCCGGCGAGCAAGCTTACAGCCGCCCCAGCCAAACCCATCTGCACGAATTGCCGTCTTGAAGGTGCCTGATCCGAAAGAGGCTTGCTCATATGTTTCCTTTGCCAAAATATTTTAAATAATGGATTGCGCACGCAATCGCTAGTTCTGCCATTTTGAAAGACAGCTCTGGCAGATACTCTTCCGGCGCGGCGCAATGGCGCGCCCGGCATTATGCAACGGATTCCCTAGTGGCGACAACTAAAAACGCTTATTGCTAGCGCCTGGCATTGGCGCAAGGAATCTGCTTTTCTGTGAAGTCACTGCCAAAGCAGATCCCTCGCCCGCACGGGAGGCTCGTGATGACAAATCCGACACCTCGTCGCTATGTTTAGCAAGGCTCAATCGGACGGGAGGTATCTTCAGGACCGCGCCCGCGACCCAATTGAAAAACCGGGCGCCGGATGGCGCCCCGTGGTCACCTCGTGCCTCTATTGCTTGTCGTCCACAAACGTCGAGACTCTGCCGAGCCGCTTGTTGTCCACGACGGTGGTCATCTGCTTGCCATCGGCTGAGACCGTGACCTTGTCGATGCTTTCGACTTTGCCGTTGCGCTTGTAGGTCACTTCGATGGAACGGTCGCCCATCGGCTTTACCGACACGGTCTCATTGTCGTAGGTGCCCTTCACCGGATACTCTTTGCCGTCAAGCTTGGCTTGCCAACTCTCGCCGGTCGGGGTGGACATGCTCAGCGTGCTGCCGTCGCCCTTCCAGGTGCTGGTGAGCCCGGCGGTGTCTTCATCGACGTTCTGAATGCGCCAGGAGCCGGAGGTCCCGTTCGAGCCGGCAGGTCCCTTGGAAACGCGCGTCCACTTGCTTTCGGCCTTGTAGGACGGGCTGCCGTCGGCGGGATAGTTGGTGCTGGAAACGGTCAGAGTGTTCCCATCTGCCGAGGCGGTTCGGGTCTGGTCGAACTCAGGCTTGCCGGCTTTCTTGCCGGTGACGTGAAGTGTATTCGCGTCCACCACCTGCACCGCGAGCGTGTCATAGTTTTGGCCGGTGACCGACTGGTCCTGGCCGTCGGCCTTTATCTTGATTCTTGGGGAGCAACTCTTGCAGTCGTACATCCCTTTGTCCACCGAAAATTCGTAGGACTTTTGCGACAGCTTGGACGACGCCATGTTGGTCTTCCAGGTGCCGTCGAACGGACTCTGGGCAAACAACATCGCGGGCAGAAACCACAAAACAACCCATAACAGCTTCTTCATGCTTATTCTCCTGATCGAGGATTGGCGTTAAATGACTGGTCGGGAAGGCTTTTCTTTCCGCGCCAAACGTAGCGCAAAGCTACGGCGAAGGTCAAATGGAATATCTAATGGCCTGAAGCCTTGTTAGGCCCTCAGTTATTGCTGATTACGAAATTCAGTGAAATTGTCATCACGAGGCCGCAGCGGGCGAGGGATCTGCTTTTTGCCTGTTCCATGGAAAAGCAGATTCCTCGCGCCCAAACCCAGGGCGCTCGTAATGACAATTCTTAAGCCACTGGTGACTCGTTTTTCATCATCACGTCGTCGAGTCTTCCTTCACCCCCAGTTTCTTGATCAGCCGGTGCAGGTAGTTAGGATGAACGCCCAGCATGCGCGCGGCCTCGGTGCAGTTGGATGCGGCCTTGCGCATGGTCTCTTGAATGAGGCGCTTCTTGAAGTCGGCCACAGCATCGTGGTATCCACCGGCCCCATGCTTGACATCGTTCTCATTCTGTAAAGTAACCGGCAAGTCGCTGGGAAGGATGGAATCGGAGGACCCCATCGTCAAGGCGTGCTCGATAGCATTCTCCAGCTCGCGAACGTTACCCGGCCAGCTATAGTTCACGAGCAAGGCGCGCGCTTCGGGCGAGATACCCTTGAAGGGCCGGGACAGCCGCTGGGAATACTTGCGGGCAAAGTGGATGGCCAGCAGGGGAATGTCCTGACGGTGTTCCCGTAGTGGCGGCACGGAGACGGAAACTACATTCAGACGATAGAAAAGATCACGCCGAAATTCGCGAATCTCGATGGCGCGCTCCAGGTCTTTATTGGTTGCCGCCAGGACCCGAGCCTGAAAGCGAATGGTGGCGGTGCCTCCCACTCGCTCGAACTCCTTCTCCTGCAGAATGCGCAACAGCTTGGCTTGTAGCTTGGGATCAAGCTCTCCTATCTCGTCGAGAAAGAGAGTGCCGCCGGCGGCCAGTTCCATCTTGCCGCGCTTGCTGACGACAGCGCCGGTGAAAGCGCCCTTTTCGTAACCGAACAGCTCGCTCTCGATCAGGGTATCGGGAATGGCCGCACAGTTGATGGCAATGAACGGATGCGACGCGCGCGAGCTCTTGGAGTGGATGGCACGGGCTACGATCTCCTTGCCCACGCCGCTTTCGCCGCGAATCAGCACCGCCGCATCGCCCTTGGCAATCTTCTCGACAGTTTCAGCCAACTGGCGCATGGGCAGACTCTCGCCGATCATGGGCTCGTCGGCCGCCAATTGTTCGCGCAGTTGCCGGTTCTCAGCCCGCAACAATTCCATACTGAGAACACTCTCCAGGGTTACCGCCGCGATGGCCGCCACAGAATTGACGAAATTTACGTGGTCCCGTTCGAAGGTGTTGGTGGACGAGTAGCAAACCAGATAGACGACGCCGATTGTCTTTTGCAGCGCGACCAGCGGCACGCAAAGAATGTGCTCGGCATCCACTGTGGGTAACCTTAAGGTCCGCGACAATCTCGGAGCGCTCCCACAAGGAACGCAGGACCAATTCGCGGCGGACGTTGACCTCGGGAACGTCGCGGTCTTCGCGTTTCCAGGTTATGGTAGAGTTTGGCCGGCCCTCGGCGTTGTCGATGATCTGAATCGCGCCGGCGTCGGCGGGCACAACCTCGAAGATGAGCTGAAGCAGTCCCTTTTGCAGCGACTCGAGGTCGCGCTGGGAATTGATGGCGTTAGCGATCTTGAAGAGCGCGTTCAGATCGCGGGCCATGCGGCCAACGTCGGTTACCAACGGCGGCAGGGGCGCCGCCGACTGGCGGAGGACAGGAGCCGGAAGTGGGGCCACCGCTTCGTTCCTGCGAGGCTTGTCATCCTGAGTCGGAGTGCCAGCGCCGCCATTTCGAAAGACCAGTTCGCATTCCCCGATCGTAAGTGTATCGCTATCTTCCAGGATTCTCTCTCTGACCGGCACACCGTTGACGAAGGTGCCCTGGCCGCTTTCGAGATCGGTGACGGCGACCGCATTGCCGTGGCGGGTGATGAGGCAGTGGGTACTCGCGATCGAGGCGTCGTAAATGCTCAATTCATTCGATGGGTCACTACCAATGGATACACGTTCAGCCGTGATCGGAAAGACCACGCCCTTGAGTGGACCGGTAACGGCTTCAAGTCGCGGATCCATTTCGGCGCGCAGAGAAACTCTTATTGCAAGAATCGGGCCTCTGCATTGTACCTAACATTTCAGATAGTTTATCGCCGAAAGAGAGTGCCAATCCTAAACTTTAGTGCCTATCCGTTTGGTTAATCCCTATCCGATTGGGTGAGCTCGTAGAGACGTGCCACGACTTCCTGAAGAAGCAGGATGGCATCCCGCGTTGTTCCTAATGCTCTGAAACAAAGACAGATACAGAAACTGGACGGCGCACAAACATTGCTTTTGCGCAGTGGCAGCACTCTTGCACTTGTGTTTGCATACTTCAAATTGCGAGCCGGACAATCCGGCAAGTTTGAGTTACGCGAACCGCATGGGTTTTGAGCGTGCTTTTGCGTTATGACTTAGGAAGCGCGTTGGGTTTCTGGCCGAAAAAGACCGTGCGCTTCTGGCAAGGGCAACTCCACGGCGCAGTTGCCCTTTGTTCTCGCGGTTGCCCGAACCATCCAGCATGGCCGGACCTGCTGTTGCATGGCTCAGGGCGGTTTTCATGGTTCCAGCGGAGGCGCTTCTGGCCGCAGCGCAAAGTTGCCGATGGGCGCCGCTGGCAAAGGGGGCGCGTCCCTATTCCTGGGAGAGTGGGCGCGCTCCCGAAGATATACCTCCGATTCTCAACCAGCATGCGCGCGATCTCCGCGACCGTGACAATACGTCTAACATAGGTATAAGGGAGGCGCTGCCATGTCGCGTCAAAGCGGAACTGTCTCGCGCTGGGTCTCGGTTATGCTCCTGAGTTTGTGTCCCCTGCTGCTTTACGGACAGGACAACCCGCAGAACACCCAAGGAAACCAGAAGCCAAGAGTCACCAATCCGCTTCTAGTGAACGTCAGCGGTTGCTTGAAGAAGGACAGTGCGACCGGTGGCTACTATGTCACCGACCAGGATGGCCGACGGTGGGAACTTACCAGCAAGAAACTGGATCTAGCCAAGCAGATTTTCCACACGGTGAGCGTTTCCGGTCACCCGTCAGCCGGATCGAAGACCCAGGCAGGGAAGAGCGAGCAGGGTCAGCCGCCGGAGGCCGGCCCGAACTTCGCCCTTGAAGTGACCGACCTCGAGATGCTGAGCAACAGTTGTACGCGTTAGTGCGGCCAAGCCTAACCGGGGATTCACGGCAGATTTCGCGGATTTTTCCATGGCGATCCCAGGCATTTTAGGACCTCTATGCAGCCCGATGCGAGCGGTAGGCATCTTTGTGAGGCGAAGGGAGCATTGCCTATGTTACACCGAATGAAATTCGCGTCCTGGTTGATTCCGCTGGTGCTGTTCAGCCTGTGCCCATTCCTGCTCTATGGGCAGACCGGCGGCATGCAAAACGACCAGTCGATGAGTCAGAATCACAATGGGCGGCAGCCATCAGGCATGACTGTTACCGGTTGCCTGAAGGCGGGAACGAGCACGGCGGCTATTACCTCACCACCAGTGACGGCAAAGTCTATGAACTGAGTGGCAAGACCGACTTCTCCGCCCACGTGAACCATACCGTCACAGTTGCGGGTCAAGAAAAAATGATTTCGCAGTCGGAAGAGTCGAAGATGGCGGACAGCGAAAAAACGGAGGCGGGTAGCAAGCCCTATGCCGACCTGCATGTCACTAACCTGAAGATGGTGAGTGACAGCTGCTCGCAGTAAGTAGGTGGAGAGCAATTTCGCGAGGTAAAATCGATGAGTATTGGACCACTATAGAAAAGAGGCTTACGGCCTCTTTTCGTTTTAGCGAGACAATACTTTGGGGTTGCCGATCTGGGGGACGCGGCGGGCCAAGCCTTTTGCGAAGCCATCGTTGTCCTGGAGGACGATCTCGATTTCGTCGCCGACCATGCGTCCGTCAACTGTGATGGTGGCTTCCTGTTCCGCAAACTGTGGAGTGTGGCGGGTGATGAAGGAGAAGCGGCCATTGCCGATCGTGCCATTGAGGATGCCGGCCTCTCCGGTGGGATAGATTACTTTCCCGAACAGCTTGTCGCCGGAGACTTCAAAGGTAAAGAACGTCTCAAAGGTAGATCCGTTCTTCTGCAGCACCGCCTTCCAATCCCCGCTGATATTTCCGCTGGCGGTTTTCTGCGATCGGCCTGCAGTTGACGCACCGCCTGCTGGCAAGCCTGGCCCGCCGGGCGCAGTCTGCGCTGACCCCCCAGGCCCCGGCCGTCCCTTCCGCCACGTTCGAACGCCAACCGTAGCCGCGATCAGGCCAAGAAGCAGGACGGCGGCAATCAAGGCGGGCTTCAGCCACTTGCGCTGGGAAGGCGGAGCCTGGCCGGTGCCCTTTTCCAGCGCCGCAATCAAGTCCTGCACATCCCGCGTAAAGCGGGCATCACTGATTTCGAGTGCCTGGTGCCGGGACAGGGGCTGGAGCGATTCCGGAAGCTCCCGTTGCGAGGGCATTTTCGCGCCACCCACCAGGACTGGAATGACCTCGACCTTACGCTTCAGTGCGGCCAGGACTTCGACACTGACGAAGTCGTCCGGATTGCCGAGCCGGGGACGGTTCTGGTCATCCTTGAGGGTCAGCCAATTCTTGCCTATGAGCGCAATCAACGCATTGCACGTGCCGACCTTCTGCTCAATAACCTCCACGAAATCGCTGCCCGGCCCGATGTCCGCGACGTCCATGAAAACGTGCTCTTCGCCAAAATGCGCACTGATTTGATCGTAGAGCCGTCCTGCGTAACCGCTGGTATCGTCGCGCCGATAACTGATAAAGATGTCGGCCATGGCTGGCCCATTCTATCCGAAGTAGTGATGATCCTGACCGCTTGTCGCGGGAGCGCGCGATCAAGCCACTGGGACTGAGCTTGGAAGGCAGATCCGAGACCGACGCTGGGAAGTGGTTTAGAACTATCTCGCAACTTGTTGCACACCGCAGTAGCGTGACTATGTATTTTCAATAAGTTATAGTGGCCTAATAAATGCCAACCAGTAGTACAACTCGTACTCTCAGACACCTCGCCTACGTGCTGGGGCCATTGTTGTGTGTGGGGAAAGCCCTAGCACTATGTCGCAAGTTCTTGCACTTCCAGCGGTAGACAACTCATTTTATCTTCATAGACTTAGTGCGGCATGCCAATTGCATGAGACATTGGTGCCACTCACTGTGGAGTAGCCCGTCGAAATTTGTGCGCAACTTAGCTCAAAAGGTCGGTCGGGAACTCAACTCTTAATCTCTTGCATTTCGATCCAAAAGTTGTTGTGCGGGTTGGAACCGGAGGGAAGATCATGGCGAGGGGCGCGAGGCGGGGGTTCCGATTCAAATGCCGGCATACCCGTCATCGGACGTTTGACTGAATTGACCCTAAAGGAGGGTTCGATCTTGAAAATGCGTATCGCTGCTCTGACAGTCCTGTGCCTGGCGCTGGCCGCTATTCCAGCTTGGGCCGATTATGATAACGGTCCCATCAACGGCACAACCGATGCTTGGACCATCAACTTTGGTTACGTAGTCAGCGACACCTTCACGCTGGGCGCTGCCTCCACCGTGAACAGCGTCAGCTTCGGCGTCTGGGAATTCCCCGGCGACACCATGTCAACCGTTGACTGGACCATCACCGCCACCGAGAACGGTACCGGCGTAGGTCTGACCTCCAACGTTACCGACAAGTACATCTCGACCAACCAGTACGGCTACAACATCGACCTGATCAGCTTCAATACCGGTGGCGTACCTCTGGCTGCCGGCACCTACTGGCTGAACCTGTACAACGCAACCGTCCCCAGCGGCGACCCCGTCTATTGGGATGAAAACAGCGGCGTGGGCTGCGGTGGCAGCGGTTGCCCGTCGAGCGCCTCCGAGAGTGCCGTAGGCACGATTCCCTCGGAAGCTTTCACCATCGGCACCAGCGGCAGCACCTCGGGAAGCACGCCTGAGCCCAGCAGCATCATGCTGTTCGGTTCTGGCATCCTGGGTCTTGCTGGCGTACTGCGCCGCAAACTGTTCTAAAGCGAAACGAACTATCCTCCCCTAAATCGCGAACACACCCCGAAAGCCGGAGCGCAAGCTCCGGCTTTTCATCTTGGACGAGAATTGGGTCTGGCCGAATCGCCAGATTGCGCCCGTTCGGGCGCGGTCGACTCTAGGAAATCTAGTGGATGTATGCGGCAAATTCTTGCACTACTAGAATCTGAGTTGTCTTGTTTTCATTGACTTAAGATGGAATTAGACTTGCAGATAAATAGCAGTACTCTTCTGGGCGGATGGTCGCATTCTTCCGATCCGGGCTTCTTGGGCAACTGGGGCGACTCAACCGGGACTAACTCGAATTTCGACTCGCAGATGGTTAGCGGGTTGCGCGGGAATGTATCGGTCTGCTCGATGAGTGAGAGGGTAAATTGTTGACGCCGTTCTCTTTGTCCTTGGCTCAGCGGCGTTGGTTGGGGCGTATTGTTTTTTAAGCCAGGGCGTAAAGGGCGGGGACTCCGATGCCGGCATACCCGTCACCAAAACTGAACTGACCCTAAAGGAGGGTTCGATCTTGAAAATGCGTATCGCTTCGCTAACTATTCTCTGCCTGGCGCTGGCTGCTATTCCAGCTTTGGCAGACGTAAATAACGGTCCCATCAACGGAACAACCGATGCCTGGACCATTAACTTTGGCTACGTCGTCAGTGACAGCTATGTCTCCGATGGCAATGCCAAAGGCTTCGAGATTGGCGTTTGGGAATTTCCGGGCGACACCATGACGTCTGTGGACTGGTCCATTACCGCCGGTGAGAACAGTGGAACGGTATTCGGCTCTGGCACCGCCAGCGGCGCCAACCTGACCGACAAATTCATCTCCAGCAACCAGTACGGCTACAACATTGACCTGATCACGGTTACAGGCCTCAATGTGACCGAAGTCAGCGGCGCCACCTACTGGCTCAACCTGCAGAACGCGGCTGTCCCCAGTGGCGACCCGGTCTATTGGGATGAGAACAGCGGCAAGTCGAGCGCGTCCGAGAGTGCCGTAGGCACGATTCCCTCGGAAGCATTCACCATCAACAGCGGCGGCAGCACCTCGGGGAGCACGCCTGAGCCCAGCAGCATCATGCTGTTCGGTTCTGGCATCCTGGGCCTTGCCGGCGTACTGCGTCGCAAGCTGTTCTAAGCGAAACGAACCATCCCTCCCCCTAAATCGCGAACAGACCCCGAAAGCCGAAGCGCAAGCTTCGGCTTTCATTTTCCCGGGACGGCCTTTTCGATCCCGCGCTGTGGCCGGCCAGAAATTGAGCAGGGCTACTGTCCGCGCCTGCCTTGGGTGTAAGATTGCGGTTTCGGAGACCGATGTGTGTAGTAACTTCGGTTTTAACCTACATCCCGGGAGAGCGCCAGCCGCAGTGGAGTCACACTGGCGATCGGTTTTGCTGCGGATGCTTGCCTTCTTCCGCCGCAAGTTTCTGGGCGTGCCCGGAATGGCCCGCCACTAAGCCAGTAACCGGGCTGCTTCCTTTGCGAAGTAGGTCAGCACGACAGAGGCGCCGGCTCGCTGGATGCACAGAAGCGATTCCATCATGACGCGCTCGTAGTCGATCCAGCCATTGAGCGCGGCAGCCTTGATCATGGCATATTCGCCGCTGACCTGATAGGCAGCCAGTGGCACATCGAAGCGCAGGCGCGCCTCGTGAAGCACGTCAAGGTACGGCATGGCCGGCTTTACCATGATCATGTCGGCGCCTTCTTCCAGGTCGAGTTCGATCTCCCGCATCGCCTCCCGCAAGTTGGCCGGATCCATCTGATACGACCGGCGATCGCCGAAGTGCGGCGCTGAGTCGGCAGCCTCGCGGAACGGGCCATAGAATCCGCTGGCGAATTTGGCGGCGTAGGAAAGAACCGGGGTGTTCTGGAACCCGGCATCGTCGAGAGCGGTGCGAATGGCGTCCACGCGGCCGTCCATCATGTCGGAGGGGGCGATGATGTCCATGCCAGCGCGCGCCTGCGAGACCGCGGTCTTCGCCAGAAGCTCAAGAGTCGGGTCGTTGAGGATCTCATAATTCTCAGCTGCCATCGCGGCGACGGCTGGAGCGGTAGCCAGCGCAGCGGCGGATGCGCCGCTCCCCGCCTTAGGCGCAGGAATCGCGATCGGTCTCTTGCCTTGCGCTTCGAGTTCGTGAATGAATTCGGCGACTTCCTTGCTGGTATCCGTATCCTGGCCGGCCACAATGCCACAGTGGCCGTGCGACATGTACTCGCACAGGCAAACGTCGCCCATCAGCAGCAGGCCGGGGACTTCGCGCTTGATGGCGCGCGCCGCCTGCTGCACGATACCATTGTCGGCCCACGCGCCGGTCGCGATTTCGTCCTTCGACTCCGGCAGGCCGAAGAGAATGACGCTGGGGACGCCCAGCGACTTGACCTCGGTGCACTCCCTCACCGCTTCGTCCACTGACAAGTTGAAGACGCCTGGCATGGAGCGCACTTCCTTGCGCACCCCTTCGCCGGGACAGATGAACAGTGGATAGACAAAACCCTCCGGGCTGAGGCGGGTTTCGCGGACGAACGAGCGCAGCGCATCGGTGCGGCGTAGGCGGCGGGGACGATCAGTTGGAAATGCCATAACAGCAAATTCTAGCACCGGTGGAGTCGCCAGCAGCCGCCAAAATCGCGGGGAAAAGAGTTGCCGGGAATGTGATGAAGGTTACTGACGAGTGGGGGTCGAGATTCACAATTGACAAGCTAGCGCGCATCGCGGATATTTATGCCGCGCGGGCGAAAGAGATCCAAATTGAGGCAATATTTGAGATGGACAAGACGCTGATCCCAAGTATTATCTCAGCTGCAGTCGCAGTGGGCGCGGCGGTGATCGCGATTTGGGGCCAGGTTCGAGTGAAGCGAGTGGAAGCGGACCTGGCTTGGCAGAAGGCGGAAGCCGACCGGCGGGCGGAGACCGAGCGCGTCGAACGAAAATTCCGCGAACCTCTGGGACGCGCCGCCTACGATCTGCAGAGCCGAATTTTTAACATCGTCGCCCGGCCCGATGCTGAACATACCCAACGCGGGCGTTTTCTCGACATCTACTTGCAAAAAGGCGATGAACGCACGCGCAACTACGCCGCCAAAAACACGCTCTTCCTGATTGCCCAGTACTTTGCCTGGACCGAACTGGTGCGCCGGGAAATTCAGTTCATCGATTTGGGAGCAGACGAGCAAACGCGGCAGCTTACCTGGCTGCAAGACAACATTTACTCGATCTGGCAGAGCGACGAGTACAGTTCGCTGCTGCGCATTTTCGCCGGGGAGCAGCGCGCCATCGGTGAGCGCCTGATTCGCGAGGGGGCGCGAGGGCCGGAGTGCATGGGTTATGCGTCCTTTCTGGACTTCTATAAGGCTAACCCCGACCCCTTGCTTTGCGCGCTGGAGGCAGAAATCTGCGGCCTCGGCGCCTCCTTGGGCGAGGCACGCCCCCGCCTGGTGGCGCTGCAGCACGCCCTGGTTGAACTGCTGGCCTTTTTCGATCCGTCGTTCGTGCGCTTTCCGCAGAGGACACGGACGAAACTTGAGGGTTAGCCCGTCAACCCTGCCATCGAGCACTCGCCGGCACGATCGCCATGTTCGAGGTAACCGCTCCGTCCGCTCGCGTTCAGCGTCGAGACCACCGGCCGCAGGCTGCCGCCGTCCGGCCATAGCGACAGGAAGCCCAGCGGGCCCGAAGGCACAACCGTCGCGTTGAACACGTACGCCTGTGACTGGCTCGGCGGGCGCACACACACTGCTCCAGCACATCCACCGTGATCGTTCTCCGCTGAACCCCTGTCCGTTGCCGACATTACGGGTGTCCAACACACGGCACGGTGGCGACTGCCATACAGCGACAGGCCGCCCTGTCACCGGCGACCGCAAAGTAGCCGTTAATATCGATCACCAGGTCCGTGTCATTCGCTGGCAAACGTGTCAGATCTTACCGTTCGGTACCGGCGGGCACGATCGCCGCGTTGGCCACGACGTTGTCCGGTGTAGCGAGTTCAGCGTGGAAACGTTCGGTTGCCGTTGTCCGGTGGGCCACACCGTCAAAAAGCCGAGCGGGAATCCGCCCTTGTGGCACTACAGTGAAGTTCAGCGAGTAGGCCTTCGCGCCCTTCTGGGTATTTTGCACTGAACTCGCTTCCAGCACCGGTAAAGTCGCGAGAGCACGCCTACCCTTCAGGTATGGCTTCCTCCGAGGTCGCCTGCAGGGCTGCGGGTGTCGGCTACGCGGCACGGCGCCAGCGGGTAGAAGACCAGCGTGGAGTTGCTCACCGGCGCAAAGTACCCATCAATATCCAGGATCACGATCCGAGGTGTTGGTCACGAAGAAGCTGACCGCGCCATCGGTTCCGGCGGGCACTATGGCCGCATTGGCCTTCACCCGTCCGTCGTATGAGTTCATGGTAGAGACGACAGGCTGGTTTTCTCCCGTGGGCCACACTGTCAAGTATCCCAGCGAGCCTTGGGGCACTACGGTCACGTTCAGCGAATAGGCGGCGGCCGCAGATGGAATGTTGTCAGTCCTGCTGTTGTCGGGAATGGCAAAGCTACGCTGGCCTTTGCTTGCAGCGATCGGGCCTCCAAACTCGCCATTCTGCGTCGCGAGTGTCCACCAACCGGCAAGGAGTAATGGCCACGAATTGCAGCGCTTGTGAAAAGATGGCATCGACCGTCAAAGACTGCGACAGTGTAAGTGTGCAGGAACCTGTGCCAAAGCACCCGCCATTCCACCCTCCAAAAAACCATCCCTGGCCGGGAGTTGCGTTCACTGTCACCTGCGTTTCGCTGAGATAGGTGTGGCTGCAGGTGCCTGGACAGTTGATGAAGCCATCGGTGCTGGCGACTGTTCCGCTGCCAATAATCGCGACCGTTAGCGTGTAGTGGAGCTGAATAAACGTAGCGCCCACGGACAGGTTCTGTGTCATGGTCACGACACATGAACCAGTGCCACTGCACGCGCCGCTCCAGCCAAAAGTGTCCACCCCGCGCCCGATTGGCATTCACGTCACCTGCGTATTGCTGGGATAAGAATGGTTGCAGTAGCCGGGACAATTGATGAAGCCATCGGTGGTGGTGACTCGTGCCATTTTAGGCACGCCCGGTATCTCTCGTAAGCGGCGAGGCCACCCGGCCGCGTCGTTCGGCTAGGCCCAGGGCGCTGCGAGACAAGCACAGCGAACTCGTGTCTAACTTGACTACGGGGCAAAATGCGCCTCGGCATTGCGCAGTATTTTCTCTCCCAGCAATCCTTGAATTACTTCACCCACTGGCGGCATGGCGCCACCAAGATCTTCGAAGGCCTTCATTTGCCTATACCATGTCGATTCCAGGGCCACCGCTCTCAGGACCGTCTGGCGAATGGCGCCCACGCTCTCGCAATCCCGTAGGTCTTCGAATTCTAAAGCTTCCGAAGAAGGGCAGGCGCCCTGATTATCGGCTTGCTCGCCATGATTGATGCAGGCGTCTTCGTCGTTCTCTAGAGAATGCTGCGCGCTGCGTATTTTGTCGGCTAGCCCCTGAATCTGGAGCTCGATAGGTGCTACAGTTTCCTCCATGGCCAGGGCCTTTAGCTTTTCCTGAAGATCATTTGCCGCATCGTCCCATTCAGAAAGCGCGTCGTTCATGTCATCCAACTGCCCCCGGAATGGCGCCAATTCCCGGTTTATCTCGTCGTACTTGTTGAAGAACGGTGCGATAATCTGGCGAAAACCCGGCGATTTGTCAGGGGGTAAGGCGTCCGCAGCTTGCGGCACCGCATCTATCATCAACTTAAGCTCGTTGATTCCCTGGAAGGCGCGCTCGCCCATTTGTGGATCCGCAGCACCAGCGATTTGCATCACTTTCAAAGAGGACGATACCAGATCATCGATGTCGTCAGTAAAGTCGTTCGCGGACAACCGTCTCCTCATGTTGGACCAATTTGGGCCCATTAGCCTTAGGGGTGACCAGGTGACAGCCTTAGGATTCTTGCGTACAAGCCTCGACGATGAAGAGTTGAGATACTTGATCGGAATGGCCCACGCGAAGTTCTCACCGTGATCGTTGCTGCCGGAGACTACTCCAACAATCCTGCCGTTTTGTGTCGATGGAGAACCACTCATTCCGTTGTAAATGGGAGTGTTCAACGCAATGATACCGACATTCTGCAGAGCAAAGATCCCTTGCTCTCCTTGGTCCGTGGCTTGTCCCGAGGGACCAAACTTGCTGCCGGTTGCGCGCACGGTGACCGATTGATCGAAATACCCTGCTATATATCCAAAAATCTTCAGATTGCCGGACGGGGATAGAACTGCAGAATCAATGGGAAAATAGTCGTGATCCACGGTACGAATCCGCAGAGTTGCCAAATCATGCGTGGTATCGATAGTTTCTACGGTTAATGGTTGATGGAGCAATCGGCCTTGATTGATCACTCTTATCGCGGTTGCCCCCTGTATGACGTGATAACAAGTCACTACCAGGCCATCACTGGAGACGAAGGAGCCTGTGCCGAACGCCGTGCCTTCGCTGGTCGTCACCAGCAGGGTCACAACTGGAGACGTACCATACGAACGGGACACCAACGCCGGTATCATCAAGAGGAACAACCATCGCAGCAGGTTCCGCTTACTCATGCGAATTCACAACTGGCTTCTGCAGTTTCATGCGGAGGTCAATTCTTAGTCTTCTCGATACGCGTGAAGGAGGGCAGCGCCATGAGCATGAGAAGGAAGCGATGCCCGCATGGAAGCCGGGCATCGCCGTGAGGAACTACTGGAGAACGATTTTTGCCGTGCCTTTAATCGTCGTCTTGCCAATCTTTGTTGTGGTTGTAATCGTAGCTGGTCCTGCTACGGCCCCAGTGAAACTCACACCGTCAAGTGAAATGGCGTAAATTGTATCCGTCGCAATACCCGGGATGTTGCCGCTGAGGCTGAAGATCGTTGTGGCACCCTGGGTAACCTTGATTGAGACCTTGGCTTTGCCCGACGAGGTAGTAGTCTCAAACGTCCAGTAAACCTGGCCGTTGGCGCTGGCGAGGGGCCAGACTTGCACGGGGACGCCGACGACCAAGCCTCCCGCTGCGATGTCAGGGCAACCGGCATTGCCGGCGAAGCAGGGCCAGTCACCGTCATCCGGCTGATTCGGGCCCATCGCCACGATTCCCTGGTACATCCCCGGGGAGGCGAGATCCGAAATACCGGGGGTGGCGTGACCGGTGGAGATTGCGTGGATCTTGAGGCTCCCAGCCCCATCTTGTGCCAGCGCTTGCTGGCCGAGAATGCCGCAGGCCAGAACTAAAGCCAAGGCACTCAGCAAAAGCACACGAACTTTCCGCATGTTTGTAACCCTCCTATGTGATTTCCCAATTGGAATTTTCTGTTTGTGGCCCAAAATGCAGCGGCAACTTTATACCGGTCCACGATTGGCGTCAATGCTTACGCCAGATTTTAATCTGGACCGCCCCTAGGGAGGGGATTGCGAATCAGCAAAGCCGAAATTGCGTGGTTTGTGGCCCCTCTCTCGCGGATCGAATATCGAGAAGGCAAAGCAGGAAATGAACTGCGGTTATGCGGTGAGCCAATTTTTCCCAAATATCTAGGCCTAGGCGGTGGCGTTTGACGGGTATGCGGTGCCGGTCATGGGGAGCGGGTAACTGGTACCCGTGATGAACAGTGAGTCAGAGATTGCTTGTGAGATTGTTTACAGCGGTGGCGGCGGCGTGTATAGGTCCTGCATCCGGTAGCTGCGGTAGGTCTTCTGGTCGGCTTCCATCGCAAAAGCGGTTGCACCCTGCGGAGTGATCTCAATGGACATGGCGGCCGTTCCCATGAAAAGCTGGCCGTTTTCGAAATGGTAGTTGGAGGTGCCGGGAATGACTTCCGCCGTGCCGACAGCGTCGGAGTAGTAGCCCAGATCCTGAATCAGAAGCGGGGTGACGGTGCGGCTTGATTCATCCACGGTGATCACATAGCCCCGGCTGTTTCCCCCGGTGTCGCAGCGCTTGACCCGGAGGTTGCCGTCGTCGAAGGTCGTGAAGACGCTGTTACCGCCGTACTGGAAGTTGGGGTCGTGCATGTGGGTAAACCAGGCGTATTCTTGCTGCTGGTCGGGAGTGGTACAGAGCGGACTGGTGGGCGGATTGATCATGGTAAAGTCGCCCTGGTAACCCATTCTCCAGATCACGCTTCCGTCGCCGGTTCCATTGGCATAGTTGATCTTGATTACCCAGTCCTGATGGCGAATGGAAAACAGGAGATTGCCGTCCGAGGTTAACTGAATGGAGTTCGCATGCAGCCAGTCGTTAGCGCTTTGGGCAAGGAAGAAAATCGGGCACCCGTAGTCGCCTAGATTACAGACCTCTCCCAAGTTTGCGGGGCGGTTGATATCGAGGAAATCAAAAGCATCCCAAGCCCATAGGATCTGCAGGTCGGGGTCGAGAATGAGCAGTTGTGCTCCGAGAACATCGCAGGTCTTTGGGTCACTGTTGCTGTCGATTCCGCATTGAGCCGCGTTGGTCACCAACATTTCGCTGGAAGCTTTCACCGCAATGGTGCCGTCAGACAAACGGCGGACCTCGTGGTCAAACTGGTCAATGGGGCGGCGGGGCATTCCATTCGGGCCTATCATTTGTTCAAGCTGGTCGTTAATCCGGTGCGCGTTGGTTTCCAGCGTAATGTTCCCGGCCAGATCGATTTCCCGCAAGGCGTTGTAGTACAGATTGGGGTTCTGGCCATAGAAGACGAACATATTCCCGCCTGTTTCCGTGCGCGTCAAGTGCCCCCCGCCCTTGGGGTAGTACCAGAGCACGTTCCCGGACAAATCCGTCGCGGTCTGCAATGCGCCAATGTAAGCATGAAGCAGAATTGGGGCCGTGACGCTGCTGGGCGGTCCCGCCGGCGTCAGAACGGTCAGGGTTGGAAGAGTGACGTTGGCCGGGATGGAGCCGGTGGTAAATGTCAGGGTTGCTCCAGTCTGGACGATCTTGCCCGAGGGAGAGACCGTTTCGTGATGCATCTGATATTCCGTACTTGGATACATGCCCGCGATGTAGAAGTTGGCACTGTTGGTGGGGCTGCAGGGAATCGCGTTGGTGGTTTGCGAGACCGAGCTGCCTACCTGGTTGAAGCGCACCCGAACTGTATTATGGATGGCACAAGGGGGCCCGCTGAATAGGGCCACGAGCGGATTCGCTGTGGGGCTGACCACATCAACGCCCTTGTGCCAGCGAGACGTCACCACGAAATTTCTCATGGCTTGGGCGCTCGTGTTGTTGGACGTGTTTTGGACCACCACACTCACCTGGTAGGTGCCCTCCGTCTGGCTGAAGGCCCAGGGGAGTGTGTTAGGCAGGTTGTAGTCCCGAACGATCGCCAGCGGGCCGGCTGCCGGACCCACGCTGAACTGATACTGGTGCGTACCCGGCGCCGAGTCCTGCACCGTTGCCTTCCAGGTGATGATGGTACCGACCGGTTGCGGACCGCGAGGTGACGGAGCCAACGTCACCGAGATATCGGCGCGGAGCGCGCTCGTGAAAGAAAAGGCTAACCCAAGTAAAGAAAGGGCGCGGAGAAGGCCGCCGATGGTCTTGGTCACGGTCTTATTCCTCAAAGTTGTGAACTTCGGTTGAGTTCTGAAGTAAGCAAAAAAAGGTGCCAGGCGGGAGCCTGCGCTTTGTTACCCCACAGCCGGCCACTATACGCCCATTAGAGATTCCAGCGCACGCTCATTTATTCTGCCGAGCGAGATGTCGTAGACGATTGCGTTACCTTTCAGCCAGAGCATGTCGATCAACTCAATTGTCTTGTTGGTTGCGTCATCGAACCGAAGCGGCAGTGAGTCTTTCATTCGTGGCAGATCGCCAAACCGTGCACCGTTAACGCTCTTGTTCCTATCGTTTCTTGCAACCCAAGTGTCGAATCCCATGTCGCTGCCGAGTTTCAGCGACAGACCTTGAATGTCTGTGTGAGCGGTGGATTCTCTCGTGGGTGATGGCGCCGAAACGGGTTTGGCGATTGGCCTGTGGGTGGCCGGGTTACGGGTCGCCGGGTTGGCGACTGCGTCTGGAGTACAATCCTGCGAACTTTTCCTCCCGGCATTTTCGCGCCGAGACATTTCCGATCAAGGCTAGCGGCCTCTCGCGAGTAGAAAGGGTTACTCGTGTAATGGAGAGTGGCGAATCGGAATGAGCCTGAAGTCCCCTGCTATCAGTGTCTTGCATCGTAATCTGAAATTAAGTTGACGTGCTTAAGAGCTTAATCGACACTACCTCCCTGTCAAGGAGGGCGCCCGTGGTAGATCACGAGCATAGTCCTTTTCCTTATGAGGGACGACCCAGCCTCGATCTGTCATGCACCGTGTTTCCGGTAGTCAGGCGCGTGTGAACGAGTGGACCATCAACCCCAAACTGAACCTAACCTTTAGAAGGAGGACTTAACAAAATGCGCATCGCTTCGCTCACAATTCTCTGCTTGGCTTTGGCTGCAGTTCCGGCCTTTGCCCAAAATTGGAGCTGGGACAACGGTCCCATCAACGGCACAACCGATGCTTGGACCATCAACTTTGGCTATGTCGTCAGCGACACCTTCGTCGCGGGTGGCTCGGTCACCAGCTTTCAGTTCGGCGTTTGGGAGTTCCCAGGCGACAAAATGGACGCGGGGGACTGGTCCATCACCTCCAGCGAAAATGGCGGAACCGTTTACGGCTCCGGTACCGCCAACGGTAACAACATCACGGACACCTTCATCTCGACCAACCAGTATGGTTATAACATCGACAAGGTCACGTACAGCGGCTTCAACGTGAACACCTTGACCAACGGAGTGACGTACTGGCTGAACATAGAGAACGCGGCCGTCCCCAGCGGCGACCCGGTCTACTGGGATGAGAACAGCGGCAAGGGCTGCGGCGGCGCCGGCTGCCCGTCGCAGGCCTCCGAGAGTTCCGTAGGCACGATTCCTTCGGAAGATTTCACGATCAGCGGTTCTGGCGGCAGCACGTCCGGGAGCACGCCTGAGCCCAGCAGCATCATGCTGTTCGGTTCTGGCATCCTGGGTCTGGCTGGCCTACTGCGTCGCAAACTGTTCTAACTTGAATCGACGAACCCTCCCCCACAGGTCGCGAACCAACCCGCGAAGGCCGGAGCGCAAGCTCCGGACTTTGCCCTACACCAGTACTAATTAGTGAATACTGGCGATGTAGGTCCCCCTCTTGTTCGCTCCCCCCTCCCCCCTTCCCCCTAAGAATCGCGACGTGCGATGGGCGCTGTGTCCGAGCTCTTGCGGGGTAGCTCTGGGGCTGGGGCGAGGAGCCACGATCACGTTACCGCGTTACGGTCCGCCGCGGGAGGCGCGGGGCGTACGGAACCGGGGGCGGGCGGAGTGCGCTGCGGCGAGGAGCGGAAGAGCGCAGCGGTTCGGACCGAGCGCGCGCTCGTGGGGAATGGGGCTGGAGCTCAGTGTGCGGACATGCCGGAATAATTAATTATCGCCCCGCTCCCATTCCCTGAACGCATACCCTCCTGGGGTATTGGTGTAGCAAAATCCCTAGTAGGTAATACCCGGGCGGCGGTTTGACCCCGCTCTTCGCCGCCTGATACCTTCAAAAGTTCGTCCCACCTGCAAATCTTCCACCAGCGAGAGGCGGCATGGCCATCAAGTTCAAGGGCGTGGATTTCATCGAGTACGACACGTTACTCAACGACGACGAGCGGCTGGTCCGCGACAATACCCGCAAGTTCATCGAAGACAACCTCATTCCCATCATCGAGCTGTGCAACCGCGAAGGCCGCTTTCCCAAAGAGCTGATCAAGTCCATGGGCGAGCTGGGCTTCTACGGCGCCAGCCTGAAGGGCTACGGCTGCGCCGGCATGTCGGCGGTGGAGTACGGCCTGATGACGCAGGAGCTGGAGCGCGGCGACAGCGGAGTGCGCTCGTTCGTCAGCGTGCAGTCGGGGCTGTGCATGTATCCCATTTACGCCTTCGGCAGCGAGGAGCAGAAGCAGAAGTACCTGTCCAAGATGGCGCTGGGCGAAGTGCTGGGCTGCTTCGGGTTGACCGAGCCGGATGCGGGATCGAATCCCGGAGCGATGCGCACGCGCGCACGCAAAGACGGCGACAGTTACGTATTGAACGGCGAGAAGATGTGGATCACCTCAGGCTCCATCGCCGACATCGCCATCATCTGGGCGAAAGTTGAGGACGAAGACAACCGCATTCGCGGCTTCATCGTGGAGACGGACCGGCCGGGATTCAAAACAGCGGATGTGCATGGCAAGTGGTCGCTACGAGCTTCGGTAACCTCGAGCCTGTCGTTGCAGGACGTTCGCGTTCCTGCGGGCAACCTGCTGCCGGAGTCAGGCGGGCTGAAGTCGCCGCTGAGCTGCTTGAATCAGGCACGTTACGGCATCGCGTGGGGGGCGATTGGCGCGGCCATGGCCTGCTACGACTGCGCGCTGCAATACGCGCAGTTTCGCAAGCAGTTCCACGATCAGCCCATCGCCTCGCATCAGTTGGTGCAGGAGAAGCTGGTATGGATGATCAGCGAGATCACCAAGGCGCAACTACTCGCGTTGCAGGTTGGCCGGTTGAAGGATGCGGGTAGGGTGAAGCCGTGGCACATCTCCATGGCCAAGCGCAACAACGTCTGGATGGCGCTGGAGTGTGCGCGAATGGGCCGCGACATCCTGGGCGCCAACGGCATCGCCGACGAGTATCCCATCTTCCGCCATATGGCCAATCTGGAGTCGGTGAAGACCTATGAGGGCACGCACGATATCCATACCCTGATCATAGGCGAGCACATCACGGGGCACGCGGCGTACTGAGGAACCGCTCTACGCTTTTCGCTTTCTCGGTTAGCATTCAGCCATCAGCTAAACCCAGATCGCCGGAGGGCATTGGCATTCCGACTCAGTAGCCCGTCAGCTATGTGACGAAAGTCCTCGAACGCTTTCCGCAACAGGTGTATCCTTTGCGTTTGTGCTGAAAGGGCTGTGCCGGCGCGCGGGCCCGCCCTGCCCGCATATCGCAGTCAAGGCAGTTGGCTTGCACAATCTGCACTCGTAGCTCATAGTTCTGTATCGCAAGCCGCGCCCTCAACGGAGACCACATGGCGACCAAAGTTCCAATCGAAGAACCCGCAGTCATCCATTCACCAACAGCGAACCTGGAGACCGATCTCGCACTGGAGTTTCTGCGCGTGGTGGAAGAGGCGGCCATCGCCTCGGCCAAGACCATGGGCCAGGGCGACCGTAAGAACGCCGACCAGGTCGCCACCGAGGCGATGCGCGGTGTGATGGATTCGGTGCCCATGGATGGCACCATCGTGATCGGTGAAGGCGAACGCGACGAAGCGCCCATGCTGTACATTGGCGAGAAGGTCGGCAAGCAGGATGGCGGCAGTTATCCGGCGGTGGACATCGCCGTCGATCCCCTGGAGGGGACTAACCTCTGCGCTACGGGCTCGCCCGGCGCTATTACCGTGCTGGCAGCTTCGGAGAAGGGCGGACTGCTCCACGCGCCCGACTGCTACATGGAGAAGATCGTGGTCGGGCCGTCGTGCAAGGGCGTCGTCGATCTTGAAGCTCCGGTTGCGCACAACCTTAATGTCATCGCGAAGGTGCTGAATCGCCGGGTAGAAGACCTGGTGATCATCATCCTTGACCGGCCGCGCCACGAAAAGCTGATCAACGAGATTCGCAAAGCGGGGGCACGCATCCGGCTCATAACCGACGGCGATCTGTCGCCCGGGGTCGCTGCCTCGATGCTGGGTTCGGGGGTCCACGCGGTCATGGGCACGGGCGGAGCTCCCGAGGGAGTTATCACCTCGGCCGCCATCCGGTGTCTGAATGGCTACATGGTCGGTCGCCTGGTTGGCTACACGCCCGAGCAGGCCGAACGCATGACGGACATGGGTATTAACGATCCTAAACGCATTTATACCGCCGACGATCTGGCGCCGGGCAAGAACATCATTTTCGCGGCGACCGGTGTGACGGATGGTCCACTGCTCAAGGGCGTGCGCTTTTTTGGCGATGGCGTGCGCACCTCCTCCCTGGTCATGAAGCTCAACAAGAGCAAGGTCAGGTTTATTGAAACCGTACACGTGGACAAGCGGCCCGACTCAAAGGTCCGGATTCCCGAGCGATAGGTTTCGGAAAAGGTGGGGCAGGTTTTCCCGCGGGGGAGGCCTTTTCCTTTGTCGCAAAACGGGCATGGGAGGCGGCGCCGTGCCTGAGACGATCCCCCGGGCAGGCGGTTTCCGGCGTTCCATTGTTGTACCCCAGGCAAGACAACCCAACATTTTCCGCTTGCTTCTGTAGGAAGAGGAGTAAGATTCTCTTATAGAGAATGTAGCTGCGGATGGGAATCCCTCCACCCGGAGAGGCTTTGGTATGAATGTTCATATCAGCTACAAGATTTCCAAAACTTCTGATCTCGAAAAACTAGTCAACCAACAAGTGGAAAAGCTGGGCCGATACCTTCGGGTGTTTCGCCCGGAACTCGTGCACTTGAAAGCAAGTGTGGAGGAAAACTCGGCCCGCGAAGGGATTGTGGTGTCGCTCAACCTGCGTTTGCCGTCGGGACAGATGGCTGCCCATGAGAGCAGCGCCACCGCAACCGCCGCCATCAAGGCTGCGTTTGAGGGCCTAGCCGAGCAGGTGAAGAAGCACAAAGAGGTGCTGCGCAACCATCACAAGTTCGGTCGCAGGCGAGGGCTGGAGCGAGCGGGGACAGGCACGGTGCCTTTTGAGCAGACGCTGGCTGCGGTCAAACCGGAGATTGTCTCAGCTGACGACATTGCCAACTATGTTGATGTGAACCTGCCGCGGTTGAAGCGGTTTATCCAACGCGAGCTTGATTTTCGCGAGCGCGAAGGACAGCTTCAGCCTGGTCAGTTGGCGGTGGATGACGTCGTCGGCGAAGCGATCGCTGAGGCTCTCGGCGAGCAGCATGACAAGCCGGAGCGGATGAAGCTGGAGCCCTGGCTCTACCGGCTGGCGAAGCAGGCGATCGGCCGGCTCAGTTCTGAAAACCTGGGGGAGCGGAACGTGGCAACGGCACAGGACGGAATCGCCGATCCCACCGCCGACACTCCCGAAGAACTGGCGGCGCGCCACGAGCTAATCAACTTGGTAGAGATGACCTTGCGCGACGCCGGCCACAATGAGCGGGAAGCCTTCATCCTGTACACCATTGAAGGCTTTACGCTGGAGGAAATTGCCGACATCACCAGCCGCAGCGTGGAGGAGGTGCGCGCGTCCATTCGCAAGGCGCGCGAACATCTGCAACTGGCCTTGCCCATAAAGGACCCTCTCAAGGAAAAGCTGGTGGAGTATTCCAGAAGCGCCTGACCGAAGGGGCGGTTCCGTACGTCTAATGAACAGAAAATCGAAATGAGGAGGGGCGGAATGATTACGCGTGACGACATCCGGGAGCTGGCAACTTTTCACTCACCGGAGGCTTGCGCAGTTACGTTTTACTATCAGCCCGCGACGCCGCTGAACAAATCGCATCGCGAGGACTCGATCCTGCTTAAGGACCTGGTGCGGAATGCGCTTCGCGAGGCCGAGAAGCGGGGAAGAAATGGCCATGCGCGCGCCGATCTCGATCGCATCAACGGGATGGTGGAGTCGCTGCGGGGCAATGGCGGCAAGGCGAAAGCCATATTTGCCTGCAGCCAGCAGGGATTCTGGCGTGAGTTCGACGTTCCCGCGCAGTTGCCCAAAACCAACGTCCTACTGAATCAGCGCTTTCATCTGAAGCCGCTGGCGGCAGTGCTCGATAGTGTGCACCATGTGTGTGTGGTACTGGTGGATCGCGCAAAAGCACGTATCTTCGAAATCGTGAATGACGACATGGTCGAGAAACTGGACTTCGTCAACGAACTTACACGGCGCGGCAAGAGCGACGGTTGGGGCGGCTACGATGGCGGGCACGCTCAGCGCCGCCAGGAAAACGAGGCCATGCAGCATTTCCGGGTCGTCGCCGAGTACATTGAGCAGTATTTCGACCGTGGTCAATGCGACCGTTTGGTCATCGGTTGCCACGACGACATCTGGTCCGAATTCCATCCTCAATTGCGTTCCAACGCCCGCCAGCGTTTGGTGGGACATTTCCGTGTCGATCCCAAGGCCGCTACGCCGGAGCAGGTGAAGCAGATGGCACTGCAGCAAATGGCTGAATACGACGCGGGAGTGAAGCGGAGTCTGATTCGCGAAGTGATTGGCGAAGCCCATCGCAACGGGCGTGGGGCAATCGGCCTGCGGCGGGTGCTGCGCTCGCTGGAGACGGGCGAAGTGCAGACCCTGCTTCTCGGCTCGAACTTCTTGGCTCCCGGAGTGAAGTGTTTCAACTGCGGTCACATGGACATGCACGTCACTCCGTCGTGCGCGGTATGCGGCAAGGAGAACACCGAACTCGAGGACATCGGAGACGCCATTGTGGGCCACTCCATCCGCAGTGGGATTGAGATTGTTTACATCGCCGACGACGAGGAGTTCGACCGCGTCGGCCGGATTGCGGCGTTGCTGCGCTTCCGCGCCGACCAGAACACGGCCGAACGGGCCGCGAGCTGAAATCAAAACTCAATACCAACCAAAAGGCACAGCCGCGCGCTGTGCCTTTTTTATCGAGGTGCGGCTCCGGAGTCGCGCCGTGCTATGCTGCTTGACCGTCAACTGATTTGTTTCGGAGATATTTTGTGAAATTTACTCGCCGCGACTTCATCGCAACAACTGCCGCCGCCTCAGCGTCTCTCGCACTCGACCTGCAAGCGCAAAAAAAGCCTGATAACGGCTCGTCCTCGCCGGCGGCGATGCCCAAGAAGCCGGTCATCATCTGCGCCCATAACGGCTACAACTATCTCGATCGCGGCTATGCCGTACTTGCGAGTGGCGGCGACACTTTGGATGCCGTCATGCAGGTCATCACCGGGCCGGAAGACGATCCGAACGACGACAGTGTCGGCCTGGGTGGGCTGCCGAATGAGGATTGCGTGGTCCAACTCGATGCTTGTTGCATGCATGGCCCCACCCGGATGGCGGGCTCGGTAGCGGGCGTGGAAGAGATCAAGAACGTTTCACTGCTGGCGAAAGCCGTTATGGAACACACTGGCCACGTCATGCTGGTAGGAGAGGGCGCGCAGAAGTTTGGCTTCAAAATGGGCTTCCCGCGGGAAAATCTGCTCACCGAGCACTCGCGCAAGATTTGGCAGTTATGGCGCGAAACCATGTCCAACGACGACTGGTGGGGGCCGGGCCTGGCCAGCCCGAAGTTCAAGTTTCCGCAGAACGCCGGTGACAACGAATCCGAACTTCACAAAGAGCGCCTTCGCCAGATCGAGGAACTGGCGGCAAAGATCGGCATCGCGCCGGAGTTGCGAATGGCGGCGATCGAGCGCGTGCTGAGACCGCCGACCGGAACCATCCACTGCTCCACAGTGAACGAGAAGGGCGAGATGTCGGGCGCGACGACCACCAGCGGGCTGGCGTGGAAAATCTCCGGACGCGCAGGCGATTCGCCCATCATCGGCGCCGGCAGCTACACCGACCAGGACGTGGGTTCGGCGGGTGCGACCGGCAGTGGTGAAGAGAATATCAAGGTCGTTGGTGGCCATACCATCGTGGAGAACATGCGGCGCGGCATGTCCCCGCAGGAGGCCGGACTGGACACGCTGAAGCGCATCGTCCGCAATTACAACGGCAACATGGAAAAGCTGGCCTACGTTGACATGAGTTATTACATCCTGCGAAAAGACGGCGCCTATGCCGGCGTGTCGCTATGGAGTGGCTCAGCCGAACATCCCCGGCGGTTCGCCGTGCACGACGGCGACGGCAAGCGGTATGAAAATTCGGTCGCGCTGTTCCAGGGACAGCCGCAGGGTTGGCCGCCCATGCCGGGAAGGAAGAGAGTGAGTCCCGAGCAGAAGAAGTAGCTGCTACACCGCAACCGTAACAGTGGTCTCGGTGCGCGTCACTGGCCGGTACATCGTATCGCGCTCGAAGGGGACGCGGCCGGCTTCGGTGATCAGGCGGATCAAATCCTGGCGGCGCAGCATCTGCGGCGTGGTCGCTCCGGCGTCGTGGTAGATCTTCTCTTCGACAACGGTCCCGTCAATGTCGTCAGCGCCGAAACGCAGCGTAATCTGCGCCATCTTCGGAGTCACCATCTGCCAGTACGACTTGATGTGCGGGAAGTTGTCGAGCACCAGCCGCGAGACCGCAATCTGTTTCAGGTCCGACATACCGGTCGTCTTGGGCAGATGCTGCAACGGAGTGTTTTCGGGATGAAACGCCAGCGGAATAAATGTCTGGAAGCCGTGAGTATCGTCCTGGAGAGCGCGCAGCTTCAGCAGATGGTCGACCCGGTCGTCGTCGTTCTCGATGTGACCGTATAACATCGTGGCATTCGACTTCAGACCAACTTCGTGCGCCGTTCGCGCGAGTTCCAGCCACTCGCCGCCATCAATCTTGTGATCACAAATGATATGGCGAACGCGGTCGGAGAAGATTTCCGCGCCGCCACCGGGCATGGAGTCGAGTCCCGCATCCTTGAGCCTGACCAGCACCTCGCGCGGCGTCATCTTGCCGATCTTGGCGAAGAAGGCGATTTCGACCATGGTGAACGCCTTCAGGTGCACTTGCGGGAAGCGCTCCTTCAGGCCGGCGATGAGGTCGGGATAGTACTGGAACGGCAGATCAGGATGCAGCCCGCCGACAATATGAAATTCAGTGATCGCCTCGGTATAACCGGATGCCGCTGTGTTCCAGGCTTCTTCCAGCGCCATGGTGTATGCACCCGCGACATCCTTCTTGCGGCCAAAGGCACACAGCCGGCACGCCGCTACGCAAACGTTGGTGTAGTTGATGTGCCGGTTGACATTGAAGTACGCGGTGTCACCGTGCATACGCTCGCGAACGTGGTTGGCCAGCCAACCGATCGCCAGAATATCTCCCGAGCGATAGAGCGCAAGCGCGTCGTCAGCCGAGAGGCGTTCCTGCGCCATCACCTTGTTGTGGATGGGCTGCAGCCGCGGATCGTCGGTCTGGAAGGGGTGGATATGCTTGGCGTTGGCTGTCTGCGAGGCGGTGGACATCCTCTTCATCATAGCGCACCGTGCAGGAAGGAAGCCACGGATGAGCAAGAGCCGGCAACGGTACTGGTTCAGCTCGCATGTCGAGACCTGCACAACGCATTGTGGTTGTCATCACGAGCGAAGCGAGGGATCTGCTTTCGGGTCATTGCCAAAAAAAGCAGGTTCCTCGCGCCAAAACCGGGCGCTCGTAATGACAACTTCCTACTTATTACAGCCTGCGTTCCAGAAGGGAATTCGCGCTCATCGGTCTCCGTCCGCGGTTCACAAGCCTCTCACCGTGCCAGCAGCAGGTCTCCGGCTATGAAGAACAGAAACGCCATCGACACCAGCCCGTTCATGGTGAAAAACGCAGCATTGACTCGGCTGAGATCGTCGTGCTTCACCAACGAATGCTCGTAGGTGAGCAGCAGCGCGACAAAGACAACGCCGGCGATGGCAATCTTGCCCAGGCCAAACACCACCACCATCCACGCCAGCAGCAGCACCGTGATCACGTGAAAGAACCGGGCAATCACTAGAGCGTTACGTATGCCAAAGGCTTTCGGCACAGAGTAGATATCTGCCTCGCGATCGAATTCGTAGTCCTGGCAGCTATACAGAATGTCGAATCCCGCGCCCCAGAAGACCACCGCAGCGGTCAGAATCAAGATGCGGGGATCGAGCGAGCCGCGAACCGCGATCCATGCCGCGGCGGGCGCGGTCCCCATCGCGAGCCCCAGTACCATGTGGGACCAACGGGTGAAGCGCTTGGTGAAGGAGTAGAGAAATACGATGCCCAATGCCACCGGAGAGAGATAAAACGCCAGCGGATTGAGCTGGTAGGCGGCGAAGATCAGAATCGCCGACGTGACCACCACAAACCAGGCCACGAACGGCTTGCTCAGTTTCCCGGCGGGCAGTGCACGAATCCGGGTGCGAGGGTTGGCGGCATCAATGGTCGCATCCGCCAGTCGGTTAAACGCCATCGCCGCCGAGCGCGCGGCTACCAACGCAACTACGATCCAGATGGAGGTGTGCAGGCTGGGAATGCCGCGCGCCGCCAGCACTGCACCCGTGAGGCCAAAAGGGAGCGTCAGGACCGAGTGCTCCCACTTGATCATTTCCAGGGTGGTTCCAATGCTGCGAAACAGGGCCACCAACTTATTCTAACGTGCGGGGAGCGAACCCGGCACAGGGAGAAAAAGCAACCGCGGATGGACAAGGATCACACGGATCGGAACGCGAAGTTCTTCTTAAAAACTCCGCGTTCATCCGCGCAAATCCGCGGTTAAGAAAACCGCGCTAACCCATACCTTGCGGCAGGGGTGGCCGTGCCCACTGTTGCTCCCAGGCCGGAACCATGACGCGTTCGGCAACCAGCGCAGGCTTTCGTGCCCAGCAGATGAGGCGCGTGCCGAACGGCAGATTGATGTAGCGAATCAGTTGCCGCTCGCAATCGAGAAGCAAGGCCATGCCGGTATTTGCCCAAGCCGGCGTTTCTGCAGACGTTCGCCGCAGCGCTATGGATTTCTTGAAAATGTTTTTGCCCATCCGTTCAAGGATGGAAGGCAAAAATCCTACGGCCACCAGGTACGACACACGCGAGATCTCGAAGCCGCAGTTGTTGAGCTTCTGCCGCAACTCGCTGGCCGTGTAACGCCGCTGGTGGCCCCGCGCTTCGTCGTCCTCGCCCCAAAGTGATGGATAGGCTGGGACTGTCAGGCATAGCGATCCGCCATCCTTTAACACGCGGCGCAACTCGCGCAGGGCAATCAGGTCATCCGGGAGCGACTGCAGTATGTCGCCTGCAACCACGGCATCGAAGGAGTTCGAGGCCAGCGCCAGTTCTTCAGGACGGGTGCAAATCAGGTTTTGCCAGCCCTCGATTTGCTGGAAGGCAAGCACGGGAAGGGAACTATGCGCGTTGAGAACGCGCAAATAGGGGGTATCCGGGAATTCCAACTGGGCTGTGCAACCAAAATCAAGAATGCGGGCTTCGCGCTTGTCGCGTATAGCTTGAACTACCGCATCGCGCAGCAACTTACGGCGCGCGATGTGCCACCACGAAGAGCTCTCGCGGCGGAGGGCTTCGAACTCGAGTTGAGTGTCCATCGAGCGGACCTCTTCGACTTCGGAAGTTCCATTGTACGAGATTTGGGCCGGTGGCTTGCGGAACAGCTTACGCGCGAGCGCCAATTCCCTGCACGGCCGACCTGAAGTACTCCAGTGACATCCGCAAGCCGGTGCGCAGGTCGATGATCGGCTCCCAGCCGAGCAACCGTTTTGCTTTGCTGATGTCGGGGCAGCGCTGTCGGGGATCGTCCTGGGGCAGCGGCGCGTGCCGAATCCTGCTGCTCGAGCCGGTGACTTCAATCACCACCTTCGCGCACTCCAACATTGTGAATTCCGTGGGATTGCCAATGTTGACAGGCTCATGCTCTGCGGACTTAGCCAGCGCGACGATTCCCGCAACCTCGTCACTCACGTAGCAGAAGCTGCGCGTCTGCGCACCGTCGCCGTACACGGTCAGGTCCTCGCCCAGCAATGCCTGCTTCATGAAGTTGGAAATCACCCGGCCATCGTTGATTTGGAGCCGCGGGCCGTAGGTGTTAAAGATGCGGACGATTCGCGTGTCCACATGATGGTAGCGGCGGTAAGCCATGGTGAGCGCCTCGGCGAAGCGCTTCGATTCGTCATACACCGAACGCGGGCCGATGGGGTTCACGTGTCCCCAGTAGCTTTCTTTCTGAGGATGCTCCAGCGGGTCGCCATAACATTCCGACGTGGAGGCGAGCAGGAATTTCGCATTGTATTTCCTGGCCAGATCGAGGCAGTTCAGCGAACCCTGTGAGCCGACTTGCAGGGTAGCGATGCCGTGCTTCAGGTAGTCAACCGGACTGGCGGGAGACGCGAAATGGAATATGTAGTCGACACTGCCGCAATCGAAGGCCTGGCAGACATCCTCTTGGAGAAATTGGAAGCGCGGCTCATGGTCGAGATGAGCAATGTTCTGCCGCTGTCCGGTCAGTAGATTGTCAACGCAAACCACCGAGTGGCCCTCTGCCAGCAACGCATCGCACAAATGCGATCCGATGAAACCCGCGCCGCCTGTCACAAGTACACGCATAGATCAATCTTAAGGGTTCGAGGGCGAAGTCCTAGAGTACTGTTCTATAGGCATCGCCGCAAGCTTTGTGACGCCTGTCCTAGCGGCGACCAACACTGACTCGTATAATCGCGTGTCAATCGAACTCCATAAACCTCATGGCCGATCGTGAAGTAGATCTGTTGATTATTGGCGCAGGGATTGTCGGATTAGCGACCGCCCTCGAAGCGACACGACAGCTTCCCGCAATGCGCATTCTCGTGGTCGAGAAAGAAGATCACGTCGCCGCCCATCAGACGGGACACAACAGCGGGGTCATCCATTCCGGTCTCTATTACAAAACCGGCTCACTGAAGGCGCGCAATTGCGTGGCCGGCGCTGCTTCCATGAAGCGCTTTTGCCAAGAGCAGGGAATTCCCTTCGAGGAATGCGGCAAGCTCGTGGTCGCCACTACTCCGGAGGAAGTTCCGCGGCTCGAGCAACTGCATCAGCGCGGGATTGCAAACGGAGTGCCGGGACTGCTCATGCTTGGACCAGAGCAATTTCGCCAGATTGAGCCGCATTGCAGTGGAATTAGGGCCCTGCAAGTTCCCACGACCGGCATCGTGGACTACACGGCGGTTGCGCAGAAATACGCCGAGCTTATCGCGAGGGCCGGCGGCGAGATCGTCCTCAAGGCGAAGGTGATCGGGCTGCGCGAAGAAGGCCAGGTCAATCGGGTAGAGACCCAAGCCGGCGACTTCCGTGCACGATATGTGATCAACTGCGCCGGACTCTACAGCGATGCGATTACGCGCATGGCTGGTGTTCCTACAGACCTGGAGATTGTTCCCTTCCGCGGCGAGTACTACGAGGTGAAACCGGAACGCCGCCATCTGGTCAAGGCGCTGATCTATCCCGTGCCTGATCCGAGGTTCCCGTTCCTTGGAGTCCATTTCACTCGACGCGTGAACGGCAGCGTCGAAGCGGGTCCGAATGCCTTGCTGGCGTTGCGGCGCGAGGGTTATACCGGTGCTGGAGTCGATCTCAGCGAAGCGGCGGATATTTTGGGCTTTCCGGGCTTCTGGAAGATGGCTCGCAAGTATTGGCGAATGGGGATGGCCGAGCAATACCGGTCGTGGGTCAAGACCGCGTTTGTCAAGTCACTACAGAAGATGGTGCCGGAGCTGCAGGAATCCGACCTGGCGGCGGGTGGTTCGGGAGTTCGAGCCCAGGCCGTGGACCGCAACGGAAACCTGGTTGACGACTTTCATTTCGTGCATAGCCAACGCATGATCCACGTTTGCAATGTGCCTTCGCCGGCGGCGACCGCATCGCTCGAGATCGGTAGGGAAATCGTGGATATGCTGGTGCGGCAATTCGACCTCAAGCCGAAGCCTGAGGCGGCTGTGCTTTGAAATGGGCGCTTCAGCCGCATCTTGCATGAATCACGAGTCGCCGGCGTTAGCTGCCGAGGAAAGTTCATTTAATTACCGCCGGAACGTGCCGATGTATTCGGCTTTTGCCAGGATATGACCTTGCATCGCCGCATCCAGCTCCTGCCGCGTCGCTCCGGGCGCGAGATCGAGCTTTGCGTCCAGCGCATACAGACGGAAGAAATAGTGGTGCGTCTTGCCGGGCGGCGGACACGGGCCGTTGTAGCCAACCTTCCTGAAGTCGTTGCGCCCTTGCCGCGTGCTGTCGTCCAACTGTTCGGTTTTCGCAACACCTTCGGAAAGCGAATGCGCATCTGCAGGCAGGTTCCAAAGCACCCAATGGACCCAGGTTCCGGCGGGAGCGTCCGGGTCGTCCACGATCAGCGCAAAGCCGGCGGTCTTCGCCGGAGAACCGCTCCACTCCAGAGCGGGCGAGGCATCGGTGCCTTCGCAAGTGAACTTCTTCGGGATTGCGGCTCCAGCTTCGAACGCTGAACTGTTTACCATAAATGCCACGGGCGAGCCTCCTCCGCTGAATTCGTTCAGCTCTTGTGCAACCGTAAAGGCGAGGGACGGAATCAAGAAGAGCGCCAGAGATGCGTACATTTCTCTCCTCGCAGTCGCGCACCTCAGTTGGCGCTGCGCCATGAATGGTTCACCTCTTCGTCCGCTCACATTCCCGGATTTAGCGTTGTGCTCCAGTCCAAGTTGGGCGGGAGACTATCCGAAGCTAGGCGGCCGAAACGCTGTTCGTAGGGTCGCTGGCAGTATTGTATGCGGACGTGCGAAACCCTCTGGCGCTGTTAGCCGTTTGCCAATAATATGGCGTGCAGTTCGGTGAAATCAACGGAGAATACTCATGCCTGTGGTGATTTCCCTGCGCGATGTCATCGAAGCCCTCGATCTCCAGAGCGATGAGCTAAGTTCCTTTCTCGATCCCGATTCGGGGGAGATCATCACGTTCAACGAAGAGGAGGCCAGTGTCGCTCAAGCGGACAATTGGGACCACGCGCCGACTTGGATGCGCGAGTCGCTGCCGAAGATCAAGCGCGCTCTGGAAGATGACCGCATGCTGGCTCTGCCTGATCAGGTCCACATCGACGAGTGGCGGATGATGCAGGATTTTGCTGATGAACAGCTTGACTGCCATCTTCGCGCCAAATTGTCGGATGCTGTCCATGGAGCAGGCGCTTTTCGTCTCTTCCGGCGCACGATTGCGGAACTAGGCATCGAAGAAACGTGGCGAAATTATCGGAATAAGGCCATGGAACGCGTTGCCCGCGATTGGCTGGAGGAGAACAACTTGCGATACCGGTGACTTTGCACTCGAACAAAATCACACCAGAAATGCCGCGCACAACAGCGCTCCAAAGATCAACGCTTGCCGGAGTTCGCCGTATCCGAGCTTGTGTACATCCAGCGGCTGGCGGCCACGCACAAACCAAAGCGTTCCGCGAAACAGAACAGGCACGAATGCCAGCGCGATTGTTGTTGGCAAGATGCCGAAGCGGCACGCCCCCAGGACGATGCCGATGAGCACCACCTGTCCGGCGAAGAAGGGAAGCCCTAGCCGCAGCTTCTCGTCCATAGTGACGGCGCGGCTGGAGCGAATGCGAACCTGAACAAAGTGAATCTGGTCGCCGGCGAACAACCAGTTGGCGAGCCAAAGCGCGAGAGCGATTTTGTCAAGTTTACCGCCGGCAACGTAATACGCGCCAGCGGCGGTAGATGTCAGCCCGATTGCGCCAATGACTTGCGCCGGCATGCGGCCCCGGCGTCCGAGTTTTTTCACAATCGCTTGTATCGCAAAAGCGAGGGCCGCGATCCCGCCAATCAAGAGCAGGCCGCGATTCCGGCCATTCCACAACAACAACGCAACGCAGGCTGCGGCGAGGAAAGCGAGGCCGGCGATCATTCTGAGCACGAATGCGCGCTCCTGCTTTGTTTGCGCCTTGATGGCCGAGGTTCCAAGCCATGCCTCGACCGGCGTGCGCAGCCAGAAGAGCGACATAGCCGCGAGAATGAAGAGAGTAAGTGCACCGCCGTTGATACCGGTGGGGAGCGCCACCACGGCGCCGGTCGCAAGCGGGACCAGCATCATGCCCCACGCGCCATGCTCGCGAGGAATGACCATGGTTTTCAGCCGTGAGTTCTGTAGTGTACCGACGTGCGCTGCCATGCCTTGATGGTGGTTCACGTTCGGCTGATTGGCTGTGACCAAAGTCATGATTGGGGTTTGCCGATGGCGCTCTCACGAATCATTTGGTTCGACGTGCCGGGCTCATACGCGCAGAACGGTTCCTCGGCCAGGAAATCTCCGGTGGCAGCGAAGGCGCGGGCGCGGCATCCCATGCAGACGTGGCGAAACTCGCAACATCCGCATTTGCCTTTGAGATTGTCGTCGTCGCGCAGCGCTTCGAACACGGCAGAGTCGTTCCAGATTTCCGCAAAGTTTTGTTTGCGCAGATCGCCCGCCAGCGCCGGCAGATATCCGCAGGGGAAGACTTCTCCTTCGTGCGAGAGGAAGCAAACGCCGGTCCCGGCGAGGCAGCCTTTGGTCATGGCGTTCATGTCGCCGGGATGTCCGCCGGGGTGTCCCGTATGTCCCACTGGCGGCCCTCCACCCGGCTTCAGGGAGATTCCGGTCGAACCCGGCATGGTCATGTCGGTGGGGCCAATCTCGTTGGCAACGGCGGGTCTAGGGGCGGGCCGCTCGCGGCCTGCCAGGCGATCGGCAGCCTTGCGCTGGCGTGCCACACGGAAGTAGTGCGGCGCGCAGGTAGCCTTTAACTCGATGCCGCCTTCGAGTGACTGATCGTAGAACCAGTTCAGCATCCGCTCGTATTCTTCCGGAGGTACCATCTGCTCGGCGGCAATGTCCACGCCGCAGCCCACCGGCACCAGCAGGAAGGTATGCAGGGCGTCAGCGCCAAGGGTCCGCGCCAGTTCCAGCACCGCGGGCAACTGATGCGCATTGTGGCGGGCAATCGTGGTGTTGATTTGTACCGAGACTCCAACCTGCTGCAGGTTCTTCATGCCGTAGATGGCCGCATCGAAGGCGCCGGGAATGCCGCGGAAAGTGTCATGCGTTGTAGCATCGGAGCCGTCGAGCGAGATCGAGACGCGCTTGATGCCGGCATTCTTGATCTTTTGCGCAACGTCTTTCGTAACCAGCGTGCCGTTGGTGGCCAGAGCGACGCGCAGGCCGCGGCTGGTAGCGTATTCGGCAAGCTGGAAGATATCAGCGCGGTACAGCGGTTCGCCTCCGCTCAGCACCAGGATGGGATTTCCGAAGTTGGCAATCTGGGAGATGATGTCCAGCGCTTTCTCGGTGGGCAGATCGTTGGGCGACATCAACTCCGTCGCCGTGGCGCGACAATGAATGCATCGCAGGTTGCAGCCCTTGGTGACCTCCCAGAAAATCAACCGTGGCGTGTATTCCTTCTTAGCCGGACGCCCACTGCCATTGCCTTGTATCATTGCTGTTTTCCTCTCCCCGCTCTTGCGGACTACGGCTCGTTCTATGTCTCCACGATAGGATTCTCACGACCCAAGAGGCCGTGAGTGGCATCACCAGAGCCTGTGATGTTCGTCACTTCGGGGAATTCCGCGGGGCGTCGCGGCCCTGACGAACCGGGGCTGAAGCGCTATTAGAGAGAACGTCCTCAGTTCACCGGGCTGAAGCCCGGCGCTTCCACCCAACTTCGCATGTTCCCCCTCCTTCCCTCTACGTGTTTTCAATAACTTGACGCGTAATTGTGTCGCAAAATATAGATTCCACAGCTAGTTACAGGCAAAATATTGAGCGCCTTGGACTTAGGACGCGTCTTCCGCTCCTTCATCCTTCTTGATGGCCTCACCCTGCGGAGATTTCTTTGACTCCGCGCGACTCCTCCGCTCCAGCGAGCAACAGCTCGCCACTCGCCGCAGACCCCGTGTCCGGCTCCGGCGAGATTGCCTCGGCGCTGCTGTCGGCGCCGCCGCCGTGCCGACCGTGGATGGTTCCCTCTTCTGCGCGTCTTCATTGCGGCGCGCGGCCTCCAGGATGCGGCAGGCCCGGGCCAGCTTGTCTTCCTCGTGACGCAGCCGCCGCCGGTACTTGCGCGCCAACTGGAGGGCCCGGCGCTTACAGGCTGCAGGGTCGCGCGCCGCCAGGTCCTCCAATTCGATATCGTCCTCGGTCACCCGTTCCTCGCCCGCGAGTGCAATCGTGCCCGGCGAAGTTGCCGGTGGCGGGAAGGCCTCGTCCGGCGGAGTGTCCAGGTCAAGATCCTGGGGCAGGCCATGGGCTTTCTCAAAGCCGCGCCACGTGGTCTTGCCGATTCTGTTGAAGCGGGCGGATTGGTCCCACTCCTCCTGGGGCAGGCGCACGTTGCTGGCGGCCTGTTGCAGGCCGTAGAGCACGACGCCGCCCAGGTGGCGGTCGAGCTGCCCGCTGAGCAACGCGTCCAGCACATGCTGGATACCCAGCTGCACGGCGTACAGGTCTTCCAGCGGCGGCAGCTCCACGCAACAGCGCTCGCCGCGCGCCCGGGCCCGCGCCATCTTCAGGCGGCGTCCCCGGATGCTCAGGTGAAAGTGGCAGTAATCGCGGTCGGTCACTGCGGGCGAGCCGCAGCACCATCCGTTCTCCTTGACGTGGCGGCAGGTTTTGATGACGACCTTTTCCGGCGGTTTGGGTTCCCAATCGGTGACGCCCAACTCGCGCAAGCGGCGTTCGCGTGAGTCTAAGGCCTGCCTGGCTTCGACCAGCTCGGTCCGCAGTTCTTCATAACTATGTTCCGACATGGATGACTCCTTTATAGAAATGTGCGCGTGTGCGGGGGTTGCGGCTTGGAATGGTAGAGCGGGCCTTCAGGCCCGCGTTCGCGCAGCGCCCTTTGATGGGCCTTCGGCACACCGCTGGTGCGGTGTGGCGAAGGCTGAGTTTCAGGGGGCAGGGCTGGACGCGGCGCTGAAGCGCCGCTCTAGCCTGGCGCTAGCCGACCAGACACACACGTGTTGTCTAGGAACTAGGCAGCGGATCGCGCTGCCCGGGATGCAGAATGGGCCACGCAACGGCCGAACGCCGGGACCGGGTCAAGGGGTGACCCGTCACGATTCGCATCCTCAGTCCGCAATCCCGCGGGGCGGGACGGCCCTCAACTACGATGCCTGGGACCGTGGTTAGCGAGTGTGGCGCAGCCGTGGCGCGCTAGGTCAAGGCTAGGGAGGCAGCGCGGCGAGGTCAAGCACAAAGAACGAAGTTCGCTAACGAAGGTGGGGCGAGTTCGATTACGAAGGTGCCACGCTTCTCTCGCCTCCGGGGTGGATCTGGAAGATAGGTGGAGAGCCCTTCCTCCCACCTGTCTGCAACCGCGGCGGACGAGAGCCTGCCCAGAGCAAAGTCAAAGGGGTGAGGCCAACCGGCAAGTGGATCGTTCGCCATAGAAACAAGCCGCAACCGAAACTGCGGGTTTCGCTCGGGATTCGAGATCGCAGACCGGAGAGGGCCTGTCATGTTGAGCGAGCACGGCCAGATTTTGGCCGTGCGAGTCGAAACACCCCTATTACTGCCCAAACATCCTGGCGGCAATAGGGGTGCTTCGACTCCGCTCGCCCAGCCCGGCGACCTCCGCTCAGCATGACACCCAGTTACTACCGAATGTGGGATCGTGGCCAAAAGCTGTTGCATTCGCTCCCGCTCTCGACTAATGTGGCGCGGTAATTCACGCGGTGCGGCGGGTGACAGACGATGGCGAATGAAGAACATCTGGCAATCCTGAAAAAGGGAGTTGCTGCCTGGAATGAGTGGAGGAGAGCAGCATCCGGACATAAGACCGGACCTCATCGGGGCGAACCTCAGCGGGGCGGACCTCAGCGGGGCGAACCTCGCCGGGGCGGATCTCAGCTGGCGGACCTCAGCGAGGCGGACCTCAGCGGGGCGGACCTCAGCGGGGCAACCTTCGCCGCGAACTGCGGGCCAACCTCAGCCGGGCAGACCTCAGCGCGGCGAACCTCCGCGGGGCGAACCTCAGCAGGGCGGACCTCAGCGGGGCGAACCTCACCGGGGCGAACCTGGTCGGGGCGGACCTCAGCGGGGCGAACCTCAGCGAGGCGAACCTCAACGGGGCGAACCTCAACGGGAGCGAGACCGACTTCAGCGAAGCCAGTCTCCGTTGGACTGTCCTTGCCGATGTCGATCTGAGCACGGCCAAAGGACTGGAGACCGTGCGCCATGAGGGCCCCTCCACCATCGGCGTAGATACCATCTATCGCTCGAAAGGCAAAATCCCGGAAGTCTTCCTGCGCGGCGCGGGCCTTCCCGACGAGTTCATCGCCTACATCGGTTCCTTGGTCGGCCGCCCGATTGAGTTCTACTCCTGCTTCATCAGCTATTCGGGCAAGGACCAGGAATTTGCCGACCGGCTGTACGAAGGCTTGCAGAACAAAGGCGTGCGCTGCTGGTTTGCCCCGCACGATGTTAAAGCCGGCGAGAAGCTCCACGAGCAGATTGACGCGGCCATCCGCCTGCATGACAAGCTGCTCCTGATCTTGTCGGAGCACAGCATGAACAGCGAGTGGGTGAAGACGGAAATTGCCAAGGCCCGCAAACGCGAGTTGAAGGAAGGCAAGCGGGTGCTGTTTCCGGTCCGGCTGGTGGGGTTTGAGACTCTGCGCGATTGGGAGTGCTTCGACGCCGATACCGGCAAGGACTCAGCCCGCGAGATACGCGAGTACTTCATCCCGGACTTTGCCAACTGGAAGGACCACGATTCGTATCAGAAGGGGTTCGATCGGTTGCTGAAGGACTTGAAGTCACCGGATACAGTCGCCCTGAGGTAAGAATGATCGAGGTTTCTTCTCCCACCCTGTCCGCAATGGCGGCGGACGAGGGTGGGGCACCCACGGTGTGAACGACGTAGGGCGGAAATCCTTCGGAAAGGGTGGATCACCCGCCAGCTTACTTGGTGGTATTGACCATGGGAATCTGCGAGGACAACTGCAGGTTGATCAGCAGGTCGATATGGCGATCGATCTGGTACCACAAGGCAGTCTTCTTCGCCGAGATGACCTTCTCAAATATCGGAACGTACTTCATGCGCAACGCGAGGAGCTGCTGGTCAACCGCCGTCGATCTCTTCATGTAGTCCTGCGCCTGCGCATCGGTCATGGTGTTGTAGTTCGCGGCATAGTCCTTAATTACCGCCCAGCGTTCGTCATTGGGTTTGATGGCTTCCCGCCGGTACTGGTCAAAAACAGGCCAGAACTGGGTGGCCTCGTCGGCGGTGAGGGTCATGTTCTCCGCCATGATCTGCTTGCGCTGGGCGCGAAGGTTCGCCCGAAGCATCTCGATGTCCTGGTCCTTGATAGGGTTCGCTTGTGCGTCTGTTCCCGGAGCACTTTGCGCCGCGGCCGGCTGAGCGGCCGCCTGGCCCATGACGGATACGCTACCTACCAACAACGCGCTCAACACAACCAGAACTGATATGACGCTCTTCTTCATGATTCATTCTCCATTCTGACTTCAAAGTGGGTCTTTTTGCGTGGCCCCGCCATTCTATAAGCAATCACGAAACCGGGGCCGGGCGCCCCATCCTTCGGTTACGCTCAGGGCATGCTCCAACCTGTTCTTGATTGGGGGACAGGTTACTATCGCACATTTTCACTTTCCTGACCGTCCGTCCGTGCGGTCTTGATTCTGCCAATAAGTTTGCATAATCGCGAATTAGTGGCGCACCCGGCTGCACAGTAATTTCCAGCACCGCCTGTCTCACCGGACTTGACACATTCCCGGCGTTTGCGCGTATTGTCTGGGACCGTGGTGGAGTTTCAGACGTCTCCATAACGTGATCACTCAATCCTCGCGGGCGGCCGGCAACGGAAGATTACGATATGCGGACATTCATCAAGCGATTGCGGCACCTCCACGTCGCGAGCTTCCTGGTCAGTGTAGCTCTCCTGACCGCGGGCTGCTCAACTGCGCCGACTCCAGCACCGCAGACTGCGTCAACCCCTGCCACGTCAACCGGGACAGCTGGGGCCCCACGCCTGACTCGACGGCCGGTTCGTCGGCGCTCAAGCAGATCGATCAGGCTGCGCTGAAGACCATGGTGGAAAAGACCGCCAAGGAACTCCTGATCCCCGGCGCGATGGTTCTGTTGCGTACACCCCAAGGCGAGTTTACGGTCGCCTACGGCACCACGTTACTGGGCGCAACCAGCCCGCCCAGTGCCGACACCTACTTCCGGATCGCCTCCAATACCAAGACGATGACGGCCGCGGTGATCATGCAACTGGCCAGTGAACAAGCTCAGTCTCGACGATCCGGTGTCAAAGTACGTGCCGGGCGTGCCCGACGGCAACAACATCACCATCGCCGAACTGCTCAAAATGCGTAGCGGCCTCTACAATTACAGCAGTGCTCCCGAAGTCGCGGCCAGCATCGACCATCACCCGACCAAGGTTTGGTCCCCGGCCGAAGTGCTGGCCATTGCGTTCGCGCACCCACCCAACTTTCCGCCTGGTACAGCCTACGAGTACAACAACACCAACTACGCGCTGCTCGGCCTCATCGCTGAAAAGGTCGGCCGCAAGCCACTGGCCCAGGCGATGCAGGACCGGTTGTTCGGGCCGCTGCGTTTGCAGCACACCGTATTTCCCGCCCCGGCTGTGAATACCATCCCCAGTCCCTACTCGCACCGCTACCTGTACGGCAGTGCCTCGGTCGCCATGGTGGGCAAACCTCCTTACTCGCCCGAGGTCCAGGCTGCTGCCCGGGCCGGCACCCTCCTGCCCAAGGACTACACGGGCCTGAACCATTCGTTTTCTGGGGGGGCCGGGGCCGTCATCTCCACTGCCAACGATGTCGCCACCTGGACCGAGGCGCTAGTCTCCGGCGGCGTGCTCAACGCCGCGTATCAGCGCCGCTGGCTCGACAGCTTGCAACTCGAGGACCCGAGCAAGCTCAAGGGCCAACGGTATGGATATGGCATCACCCAAATTAGCTGGGGACCGAACAGCATCTATTTTCACGGCGGCGAGACCCCTGGCTACAACTCGTTCATGGGCTACGACCGCAACAACCAGGTGACACTCTAATCTGGACCAATCTGACCGTATCCCTCGACGAAAAACCGACAGCCAATGCCCTCATGTTGAAGGTGCTCGATCAGATCTACGTGGTGTCACCCCTGGCGCCTCCCCCGTCGCCGACTGCCACCCATTAGTGATTCGCAGTCCGAACGGTGGGGAGGCGGCCGCGCAGGCTTCAGCCTAAGAGGGAAACAATGCATGTCGAATACATTTGATTATCAAGCCATCGCCAAGATGATCGACCACTCGCTGCTCAACCCCACGCTCACAACGCGCGAGTTGGAAGAGGGCTGCACTCTGGCGCTGCGCTACAACGTCGCCAGCGTCTGCATCATGCCCTATGCCCTGGCGCGTTGCGCTGAGATGCTGGCCGGAAGCACCGTACGCGCCAGCACCACCATTGGCTTTCCGCACGGCGGCCACACCACCGGCATCAAGTTGGCCGAGGTGCGGCAGGCTCTGCAGGATGGCGGTCAGGAACTCGATGTTGTCATCAATATCAGCAAGGCGCGCAGCGGAGATTGGCAGTATGTACGCGATGAGCTTTTAGCTTTGACTGAGACCGTGCACGCTGCCGATGCGAAGATTAAAGTGATCTTTGAAAATGCCTATTTGGACGACGCTGCAAAGGTTCGTCTATGCGAGATTTGCGCCGAGATCGGGGCCGATTGGGTGAAAACGTCAACCGGCTACGCGCCCACAGGAGCGACGCTGCCCGATCTCGAATTGATGCGCAAACACTCTCCCGAAACGGTGCAGGTCAAGGCGGCTGGGGGCATTCGCGATCTGGATGCGCTGCTGGCAGTGCGCGAGCTCGGCGTGAGCCGCGTGGGTGCAACCCGTACGCAATCCATGCTGGAGGAGTGCCGCAAGCGCTTGGGTTTGCCGCCCATCACGCCGCAAGCAACCCCGGAGGTCGCGCCGGCGGGGTACTAGCGACGAGACAGATTGATGCGAAGCGGCCGGGTGAACCCCCGATAAAGCGTTACAGCCGCTCCGCCGTTACCGAGACAGGCACTCCGTTGGTCAGCGAGTCGAATACCGGGGAATGTTTCGGGCCTAGCTGTCCAATCTCCTGCAACTGCTCGTCGGGCACGTCGGCTTTGATCTTGAAATTGACCCGGATTCCCTGGTATCCGTTGCGCACGCTCTTGTCGAGTTGAAGAAATCCGTGCAGATCGATATCGCCTTCCAGGGAAGACTCAACCTCCTCGATGCGGATGCCTCGTGCGGCTGCGTGATAGACCATGGACGTAGTCAAACAAGCGGCCAGGGCGTGGAGCAGATGTTCGACGGGGTTGGCAGCCATGTCCTGGCCGAGCAGGACCGCGGGCTCATCTGCCTCCAGTATAAACGGCTGCGGCCGCGACAGCTCCTGGCCGGCACCGGTATAGGTGTCCACGGTGGAGGTATTGTGGCCAGCGTCCACCCATTGGTTGCGAATGCGAAATTTGAATTTCGCGATGGCGGGCGTGGCCTTGATGGCTTCGATGGTCGCACCGAGGTTGTCAACCGAAACCCCATTAACAATTTTTGGAAGCGTGTTGGCGGTCGTCATATTGTTCCCCCTGTCGCCAAGTGCTGGCGCTTATCCTTTTTCGATGAAATTGATTTGAACCGGGATCTTTGTTTTAGAACGGAACGCCAACGAAATGTTCCTTCTAACAAGCTCCTACTCATCTTCAAATCAGCGAGTTTTCAACAGCATCTACCCTCGGTGAAACCGCGGGACGCTTTTTCACTGTTTCAGCATGGCTCCGGTGTCGACGTAATTGCCGTTGCCGTTGCCGGGCACGGTTGCCAGAACCTGCAATCCTTTGGCCTGCCCTGCCGCCACCGAGTTCAACGCAAACGCAAACTTTAGAGAGTGGTGGTGCTTGGATGTCCCTGACAGAATACCGGTACCATCCGAGTTGACGGTATACGTACCCGAGAATGGGCCGGAAGAAAGCTCTCCGTCGTACATGGTGGTCTCTGAGCCTTTGAAGTTTCCATTGCCGTCAAACTTGAATACCCCGATCGTGCTGCTCTGGGCTTCATTCACGTCGGCGGTCCACTGGTTGCCCTGGAAAGCGAAGTTCCCTTTTAGACTTGCGACGCTGTATGTCCCCGCGTTGCTCGACTGAAGCAACGCGGTGCCGCTGATGACCTCATTGTTGCTGTCATTGGTCTGCAGCAATTGCACGCCGTCAGCCACCCCACCGGCAGTCGAGTGGAGGGTGATCGCGAACTGAGCGGTCAAGCCCGCTGTAAGGTCGATTGCTCCGGTGCCATTAGAATTCACGGTGTAAGTCCCGCCCAAGGTCCCGGCAGTAACCGAACCTGCCGAGTTCTGGGTGTAGGAGCCCGTCACATTGCCCGCGCCGTCAAATGTCATGACGCCCACCATGGCAAACTGGTTGGTACTCACATTGGCGGTCCACAGATTGGTTAAGAAGCTGTAGCCACCCTTCAGGCTGGCATTGCTGAACGTCGCAGCCTGCACAGACAACGCGAGGGCGATTGTCATGAAGAAGAAGAACCCAACGTGCAAGAAACGTCGGCTGAAAATCTTCACAGAGCACCTCGTGGGAACGTAACTTAAAGTACGAACCCGGAATTTCCTTCTTAGCCTCAGGAACGGCACCATAGTACACCCGGCCAGGGCAGGCACCAACCTTCTTTGAATTAGTTGGGAGAAGTTTACTGCCCCACATCTTCTGTTCCTAAGGTTCGAGGGTCGGATGCGGTGTCTCGACTCTCCTTACACTTTCGCGAAAGCTCAAAGGCAAGGTACCCGGCACTTTCCAAAACAAGAGGATCGGCACTTTTGTGTCTTGACGGGCCATTGAGCCTATGCAACTATCCGGGCGGTCGTAGCCACTTTCCTGTCGGTTCCTCTGGCCCCAAGTAAGCATCTGTTGTGAGTTCCCGACAGCCTGGCTTCTGCTATCAGTCAAATCACTGAACTATGAGGAGGGTTTTATGCGCCACCTTGGAATGGGCGGGGAGATATCTGTGCGACACCTGAGATTGGTACCGGCATTCGTCCTTCTGGTGCTCCTGGGCTGCGGGCTGCTGAGCCCGATGGCGGCCCAATCGCGGAATTCTCAGCAGCAGTCTGTGTCGGACCCGGGTTATTGGGATGACCCAGTGAATTGGAAGCAGCAGTTTGTACCGGACTCGCTGGCCTTTTGGGATGATTCAAAGAACTGGACTACGAATTACGGACCGGCCTACCGCGACACGAACATTAAAGGCTCGCAACTGTTGGCGTGCTCGTCGCAGTTCGCCTATTGTTTTAATTCCGGTCCCGAGCCGCTCCCCTGCACGCTTTCTCCAGACGGCCTCTCAGCCAACTGCCAATGCCCGGTTCAGACCAAGACCAATTACACGCTGCTGACCGCAATCCTGAATTATTCGGTTTACCAAGCGACGCTTCAGGCTTGTGGTTCGGACGGTTCCAACTGCATGCCAACTGGCAACACGGTCGCACCGGTTTGTACTTATCTGCCTGGTGGGGCCTTGATCCCTGGTGCGAACGTTATCTCCACCTTTGCACCCGAATTCCGCTTGGCGATGTTGAAGGCCCTCGAAAAAGGTCAGGCGGCGGTTGCCACCTGTCCGAAAGGGCCTTACGCGGGCTGTATGACCGCGCCCTGCGAGATTAACTCCGACGGTTCGACCGCTACCTGCAAATGTCCTGTGTTCTCCGGCAGGTTCCAACTCACGGGAAGCTCCGGCGCAAACGCCAAGTGTTCCTTGGGCGGCGGTATGATATGGTCGGCCTCGTACAATCCGTCGTTGGACTCCAACCCCGACCAGTAAGTGATCGGATAGCAGCCGTTACTGCTCATTCCATGTCCGTTATTTGCCCGCGCGGTATTGTTCGTCGCTGACCTGTTCCATCCAGTCGACAACTTTACCGTCGAGCTTTTCCTGAATGGCGATGTGCGTCATGGCCGTGTTGGGACTGGCCCCATGCCAGTGCTTCTCGCCAGGGGAGAACCACACCACATCACCGGGGTGGATTTCCTCGATAGGTCCGCCTGCACTCTGGGCGCAGCCGCAGCCAGCCGTGACGATGAGCGTCTGACCGAGCGGATGCGTGTGCCATGCGGTACGCGCGCCCGGCTCGAACGTTACACTGGCGCCTTGAACCAGTGCCGGATCGGGCGCCTGAAAAAGTGGATCAATCCGCACTGTGCCAGTGAACCACTCTGACGGCCCTTCGACAGAAGGTTGCGAGCCAATTCTCGTGATTTCCATTTTCTGAAGTCCTTCGGTTGAAGTTGATCTTCTATTTTCCCCGCCGCTGGAACCAATATGCCAGTTCTGGTGCGCCGTCCCGTTCGTACGCGAGTGGCCGGCCGACAATGCGAACGGCTCTGCTGGTCACCCCGATGCCTGCCGGCTTTAGCGATTGACCATTTTCTGTAGATTTTCCGGGTACCGGGCTCCTTGCACCGAAATCTTCGAAGTGGCGTCCTCGATTTGGCGGAGATCGTCGGGCGTTAGTTCAACGGCAGCGGCTCCGATGTTTTCTTCTACCCGGTGCAGCTTCGTTGTGCCGGGGATGGGAACCATCCAAGGCTTCTGCGCGAGAATCCAAGCGAGCGCGATCTGAGCGGGTGTCGCCTTCTTCTGTTCCGCGAATTTGCCAAGCAAATCCACGACAGCCTGATTCGCTTTGCGGTTCTCCGGCGTGAAGCGCGGGACGATGTTGCGGAAATCGGTCTTATCGAACGTTCGTTTCTTCGGTGATCTTGCCGGTGAGGAACCCTTTTCCCAAGGGGCTAAAGGGAACGAATCCGATGCCGAGTTCCTCCAGCGCCGGCAATATTTCGGCTTCAGGCTCTCGCCACCAGAGTGAATATTCGCTCTGGAGCGCCGTCACCGGCTGGACTGCGTGTGCGCGACGGATCGTTTGCACGCCTGCTTCAGAAAGGCCGAAGTGCTTCACCTTACCTTCTTGAATCAAGTCCTTCACTGCTGCTGCGACGTCTTCGATCGGCACATTCGGATCGACCCGATGTTGATAGAACAGGTCGATGACATCGGTCTTGAGGCGCTTGAGCGAGGCCGCGGCGACTTCCTTGATATGCTCCGGACGACTATCCACCCCGTTCAAACTTCGTTCCACGGTGGGATCAATCTTGAATCCGAACTTGGTGGCGATCACCACTTGGTCACGGAATGGCGCGAGGGCTTCGCCGACGAGTTCTTCATTCGCGAAAGGGCCGTACGCTTCCGCGGTATCGAAGAATGTAACGCCGCGTTCGAATGCCGCTCGAATCAGCGAGATCCCTTCCTTCTTGTCCACAGCGGGCCCGTAGCCGTAACTCAGTCCCATGCAGCCCAGCCCAATGGCTGATACTTCCAAATTGCTTTTTCCAAGTTTGCGCTTCTGCATTGTTACTCCTTTTAGAAAACAGTCAGTAGCTGCGTGCCCACCCGATCTCTTTTGGTTAGGTGGGAGAGATTATTCCAGAACGTCTGCTCCAGAAGATGTGTCCGAAAGCTGCCTCCGTTGCTTGCCATCGGATTGCTGATGAGTTGGTCTGGCTGCGCCCGGGTGCCGACTCCTTCCCACCGCCTGATTCTTTGCCAGATGGCGATTTTCCAATATGAGGTGCAGCACTAGCTGCCCGTGTTTGTGCTCTCAATTGGCTGGTGACAAGCATCTCATAGGGAGTCTCGGTAAGCCTGATTGCCGGTGCAGCCCTCTATGGCGATACACGCAACCCCTAGCGTGGCACGGCTTGCGTCCAGGAATAACCATTCTCCTTATTGGAGCCGGCTATTGCATAGGCCAGCCAGATTCCCCAAGCCAGAACGTTAGCGGCGCCAAAGATGCGAGATGGGGTTCTGATAGAAACAGAGTTGTGGTATGCCACCAGCAAGGGCAGCAGCAGGTTTATTGTGGCGAAAAGCCCGAGCCCAACGGTGATACCAAAGAGCAGACTGCGACGCGTGATGCCCAGGCTCCGTCTCAGAACTAACAGCAATATCACTAAACTGCACTGCGCAATCAGTGCCGAACGACGGGTCATTAACGCCAGTTCCGAAAGAAAATAATCCGAGGTTCTCCAGCTTTGGCTACTGTCGGCAGCCATTCCAGCAACGACCAGAATGACGAGAGACCCGGCCAGCAAGAAGCCAGTGAGTTTTGTCGCGGTTCCGGAGGTTTGAAATGCGTTTTTCAGAAGATCCTGCAGGACGGCAAATGAGAGAAGCGCGCTCAATGCCATTTGGATCCAATAAGCATAGTAGTACGCGAAGTAATCAACCCGCGGGAGCACAAATAGGATCGGCTCGATCAATATTTGAAGCAGGATATACTTGAAGAGATAGGGATATTGGCGATGGAGTCCCCGCCTGCGCATTGCCAGCCATACGCCGGCAGCAAGCAGGGTCTGGGCAGCGAGCCACAGAGCGTACTCCAGCAGATGTGATCTCATTCGACCTTCCGAGCCAGCTCCGGCCAGCTTCAATATACATAATCAGGGCGAATCGAACGCACAAGTTTTTCGCCGGGGCTTCTTCCAGATCGCGGTCTCGTGGACGCCGTCGGGATGAACGTGATGCCGGCGTATTCGGTCGGCTCTGCTGCAACAACATCAAGACATTGGTCGAGAACAGGTTGCCCAACTTAGTTAACATGCTTCACGGCGTTAACTCGAACACGACTCCTCCGCCCGTGGAACCGCCGCCGAAGGTCGTTCCGTAGAGCTTGCCCTGCGCGTCCAGAACAAGGTTGCCATTCGGATAGCTACCGTCGTCTCCGTTGGTAAAGTCATGGAGATCGGTGTAGACATAGCTCCCAAGGGAGGGAGTCAGCTCAAAAATCGAGCCATAGCCGTAAGCGCCATCGCAGTACGTGGTCCCATATAGATTGCCCGCACTGTCCAGGGTCAACCGGCCGATGACACCGCAGGGAGCGGTGCCGTTGACGTTATATAGCGTCGTGAAGGTCCATCCACCGCCGCCGTGAGTAAGCTTAAAGATCGTGCCCCCGTGGCCAGTGCCACCTGAGGTCGTAGCTCCGTATAAATTGCCGGACCCGTCTATGATCACGCTGGTCGGCTGAGCACCATCATTGCCAGCGGTGAAGCCGTAGACAATCTGCTCCGTCCACCCGCTGCCCGAGTTGGATAGCTCGTAGACGGCTCCGGGCCCGTGCGGTCCGCCGCGTTGGAACACACCATAAAGGTTGCCGGCACTATCAGCGACCACGCCGTTGAGGGGGTCCACACCATCCGCCTCGTTCTGAGGCGAAAAGATGACGGTCTCGTTCCAGGCGCCATTACTGTGCTCCACCTGATAAATCGCGCCTAACCCAGCCGCACCCCCGTTCTCCGTCGTGCCGTAGAGATTGCCGGCCTGATCCATCAGTAGCGCGCCGCCGGGATTGCCGCCATCGCTGCCTCCCGTGAAATTGTGCAGCGATTCGCCATTCCAAAGTGGAAGTACGGTGCGCGGCGCCGTTGCGGGCGGGTACAGGCGAAACACAGCGCCGCAAAAGTCACAGCCGTAGTTGTAGAAGAGTGTGCCGTAGAGAGCTCCGTCAGGACCGATGAGCAGAGGACTCTTGGGATCGATGTTGCCGAGGATAGGAAAATTGAAAAACGGCGAGAAGATCCAGCTCGACCCATGCGGCTTCATCTTGAAGGCTTCGCCATCCCGGCCGCCCGCATTGGTGTAGGTCGTCGTGCCATACAGAGCTCCGCTGCTGTCAATTGCCAAGCCGGCGGCCGGTTGCTCCGATTGCTGACTGCTGAAGTTGTGAATGACGGCGTAGGTCTGTGCTGTGGCTGGTGCGGTTGCGAGCGATAGCCCAGCGCAGATAATTACGACAGCCAGGAATGGTGCTCGAGCCATATCGTACGAATGTAAGGAGAAGGGAAGGGGTCCAGTTGACATAATGGTCTCCTGCACCGCGTGCCACCTTGGGCGCGTAGTGGTTTGCCGATAGGACGATTATCAGCTATCGCGGCGTGATCTGGTAAATTAGGCCGCTGTTCTGTGCCCCGCCATCGGCGCTTCCGTAGAGGTTCCCGCTGCTATCCATGACCACGCCGCCGTTCGGTGTTCTACCATCCTTCCCATTGGTGAAGTCGTACAGAGAGGCATAGGTCCAGCCGCCATTGGATCGCGACAATTCGAAGACGTTGCCGTAGCCGAGTCATGCCCGGATACAAGACTCGAGGGCGACCGTCTCCCGTAATTCCTATTCACTATCCTACGGCCCGACTCCTCCGTTGTGGCAGTCAGAGCACGTCACGGCAGTCAAGTCCCCAATGTCCACCGGGTGCTTGAAGGGTTGAGTCGGCAACGAAGCGATTTGCGTGCCGCTCTCTTGCTGCTCGATGACGGTGTGGCAGGAGTTGCAGTCCTTGCTGATGACTTTTCCTTCCTTGCTTACGTGATTGCCATCGTGGCAGCGGAAGCAGCCGGGAAAGTACAGGTGGCCAATGTTATTGGGATGGGTCTTCCAGTTCACGTGCATGTAGGGGAAAAAGGTGGTGTTGTAGATGCGCTGCAGTTCGGCGATAGCGCCTTTGACGCTGTCTGCCTCGGTTGAGGCAATCTGCGGATATTTGTCCTGGTAAAACTTCGTAATCTTCGTGGCAATCGCCTGCTGCGCCTCGTCCGAGGTTTTGTAATCAGCCGTCAAGACCTCCACGCCTTGCTGCTTGATGAACGGTAGCGTGGCGTCAATGGAGCGCCCGGTAATCGCCCGGTCCACGGAGAGATCGGGCGGCACATAGATGTGAGTCGGGCGGTTGTGGCAGTCGATGCAATCCATGCGGCGTTTGTCGGCTTTATCAATCTGCGCCTGAGTGGGAGCGCCGTCCTTCGCCGCGTACTCCGTCACCTTGCCGTTGGCGTCTTCCATGCGCACCCAGGGAATCACCTGGCGCTGCTCATCGGTGGAGAAGTAGGTGATCTTGTTGGAGATGTTCATGTGCCAGTGAATGCCTTCCCCGGCCTGTCCCAGGCTGGGGTCGCCACCACCGGTTTTGATCAGCATGCGGATCACCCGCGGCGTGTTCTGTTCATCGCTGCCGTAATGGGTGAAGGTCTTGAGTTGTGCGCCCCAGAACTTTTTGGGCCAGTGGCACTGCTCGCAGGTCTGCTGTGCGGGGCGAAGGTTGTGCACCGGAGTGGGAATTGGGCGGGGGTAGGTGCCGCGCGCGGTGTAGTAAACCTGACGAATACCGGAGAGCTTGGATTTCACATACCAGCCCGCGCCTGACCCGACGTGACATTCGACACAAGCCACGCGCGCGTGAGGGGAGGCTTCGTAGGCGGTGAACTCAGGGTGCATAACCGTGTGGCACAACTGGCCGCAGAAGTTTACCGAGTCGGTGAACTCGTACGCCTGGTAGCTGCCGACCGCGCTGATCAGCGCGAAAATTACCACAAAACTGAGAACAAAGGCGACGGTGCTGCGTTGCGCGGGATTGTTCAGGTCAAGCTTTGCGAAATGGAATGGCGCGCCTACGTCGCGCAGGCGGCGGCGGCGTTCGATCACCATGCCGATGGGGATCAGTATCAGGCCGACGACCAGAAATCCCGGCGCCACCATGTAGGCGAGAATCCCGATATAGGGAGACGGATGGCTGGCCAGGAGGTCAATGAGAACCAGCAAAACGATGTTGACGAAGGCCACGCCGGCCAGCGCCAAGCCGATCAGGCTGATGGGATTTCTTATGAGATTTTGCGAGATAGGCGGATGATCGCGTAGAGGATCCGGCCTCTGCGTGTCCTCAGTCATTTATTTAGATGTCCCTTCTTAGCCTCACCCCGTGCAAAACCATGCACATTCAGTGTTGCAAATTACCACAATACAACCGGATGTGCATTCAAGAAAACGAACGCTGCGTTTGCCTCACCCCAAAGTTGTAGGGTTCATACAGCATTTGTTGTTACTTGCGACTGCCTGCAGGCTCGGCCTCTTCTTCCACCTTGGCCGGCTCATCGTCTTCCTCTGAGCCGTTCGCCTTCTCGATCGCAACCAGATCCAGGGGATGCTCATGCTCGTAATGTTCGATGGACATCTTGCCGTCATACCAGGACCAGTTCATGGGATAGGCATCGGGATCGAAGATTACGCCGTAGAGATGCCATACGACGATAGCGAGTGTGGCCAAAACGGCTTCATACCAGTGGATGGTCAGTGCGACATCGACCCACCATCCCGGCACCCGATCACCCACACCGACTTTGAACCATGCCATTAGTCCCGTCGCGCCCATTACAAACATGCCCCAGACCAGTGCCCAATATTCGGCTTTTTCGGCGTAGGTGAACCGGCGGAATAACGGGCGCTGCTCGCTATAACCCAGGTAGTAGCGGAATGCGTCACGCACGTCGGTGACGTCTTTCCAGTCGGGCAGCATGTCCTTGAGCAACTGGCGTCCGTCGGGCTTGGTGATGAGATACCAGACGTGATAGAGGCTCACCACAATCAGGACGACACCCGCAGTGCGGTGCACGATGCGGCGCACCGCCTCGTTGACGGAGATCAGTGCCAGCCACGATGACGGATAGCGTAGCGCAAAGCCCGTGAGCACGAGCGCAAAGAAGCTGGTCAGCAGAAGCATGTGCTGGATGCGCTGTTCCAGCGTCATGCGGAAGAGGATTCGCGGCTGTCCGATGCGGCGCAGAATCATCTTCTTGCGGAAAACGATGAGGTTGTGCAGGACCATGCCGCCGATGACGGCCACGATCATCCAGATATAAAACCTGCTGATGTAGGCGATGAGCTTGCTGCCGAAATCGGCTTTGGCGGCGCCGTCCGAGTGCACCTTGAAGGCGATGAACTTTTCGTTGGCGCCGGGATGGCATTGGCCACAGGTCTTCGCCAGGTTGGCGTGATTGATAGTGGAACGCGGATCCGACGACGGCAGAATGTTGTGCACGCCATGACAGCTGGCGCAGTTTGCCACCGTGCTGGAACCCACTTTTGACGCCATGCCGTGATAGCTGGACAAATAGGAACTCACCCGTCCTGAGGCCACACCGAATTCCGCCGATAGCTTGACGCTGGAGTGGCAGGCGGCACAGGTGTTTTCCACGTTGGCGGACGCGACGGCAGACTTGGGATCGCTGGGCGCCTTGATGCTGTGAATGCCGTGGCAATCGGTGCAAACAGGCGCCGCCCAATTGCCGCGAGCGATGGCCTGCCCGTGGGTGCTCTGCACGAACTCCTGTCGGACGCTGTCGTGGCACTTGGCGCAGGTCGCCGGGACGTTGAGCTTGGCAATCGGTGACTTGGGATCGCCTGCGCTGAGAATGTCGTGCTCACCGTGACAGTCCGTGCAAACTGCGGCTGCGCCCGAACCCGCCGCCACGGCCTTACCGTGAACGCTTTCCTGGTACGACGTGAAGGGAGCGGAACTCACTCCGGACGAGGCCATCACGAACTTCTGGCCGTGGCACGCGCCGCAGGTTTTCGGAATGTTGGCGCGCGCGACTTTGGAATTGGGATCGCTGGCCGCCAGGACCTCGTGCACACTGCCATGGCAATCCTGGCACTTCGCCACGTTGGTGTTGCCGGCGACTGCGGCCTTGGCGTGGACGCCGTGATCATACGCAGTTTGCTGATCAGCGTGACAGGTAGCGCAGACCGGCTTGGCCGGCGCCGGTTCGTGTGGAAAAGCCTTGATGTCGGTGTGACAATCGGTGCAGCCGAAGGAGCTGTGGATCGACGCTTTAAACTTTGCGTCATCAACATGCAGGCTGACCTGCTTGCCGTTCTCGTCCTTGGTGAGAGTGGCGTCGTTATGGCAAGCCAGGCAGTCCTCGTTGCTCATCTTGGGGGCGTGCTTCGCCGCAGCCCCAACCGAGAGCAGCAAGGCGACACAGAGAACCAGACCGCAACGTTTCACGAAACCCCTCGCTTTCGCCGGCGCAACCGCTGCGCCGGGCAACACTCAACGATGGCTGAGGAGGGCCTGAAGGGGCAATGAGTGTGCTCACACGAGGGTGTGATGTTCGTCACGTGGCGGTTGGGTGGAAGCGCTGGACTTCAGCCCGGTGAAGACAGTTCCTTTCGAGGTTTGGGGTTCCGCCCTGGCCAACCGGGGCTGAAGCCCGGTGCTTCCACCCGTACAACAAATTATGGTGGCGCTCTAAAAGGCGTAACGAAGCGCCAGCGTGGTGTTGTTGGCGTGGAAGGTGCGGGGAGCGGTCGGGCCGACGAAGGAGCTTTCGCCGTATCCGTAGTAGTTATAACCGGCCTTAAACGTCACGTTCTTGTAAACATTGACGTCCACGGAGGCCAGAGGCAACTGATAGGTGGAGGAGAGCGGCCCGAGAGGCAACAGTGAATTGAACTGCGTGGTGTTGCCCTGGTTGTCTACGATGCTGTAGCCCAAACGCATGGTGACGCGCTCGATAGGCGTCAGCAGGAGGGCGAAATAACCGTACTGGGTGTGGGTCTGGTAGGTGCCATAAACCTGCATGAGGGAAGAGTCGCCCAGGCAGGGAGACGATCCGGCTGGAGGCGCAGCACTTTGGAAGCAGAGATAGGTGTTCTGCTGGATGGCGTCAAAGTTATAGGCCAGGTCAAGCCCCCAGCGCGGGTTGGGGTTGATGGTGGCATTGAACATGGTGACGTAGTTGTGCTGGTTGAAGTTGATCCCCGCGGTGTCGTTGGTCGCGTGCTCATAGATGAAGTTTCCGCCCAGCATGAGCCAGGGTCGCGGAGCGTAGGAAATATTACCCCTGAGGTTGAAGAAGGCGAGAGGATCGGTGCGGTATATCCAGTTGTCGGCGCCGCCGAACTGGGCGTCAGCATTGGCGTGCAAGGCACTTCCCTTGCGAAGCCAGGCGCCCAGGACTCCGGAATAGCGGTTGATCTCCGTCGTGGGATTGCCAAATGGCGCGATCACTCCAGTGAAGGTGCAACTGCCGTCGGGGTTCAGCGGCAGACCAACGCAATTGCCGCGATTCGGATTGTTGGGGTAGTAAATGTCACCGAGAGCTGCCGAGTAACTGTTCCCCGGCTGGATGTTGTAATTCGCCCAGACAAAGCCGGCGCGCACGCCAAAGAAGCGCGAGACGTCGTACTGCACCTGAAAATCGTTCTGCATAAAGTCCTGGCCGATCAAGTTGGTGTTGATCTCATTGACCAGGTCAGCCGCTGAACTGGAGCTGTGCAACAAGGTCGTGCCCGGGAACATGGCCACAGGCGTGAGCAGGGTGGCGGACCCAGCGCTGGCGGCGGTGAAGAAGTTGGACGTGAGGTCCAGAAAATCTCCTGCCACGCTGAAGTTGCGGAAGCGAAAGGTTTCCACCAGCCGTAGCTTGTCGCTGATGTGGACCGTCCCGGACACGTCGGCGGACGAGGAATTCCATTTGGCGCTCGATTTGCTCCCCGCGGCGTTGTAACCCAGGTTGTTGCTGCGCGTGGTCAAGCCGCTGAAAATCTCGGTCAGCGGCGTATTGGCCTGCGCATGGCTGTACTGGAACTGGCCGTTGAAGTCCAGCCAGGGGAGATCAGAGGACCTGACGTTGAGTTGTTCGGTTGGGATGAAGGTGCTCACCTGCTGGAACAGGCTGTAGTCGAAGTATCCATTGCAACTCGGGTTCGCGATCCCGTTCTTCAGCGGCGCGCTGCACGGGCTTCCGCTGTTGAACCAGGGGACCCCAAAGGTGACCGGCGCGCCATTGGAGAGCGGCCAGGAATTGAATGAGTTAAGGCCGTAAACCGTGTCGCCGCCATAGTACTGAAGAAGCTGCGTGTAACTGATTGTGGCCTTGGGGTGGATGCGGTAATCGACGCCGAACCGGTATCCGTTCAGGGTGTTGTTATTGCTCTGATCGGTAAGTGCCTCCGTGCCCTGGTGGACGCTGCTGAACGCGGGGCCAATAAAGCGGTTGCGATTGTAATCGAAGCGGAAAGACAGCTTCCGCATGGGGAACAGGACCAGGCCGAAGTTGTACAGATTTTGCCGGTTGTAGTAGCTGTGCGGAGAACTAAGAATGGGGATGAATGGCGAGCCGGTGGGCGGGTTCAGCGGATTGGCGAACAGGTCGTAATCGAAATAGTTCTGTATGTGCTGGTAGCTGAAGTTCAGGTTGTACCAGCGATATTTCGCCACCCGCACACGCGCCGCCTGCTCAGGATCGCCTCCCCAGCCGAAGCTGTTGAAGGTGAGGGTATCGAAGACGTCTTCATGGGTCAGCGACCGCATGGTAAGCGATTGGTCGAGAATGCGCGCGCCGGTCTGGTAATTGACCAGCGTGTCATACATGGGCTGGCTGCCGGTGACCTCGGCGATGCGGCCGCCAAGCTCAATCGACTGCGTTACCTGAAAGCCACCAATTTCCTTGCCCTCTCCCGAGGCGGGCGGGGAGCCCGCGGAAGCAGGCGGAGTGCCCGCGGGGGCAGGAGCGGGTGCTTGTCCCGAACTCTGGGCGAAGGAGCCGCTGAGAAACAGGCAGGCCACGACCATCACCAACCCAAATGAACAAGCGCCGAGATTCCTTGGAACACCCATTGCATGTCTCTCAACTACCGGAAGAACACCGGATCGAAGTTGGAACCATGGATCTGCGTATGGCACATGGTGCACGCCTGGTATTTGGCGGACTGGTCGTGATTCGGTCCCACAGGCCGGCCCGCCGCTCCGTTCATATTCGGCGTGTGACAACGGAGGCAGAGAAAGTTGACGTTGTTGACCTGGAGGAGCCGCGGATTGGTCGAGCCGTGTGGCGTGTGGCACGACAGACAGCCTTCGTCGGTCTTTACCGGAGCATGTTCGAAGACGAAGGGGCCCATGGTGTCGGTGTGGCATTTGGTGCACACGGCGAACTGACCGGCGGCGGCGCGCACCTGGTGGCCCGTCTGCGTCCCGTGAGGATTATGACAGTCGCTGCACTGGATGAGTCCGACGTCGACGCGGTGCCGGTAAGGCCGGGCGAACTCAGCCCGTTGCGCGGCGTGGCAACCGTAGCATAGGTCGGTCTGCGGCTTCTTCAACATGAAGTTGACATCCGTGGAGCCATGCGGGCTATGACAGGACGTGCAACTGATGCCATTCGACAGATGTTCGGACTTGGAAAAGTTCTGCGTCTCCAGGCTGGACTGGTGACACTTCGTGCAGATTGCGGCCGTCTGCGCCGGACTCAAGGTCTCAAAGCGAATGATCTTGGTGACGTCGCCGCCGCCATCAACATGGGCCTGCCCCGGTCCATGACACGCCTGGCATCCATGCTGGTCTCCCTTTAGCAATGCGGCGTGCGGAGTACCGGCAAAGTGCTTGTCCCAAACTTCCTCGTGGCAGGTCTTGCAGATGTCAGTTTCGGCGTATTGGCCTGCTGTTGAGCCGGGCAGCGCGGCTGATGCCTGAGGGGGCGGATGGCTGGATTGATTCTGAGCCGTAGTTACATTGCTAAGACAGCAAGTCAGCAAGAAGGCCGACAGCAAGAAAGAAATCGCTCTACGGCTGGTGAGAGTCATTTGCCCTCGAACAACTCTTTGCGCAATAGCCCGGGAATTGGACCGCACTTGTCGACAGCATCAGGGCGCGGCCAGACGCTCCACGATTTCAGTACCATACACCAATTCAAGGGTGGGTGAACACCCCGCTAGGGGCGAAACGCGGAACGCGTAGAGGACATATTCAGACCACCATGGCGCGCCGGTGGAAAATAATGCGGGGATGATGGGAGCGGATGCTACCGATGCTACGCACACGTTCGTAGGCCCCGTGCAGGTCCTGGCTCAGCATGTGCACGACTTGCAGGCACACTTCACGGTGCTCGCGCAGGAACTTCACCAAGTCTTTCCTGCGAACGAAAACAACCTGGGAGTTGTCGAGCAGTTCAGCTGTGATCTCGTAAGGAGTATTGGAAAGAGCAGCTCCCAATCCTAATACTTCTCCCGGGCCTGCCACGCGCAAGGTCAGGCGCCTCCCGGCGTCGGAACAGATGGAGAGCTTGGCGCGGCCATCGCAGAGGATATAAATGCCCCGGACGGGCCGCCCTTCGGCGAACAGCACCGTATTGCGGCGGCATAAGGCCAGCGCCTTGATCCTGTCGAAGGCCTTCAGCGACTCCGCGGGCATGTCGCAGAAAAACCGGTCGGGACGAAAATCGCAAGTCACGCAACTCGACTGCACCGTGGTGTCCATACTGTGGTAATACAGCGATTGGCTGGATCAATGCTGTGATTGCAGTCACCGATTTTGGTGACCCTGTTCACAGGGTATGCAAGGAAGCCAGCTTAAACACTGGCAAATAAGCGGCATGCCCGAAATGGGCATGGCACTACACATGGATGATAATGTTCAACACTCTGGCCGAAACGAAGTCCGTGCCGCTAAGGCACGATGGCCATTGCCCGCAAGGCCGACTTGTTGCGGATCAGCAGGGTTGAGCCTTTCGTCTGCACAATCTGCCTGCGCTTCAGATCGGCAAACAAGCGAGTCACCGTCTCCCGTGAAGTGCCGATCATCTGTGCGATCTCCTCGTGGGTGAGCGCCAGTTTCAGGCGCGGTTCCGTCTTGGTGGCCTCGCCGTTCTTGGTACTCCACTCCAGCAGCAGCTTCGCCAATTTCTCGCCGGCGGAATGAGAAAGCCCGAGAGCCCGGATTTCGCGGCAGGCGCTGTTGTACTTGTCGCTGAGCTGCTCGGCTACCCGGAGGCAGGCGTCGCTATGCTCCTTGAGGAAATGCAGAAAATCTTCGCGTTTCACGAAGTTCACCTGGCACGGGTCCACGGTTTCGGCGGTCAACTCGTAGGGCTTGCCACTCACGGTGGCGCTCAGGCCCAGCACCTCTCCCGGTTCGGCGATCTTCAGGATCAGTGTCTTGCCATCGGTGGAACAGATTGAAAGTTTTACCCGCCCTTTGCACAGAACAAAGATGCCCCGCGGTGTCTGCCCCTCGACAAACAGGACGGCGCCTTTCGGATAAGCCGTTGCGTACTTGATGTTTTCGAACGACTGCAGTGCGGCGGGTGGAAGATCGCAAAAAATATGTTCTGCCCGCATCTTGCAAACCAGGCAGCTTTCTATGATGTCCAGACCATAAGGTGTAAGCACGACGACCCCCTGTACTCTACATCGTATCCCTGAGTTTTACGGCCGGAGCGTGCATGCGACGCGCCTCCGGGCCCAAAACCCCTCAAAACCGCGGTGGCCAGTGCTGTGTACCTTGCCATGTGCCCGGCGTCACCTGCCGCAGTGATGTGACCGTTCGCAGGAAATGCCCATAAATAGCGGCTCCGGTAAGGTTTTGCCCGGTTGCGGCATTCGAGGCTTTTGCTCCAGATACACTCCAGCGGAACACTCCTACCGCACATGGAACAAGTGCATACGTCACAACGGCATGTGATTTGTGACAGTCGAGGGCGTTGCGAACCGCCGAATTGCGGCCAGCAACGGGTCCGAGGAGCGTACTGGACACCGCCGGAACCTTGATCGTGATTACTCGGTGGACCCGATTCTGGTGCGAATGTTTTCGCGCTCCGGGCCATCAGCGGAAAGCACCGCGGCGACCTCGGGATCCACGGACCGCAGACGCAGGTCGCGTTGCGGGAAGGGAATTTCGATGCCAGCTTCGTTCAACAAGCGCATGACTTCCAGTGCGACCTCGCTTTTCACTTTGACGGTGTTGCTCTCCTGCATCACCCAGAACTGAAGCTCGAAGTTCAGCGCGCTATCGCCAAATCCCTTGAAGAAGACGGCGGGTTCGGGCGAGGTGAGGACGTCCGGATGCTGGATAGCGGGCCGCGCTAACAGTTCTCGTACCAGCTTGGCATCGGTGCCATAAGCGACGCCTACCGGTAACTCCAGCCGCCGCTTGGCCTCGGAGAGCGTCCAATTGGTTACATTGCTGGAGATGAAGCTAGCGTTGGGAATGATGACCTCGGCACCCTGGAAAGTCTGAACGGTGCTGGAACGTATCCCGATGCGTGTCACCGCTCCGGTCACGCCGGCCTCCAGTTCCACGACGTCGCCGATACGGATGGGGCGCTCGAATTGCAAAATCAAACCAGAGACGAAATTGTTGATGATGTTCTGTAATCCGAAACCGACACCCACGCCGAGCGCGCCGGTGAGGACCGTGAATTTGTTCAGTGCTACGCCGCCCGCGTTCACTGCGAAGAGGAAAACCAGAAGCAGTAGCAAGTAATGCAACGTGGTGGAAATCAGTTCGGGAATTCCACGCTTCAAGTGCAGACGATTGAGCAACTCCTCCCGTAATAGAAAGCGCAGCGAGGTGGAGAGCGCGAACCCGAGCAGCAGGATCGCCCAAAAACCGAGCACGCCCCCCAGCGTGATGTTGCCGGAGCCGCCGACGATGTTGAAATCGAACATCGCAAGAATCCGCTCGTTAACCCATGTGCGGACGTTTAACAAATCCAGAGTGGCGCCGAGCCACACCAGGATGCCTACCCATTGCATCAAGCGCGGGATCCAGCGAGCCAGGGTCGCGCGATGCAAGCGGACCAGCGCCAGTCGCTCTGCCGACGGCGCATCGAGTGCGGCCAGGAACAGCAGCGTGAAAACCCGCAGCGCAGTAGAGACGGCGAGGGCGATGAAGACGCTGTAGATGCACGCCACGGCCAAGTACAACATCAGCTTGTAGTAGCCGAACAGATTTGCCACCTGCGAGATAGCCAGGACCGCCAGCGCCACGCGCGCACCAAGAACGAGCAGCCCGTGGTGCCGACCGGCCGTCTCCACTTCGGCGAGGCGCTGGGGCCGAAGAAAATACGCAAACAGCACGATCGCCAGCAGGAAACCGAAGAACTGGAATTCTCGCTTGGCAGAAGCCGAAAGCGTGACCCAAACGAGTACCGCGTTGAAGACATAGACTCCCACTAGGCAGTACAGCGCTAAGTGAAAACACGGCTCGATCAGCGGTGGCAACAATACCAGGATGGAAAAGAACGAGAGCAGGATGGTCAGGCCGATAAGCGGCAAAGGCGCGAGCGGCGCCAGCAGGAATGCGATGAGCAGTGGCGGCAGGGCTCCGAGCGCCACCCAATGCCGGGTGATCTCCAGCGCGCGCGCCTGCAGTTCACTCGCTGGGTGAATTCGCCGGGCCCGAGCCGACAATCGGTATGCGCCGAAGAGCGACAAGAGCAGGAGCGCCGCGAGCATGGTGAAAACACCTGCGTTCTCCTTCACAAACGACTTGATACCGATCACCCGTGCACTGGTGCTGGCAAAGAAATCGGGTGTCCCTTCCATTTGCCGTCGCGCGAAAACCTGCCACAACGGTAGGCTGTCGCGGTGAAGTACGTTTTCCTTCAGTCGGGCACGGGCATCCTCCAGCCGGTCAACCGCGTCCAGCGCCAGTTGATGCTGATTGGCCGCGATCACCTGCAGGTTCACGATCATCCGCAAGAGTTCCTGCGCCTGGGAACTGGTCGTCTGAATACTTTTAACAGCCTCCCGGATCACGTCGAGCGTGGGTCCCAGGTCGGGAGTATTCTTGTTTTCCTCCAGGGTCAACGTCCATTGCGGTTGCAAGGCCTGCAGCTGTTGCACCGCCGACTGCGCGGCATTGGCCCAGTCCAGTAGTTGCCGCCGACTGGCCGCGCCTTCGGTGGAGAAGGCGTGCCAGTATGTCTCCTGCTCTCGCACTTCCATGGAGCTGGGGGATCCAGCCAGCAACGTATCAACTTCCTTCTTCTTGGGCTGCAACGTGACATCACGCTCTGCCAGTGTGGCCTTCAGGGCGTTAAGTTGCTCGCGCGTGGGTAGCCGGTCACCGGTATCGCGCAGCAGATGCGCCAGCTCTTCGGCGCGCGTGGACACCTCCGGCAGTGGGATCGGGGTTGGCGGCTGCTCGGTCGTCGGAGCCGCAGGCGGCACAGGAACAACCTGGTTCGCCGCTGCCTGATTCTTGTTGCCCAGCAGGGCCCCGAATGGGTTGGGGCTCTGGGCGACGGAGGGAGAAGCGACGGAGAGCACGGTCCAGAACAGGACTGTGGCCCCAAGCGCGAGGCGGGCGTTACGGCTACCGCGGGCGGAGCCACCGCCGGGCCGTCGCACCAATGAGGTTGGCCGGAACATTCCTGCCCCATTATCGCTTATGCAGCGGTTCAGAGCTCAATCAGGTTGGTCGGCGGAAAGGCGGTTTAGCCGCCGCCCAACTCGTCCAGCATCGCTTCCATCTCCGCGAGGGCGTGCTGATTGCGAGTGCGGCGGGCGCACTCGATGCCTCGCTGCAACATGCTTTTCGCCTCGTCCTGCCGCTCGGAGCGGGCCAGTGCCTGTGCTGCCATGAAGTATCCGTTGGTGTAGTCAGGATGGGCCGCCAGCAGGCTCTCAAACTCGGCAAGGGCGGCGTCGGTTTCTCCGGCGCCCGAATATTCCAGCCCAAGCGCGTAGCGCGCGAAGGCATCGTCAGGATTGGCTTCGAGGATCTCCCTCAGCGCGGTCATGCGGCTCTCGTCGGGCACAGTTCGAGTCTCCTATTTTTTCGAGAGTCATGATACAGGAGTAGGCAGCAGCGGTGTGGGTAGGAGCAGGTTGCCTTGCATTACAATTGGCGCTTGACTCTTTTGCGTCTCCCGAGGGTTTGTGGCCTGTCCTTTCTTCATGCCGGAAGCACAGCTTCATTCTGACTGGCCATTTCCACAGCGGCTTCCCCTGGGCGCGGGATGGACAGGCACCTGCACCGCTCCCGGGCATGAAGGCGCACGCCCCAGCGAAGATGATTTGAAAGCGGGCTGTAACGTGGGTTACGCAAGAACCTGCAGCCGCCTGCCCATCGAGCGCGATGCCGACGCGGTGCGCTTCGCGCTGGGTGAGGAGCGGGACGGCATCCTGCGAGTACTTTTCGCCTGCGAACGCGAGTATCTGCCCGCCGGTCATGGCGAATTGCTGTATAGCGCAGCAAGCGGTTCGTGGCTCCAGTCCCACGATGATCCGCGTCTGCAGCGCATGGCCGAATGCTACGTGCAAGCGCAAAGGGCGAGGCGCAACGGTTACATGTTGTAGGGACCGCAGGTCCTCGACTCGCGTCCTAAAAGCAGGCCGCGGAAGCGGGAGACACTCTGATGATCGACGGTACCGTTTAGGAAAGCCATGAACCCAAATGAGGGTAGTTTGCAGCCGAGGCCGGTAAGCGAATCGAAATCAGAGATGATCGAGCTCGTTCTGCCGAACGACACCAATCCACTGGGAGCACTGCTGGGCGGGCGGTTGATGCACTGGATCGACCTCGCGGGAGCGCTGGCCGCGCATCGCCATTCGCACTCCTACGCGGTGACCGCTTCGATGGACCATATTGACTTCCTCGTGCCCGTGCATGTGGGCGACATGGTGATCCTGCAGTCGGCGGTCAATCGCGCGTTTCATACTTCCATGGAAGTTGGCGTGCGTGTCCTGGTGGAAAACTACATCTCGGCCTCGCGCCAGAAAGTTGCGACCGCTTATCTCACCTTCGTCGCAGTAGATCGGCACGGGCGGCGGCTGCAGGTTCCACCTGTGATCCCCGAAACGGAAGAGGAGAAGCGTCGTTACGAAGGCGCGTTGCGCAGGCGCGAATCCGCAAAGGCCGAACGCGAACGCAGGGCCACAGACCGAGGAGCGAGGGAAGATTGATGACGAATCTCCGGGCAACAACGTTGTGCCTGCTGGTTGTTATGTCCGCAGTTGCTCTGGTGGCCCAGCAGAAGGAAAGTGAGCCCCAGGCAGTCGAAAAGTCCGGAACCCTGAAACCGGCCGACGGCCCGAAATCCAGCGAGTCACAAAAAGATGGCCAGAAGGAAACTCCGCCCGTTGTTACCCACCATGAGATTCATGTCGGCGGGCGTGTCCTGCATTACACGGCGACCACCGGCTTGATGCCGCTCCGGAACAGCGAGACCGACGAGATCGAAGCCAACATCTTCTTCATCGCCTATACCCTCGACAACGCCGGCCCGCGGCGCCCGCTGATGTTTTCTTTTAACGGTGGACCGGGCTCCGCGTCGGTGTGGCTGCACCTGGGAGCCATTGGTCCGCGGCGGGTGAAGATGCAACCCGATGGCGGCATGCCTCCGCCACCCTTTGAGTTGATCGACAACCAGCAAACCTGGCTCGATCAGACTGACCTGGTCTTCCTCGATCCCGTCGGCACCGGCTACAGCCGCGCCACGAAGAAAGAATTCGCCAAAAAGTTTTTTGGCGTGAAGGGCGACATCTCCTCGGTTGGGGAATTCATTCGCCTTTACCTCAGCCGGTATGAACGCTGGACTTCGCCGCTGTTCCTGGTTGGCGAAAGTTACGGAACCACGCGCGCCGCCGGATTGAGTGGCTATCTCGTCGGCCGTGGTGTCGCACTCAGCGGCGTCGTACTGGTTTCCTCGGTGCTGAATTTTGAGACCCTGGAATTCACCCGTGGCAACGATCTGCCTTACGTTCTTTATTTCCCTACCTACGCTGCGACCGCGTGGTATCAAAAGAAACTGCCGCCAGACTTGCAGCAGCGCGATGTGCAGAGTGTCTTGCGCGACGCAGAGCAATTTGCTGCCGGCCCATACGCAGCGGCATTGGGTAAGGGCGATAATCTCACGCCGCAGGAGCGCCAAAGCCTTATTGACGAGGTGAGCCGCTTCACCGGGCTGGAGCACAGCGTCGTGGATGAGCACAACATGCGCATCAGCCAGGCCGTCTTCTGCCATGAGTTGCTACGCAGCCAGCGCTTGCAGGTCGGCCGCCTTGATTCCCGCTTCACTGCGCCCGACATTTCTGACATGCGCGTCGACGGCTACTACGATCCGTCAGAGTCCGTCATTCGTCCGCCGTTCACCGCTACATTTAACAATTATGTCCGCAGCGATCTCGGGTACAAGAGCGACCTGGAGTATTACGTTCTCGGCGGCGGGATCAGCGATTGGGACTGGGGTTCGGCGGTGCAGGGTTTTCCTGACACCAGCGAGGCGCTTCGGCTGGCATTCGTGAAGAACCCATACATGAAGCTGTTTGTGGCTTCGGGATACTACGATCTGGCGACCCCGTATTTTGCGACCCAGTACACGCTAAGCCACATGAATCTCGACCCGCAACAGCATGCCAAGGTGTCGCTCGGTTACTACGACGCCGGGCACATGATGTACATCAAGACTGAATCGCTCGACCGGCTGCACCAGGATGTGTCGGGATTTCTGGGCAATGCGTTGAAGTGACGGCGATCGCGTAGATCCGGGTCAGTCATACCGCTCGAACACGATCTGCTTGCGGTCCCAGCCTAACTCTTCCTTCAGCAGCTTGCGGTTGGCGTCCACCATTTGGTGCAAGCCGCAGATGTATGCCTGCATGTCGCTACGCCCGGCAATGACCTCGCGAACGTGGTCCTGCACATAACCGCGACAACCCTTCCACTCATCCTCACATCGACTGAGTGTTGGTACATAGTGGAACTTCGGGTTCTCGCGTTCAATCCGCTCGAATTCGTCGCGGTAGTAAATGCTGTGCTCGTAGCGGGTGCCGAAGACCAGCCAATATTCATGGTCGCGATTGCGTTCAGGCTTCTCGAACAGCCAGTGCACCATGCCGCGGATGGGCGCAATGCCGGTGCCCGTCGCAATGAATACAGCATCCTTGCGCGGCTCACGCAGAATGAATAATCCGTGCGGACCATGGAACTGCACCGTTGCACCTTCTTCCAAGTCACATAGCCAGTTCGACAAAAAGCCATCATCCACACGATTCAGGCATAGGTCGAACGTCGCGTCCAAACGGGGCGGCGAAGCAAGGGAGTAGGCGCGTGTGTGTTCCTTGCCATCAGGTTTAGGCTGCTTGATGGAGACGAACTGTCCGGGCGTGAAGCGGAACTCGTCCATTCCTTCGACCGAGAGTTCGAGATGCTTGGTCTGCGGCGACAGAAAAATGGATTTGGTCAGACGAGCGGTAAACATCTGACGCTGGACAGTTGTGCGTTCCTGAATTTGAGTTTCCATCGTGTGATTATGTAGATGCGCCGCGGGCGCAATGGACGCGCGGCTCCCAACACACAGCACGCGGAATATCCAATTCACCGAACTGGACAGTCTTACTGGGCAAATTACACAGTGGCGGCGACCGGTAGCACAGCGTGGCGCCCATTCGCAACCTTGCGCAAAATGGGAGCCGGAGGCGGGAAGGCGTCGCGCAGCAGGGCTGTGGCTGATTCGATCTGCTCCGGCGTGGGCGGTCCGACTTGAAGCACGACATTGCTGTTGGGCTCGGACACAAGCTGGAAGAGGTTCTGGTTCAACATGATCGACTCAAGCAAGCGGCCCAGGTCGCGGGAGTGGAAACCATTGCTGAAGCACGGGCCGTTCGACCAACCCGGATTAACGGAGTAGTTGCAGATCAAACTGGAATAGCCGCGCGGGGTGGAGCACCACATCTTCAGGCAGTCCACGGACCGATCTCCCCCGACGTGGTATTCGATCTGCACGAGGCCGTTCGACTGTCCTTGCACCAGGTCTTTCCAGTTCAAGGCCACGGCGCTTTCGAGAATATGGTCGAGCTTTACATCTAGCTGTGCGGGCATTGACTGGGGCGCAGTAGTCATCGTTCCTCCATGAAAGGTCGAGTCTTCAATTCGTGAGGCGTGGTGATGTGTTATCCGGCCTTTTCGACAAGTTCGGTTGCCTCAGAGGCTGTCAAGGACTCTTCGGCTGGATCGGCCGGCACGTGTGCTCCATTGCGCCGCTTCGCGCTGGCGATCCGGAAACCAGCTTCCACAAATCCGTTCCTCTGCGGCAACGACTCACATCCCTGCTGCACTGCTTTTCGCATCGCTTCGCCCCATTCGGTTCCGTGTTGCTCTGGAGCATAAGAACCCGGAGCGGGATCGAGCGAGACGTAGTCCGGCTTGCCGACGAGGAATGCGACCATTTGTCCGGGACTGTCCTTTTTGATCTCGTCGCGAAAGGCCAGAGCGCCGCTATAGTCCTTACGAATGTCAATCAGCACCATGTCATACCGGTCCTGATGCCAGATGGATGCCGCCTCTTCAAGATCACCAGCGCCGATCATTTCAACGCCATGCAAGGCCATAATTTTCTTGCGCAGCGCACGCCTCTCAGGATTTGAATCCATAAGAAGCGCGCACTTCTTAAGTTGGACGGTATTCGCGCCAAGGTTCGATGCTGTTATCATCAGGCTCCTTCAATACTAATTATGCGCGGACGGCTTTGGGTTTTGCTTCGCTCACGGTCAAGGTAGCTCCACCAAGAGTCGAACCATTTAAACCCAACAAGGCCTCGTGCGCTTCCTTGTCGCTTTCCATCTCCACGAATGCGAAGCCGCGCGGACGGCCGGTATCGCGGTCCTTAATGATGTTGACGGCCTGAACTGCTCCGTAAACTGTAAATGCGCTGCGTAGTTCATCTTCGGTCGTGCTGAGGTCCATTTTTCCGACGAATATGTTCTTCATTTTTTCACCTGTGAAGCGTGCGGAAGACTCTGGAGGATACGAGAAACAAGCTTCGCCCCCGGCAAAGACGGGCCGTCGCTGCTTTAGAAGAGCACTTGTGAGGAGGGCTGAGGAGTGAACCTTCTTAGCTTCCAGAAGGCGCTACAGTTGTGGCTTGCGAGAAGCCCCACTCACTTAAGTATACGCTCTCGCACGCGGACTCAGCAAACTTTCCTACTCCACCGTCA
>CAWIMR010000007.1:0-15760 GCA_963837245.1 uncultured Acidobacteriaceae bacterium | reverse complement strand
TCCGATGCAGAACGAGCTGAAGATCAGGTTGAGAATGTCGTCGGCAGTGGTCGCGCCGGTGATTTCGTCCAGCGGACGCAGCGCATTGTAAAGATCGAGCAGGATCATCTCATGCGGGGTCTTCAGAGGCACCGCTGCGGCCGCGCGGTCGAGCGCAGTAATCGCGTCTGCCACCAGCTTCTGCTGGCGAACATTGGTTAGGATGCCGCTCTCCTGCTGCACGCCGGAGTCGCCGCGCACCGTCTCTAGAATCCTTATGCGCAAGGGCTCGATACCCTCGCCGGTCAGAGCCGAGGTAAAAACCGCAGGCAGAGCTCGACCCTCGAGACTCAGTTTTGTCATGATGCGATCGCAATCGCCACTCAACAGATCAGTCTTGTTGCAGACCACGATCCGCGGACGGTCCCGGGCTTTCTCCAGCAGCGCTAAGTCGGGCGCAAAATCGCTCTCTATGAATTCCGACACATCGAGCACAACCAGGACCATGTCCGCGTCAGCGATGGCTTCGACGGACTTGCGAACGCCGATGCTTTCAGCCTCGTCGAGTGCAGTACGAATGCCAGCGGTGTCCACCAGACGCACCGGAATACCGCCGATGGAAACTGTCTCACTCACCAGATCGCGCGTAGTTCCCGGTGTAGCGGTGACAATGGCGCGCTCGTGCTCCACCAGCCGGTTGAAGAGGCTGGACTTGCCCACGTTGGGACGCCCCACGATGGCCAGCGTCAAGCCTTCATGGACAACTTTTCCGAAGGCGAAGCTGGCGAGTAGTTCTTGCAACGGCGCACGGATCGCAGAAATGCGCGAAACAATCTGCGCGTCCGGCATCACCGAGACGTCGTCTTCCGCGAAGTCCACTCCCGCTTCAAGGACGGCCACCAACTCCACGAGCTTCTGCTTTGTGGGTTGCAAACGCTTCGACAGCGCGCCTTCGAGTTGGCGTGCAGCGAGCTGGGCCTGGTACAGGGTCTGCGATTCGATTAGGTCGCGTACCGCTTCGGCTTGTGTGAGATCAATGCGACCATTGAGAAAGGCTCGCATGGTGAACTCGCCGGGTTCGGCAAGGCGCGCTCCGGCTTCGAGTGCCATCTGCACGACGTGGCGAAGCACAACCGGCGAACCGTGGCAGGAAATTTCGACCACGTCTTCGGTGGTATAGGAATGTGGCTTGGCGAAGTAGGTAACAACCACCTCGTCGAGGCGCTCACCGCTGGCGGGCTCGATCAACTCGCCAAAGTGCGCGCGCCCGGCTTCGAGGTCGCCTCCGTAAGCAAGCCGCAGCATCGGACGCGCAATGTTGCGCGCCTCGGCGCCCGACAGACGCACCACTCCAATCCCGCCTCGACCGGCTGGAGTCGCAATGGCGACGATGGTGTCGTCAAGATGCACGGGACATTATTTACCACCAGATCACGTTCACCCAAATCCCAGCGACTTGCGGCGAAAAAGGAGCTCCTCTTGACTCCTGGCGCGCGGGGACATAACCTCGCATCTTCCAGCGAAAGGAAGTCTAGACCGTCATGAGTCTTCTCCAGTGGTGCGACGAGGGACCAGCAACCGTGTCTCTGCTGGCGACCGTCAAAGATGCGATCCAAATGATGGCCGAAAAAGCCGTAGGCGCGGTTGCGGTCATCGACGAGCACGGCGTCGTTGCGGGCATGTTCACCGAACGCGACGTGCTGACTAAGTTTGCCCTCAGCGGGCGCGATCCCAAGACCACGCCGGTGCGCGAGCTGATGAGTCCCATCGTCGAGATGGCGACCCAGGAAACCACGCCCAGCGAAGCGCTCGCGGTCATGCTGGAGCGCCACTATCGCCACATGCCGATCGTGGACGAGCAAGGCAAGGTCCTGGGGATCTGCTCCATCCGCAACATCCTCGAGGCGCGTGTGGACGACCTGCTGGCTCAACTCGATGCCAGCCATGTGGCGGCAGGAAAGAGGTAGGCTGCTCGGGCACGCGCAACCGTTTAGAAGCTGTCGGGCCATCTTCGCTTGCCGTGCAGGATTGCGAGTATCTCAATGGTGCTTCTGTCCTTGATGCGGTAAGCCACGATGTACGGCGTGTTGAGAATCACCAGCTCGCGGGTGTTCCCAACCCGGCCTGCACGCCCCGCAAGCGGATGATCGGCAAGATGTTTCACGGCCTGGGTGATCCGGAAAAGCAGGCGGTCGGCTGCGGCGGGGTTATCGGCAGCGGCATAAGCGTGTGCAGCGACCAGCGGCCCGGTGGCATCTTTCGCCCATCGAATCGTCATTTCTTGCGTCGCAGCTTCGCAACGATCTTTTCGACATCACTGTGGTCAACGAGCTCTCCCGCATCCGCTTGCCTAATGCCTTCTTCGATCCGTTCGATGTGGTACTGCTGCAGATCGAGGTAATTGTCCACGGCTTCATTGAGCAGGTAACTACGATCGCGGTCGTACACAGACGCCAGCGCGTCTAAGGCCTCCACTTTCTTGGAGTCGGTGCGAAAGCTTACTGTTTTTACCATAATACGGTATGATACACCGTCCTATGCTTGATGACAGCGTCATAAACAAAAGCAGCGGCCAACGTCCAAAGCTGCCTCGCGCCGAAGTCTTATTCAAGGACTTTCCGAGGGCGCAGAAATCTTAGTCACTTCCACTCAACTTTCGTCACGACGTGTTTTAACACTGCTATAATCAACTCTATTCATGCCAAGAAAGCGTTTGATCCGCTCTACTACCGTTCTTTGCGTTCGCCGGGATAACAAGGTCGTGATGGCAGGAGACGGCCAGGTCACGCTTGGCGAAGGCATCATCAAGCACTCGGCCCGTAAGATCCGCCGGCTTTACCAGGACAAGATTTTAGCCGGGTTCGCCGGCTCCACGGCGGATGCGTTCTCGTTGTTCGCCCGTTTCGAGTCCAAGCTGGAGCAATATCACGGCAACCTGGGACGCGCCGCGGTAGAGTTGGCCAAGGACTGGCGCACCGACAAAATGTTGCGCGCCCTGGAGGCGCTGCTGCTGGTCGCCGACCAGGGCCAGACGTTCCTCATCAGCGGACAAGGCGACGTGATTGAGCCGGACACTGGAATTGCCGCCATTGGCAGCGGAGGATCGTATGCGATCGCCGCCGCAACCGCTTTGTCTGAGCACACCACCTTGTCGGCCCGCCAGATCGCCGAGGAGGCCATGAAGATTGCCGGCAAGATTTGCATTTATACCAATGACAGAGTGACGATCGAGGAGTTGTAAGAACAGTTTCGAGTTTTAAGCGACAGCCCCGAAGGGGGCTGCTCAGTGCAGCGCAGCACGAGGCCGAAGGCGGAGTGCTGGGCAGACGCACAAATTAGAGCAAGTCCCTTTAGGGACGGCACAAGATTGCGCAGGCTTCACGCCTGCGCCGACACGAGGTACCTTCGTTGGCCATTTATCTTCCCGCAACCGCAGATGAAGAACACGTAGCACTCGACGAGCTTACGCCTCGCGAGATCGTGCGCGAACTCGACAAGTATGTCGTAGGGCAGAACCAGGCAAAGCGCGCCGTCGCCATAGCGCTGCGCAATCGCATGCGCCGCCAGAAGCTTCCCGCCGAACTGGCTGAGGAAGTCATTCCCAAAAACATCATCATGATCGGCCCGACCGGCGTCGGCAAAACCGAGATCGCGCGCCGCCTGGCGAAGCTGGCCAACTCTCCCTTCATGAAGGTGGAGGCCTCGAAGTTTACCGAGGTCGGATACGTAGGACGCGATGTCGAGTCCATGGTCCGTGATCTGGTCGAGATCGCCATCGACATGGTGCGCGAGGAGAAACTGGAGGACGTAACCGATAAGGCTGAACTGAACGCCGAAGAGCGTCTGCTTGACCTGCTGTTGCCTTCGATGCCGGCGCAAGTTCCGCCGCGTCCGGCTGCGCAGGACCAGCAGATTGGGTTCAACGTAGGCAACGAGCCGCTTCTAGCAGGAGAACCGGGCTCGCGCACGCGCGAGAAATTCCGCCAACAACTGCGCGAGGGCAAGCTCGACGAGCGCATTGTCGAGCTCGACGTCCGTGAGAAATCGATGCCCGCGTTCGAGATCATCACCAACCAGGGGGTCGAAGAGATGGATGTCAACATGAAGGACATCCTGCCCAACATCTTCGGCCAGCGCACCAAGAAGCGGAAGATGAAGGTCAGCGAGGCCTTCGAGTACCTGATCCAGGAAGAGGAACAGCGCCTGGTGGACATGGACCAGGTCACGCGCATTGCCGTAGAGCGCGTTGAGAATTCCGGCATAATCTTCCTGGACGAGATCGACAAAATCGCCGGCCGCGAAGGCGGACACGGACCTGACGTGTCACGCGAAGGCGTGCAGCGCGATATTCTGCCCATCGTCGAAGGTACCACCGTGAACACGCGCTACGGCATGGTGCGCACCGATCACATCCTGTTCATCGCCGCGGGCGCGTTCCACGTTTCCAAGCCCAGTGACCTGATTCCTGAGCTGCAAGGCCGCTTCCCGATTCGCGTGGAGCTGCAGTCGCTCACCGTCGAGGACTTTATCAAGATCCTTACCGAGCCCAAGTCGTCGCTCACCAAGCAATACATCGCGCTGCTGGAGACCGAGGGCGTGAAGCTGGAGTTCACCCCCGAGGCGCTAGCAGAGGTGGCGCATTTCGCCTTCCGCGTTAACGAGGGCACGGAGAACATCGGCGCACGCCGCCTGCACACCATCATGGAGAAGGTGCTCGACATAATCAGCTTCGAGGCCTCCGATATGAAAGAGAAGCATGTCACCGTGGATGCCGACTACGTGCGCAACACTCTGAGCGACATCGTGAAGGACCAGGATTTGTCGCGCTATATCCTATAAGGGCCTAAATGTCTCTGGTTCGATATCTGATGCTGCTATCACTGGTGGTCTGGATTGGCGGCCTCATCTTTTTCGCCTTCGTGCTCGCGCCCACGGTCTTTGCCGTTCTTCCCACGCGGCAACTGGCCGGCAATGTGGTCAGCCGAAGCCTTGGAATCTTGCACTGGATGGCGATCTCCTGCGGGGTGGTGTTCGCAATTACCTCGATGATCGACTCGCGTATCGTGAACGGTGTGGCCGCGCCGTTTGCCTTGCGCAACCTGCTCATCTACACGATGATGATCCTGACGCTGGTGGGCATGTTCGGCATCGCTTCGCGCATGCTGGTCCTCCGCGAGCAAATGAACCCGATCGATGCGGTGCCGCACGACGATGCGCGCCGCGTTGAGTTCAACCGCCTGCACGTGTGGTCCACGCGAATTGAAAGCTCAGTGCTGGTTCTCGGGCTGGCGCTGCTCTATCTGACTGCGCGGCGGTTGACGTAAAGAGTTGATGCGCCGCCGCTACGCGGCTCGGTCATTCAGGGGCATCCTACCCCGGGCTTGCGCCTGGGCTCACATCCAAGTCGCCGTTCCGCGGCTAGTTTGGCATTTCTAACTAAGAGCTAACAGCTAGAGGCTAACGGCTAATGAAAACCGGAATCATCGGCCTGCCACAGGTGGGCAAGACATCTCTCTTCGTCATGCTGACCAAGCAGTCGGTGGCGCAGCGCGCGCATGGCAATCCGCGCGAGGCCCATCTGGGTGTCGCCAAAGTTCCCGACGACCGCCTCGATCGCCTGGCCGCTTTATACAACCCGAAGAAACTGGTGCACGCCAGCGTCGAGTATGCGGATGTGGCGGCGCTTAGCAAGGAAGCGCTGAATGAAACTGCCTTCGCCGCCAACCTGCGCAACGTTGATGCGCTGGCCCACGTCGTTCGCGCCTTCGAGGACGACTCCATCCCGCACGTTGGGGCAATCGATCCGCTGCGCGACATTAAGAACATTGATTTCGACCTTATCGTCAACGATCTCGGGCAGGTGGAAAAACGGCTGGAGCGCGTCGAGAAGGACTTGAAGAAGATGAAGTCGGCCGAAACCGAGCGCGAACATGATCTGCTGAAGCGCGCCAAAGTACACCTCGAAACCGAGCGCCCACTGCGGGAAATGGAAATGACGCCGGAGGACAAGAAACGCGTCAAGGGCTTCATGTTCTTGAGCGAGAAACCGATTCTCTATGTACTTAACATTGGTGAGAGCGCAACCCTGGGCAAGGATCTTGAGGAAGCGGTTGCGAAGTATGGCGTGACAGAAGTTGCCGCGCGACCCAATACGGGCGCACTTGCCGTCTGCGCCAAGGTCGAGGCCGAACTTGCCGAGATGAGCGACGAGGATGCCGCCGAATTCCTTGCGAGCTACGAACTGAAAGAGAGCGGACTGGTGCGCCTCATTCGCAAAACCTACGAGTTGCTGGGGCTCATCTCATTCTTTACCGTCGGCGAGGATGAGTGCCGCGCCTGGACGGTCGAGCGCGGATCGAAGGCGGTGAACGCTGCCGGGGCCATTCACACCGATCTCGAGCATCATTTCATTCGCGCCGAAACCATCCACTGGGACCAGCTGCTGGAGGCCGGCTCCGAAGCTGAAGCTCGCGCTCGCGGCACGCTGCGCCTGGAAGGCAAGGAGTACATCGTAAAGGACGGCGACGTGATGCATATAAGGCATAGTGGATAGGGCAGCAGTTTTCAGTAGTCAGTAGCCAGTTGTCAGTAAAAGAATCCTCCCTTTTAGGGTATGAAAGTTCAAGCTTAGAGTCGGCAAACTAACCGAAGGTCCAGCTGACTACTGACAACTGGCTACTGACTACTGCTCTGTTATCCTTGCTCCGCCCATGTCCCCCATCCTCACCAGCATTCTGCTTGGCTTGACCGCTGCAGCCGCGAACGTTTTTGGCGGCGCGGTCATCGTGCAAAAGAGCTGGGAGCGCCGTTACCTCCGTTACTTCGTCGCGCTGGGTGCAGGCTTCATGCTGGCCACCGCGCTGGTTGAGATGGTACCGGAAAGTCTGCAACTCGCCGGGCGCAAGGGGGCACTGCTGGTGCTGATCGGTTACCTGCTGGTCCACCTGTTCGAGCACACCATCACGCCGCACTTTCATTACGGAGAAGAAACTCATTCCGACGAATACCTGCACTCCCACCGGCGCGTGTCGGTGCTCTTCGGGTTGATGATCCACACGTTCTTCGACGGCATCGCCATTACCGCCGGCTTTCTTATCTCCTCGTGGCTGGGCTGGGTCATCTTCCTGGCGGTGTTCCTGCATAAAATTCCCGAAGGCTTCACGGTGACGTCGGTGATGCTGGCCAGCGGCCTGAGCAAGAAACGGTCCTGGTTTGCCTCGGTCCTGCTGGGAATTGCCACGCTCGCCGGCGTGCTTACCATGGCCATCGGCCAGCATGCTGTGAGCTACGGATTGCCAATTGCCGCCGGAGTAACGATTTATGTCGCTGCCTCCGATCTGATTCCGGAGGTCAATCGGGAGCCGGGAGTGAAGATGGCATTGGTGGTCTTCATCGGCGTGGGCGCGCTTTTCATCCTCGACTATGTTGCCCATCTTGGCTGAAGGTGACGTCGCTGACTAAGCACAATTTCCGGAGTTGGTGTGACAAGTAGAGCGGGCCTTCAGGCCCGCGTTCCCAAGTCTTCTTAACAATCTGGGGCTTCAGCCCCCTTGGCGTTTCGGTCGAAAGCGCCGCCGGGTTGAAACCCGGCTACATTCGGAACGCTGGCCGGGACGCGGCGCTGAAGCACCGCTCTACACGTACCCGCAGCTATAGCAATTCTGGAATCGCCTTCGCGCTGCCGCTGGAGTACCATGTGCGCATTATGACCAAGAGACTTGCGTCCGCTATCCTGTTATTGGCTCTGACCTGTTCCCTGACCGGAACTTCATTCGCGAAACGCAAGAAGAACACTCAGCCCTCGCAGTCTGGCTTTGACTATTACCTGCTTACCATGTCGTGGGCGCCCGAATTCTGCGCCACCAATCCCAAGGGAAAGTCCTCAAGCGAATGTGATCCTAAGAAACGTTATGGTTTCGTGGTGCACGGTTTGTGGCCGCAGAACAACAGCGGCTCATACCCACACGATTGCGGCGCGGCGCAGCCAGTGTCGCAGGCGATTGTCCAGCAGATGATGCCGATCATGCCCGACAGCGGTCTCATTCAGCATGAGTGGGCCAAGCACGGCACCTGCAGTGGTCTTTCCAGCCAGGATTACTTCGACAGCATTCAGAAAGCGTTCGGCAATGTAAAAATTCCTGAGGAATATCGCTCGCCCGCCGACATGATCAAGGACAGTCCAGCGGACGTGGAGAAGAAATTTGCCCAGACAAACAATGCACCGCAAGGAGCATTTCGCATTTCCTGTCCGAACGCGGATTTCGCCGCGCTGGAGGTTTGCCTGACCAAGGACCTGCAGTATCAGAATTGCGCTACCGGGCTGAAGGAGTGCCGGGCGCCCCAGATCTCGATTCAGCCGACACCGTAATGGAGGCCCGTGTTCGGGTTACGTTGGTAAACTTAATCAGCTTACAATATTCGGTTAGGGGCTACCTCCGATGGGCTAGAGTCCTCCTGTTTGGGACGCACCCAAAAGAAGAGGTCGCCCCTGTTCGCGACGGGGGACATGCCAATGCATGACATTCCGACCTCAACAGAATGTCCACAGTGTCACGGCAACGGCAAGCGTGCGGACGGGAGCGATTGCGGCCTTTGCCACGGCAGCGGCCGAATTCCCGTTGACCTTGTGCCACCGGAAAACTAATCAACACCGAAATCGCGGCTGCTGCCTTTTCTCGCATGCTTGTGTTAATTGCTGCTGGCATTACGTTACTTCCGCTGGCCATTGTCCTGCGTTGGTACGTCGCCAACTGGACGGCGTTCAGCGTGGGTTACAGCATCGCCATAGTGGCGTTTTTTATGTGGATTGTGGGCAATTATCTCTATCTGCTCGTAGATGTCTACAGGTACAGGGAAAAGAAAGGGCTAAGAGCCTCGATTCGGAATGTCGCCAAGGGTATCGGTGCAATAGCAGTCTTCGGAATTGCGGGCTTTGCGTTGCACAGCGGCATTCGCGTTTTCTTATCATTCTTAGCGGTAGTTGCGGTGGGTATCCTGCTCTTGGGCCTGCTTTCTATTGTGGCCCCGAAAGCTAGTGCCCGCATTCGCGAGACGATATTTAATTTCTTGGATCTGAGTGACACTCATGCTGGGTGGATTATCGGAGCATGGGTTGCTGCGCTAATTGGAGTAATGCTGTACTTTCTGCTGTTTTCGTTGGGTGGCGTCTTATGTGCGCTCGGGCTGAAAAATTGTAGTGCGCGGTAAACACCTGTCGGGCCCGAAACAATAACTCCTCCCTTCGTCCCCGGCTTTCTTCATACAGTGCGATTGGTTGCAAGATTTGGTGCACATCACGGTGGTCGGGGCAGGGTCAAACCGGCGGCAGTAATCCGTAGCACTTGTGGGGCTAACAGTGAGGAGCATGGTAGGCCCGGCTGGGATCGAACCAGCAACCCTCAGCTTAGAAGGCTGATGCTCTGTCCAATTGAGCTACGGGCCCACGGGATGGAGTTCCACCTTCATTATCGCAAATTCACAACTCGATTGCCGTCGCAAAGCGCGATGGCTAGGTGCCGTTTCACGTCAGCCGCATCTGCTTCAGGAAGGCCGCATAACGCGGGTCAGCGCGCAGGTTCTTGAGCAGCGGGTCCCCCACGATGGCGGACAGTCCTGCGTCTCGCTGGGTGCGAGCTATTTCGAGCCATTCAAATGAGCGGTCCAATTCGCCGCGGACGGCATACACCTCAGCGATCTGGTACGCAGCTTCGTTCGCGTAGTTGCCTACTAGATTCTTTAACGCGGCATCGGCCTCCTGCTTGTGTCCCGACGCATTGTAAGCCAGCGCGTCTCCCACGTAACGCCCCGCGCCGCGGGGTGCTGTTGAGCTTCGGCCTGTGCCCGCAGAGGTTCGGATCGTGCCAAATAGACAAGGCTCAAGACATAGTGCGCGCTGGGATCGCCGGGGTTGAGTTCCAGGGCCTTTTCATACGCGGTGATTGCCAGGTCCAATTGTCCCGCGTAGTACGCCCGTAATCCCAGGGCGACGTGGGCGATGACGCTCAGCGGGTCAAGTTCCACTGCCCGCCGCCCCAGAGCGACGGAGTCATCAAACCGGCCCAGGCTGGCGGCCAGACTCGAAGCCCCTATCAACGCAAAGGCGTTTTGCGGCTCCAGCGCGATTGCCTTCTGAAACGAGGCGTCTGCTCCGGCCCAGTCCCAATCATGGGTTCGCTTGATTCGGCCAAGGGCCGCGTGCGCCTCGGCCAGGCTGGGATCCAACTGCAACGCCTTTTCGGCGGCATCCCGGGCCAGCCGATAACCTTCCTCGAAGGATAAACCGTACGCGGAATCTGCCTGACTCATGTGCGCCCACGCGAGTCCCGACCATGCCCGCGCATATCCCGGGTCCAGCTTGATGGCTTGCTCGAAATAGGAAGTAGCTTTCTCCAGATCATTTTTCGTGCGCCGCTCATAGAAGTAGCGGCCCTGGAGATAGTCGCTATAAGCAGCGGGGTTGGTGCTGCGTGGAAGAGCAGCCGGCGCGCCCCCGCTGAGTAACTTCACCTTCAATTCCTCCGCCACGGCGCGCGCGATTTCGTCCTGCACCGCAAAGACGTCATCCAGGTTTCGCTCGTAGCTGCCCGACCAAAGCTGGAACCCGTTGTCCACATTGACCAGCTCGGCGGTGATGCGGACCCGGTCGCCTTCCCGGTTAACGCTTCCCTCCAGAACCGATCCCACATTGAGCTTCTGGCCAATCGTACGCAGGTCTCCGTCCTGGCCCTTGAAATGGAACGACGAATTTCGTGCCGCTACCCGAAGCCGGGGAGTCTTGGCCAGCTCGTTCAGCAGCTCCTCGGCCAGCCCGTCGGAAAAGTATTCCTGGGACTTTCCCGGACTGCTGTCAACAAATGGCAACACGGCAATCGACGGCGTGGCCGACCCGCCCAATCGGCGCGCAGCACTCTGCTTGAGGAAAAGAATTCCGATCAGCGCCACTAGGACAACCCCCAGCGACGGTAAGAGCAAACTCCACAGGATTCCTGACCGAGCTTTCTGCGCAGCAAGCGGAGGAGTACGCGGCGCCGGCGTGAGAAGATGAATTCCCACGGGAGAGATTGCGAGCGCTTCCCGAGCGGAAGCGGGCGATATCTCCACGAGTTCTCGCCCCGTCGCCTCTATTACCCCGACAAAGCGATAGCCGTGGCGGGGCACGGTCTCGATGTAAACCGGGTGCTGGGCCTCGTCGCCCAGCGCTTCCCGCAACCGTCTTACCGCGACATTCAGGCTGACTCGAATTCTACGAAAGGGTTTTCCGCTCAGAGTTGCGCTTTCAGCTCTTCGCGGGGGACCAGCTCCCCCGGACGTTCCAGTAGCGTGCGCAACACCAGAAAGGACTTGGGCTCGAGCCGGACCCTGTAGCCGAACTTGCGCAGATCGCCGGAATCCAGGTTCACTTCGTAGGGACCGAAGCGAACCGGCGGGCTGACTTCGAGAGTTCGCACCGTAGCTCGCGCCATAGATTGGTTGGAAATGGTAGCACAGGAAACCACGTTTGGTAATGACAGAGACGCTCATTGACGCGATTGCAACAGCTCAGACCTAAATGTGCAATTCAGTTGACTTGTGGGGCAAAGGGGAGCAAAAAAGATACACCACAGCTTGTCTGGGGTAACTCGTTCGGACCTAATTCCCAATGCCAATCTATCGCCCGGACAGGGAGGATCATGATGGCGCGCGCACGGAAACACAGGAACAGGATCTTCGCGATGGATCTGCCGAACTGCAGCGGTCGCTGGTCTAGCGTTAGCGGCCGTGTTTGGGATGACCGCGGTCATCAGCCCGAGCCGCCGCGGCGCAGACCTACTCCGTCGTTCACAACTTTACTGGCGGTCAGGATGGGGCAACTCCCATGGCTGGCCTGACCAGAGACCGGGCAGGCAATCTGTACGGTACGGCAGCCTATGGAGGAAATTCCGGGGGTAACTGCGGCGACCTCCGGCTGCGGTACAGCTTTTCGGCTGGTGAACCGGAACTCTGGCTGGGTTCTGACGCCGCTTTACAGCTTTGCGGGCGGCGATGATGGCGCCAACCCGGAGGCCAACGTGGTCATCGCCTCCGATGGCAGCCTGTACAGCACGACCTTCCTGGGCGGGGCACCTTGCGATCAAGCAATGGCTGCGGCACCGTTTTCAACTTAAAGCCCTCAGCCTCGGCCTGCAAAGCCGCTCTTTGCCCGTGGACGGAGAGCGTCATTCATCGTTTCACCGGCCTGAACGGAATTGGGCCTGTGGGTGCGGTCGTCTTCGACCAGGCGGGTAATCTCTACGGCGCGACCTCCAGTGGGGGTTTGCGCAACGGAGGTACGGTTTTCGAGTTGTCGCCTTCGGGCGGGGGTTGGACCGACAGGGTTGTTTACACTTCGTATGGATATCCGGCGAGCGGAGTCATCTTCGACCGCTCCGGCAATCTCCTTGGCAGTGCCTTCATAGGCGGTAACGGCCAGGGGTCGGTCTATCAGTTGACGCCCTCAGGCGGCGGCTGGATAGCCAGCGATCTCTACGACTTCACCAACGGAAATGATGGCGGATTCCCCTGGGCTGGGCTCATCTTGGACCAGGCAGGAGATCTCTACGGAGCCACAAGTACGGGAGGGTCTGGTGGCGGCGGAACGGTTTTCCAGATGGTGCCTTCCAATGGCAACTGGACGCTCAACACCCTGTACAGCTTTGCCGGACCGGGCAATGGACGGTTCGTTGTAGGGCCCGTCGGCAGCCTGGTCATGGACAACGCCGGCGTCCTCTACGGCACGGCCTTGTCCGACGGAGCCAATGGCTACGGTTCGGTTTTCAAACTCGCACCCTCCAACGGCGGCTGGATCTTCACCACACTGCACGACTTTACCGGTGGCAGCGATGGCGGGTATCCCTACAGCAACTTGGTCTTCGATGCCAGTGGGAATCTTTACGGAACGGCGTCGGTGGGCGGAACCGGCCCTTGCACAGGCGGATGTGGCGTCATTTTCGAGGTCACGCCGTAAAGCATTGGTCAGTGGCCGGTTGCCGTTTACCAAAGCGGGCACATCGAGCTTGTCTCACAATGTGGGATTTGAGGGTGGATGTTACAACGAAGTTTTGCTAAAGGAGGCTCATCATGACGAGCCCAGCCTGCGCACTGGCGTTGGCGATCGTGTTGGCGTTGACCGTCTGTGCAACACCTGCGGTGCATGCGCAAACGTTTACTGTGATTCGCACCTTCACCGGCGGAGGAGACGGGGCACACCCCTTTAGCACGTTGACTCTTGATCCGGGAGGGAATCTCTACGGAACGACCACTTGGGGCGGCCCCAATAATTGTTCTCCTCCGTACGAGTGCGGCACAGTCTTTAAGCTGGCCCACAGGAATTCCGCCTGGGTCTTGCAGACGCTCTATACCTTTGATCCCACGACCGGGATCGATGGCTATGCCCCGGCAGGCCAACTCGCTCGCGACCCGAGTGGCCTTCTTTATGGGACAACACAATCGGGAGGACCCCGGGGAGAGGGCACCGTGTTCGAATTGAGGCCATCACCAACACGACCGGTTGCCGTCGTGGCCCCCTGGTTGGAAACCAGGATTCATGACTTCGACTTCAATGATGGCGAGGAACCGATTGGGGATCTGCTTCTCGACTCAGCGGGCAATCTCTATGGCACGACCTGTTTCGGCGGCCTCTATGCCCTCGGTACAGTTTACAAACTGACACCTTCTCATGGCGGGTGGAGCTACGCCGTCCTGTATAACTTCACTGGCGGCAACGACGGAGGTTGTCCCCACTCTGGCGTAGTCCTCGACGCCGCAGGCAACCTCTATGGCACCGCCTCGCAGGGCGGCTCTTACGGTGACGGGGCTGTGTACCAGGTGACTCCGTCAGGTTCCGAGACGGTTCTGTACAACTTCACGGGTGGCAATGACGGATCACTCCCGTATAGCGGCGTAATCTTCGACCGGTCAGGCAATCTCTATGGCGCTACGACTTTCGGTGGCTCGGGCGGTAGCGGTGTGGTCTTCGAACTGTCGCCCGGCAACGGAGGTTGGTCCTACACCGAGATTTATCCCCTTCCGGGAGGCGGATGGGGGTCCTACGAAAGACTGGTTATGGACGGGAACGGCAATCTTTACGGCACGATGTATAAGGGCAGCTCTTCCGGATACGGCGCAGTCTTCAAACTGACAGCCTCCAATGGCGGCTGGACCTACACCTCGCTCCACGACTTTACCGGTGGTGATGATGGGGCAAATCCCTACGGGGGCCTGGTTCTCGACTCCAACGGCAATCTCTATGGCACAGCAGCTTATGGTGGCTCACTGGCTTGTTCGATCGGCGGCTGCGGCGTTGTCTTCGAGATCACGCCGTAGGGCGGTGGTGAGTTGCCAATTGTTCAGTTAACCACTCTCACAATGTGGGGGCCGAGGATGAATAGAGCCTCATAAAAAGAGATTTTCTCGGAAGGAGGAATCACGATGACAAACTCAGAGCAACATCGAATTGGGATTTTGGGCACCAGCCCGCGACCGCCAGCTTTCGCGCTTGCGTTGGCAATTGTGTTTGCGATGGCGGCTCAGGCGGCGTGGGCACAAACCTACTCCGTGCTGCACACTTTTTACCGCTCGTCCGATTCGGGTTTTCCTTATGCCGGCTTGACCATGGACAAGGCGGGAAACCTTTACGGAACGGCCTACGCAAATTTTGTTTGCAACGGCGGGTATGAGTGCTACGGGATTGTCTTCAAGCTTTCCAATAAGGGTGGAGGCTGGATCTTCACTCCGCTCTACACCTTTACCGGAGGAGCGGACGGCTCCAATCCTTTCGGTGGGGTCACCATCGGGCCGGACGGCGCTTTGTACGGAACCACAACTGGCGCTTTCACCAGCAACGGCACGGTTTTCCGGCTGGCCCCTCCGTTGAGCGCTTGCAAAAGCGTCTCTTGTCCGTGGATTCAGACCGTGTTGTACCGATTCAGCGGCGGCAATGATGGAGCGTTTCCTTACGGTAACCTCATCTTTGATGCCGCCGGTAACCTCTACGGCACAACCTTCGGCGGTGGGACGTCTGGCAACGGCACCGTTTTCAAACTCACTCACTCGGGCGGCGAGCTGGACGGAGAGCGTGTCTGCACAGTTTCTATGGAGGAACCGACGGCGCAACTCCTGAGAGCGGACTGGTGTTCGACAAAGCCGGCAACCTTTACGGAACCACTTACGCAGGGGGCCATTCCGGCTGCTCCTCCAATTATGGCTGCGGCACCGTTTTCCAGCTAACGCCCGCGGGGGATGGCTGGACGGAAAATATCATCTATTACTTTCAAGGCAAACCCGACGGGGACGCCCCTTATGCCGGTCTGATCTTTGACGGCTCCGGCAATCTTTACGGCGTCGCGTCGGCCGATGGCCCTAATGGCGGCGGTACAGTTTTCCAGCTTGCTCCCTCAAACGGTGGCTGGACCTTTAACCTGCTCTACGCGCTCAGCGGGAATTCCGGGAGCGGCACCCCGAACCCAGGTCCTCGAGGCAGCCTGGTTATGGACGCCGCCGGTAATCTCTACGGCGTCACCATCCAGGACGGAGGCAAGAATACCGGCACGGCTTTTGAGCTGACTCCCGTCCAACGGCGGCTGGGCATACAACCAGCTTTACCTGTTTTGCAAAAACGGCGCTCCCTGTCCCGACGGAGCGTGGCCCTGGGCTGGCATGATTCTGGACGGTAAGGGGAACCTTTTCGGCACGGCAATCGCCGGCGGCTACGGCGATGGAAATTGCAGCGGTGGTGGCTGCGGGGTCGTCTTCGAGATCACGCCGT
>CAWIMR010000006.1:0-16439 GCA_963837245.1 uncultured Acidobacteriaceae bacterium | reverse complement strand
AGCTGTAACAATGGCAGCTTATTGTTTCTGCGCGTCGGCCTTGGTCGTCGTACCGTGCAGCTTGTCCTCATAGACGATCTTCATCGTCTTGCCATCGGGGCTGATCGTCATCTTCGAAATGCCGATGACCTTGCCGTTGCGCTTATCGGTTTCCTCCAGTGTGTCCTTGCCATGCATTTTCACCGAGACGCTGGTGGTGCCCGGATCGCCTTTGTAAGGGGCGTCTGTACCATCCAATTTAGCCATGTAGGATTGTCCGGTTGGATTGGTCATGCTTAACTGGTCACCGGTCACCTTGTAAGTCCAGGTCAGGACGCCAGCAGGATTGTCCGCCTTTTCGGTGCGCCACGAGCCGGAGATCATATTCGCACCCGCAGGCGCTTTGGCAACCCGCTTGGCGGTATAGCTGCCGCTCTGGGTTCCGCCACTCGGTTCGCCGCTATCGGTCCAATTGACGGTCAAAGTGTTTCCGTCAGCCGAGACCGAGTCCTTTTCGGTACCAACCACCTTGCCATCCCGCTTGATCGACGATTCCACATTGTGGTCGTCTATAGCCTTCACGGTCATGGTGTCGAAGTACGGATGTCCCGTGACCTTCTGGTCCGTGCCATCGGCTTTGACGCTGATTGGCGGTACACAAGTGGAGCACTCATACATGCCATTCTGCAGCAGGTAAGCATCCGGCTTCTTGGGGAACTCGACTTTGCTCATGTCGATCTTCCAGGTGCCTTCGAACGGGCTCTGTGCCGTCGCCAGTACGGGCAGCAGCAACCACATCAGGGCCCCGGCAAAACACAGTTTCTTCATGAGTTATCCTCCGTCGATTTGATTTGCGGCCACGAATTATATCGGAATTCGCCTGCCAGAACTTGGCTGTCAGCCGCGGAAAACACCGGTTTGGGCCGCTCTGGACGCGATCGCCAGAAGGCTGCGAAGACTCAGGCATTCTACCCGCTTGCAGAATTGAGGTACTTGACCAGCAGTACCTCGTTGCCTTTCTCGTTGTATACGAGGTCGTCCACCAGGTGTTTGGCCAGCATTACGCCGAAGCCGCCGGGACGCATGCCTTGTTTTTCGCGAATAGAAATGTGCGCAGTCGGGTCTTCGGGAGGATTCCCGACCGCCGCGTGGCGTATTTCCTCCAGGGTGAAGCCTTGTCCCGGGTCCTTGATTCGGCACATGACCATGTGGCTGGTGCGAACGTAGGAGATCTCTACATACTGTGTGGGATCGAACTGGCCGCCGTGTTCCATGGCATTAAGCAGCATCTCGCGGAAGGCGACGCCGACCTCGCGCCGCTCATCCTCCGGCAAGTCGAGGTCCGCGATCTCTCCCATGAAGTGCAGCACCCGGTCGGCGGCCTGCACTTCGCAGCGCACGTGCAGCTTGATCCACTGCGGCGTGGCCGAAACAATCTCGATGCCGTCGTCCCACGCCGGGGAACTCAACGCCATCTGCACGATCTCGCTCAGCGAGTCCATGGAAAACGACTTGGAGAGATATCCGAACGCATATTCCCGCATGGAGCCGATCACGTCGGCGGGCGTGCTCTCGTCGGCGAGGATGATCATGCGAGTATGGGGACGGACGCCGCGGATCTTGCGTAAAAACGCTACATCCTCCCGTCCTGAAGTGTGTCTGCCGGTAATGATGAGATCGAAAATGTGCGATTTGGCCAGTACGAAAGCATCATCGTTGCCCGACGCCTTTTGCAGGGCCCAACCTTCAGGGTTGAGAATGCCGACGAGGGCCGACTCAACTTCGGGATCTGCGCCGATGAGGAGTGCGGTCTTGGGAGAGGAAGCAGGCGACGAGGCTTGAGTAGCGGTCATGAGTTCACAGGCGTCGCCAGTCCGGACGACGAAAGAACCATTGGGATCAAAACGTCATTGTAAGTTCAAGCCAGACCGCGAGGGCATTAAATCTTGTCGAATCGCTTGCACCGGGGTTTGGAACGCGACCGGCGCGGGCCCAATCAGGCTGCGAGCTTGTATAATCCCCTCCTCCTATGCGCGGTTTTTTCAAGCCATCGGGAAAGATACTCCGAAGAGCTCCGGAGGGCTTTGATGTTTGAACGGTACACGGAAAAGGCCCGGCGAGTCGTCTTCTTCGCGCGCTACGAAGCCAGCCAGTTCGGTTCTCCGTATATCGAGACGGAGCATCTACTGCTGGGCCTGCTGCGCGAGGACAAGGCGCTCACCAATCGGTTCCTTCGCTCCCATGCCTCGGTCGAGATGATCCGGAAGCAGATCGAGGGTCACACCACCATCCGGGAGAAGGTTTCCACGTCCGTGGATCTGCCCTTAAGCAATGAGGGCAAACGTGTGCTGGCCTACGCCGCCGACGAGGCGGAGCGGCTCTCCCACAAACACATCGGTACTGAGCACCTGTTGCTGGGACTCTTGCGCGAAGAGAAGTGCTTTGCGGCGGAAATTCTGCACGAGCGCGGATTGCGGCTCTCTGCCATTCGCGAAGAGCTGGCGCGGACCTCGCAGGAAAAGTCGCTGGTGTCACAGCGCAAAGGCGAGTTCTCGCGGCGTACTTCCTGGAACCTGACCACCAACCGGTACACCGAGACACTTGAGGCGCGCCGTAAAGCGGAAGGGGAACTGCTCGACCTGACCGTCTCGAATCCCACCACCATCGGCTTGCGCTATCGCGAAGACGAATTGCTGCGCGCTTTGGCGCATCGCGAGGCCCTTACCTACGAGCCGCAGCCCAAAGGACTACTATCCGCGCGCGAGGCCGTTGCCGCCTACTATGCCAAGCGGAAAAGCACCATCTCCACCAACAACCTCATTCTGACCACCAGCACCAGCGAGGCGTATTCGTTCGTCTTCCGCCTGCTATGCGATGTCGGGGATGCGGTCCTGGCGCCGGCGCCGAGCTACCCGCTGTTTGACTTTCTCGCCGACATTCAGGATGTGAAGCTCGTGCCCTACGAACTGGTGTACGACCACGGCTGGCAGATTGACTCCCATTCGTGCGCAGTGCGATCGAGCGCGCGAGGGTGGCGGGTACACCATGCCGTGCCATCCTGGTGGTGCATCCCAACAATCCCACTGGGTCTTATGTGAAGGCGCACGAGGCAAACGAGCTGAATCGCATTTGTGCGGGCGATGGAATGGCGATTATCGCCGACGAAGTTTTTCTGGACTACTCACTCGGGGCCGAGCCGCTGACCTTTTCGTCAAATCGCGACACTTTGACCTTTACTCTGAGTGGGCTCTCCAAGATTTCCGGCCTGCCACAGATGAAAGTCGCGTGGATTGCCGTCAGCGGCCCCGAAGCTCTTAAAGTGGACGCCTTGCGCCGCGTGGAGGTCATCGCTGATACGTATCTTTCGATGAACGCTCCGGTGCAGTGCGCCATTCCCGCGATGCTCGAGGAGCGGCACGGAATCCATCGGCAACTGATGTACCGCATCCGGGAGAACCTTGCGGAGCTGGATTCGCAGTTGGCGGCACAGAAGCTCTGTCACCGTCTGGCTATCGAAGGCGGCTGGTACGCCGTGCTGCGAGTCCCGGTGACCAGCTCCGATGAAGACCTCGCCATCGGCCTGCTGAACGAGACTGGCGCTCTGGTCCAGCCCGGTCACTTCTACGACTTTCCGGCCGACGGCTTTCTGGTGCTCAGCCTGATCACTGACTCGCAGACCTTCCGGACCGGAGTCAGCCGTGTGCTGCAATTCATTGCGACCAAGTGCGGCTGATCGTATCCAAATAGGTGTTTACAAAACTGTTCCAACAACCTTTTCCCGTTCCGGGACGCTCCGGCGGTATAATTACTACCCGTGCTCAAGTACTCCATTGTCGTCCCCTTCCACAATGAAGAAGAGAATGTAACCGAGCTCTATGACCGCCTCAAAGTGGTGATGGAAGGCACCAACGAGTCGTTCGAGCTGGTCTTCGTGGACGACGGCAGCGACGACAATACCTTCTGGATGTTGCAGCAGATTGCCTCTGTGGACCGGCGCGTCGTAGTGGTAAAACTGCGCCGCAACTTTGGGCAAACCTCCGCGCTGGCGGCGGGATTCGATCACGCCGAAGGCGAGTACGTCATTGCCATGGATGGCGACCTGCAGCACGATCCTTACGACATTCCCGTGTTCCTGCAAAAGCTGCGTGAGGGGTACGACATCGTCAGTGGCTGGCGCAAGCAGCGCATTGACAACTTTGTGATGCGCCGGATTCCTTCCCGCATCGCCAACTGGCTTATGGCCAAGCTGAGCGGGGTTGAACTGCACGATTTCGGGACGACCTTCAAGGCGTATCGCCGCGAGGTAGTGCAGGAAGTACCGCTCTACGGTGAGCTGCACCGCTTCATTCCCGCGTTGGCCTCCGCCTATGGCGCGACCATCTGCGAAGTCCCCATTCGCAACGTGAACCGCGAGCGGGGCGAATCGCACTACGGAATCTCGCGCACCTTCCGCGTGGTCTTCGACCTCATCACCATTCGGTTCCTGCTCAAGTACATGTCCCGCCCGCTGCATTTCTTCGGTGGCATCGGCGCGCTAGCCATGATGTCGGGCGGAGGCTTGGGCCTCTGGCTGGCGATCCAAAAGCTCTTGAACCCGCACTGGGATGTTATGGAAGAGCACGGGCCGCTGGTCGTCTTTGCCGCTGTGCTCATCCTTGCCGGAGTGCAATTACTCGCCATCGGCTTGTTGGGCGAGATGCAGGTGCGGTACCACCACGATCCCCGCCGCGCGCCCTACGCCCTCGAGCGGGTAGTGAGGGCGGAGGAGCGCGAACGCTCCACCCACTCCGAATAAACCCGCTCTTCGCAAGTCGCTTGTCGCTATTGGCCTTTCGCATGAGGCGCCAGAGTCCGACGTGCCCGAACCTCACTTCAAGTTTGCCGGGAGAACTATGACGAGACCCGTCGCGGGTCTTCCTTCGTCCCAGGCCCACGCGACTTCTCCCTTCCGGCCTTACAATCCTGTCAGCGTTTATCCAATAACACCACCTCTTTACACGCGCATGGCGAACAGCGAAAAGCGAAGAGCGAATCGTGTCTCACCCCCTGCGCGGCTACCTCTTCATCGCCGCGGCAACCTTCTTTTGGGGACTCTCGGCCGCCATGGGCCGGGCCGTTTTTACCGGAAGGCTGCTGGGAGGCATGCAGGCCCTGCGGCCCATCGATCCGTCATCCTCGCGCAATGCCGCACTACCATCTCGCTGCTGGTGTTGGCGCCAATACTTCTGCTGCGGAGCCGGTCCTCGCTGCGGGTGCGCGGCAGCCACCTGGCGCAATTCTTTCTGCTCGGGATCCTTGGCCTCGCCGCATCGAATTTCTTCTACTACTTCGCCATCGAGAAGACGACCGTCGCGACCGCGATTGTTCTGCAGTATGTTGCGCCCGTCTGGGTGCTGCTCTATATGCTGGCGCGCCGGCTGCAGCGGCCCACGCTGCGACGCATCAGCGGTGTGGTGTTGGCGGTGATTGGGTGCGGCCTCGCGGTCGGCGGAATCGCCGCCCAGCGCGGCTTTCCCTGGCTGGCCATCTCCGGCCCGCGCTTCGACACCCTGGGCGTAATAGCCGCGGAAATGGCTGCCATTTCTTTCGCTTTCTACAACGTGTACGGCCAGCACCTGCTGCAAATCTACAACCGATGGACTGTACTGATTTACGCACTGCTGGGCGCAGCCGTTTTCTGGCTCATCGTGAATCCGCCGTGGAAGATCGTTGCGCAGCACTACAGCGGCGGACAGTGGCTGTTTATGGCGGTGTTCGCCATCCTCTCGATGCTCGTTCCCTTCTCGCTGTACTTCACTGGACTCCAGCATCTCGATCCCACGCGAGCTATCGTTACCGCCTGCCTGGAGCCGGTGTGGGCGATCCTGCTGACCGCAGTCATCCTCGGCGAGCTGGTTTCGCCACTGCAGGTGGCGGGAATCGTCGTCGTGCTGGCCGCTACCATCTTGATCCAGCGGCCCGAGCGCGCCGAGCCAACGATAGCTGTCGAACCTATCGAATAGCAGTCGGCCTTTCGCAGCTCAGTTTCCGCGAATGCTAGTCCAATTTGAAGGGACCTGCTGTTCAGTACTGGCACTTTTGATGAGAAACCCTCCCGTTGCGCTGTCTTACACAGAATCAATAACTTAGGCCATAAACAACTTGCAATCATTTGATCCATAAGGACTTATACTTAGTGCATTGGTGGATAAGGACTTAGCTGGCAAAAACGGCGACCTTGGTATCATAGAATACATAAAATTCATAAAACGCATACAAGTCGAAACTTGCTAGCCCCCAAGCATTGCCCTCCGACTGGCAACCGACCAATGACTACTGATTTTTCAAAGATCACGGACCCGTTTCGCCCTTATCAGAGGCTAGAGACACAAAGCCTCTGGTCTCCAGTGTACGCGGCTGTGGCGCCGTGTCAGTTACGAAAGTACATGTACGACACGCCGGCCTGGGCCGATTCCGGGAATTTTGCTACGGCGTGAATTGCCACACCGTGCCCATGTTGTTCTTGCCACAGGAAGCAGTCGTGCCGTACAGATTGCCCTGCTTGTCCAGTGCCAGAGCTCCGCTGGCCGGGAAAGTTACGTTGCCCTGGAAAACCAGAGGAGTGCTATATTGCCAACCATCGCCGACGCGCGTCAGTTTAAAGATGTAGCCGTGGCCGTAGGCGCCAGCGCAGCCATAGACTCCACCACCGGCACCCCACAGATTTCCAGCGGGATCCAGGATCAGGTTGAGGAACAGGTCTTTCGGTTGGTCACCCGTGCGAAGGTCCGTGTATACCCATTTCCCATTGGAACGGGAAAGCATAAAGATAATGCCGTTGTAGTCATAAAAATCGTAGTCCCAGTACTGATACTCGCCGATGAGGTTGCCGGCATTGTCCTGAACCAAGGAGTGGGGATTGCTCGTAGCCCACTCAACCAGCGCAGGTAGATCGTAGAGAACGGTCTCCGTCCAGCTGCCAGCTGAGGGCGATAACTGGAAAACTACGCCGCCGCCATTGGCGCCACCGGAAGCTGCTGTGCCATACAAAATACCGTCATTCCCGACGATCACATCGGTCGGCGCCCCGCCGTCGCTGCCGCCGGTGAAGCTGTAGAGGATGCTTTCGGTCCAGGCGCCAAGAGAGCGCGTCAGTTCAAACACTGCACCTTTCTGTTGCGTGCCGCCGGAGGCCGAGACGCCATAGAGATTTCCGGCATGATCAGCCACCAAAGCACCGCCAGCCGATGCGTCGGTCGGTCCGGCGAATTGATAGAGCGGGTTTTCTGCCCAAGGGCACGAGCTGGTGCGACAGGCGGTGGGCAACGGTCTGAGGTCAAAGATCAAGCCGCAGTAACCGCCACTGCAGTTTTGCACTCCACCCTGCGCCGCACCGTAGAGGGTCCCATTCTGGCCGATGATCACTCCGTCCGGAGCACTTCCGTTAGCAGCTCCGGCAAAGGTGTAGAGAGGGTTCAGCAGCCAACTGGAGCCGCCCTGGAAAAGTCTGAAGACGGTGCCGCTCCCACTGCCGCCATACTGGGCTGCCCCGTAAAGGTTCCCAGATTTGTCGATTGCTACGCCGGACGGACTGGCGCCGTCTTCGTTACCGGTGAAGTAGTGGATGATGGTGAAACCCTCCTGCGGCAATGCCCGGAAACAACTTGGATACTGAAACCCCCCGCTCACATTAAACGACTCCGACGGAATCGTCCCTAGCGCACTCTCCTGGGCCGCGGATGGGCCGTTGTTCTCGTCCCAGTACACCGGATCGCCACTGGGCACGACGGCGTTTGCCAGTGTCAGCCAGTTGCCATTGGCAACGCCGCCACTCAGCCCCGAGATCGTGACGGCTTCGATGTCGTATCCATACTGATTGCTGGAAATGAACTGCTGGGTCAGATTCGCACCAGAAGCCGTGCCCTGGGCGATGTCTGAACCAAATGGCTGCGTTCCGAGGGACCAATCGAGCGAAGTGAGCGTGTCGCCCGGGAATAACCAGAAGGCGAAGGTAGCACCGCTCACGCCGCTGCTGGCAAGAATCGAATCCGTCACCGTGTAGCCGAAGTTGACGGTCCAGGCGTCCACGGTGCAGCCTTGGATATCGCAAAGGCCATCGATGGGACCATTGGCATAGAAGAAGGAGTCCTGTGGCGAACTCCCCTCCCCGCCCTGCCGCAAAGAACTGCAGGCATTGTGCCCTGCAAGCATCCGTGCTCTATGCCGCGCCGGAGTGCCGGGGTGTGCCAGGCGCTCTGCGTACTGCGGTAACCTTGCCGCTTCCCGCGCCGTGGCGGGAACATTCTGTCCGTGGGCGGGTAGGGCCGACAAAGCAATAAGGACGATGGCCAGCAGCGTCAGGCATGTCGGGGAAGTCAACTTCTGTGTTTTCACGGAATTTCTCCTTTTGCGCCCGGCTAACCGGCGCCACGGTTTGGGGGGAAGACACCAACGGAGATACAGGAATTATGGGCGGAGGCGCTCGGCTTCGATCTTGCGGAGGGGAAGTCGTGCGACTGGGACAAACCGGCGCCGCAACAAACGCTTCTGCCCACGACTACGAACCTAGGTTGCCGCTTGCGGCCGAACTTGTCTGTGACGCAGCACCCCTAGTGCTGTGACCTTCTCCAGGTCTTCGGGAGGGCCGGCAACCTCCACGGCACGGCAGAACTGGGCGTACTTACATGCCCGGCGTCGTCTTGGAGATTTCAGGGTAAGGGTTGCTATGGGATTTCAGCGACCGGCATTTTGAACCGAGGGGACGGTTTTTTCCAGCCAACACGCGTTAGCTCCTGGCTTGTCGGCAACCCGTAAGTTGCCCAGAAACCCTAGTGCTGTATCGGATGCGCCCCGCAGTGAGTATGCAGGTAGGCTGGGTGCTGCGGGGCGCGTCCGATACAGCGGTTTGAAGGGAGCCGCCCCCTGGGGAGGCGATTATGCCTATTCAATCGTGCTGGGGTTAGGAGAGAAGCTCGGTGAAGAGTTACTGGAGCCGGCAAGAGCGAGTCGAGGATTGGTTGGGTGAGAGTTTGCGTGTGGTGGGAAGGGGATTTTGGGATGAGGTTGGGAACGGATGACTTGTTCGGAGGCAAGCGGGGCGCACAACGCCTGGCGGTGGTGAGGTGCACCGAGTGAGAGAGCTTGGAATGATCGTTTCATGCGGCGGCTCCGGCGAGCAAGGGTGGCGAGCGGAGTTGGAGTTGGGCGGCGCTAAGCCTCTCGATGACCACCATGGGCCCGCCACAGTTAGGACAGAGCCAAAGCGGTCTGGTTTCTTTGGGGGCGGATGCTTCTGGTTGGGTTTGGGGCTGCACCACTGTGAGGGCTTGCCGGCAGAGTGGCAGGAGAGTGGCCCGGCGCCGGTTGGCGAGAAAGCCGAAATGGCGAATGCGGACGAAGCCTTTGGGGAGCAAGTGCAACAGGAAGCGGCGCAGGAACTCATCCAGCGATAAGCTCATCACTTTCTGTTCATTGTGGTGAGCCGAGTCGCGCCAACGAAAAGTGACTTGGCCGTCAGCCAACGAAATCAGGCGATGGTTGGAGATGGCCACGCGATGGGTGTAGCGGCCCAGATACTGGAGCACGTATTCGGGGCCACCGAAGGGTGGTTTGCAGTAGACCACCCAGTTCTTGCGGAACAGTGGTCTTAGCCAGGAAGCGAAGACCCGAGGCTGACCGAGCAGGGACAGATCCCCGGAAAGGTGCAGTTGACCACGCTGAAAGGCGGACTTGAGACCAGCAACGAACTTGCCACGAAAGCGGCGCCGCAGCACCGAGCGAGGAAGAAAGAAGCGAGGGTGGGATGGAATCCATCGCGTATGGTCGAGCGAGAGTCCGCCGGCAGGGACGACACAGTGAACATGGGGATGAAGCTGGAGCTTTTGATTCCAGGTGTGCAGCACACTGAAGAAGCCGATCTCGGCCCCGAGACGTCGGGGATTGAGGGCGACTTCGAGAAGCGTTTCTGCACTGGTACGGAGTAGCAGATCATAGATGATCTTCTTGTTCTGCAAAGCCAGGGGCGCTAGCTGCTGAGGCAGAGTGAAGACGACATGGGCGTAGGGCGAGGGGAGAAGTTCGCGGCGCCGTGCTTCGAGCCAGTGTTCGCGGGCACCGGTCTGACACTTCGGGCAATGCCGGTTTCTGCAACTGTTATAGGAGATGGTGGCGCGATGTCCACAGCGGGTGCACTGATCGATATGACCGCCGAGTGCGGCGGTGCGGCAACGGGCAATGGCCAGCAGCACTTTGATGTGCGGCCAGCGAATCCACTGGCGGTTACGCTCGATGAACTCAGTTCCTGCCGCGCGGACCAGGTCGGCCACCTCCAGAGGCGGCCGAATCATCTACTCCTCCTGCGGTGACCTGCCTTTTAGCTTGAGCGAATCCAGAGGACTGGCCGTGGCCTGGAGGTGACGTCGCGAGAGATGCAGGTAGATCGAGGTCTCTCTCAGATCATGATGTCCCAGGAGCAGCTGAATGGTGCGCAGGTCAGCGCCATTCTCAAGCAAGTGCGTTGCGAAACAGTGGCGCAGGGTGTGGGGATGGACCCGATTCTGCAGGCCAGCACGTCGGGCGGCCTGGCGGCAGGCGTGATAGACGGTCTTGGGGCTGATCGGATGATCCGCCCTATGGTTACAGCCCCCGGGGAACAACCACTGCGAGGGTTTGCGCTTTAACCCGCGCCAGTAGTCGCGCAAAGCTTCCAGCAGGATGGGACTGAGCATGATATCTCGGTCCTGACAGCCTTTGCCGCTGCGGATGTGGATGACCATGCGTCGGCTGTCGACATCGGGGATTTGCAAGCGAGTCAACTCGGCGCGCCGTACCCCGGTGCCATAGAGAGTCATCAACACAATGCGATGAAATCGAGTCTGGGCCGAGTCGATGAGGAGGGCAACTTCTTCTGGGCTTAATATGCGGGGCAGATGTCGCGCCTTCTTCGGATAAGGGGTATCGGCCACGCTCCATGGCTTCTTCATCGTCTGGATGAAGAAGAACCGCAGCCCGGCCAGCCGTTGCGTAACGGTATGCGCGGCGAGTTTCCGCTCGCGGAACAGATACGCCTGGTACTCGCGGATGTGCTCCGGACCGAGCTGGTCGGGAGGACGCTTGAAATAACGTGCGAAGTCCTCGATCGTCTGGATGTAGCAGTCTCTGGTAGTCTTGGCGTAATTACGACGCTCGAGTTCCTCGAGCATCATTTTGCGAAGGTGGGTCATAAGTCATCTCCTTATGACCCCACCCTATCGCTTCATCTCCTTTACAGCACTGCTGCTGACACCTGGCACGCGTAAGCGTCCGCCGCAAAGCGGCTCCGTTCAAACCGGTGTCGGGGACTCGAAAGACGCAGGGGGCGAATTCCGCTCTCAGAAGGCCGATGAACCCCTTCGCTGTGGCCGCCTCGGGTTGTGCAGACGGCGCGCTACTCTGCCGGCGTTTCCGCGATCGGACCCAGCGGAGTCTCGTGAACGGTCAGGCCCGGCCGCCCAGCACGGAATTATTCTTCTCTCATTTTGGCGGGGTAGCTGCGCCGGCTGGCGCTTCTACTCCCCTCACCACAACCAGGTACTCCACGATCAGCGCCTGATCGGCCTCTGAGATCGGCGCCCCATAGGCGTCGACCATTTTCTTGACCTCGCTTTGCCATACCGCCTTCGGGAAGCGCGGCTGCATTAAGACATAACGCGCGGTATGGCAGATCAGGCAGTTGTTGCTATAGGTCTCAACGTTCGGTCCTGCCGCTATCTCGGGTGGATATTTCGGCAGCACAATACGGTGCACCTGGCTGGAAGCGGCCTTGGCCGCCGGTTTCGATAGACCGGTTGAGGACTGTTGGGCGTTTACGACCACGGGAACCGTCACGGCCATCGCGGCGGTCGCCAGCGCGAAAGCGAGTTGCCAGTTTTTCATAGCCGCCGCCTCACAGTGCAACCACATCAAGGTGTTCGATCACGTCGCGTTGATAGCCGCTTCGGTTCCATTGTGCAGTCGCCTGCGTTTCCCCCGCATTATTGGTCGCGCGCACCATCAGGCGATAGGTCCCTTTTTCCGGCGTCCATCCGGTCTTCCATCTGCGCCAGGAATACTTTCCCAAGTCTTCGCCGAGGGTGGCATCACCCCAGGTGTGGCCGCCATCTTTGGATACTTCGACGCGGCGAATCCCCGAACCGCCATCATTGGCGACTCCTTCCAGTTGGTAGCTTTGCCCCGCGCTTAATTGCTCTTCCGGCCCAGGCCGGACGAAGATGGAATGTACCGCCATGCGATTGATGGGAACGGTTACCGGCGACAGCTGATGAGGGTCTTCGTTGGCCTCCGCATTATTGGGGATGCGGTAGGCCTTGTCCATCCAAAAGGTCTTCAGCGGCTGCTCCAGCACGGTGATCGACGAGAGGGCTTTGACCCAGTACGTCGCGTACCACCCCGGAACGACCAGACGAATGGGGAACCCATTCAGCATGGGGAGGGGCGCACCGTTCATCTCGTAAGCGATCATCACCTCGCCGTCCCGGGCATGGTCCATCTCCAGCGACTTTTCGAAGCGGGGCGTCTTCTCCATCGGGGGGAGATCGAGTCCATGCAGCCCCACTTGAACCGCTCCGGGGAGCACCCCTGCCGCATCCAACACGTCCTTCAAGCGCACACCCTTCCAGCGGGCATTGCCCATCGCGCCATTGCTCCACTGCCCGCCGGGGACTCTCGGTTCGAACAAGCTGCGGGAATTGCCGGCACACTGACACAACGCCACCAGCGAGACTGGATCGAACTTCGACTGCAAATCGTTCAGCGTCAGGCTCAGGGGCTTGCTGACGTGGCCGCCGACCTCCAGCCGGAAGGTCCGCAAATCCACCGTCGTGGGAATTCCTGAGAGGTGCCAGCGCACAAAGAAAGCGTCGTTTGGGGTGAGATCGTCGCGAAAGTAGCTCAGCGGTGTTTCTAACTGTGGCGGGCGATCAGTCAGAAGAATAAGGTCCGTTTTTTCTGGATATTTTACTCGTTGGAGAGTGCTGGCTTCCTTAAACAGGACGGCATAGCCGTGCGCCGCCAGAAGCTCAGAGTCGTAGCCAAAGGCGCGGCTTGCGGCCGCAAGTCCACCGAGCGAGATCAGCATCGACAAAAATCGGCGACGAGCGAAAGAACTCGAAGCTTCTACCGGTTCTGTTTCCATGAATTCACCGCTGGGAAACAACTGAGTGACCAAAGATGCGAGCGACATCTTTCCACGAATCGTCAAGACAACGCAAGTTCGGGGATATGTGCGCGGTACTGGGCCCGATCGCGGTGAAGCTGCCGGGTTAGCGATCGCCGCACTCCCGCTTGCGACTTGGCATCGGTCTTCCTTACTGCAACTTCGCATACTCCAACTTGGCTTGTTTAAGGACCGGGATGTCGGGGTCAGCATCTTTCCAGAGGTTAAGAAACTCCAGGTAGGAGTCGCGGGCCTTGGTCTTGTCACCTGCCAGCACGTAGGCACGGCCAAGTTGCAACCGTGCCAGGGCGCCCAAAGGTGAATTGACTGTGACGCCGCGGTGGTCCAGGAACTTCTGAAACTCGGCTGCTGCTTCTACACCCTGATGCAGCGACAAATAGGCCTCCCCGCGAACATACGCCGGATAAAGCGAGCCGCCAACCTCGAATTGCGGAGCGGGCGTGCCCAATTCGTACTGCAATGCTGTTTTTAATCGCTCGATGGCTTTCGCCGGATTGTTGTGGGCAATCTCGATCGAGGCATCGATAGCTGGCAGCCAGTAGCGGTTGATCATGGTGTGAAGCGGAAAGCGATGGGCCAAGTCGTCGGCAATTTTCCGCGCTTGCACGGCATCGCCGGTGCGCGCCAAGGCCAGGGCCGCAAGAGTCTGTACATCCTGGGTCGCGGCGGTGTCCAGCGCGGCGGCAGTCTCCTGCCGCGCACGCACCGTATTTCCGAATTCGGCCTCGCGCAGAGCGGAGTTCATCTGCCATTCAGCGGCGGTTTCTTTCGCGTCGCCGTGACGGGCCAATTCGATGGCGCGTTGCGATTTTTCGCGGGCGCTGGCGAGACGCCCATAAAAGGCATCGCTATCGGACGCGAAGGACAGAAGTACGTCCTCCCCAGGCTTGTCCTTCTGGCCGTCGGCTTGCCGCTCCATCTCCGCCGCGTCGCCTTGATAAAACGCAAGCCCGTAGCGATTGCCATGCAGAAAGGGGTTGTTAACTTTGTGCGCGATGGCCTCCTGGTACTTCACCTTCCCTTCCTCTGGACGGTCCAGAGCCGTGTAGATACTGACCAGGTTGGTCAGCGCCGCGGCGCTCCCGGGAAATAGACGAAGGTCTTCCAGGCTGGCGTTCACCGCCGACTCGTATTGACCCAGGTAGGTGTAATCGACGCCCAGGTTGCCAAAAGGTTCATTGTTTCGCGGATAGGTCTGGGCCCAGGTCTCATAGGTCTGGATAGCTTTCTCCAGTTCACCCGTGACCAGCAGATAGTAGTTCGCCGAGATACGGAATTTCTCCCGCTCGCTCACCTTGTCGCGCAGATCATAGGCCTTCTGGAGATTCTCACTGGCTAGTCCCGGCTCTCGCAGGTTGGTATACGAGATTCCCAGCGCCGAATACGCGGCAGCGAAATTGGGGTCAAGTTCCACCGCCCGCTTGAACGAGGGTATTGCCGCCTCCGGGCCTTTTTCCTGCAGAATCTTTCTTCCCAAAGACAGAGCTTTCAAGGCTTCAAGAGAAGGCGTGGTGACTTGATCGAGAGGAGCGTCAAACTTATCCGCGCTGCTGAGCGACTCGCCAAGTTTTTTGCGCAGCGTCGTTGCCGCTTCACCCAGGGCACGCAGAACGTGCTCTTTGTTTTCCGCGGTCACCTGTTCTTGCGCCAGAAAGTCGCCGGTCTTGCAATTAATAGCATCCAGGCCGATCACATACTGGCTGCCCAAGGTTGCAATCGAACCCGCAATGTATGCCTTGCCGTCGGCGCGCTGGCAGAGGTCGCGCGCCACCTCCGGCGTCAGCCTGGTATTCGCCGGCTTGGCCATCAGTCTGAGTGTGGCACGAGTTCTTGCGTCCGACAGGATGTTCAGGAACGGAGACTGTCCCAACTGCGCCGAGATCGCCTGCTTCAGGGTGTCATCGAAAACCGCATCGCCGGTGGTGTTGTTGAAGTCAGCCAACACCAGCGTGTCTTGCTCGGTCAGGATCGGGGTCCGGTGTGAGCGCCAGTACAACCCGCCTGCAACGATAGCTGCGAGCACCAAAAGTATGGGTGCGAAGATTTTCCAACGGAAGCCGCGCTGTTCCGCAGACTCGGTTCCAGTCACATTCGATGTTGCAGATCGCCGCTTGTCGCTGGAACCCCCGCTTGCGGCCCCGGCCTGCGCCGCCTCTGTCTCCTTTCCCGGGTCAGCAGCAGCTAAGTGATGCGATGAATCACTGTCGCGTTTCAGCCGCTGCAGGTCGGCCCGAAGCTCTGAGGCATGCTGGTAACGCAGGTTGCGGTCCTTCTCCAGCGCTTTACCGATAACGGTTTGCAGTCCTGCGGAAATCCGTGGGTTGACCTGTGACGGTGGCTGGAGCTCCTTATGCAAAATGGCACCACAAATCTCTCCCGAACTGCCGCCGTCGAATGGCAAGTGGCCCGTCGCCATCTCGTACAGCACTGCACCGAACGAGAACAGATCGGTACGCGCATCCAGTTCCTTGGCGCGCACCTGCTCCGGTGACATATACGCCACGGTGCCCAGCATCGCTCCCGGACTGGTCAGGTGCTGGGCGTCAAGGTCGGACAGGACGGTTTCGGATTCGGGGTTGTCGGGTGCGGCCTTGAACGTCACCTTGGCTAAACCGAAATCGAGAATCTTGCCATGACCTCGTTCGGTTACGAAGATGTTGGCCGGCTTGATGTCGCGATGGATGATGCCTTTCGTGTGCGCGGCATCGAGCGCATCGGCAATATCAATCGAAATGGAGAGCAGTCGCTCCGCTTCCAGCGGCCGCCCGGCGATGCAGTGCTTTAAGGTTTGCCCCTCCAGAAACTCCATGGCGATAAAGGCGCGTCCGCCCTGTGCGCCAATGTCGTAGATCGTGCATATGTTGGGATGGTTCAGCGCCGAGGCGGCCTGGGCCTCCCGCTCAAAACGGGCCAGGGCTTGGGGGTCCTGGGCCACGTCATCGGGCAGAAACTTGAGCGCGACAAAGCGGTGCAGACGTGTGTCTTCTGCCTTGTACACCACGCCCATTCCGCCGCCGCCCAGCTTCTCGAGAATACGGTAGTGCGAGATAGTTGCTTCGATCATCCTGCCCGTACGATGGAAGTGGCATGGTGATGGTAAGAGCGAACTCCCAATGAGTCAATTCACCGGCTGGCGCGGTCGCCACCCCCATCGGTTGTCGGCAAAGAAGCGCATGATCTCGATGTAATGTCTTCGGCTTGGACTCAGAAACACCACCGCATGGACGGTACCGCGGTGTCGACTGCGTCGTCTGTGGGCTACTCGGCT
>CAWIMR010000005.1:0-114915 GCA_963837245.1 uncultured Acidobacteriaceae bacterium | reverse complement strand
ACCGAGGGCGTGAAGCTGGAGTTCACCCCCGAGGCGCTAGAAGGTGGTCATTGCTTTCCGCGTTAACCAAAGCACTAGCAGCATCGGCGCACGCCGCCTGCACACCATCATGGAGAAGGTGCTCGACATAATCAGCTTCGAGGCCTCCGATGTGAAAGAGAAGCATGTCACCGTGGATGCCGACTACGTGCGCAACACTCTGAGCCACATCGTGAAGGACCAGGATTTGTCGCGCTATATCCTATAAGGGCCTGAATGTCTTTGCTTCGATTTCTGATGCTGTTATCGCTGGTGGTCTGGATTGGCGGCCTGATCTTCTTCGCCTTCGTGCTCGGCCCACGGTCTTCACCGTTCTTCCCACGCGCCAGCTGGCGGGCAATGTGGTCAACCGCAGCCTTGGATTCTGCACTGGATGGCGATCTCCTGTGGCGTGGTGTTCGCAGTCACCTCGATGATCGACTCGCGCCGTGAACGGTGTGGCCGCGCCGTTTGCCGCGCGCAACCTGCTCATCTACACGATGATGATCCTGACGCTGGTGGGCATGTTCGGCATTGCCTCGCGCATGCTGGTGCTGCGCGAGCAGATGGGCCCGATCGATGAGGTGCCGCACGACGATGCGCGCCGCGTCGAGTTCAACCGCCTGCACGTGTGGTCCACGCGAATTGAAAGCACGGTGCTTGTTCTCGGGCTGGCGCTGCTGTTTCTGACTGCGCGGCGATTATCATATTGACGTCTGATGCGCCGCCAGCTATGCGGCTCGGTCATTCAGGGGCTACTCCTTACGTCCCGGGCTTGCGCCGTGGGCTCACATCCAAGTCGCCGTTCCGCGGCTAGTTCTTTATTGGCGTTTCCTAAGCTAAGAGCTGATAGCTAGAGGCTAACAGCTAATGAAAACCGGAATCATCGGCCTGCCACAGGTGGGCAAGACGTCTCTCTTCGTCATGTTGACCAAGCAATCGGTGGCGCAGCGCGGCAGGCAATCCGCGCGAGGCCCATCTCGGCGTCGCCAAAGTTCCCGACGACCGCCTCGACCGCCTGGCCGCGTTTATACAACCCGAAGAAACTGGTGCATGCCAGCGTCGAGTATGCCGATGTCGCGGCGCTTAGCAAGGAAGCGCTGAACGAGACTGCCTTCGCCGCCAACCTGCGCAATGTTGATGCGCTGGCCCACGTCGTTCGCGCCTTCGAGGACGACTCCATCCCTCACGTCGGCGCAATCGATCCGCTGCGCGACATTAAGAACATTGATTTCGACCTCATCGTCAACGATCTCGGCCAGGTGGAGAAGCGGCTGGAGCGCGTCGAGAAAGACTTGAAGAAGATGAAGTCGGCCGAGACCGAGCGCGAGTATCGATCTGCTGAAGCGCGCCAAGGTACACCTCGAAACCGAGCGCCCGCTGCGCGAAATGGAAATGACGCCGGAGGACAAGAAACGCATCACGCGGCTTCATGTTCCTGAGCGAGAAGCCGATCCTCTATGTGCTGAACATTGGCGAGAGCGCGACCCTGGGCAAGGATCTGGAAGAAGCGGTTGCGAAGTATGGCGTGACCGAAGTTGCCGCGCGGCCCAATACCGGCGCGCTGGCCGTTTGCGCCAAGGTCGAGGCCGAGCTGGCCGAGATGAGCGACGAAGATGCCGCCGAATTCCTTGCCAGCTACGGGCTGAAAGAGAGCGGCCTGGTGCGGCTCATTCGCAAGACCTACGAGTTGCTGGGGCTGATCTCATTCTTCACCGTCGGCGAAGATGAATGCCGCGCCTGGACGGTGGAGCGCGGATCGAAGGCGGTGAATGCTGCCGGCGCGATCCACACCGATCTCGAACATCACTTCATTCGCGCCGAAACCATCCACTGGGACCAGTTGCTGGAAGCCGGCTCCGAAGCCGAAGCCCGCGCCCGCGGCACGCTGCGGCTGGAAGGCAAGGAGTACATCGTGAAGGACGGCGACGTGATGCACATCAGGCATAGTGGATAGTGCAGCAGTTTTCAGTAGTCAGTAGCCAGTTGTCAGTAAAAGAATCCTCCCTTTTAGGGTATGAAAGTTCAAACTTAGAGTCGGCAAACTAACCGAAGGTCCAGCTGACTACTGACAACTGGCTACTGACTACTGCTCTGCTATCCTTCTCCGCCCATGAATCCCATCCTCCTCAGCATTCTGCTTGGCCTGACCGCTGCAGCCGCCAACGTCTTTGGCGGCGCGGTGATCGTGCAGAGGAACTGGGAGCGCCGTTACCTGCGCTACTTCGTCGCGCTGGGTGCAGGCTTCATGCTGGCCACCGCGCTGGTGGAGATGGTTCCCGAGAGTCTGGAACTCGCCGGGCGCAAGGGAGCGTTGCTGGTGCTGGGCGGCTACCTGCTGGTCCATCTCTTCGAGCACACCATCACGCCGCACTTTCATTACGGCGAAGAAACTCATTCCGACGAATATCTGCACTCCCACCGGCGCATGTCGGTGCTCTTCGGGTTGATGATTCACACGTTCTTCGACGGCATCGCCATTACCGCCGGCTTTCTTATTTCCTCGTGGCTGGGCTGGGTCATCTTCCTGGCCGTCTTCCTGCACAAAATTCCCGAAGGCTTCACCGTCACTTCGGTGATGCTGGCCAGCGGACTGAGCAAGAACGGTCATGGTTTGCCTCCGTCCTGCTGGGCATCGCGACGCTCGCCGGCGTGCTTACCATGGCGATCGGCCAGCATGCTGTGAGCTACGGCTTGCCGATCGCCGCGGGAGTGACGATTTATGTCGCTGCCTCCGACCTGATCCCGAGGTCAATCGCGAGCCCGGGAGTGAAGATGGCGCTGGTGGTCTTCATCGGCGTGGGCGCGCTTTTCATCCTCGACTATGTTGCCCATCTTGGCTGAAGGTGACGTCGCTGACTAAGCACAATTTCCGGAGTTGGTGTGACAAGTAGAGCGGGCCTTCAGGCCCGCGTTCCCAAGTCTTCTTAACAATCTGGGGCTTCAGCCCCCTTGGCGTTTCGGTCGAAAGCGCCGCCGGGTTGAAACCCGGCTACATTCGGAACGCTGGCCGGGACGCGGCGCTTAAGCACCGCTCTACACGTACCCGCAGCTATAGCAATTCTGGAATCGCCTTCGCGCTGCCGCTGGAGTACCATGTGCGCATTATGACCAAGAGACTTGCGTCCGCTATCCTGTTATTGGCTCTGACCTGTTCCCTGACCGGAACTTAATTCGCGAAACGCAAGAAGAACACTCAGCCCTCGCAGTCTGGCTTTGACTATTACCTGCTTACCATGTCGTGGGCGCCCGAATTCTGCGCCACCAATCCCAAGGGAAAGTCCTCAAGCGAATGTGATCCTAAGAAACGTTATGGTTTCGTGGTGCACGGTTTGTGGCCGCAGAACAACAGCGGCTCATACCCACACGATTGCGGCGCGGCGCAGCCAGTGTCGCAGGCGATTGTCCAGCAGATGATGCCGATCATGCCCGACAGCGGTCTCATTCAGCATGAGTGGGCCAAGCACGGCACCTGCAGTGGTCTTTCCAGCCAGGATTACTTCGACAGCATTCAGAAAGCGTTCGGCAATGTAAAAATTCCTGAGGAATATCGCTCGCCCGCCGACATGATCAAGGACAGTCCAGCGGACGTGGAGAAGAAATTTGCCCAGACAAACAATGCACCGCAAGGAGCATTTCGCATTTCCTGTCCGAACGCGGATTTCGCCGCGCTGGAGGTTTGCCTGACCAAGGACCTGCAGTATCAGAATTGCGCTACCGGGCTGAAGGAGTGCCGGGCGCCCCAGATCTCGATTCAGCCGACACCGTAATGGAGGCCCGTGTTCGGGTTACGTTGGTAAACTTAATCAGCTTACAATATTCGGTTAGGGGCTACCTCCGATGGGCTAGAGTCCTCCTGTTTGGGACGCACCCAAAAGAAGAGGTCGCCCCTGTTCGCGACGGGGGACATGCCAATGCATGACATTCCGACCTCAACAGAATGTCCACAGTGTCACGGCAACGGCAAGCGTGCGGACGGGAGCGATTGCGGCCTTTGCCACGGCAGCGGCCGAATTCCCGTTGACCTTGTGCCACCGGAAAACTAATCAACACCGAAATCGCGGCTGCTGCCTTTTCTCGCATGCTTGTGTTAATTGCTGCTGGCATTACGTTACTTCCGCTGGCCATTGTCCTGCGTTGGTACGTCGCCAACTGGACGGCGTTCAGCGTGGGTTACAGCATCGCCATAGTGGCGTTTTTTATGTGGATTGTGGGCAATTATCTCTATCTGCTCGTAGATGTCTACAGGTACAGGGAAAAGAAAGGGCTAAGAGCCTCGATTCGGAATGTCGCCAAGGGTATCGGTGCAATAGCAGTCTTCGGAATTGCGGGCTTTGCGTTGCACAGCGGCATTCGCGTTTTCTTATCATTCTTAGCGGTAGTTGCGGTGGGTATCCTGCTCTTGGGCCTGCTTTCGATTGTGGCCCCGAAAGCTAGTGCCCGCATTCGCGAGACGATATTTAATTTCTTGGATCTGAGTGACACTCATGCTGGGTGGATTATCGGAGCATGGGTTGCTGCGCTAATTGGAGTAATGCTGTACTTTCTGCTGTTTTCGTTGGGTGGCGTCTTATGTGCGCTCGGGCTGAAAAATTGTAGTGCGCGGTAAACACCTGTCGGGCCCGAAACAATAACTCCTCCCTTCGTCCCCGGCTTTCTTCATACAGTGCGATTGGTTGCAAGATTTGGTGCACATCACGGTGGTCGGGGCAGGGTCAAACCGGCGGCAGTAATCCGTAGCACTTGTGGGGCTAACAGTGAGGAGCATGGTAGGCCCGGCTGGGATCGAACCAGCAACCCTCAGCTTAGAAGGCTGATGCTCTGTCCAATTGAGCTACGGGCCCACGGGATGGAGTTCCACCTTCATTATCGCAAATTCACAACTCGATTGCCGTCGCAAAGCGCGATGGTAGGTGCCGTTTCACGTCAGCCGCATCTGCTTCAGGAAGGCCGCATAACGCGGGTCAGCGCGCAGGTTCTTGAGCAGCGGGTCCCCCACGATGGCGGACAGTCCTGCGTCTCGCTGGGTGCGAGCTATTTCGAGCCATTCAAATGAGCGGTCCAATTCGCCGCGGACGGCATACACCTCAGCGATCTGGTACGCAGCTTCGTTCGCGTAGTTGCCTACTAGATTCTTTAACGCGGCATCGGCCTCCTGCTTGTGTCCCGACGCATTGTAAGCCAGCGCGTCTCCCACGTAACGCCCCGCGCCGCGGGGTTGCTGTTGAGCTTCGGCCTGTGCCCGCAGAGGTTCGGATCGTGCCAAATAGACAAGGCTCAAGAGATAGTGCGCGCTGGGATCGCCGGGGTTGAGTTCCAGGGCCTTTTCATACGCGGTGATTGCCAGGTCCAATTGTCCCGCGTAGTACGCCCGTAATCCCAGGGCGACGTGGGCGATGACGCTGAGCGGGTCAAGTTCCACTGCCCGCCGCCCCAGAGCGACGGAGTCATCAAACCGGCCCAGGCTGGCGGCCAGACTCGAAGCCCCCATCAACGCAAGGGCGTTTTGCGGCTCCAGCGCGATTGCCTTCTGAAACGAGGCGTCTGCTCCGGCCCAGTCCCAATCATGGGTTCGCTTGATTCGGCCAAGGGCCGCGTGCGCCTCGGCCAGGCTGGGATCCAACTGCAACGCCTTTTCGGCGGCATCCCGGGCCAGCCGATAACCTTCCTCGAAGGACAAACCGTACGCGGAATCTGCCTGACTCATGCGCGCCCACGCGAGTCCCGACCATGCCCGCGCATATCCCGGGTCCAGCTTGATGGCTTGCTCGAAATAGGAAGTAGCTTTCTCCAGATCATTTTTCGTGCGCCGCTCATAGAAGTAGCGGCCCTGCAGATAGTCGCTATAAGCAGCGGGGTTGGTGCTGCGTGGAAGAGCAGCCGGCGCGCCCCCGCTGAGTAACTTCACCTTCAATTCCGCCGCCACGGCGCGCGCGATTTCGTCCTGCACCGCAAAGACGTCATCCAGGTTTCGCTCGTAGCTGCCCGACCAAAGCTGGAACCCGTTGTCCACATTGACCAGCTCGGCGGTGATGCGGACCCGGTTGCCTTCCCGGTTAACGCTTCCCTCCAGAACCGATCCCACATTGAGCTTCTGGCCAATCGTACGCAGGTCTCCGTCCTGGCCCTTGAAATGGAACGACGAAGTTCGTGCCGCTACCCGAAGCCGGGGAGTCTTGGCCAGCTCGTTCAGCAGCTCCTCGGCCAGCCCGTCGGAAAAGTATTCCTGGGACTTTCCCGGACTGCTGTCAACAAATGGCAACACGGCAATCGACGGCGTGGCCGACCCGCCCAATCGGCGCGCAGCACTCTGCTTGAGGAAAAGAATTCCGATCAGCGCCACTAGGACAACCCCCAGCGACGGTAAGAGCAAGTTCCACAGGATTCCTGACCGAGCTTTCTGCGCAGCAAGCGGAGGAGTACGCGGCGCCGGTGTGAGAATATGAATTCCCACGGGAGAGATTGCGAGCGCTTCCCGAGCGGAAGCGGGCGATATCTCCACGAGTTCTCGCCCCGTCGCCTCTATTACCCCGACAAAGCGATAGCCGTGGCGGGGCACGGTCTCGATGTAAACCGGGTGCTGGGCCTCGTCGCCCAGCGCTTCCCGCAACCGTCTTACCGCGACATTCAGGCTGGACTCGAATTCTACGAAAGTGTTTTCCGCCCAGAGTTGCGCTTTCAGCTCTTCGCGGGTGACCAGCTCCCCCGGACGTTCCAGTAGCGTGCGCAACACCAGAAAGGACTTGGGCTGGAGCCGGACCCTGTAGCCGAACTTGCGCAGATCGCCGGAATCCAGGTTCACTTCGTAGGGACCGAAGCGAACCGGCGGGCTGACTTCGAGAGTTCGCACCGTAGCTCGCGCCATAGATTGGTTGGAAATGGTAGCACAGGAAACCACGTTTGGTAATCGAAGAGATGCTTATTTACGTGATTGCAATAGCTTAGACCGTAATGTGCAATTCAGTTGACTTGTGGGGCAAAGGGGAGCAAAAAAGATACACCAAGCTTGTCTGGGGTAACTCGTTCGGACCTAATTCCCGATGCCAATCATCGCCCGGACAGGGAGGATCATGATGGCGCGCGCACGGAAACACAGGAACAGGATCTTCGCGATGGATCTCCGAACTGCAGCGGTCGCTGGTCTAGCGTTAGCGACCGTGTTTGGGATGACCGCGGTCATCAGCCCGGCCGCCGCGGCGCAGACCTACTCCGTCGTTCACAACTTTACTGGCGGTCAGGATGGGTCAACTCCCATGGCTGGCCTGACCAGAGACCGGGCAGGCAATCTGTACGGTACGGCAGCCTATGGAGGAAATTCCGGGGGTAACTGCGGGACCTCCGGCTGCGGTACAGCTTTTCGGCTGGTGAACCGGAACTCTGGCTGGGTTCTGACGCCGCTTTACAGCTTTGCGGGCGGCGATGATGGCGCCAACCCGGAGGCCAACGTGGTCATCGCCTCCGATGGCAGCCTGTACAGCACGACCTTCCTGGGCGGGGCACCTTGCGATCAAGAAGGCTGCGGCACCGTTTTCAACTTAAAGCCCTCAGCCTCGGCCTGCAAAGCCGCTCTTTGCCCGTGGACGGAGAGCGTCATTCATCGTTTCACCGGCCTGAACGGAATTGGGCCTGTGGGTGCGGTCGTCTTCGACCAGGCGGGTAATCTCTACGGCGCGACCTCCAGTGGGGGTTTGCGCAACGGAGGTACGGTTTTCGAGTTGTCGCCTTCGGGCGGGGGTTGGACCGACAGGGTTGTTTACACTTCGTATGGATATCCGGCGAGCGGAGTCATCTTCGACCGCTCCGGCAATCTCCTTGGCAGTGCCTTCATAGGCGGTAACGGCCAGGGGTCGGTCTATCAGTTGACGCCCTCAGGCGGCGGCTGGATAGCCAGCGATCTCTACGACTTCACCAACGGAAATGATGGCGGATTCCCCTGGGCTGGGCTCATCTTGGACCAGGCAGGAGATCTCTACGGAGCCACAAGTACGGGAGGGTCTGGTGGCGGCGGAACGGTTTTCCAGATGGTGCCTTCCAATGGCAACTGGACGCTCAACACCCTGTACAGCTTTGCCGGACCGGGCAATGGACGGTTCGTTGTAGGGCCCGTCGGCAGCTTGGTCATGGACAACGCCGGCGTCCTCTACGGCACGGCCTTGTCCGACGGAGCCAATGGCTACGGTTCGGTTTTCAAACTCGCACCCTCCAACGGCGGCTGGATCTTCACCACACTGCACGACTTTACCGGTGGCAGCGATGGCGGGTATCCCTACAGCAACTTGGTCTTCGATGCCAGTGGGAATCTTTACGGAACGGCGTCGGTGGGCGGAACCGGCCCTTGCACAGGCGGATGTGGCGTCATTTTCGAGGTCACGCCGTAAAGCATTGGTCAGTGGCCGGTTGCCGTTTACCAAAGCGGGCACATCGAGCTTGTCTCACAATGTGGGATTTGAGGGTGGATGTTACAACGAAGTTTTGCTAAAGGAGGCTCATCATGACGAGCCCAGCCTGCGCACTGGCGTTGGCGATCGTGTTGGCGTTGACCGTCTGTGCAACACCTGCGGTGCATGCGCAAACGTTTACTGTGATTCGCACCTTCAGCGGCGGAGGAGACGGGGCACACCCCTTTAGCACGTTGACTCTTGATCCGGGAGGGAATCTCTACGGAACGACCACTTGGGGCGGCCCCAATAATTGTTCTCCTCCGTACGAGTGCGGCACAGTCTTTAAGCTGGCCCACAGGAATTCCGCCTGGGTCTTGCAGACGCTCTATACCTTTGATCCCACGACCGGGATCGATGGCTATGCCCCGGCAGGCCAACTCGCTCGCGACCCGAGTGGCCTTCTTTATGGGACAACACAATCGGGAGGACCCCGGGGAGAGGGCACCGTGTTCGAATTGAGGCCATCACCAACACGACCGGTTGCCGTCGTGGCCCCCTGGTTGGAAACCAGGATTCATGACTTCGACTTCAATGATGGCGAGGAACCGATTGGGGATCTGCTTCTCGACTCAGCGGGCAATCTCTATGGCACGACCTGTTTTGGCGGCCTCTATGCCCTCGGTACAGTTTACAAACTGACACCTTCTCATGGCGGGTGGAGCTACGCCGTCCTGTATAACTTCACTGGCGGCAACGACGGAGGTTGTCCCCACTCTGGCGTAGTCCTCGACGCCGCAGGCAACCTCTATGGCACCGCCTCGCAGGGCGGCTCTTACGGTGACGGGGCTGTGTACCAGGTGACTCCGTCAGGTTCCGAGACGGTTCTGTACAACTTCACGGGTGGCAATGACGGATCACTCCCGTATAGCGGCGTAATCTTCGACCGGTCAGGCAATCTCTATGGCGCTACGACTTTCGGTGGCTCGGGCGGTAGCGGTGTGGTCTTCGAACTGTCGCCCGGCAACGGAGGTTGGTCCTACACCGAGATTTATCCCCTTCCGGGAGGCGGATGGGGGTCCTACGAAAGACTGGTTATGGACGGGAACGGCAATCTTTACGGCACGATGTATAAGGGCAGCTCTTCCGGATACGGCGCAGTCTTCAAACTGACAGCCTCCAATGGCGGCTGGACCTACACCTCGCTCCACGACTTTACCGGTGGTGATGATGGGGCAAATCCCTACGGGGGCCTGGTTCTCGACTCCAACGGCAATCTCTATGGCACAGCAGCTTATGGTGGCTCACTGGCTTGTTCGATCGGCGGCTGCGGCGTTGTCTTCGAGATCACGCCGTAGGGCGGTGGTGAGTTGCCAATTGTTCAGTTAACCACTCTCACAATGTGGGGGCCGAGGATGAATAGAGCCTCATAAAAAGAGATTTTCTCGGAAGGAGGAATCACGATGACAAACTCAGAGCAACATCGAATTGGGATTTTGGGCACCAGCCCGCGACCGCCAGCTTTCGCGCTTGCGTTGGCAATTGTGTTTGCGATGGCGGCTCAGGCGGCGTGGGCACAAACCTACTCCGTGCTGCACACTTTTTACCGCTCGTCCGATTCGGGTTTTCCTTATGCTGGCTTGACCATGGACAAGGCGGGAAACCTTTACGGAACGGCCTACGCAAATTTTGTTTGCAACGGCGGGTATGAGTGCTACGGGATTGTCTTCAAGCTTTCCAATAAGGGTGGAGGCTGGATCTTCACTCCGCTCTACACCTTTACCGGAGGAGCGGACGGCTCCAATCCTTTCGGTGGGGTCACCATCGGGCCGGACGGCGCTTTGTACGGAACCACAACTGGCGCTTTCACCAGCAACGGCACGGTTTTCCGGCTGGCCCCTCCATTGAGCGCTTGCAAAAGCGTCTCTTGTCCGTGGATTCAGACCGTGTTGTACCGATTCAGCGGCGGCAATGATGGAGCGTTTCCTTACGGTAACCTCATCTTTGATGCCGCCGGTAACCTCTACGGCACAACCTTCGGCGGTGGGACCTCTGGCAACGGCACCGTTTTCAAACTCACTCACTCGGGTGGGAGCTGGACGGAGAGTGTTCTGCACAGTTTCTATGGAGGAACCGACGGCGCAACTCCTGAGAGCGGACTGGTGTTCGACAAAGCCGGCAACCTTTACGGAACCACTTACGCAGGGGGCCATTCCGGCTGCTCCTCCAATTATGGCTGCGGCACCGTTTTCCAGCTAACGCCCGCGGGGGATGGCTGGACGGAAAATATCATCTATTACTTTCAAGGCAAACCCGACGGGGACGCCCCTTATGCCGGTCTGATCTTTGACGGCTCCGGCAATCTTTACGGCGTCGCGTCGGCCGATGGCCCTAATGGCGGCGGTACAGTTTTCCAGCTTGCTCCCTCAAACGGTGCCTGGACCTTTAACCTGCTCTACGCGCTCAGCGGGAATTCCGGGAGCGGCACCCCGAACCCAGGTCCTCGAGGCAGCCTGGTTATGGACGCCGCCGGTAATCTCTACGGCGTCACCATCCAGGACGGAGGCAAGAATACCGGCACGGCTTTTGAGCTGACTCCGTCCAACGGCGGCTGGGCATACAACCAGCTTTACCTGTTTTGCAAAAACGGCGCTCCCTGTCCCGATGGAGCGTGGCCCTGGGCTGGCATGATTCTGGACGGTAAGGGGAACCTTTTCGGCACGGCAATCGCCGGCGGCTATGGCGATGGAAATTGCAGCGGTGGTGGCTGCGGGGTCGTCTTCGAGATCACGCCGTAAGACAGTTGTCAGTAGCACGTGGGAAGTTGTCAGTCGCGACCATCCCACAATGTGGGACAAGCGTCGCAACATGGCGATTCATTCGCGAATGGAGAGTCAATTCATGGTCAGCCGGGAGCAACATCGAATCAGCAGTTTGGGAAACGACCGACGAGCGTCAGCCTTGTCACGCCGTAAAGCGGTTGTTAGTAGCTAGTGGCCAGTTGTCAGCCCGTTGGCATCGCACAGTGTGGGAGCTCGAAAAGAAAAAACAAGGTGCTTTCGTTCAAGGAGTCCGTATGACACTTCCAAAGCGAGATTGGCGCCGGACGCCAGTGATCGATACCTGGATTACGATTGCTGCATTCGGGCTTGCGCTGCTGATGATCGTAGCCGCAACTCAACTACACGCTCAGACCTACACCGTCCTGCACAACTTTACCGGCGGATCTGACGGGGGCAGTCCCTACGCCGGCCTTACCCTGGATGCTGCGGGGAACCTTTATGGAACCACGCCGGAAGGCGCGATCCAGAGCGGCCACTGTTATCCGCATGGCTGCGGCACCGTCTTCAAGCTGAAGCGCACTAACTCCGGCTGGCTCTTCTCTCCGCTTTACCTGTTCACCGGCAAAGCTGACAGCGGCAGTCCATACGGCGGCCTGACCTTTGGCCGGGACGGCACTCTGTATGGCACAGCCAGCGGCGAGGGCACCGGCTCCTGCGGTGCGGCTTTCAACCTGAAACCTCCCCCGGCGGCCTGCACATCTGCTCTTTGTTCCTGGAATTTGACCGTGATTCATACCTTCTCGCACAGCGATGGATGCGACCCCTTCAGCAGCGTCATCTTCGATCAGGCCGGCAACCTTTATGGCACTACCGGCGCAAGCGCGGTTTACGAGCTGAGCCCGTCTAATGGCGGCTGGACGGAGACGGTTCTCCATACGTTCGGCTATGGCGACGGCGCGTTCCCGGGTTATGGTCCGCTCATCTTCGATCAGGCGGGCAACCTGTACGGGACCACGTCCGCCGGCGGCGATTTGAACTGCGAGCCCGGCCTTGGTTGCGGCGTGGTTTACCAGTTGACGCCGTCCGGTTCTGGTTGGATCGATACCACCCTATACGAGTTTCAAGACGGAAGTGACGGAGCCTTCCCTAATGGGGGCGTGGTGCTTGACGCCTCCGGCAATCTCTACGGAACTACCGTCCAGGGAGGCTCAGGTTACGGCGGCACCGTGTTCGAGTTGTCGCCCTTTAACGGCTACTGGAACTTCAACCTGCTTTACAGCCTCACCGGGGGCAATCAAAACGTGGGCGGGGCCTGGGGCACGCTGGTCATGGATGCTGCGGGGGACCTCTACGGCACGACCGCCAATGGCGGCGCTTATGGACAAGGTGCGGTGTTCAAGCTCACTCCATCCAACGGCGGTTGGACCTATACCTCGCTGCACGACTTTGTTTGCAGCACGGATGGCTGTGACCCGTACGACAGCATAATCTTCGACGCCGAGGGGAATATCTACGGCACGGCAGCCGGGGGAGGCGCTTATTACCATGGCGTGGTGTGGGAGATCACGCCTTAAGACAGTTGTCAGTGGTCTGTGGCCAGTTGTCAGTTGTGGACATCCCACAATGTGGGAGTTCGAAAAAGAGCCGGGTACCTACTCAACCTTTCGTCGGCTGAGTAGGTGTTTTGATCTCGTCACCAAAACAAACTTCACTCCGTAACTGTACTCTCCGAGGCTCGTACCCAACGCGAACCTGGGATCGTAAAACTTCCCATTCATTCACCAACACCGCGAATGAGTGAGGCACCGCGCAATCCGCCCCAGGCTAACTTCAAGGCCGCCGCCGCGCGGCCCATTCTTGCACTCTTTGGGCGGCTCCCCGAGCCTCAAGCCACGTTTCCAGCTGCGACACAGCCCGGCTCTGTTGACATGCCGGCCTCCAAGAATTGTCATCACGAGGTCGCCACGGCGAGCGAGGGATCTGCTTCTTGCCTGTTCCACCCAACAGCAGATTTCTCGCCCCCAAACCTGGGGCGCTCGCAGCGACAATTCTTAACGCTAGGATGCGCAACCGAGCCAGACAACCTGGAGTTACCCCGCAGTCGCCCGCAGGGCTACTGGGGTTGTGCACCCCCGTGATCGGCGGTTGAACTTTTGCTGGGGCCGCTGCCCTTGGGAAGGTTTGCGGTGTCAGTCGCTTCCGTGGCGAAGAGCATGAAGTGGTCGAAACGCTCGCTCCGGTGGAAGCGCAGCTTGGCGTAGTGCACATACATCTCCGCACTCTGAGGCAGCCATAGATCGGTACGGCTCCGCTTGAATTCCACTGGACCATAGCTGATGCTGGTGTGTTCGCTCAGCAGGTGAATCTCGGGAATCGGCCGCACCAGATCGGTCTCCAGATGAGTGATCTGGAAGTTGTCGGCCCGAATCCATGCCCGCCCTTTTAAGGCTACCGGGTAGTAGCTTCCGTTTACCACGTAGGCCCGCAGGCGAGGAGGCTTGTCATCCAACTGTCGGAAGTGCACCAGCCACGCCGCTTGCCCGCTCCAATCACCAAGACCTTCGCAATGCATCTCGAAGTCACCACGGAAATGCGGGTGGAAGGCGATTGCCAGGACCGGAAGTCCGGTTGTAGATATTTTGTCCGGCATGTTCAGATCGCCCGAATCGCGATACTCCTGGATGAGCAACATGTCCGGCGTGGGTTCGCTTATTTCGGCCAGGTAATTGTATTGCCGGGTCTCGCGATTGGTGGGAGTTCCTCCCGACGAAAGTCTCTCGTGAACCATGTGCTCAATCGCGGAGAATCGTGCCAGGCTACTGACCAGGTCCTGGGAGGGGTTTGCCGTCGAATCCAGAAGGTTTGCCGGACACTGGACCCCGGCGGCGACGGCTGGCTTCTGTGCATCCACGTCGGGGGGCATCCCCCCGCTACCGGCAACGTAATCGCTCTCAGTCGTGAGTTCCGGATCACCAATTCCGGTCCTTGCGCCGGCATTATTAGTGCCGCCTTGAGAAACCTCTTTCTCCAGTTGGGCAACCAGCTGTCGCACTTGTGGAGTCGCTGAATTAGCGGGTGCCTCGTCAAGGTAGGCTTTCAGGGTCTGAATGGCCGCCTCGTTCTGCCGCAAACCGGCAAGCGCCTGTCCCAAAACCAGCCGGGCCGAGACCGCCTCGTTGCCGCCGTGATCCACCATCCATTGCGCGTTCTCGCGGGCCTTCTCGAATTGTTTCAGCTGCAGGTAGGAATTCGCGAGCACTTTGCGCGCTATCAAAGATTCGCCGCTGCTGGCGACCACGATCTCTTCGGCTTCTGCGGCGTGCGCATAGTCGCCACGCCGGTAATAGAGCTGCCCCAGCAGGTTCTGCGCCTGCACATTGTGCGGATCGAGCCTCGTCGCGGTCGTCAGGTAGGTCAATTCGTGGTCCTGGTCTTTTTGCAGGAGGGCCAGATATCCCAGCAGAAAGTTGATGGAAGAGCTCGAGCCATACTGACGATTGGCAGCATCCAGATGCTTGCCGGCCTCGACCAGGTTGGAGAGCTCCAGCGCTTGCACACCCTTCTGCGCTTCTTTGCGGGCCTTTGGCGGGAGCTGCGCTGCATCCTCCAAGCGGAGGTCCACGGCGGCCGGATCGCGCGCCAGTGTCACCGTTTCCGTAACATCGTGACCGACATCGGGAACGGTAATTTCGGTATGCATTCCCAAGTACCCGGCAGCACCGACCTCCAGGAGGTATTTTCCTGGAGAAATCTCGGGAAAGCTCGCCTCAGGACCACGCGTGGTTTGGAATAAGACCCTGCCGGTTGTTTGGCTGGTCAGCCTGATGAGTGACTGCTGCTTCAAAGGCTTTTTGTTCTCGTCAACGATGGTGACGCGGACGGCCCCGCCATTCCGGGCGTCGGCCGGCGTCCCCGGGGCGCCAGGTCCCATGGGGGTCGGCATGGTCGGGCTTAGCGGAGCCGGTATGCCTTGGGCGTTAGACTGCGCCGCACCCACAATCATGCTTGCCAAAGTAATCAGGACCGCGGAAACGAAGTGGAAGCTTCCCCTGAATCCACGACAGCGGTCCGCGACGATAGTGGCTCGAATTTCCATACAACCTCAGTTTTTGGACTCCTCAAAAAGCGTAGCAAGAACACAACTCATGGTTGCCAATGAGGTGATCAACTGCATGCGCATCGCGTCGAAAGGCGAGAAAATCAAGCTCGATTGAAAGTTTGCCCTTCCTGATCGGGCTGGAGTGAGAAGAGCCTGCCCTGAGTGTAGTCCTTGCAAGAGCGCACTTTGAGCCGCGGGGATAAAAAACTGTGCGGCAACCCGTATCGCCGCTACGCGGGTCATTCTTCGCGCCTGGCAGCACGTCACGCACCACGACAGTTTAGGGCGCCTCCGACTTGCGCTTGACTTTGGTTCAGTATGGGGCATAATCGTTGGCAGCGCTCTTCAATCTCAGGGTTGTTCTCTTCGTCAACGCCATCTTCTCAGGGTGGTTCACTCAGGTGTTCAAGCGCAGAATGCAAAGAGCTGCGCGCCACAGTTCCGTCTTCGCACAAACACCAGGCACACAGGAAGTAGCTCCCCACTTCGTAACGTGGTGATAAAGACGCGTTTTCAAAGCACTTCAATTCGGTAACGGGTCAGGCGGCGGTACGCGCTAGAACGGGCAGATTCCGGGTGGGACCGCTGCAGCTAATCAAACTGGATCGCTTTATGGAAGGCTCGAGCCGGAGGCCTGACATGGTGATCGGCACGAACATTTTGAAAGAAGGGGAAGTTATGATTTGGTGCAAGAGTTGTCTATCCGCACGTCTCAATGCGCTTGCGCTGTGCCTGGTTCTCACCGCAACCGCATCCACACTGTCGGCACAATCCTTCCCGCAGTACGACCACGTCTTTCTCCTCATCATGGAGAACGAAGGCTTCAAACAGATCGACAACAACCCGTATGCGCCAATTCTCAATGCGTTGGCAGGCGATTACGGCCTCGCCACAAACTACACCGGCGTAGCCGACCCCAGCGAACCCAATTACGTGGCGATGCTGGGCGGCGACTTCTTTGGGATAAGCAGTGACGATCCGTATTTTTTCCCGGGGCAGACCGTAAACGCTGACAACCTGCTATCCCAGCTCGAACGGGCTGGTAAGACGTGGAGGGGCTATTTCCAGGGCATGCCTTATCCTGGCTATCGCGGGTATTGCTATCCGGACAAGTGTAACGGCATCCCCGACGCGGACACCCAGTATGTGTCGAAACACAACGGCATTGTTAACTTCCACATTCTCCAAACTTCCGGTGAGTTTGTGAAGATGATGCCGCTGGAGCAACTCTCGGACGATCTCGCGGGTGGGACGGTTCCTGACTTTAGCTATATAGTCCCGAATGAGTGCAACGACATGCACGGCGCTCCGCCATGGTGCGTGGATTCCAACAAACCGGGCACGGTACAGCAGAATTGGCTGATCGCAGAAGGCGACAGGTTCGTAGGCAACATCGTCAAGATGATCACCTCTTCTTCGACGTGGCAGGAAGGCAACAATGCCATTGTCGTTACCTATGATGAAGGCAATCTGGCGACGAGCCGCATCTTTACAGTGGTCGTCACCAACCACGGCCCGCGCGGAGTCAGCGACCCAACCAGCTACAACCATTACTCGCTGCTCGCATCGTTGCAGCAGACATTCAGTCTGGGCTGCCTGCTGAATAGCTGCACTGCAACACCGATGGCCAATCTGTTCGCGATCACCGGGTCGAACAACATTCCCGGATTGCCGCCGCCATACGACTTTCCGCCAGGCCATGACAAAATCTCGCAGCAGGGCGCAGGAGTAGCGGCCCAACCGGTCTCCTTGGGCGGCAACGGATGGCAAGTCGAGCCCAGCCATAACTTCGGCCACCAGGACAACGTACTCGCCGCGGTCTCCGCTGCGTCGCCGACCGACGCTTGGGCAGCCGGTACGTACTCTCCGAGTCCAACTAGCCCGCTGGCGACCCTCGCACAGCACTTTGACGGCACGCGCTGGACCGCCTACCCTTTGCCCAACGTGGGTATGCAGCAGAACATTTTGTTTGGGGTCTCGATGCCTACACCCGGCAAGGCTTGGGCCGTGGGCACCTATGTGGATGGGCATTTCAACCAGAAGACGCTTGTAGAACATTTCGACGGCAATAACTGGTCCGTCGTTCCCAGCCCGAGCCCGGGCAAAGAGCAGAATATTCTGTACGGCGTTGCGGCAATCTCTGACAGCGATGTCTGGGCTGTCGGCGCGGAGCAAGATACACACGGTCTCTGGCACACCCTCACGGAACACTGGGATGGGTCCGAATGGTCGGTTGTTCCGTCAGTGGACCCGGGTGTGAACGGGAACCAGTTCTACGCGGTGAAGGCGAAGTCGTCGCATGACATATATGCAGTCGGCCAGCAGGCCGGAACAGCCTTTCCCAGTCAGGCATTAATCGAGCACTGGGACGGAAGTTCATGGAGTGTGGTGGCCGGCCCTACCGACCCGAACGCGACGGCTCTACCACTTGGTGTGGATGTGAGTCTCTCCCGGCTGACCATAGTTGGCCAGCACGAGACTGACACCGCTCCATACACAACTTATGTTGCCGCAGGCCCGGCGAATGGGCTGACGATTCAAAACACCCCCAATCAAGGCGCCGGCGAGAACGACCTGTTTGGCGTCGCGACTGCGGCCGACGGCTCGGCCTGGGCAGTTGGTTGGGACATCAACACCAACACCGGCAACCATGATCCGCTGATCCTGCGAGGCCGGAATGGAGCGTGGTCGCTCGTCTCAAGCCCGACCCTGCCAGGACAGGACAATGGCTTCGCCGGAATCGCGGCGATTCCCGGTGGCGGCTTCTGGGCGGTCGGGGTGCAAGGAAATTCCGCAGGGAACTACGCAACCCTGATCGAGTACCACCCGTAAACTCTCACCGCGCCACAATTTGGCTCAAGGAGAAGCAATGACCCGCAAACACCTTCACACGCTACTGATTGCCCTGACTGCCGCTTGCGTGGCCCTGGGTTCGTCTGCAAGATCGCTTGCAGACGACACCCCACCGGTCACTCATCACATTCAGACCGTGTTCATCATTTTGATGGAAAATCACAACTGGACCGGCGACGGCCATCGGGACATCAAGGGAAATCCGGCGGCCCCGTACATCAACAATACTCTAATCCCCATGGCATCGCACGCCGAGCAGTATTACAATCCTCCGGGAAACCACCCCAGCTTGCCAAACTATTTGTGGCTTGAGGCAGGGACCAACTTCGGAATTCTCAATGATGGTCCTCCCAGCCATAATCACCAGAGCACCACCAAACATCTGGTCACTCTATTGAACAACGCTGGAATCTCTTGGAAAGCCTACGAGGAGAACATCACCGGCAAGGTCTGCCCCCTGGTGGACGGAGGACCGATCGATCCCGACGGAAGCCCGCTTTATGCGGTTCGCCACGAGCCTTTTTGCTATTTCGACGACGACACCAACGATCTCGACCCCCACTCTGCCTACTGCATCGCCCACGTCCGGCCGTACAAGGAACTGGCGGCCGATCTAACGAACGGCACCCTGCCGCAATACGTCTGGATCACGCCGAATCTTTGCGATGACATGCACGATAACTGTAACGGCAATCCCATTGCCCATGGCGACACTTGGCTCTCTGAAAATGTGCCCGCAATCCTCGACTCGGCGGCCTTCCAGGCTGGTGGCGCACTGTTCATTGTCTGGGACGAAGCCGACTCGGGCGACGGTCCCATTCCCATGATCATCCTCTCGCCATTTGCCAAAGGCAATGGATACTCGAACAGCATTCATTACACCCATGGCTCAACGCTGCGCACCATCGAGGAGATCTTCGGCGTGAAGCCCTTGCTGCGCGACGCATCAAGAGAGACAGATTTGAGCGATATGTTCACTGTGTTCCCGTGACAATATGCGTCTAAGCCTGGTGCCCCGAGTTCGCGTCCTTCTTTTGGGCGCCAACCTGGGCAGAGGATTCGGAGCGGCCACGCAACGGCTGCAATCGATCTCGTAATCGCTTTGTATCAGGGCATGGCTTCAGCCGTGCCGTTACTCGGCCCCAAAGGATCCGGGCTTTAGCCCCTGAGCAGCAAGAACACGATAACCGGCTCTACTGACTCCCAATCTTGTCACCCTGAGCGAGGGGCCGCTTACCCTCGAGTCGAAGGTAACGGTATGAGCCGAATAGGGGTCCTTCGACTCCGGCGGCGCAACGGCGCCGCCTCCGCTCACGATGACACTTTGAAGGGACTTTTGAGCAGCCTATGAGGTCACGTTCCCGCGTACTCCCGGTAGCTCCGCGCCGCTGCGTCCCATTATGGGCGGAGACGTACATTACTTTGGTGTGTTCTGTTGCCGAATCGCGGATTACTTTCGTAAGTTGACCTGTCGGATTTCACTTGTCAAGCCACCATCCGTCTCGCACACTGTTGTGTCGGGACAACTGTGTTCAGCAGTCAGTAGCCAGTTGTCAGTGAACAAGGTGGCTGGAGTGCACTTACAGCCCTTCAAACCCAACTCCCGCCGGGTGTGGCCAAGCTGCTCCGCTAAGTCCTTGCGAATGAAGATTTTGACCTCTAACTCCTTTGGATGGAGGATTTTGCAAGGTATTTTTTTCTCTTGCTATTTGTTTTCAATATTTTGCGAGAGAAGGGGGAGGGGGCCTAACCGGAGACATAATATACATAGAGTACATAGTACACATAATCGTTTGGGCTCAATCGAAGAGTTTCTGGGCCCTTTGTGGCCGCTAAGCCTAAGAGAGTCAATATCTTAACTGTAACTCCTTTGGATGGAATATTTTGCGACATAAATGGTGGGTAAACTATTGATTCTACGTGAGTACAAGAGAGGGGAGCAGCAGTGCGAGAATCCGCGGTTGCTTTGATTCTTGAGAAGCAGATCCCTCGCCCCGCCGCGGCGGGCTCGTGATGACAACTGCCAACGGCGACCCGCAGATCCCTCGACTTGGTTGCGTTCGAAAGAAGGCTACACCTGAAGCACATCACCTTCACGGGCCACCATCTGGTACAAAACCGGATTGACGAAAAATCCGATGAAGAGCCGGGAGATCAAGCCCGCCACAATTACGATGGCAAAGGGTTTTTGCGTGTCGGAGCCAATTCCAGTGGCGAGCGCTGCGGGAAGCAGTCCCAGGCATGCGACTAGCGCCGTCATCATGATGGGACGCAGCCGCAGCAGGGATGCCTCGCGGGTTGCGGTGCGAATGTCCATCCCTTCTAGGCGAAGCTTGTTGATGTAGGAAACCAGAATCACGGCGGTTTCAACCGATACGCCCAAGAGCGCAAGCAATCCCAGAACGGAGGAAACACTGAATGGAGTGTGTGTGAGCTTCAAGGCGATCAGCGCGCCAACTGGTTCAGTCATAATAACGCCCAAGGCAATCGTGACCGGGAACTTGAAGTTTCCATAGAGCGCGAACAGGATCATGAAGATGATCACGACCGCGATTGGACCGATCAAGGTGAGCTGCGCTTTTGCCTCCAGAAATTGGCTGTACTCACCGCCCCAACTCAGCCAGTAGCCCTGCGGTAATGCGACCGCTTGGCTGACCGCCTTTTGGCCATCACGCACGGCGCGCTCCAGGTCCCGTCCTTCGATGCTGTATTGCACCCCGACGTAGCGGGAGTTGTTCTCGCGATAAATAAACGAGGCGCCATTTCCCTGACGGATATCAGCAAGCTGGCTCAGCGGAATCTGTTTCCCGTCCGGCGTGCCCACCAGCAATTCACCGATCTCATGCGCGCTGCTGCGGAATTGAGGTTGCATGCGGACGACCAGGTCGAACAGCTTCTCTCCCTGTATGACCTGGGTCACCGCTTGCCCGCCAACGGCGGCCGAAATCACAGCTTCCACATCGGAGACATTGATCCCGTAGCGCGCAATTTTGTCGCGGTCCACATCAATGAGCAAACTTGGCTGGCCTAGTTCGCGGACGACCGTCAGGTCGGCGAATCCCGGTACTTTGGCCAGCGCGTTCTTAATCTGCACGGCTTTGTCCTGGAGAACAGTCAAGTCGTCGCCATATATCTTGACCGCCAGCGAACTCTTCAGCCCGGTCAAGGCCTCGTCCACGGCATCTTCCGCAGGCTGGGTGTAGTTAAAGATGATTCCCGGAAACGCGCTTAACTTCTGGTTGATGGATTCAATCAGCTTGGTCTTGGTGTTGATGTCTCCGCTCCACGCCCTGTCCTTGTAAGGCTTCAGACCAACGTAGAACTCACAGTTGAAAAAACCGGTAGGGTCCGTTCCATCGTCGGGCCGGCCCAGTTCGGAACCGACCACGGTGACTTGCGGATACGACATCAGGATCGCCCGTATTTGAGGAGCGATGCTGCTAGCCTCCTCGAACGAAATGGTGTATGGCATGGTCGCCCGCACCCAGAGCGCACCCTCATCGAGGTGGGGCATGAACTCGCCCCCGATGAAGGGAACCAGCAGCAGGGTTGCGCCGAAGATGAGGCTAGCTATGAGCATGATGAGCTTGGGACGCGCCAGCGCCCAATCCAACTGGGTCGCGTACTTGCGCTTCATCCACTCGTAAACCCGGTTCTGTTGCTCGCGAACACCGCTCTTGAACCAGTAGGAGGCCAAGACCGGGACCAGCGTGAGCGTGAGGATCAGGGCGCCGACAAGCGCGAACGACATGGTTTCGGCCATGGGATGGAATAACTTCGCCGAAGGCCCGCTGAGCGCATAGATCGGCAGATAGCCTGCCAGGATCACGGCGACCGAGTAGAAGATTGGCCGATCTACGTCTTTTGCCGCGGTAAGGATGACTTCGTGCAGCTTATAGCTCTGCCCTTCCCGCAGCGCAAGCTCACGGTAGATGTTCTCAACCATGACCACGGTGCCGTCGATGATGATGCCGAAATCGATCGCGCCAATGGAGAGCAGGTTGGCGGCGCCATCGTGGGCATGCAACACAATGAAGGCAAACAAAAGAGAGAGCGGAATGGTGAGCGCCACGATGATGGCGGCCCGAAAACTGACCAGAAAGAAAATCAGGACAATCAGCACCAATACCATGCCGCGGAGGAGGTTGGTTTCTACCGTATCGGTGGTCAGTTTTACCAATTCACTGCGGTCGTAGTAAGGGTGGATCTTGACGTCCGGCGGCAGTACAGTCCGGTTCAATTCATCGGTCTTGGCTTCCACGCCCTTCAGGACATTCTGCGTTTGCTCCCCGCGAAGCATGAGGATGACACCCTCAACGGCATCGTCGTTCTTCTGAAAGCCGAACTCGCCCAGCCGCGGCGCATGGCCGATCGCAACCTCGCCGATGTCCTTGATCCGGATGGGCACGCCATTGTTACTGCCAACCACAATGTTCCCGATGTCCCCGGTGTTGCGGACGAGGCCAATGCCGCGCACGTAATAAAACTGTCCGCCCTGGGAGTAGAACCCACCGCCTGCGTTGGAGTTATTGGCGCCCAAGGCGTTCATCACCTGCGGGATGGTGAGGTGATATCCGTAAATCCGGGCGGGATCGAGCAACACCTGATATTGCATGACTGTGCCGCCGAAACCGGAGTCATCGGCGACGCCATGAACCGACCGATAAGCCCGCTCCACCACCCAGTCCTCGATCGTTTTCAACTCCTGCGGGCTGCGGTCGGGGCTTTCCAGCACATAGCGGTACACCAAGCCGCTGGGACTGAACAGCGGAGCCATGGCTGGCGTCACTCCCGCGGGTAAATTGGCTTGCGCTATACGCTCGAAGACGATCTGGCGGGCAAAGTAGTCGTTGGTATTGTCTTCAAACGTAAGGATAACGTCGGAGAGGCCATAGAGCGAGATGGACCTCATGACGACTACGTGCGGAACGCCATTCATCTCCAGTTCGATAGGGAGCGTGACCAGGCGTTCCACTTCTTCCGCGGCGTGGCCGGGCCATTGTGTGATCAGCTCGACTTGCGGTGGAGAAAGGTCGGGATAGGCGTCAACAGGCATGCGCCGGAACGAGATGATGCCCGCGATCATCATGAAGGCCGTCAGCATCAGCACCAGAAACCGCTGACGAAGTGCAGCTTGTACGATGCGATGGATCATGCCGATCGCGCTACAGTTCTTATCACGCTTCCTTTGCCCAAACCTCGATCGCTACCTGCTAGCGCTGCAGCGAGTTCGCAAACTGCAGGAACAAGCTGCCATTTCCCACCACGTGTTCACCTGGACTTAGTCCGGATGTAATTTGCGTATGTCCGCTTAGTCCTTCCCCGAGAACGACGGAACGCCTTCCAAACTGATTGGGCGATACTTCCACGTACACGAAAGGCTGGTTTTCACTGTCGCGCAGGACCGCGGAATCCGGCACCGCAATGGCGTTTTGGATGGTCCCTGCGTCCACCATCGCCACCACGTACATGTCTTTCTTCAGCTTTCCGCCGGGGTTACTGGTCTCGATGCGAGCCTGCAGAGTGCGCGTGTTCGGGTCCAGGGCAGCCGCCACATAGGAAATACGGCCATGGAAGACGTCAGGATAACTATCTGTCTGAATCGTGACCGCGTCGCCGACACGTACAAATGGCAAGTCTTTTTGATAAACATTCACCAATACCCAGACGGTGCTGGTATCGGAGAGCATGAAGCACTGCGTGGTGCCGAGTTGCAGAAGTTGCCCGACCGACACATCTTGTTCAACCACCTGGCCGCTAATCGGCGCTCTTACCATGGCCTCGAAGGTGGGAGGCGCCTTTACCAGTGCATCGGGGTCGGTAATACCCAGTACCTTGAGAGCGGCCTCTGCCGCGACCAAGTCCCCACCCGCCTGCACCTCGGCCGATTCCGCCTGCTCCAGATTCTGTTGGGCAAGCGCATGATGCTGGTACAGGTCCTGCGCGCGCGCGTAGGCCTTTTGCGCCAGCGCATAAGCATCTTTGGCCTTCAGGTAATTACTGCGCAGCTGGGAATAGTCGGGGCTTGCCACGTACAGCATGGGCTCGCCCTTTTGGACACTCTGGCCCGGAACCACCACAATCCGGCGCACCGGACCGCTGACCTGCGTGATCACCGGCGTGGTATGAAAGCTGTTGAAGGCTACCGTCCCCGTCAGCCGCAGCGTGCGCGTCAGGCTGGTTGGCTGGACCGTCAGCACCTGTACATGGGCCATCTGGTTTGCAGGGATGGTGAACAGCTCAGCCGTATCGGCGTTGTTTGCCCCAGTCTTGGCGGCGCCATTCGAGCCTGCCCCGCTGCAACCGGAGAAGGCCAGAGTGATTGCTGCGAGAATCGTCAGGGCGACACGGGGTCGCCGGTCCTCCTTCGACTTCTTCACGGAAGGTTCCTCGTTCCGACTGCTTCTTTCAGTTGCTCAAGTGCTGTCATGTAAGAAGACAATGCCTGGCGATAGCCCAGTTGAGTTGCCCGGTTACTGCGTTCCGCGTCGAGAAAATCCAACAGGCTGGTAGCGCCGCGCTTATACGCGTACTCACTGATATCACGCGAGTCCTGGGCCTGCTTCAAATAGCCCGAAGTGTAAAGTTGTACCACTTCCTCGTTACTGCGGAGCGCTTCATAGGCGTCGCTGACATCGGACAGCACCGCGTCGCTGGTTGACGCCTGCATCTCCTGGGCCTGCGTTAGTGCATAGCCGGTGCGCGCGATCTCACCCTGGTTGCGGTTGAAGATGGGCAACCCGAAATTTACAAAGAATGATGCGCTGTTCTCGCCTGCCGTGTGCGTGTAATCAGCGGAAGCGTTTACATCCTGTTTGGCGTTCGCCTTGGCCAGCGAGATTTGGCTCTGCGCAGCGGTCACTCCCAACTCGGCGGCACGATAGTCAGGGCGCTCCTGGAGGGACTTGGCTTGCAACTCCTCCAAATTCGCGTGAACTGGCTGGTACGATAAATCGCCAACCACGTCGTAGTTTGCGGGCACCGCATCATAGCCCAGCAATTCTCGCAAGGCGACAAGCGACTGTACCCTTGCCAGGCGGGCCGAGGACACGTCGGTTTCAAACTGCAACAGCTGCAGCTTGATTTTCAGGTAGTCACCTTCGCTGATGTAGCCGGCTTTGTATTGCGTCAAGGCAATATCCGTCGTCTCCTGAAAGCTCTTGAGGTCCAACAGCGCAAACCGCAGGGTTGATTCCGCAAGCAAGACCGCGATGAACTGCTGGCCCACGTTGAAAATCAGTGTGCGTTCGGCGTCCGCAATCTGGGCCCGCGTGACCGCAGTCTGGTCCTGGGCCGCCTGCAAACGGCGCTGTCGTTTGTGACCACGCTCAAACAAGTAGCCAATCCCCACGTCGAACTGCTGGACTTCGCTCAGATTGTTCGACGAGAAATCGGATGGCGAAAACACAGGCAGGAACTGGGAATCAAAATTGAAGGTCGGGTTGGGGCGAAGGTTGGCCGTGATCTCCTGCGCCTGGTTCTGCAGGACCAGTGTGCGCGTGGCTTTCAACGAGTGATTGTGCGCCAGCGCCAGGTCAATCGCCTGATCGAGCGTGACCAATACCGCGCTTTGTGCCTCGGCCACCGGGACGAATAGCAGCAGAGGCAGCCAGGCTAAGGCGGCCAGTAACTTCGTCCGGAAGCGCAGTGGATGCATAGGACTCAAATCTAACGTGGAGGGCCTTGGACGAAAAGCTACGGTCGGGGGATAGACTTCCCCGTACTTTCAATACTCGCGCCGTCCTTTCGTGCCAGCCGCACCCCGACGAAATGGACGCGACCCTTCCGAAGGAATGTACAGCCACGTAAGCAGAAAACACATTGTAAATCAGGAAGTTGCAGGTGGAAGTGGCGCAGCTTGCGGGCCGATCCGGGATGATACCGTCGCCCCCACGGCCGCTAATCAGTTCGAAAGTGCTAGCGGCGTGCGTCAATCGCCCATCATAACGTCTTGGTTGTTCGCTGGCGCGGCTTGACGTGAGTTGGGAAATCAATCGCGACGGTTTATTGGCCGAATAAAATTCCCGGTCGAGATGACCAACTGCGGGAAAGGAGTTAAATCCACAAGCGGTGGTCGCTGAGAAGGTACCGGTCAGTCGGCGACGGCGAGCGGTTCTGCGGGCCAATCGGCGACCGCACCTTCGCTTAGCGTGATCTCTTCGGCGTAGGATTGGTCGCGCAGAATGCGGGAAACGATTGCGGTGTGCATCGCATGTCCGGCGCGATCGGCTTTGACGTATCCGAGAACGCGTTTGCCGAACAGAGCCAGATCGCCGATGAGGTCCAGCACTTTGTGGCGCACGAACTCGTCGTCGTAACGCAGCGGCGGATTGTCGATATCGTCGCGCGTCAGCACAATGCAATTCTCGCGCGATGCGCCGCGAATCAGGCCCATGTTCAGCATCTCACGCTGCTGATGCAGGAAGCCGAAGGTGCGCGCGGAAGCAATTTCTCGAATGTAGCTGCCGTTCGACAGCTCGACTTGGAAGCGTTCGCTGCCGATCAGCGGATGGGGAAAGTCGATGGCGTAGCTGACCGAGTAGCGCTCGCTGGGATAGACGCCGATGAACTTGTCGCCTTCGTGCATTTCGTACGGTCGAAGGATCTTCAGATAGACGCGCTTGCGCCGCTGCTGGCGGAGACCAGCGTCGGTGATCATCTCGATGAACGGCAGCGCGCTGCCATCGAGAATGGGAAGCTCGAGATTGTCAAGCTCTACGATGGCATTGTCAACGCCCATGCCGATGAACGCCGACAGCAAGTGCTCGGTGGTGGAAATGAGCACGCCCTTCTTCATTAAGCTGGTGGCGTAACTGACTTTGGCTACGTTACGGCAGATGGCTTCCACTTCGAAGCCGTCGAGGTCGGTGCGCCGAAATACAATGCCAGTTCCCGCCGGAGCCGGCAGGATTCGCAGATGAACGGATGCTCCGCTGTGGAGTCCGACGCCGCTGCATTCGGCAGGGTTCCGAATTGTTCTTTCGTAGATCAATACGTGCAGATCAAACCGCAGCGCTCACTTAGATTACAGTTTGAAGGATGCATGTGCTGTTGTATTTTAGCCACAGGCGTTGTCGGAATGAGCACGTTAAACGCGGACCGGATTGGGCCATGTAGCCCTAAAGTGTATAGGCACAATGGCTTAGCTTGAGGTGAGATGCGTTTTCCACTGCCGCAGCTGCCAGGAAGGGGTATCTGGAAAGAAACGTGCGACCCGCCAGCCGTGAGGGAATGGGGAATTATTGCCCAATTGGGCTCCATCCAGCCGAAGTTTGGGTGCAGGTTCCGCTGTTGCACACCTGAAAATCCGTTACCGGATGAAGCTCCCAAACGGAAGCTCGCCAGCAGTTTGCGGTGTGGTCTTTTCGGCCGCAATCCTGACCGGAAACGTAATGTTCGTTGTCCACCATCAACTGGCCGATGACTTTCACCTGCTTGCCTTTCTGGGCTGCAACCGCTTCGGCGGTCCATTCCGGATGATTTTGGTCGCGATACTGCGGTGTCATTTCGACGATCACGGACTGCTGCGTCACCGCTTTATGTTCTTCCGCGGTCAATGGCTTCTTGTCCTGGATCTTCTTCGCCAGATCGCCGTCGAACCCAATGAAGATGTGGTAATCGACGTTCTCATTGTCAGTTCCACCCTCTAGCTGGCAGTTGCTGCTCTCTTTGCCCTCGACCTTAATGTCGTAGAGATAGCCGATCACACCATGGATTCTTCCCTCGCCGAGGTTGGCCAGGGCAGCCAGATTATCGCCGTGGTTCGACTTTCCCAGACCATCGGGCAGCTTCGCCTCCAGGTCCTGATATTCCTGCAGCGTAGTAAAGAAGCCCTCCGGTTGCGTGGTCGCCCAACTGAGCTGGTTCTTCATCAGGTTGAGATAGGGATCGTAATTGCCGCTGGAACTGCATCCCGTCGGATAGGCGGTGTGGCAGGCGCGAAAGTCTTCGATTCCTTCGCCGCAGGCGACGGCTTCAACGGTCGTCGCGGAGCCGCTCACGGCGGGTCCTCCGCCGCCTTTCGCGGGAGGCATGATTGCAGTGCTCAAAAGCCCGATCGCCAGCGGAATCATGGTCGCCGCTGATGTGACTGCCTTTTTAGGCATGATCAGCTCCCTCTACGCCAGAGTTATGACGGCCAAGTCAACCAGGCTGGGATCGTCGACACTGGTCGCCTTAATGGTTGCGTAGGCTCTTGGCTGTGTTGCGGCTGCAGGCGCGGCCGCGTCGGCACCTGCCGCTGTGTCCGCTCTGTCAGGGGCTTTATAGAGGCCGTCCTGAGTTATGGTTCCGTTGCCGGCCTGCATCGACCACACAACTTTGTTCAGCCCGTCGATCGAAACTGCTGCTTTGAATTGCTGGGTCTGGCCCGCCTGAACGGTGGCAACACTCGGCGAGATCGAGATGGTGCGGTTGTCCGTGCTGGTCTGAATCCCTTTGCTGACCAGATAAGAGCTGGCGCTGATTCCAATCAGCGACAGAACCGTGCCGGGAATATCAGGTAACTTTTGGCTTGACGCCACCACCAGAAAGAAGCTGAGCGCCACCACAAACGTAAAGACCAATAGCTGGAAGCGTGACATGCTGGCGTCGCCATTGGCTTCGCTGATCAGCTTGGAGAGATTGATCTTGCCCTGCGCAATCAGCACGATGATGGCCGCGCCGAGGAACAGGACGAAGATACATACCACCCAACCAGCAAACAGAGTTAATGTGGTCAGCGGAGTTGCGCTACTCATTGTCCCCTCCCATTTCGAACCCCTAATACGTCGCGCACAAAAATGTTGTAGAACTTGCCGGTGAGATAGACGGCATTGCTTCCCAGTAGCCCAGCGACGAGCTCATTATTAACTGGCGGGAGCGAGTTCTGATTCAGGGTGCCGAGATTGCCAAGCACTTGCGTTAGATACTGTCCAGCAGCAGCCATGGTCAATAACAGCAATTGAATTCGCACGGGACTGAGTGACCGGTTCCCGTTGCTGTCAGAGCCGAATAGCAGACCTTTGGTGTTGATTTCGCCGCCCAACAGTTGGGCCGCGATGACCGCCGCCAAGCCACCTAGCAAGAACATGACTTCGTAACGTACAAACTTGGCGAGAAATGGCATATTTCTGTACCAACCAATCAGGCTGCCACAACTGCATTTCAAGTATCTCTAGGTTAGGTGTGGAAGAATCCATCAGATTCTCGGTGCAGTCAAGGGAAAACTGCAGAGCAGCTTTCCGCGACAGCATTTACTCGGCGATGAGGCAACGAGTGCAATCCACAAACGCTACTACGGCATAGCGCCGATTTATCAAGTTCCAGGAGGTAGAGGGCCCCCGCTTTGGTAGTGCTGTTGAATGCTTCCTTCCGCGCTGATGTCCATTGTCAGTGGGGCTGCAAACTGTGAGACCGCCTCCATTACTGCTATTCCCCAACCGCCGGCAAAGGCGGCACGGGAATGCCGCGTTACTTGCCCGAGGACCGCGATCAGGTCCTTGCGCTTCTTCATGAAGTTTGGATCAGTCGTCGGATCTTTCGCGGTCGATTGTTTCAAAGCGGACAAAACGTCACTGAGTTTCGGCGCAACCTTGCTCATCGCGTCCGCCCACCACGTGATGTCCGTCCAGTCCACGCCGACGTCGCTCAACTCGTTGGGACTTAGCTTCTGCAACCCTTCGATGGCCCCAAACGAGGTGACGGCCCCCTTATTGTCCATCGCCGCCCAAATCGCATCATTCTTCAAGGCGGCGATCCGCGCGAGACCGGTCGGCTCGGTTGGATCAATAAGCGCAACCATGACCTGGCGGCCAATTTCTCGAGCTCCTGATGGGACCACGGAGTTTGCTGGCCGGAATCCTTGAAAAACAGCTTCATCGCGGCCGCGGTATCGTAAGTTGCGGCGACGCTGACCCTGACGTGACGAAAGACAGTGTTCGCGGCAAAAATCTTGTCCCAGGCTCCGTCAGCGATCAGCTTCAACGCCTTGCCCAGCAAGATTTCCGAGTACATCTCACGGCGCGATACCTTGTCCTTAAAGTGGAAGTAGGTTTGCGAAACAGTGAAATCCTTGATATGAGCTGCGCCTGCCGAGTTTCCGGCGACATACGTCACAGTAGCGAGGAATGCCTCCGACAGCGCGGCGCGAAGTTTGTCACCATCGGCCAGGAACGGGGCGGAGGCCACCGCTACATGGCTCGCTGTCAGTTTGTCGGTAATGACGACCTGTCCGTCCGCGTCATGCAGAATAGTGCATTTCTTCACGAACTGGTCGACGGATTCCGCGTTATAGATCCCCAATAGGTTGATGACGATTTTGTGTTGAATGTTCTCGGTTTCACGCGAGATATCGCGTACCAGAGCTGCATTCGGCAGTGCGGCGAGCGCGCTCCAATCACCATGCAATGCTGAGGCCAATGCGGCATCGGTTTTCGCCTGGTCCCCTGTGGAAAGATTGACTGAATAGGATGCCGCCGCCTCATCGGTAATTGACGCTGAGCACGCGGCATTCAGGGACAGAGAGAGGCTGTGGTCAACACAATCCTCTAATGCATCATTGAGAACGGATGCGTCCTTCCCAGTGATGCCCAGTTTGTCGAGGTCAGGGGCGTGAAAAACCGCGCCAAAGAAAGTCGAGATCAATTCCTTGCTGGCAACGTTGGCTTGCGATGCCGGCACCGGCGGTGAAAGTCACCTTGAAGCTGCTGCCCTTCTTCTTGTAGACGCCCAAACGGAGTTCCGAGTCGCTAACACGGTGGCTGCGGACCACGAAGTCTCCAGTAAGACAAATTTGGCCGCTCAACTTCACGGTGACGTCTGGACTCACGGCGATCTTTTGATTGAAAGGAAGATTCGCCGAAGCCAGGGAGTTGACGCTGATGGGCACGCTATAAGAGCCACTGAACTTGACGCTGCCGCTTAGTTCGGTGACATTAATGGTGCCAGGCGGCTGTTTCCGGATGGTCGCAACGTTGTAGTCCACCGAATAGTTGTTCAGCGCCGCCGCGATGGCATCCTTCAGCGTCGGAAACTTCCCGCCTGAGGCCTTGCACAGGACGTAAGTCGTAAAGTTGGCTGCGGTGGTCGCTTCAGCGGCAATCCCCACCCCGTCGATCGTGGAAGAGATATTGCCGTCAAGAGAGGTGTCGATCTCCAATGACAGCCAGTATTCGTCAGCCGCTATCGGAACTTCCGGCGTAAAGTCGTCGCCGAACAGCTTCTTGTCCTCGTGACAAAAGGTCGACAGCACGGCACACGCGTCGTCCTTGATGGTGAGATTGGTTGCCCGAGCCAGCAATTCCGAGGGAGACGAGAACTTGCCGCCGAAAGTTGCTTTCTTGAACCCTGATTGATCGACGGGTTTGCCCAATTCAGCGACAAACGGATCGGTGTGTGACAGGAGCTCGCGAAGCCCAGCTTTTGCCAGAGCCGCACTGTCTTGAATCTTGAGATCGGCAGAGAGAGAGAGACTGTCCGTGATTTTGACATCGGGCATGGAGTCCTCCTGATCGGCGGTAACTCTTCAGAAGCAGGTTACGTCAGCTTAAGCTCTGGGCGGCGGGGACATTATAACGCGCAGTAGATAGCAGGTATTCAGCGGCGGCCTTGAATCCCTTTTTGGGAAAGGCGCAGCGGCGCGCTAGTTGGGTGTGGACTTTCGACGAACTACGATTAGAATGCAGGATTCCAGTGTGGATCGACTGCGGCGGCGGAATCCGTGATTGTCTTTGGCGCCGCAAGGGAACCGCGCGGGTGAGGAGGCTTCATGATTGTTGGTGTTCCTCGAGAGATTTTTCCAGGAGAGCGACGCGTGGCGCTCGTGCCCGCGGTAATTCCGAGTCTTGGGAAAATCGGTCTTGAGATTGTTGTGGAAGCCGGTGCCGGCCTGGAAGCTGGATACCCCGATGCGGAGTACGTAAACAAAGGCGGCAGGATTATTCCCCAGCGCGCTGAGGTCTTTCGCACGTCAGACATCGTGTTGCAGGTTCTCTGTTACGGTTCCAACGACAAAACCGGAGCAGCCGATCTGCCGCTGTTTCACAAAGGCCAATCGCTGATTGGATTCCTGCGGCCACTCGGCGACATTCACACGGTCGAGGCGATTGCCGCCACCGGCATCACCTCATTCTCGGTCGAGTTGATGCCCCGAATCACGCGTGCACAAAATATGGACGCGCTCTCCTCCATGAGCACGATTGCCGGCTATAAGGCTGTAATCATAGCGGCGGACGCACTGCCTCGGATCTTTCCCATGCTGACCACGGCTGCAGGCACAATCACGCCTTCGCGAGTTCTGGTGATTGGCGCTGGCGTCGCGGGACTGCAGGCCATCGCGACGGCCCGGAGATTAGGTGCGGTGGTTTCAGCCTATGACCTGCGCCCTGCAGTGAAAGAACAAGTCCAAAGCCTGGGCGGGAGGTTTGTGGAGTTGCCCATCGAGGCTGCTGACGCGCAAGATGCTGGCGGCTACGCCAAAGCGCAAGACGAATCGTTCTACCAGAAACAGCGCGAACTGTTGGGCCGTGTTGTCGCCGAGAGCGATGTGGTGATCACCACGGCGGTGGTGCCCGGCAAGAAGTCGCCTGTGCTGGTAACCAAGGAAATGGTGGCTGCGATGGCGCCAGGATCGGTCATCGTAGATCTGGCCGCTGAGCGCGGGGGGAACTGCGAGCTGACTCGGACGGGGGAAAAATTCGTCGAGGACGGAGTGACGATCTTCGGAGCCATAAACGTGGCCAGCAGCGTGCCCTATCATGCCAGCCAGATGTACAGCAAAAACCTCACGAACTTCCTGTTACACATGGTGAAGGATGGCAAGCTCCAACTCAACATGGAGGACGAAATCACGCGCAGCACCATGGTCACGCAGGGAGGCGAAATCGCAAATCCGCGCGTGCGCGAGTTCTACAACCTCCCCGCACTGGAGCTGCAGTCGAAGGAAGCGAACTCATGAACAAAGCAGATCTCATCAATAGTCTCTACGTCTTCATGCTGGCGGCCTTTATCGGATTTGAGGTGATTCGCCGTGTGTCACCCCTGCTCCACACGCCGCTGATGTCGCTGACCAACGCACTCGACGCGATTGCCGTGGTGGGCGCAATCATCCTGGCGGGCGAGCATAAGAGCACGCTTGCGACCGTGCTCGGTACAGTCGCCATTGTGGCCGCCACCAGCAACGCGGTTGGCGGCTTCATTATCACGGATCGCATGCTGAAGATGTTCAAATCCAGCCGGACGCAGAAACCATGATCCCGGGCTCCGAACACGTCATTGAAATCACCTACTTCATCGCTGCCGCTCTCTTCATCTTCTCGCTTAAGTGGCTAAGTTCGCCGACCACCGCGCGGCGCGGCGTTTGGGCAGGCGAAGTGGGCATGGTGCTGGCCGTTGCCGGTACGCTGCTTTACCACGGCATCGTGGACTACAAGTGGATCGCTATCGCGCTCGTTCTGGGCACGATCATTGGCGTTCCGCTCGGCAACGTGGCGATGACTGCGGTTCCTCAGCGGACGGCCCTGAGCCACGCCTTCGGCGCACTGTGCGTGACCCTCGTGGGAACAGCAGAGTTCTATCTCCGGGCACCCGACATCGCGCCGTTCATGATGTCGGTGCTCTCGCTGGAGGTGATCCTCGGCGGCCTGACCGTCACCGGGAGCTTGATGGCCGCCGGCAAACTACAGGAGATCCTGCCGCAGCGCCCGATCACCTACAGAGGACAGAACCTCGTCAACCTGGGGGTGCTGGCTATTGCCATAGGCATTGCCGCCTATCTGGTACACGATCCGTCGGCTACGCACTTGTATCCCGTTATGGTAGGGATTGCCCTGATCTTTGGCGTCATGCTGATCGTCCCCATTGGGGGCGCCGACATGCCCACCGTGATCTCGCTGTTGAACTCCTACGCAGGACTTTCCGCCGCCGCGATGGGATTCGTTCTGAATAACAAGCTCCTGATCGTGGCCGGTGCGCTCGACGGCGCTTCCGGTTTCATCCTGTCGGTGAATATGTCGAAGGCCATGAACCGCTCGTTCACCAACGTTCTGTTTGGTGCATTCGGGCAGGTACAGGCTGCAGCCGCGGGAGCGGAGTCTGAGGCACGGAGCGTGCGCAGCGCAACACCAGAGGAAGCGGCCGCGATCCTGTCGGCCGCGAACAAAGTGGTCATCGTTCCCGGATATGGTATGGCCGTCGCACAGGCGCAGCACAAGGTGCGCGAACTTTACGATGCTCTGAGTAAGCGCGGGGTGGACGTGAAGTTTGGTATCCATCCCGTCGCGGGCCGTATGCCCGGACATATGAATGTCCTGCTCGCGGAAGCCGACATCCCGTACGACAAGCTGCTTGACATGGAAGAAGTGAACGCCGATCTTCCCCAAACCGATGTGGCGCTGGTGATTGGCGCCAACGACGTGACCAACCCAGCCGCGCGCAGCGACACCAGCAGTCCGATCTACGGGATGCCGATTCTGGACGTGGACAAAGCGCGCACTGTGATGGTGATCAAGCGCAGCATGAATCCCGGCTTTGCCGGTATCGATAACCCTCTGTATTACCTCGACAACACCCTCATGCTGTTTGGGGATGCGAAGGCTTTTGTCGGCTCGATTGTGCGCGAGTTGACCGGAGTCGCTGCCCACGCATGACGGAACCGCCGGACACAGTTCGTCGTATCATTGAGCAGGAGATCTTATGCTGACCTTTCTCCTGTGGTGCATTCTTCTGATTTTCTGCTGGCCGCTGGCGCTAGTCGTATTGGTGCTCTATCCGATTGTGTGGCTGGTGCTGCTGCCTTTGCGGATCATGGGAATCGCGGTAGAAGGCGTTTTCGAGCTACTGAAGGCGATCATTCTGCTGCCCGCCCGGTTGCTCCGCGGACCCAGCCGCGCCTGGTGAAAACTGCGGTTACGCAGATATGACGCTGGTTAACACAAAAGGGACCCGCAGCGGGAAGCGCTGCGGGTCTTTTTCCATCGCTTGAGGTTGCAACTACTTCATCGCGATGACCACGACATCGGGTTGAGAAGCGAGGTTGCTCGCGCTCTGCACTTCCTTCTCATGCTTCGATTCGGGGAAGGCGATTCCGCGGTTGTCCCTGCCATCCCAAATCTCGGCCAGGAAGTACTGGTCGCCATATTTATGGAACACCAGCTTCGCATGCGGAATCCCGGCGCCCTGAGAGGCCTGCTTATACATCGGTGCGATCAGCAAACGAGCTTCCCGCGTATCGAGGTTCCGTACGGCTAAGGCGCTGCCGGTGCTCATGGAGCTGATCTCGTAGGCCCCGGCCGACATTACCTGTTGTTCCATGTTGAATTCGAACGGAACCACAGCCTTGGCGCGCGCTTGCGCCTGTGCGATTGGTGCGCTGACGATAAGGGCCAGAGCCAAGATCATGAGGGCCCCGTAGACGTTGTTGCATTTCATAACTCCTCCTTGGGGGCTCCATGCGGAACCCAGATTGAAATTTGATTGCTGCGAAACTCCGCTGGCCTTTCGGGCTTCAGGAGCCTTTGCAGCGACGCAAATACATATTGCAAAGCAGGGGCCAACTGAAAGCGGTCCTGAGTTCCTTTGCCAGTTCCAGGATTTGCAATGACATACACCGTCCGGACTTACATTCAGACGAATCAGGGGCCCATTTTCGCTAGGTGAAGCTATCTGGATGGATAGAAGCGACTATCTGTTCTGTTAGCCAGGGAGAAGCTTGCTGATTATTCCCTCGAATTGGGGATAGTCAGCTAAACTAGCAACCCTGGAGGCATTCGTGGAATCCGTGGACTCGAGAGTCGTGGTAATTTCAGGGCCTTCGAAGGGCACGATCGTCCGTCTAAGCGGCGGACAGCTCTTCGTTGGTCGTGATCCCGCTAATCAGCTGAGCCTGCCGGATCGCGCTGTATCACGCAAACATTTTTCCATCAGCGAGACGGATGCAGGTTTCCATCTGGTGGATCTCGACAGTCACAATGGAACGTTTGTTAACGGAATACCAGTCCGCCGAAAGCTGCTTGGGCACGGCGACACCATACGGGTAGGCCAGTGTGAGCTGGTGTTCTTGATCACGGAAGACGAATTGCTAGTCTCGCGGATGGTGCAGTTCACCGATGAGCCACAGTCGGATGGAGGGACGACCATCAGCGCGCAAATGCCACCACCGTGGGTATTGGGCACCGATGTCGGGCGGATGGCGCGGGATTTGAATGCCCTGTTCAAGATTGCCAACACCGTCAACTCCATCCGCGATGTAGAGCAACTAGAACGACGGCTGCTTCAACTAGTTTGCGAAGTTGTCCCTGCAGAATCCGGAGCCATCCTTATTACCGGCCATGCCGATGAGGAGCCAATTTCTAGCTGCAGCTGGGACAGGAGTTCTGGCGATGCAGCGAAAGTGCACATCCGCCGCGATCTAGTGCAACGTGCGCTGTGGGAGCGTGCGGTCGTGATCAGCAAGGCGTCACCGGAATCGGAAGACACCGAGAACGTCATGTGCGTGCCGCTGGTTGCCGTGGAGCGGACGATTGGCGTTATGTACCTACTCGCCTCCGGCAAGGACGCCTCCTTCCAGGAAGATCATATAAATTTCATCAGCTCGGCCGCCCAGATTGCGGCTGTCACGCTGGAAAATGTGCTCGCTCTGGAGGCCCTGCGCAGCGAGAATCGCAGGTTGCAAGCGGAACTTGACTTGGACGGCGCCATCGTCGGAGAAAGCAAGGCGATGCGGCAAGTGGAGGATTTCATAGCCAAGGTCGCCCGCGGCGACTCCTTTGTCTTGATTCGGGGCGAGAGCGGCACCGGGAAGGAACTGGTGGCGTTCGCTATCCATCGCAACAGCCCGCGGGCGGACAAGCCATTCGTCGCCATCAATTGCGCCGCCATTCCCGAGGCCCTGCTGGAAAGCGAGTTGTTCGGCCACGAAAAAGGTGCTTTCACTGGCGCGATCGGGACCAAGAAAGGAAAGCTGGAAGTGGCGGAGGCGGGGACCGTATTCCTCGACGAGATCGGCGAACTCGCTCCGTCGCTGCAGGCAAAGCTGCTCCGGGTATTGCAGCAGCGGGAATTTGAGCGGGTGGGAGGTACTCACACGCTCAAGTTCGATGCTCGTGTGATAGCCGCCACCAATCGGAATCTTGAGGAGGCAATCAAGAGCGGGCAATTTCGGCAGGACCTCTATTACCGTTTGAATGTGGTAGCGACGGTGGTGCCTCCGCTCCGGGACCGGCCCGACGATATTCCCTTGCTCGCGATGTATTTCGCCGCCAAGTACGCCGAGAAGTGTAAGCGCTCGCTCAAGGGTATTTCGTCGGAGGCACGGGCCCTCCTGCTGAACTACGGCTGGCCAGGAAATGTGCGAGAACTTGAAAACGCCATAGAACACGCCGTGGTGCTGGGCCTTAGTGACGAAATTGTGGTTGAGGATCTGCCGGAAGCCCTACTGGAAACGCAAACCGCACAAGGCGACAGTATCAAATATCACGACCGGCTCAATCACCTGAAGAAGCAGATGATCCTGGATGCGGTGACGCAGAAGAAAGGCAATTACACTGAAGCCGCCAAATTACTGGGACTACACCCCAACTATCTGCACCGCTTGATCCGTAATCTGGATCTCAAGTCCGAACTGAAACGCGTGACCGGCGACTATAGCGCTATCAAGGCAGATTGACCTTTACCTGACGAAACTTCAACCGAGACGTGTCGAAGAGGCCTACCGGAATGGCTGTCCAGAAACGGACACTACAATCCACGCAGGGACAAAGACGGCTTGAACGCGCCGAATTAAAGTTCTTCTAACTTACAGATATCAAAATGGATAGTTGAAGTTGGAATTGGGTCTTGACTTGCATTAAGTAAGGCGCAATGGATATCGCCCGCCCTGAAATCAAGCGCCAGAAGCGTCGCCGCCAAATCATATGGGTGAGCATCGCACTGATCGTCCTTGTCGGGGTCACCGTAGGCATCTCCCGCCTGAAACCGGCCGCACCGACGGTTGATCGCAGCACCATCTGGACCGACACCGTGAAGCGCGGCTCGATGCTCCGCCAGGTGCGCGGCCTCGGTTCCCTCATCCCCAGTCATGAAGATGTTCGCCAGATTCCTGCGGAGACCGAAGCGACGGTCATTCGCATTGTCAAGTTACCGGGCTCGCAGGTCGATCCCGATACGGTGCTGGTCGAGATGAGCAATCCGCAGCTCGAGCAGGAAGCGCTCGACGCCCAATTGCAGGTAAAAGCCGCACAAGCTGAGTACCAGAGTTTGAAAGTAAAACTTGACAGCGACCTCATGAATCAGAAGGCCGGAGCGGCCACCGTCAACGCCGAATACAGCGAAGCGCAACGCCAGGCGCAGACGGACAAGGCTCTCTACGACCTCGGCGTCATCTCCGGTCTTGCGGCCAAGGCCTCCGAAGGCAAGGCCCAGGAGATGGTCACCCGCAACAAGATCGAGGACCAGCGGCTCGATATCAACGAGAAAGCCATTGCTTCGCAGCTGGCAGTGCAGCAGGCCAAGGTCGAGGAGATGCGCGCTCTGGCTGACCTGAAACAGCAGCAACTGCAGCGCCTGAAAGTGAAGGCGGGAGTGGCGGGAGTCCTCATTGAACTGCCGTTGCAGGTTGGACAGCACGTTCTGCCGGGCACGGAGCTGGCGAAGATTGTGCAGCCCAATCATCTGATGGCGGAACTGAAGATTCCCGAAACCCAGGCGCGCGACGTACAGATCGGAGAACCGGCGTCCATCGACACCCACAACGGAGTGATCGCGGGCGAAGTAAGCCGCGTCGATCCGGCGGTACAGAACGGCACAGTCACGGTTGACGTGAAGCTGACCGGCGAACTGCCGAAGGGAGCGCGACCTGATCTGAGCGTGGACGGAACCATCGATCTAGAGCGGCTAGAAAATGTGCTCTACGTCGGGCGGCCAGCATTTGGACAGGAAAATAGCACTATCTCGATGTTCAAGCTCGATCCGACGAGCAATGGCGCATCACGAGTACAAGTGAAAACCGGACGCGCGTCGGTGAATCTCATCGAGCTCCAGTCTGGACTGAAAGAGGGCGACACCGTCATTCTTTCTGACATGTCGCGCTGGGACAACACCGATCGCGTAAGGCTCGAGTAGTTGGAAGAGCGGCGCGTCAGCGCTCCGCAGTGATGGGGTTACAGCCCCGAGACGTCAACGCAACTCAACACGAAACTGTGGGTCAGTCATGAGCGAAGCTGCAAACACGCTAATCGAAATCGAAAATCTCACCAAGGTCTTCTACACTGATGAGGTCGAGACGCATGCGCTTTCCGGCGTCCACCTCAAAGTGCGCAAGGGCGAATACGTGGCCATGTCCGGTCCCTCGGGCTGTGGCAAGTCGACCCTGCTGTCCATCATCGGACTGCTCGACACGCCCACCGACGGCGACTACAAGCTCAACGGACAACCGGTTGCCAACCTCGACTTTGCCGACCGCTCGCGCATCCGCAACCGTGAGATCGGCTTCATCTTTCAGAGTTTCAATCTCATCGGCGACCTGACCGTCTACGAGAATGTCGAGCTGCCGTTGACCTACCGCGACGGCATGCCCTCGGCTGAGCGCAAACGCCGCGTGCTGGACGCGCTGGAGCGCGTTGGCATGGCGCACCGGTTGCGGCACTATCCGTCCCAACTCTCAGGCGGTCAACAACAGCGCGTTGCCGTGGCACGTGCGCTTGCCGGTTCGCCTTCAATCCTGCTGGCCGATGAGCCCACTGGAAACCTCGACTCGCGCAACGGAGAAGCCGTGATGGAGTTGCTGCAGAAGCTGCATCGCGAGGGCTCGACCATCTGCATGGTTACGCACGATCCGCGCTTTGCCGCTCACGCCGAACGCGAAGTGCATTTGTTCGATGGCAAGGTCGTTGCAGAGGAAGAGCTGCGCCGGCTTATGCAGGAGACGCAGAACTAAGAGCGAATAGCGACAGAGAAATGATCCAACTAAAAAACGTCGAACGCAGTTACAAGACTGGAGCGGGCCAGACCTGGGTATTGCGCCGCATTGATCTGACTATCCGGGAAGGCGAGTTCGTTACCGTCATGGGACCGTCTGGGGCGGGGAAGTCCTCACTGTTGAACGCCCTTGCTCTGCTCGACGACCAATGGAGCGGCGAGTATTGGTTCGGCGAACAGCCGGTCCACCTCATGAAGCGAAAAGACCGGGCCGAGTTGGCCAAGCGCAAGATCGGAATGGTCTTCCAAAGCTATCACCTGCTCGACGACCTGACCGTGCAGGAGAACATTGACCTTCCCTTGTCGTACAAAGACGTTCCTCGCGGCCAGCGCCAAGGCATGGTCGCAGAAACCCTCGATCATTTTCAGATCGTTGCCAAGAAGGACCTGTATCCCAGCCAGCTTTCTGGCGGGCAGCAGCAGTTGGTCGGCATCGCTCGCGCCGTCATTCACAAGCCGGCGCTGCTGCTTGCCGACGAGCCGACCGGAAATCTGCACTCCAGCCAGGCCAAGGAAATCATGGAGCTGTTCACGCAGCTGAACCGGGAGGGCACCACCATCGTGCAAGTCACGCACTCCGACGTCAATGCGTCATACGGCTCGCGCATTATCCAGCTGCGCGATGGATGGCTGGTCGGTGACACGGCGAACTCCGCGCTCGCACCGAGCGGGGAGGCCGTTCCCTCATGAGGGCTCGGGTCAAGCGATCGCCGATTCTGGCGCTCTTGCTGTGCTTGCTGATGGTCAACGCCGAAGCCCAGAACCCGGCGCCTGCAACTCCCGAGCAGATGCCCAACGCGCCCACTCCGCAGCCTGCGCCGCTGGCGATACACACGCCGGCCGCGCTGGCGATTCCTCGTTCGCACAATCCCTTCGACGCCTACGCCCCCAGCCAGGTGCCGGAACCTGATCTGGCCAACTCGCCTCGGCTTCAACAGCTTATTCGCGAAGGCAAACTTTACGTCTCGTTACAGGATGCCATCTCGCTGGCGCTGGAAAATAGTCTCGACCTCGCTATCGCGCGTTACAACCTGCCGATCGCCGACACCGACATCCAGCGAACCAAGGCTGGCGGTTCCTTCCGCGGCGTCAACACGGGTGTTGTCCAGGGAACACCGGGGGGAGGGATTGGAGGCTTTGGGACTGGTGCGCCGGGCGCGGGCGCGGGTGGTACTACGGGCGGGGCGGGCGGGGCAGGCGCCGGTGCCGCCGGTCTGGTGCAATCTACCCTGGGCATCGGAACGCCGGTGCAATCCTACGATCCCATCGTGACCGCCAACACCGGTCTCGAGCACCTGACCCAGCCCCTTGCCAACCTTCAGATCTACGGTGTCCCACAGTTGCAACTCAACACCACAGTGGCAAATGTCAATTACTCGCAAGCCTTTCCGACAGGGACGACTTTTAGCTTCGAAGTGGACAATAACCGGCAAGCCACCAACAGCATTTTCAGCACACTTTCCCCGCAGTTGGGGACGTATTATCGCGTGACGTTTACCCAGCAACTACTGGCCGGTTTCGGGACCGCTCCCAACATGCGTTATCTGCGCATTGCCAGGAACAATAAGAAGATTTCCGATATCGCGTTCAAGAGCCAGGTTATCGCCACCATCACCCAGATCGCCAACATCTATTGGGACCTGGTGAGCGCCTACGAAGGCGAGCGTGTGACTGAGCAGTCGTACGCGTTCGCGCAGCAGAGCCTCGACAACGCGCAAAAGCAACTGCAGCTTCAGGCCATCCCCGCCATGGATGTCATGCGGGCTGAAGCCGAAGTGACTCGGCGCGACCAGGACCTGACGATTGCCAAGACGAACCTGCAGTTGCAGGAGTCCTTGCTGAAGAACGCGCTTACCAAGAACCTTGACGATCCCGTGCTCGAGTCCATGCCGGTGATTCCCACTGACCGTCTGGAGCCCACGGAGGCCGGGCCGGTGAGACCGCTCGAAGATCTGATCAATGTTGCCCTGCAGGACCGGCCAGAGTTGTCGGAGTCGCAGATCGACCTGCAGAACCGTCAGATAAGCCGCAAGGCAGCCAAGAATGCGTTGCTGCCAACGCTGGCGTTGGTGGGCTTCTACGGCGGCACCGGCCTGGCCGGGGAATTGAATCCCTCTTTTTCCGGAACTAATAACAGTACGGTCCCCACAGATTTTGGCGGGGCGTTCGCTAATGCCTTCAACAACTCATCACCGGACTATTTTGTCGGCGCGAACCTGAACATCCCCATCCGTAACCGGGTGGCCAAAGCCGACCAGTACCGCTCTGAGTTGGAGTATCGTCAGGCGGAGCTGCGCATGCAGCAGTTGAAGAAGCAAATCCGCATCGAGGTACGTAATGCACAGTACGCGCTAGAGCAAGGCCGGGCGCGAGTGGCAGCGGCGAAGAAGGCGCGCGATCTGGCCGATAAAACCTTTAACATCATGCAGAAGGAGCAGTCTTTGGGAGCAGGCTCCAGTTTCCAGACGCTGACCGCGCAGCGCGACCTGGCCGTTGCCGAGCTTGACCTGGTCAATGCGACGACCGCTTACCAGAAGTCGAAACTGGAATTGGAGCGCGCCACCGGGACCACTCTGGAAAATAATGGCATTCAGATTCAGGATGCGGTCAATGGCACTGCGCCCTGACGGAGACCACTTTGCCGCGGACACAGACCCAGGGAAATCAGGAAACATTGCGCGATGCGCCTTCCGACACTCGCGAGAGACCCAGTCCCGGCCGCATTCTGGCCGCCGACGACCAGCCGCACATTCTTGAGGCCATCGAGATCCTGCTGCGCCCCGAGGGTTTTAACGTTGACACCGCCAAGTCGCCGGCTGCCGTCCGCGAAGCCCTGGCCAGCGATTTCTACGACGCGGTACTCATCGACCTGAATTACACCCGTGACACCACGTCCGGCCAGGAAGGCCTCGACCTGCTCTCCGAAATCGTCGCCCTCGACAGCAGCATTCCCGTCATCGTAATGACCGCCTGGGGCAACGTTCGGCTGGCCGTCGAAGCCATGCGCCGTGGCGCCCGCGACTTCATTCAGAAGCCTTGGGAAAATGAACGCCTGCTGGCGATTCTCCGAACCCAGGTCGAATTGCACCGTGCGCTACAGCGAACCCAGCATTTGGAGGCCGAAGCACGGCTATTGCGAGCTGAAGGGCGTCCCGAGTTTATTGCCGCCGCTCCTGCCATGCAGCCCGTGTTGCAAACCATCGCGCGCATTGGGCCCTCCGGCGCTAACGTCCTCGTCACTGGCGAACACGGAACCGGCAAGGAGGTCGTGGCGCAAACCCTGCATGCATTGTCGCCTCGCGCCAACATGCCGCTAGTCGCCGTCAACACTGGCGCCCTTCCGGAGGGCACATTCGAGAGCGAACTGTTCGGCCACGTGAAGGGTGCATTCACCGACGCGCGCACCGACCGAATCGGCCGTTTTGAGTTGGCGGACAACGGAACGATCTTTCTGGATGAAATCGGAAACGTTCCCATTCGCCAGCAGGCGAAATTGCTGCGCGTGCTGGAGACTGGCGAGATTGAACGGGTGGGTTCATCGCGCACCAAGCGCATCAATGTGCGCGTCATCTCCGCGACGAACACGGACCTGCAAGTTGCCATTGCCGCGGGAAACTTCCGCGAAGACCTGCTCTTCCGGCTGAACACGGTTGAGATTCACGTCCCAGCCTTACGTGAGCGTCGCGAAGACATTCCCGCGTTGGCAGCCCACTTCCTCAAGCGCTATGCGGCACGGTATCGTGTTGCGGTGAACGGATTCGCGGCAGCCGCTCTGCAGACAATGATGCAATATGCATGGCCGGGTAACGTGCGTGAACTCGAACACACCCTGGAGCGCGCGGTGCTCATGTGCCACACCGACGAGATTCAAGTGTCCGACCTCGGTCTGAATGTGCAACGTCCGCAGGGCCAGAACCTGGAAGAGCTCAGCATTGAGGAGGTCGAAGGGATCCTGGTGCGTAAGGCGTTGCAGCGTTTTCACGGAAATGTGAGCCAGGCGGCGGAGGCGCTGGGCTTGAGTCGTGGCGCTCTATACCGCCGGATGGAACGCTATGGTCTCTAGTTCCGGCGGTGAACCAAATCCTGAGAACCCACCGAGCGGAACGTACGCCAAGTCCACAGCCCGTACTCCTCACGTCCGCTTCCGACCTTCCAAACTTCTGTTCGAAAAACGCATCGCTTTCTTCGCTGTTTTGGCCGCTCTACCCGGCGTCGCCTTGGGCACCATTCTCATCTGGACCAGTGCGTGGCCCCGAGATGTCAAGATTGCCCTCACGGCACTGGAGCTTTTTTTCTGGCTGGTGCTGACCCTGGTACTGCTCGACCAGATTGTTCGCCCTCTGCAGACCCTTGCCAACGTGGTGGGGGCGCTTCGCGAGGAGGATTATTCCTTTCGCGCCCGTGGCGCGGCTCCGAACGACGCCCTTGGCGAGTTGGCGCTCGAAATCAATTCACTCGCCGACATCCTTACCGAGCAGCGCATCCAGACCATCGAAGCCACTGCTCTCTTGCGGCGCGTCGTCGATGAGATTGACGCCCCGCTCTTTACCTTCGATCCCGATCACATCCTGCGCCTGGTGAATGCAGCCGGCGAGCGATTGCTGCAGCAGCCAGCGGCGCGTCTCCTCGGGCAAACCGCGGCCGGCCTCGAGCTCAATGCTTGCTTCGAGGCAAGAAACGAAACCCTGGTCGCGCTGCCTTACTCGACACCGAACGCGCGCTGGATGGTGCGGCGGAGCTCCTTCCGTCAGAATGGCGTGCCACACACGCTGATTGTGCTGTCGGATGTGAGCCGTGCCCTCCGCGAGCAGGAACGCAGCGCGTGGCAGCGCCTGATTCGTGTTCTCGGCCACGAATTGAACAATTCTCTGGCGCCCATCATTTCGATCGCCGGCAGCTTGGCGTCGCGCCTGCCGTTGCCGGAATTGCCCGAGGCGCAAAATGCCGACTTTCAGCGCGGGCTCAACATCATCGAGTCTCGCACCGCAGCCCTGCACCGCTTCCTGCAGTCTTATCGTAGGCTGGCGCAAATGCCGTCCCCGACGCTGCAGCCGGTCGAGTTGCGCCCTCTGCTGGAGCGGGTAGCGGTGCTCGAAACACGTTTGACTGTCGAAATCGCACCTGGACCGGATACTGTTCTGATGATCGATCCCGACCTCATCGAGCAGATGCTGATTAATCTCGTCCGAAATGCGGTGGACGCTGCCTTGGAGCAGGCGCAATCCCGTCAAGCCGGCTCTCAACCTGCGGAGCCAAAGGTCTCCATGCGATGGGAGCAGTTCGACCGCAAGGTTGCCTTGATGGTGGAAGACAACGGTATCGGGCTGCTCAATCCGAGCAATGCCTTTGTTCCGTTCTATACGACCAAGCAGGGCGGCTCAGGCATTGGCTTGGTTCTGTCTCAGCAGATCGCTGAAGCCCACGGGGGCACGATCGAACTGGCCAATCGCCAGAATGTGCGCGGATGCATTGTGAAGGTCCTTCTGCCGCAGCAGCGGGTGCCAGTCGCGAGCTAATTCGCCCACCCAGTGGGAGCACCGGAAAGTGGTCGCCGGTTCGTGAGGCTCTAATCAGGGGATGCCGCCTACTGCTTCTCTGCCGCCTTAAACTCGGCCCACGGATTGCCCTTCATGTCCTTCAGGATCGGGCGCTGCCAATCGAACTCGGGATGCTCTTTCAGGAATTTGTCAGCGATGAAATCTTCGCCGCAGGGATGTCCCGCTCGGGCTTGCAGGGTCATGTTGCGCGCCATATTACTGTCGGCTGCCTGGGCCGTCACCGCGCCCATCGGAGCATAAGGCGGCTCTGCCCACACCGGATCGCCGGTCGGTGATGTGTCTCCGTGCCCGCACAAACCTCTGCAGGTTGCGGTCGTCTTTGTTCTCGTAAGTGTCCCAGTGATCGGCGAGAAATTTCTCGCCCAGTTCGAGATCGATCTGACCCTTGCTCGGCGGCATCAGCTCTTCCCAGCGCTTGCGGCGCGCATTGGGAGAGCTGGACATCGTGGTTGGATTGAAATCGGTTTCCGCCTTGGTGAACGCGGGATCGCTGGGAAAGTTGGCGCCGACGTAATAGCCATCTTTGGTCCGCCAAACCTGATGCATCTTCAACCCCAGCTCAAAGCGCGCGATCTCGCCGGTGTTATTGTCGGCCAGCAGCCAGTCGTTGGCGTAGCCGCCATTGTTGCCGTCGAGCATGATCTGCACATACTGATCGATCGAGTTCGCATACTGCAGCGCCTTGCGGGCCCGCACGAATTCGGGCTTTCCATTGGGATCGAAAAGCGTGAAGCCGGTGATGGTGGTTTCGGTCACCATCAGTCCGGCGGAATTGATGCCAAAGTCGTCGTCACTCACGATAATTCCGGGGAAGCCGTCCATCAGCATGTGATAGCCATGGCTGGGAACGATGTCGAAAATGACCGTCCAACGCAGTGCCGGTGGCGTAGTCCGTCCAATTGCTGTGGGCGATGACCGGCTTGTGGTCTTTCGTCCACGATCCGGTAGCGACGAAGGCGCTGCAGTTGCCAGGCGCTTTCAGGTCAGCCGCATTGGCGCGCTTCTCCTGCCGGTCGAGCCAGGGAACGTAGTAGTCAGGAATTTCTTCCATCGCGTTCAGCGCCACCACGTCCCACAAATCCATCGTCGAACCATGGGCCTTCAGGCCGTTCGTGATGCCCTGCAATTCCTGCTGATATTCGAGATCGATGTGCGGCCACAGAATGTTCTGCGCGGTCTTGCGGTAGAAATCCCAGTCGCGCTTGGTGCGATGTACGTCTTTGTATTGAACGGTCTTGAATCCGTCCTCGATCTCAGGCGCGAGCAGATACCCGTGCTGATAGCCGATGTCGGCAGGCGATCCTTCCAGGTGAACGTACAACCAACCGTCGCGCTGAAAGCGATAAGCAGGCTTCAGACGCGCCTCATCAGGCTTGTTCGCGTCCTGCTTGGCGGCACCGAACGCGGCGCAGCCGAACCACGCACAAGCACTCAACAGCAGAAGCAGGGAACGAGAAGCACCGCGCATGCGATTTCCCTCCGGAACGGCGAGCGAATTACCCGAATCAGCAGCTTAACGTTTCGGGAGGTGAATATCAACGCGCGTCGTTTCGGGTGATGTCACGTTGTGTCCTTCCCCTGGGGCTCGCGGCGTGAATGCTACTTGAGCGATGAGGCTTTCCAGGATGCTGCGATATGATCTTGGGCTTAAGGAAGGACTATGCTCCGATACACTGGTTACCTGCCGCTCTTTGCGATTGAAAAGGTTGCTTTCATTCTGCTTCTTGCTTTGTGCGTCGCTGGGCCGCTGCATGCGCGGAGGAAGCCGAACTCGAAGGGACCCTGGAAGTTTGCTGTCTCTGGCGACTCGCGCAACTGCGGCGACATCGTGATGCCGGCCATCGCGCAGTCCGTCCGTCGCGACGGAGCTGCCTTCTACTGGCACCTGGGCGACTATCGTGCCATCTACACCTTTGATGAAGATTATCTTCGCATTCATCCTGGCACCACCATCGACGATTACCTGGCCAACGCGTGGCCCGACTTCATCGATCACCAGATGAAGCCCTTTGGCGACTTTCCGGTATTCCTGGAATCGGAAACCACGAACTAACAACGCCGAAGACCCGCCCACAGTACATCGCACAGTTCGCGGATTGGCTTGATAAGCCTGAGATCAGGCAGCAGCGCCTCGCCGACGATCCCGACGATCATCTGGTCAAAACCTACTATCACTGGGTCGAGCGCGGCGTTGATTTCATCACCTTGGACAATGCCTCGTCCGACATGTTTGACGCAAACCAGATGACCTGGTTCCAGAGCGTGCTAGCGAAGGATGCCAAAGACCCGTCGATTCACACTGTTGTATTAGGCATGCACGCTGCTCTGCCGGACGGTCTTTCCGCGGGTCACAGCATGAACGATTCGCCCCAGGAAGCAAGCAGTGGACGCAGCGTTTACTCTCAACTGGTCGCCTTCCGCAACAGCGCAAAGAAAAACGTCTACGTGCTGGCGAGCCACTCCCACTTCGCCCTCAACAACGTGTATGAAACGGCTTGCCGCCCGAAGGACGAAGTGCTGACCGGTTGGATAATGGGCAGCGCCGGAGCGGTGTGGTACCGTTTGCCGCTGGAGCATACGGCTTCTACCGTAGCCATGACCGACGTGTATGGATATCTGCTTGGCACCGTTGCTCCTGGTGGAGCCATTACATTCGAGTTCAAACAGGTTGAGAAGTCTAACGTTCCCGCCAGCGTGGTGAATGAGTTCACCCAACAGCAGGTGGATTGGTGTTTTGCACACAACACCTCAACTTACCTGCCTAACGGGCCCAGTTGCGCCAACGCCGCGCCCCCCAACGGACAATGAGCAGATACTGTAGCAAGGTACCTTATTTCGGCCAGCGCGCGGATGTGTAGTTGATTGCCTCCTGGACGTTCAATTCGCGTGTGCTCACCCCCGTCCGCACGTAGAGCCTCGGGCTGTCGCCATCTTTCACATAAACCGGCCGATGCGACGGGGCCACAATGACTCGGCAGACATCCTTGTTCTCCAGCGAATGGAAAACCATCTGGACAGAGTGACATGCGTCGCCGCCCAGCTTGGTAGCGACTGCGGTCATCAGCACTTGCTCGAAACCGTCGCGATCGGGCTTCTTGAGAGTTGAGTAGTCGCGCTCCAGGCCGGCAACGCTACCGTCGTCCGCCACGCCGATCAGCAAGGTGCCACCATTGCCGTTCATGTAGCCCGCTAGCGTTTTCAGCACGACGGCCTCAAGCGCACGATTGAGCTTGTTCTCGCGCCGGTCCCACCGAAACGAAGACTTGAACTCGAGGTTGGCGCTTTCACCTCGGGCAATGAGGGCGCGCAGGTCGCCTCCAAGCGCTGCGCTCAACTGCTCGATGCGCTCGGAGCGCCGGTGCATCGCCGAATAGATCGCCGCCGCCGAAACACTAAGCACCGCGCCTATGATCGCGTAGAAAGCCGTCTTTTTCGGGGTGCCGCCTCGCAGGGAAGACTGCAACTGCGACAGCGTGAACTGGCCCGGTGTAGATTCCGACAGGGGCCGGTGCTCGTAGAAATAGACGAATTCGTTTGTGGGATAGAGAATGAAGATTCCCGCCGCCACTCCAAGGAACGCGGCGATGACAAGTAGTCGAAATCGGTCTTTAACTCGCCAGGACAGCTGCACCGGCTTCTCCTTACCGCTCAACTTCTCCAGCGCAGCGTGACCGGCCCGCTCATCGGATGTCGCATTGGAGTTCCTGACGCCTGAGATTCTAGGCGCGCCTGCTTCAGGTCGAAATACCACTTCGCAGGGCGGTCGGCATCATCAATGAGCATCAGGCTGGGATCATATTTCAGCCCCTCGGCTTGCTGAATCATCGTCAACTGGTCCTGTCGTACAAAGCGCCGCCCGAAGAACTTCGCAATCGGAGTCACAAACGGCATTTTGCGGAAGATATTCCACGCCGCACAAACATCGATGCGGCACTGGTTCTCCACCGTGGGTGTGACCGTCGTCAGGCTGGCGAACCACTTGTCACCGCAGCGGATGATCTCGTAGCGCCGGTTCGGCAGCACAAAATCAATCGTGGTGGTGATCGGCTGACCATAGACGCCCAACAGCTTGTACGGCGCGCTGTTCGCTGAAGGCTGATGCGCGGTCATGCGAAAGCCATTCTCAATGGGTTCGAAGTGCTTGGCTTTTTCGTGGATGCTATGCCGCGCTCGCCACCACCAGGCATTGTGAACGAACGGCCCGTGCGCGGGATCCATCAGCCCTATGATGCCGTGGTCCACATTGCACGGCAGGTCGGCCCAAAGGTGAGCCGCCCGATAGCGCTCACTGAACTTTGGGACCTCAGGCAGCGCGGGCAATTCGGTCGCGTCCCGCCGCAATCGGCCGCGCCCCGGCTGCGGAACGTAGACCCAAACATGGCCATCTCGCTCCTCGCAAGGAAAGGCCCCAGCGTAGATGCGTGATGGGTCGAGTGAATCCTGGCTTGTAAGCGAAGGAATATCACGGCATTGTCCCGACACAGGCTCGAACGACCAGCCATGATACTTGCAGGTCACCAGCCGGCCATCGAACCACCCGTAGGAGAGGGGAATGCCGCGATGCGGACACGCGTCGCGCATGGCAAAGTACTTTCCCGCGTCCGTCCGGCCTAACACCAGCGGAACGCCCAGCAGCATGGCCTTCGCCATGCGCTTGCAACCTACCTCGGAAGCGCGTAGCGCAGGATACCAGTCGTCGTACAGCAACGTTGCCGTCGGCCCCGACGTCGCGACCTGCGCGCGAGTAGCTTCGCCAATCATGTTGATGAAGTCCATACTATCGCTGAACTAGGGTCGCGACCAGCGGCTGGGATATGCCTGGTGGCGTCAGCGGTGCGCTTTCATCTGCGCTGTTCGAACGGTTCGGACTACAATAATGCAGAGTATCCCAGTAGTGGCTCGATTTCCGATCAGGCGTAATGGCTTGCCCCGCAGCGCAGCCTTGCGGGTGTTAGCCGAATCGAGAGTCGCTGGTATGCCGGGTTTTGACGTTTGACAACCATCCGCCACGGGTGAAAGTTACAGTTCCTGATGTTTGGTCGCAACGAGAAGGTCTCACAGCTCCGGCTCACGGCAGTGCAGTACATCCTGCTCGGCATTTTTCTTGTACTCGCATTCGGATTGTGGCGCCTGCAGGTGGCGCGCAGCGATTACTACACCACGCTCGCCGAGCAGAACCGTATAAAGCAGGTCCCGATGTTGGCGCCGCGCGGCAAGATCCTCGACCGCGAGGGCCGCATCATTGTTGATAATTATCCGTCGTTCTCAGTGCTGTTGTTACGCGATCAGAACCGCAACCTCGACGTTGACGCCGACAAGATCGCGAATGGGCTGCACATTCCTCCTGACGAGTTGCGGTCGCGCCTGAAGCGCATGGCTGCGGTGCCCGGGTATCAGCCGCTCTTCCTAAAAGACGACATCACACCCGACGAGCTCGCTTTCATCGAATCGCACCGTGCGGATCTGCCCGAGCTCGACATCATTACCGTCCATCGCCGTCTCTATCCCAAGAACGGGTTCATGGCGCACATCATCGGATACGTTGGGCAGGTGAGCGAGGACATGCTGACCCAGCCGCAGTGGGAGCTGTACAACCCGGGTGACATTGTGGGGATGTCGGGTGTCGAGCAGTATTACAACGATGTCTTGATGGGCAAGAATGGGTCGCGGCAGGTGCTGGTCAACAGCCGGGGCAAGGAAGTTGGCACGCTCAGTGACGTACAGGCTGTCCCGGGCAAGCAACTCAAGCTCACCATCGATCTCGACCTGCAGATAGCCGCCGAAGAGGCGATGGAAGGCAGGCCTGGCGCGATCGTCGCCATGGATCCACGCAATGGCGAAATCCTTGCGATGGTGAGCCGTCCGGCGTTCGATCCCAATGAATTCGCGGTGCGCATCACCCGCGACGAGTGGAACCAGTTGATGACCGATCCCGGCAAGCCTCTGCTCAACAAGGCAATCCAGGCGCAGCTCGCGCCCGGCTCGGTTTTCAAGGTGATCATGGCAACCGCCGGCCTTCAAGAAGGCATCGCCCAGGACCTCGTCGTGAGCTGTGGTGGCGGAAAGAGCTTCTACGGTCGCTTCTTTAAGTGCTGGATCACGTCCAACCATACGACTCACGGCAGCGTGAATATCAGTAAGGCGATCTATCAGTCATGCGATTCGTACTTCTACACGCTGGCTGAGAAACTAGGTATTGGCCGTATTGCGAAGTACGCGACCATGCTGGGGCTGGGGCAGAAGTCCGGTGTTGATCTGCCGCAGGAAGTCTCCGGCGTGATGCCGTCGGAGGAGTGGAAAATTAAGAATTTCAAGCAGAAGTGGTACGCCGGCGAGACCATCTCGGTGGGTATCGGGCAAGGCGCCGTGGCGACCACGCCGATTCAACTCGCGCGCGCAGTAGGCGCCATAACCAGCGGTGGCGTCCTGGTTCGGCCGCACGTGGCGTTTCCCGACCAGTTCCCGCCCGGCTTCAAGCAGGTGGCAAACTACACCGACAAAACCAGCATTCCTCTTGACGAGGACAACTGGATGACGATCACCGATGCGCTTGCCCAAGTGGTGTCGCCGGTGGGTACCGCGCCCAGTGCTCGTTTGCAGGGAATTGACTTCGCCGGCAAGACGGGCAGCGCGCAGACGATTTCCAACGACTTGAAAAAGCGCCTCGGAGCGGAAGGGAAGCACTTCAAGGACAACGGCTGGTTTGTCGGCGTTACCCCAAGGCGCAATCCCGAGATTGTGGTTGCCGTGCTGTTGGAAGAAGGCGAGCACGGATACTATGCCGCTCGCGCCGCTGCGCAGGTGATCAAGGCCTACGTCGAGAAACAGCGTACTCGCCAGACGGAGCTAGCTAAAGCAAGCGGACAGGGAAGCAAGCAAGCTGAAGTTGCTGCGGTATGGCACGAGGGCGACGCCAAGCAGCCCGACAAGATGCAAGCAGGACGCTTCACTGTTCCCGCTGAAGGCAGAACCAAGCCAGTGACCTCGGCTCCCGGAGTCGACCAGGCGGAGCGACCGAAGCCAGCTGCCAGTCTGGAAGCTACAGAAGCGCACGACGAGATGGCCCATCCTGAAAACCAGGCCGCCGTGCCTGAGCCCGCGAAGCCGCCGACTGTGAACCCAGACGAGCAGCCGCAGGAGCAGAAGCCGGTCGCTCCAGCTGCTACGTCGATCCCTCCGAGCCAGCCATGAGCCGCTACGTCTCATATCGCGATTTCGATTGGGTGCTGCTCGCGCTCGTGCTCATGATTTGTGCGCTGGGTGTGGTGGAGATCTACAGCGCAACCCTCAGCACCAAATTTATGGGTGTCCACATCAAGCAGGTGTACTGGATTCTTGGCGGAGTGGCACTGATGTTCGTGGTAAGCGTGTTGAACTATCAGGCGCTGCTGGAGCGAGTGCCGCTCTTGTACTTGATCTCCATTGCTTCTCTGCTGGCGGTGGAAGTGTTTGGCAAGAAATATCTGGGAGCCCGCCGCTGGGTGCAAATTGGCTCGTTTCACTTTCAGCCTTCGGAGTGGGTGAAGCTGGTGCTGATCCTGGCGATGGCCAAATACTTCGCAGACTCTAAACCGGAATGTACCGCGCAGGACATCGTCAAGGCAGGAGCTCTAGTTGGCGTTCCCATGCTGATGGTGCTGGCCCAGCCGGATCTGGGTACAGCCCTCACCTACTTGCCTATCGCCGTGATGGGGCTTTTCCTGGGAGGGATGAAAGCCAAGCACGCGCTCGTGATTCTGTTACTGGGGGTGTTGTTGGCTCCAGTGGGATGGCATGTATTGAAACCGTACCAGCGCGATCGGCTGACCAGTTTCATGGAGCCGGAGGCCGACCCGCAGCATAGGGGATATCAGGTCATTCAATCGCTGGTGGCCGTTGGCTCCGGAGGAATTCTAGGCAAGGGTACGGCCCATGGCAGCCAGACCCAGGGACAGTTCCTGCCGGTGCCACATACTGACTTTATCTTTGCGGCCTTTGCCGAGGAGCATGGATTCATAGGCGCTATGGGTCTGTTGCTGCTATACTTCATAGTGCTGATGCGTCTGATTCAAAACGCTCAGACGGCCCCGGATCGGGCTGGCGCCTTTGTCGTCATGGGAGTGGTCGCGGTACTCGCCTTCCACATCCTGATTAATGTAGGCATGGCGGTGGGATTCATGCCGGTCACGGGTATTCCTTTACCGTTAATGAGTTACGGTGGATCGTCAGTGCTGTTCATGTTTCTGGCCTTGGGGATCGTCATGAACATCCGCATGCGCCGGTTTGTGAACTAGAAACGCGGTTGGTGGTTGAAATAAGAGCCTTTTGCGCCATCGGGCGCATTGGCTATGGCCGGCCTCATTCGCCGGGGGAATCTCTCGAACTAGAAATTGGGATTTCCGAAGGATGACAATAAGATTACGCGCGCCCTCACGTACGAGGGCATTGCCGGCCGCAGGAAGAGCAGGTCGGACAGGATTGCAAGCACGTTGGTTGAGGCGGGAAACGGCCCCATCAGCTCAAGCTGAGTGTGATGGCCACAAACCTTCGATGACGTGCTCTATACGGTGCTAAAGATTCCACAAACTGAAGTGTTACGAACCAGGTCCGGTTCTGTTCGGGGCAAGTGTCCTGGTGTGCTTGGGCCTGTTCACCCGTAGCTGTCTTTCCTGTTCTCCCCTGTCGATCACGCCGGTACAACCGGAGCACCATGAACAAAGAACTTTATGTGTCCTCTACGCCACACGAGACCAAGGTGGCGTTGGTGGAGGACGATCAGCTCGCCGAAGTGTTCTTCGAGCGGGAAAACGAATACACCCTGGCAGGATCAATCTACAAAGGCCGGGTTACGCGCGTGCTACCTGGCATGCAGTCAGCGTTTGTTGATATCGGGCTGGAGCGTGACGCGTTTCTGTACGTCTCCGATTTTCTGGAGTTGCCCAGTGAAGACGGGGAGGAAGAAGAGTTCGGGCAGATTCCAGCGCCTCGAGCGACCGTGGATCTGAGCAGGTCGCAGCCGGTGCAAGAGGCCCGCGCCCTGGAAGAACCAGCTTCGATCGGTGAACCTGAGGCCGATGAAGCGGCTGAATCCGATGTAGCGGATTTCGCGTCGGCCGTCGAAGAGGACTCCGCAATAACCGGGACCGAAAGCTCCTCCGACGAGGATCGGGATTCCGGGGAAGGTGCACGGCGTTGGCGCGGGCGCAGACGTCGTCGTGGCGGACGCCGTGTCCGTCCAGACGAGCGCGACGATAGGCCGGAGCTAAAGACAGAAAGTGCTGCTGAGTCGGAAGCAACCTCGGCTTCGCGCAGTGAAATGCCTCCCCCTGCAGCAGCAGGCCATTCGCGTTCCGACTTCGGTCCGCCCGCCGGATACACCCCCATCATTTTGCCGGGAGAGTCGATCTCCAAGTATCGCAATCAGGCTCAGCAACCAGCGGCGGATTCACCACAGCAGAGTGCGGTCGAAGAGCACACGCATGGCAATCAAAGCGACATGCCGCCTGATTCTCACTGTGACGAACAACACGAGTTTGCCTCGCCTACGGGTATGGCTGCCGCAATCGCGTACGAGGAAGTCCACGAACGGGAAGTCACGCCTCGTGGTGACGATGCAGACAACGAGTTGGAAAGTTCGAGCTTCATTCCCCCAGAACGTTCGCATCCCACGCCAGAAACGCACGCGCCTGAATCCCTGGAGTCTGCGACCGCCGAGATTCTGGCTGCCTCGCCGCAGAACCAAGAACAAGAAGAAGACGTCGTGGAGGACGAGGCGGAAACGGAAATTCATGCTGGCACATTCTCCGCTTCCGATGAGCTTTTCGAACCCGTTTCGCAACCAGTTGCCGCTACGGAGCACGATTTTCAACGTCTCTCCGCGCCATCGGAGGCTTCCGAAGGACACACGCTCGAGCATGAGGTTTTGGAAGACGAGGAGATGGAGTTCCACCCCGTTCCCGACGACATCAGTGCATTGAGTGAAGTTGCCGGCGATGAGGAACTTGTGCTGGAGGAGGAGACCCTCGACTCCGATAACGGCTACTCGCAGCGCTGGATCCCCAAGATTGAGGACGTGGATGAAGACGAGGTAGTTGCTGCCGAAATGCGCGGCGAAAACATTTACAGTGCCGCAGGCGATGCGGGAAGCGAAGAAGACGCTGGCGAGCCGGAAGAGACCAACGGCCGCGCCGAGTTGCGCGCATCCTCTCCCACCGCGGGATACCAGCAGCGCCAGGTCCAGCGTCCCGGCTATGATCGCGGTTATCGGGACCGCGGGAGGCGCGGCGGACCACGGCGCGGTTTTCGAGCGCGTCCCAACAACAACCGCAATCAACCGCTCATTACCGACCTGTTGAAGGAAGGTCAGGAGGTACTGATCCAGATTGCGAAGGAGCCCATCGGCAAGAAAGGTGCTCGCATTACCAGCCATATCGCGCTGCCCGGACGTTTCCTCGTTTACATGCCGACGGTAAACCATGTTGGAGTGTCGCGGAAAATTGCCTCGGAAGAGGAACGGCTGCGCTTAAAACGCATCGTGACCAGCGAGCGTGAGAACGGTCTTGGTGGGTTCATCGTGCGCACCGCGGCGGCGCACATCCGGGAAGAAGATCTTCGCGCCGACATCCGCTTTCTTAAGCATCTATGGGCCGAGATCAAGAGCCGCGCTGACAACAGCAAGTCCCCCTCGCTGATCTATCACGACCTCAACCTGGTGGAACGCGTGTTGCGCGATCAGGTCAACGCCGACTTCTCGCAGATCTGGGTGGACACAGAAGACGAATACGAGCGTGTCGTGCGTTTCGCCAACCGCTTCCAGCCCTCGCTGGTGAGGCGCATCAAGCTCTACACCAAGGACACCCCGTTGTTTGAGGAGTTCGGCATCCAGGACGAGATTAACCGCTCGCTAAAGTCGAAGGTTTGGCTGAAGAGCGGCGGCTACTTGGTTATCAATCAGACCGAGGCGCTGGTAGCGGTTGATATCAACACCGGAAAGTATGTTGGCAAGACGCAACGCCTGGAAGACACTATCGTTAAGACCAACGTGGATGCCGTCAAAGAGATCGTGCGTCAAGTTCGGTTGCGCGACCTCGGCGGCATCATCGTGATTGACTTCATTGACATGGATGAGCGCAAAAACCGCCAGAAGGTGATGCAGGCGCTGGAGGAGGCGCTGCGTAACGATCGAGCTCCCTCGAAGGTGCTGCAGTTCAATGACTTCGGACTGGTTGCGATCACTCGCAAGCGGGTGAAACAGTCGCTGGAGCGCACTCTGGGCGAACCTTGCCCATATTGTACCGGGGCAGGGTTTGTGAAGTCGGTGCCTACAGTTTGTAATGAGCTTTATATCGAAATGCGTAAGATGGCGAAACTGCACGATAGGACGGACATCACCGTCCGGGTTAATCCAGAAGTGGCCAAAGCGCTGAAGGCCAACAACGGCAAGCTCATCGGAGAACTGGAAGATTTGACCGGCAAGACAGTGCTGGTAAAGAGTGATCCCACACTGCATCAAGAGAACTTCGACATTCATTAGCCAGTCGATACAGGACTCGACTGTCAGCCAGCGATGAGACTCGCTGGCTGATTGCTTTTGTGACACGGTTCCGGTTTCTCACTTGGCTCGATCGATTGGCTCACGCTGCCGGCGGAACACTCGGGACATCCAACATTCCCAGTTTCTGCTCGAAGGGCAGAAATACCGAGAACGCGGTCCCGCTTTTGCCCGGCTCAATCGAGCTGTGCAGGTAGATGGTTCCCTCATGCTTTTCGATGATGCCACGGCTCACCCAGAGTCCCAGTCCGGTTCCCTTTTCGCCTTTTGTCGTATAGAAAGGAGCGAACAGGTTCCTGCGCACCCCAAGCGGAATACCTCCTCCGGTGTCGAGAACGGTGACGCGCATGCCCTTGCGCGCGGCGTCAGAAGCATGCCTGGATTCGCGCACATGCAGGATCAGCTTGCCGCCCTGCGGCATGGCATCGATAGCGTTACCGACGAGGTTGGAGAACACCTGTCGCAGTTCGCCAGGGAAACCCCGCACCGGGTGGTCTACATCCAGGCGTTGTTCCACCTTGATGTGACCTCTCCGGATCTGCGGCGCGTGTAGAACAAGCACGCTCCGAACCACATCTGCGAGATCAACCTCTACGGGACTGCGGGCCTCGCGATGGAAGGTCAGCAGTTGCCCGGTGATCTGGGCGATGCGCGCCAGTTCGTCGCTGGCCATCTCCAGGTACTGGTTCGAAGCCGCGCTCGCCTCTTGTTCGTGCCGCAGCAGATAAATGAGATTCGATACGGTATCCAGCGGATTACGGATCTCATGGGCAATCGTGGCCGACAAGCGCCCGGCTTGTGCCAGACGCTCGCTGGTGCGCAAGGTCTGTTCGGTTTGGCGTCGCTGCGTAATATCGCGAAAAACGATGACCACTCCGACTAGGTGGCTGTGATTGTTACGGATGGGTGCCGCGGTGAGCTCAATCGGGTATTCCTGTTGCGAACGGCCAATCAAAAGCAGATGGTTGGAAAGCGCGATTACGCTTTGCGAACGGCTAACGGTCTCCACGGGATCGTCGATTTCAACCCGGGTCTTTTCATCGACGATATACAAAACTTCCCGCAGCGGCCGCCCGTGAGCCCTTTGACCATCCCATCCTGTAAGCTGTTGGGCAACCGGATTGAGAAACGATACTTTTCCCACCGGGTCAGTGGCGACCACAGCATCGCCGATGCTATTCAGCGTGATCTCGTACGATTCCCGGCTCTCCGTCAGCTGCTGCGCCTTTTCCTCCTCCGCCCGCAGATGGCGCTCGTAGGTAGAAGACAGAGCATACAATTCGCGCCGAGTGAGGGTGAACAAAAGGAATGCCACTAGCAGTGAGAGTCCAACCGCGGTCGCGTCGGCGATATTTCCCAGAATCGTGGAGCGGCGGTAGCGAACGTTCCGCAGTTCGTCTTCCGCCGCCAGGAAATCCCGCTGTTTCTCGCGAATCTGGTCCATCAGTTGCTTGCCAGCGGCAAAATCTTCTGAGGACATTGATCTGCCCGGAGGCAGACGCAGTAGGCCTTCCGCATAGGCCATCCAGCGAACGTCGGCCTGCTGGATTTCTTGAATCCGCCGCTGCTGGTCTGGCGTGTCAGCGGTAAGCCTTAGCAGCAGGGACAGTTGCTCCGGAACCCTCGGTTTAGCGGCCTCGTAGGGCTCCAGGAAACTCTTATCTGCGGTCAAGTGGTAGCCGCGGACCCCGGTTTCCATGTCCACCATGTAGCGCATTAGTTGACGGGAATTGGAGATCACCTGTTCCGCATGATCCACCCATTTCAGAGAGCTGGTCAGCGTCAGGATCTCCACTACGAGGGTTACCGCCAGCAGGATCAGCAGAATAACTGGTATAAGAACGGTGCGGCGCAGCAGTCTCTGAAAACTACGTTGGTCCATAAACGGTCCGTCGCCCCGAAACCGTTCGATGATACAGCAACTTCGCAACCAGCTAAAGTTCTAGTCGCCAGGAATTGGCCTCTGCCTCATACGGGGTGGTGTTAAGGAAGGCGCACGAGACAGCAGCAGTGCCACGATTCGATAGAACAGCAGAGTACCAAGAACGATGGCGTAAATCATGGGAGTACGCACATCCTTCTTGACCAGCCAGATGTAGTGCACAACACCTGCGATGGCTGATATGTAAATCAGCCGGTGCAGCAACTGCCACCTCCTGCCCAGCTTGCGGATGGCCCATTGGGTCGATGTCGCAGCCAGCGGAATCATGAGCACGAACGCGGTGAATCCAGCGGTAATGAACGGCCGTTTCAGCACGTCTTTGTAGATGCTATGGGGATCGAAAAACTGGTCGAGCCAGATGTAGGTGAGGAAGTGCAGGCAACCGTAGAAGAATGCGAAGAGTCCCAGCATTCGCCGGTATTGGATAAGCCAGTATCGCCTCGTCAACTTGCGCAATGGCGTGATGCTGAGGGTCGTCAGCAAGAAAACGAGGGTCCAGGTTCCGGTGGAAAAGGTAATGACCTGAATAGGGTTCGCGCCCAGCGCGGAATGCAGCGCCTTCCATCCCAGCCGCGCTAGAGGCAACAGGCAAGCAAGGAAAATCACGGCCTTGAGATGTTTCGGTTTCATGGTTTCCTGCTCAGAAATTCTTCTTCAGGTCCATTCCGGAATATAGGGACGCAACCTGGTCCCCGTATCCGTTAAACATCAGCGTGGGACGCTTGAAGAACTCGCCGATGCGGCGCTCCTTGGCCTGGCTCCAGCGCGGATGGTCCACATTCGGATTCACGTTGGAATAGAAACCGTATTCGTTGGGTGCGGCCTTTGTCCAAGCGGACACCGGCTGTTTTTCCACCAGCCGAATCTTCACGATCGCTTTGATCCCCTTGAAGCCATACTTCCATGGCACGACAAGACGTATCGGTGCCCCATCCTGGTTCGGCAGCACATCCCCGTACAACCCAACGGCCAGAATAGTTAACGGATGCATCGCTTCATCGAGCCTCAGGCCCTCGACATAAGGCCATTCCAGTACACTGCGTTTCTGTCCCGGAAAACGTTTGGGATCATAGAGCGACGTGAATTCCACGAACTTCGCCTTGGAGGTCGGTTGCGTCTGGTCGAGCAGCGCTTTCAGCGGGAAGCCGATCCACGGAATCACCATCGACCAACCTTCGACACAACGCATGCGGTAAATGCGCTCTTCCAGGGGCAGCTTCAGCAATGAGTCGATGTCAAAGGTCTGCGGCTTGTTCACCAGTCCTTCAACGCGCACCGTCCATGGCTGTGTCTGAAAGTTCTTCGCCAAATCAGCAGGCTCATATTTGTCGGTACTGAACTCGTAATAGTTATTGTAGTGCGTGATGTCCTGAAGCGGCGTTTGCTTCTCGCTCGTGCCGAACGGCCCTGCGGTGTAGTTCAACTTGGTCGCGGCCAACACCGATTCGAGAGGTGAGATAGCATCGATCAGCTTGCCGCCGGCTAGCGAAGCTCCAGTCAGCGCGGCAGCGCCCGCAAGAAAAGTGCGTCGATTCATGTATAGGCTCTTTGGCGTGATCTCCGCCGCCGGAATATCGGATGATTTCTTCATTAACATCAATAAATCCACCTCAGGAAACGTTCATAGGCAGCAATAAATATGATTCGCGACAACCACCTAAGTTTCATTGTGAGGCCGACGGAATGCCTCGCGGCTTTGCGCACTAAGCCTCCAATAGTAGTACGTGTGTAACACAGGTCTCGGATTGCGAAGCGCCGCGTGCAGCCACGATTCGATACCAGCCTCGCTGTAAAATGTAACGATGCGTTTCGCGTGTCGCCGATTAGGTCAGACGCGCGCATCGCGAATAAAGCATCGTTTTCTTGCAATGTTCAGGGTCTGGCACACCAGGTTCGCACCCGTCGTCTTTGTCCTGCTTGCGATGTCAGCGCTCGCCCAGGGGCCAACGCAGATCAAGCCGGGCTTCAACTTCTTCTCCAAGCAGCAGGATGTGCAACTCGGGCAGGAAGCGGCGGCGCAGGTGCGCAAGCAGCTGACCGTCATCAAGAACCCGACGCTCACCGCGTATGTGAATGCCGTCGGCAAACGTTTAATGGCGTCGCAGGAGGCAAAGGCGAGCGGATTTCCGTTCACTTTCGAGGTGGTCGCCGACCCGAGCATCAACGCCTTCGCATTGCCGGGTGGACCAATGTTCATCAATACCGGACTGCTGCGGGCGGTGGACAACGAGGCCCAGCTTGCAGCCGTCATGGGCCACGAAATGTCGCACGTGATCCTGCGTCATGGCACCAACCAGGTTTCGAAAGCCAGCCTCATCGAGTTGCCAGCCATGCTTGCCGGCGAACTTGCGGGTAACGGCAGTATGACGGAGCAGCTTGCGCAACTTGGCATTGGATTCGGCGCCAACAGTATGTTGCTCAAATTTTCACGCACCGCCGAAAGCCAGGCCGACCTCATGGGCTCGCACTTGATGGCCGAGGCCGGTTACGATCCCTTGGAGATGGCAAGGTTTTTCGAGAAGCTGAACGCCAATGGTGGCTCCAACACGTTCCAATTCCTCTCCGACCATCCCAACCCCGGTAATCGGGAGAAAGCTATCGAACAGGAAGCCGCTCGCTTGCCGGAGCAAAGCTACGGTTATCACACAGGTAAGTTCCAACAGATGAAGAGGGCGGTCGCTACCATTCACGAGCCTCCACCAAAGCCGCGCCCCGTGTAGCCGTCCACTCTTTCACGCGCCAGGTCCTACCCCCGCCAGATCAACTCGATTGTCCTGCAACTTGAGTGGAGATTGCCCCAAGCACGGTCACGGCATCGCCGAGCCTGATTGTCGCGGCCACCTGTTCCGGCCGGTAGTATTGGCCGAACGCGACGCCTTCACCTTTGCGCCGGAACTTCGCCAGGGTGGCAAGCGGCTCTGGGCCGCTGAACGTTCCGGTGGCCTGGTCAACCGTCGTAATGACGCAGCGCTCGCAGGCTTTGATGGCGCGAAAAACGGCATCACCGATTGCGATCCGCTGCCATCCGTCCTCATCGAACGGCGCGGCATCGCGCACCACGATGTTAGGCCGGAAGCGGTTCATCGGTAACGGGACCGCAAGTCGCCGATTGAGTTCCTCGAGGGAAGACTCGCTGATGACGAGAATGGGAGAGTCGTCATGAAAGGCAACATCGCGTTTGGTACGGAAGACGTCGGCACGAATCGCAAGCAAACGGCACTGCATGCCGATTACTTCGCTCAACGCCTCATTAACGGAAGTGACGGCGGCAACTCCAACGTAGGAATGACCCCAGACGTCAACCACGACCTCATCATTGGTCCAGCTAGCAGCGTCATTTGAAACGAAAATATCTGCGCGACCCGGCATCCTGATGCGCAGAGAGCCCGCCTCGACCTCTGGCGTGAGGGTAGCTACGAGCGTGCATTCGCGCTGGGTAATCATGCGCGCCGCGGGATCCACCAGCATCCAGCGGCGATCATATTCCAGGCCGTATGAACAGACCAGCGCTTCCTCGAGCGCACTGCCTCGCAAGGACTTGATTGGATATAGGTTGATGGCCGAAACGTTCATTGGCGTCCCCAAGTATCATATGTGAACTGTGCGGCGGGGCAAGCCCGCAAACGGTGCTTCGTCCCGGATATCTTAATCCCCCAGGTGGCGACTACTCAGGCACGATCTCCACGCTCGACGTGATTTGAAACGCCGGCTTGAGCGACCGGTAAACGGGACAGCTTTGCGCATAAACACTGTGAACGCGCTCCACGCTGTCGCGTACCGCCTCGGGCTCCTTGGCGCGCAGATTGTGCGTGACATGCACCCGTTTGATTATCAGCACGCCGCTTTCACTTTCTACTTCACCTCGAGCATCGCACGTCAGACGACCTTCTTTGGCATCGATTTTGCGCGCATCCAGCGCGCCGGCAAAGGTGCCTAGCATTCAACCTCCGAGCGCGGCGATGACATAATCGATGGTCGCCGCGTGCGACTCAGGCAGGCGGCTCTCGTCAATGCCATAGTGTGTTGCGATTCCGCCGTGGACACTGAAAATGACGGGCTGCGCTTCGCCCGGCAAGAACGCTCTGCGAAGCGGTCCCTTAACGCGCTCGATGCGCACCGTAGACGTGTACGCTACTTCTCCCATGAAAAGGCTCCTGATATCAGGTTATCGTTGTTATCGCTCAACCTCGCCCACCCGGTCATTCACGCGACGGATCAACTGGTTTGATGGCAGCCTTGGATCCAGCAACTTATGCGCCTGGTCAGCGCCGCTGACCGGCAATGTGGCACTATCCAGCAATCCGATCTGCACCAGCAACGAGGCTTGGTCCCAATAGATGTGCTCGTAAGCTACCTTACCTTCAGAGAAGCCCACCACGGCGACATGCGGCAATTCAACTTTCTTCCCCGTCGGCGCAATACCAGGGATTAGTGCTGGCATCTCCACATCATGAGTAAAGCTCACGATGAATTCGTCCACCAGGCGCTGCTGGCCAACGGTCCGCGAGATCGGCGTAATTGTCGTGTCGGCCGGCCAATGTCCAATGAAATAACGACCGTAGAATTCGCGGATCTCCTCACGCCCATAACCTCCAGTCATCACCGGCACATGGATAAGGCTAGGTGCGTCCGTCATCGTTGCCATCGTCGCGTCCAGATCGCGCGTCACGAATTCGGCCCGCATGTGTGCGTCAAAGACCGCGCCAAGGTCAGCATCAAGAGCCTTTGTGGAAGAGTTCATCTGCTTTCTCCCAGGGAACCAGTCTACAACCGCTGCCAAAGCCTCTGCTTCCCGGTAGAGTAGTTGCATGAAGCCGAGCCGCAGCTCTTCGTCATTCCTGCAGAAGCATTCTCTCAGTCTCACTGCTTTGGGCGTAGTCGTCCTTTTGATCGCGCTCTACTGGCGGTCTGACCCGTCGACCCACGTCGGTTCGTTCTTCGGCAATGCCATCGCTGACTGGACCGGTGTCTTAGTGACTGTCATCATGACGAAATATCTGTACGAAAAGGGGTCGCGGGAGAGCAAGCAGCCCAAGGGGAAGTTGCCCTCAGCTACGTGGGAATTTCTGCGCGAGCACTCTCTGACCCTGTTCCTGCTGGTCACCGGTGTCGCTTGGGTATTTGCCTTCCGGGCCATGAATCCGAATAGCCGTTGGGGACAAGTGGTCGGCAACATCGTCTCCGAGTGGACGCAGATCCTCGGCCTCGTTCTGCTCACCAAACGGCTGATAGAGACCGGGTCGAAAGAAGATGCGAAATGAAGAAATTTGGGCGAGCTACCGAGCTCTTCCTCAGTTTATCCGCTCCCGGGTTGCCTCATTGTGGCAGCTAAATATGCCGCGACCGTGGTTCGCCAAGAGACATCCCGCGCCTGGGGGAGCCCATCTCACTGAGGGCAAGTCATACAACAGGAGGTTGAACTATGGCAGATCAGCACGAGCATAAGTCAAACCAGGGTACCCAGCAGCAGGACGACAAGAAGAACCCCAACCAGCAGAACCAGCAGCAGGGTGGCCAACAGCAAGGCGGCCAGCAGAAGTATCCGCAGTCAGACCGCGAGAAGTTCGACAAGGACCAGCAGAAGAAGCCTGCCTAACAGTTAGCTTCGGCAACGCACGGCTTCGGAGAGCGCCTAAGTACGCCTGCGAAGCCGTTTTCTTGCCTGGACCAAATAACCCCGAGTGTCCCCGCCGCGAATTCGCGTGTCCCAAGCGCGTTGCTAAGAATCACCTTGACAGTACCCGCTGGTGTGCATAATGATGCCAAGCCGTTACGCAGCTCTGCGACAGATAGTGCTAAACGGAAGATTCAGCCTGCCCAGTTCTTTCGGAAGAGGACATCATGAGTAAAGCAGTGGTTACGTTGGGGAATCAACTTGCGAACACAAAGATGGCAATCGCAGTTCTGGCCGTGGGCTTTGTTGTGTCTTTCTTGCCTTTGGTTTGCGCCAGCCAGGACGCCGGGCAGATCAAGTTTGTGAACTCATGCCAGTACAGTCTGACCTTTAACTCAACCGGCCCACAGATCGGCACGCTGGCCGCCGGCGGTCAAAAATCATTTGCCATTTCCTCCTTCAATCAGGGTGGCCAGAACCGCATCATCGCGTACCCGAATCTCGCCGACAACCAGTGCCCCAATTGTGACGGCTGGACCGACCTCGGCGGACCTCCCGGCACCATCCAGCGCGCAGGCTGGATGTGGGAGGGCAATGACGCGAAATACGCTGCCTACTGCAATCCCAGCCTGAGCGGGCGCGGGATATGCGCACAGCAACACAATTGCTGCGGCACCGGCATGGTGCAGGATGGCACCTTCGGCACACACTTTGAGTTCACGCCCAAGGGGACCCCGTCCAATGACTTCGTCAACCTAAGCACGAATTACGGCTCGGGTCCTCATTCGCCGCCCAATCTGTGTCCAACCGGCGGACCTGATGACTGCGTGGACAAGGCAGCCGTCATCTTCTACAACGTTCCAATTGCATGGACGACAAACCTCGACTGCTCTTTCACCACCAAAGGTACGAAGGTCAAAGGCGGAAAGTGCGTAGCAGCGAGTTGTTCCGACGCCTACCAGCACCCGACTGACGACAAGCAAGTAGCCTGCCCGGTGAATGCGAGCCGCGGTTATGTGGTGACGTATTGCCCGGCGGGTTCCAGCATGCCTCGTCCGAAATAGCCGCAACCACCGATTGAATATGTCAGAGTCAAGTCAAGGAGTTTTGCCTGCGGCATCTGCCTTGGGTGGGTTCTGCTGTTGCTGTTGAACGGAGGCCCACTTGGAGTGCTCCTGCGAAACCAGCGACTCGACGCGTTCAGCCAGCAGAGCATGCGGGTCCGGCGCGTCTTTGTAGGGCGCGGCCTTGGCCAAATACGCATACTTCTCGTGTTTCAGGCCTTCGCAGGTTGAGCGATAGGAAATCCAGTTTTGCTGATATTGGTTCAACTGGAGCATCCCCTCCAGGATGGTGATCAAGACTCCGAGGCCGCCGATGATCCAGCTCACGTAGTGAGACCAGCTGGCGCCTGCCTGGGAAATGTTGAGTGCGGAGAGAAATGGAATGGCCGCAGCGGCGATGATCTCAACCTTCTTGATTCGCTTGTAGGTCGCCTTGTCCTGCGCACTCTTGTCGCCGTACCACCCGATCTGGTCTTCCAGGCGGTCCCATGTCGGATCATCGGCCCGGGACGGGATGGGGTACGTCGGTACTGCCGGTGAGTTGCTCATAAGAGTCTTCCCGTTCTCAATGTGGAGACAGTTTCATCCAGGCTGGCTTCTGCAAAGTTATGCCGAGGGACGAGATATCATAGCTGGCTTTCTTCCAAGTGGGAACGAAATAAGTTGAGGTTGCAGGGCCAGGTCATTCTGGCCACCTGCCCACCACGCGCCGGTAAAGCCCGACGGTCTCACCCACTATTCCGTTGCGAAACAGCAGGACGCAAACAATGAACATGGCGCCCATGATCACTGTGACAAGCGAACCCACCTTGTCGGCGAGCTTGCTCTGCAGAGTGATCACGGCAAAGGCGCCCACGATCGGTCCGAAGACAGTTCCCATACCGCCTAGTAATGTCATCAGAACCACGTCGCCCGAAGTGTGCCAGTCTGCTGAGGTCAGGGTAACGAACGTGAAGACGATCGCGTAGGTGGCTCCCGCCAGCCCCGACAGCGCCGCCGATATGACAAACGCCTGCAGCTTGTATTTATTTACGTCATAGCCTAGGGATAGCGCCCGGGGTTCGTTCTCGCGAATCGCCTTCAGCACCTGTCCAAAGGGCGAGTGAATGGTGCGATGGATCAGGGCAAATCCAAACAGAAAGATAGCCAGGACGAAGTAATAAAGCTTGCGGTCGTCTTCCAGGTTGATCATCCATAAGAAGTGACCGCGCGGGATACCCTGAATCCCATCTTCGCCGCCGGTAAAGGGAGATTGCAGGAAGAAGAAATACACCAGTTGGGCCAGTGCCAGCGTGATCATGGCGAAGTAAATCCCCTGCCTCCGGATGACGAGCATGCCGAACACGGATCCCAAGACCACCGCAGCCAGGGTGCCCGCAAAAATGCCCATTGCCGGCCCCAGTCCCATCGTCTTGACGCCGTAAGCCGTGGTGTAGGCCGCGGCACCGAAGAAAGCCGCATGACCGAACGACAGCAACCCCGTGTAACCGAGTAGAAGATTGAAGGCGCAGGCGAAGAGAGCGAAGCAAATGGCATGCATCAGGAAAATCGGGTACACCACGAAAGGTGCAATAAGTCCGATCACCAGCAATAATGCGTATCCCACAGAGCGGGCGTTCAAAGCCTTCTCACCTCTCCTTGCCGAATAGTCCGGCCGGCCGAACCAACAGTACTACCGCCATGATAAGGAACACGACAGTATTGGAAGCCTGCGAATAGAAGACTTTGGTCAGCCCCTCGATCAGTCCCAGGGCCAATCCCGTGACAATGGATCCCAGGATAGATCCCATACCTCCGATGACCACGACGGCGAACACCACAATGATCAAATTTGATCCCATTAACGGGCTGATTTGAGTCGCAGGAGCCGCCAGTACTCCTGCCAGTCCTGCCAGGCCGGCTCCGATGGCGTAAGTAAGCGTGATCATGACTGGAACGTTTATGCCGAAAGCCTGTACCAGCTTTGGGTTCTCTGTGGCCGCACGCAGGTAAGCGCCGACCGGCGTTCGTTCGATCACAAACCAGGTGGCGAAGCAGGTAAACAGGGATGCGGCGATGACCCACGCTCGGTACTTCGGCAGGAACATGAATCCCAGGTTGAACGCTCCCCCAAACGCATCTGGAATCGAATAGGGCAGGCCGGACACTCCGTAGCGGTAGCGGAAAAAGCCTTCCATAATCAGCGCGATCCCGAACGTCAGGAGTAATCCGTAAAGATTGTCAAGCTTATAGAGGCGCCGTAACATGGTCCGCTCGACGACAATTCCGAAGACGGCAATCACCAGCGGCACCAACAGCAGCGACCACCCGTAACTTATGCTGAATTGCGTCAGAGCGATCCAGGTGAACACCGCTCCCATCATGTATAGGGCACCGTGCGCGAAGTTGATGATGTTCAACATGCCAAAGATGATTGCCAGGCCGAGGCTGAGCATCGCGTAGAAACATCCATTCACGAGACCCAGCATCAACTGGCCAAGCAAAGCGGGAAGCGGAATACCGAAGACCTGGCTCATCTCTACCCGTGATTAGCACACTGGCGCTTTGGACGATCCGCCGCGCCACGATAGCTCGATCATTTCTTGATCATGGGACAGCGCGACTGCGATAACGGTTGAAATGCCTGGTCGCCCGGCACGGTGGCGATCAGCTTGTAGTAGTCCCACGAAGCTTTCGACTCGCCGGGCGACTTCACCTGAAAGAGGTAGAAGTCGTGCACCATGCGCCCGTCGGCCCGGATGTAGCCATTCTTCACGAACACATCGTTCAGCTTCATCTCTTTCAGCTTTTTCATGACCGCGTCTCCGTCGTCCGTTCCAGCGGCCTGCACGGCCCGCAGATACTCCAGCGTCGAGGAGTAGACGCCAGCCTGCACCATGGTCGGCATTTTGTTCGCCTTGGCGAAAAACGCCTTGCTCCACTTGCGGGTTTCATCATTCATGTCCCAATAAAATCCGCTCGCGACGTACATGCCCTGCGTGACTTGCAAACCCAGAGCATGGACGTCGGTGATGAAAACCAGCAGGCCGGCCAGCGTCTGCTTCTTGTTGATGCCGAACTCCGACGCCGCTTTGATGGAATTGATGGTGTCGCCGCCGGCATTGGCCAGTCCGATGACCTGAGCTCCAGAACCTTGCGCCTGCAACAGGTACGAAGAGAAGTCGGGAGCATTGAGCGGCGCCAAGGCCGATCCCAAGACCTTGCCCCCGACGGCCGTGATTGCAGTGGTCGTGTCCTGTTGCAGAGACTTGCCAAAGGCGTAATCGGCGGTAATGAAGAACCACGTCTTGCCGCCATGCTGCACCACTGCCTTGCCGGTCACGCTTCCCGTCGCGTAGGTGTCGTAGACGTAGTGAATCGTATACGGATTGCAGTCTTCGTTCGTGAAGCGCGTGGAGCCCGCGCCCGAATCGATGAAGATGCGATGCTTCTCGTTGGCAACTTTACTGACCGCGAGACCGGCCCCTGAGTGCACACCGTCCACAATCACGTCGACACCCTGCGTATCGAACCAATCGCGCGCCTTGCTCGCCGCCACATCGGGCTTGTCCTGGTGGTCGGCAGAGACAATCTGAATGGGAGCACCCAACACCTTCCCCCCGAAATCAGCTACCGCCATTTGGGCGGCAATGATGGAGCCCTGGCCGCTGAGGTCGGAATAGAGGCCGGAAAGGTCGGTGATGACGCCGATCTTCACCACTCCGTCGGAGATTTTGCCTTTTGCCTGTGCCCCTGCCCCAACTACGGCCGACAATAGCAGACATCCGAGTAAAAAGCCGGTCAGCTTTCCTTTCACCTAAGTTCCTCCTTCTGGTTGTGGGTCAGCGATGCCTTACAAGTGACGTGGGCGGTCGCGTTTTTTGCGCCCTAAACTCCCAGCAGTTCCTCGAGCAACGATTGTCTATCCTGCATCTCTTCCTTGGCTACCTCTGCCACGACTCGCCCTCTCTCGACTACGTACATTCGGTCAGCCAATTTCGAAGCGAACCGAAAGTTCTGCTCGACCAACAGGATCGTGAAGCCGCGCTCCTTGAGTCCCCGGATCACTGCGCTCAACTTCTGAACAATGACAGGCGCGAGGCCTTCAGAAACTTCGTCGAGCAGTAGCAGTCGCGCTCCCGCACGCAGGATACGGGCCATGGCGAGCATTTGCTGCTCGCCTCCAGAAAGTCTTGTCCCCTGGCTATGCCGCCGCTCCTTCAGGTTGGGAAAGAGGGCGTAAATCTCATCCACGCTCATACCTTCGCTGGTAAGTCGCGGCGGTAACATCAAGTTCTCTTCTGCGGTAAGGCTGGAGAAGATGCCGCGCTCTTCGGGACAATATCCCACACCCAGGCGCGCGATGCGATGCGTCGGCCATTGCACCACTTCACGGCCGTTGACCATGATAGAGCCGGTGCGTCTGCCGACCAGACCTAGGATGGCCCGGAGCGAGGTGGTGCGCCCCGCGCCATTGCGGCCAAGCAAGGCCACCACTTCACCCCGATACACCGTCAAATCGAGCCCATGCAGGATGTGGGATTCGTCGTAAAAGGCGTGCAGATCGGTCACGCGCAGATATTCAGCAGCGCCAGCATCAGGCATTGGCGGCAACTCCCATGTAGGCTTCCATCACTTGTGGGTTGCCTGACACTTGCTCATAACTGCCCTCGGCAATCACCGCCCCCCGCTGCATAACCGTGATCGTGTCACACAGGTGTGAAACCACGCTCATGTTGTGCTCCACCATCAGGACGGTGCGACGAGCTGCGACTTTGCGAATCAGAGCTTTCACCTTTTCGACGTCTTCGTGCCCCATGCCCTGCGTCGGTTCATCGAGAAGTAACAGTTGCGGATCGAGCGCCAGGGTAGTCGCAATCTCTAGGGCTCGTTTGCTGCCATACGGCAGTTCCACGGCGATCACGTTAGGCTGCGAACGGAGCCCAACGTCATCCAGTAGCTCAAACGCACGGTTGTTCAATTGCCTCAGGGAGCTTTCACTTCGCCAGAAATGGAACGATGTTCCCAGTTTGCGTTGCAGCGCAACGCGCACGTTTTCGAGGACGGTGAGATGAGGAAAGACGGCTGAAATCTGAAACGACCGCACAATGCCGCGCCGCGCCACCTGAACGGGTTTCTCGCGCGTAATGTCGGTCCCCTTGAAATGGATGGTTCCCCTGGTGGGCGCGAGAAACTTGGTCAGCATATTGAAGACGGTGGTCTTGCCCGCTCCGTTGGGACCGATCAGCCCGTGGATCGAGCCATAGCGGACGTTCAGGGATAGGTCGCTTACGGCGACAAATCCTTTGAAGTCCTTTGCGAGACTTCTCGTTTCCAGAATGTAGTCATCCATCGGAAGTCTTCGATCAGACCATCGCGGGAAGAAAGCGCTGGCGTCAGTCACCGATTTGGCGAAAGCTACGGAAGCAGAATTTTGTTCCTAGAAACGGTGAATGGCAAGCAAGAAGTGAATAGCGGCGACGAATCCCGGCAGCGACCGCCGGAGAAATCTCATGATTTTTCGATTGCTGTACTTGGTGCTGCACTGCTGCCGGTCCTCTCGACCATCGATCCCAGCTGACCACTCGAGGCCTAAGCCGGCTCAAGACTCGCTATAGCTCCCGGCATAGCCGGACCGGCGCTTCAGCGCCACGTTTAGGGTCGCGTGCGAACGGAGTCCAGCTACAACGAGACGCGCCTGGTTCAGCTCTACGGGTTATTCATCTCGACCTACCCCCGTGATGATTACTGCAACAGATTCATGATCAACTGCTGCAGAATGGTCGAATTCGCTTGCGTTACCCCGCCCGTGAAGTCGCCGTAGTTGGCTGCTTCGCCGCCACAGGGATATCCCCATTGATCGACACTGGCCAGGATCACCGCGCAATTGCCGTCGTAGACGTTATCGCTGATGGAAATGAATCCCCAGTTCCTGTCTTCGGAGCTGTTGTCAGTCAGCGACCAGAGGTCGATACCCAAGGCGTAGTAATCGCCATTGGATCCCTGCGAGCCATAAATCGCCAGATTGTCGCTGTCATAATGCTGGGCTCTGATCTCCTGGGTCGGGAAGTCTGCCAAGTACGCACCGTTGTTGGGATACTGGCTATAATCCGAATCGGCTTGAGCCGTAGAGCCGTAAAATACAGTCGCAGGCAGTCCAACTTGATCATAAATGGCCTGGTTCGCTGCCAGGGACTGGAAGGGGTAAGCGGAATTCCAGCTGAGCACCAGTATTTGGCACCCAGCGTCCTTGAACGCCTGCGCAACCGCGGGGCGCATCCCACCGTCCCCCCCACCGCCATAGAATCCGCACATTAGAAGGTGATTGGTGTCATAGCTGCGAATGACGCTGGACTGCGGATAATAGATCTGATAAGCCATGAGGTAGAGGTACTGATCGAGGTCGGCCTTCAAGTTGGAATTCATGCCCGTCTGGTTAAAATAGTCGCTGCCGAACCAGGCGGTGTGCTGCCCATCTTCATCCAGAACTCCTGTACCCGTTCCGAAACCACCCGCATCGCAGAACGAAGTGTAGAAGTTGCCGGTTCCCCATGCCCGATTAAGGGCGGCAATGTTGCCATACTTCTTTTCCAGATACGACTGTCCTGGCGGGAAGTTTGTCGGATCGTTGGCAGCGGCGTTACACGCCCACGCAGCCTTGGAATACAGTATCGGCCTCTGCCAACTGCCGTTCACCGGCGCCAGATTGTAATTGAATGCGCTGGTTGCCACGACCATTGCGGGATGGGGATACTCAGCGGCTCCGTTTAGTCCCGAGCCGTTACCTTTGAACATGAACAGCTCGTCAGCATCACCCAGGGAAATAGCTGTGATCCACGGGCTGGTGTTGAATCCGCTCGTGAATTGGCTGATCTGGAACGCCAGCTCTCCCCGGTTGCCCACCAGCCAGTTCGGATCGAGGATGTCGAGCGTGTAGTTGCAGAAGTTGTGATAGCCGTTGCTGTCTTGCCCCACACACAAATCTTTAACAGCCTCGGGCAGCCCTATCATGGATGGGTAATAAATAGCGTCATTGGTAGTGGCAAAGAAGAGAAGGAACGGCAATTTGATGGACGCACCGTCACCGTTTCCTCCCTTCGATATGGGGAGCATGTAGTCAGAAGCGAAGATATCGTTCGCGTCGAAGCCATAGGCCTGCTCCCGCTGCAGGGAGTGCGTAGCCCATTTTGTGGAATCGCCTCCGTACCGGCCTTGGAAAATAGCGCCCAGGATAAACCCAGGATCGGCATCGTATACAGCGAACTGATAGAAGGCGTTGCAGGAGGGAGAAGCATAGACCCATCTTCCCTGTACCTTTTGGAGCTGGAAATAATTCGTCTTCTGACAACCCGGCACCGGGGCCGCAGTCAGCCCGCCATAAGTATCCAAACCAATCACCACGTTGAGCGTGTAGTTGCTGCTTTGCTGCTGCGGTGGCTGAGAAGAATCCGTCGCCAAGACCTGGAAGGGGGAACTCCCCACGACGTTGGCGGTGCCTGTGATTTGGCCCGACTGGTTGATGATTAGGCCGCTCGGTAGAGACCCGGAGGTGACTTGGTAGCTGTAGGGCGGTTGACCGAAGGAAGATTGGAGAGCGTACGAGTAAGGCTCCATGAACTTGGCATTACCGGGTGCCTGTCCTCCAGTGACGGTCAGCGTGACTGTAGCCGTGTATTGCAGGCCGCCGCCACTGCCGGTGACGGTAATCGGATAGATCCCCGTGGGCGTGGTCTTCCCCACGGTCATGGTCATGATTGAGTTGCCCGACCCCGGGGCAGGAATCGTGCCCGGGTTAAAGGTCACAGCCGTAGCCGGGGGAACCCCGGAGGCCGACAAGCTAATCGAACTGTTGAAGCTACAGCAGACGACAGTAGTGATCGTCGATATGCTTTGGCTGCCTTCGGCGATGCTCACCGAAGAGGGCGACGCCCCGATAACAAAATTAGGCGCAGCGGTCACCGTTAGTGTCACGCTGGTGATGCGCTGAATGCCGCCCGAGCCGGTTACGGTCATGGGATAGGTGCCGGGCAACGCGTCATTGCCCACTGTGATAGTCATAATCGAGTTGCCCGAGCCCGGCGCCGGAATGGTTTGCGGATCGAAGGTTATCTTGACACCGGAAGGAACGCTGGAAGACGACAAGCTAATCGAGTTGTTGAAACCATTGCTGATCGTGCTGGTGATGGTCGTGGTTCCCTTGTGGCGTTGCATGATCGTTAGCGAGGCGGGAGAAGCCGACAACTCGAAATCCGGTGGCCCGGTTATCGTCAGTGTGACCGTGGTCTGTTGCTGGATCCCTCCGCCCGTGCCAGTGACGGTAATAGGGTAAGTCCCAAGCGCCGCCAAGTGGAGCACGTTAATAGTCATGGTCGAGGTGCCAGCACCGGGCGCAGGAATCGTTTGCGGGTTAAAGCTCACGGCGACCCCCATGGGCATGCCAGAAGCTGAGAGACTGATGAAGTGGTTGAAGCCCCCGCTTACGGTGGTGGTGATCGTCGATGTCCCCTGATTGCCCTGCACGATGCTGAGCGAAGCCGGGGAAGCTGAAATCGTAAAGTTCTTCCCCGCCGCGGTGACCGTCAGCGTAACCGTAGTGTTTTGCTGAATGCCGCCGCCGTTGCCGGTGACGGTGATGGGATAGGTCCCCACGGGCGTGCTGCCGCCGACCGTAATGGTCATGATTGAACTGCCGGAACCGGGTGCTGGAATCGGGTTGGGGTTGAAGCTGATGGTCGTGCCCGACGGCGCTCCTGATGCCGATAGAGCAATTGCACTGTTGAAACCACCGCTGATGGTGGTGGTGATGGTCGAAGTTCCCTGATTCCCCTGCTGGACGGTCAGCGATGCCGGAGAAGCCGAAATGGTGAAGTTCGGTGCGGCGCTCACGGTCAGCGTAACCGTAGTGTTTTGCTGAATGCCGCCGCCATTGCCGGTGACGGTGATTGGGTAAGTCCCCACGGGCGTGCTGCCGCCGACCGTAATGGTCATGATTGAGCTGCCGGAACCGGGTGCTGGAATCGGGTTGGGGTTGAAGCTGATGGTCGTGCCCGACGGCGCTCCTGATGCCGATAGAGCAATTGCACTGTTGAAACCACCGCTGATGGTGGTGGTGATGGTCGAAGTTCCCTGATTCCCCTGCTGGACGGTCAGCGATGCCGGAGAAGCCGAAATGGTGAAGTTCGGTGCGGCGCTCACGGTCAGCGTAACCGTAGTGTTTTGCTGAATGCCGCCGCCATTGCCGGTGACGGTGATTGGGTAAGTCCCCACGGGCGTGCTGCCACCGACCGTAATGGTCATGACTGAGCTGCCGGAACCGGGTACTGGAATCGGGTTGGGGTTGAAGCTGATGGTCGTGCCCGACGGCGCTCCTGATGCCAATAGAGCAATCGCGCTGTTGAAGCCACCGCTGATGGTGGTGGTGATGGTCGAAGTTCCCTGATTCCCCTGCTGGACGGTCAGCGATGCCGGAGAAGCCGAAATGGTGAAGTTCGGTGCGGCGCTCACGGTCAGCGTAACCGTAGTGTTTTGCTGAATGCCGCCGCCGTTGCCGGTGACGGTGATGGGATAGGTCCCCACGGGCGTGCTGCCACCGACCGTAATGGTCATGATTGAGCTGCCCGAGCCGGGTGCTGGAATCGGGTTGGGGTTGAAGCTAACGGTCGTGCCCGACGGCGCTCCTGATGCCGATAGAGCAATCGAGCTGTTGAAGCCACCGCTGATGGTGGTGGTGATGGTCGAAGTTCCCTGATTCCCCTGCTGGATGGTGAGCGACGGCGGTGAAGCTGAAATGGTGAAGTTCGGCTGCTGTTGCGCCGTTACGGTCAGTGTGATGGTGGTATTTTGCTCGACTCCTTCCCCATCGCCGGTCACCGTAATGGGGTAGGTTCCCACCGGCGTGTCGTTACCGACCGTGATGGTCACGGTTGAACTGCCGGAGCCCGGCGCGGGAATCGGGTCAGGATTGAAGTTGACGGTCGTACCCGACGGCGCTCCCGACGCCGACAGAGAGATGTCGCTATTGAAACCGCCGCTGATGGTGGTCGTAATCGTGGATGTGCCTTGATTCCCTTGCTGCACGGAGAGCGAAGCTGGTGATGCTGACATCGTAAAGTTCGGCGAACCGGAGGGTTGCGCCAGCTCCAGGAAGGCAATCGGAGTCGTGTCTCCACTGGTCTGGTTCGTTCCCACGATGACGGTCAGCCGCGTACCGGTCAGGGTCACCTGCTGGCTCAAATTGCTGGTCGGCCAGAGCGCGGCTGACCAGTTGTTCCCTGCAGCATCGTAGAAATAGCCCAGGCCGGTTACTCCCTCGGCCACCGTCGCCAGCACTGTATTGCCATCAAGGAACTGAACCTGGCACTGTACCCAGCACTCTTCAAACCCGGCATCACCCATGGCCAGCGAGAGGTTATACGTGCCCGGCGACGGCAGATCCACATAAAACGTTGCCGGCAAACCATTGGTTACGAGGTTGACCCCTGCAAGCCGCGGATCCAAGCTAGCCTTGCGGTCCCGGCCTTGGACCAGGTTTGTTTTCAGCCAGCCAAAAGTCACGCCATTCACCGTCGTGGGGTATTTCGTCGTCGGCAGAACGTACGTGTCGCCGGGAGGATCCGTAACGAAAGCTGCCGTGTTGCGGAAGTCGAATCCCTGCTGCCAGCCACTTGTGGCCGGGACCGTCAATGTGACCGTAGTATTCTGCTGGATGCCGCCGCCGTTACCAGCCACGGTGATGGGGTAAGTACCCGCCAGCGTCGTGCTTCCAACCATAATATTCATGGTCGCGCTGCCGACGCCCGGTGCCGCGATCGGGTTGGGGTTAAAGCTCACGTTAGTTCCTGTCGGCACGCCAGACGCCGACAGACTGATGGCGCTATTGAAGGCACCCCAGATGGTGGTGTAAACGTTTGCGTTTCCCTGGGTACCTGGGGCGACAGTGAGGGAAACGGGCGACGCTAGAATTGCAAAATTTGCCTGACCTGATGCGGTTACGATCAACGTAACGGTGGTAGTCTGCTTGACCCCGCCTCCGTTGCCAATCACCGTGATGGGGTAAGTCCCCTGATGCGCCACCTGCGCCACAGTGATGGTCATAGTCGACAGTCCTGATCCCGGGGCTGCTATGGTGGTGGGCTTGAAACCCACGTTCACGCCCATGGGTGCGCCCGAAGCAGAAAGAGCAATGGAACTATTGAATCCGCCGCTGCTCGTAGTGGCAATCGTCAACACTCCCTGGCCATTTTCCGGGATACTAACTGAAGATGGTGTAGCAGAGACTGTGAAGGTACCTGTCGCAAACAACGGCAGAGTAAAAAACAAGCTCATCAGACAGGAAAGAAAAAGAAGAGATAGTACACCCTTAATCCGGAAGAGAATACCCATGGTCCCGCTCCGCTAAAAGCGCGTGGTGTCTTAGGGTTCCCAAAGAGACCACCTACTTTTAGCTATAGAACTTCCCAGCCACCTTTGCATCATTATTAGTAACCAGGGAGAAACTAAAGTAATCTTGCGAATAGTTACCATTAGAGAGGGGGGCGCTTGTAGAACGGCATGGTTGGAACTGTCGGCCGAAAACAATCGACTCGCGCAGCGGCTCGCGCCTGCGCACAAACACAAATCACTACGGCTTGGAGAGAACGTGATGGGTTTACCAGACCCGGCACTGCGGAGTGTGTACCATGGGTTGTCCTTCCTTGCAGCCAAAAGCCTGCTGGAACTCCACCATATTGGACAGGGGACGATTTACGCGGAAGCGGGGCAAGGAGTGAGGGTCGCTTAGCACCTGGTTCCGAGCCGCCTCCGGACGGACATCAGCACACCAGCTGAACGCGTACGCCAGGAAGAACCGTTGCCTGGCGGTGAGTCCATCGGCCTCCGGAGTGTCCAGTGATTTGCCCTGCGATTTATAGTCCTTCTCCAGCGCAAGCATGGCCAGAGTGGATGCCGCCGTTGTCCGCGGTATCTTCGCCAGCGGTGAGACTACCGTTCTGCTTCACGCTGTATTCAGGAATCTGCTGCGAGTATTGGTCCACAATGCACTTGTCTTTCTCGTCGTAGCGCTTTGCGTCCTCGGGAGTCCACCAATCGCGCAGATTGCCCTGGGCGTCAAACTTGCGGCCCTGGTCGTCGAATCCATGGATGGTTTCATGCCCGATGACCATGCCAATGGCGCCGAAGTTGGAGGCGTCGTCCTGGTCGCCGAACAAGGGAAGCTGCATGATCCCCGCCGGGAAGTTGATGGTGTTCATCTGCGGATCTTCGTAGGCGTTGATCGTAGCCGGAGTCATCCCCCATTCGCTGCGGTCCACCGGCTTTCCAATCTTGTTGATCTGGCGGTGCGATTCAAACGCAGTCGCGGCATTCACGTTGGCCAGATAGTTGTCCGGCACAATCTTTACCGAGCTATAGTCGCGCCAGGTATTGGGGTAGCCAATCTTCTGCAGGGTGGCATCTTGCTTGACGAGCGCCTGTTTCTTGGTCTGCTCATTCATCCAGTCCAGCTGCTTAATCTCTTCCACCAGGGCGGCGCGAATCTGGGTCACAAGCTCATTGGCGCGTTGTTTGCTTGCCGGCGGAAAGGCCACGTTGACGTAAGCCTGTCCCAGCGCTTCGCCCAGGAAACGGTCGGTTGATGAAACACAACGCCGCCACAACGGCAACATCTGCGGCGTTCCGGAAAGCGTGGTGCCGAAGAAGTCAAAATTCGCCTGCTCAAAGTCATTCCCCAGGTAGGAAGCGGCGCGGTGAATGGCCCACCAGCGGAGATAGGCCTGCCAATCCTGGGCCGAACGGGTCTTGATCTGTCCCTCGAGGGCATCCAGAAATGCCGGGGTGCTTACGATGTAGAACGGTACGCTCGGAGCTCCCATGAGCCGTAAATACTCGTCCCAACCGAAACCGGGTACCGCAGCTTTTACTTGCTGCAAGGTACGTTTGTTGTAGATCTTCTGCGGATCGCGCCGGGTAACGTTGTCCATGGAAGCCTTGGCCAGGGCAGTTTCGATCTCCATAACGGTTTTGGCTTCCGCGGCGGCCTTCTGGCTCGAATCGCCGGCCAGTTCAAACATCTTCTGGATGTGTTGCACGTACTTGGCCCGCAGCTCCTGGAAGCGTTCCGAATTGTCAAGATAGTAATCGAGCGAAGGCAGCGCCATGCCGCCCTGATCGATGCCTGCGACCACCTTCGAAGCGTCCGCCAAATCCTGTGCCGGGCCGAAGCCGAACATCGGAGCCTTCGTGTAGTTGTCGTCGTCATTCCACATCGCCCATGCCGCCGGGAAGTTCTGGTGGAGATAGGCCAGCACTCGCGGCAAATCCGCGGTGGACTTCAGGGAGGCAACGGTATCCAAAGATGGCTGCAACCAGGTTTTTCCATTCGCGTTGCGGACAGCTTCATCGGTGCAACTATGCCAATAGTCGCCAATCTGGCGTTCGGTGCCGGTGGCTTGTTTATCGGCCGCCGCTGCGTCGAGGGTATTGCGCAAGATCGTCTGGTTGTAGAGGAACAACGGAACGTCGGTGGCACTGACTGGCAAATCCGGAGTTATGGGATGGGCCGCAATCCACTTCGAGCAGGTGTATTGGTAGAAATCGGCGCAAGCGTCCTTGCTTTTGTCCACGAGAGAGGGATCGAATATCTCCAGTTTCGGAAGTTCGGCGGCACCGGGCCTGCTGGTGGATCCAGTTTGCGCGGAATCGTTGTTTCTCTTTACTTGACCAAAGGACGGGAGCGAGAGACACACCAGACAGGCAAGGGCCGCGAACCAGCGATACATGATCACCTCGAAAATGAGCATCACGACAGCAGCATGCGATTGTAACGCTCCTGAGCGTTAGAAGGAACGAACCGGCTGGCAGTTGGCCCGATTAAACAGCAATCCGGCACAAACATCTTGCGAAGCACGGGACGAAATCACAGGATGTGCTTGTCGAACATGATTACGAAGCCAGTCTGCTACCATGTCAGCGCGTGCCCGGAAGTCCGCGGCATCGCTTCTGGAGGGCGCCTCAACCATGACACTGCGACCCCTGTTCAGGCGAACGATTGCGATTCACGCCTTATGTGTGCTCCCGTTTCTGGTTGCGGTTCCGGTTCTAGCGACCACTGTCGTTGCCCTGATTGATCGGCACCACCACAGGGTCGTGATCGCCGCCGACAGCCTGCTGGTCTACAAAGTGTCCGGAACCAGCACCCAAACCTGCAAGATCGTCGCGAGACCGGCATGCACGTTCGGCATGGCCGGATTGTTCTACAAGGAGTACCCCGTCTTCCACCTGCAGGAGCTGGCTGAGCAGGCTTGCGGTACGCCCGGAGATTTGCGGCACAAGGCAGACGCATTCCTCGATATCGCCAAAGACCCGCTCATGAGCGTTGCTCAGTACATCCAGCAAAATGAGCCGAAGTTCTTTGGCGAGCTGACAAGCAGCAACGGCGGAGAGCTAGTGATGGTGGTTTTTGCCGGGCCCGACCCGGGCAATCCAGCAATCTTCGCCCGGGGGTACAAGCTGGGCAGCAACGGAAGTATTGATCCCATATCGCTGGACGCCACCGAAGACAATAATGGCGCAGGTTTTTTTGGCGGAGCTACTGCACAGATAGCCTCCTACATCAAGCAGCACCCCAATTGGCAGCACGAGGACAAGGTCAAGGCCGCTCGCAAGTTTGTCCAACTGGAGATTGCCGCTCAGCCGGAATGGGTTGGCCCGCCGATTTCGGTGATTACGATCAATCAGCTTGACCAGCAAAAGTGGCCCGGCCCCGGCGTTTGCACGGTTCCGGCAGCGACGAACAAGGCCAAGAAGAACAAGCAGTGAAACGCCTGGGCCTTGGTTTAGCCGAGTGCTGCCCGCAAAGCATCTTTCAAATGCGGATAGCGGAACTGATATCCGGCGGCTTTCAGCTTTGCCGGTTCAACGCGTGCCGATCCCAGTAGCGCTGCATCCCCCATCTCACCGAACAGCGTACGCACAGCGAAGGCAGGTAAGGGGAGGATGGTAGGCCTATGCAGCTCTTCACCCAGAGCACGCACAAAATCCGCGTTGCGCGCCGGCTCCGGGCTGACAACATTCACTGGGCCGCGCAAGCTGTCTTTCTGCAACGCAAACAGAATGACTCCGACGACATCCTCCAGCGAAATCCAGCTCCAGTACTGTTGTCCGCTGCCGACGCGGCCACCCATCCCCAGCCGGAACGGCAAAAGCATCGCGGGTAGCGCGCCGCCCTCCCGAGCCAGCACAACGCCGATTCGGAGGTTCACCACTCGTACGCCCGCTTCGCTGCGCAGGAGCAGTGGCGGCTTCCCACTGCTGGCTGACGTCGGCCAGGAATCCCTGTCCGGGAGAACTTTCTTCCGTCAGCAACTCGTCGCCGCGATTGCCGTAGTAGCCGATCGCGGAAGCGGAGATAAAGACGCCGGGACGGCCAGCTCCGGCGATAGGATTCCGCCGCCGCGATCGCCAGTGTTCGCGTCCCCTGCACTCGGCTGTCGCGCACTTCCTGCTTAAACCTCTCCGTCCAGCGGCCCGCGACGTTCTTTCCCGCCAGATGAACCACTGCATCGCAGCCCGCTAGTTTTTCTGGATCCAGCGGCTGGCCATGGATTCCATTGCACCTCGCCTGGGCGAGGTGCGCGGCGAACCAATGCCACCGGCCCATGGCCCTCGGCGGCCAGGGCGCGAGTCAGCGCCCGCCCAACCAAGCCCGAAGCGCCGCTGATGAGTATGCGCATAAGTGTGAAAGCCTTCGCGATTTAGCTGTACCATATCCCTGGTAAATTTTCACCCCAGTCTCCAGATCGAAGAGACCGCCAACAGAAACGCGGTGTTTGCTCGAGGGAGCCTCGCCGCACCTATCGTCAGGCCTTCTGGACGGAATACCTGTTCGATATCCGACAATAATAAGCCAGCTTTTTCTGCGATACTAGAGAGTAGGCTCGCAGCCTCGCGAGCAAGCATCATGGCCACTCTCGCAGATCCGAAATCCGTTAAAGTCAACGTCACCACCGGTACCGGCATGGACATCGAGTGGAAAGACGGCCATCACAGCGTTTATAGCTTTCCCTTTCTGCGGGATGCCTGTCCGTGCGCCCTGTGCAATGAAGAGCGCGAGAAGGATGGCCGCCAGCCGGGCGATCCCCTGAAGCCGATCGCCGGGTCGTTGCCTATGTTTAAGGCTACAGCGCGGCCCACTCAGGTCGAACCGGTCGGCAAGTATGCCATTCGCTTCTCTTGGAACGACGGCCACCAGCATGGCATCTATTCATGGGAGTATCTGCGCGAGCATTGTCCGTGCTCCGAGTGCAAGGCCCGCCGCGCCATGGAAGCCCCGGCCATTAGCGGCCGGCCCAATTGATCGTGAGTGTCCCCACTTTGCCGTCGTACCTGGAAAATTTGAATCCCCAGCAGCGCGAAGCCGTCGAGGCTGCGAACGGGCCGGTGCTCATTCTGGCTGGTGCCGGAAGCGGCAAGACGCGCGTCATCACCTATCGCATCGTGCACTTGATTGACGCGATCGGGGTGCAGCCTGATTCGATTCTCGCCATGACCTTTACCAACAAGGCTGCCGGCGAGATGGCCGCGCGTGTGGAGTCGCTGGTGGGAGCGCGCTCAGTTACGAAGCCTCTCATCTCGACGTTTCATTCGTTCTGCGTACGCGTGCTTGCGCCGCGACATTGAGGCGCTGCAGATAGGCGGTAAGGGCTATCGCAAGGACTTCGTCATTTATGACGAGTCCGACCAGCAGAATGTAGTAAAGGCGGCGCTTGCGGCGTCTCGGCATTGATGACAAGCAACTAACGCCGCGCAGCGTGCTGTCCCGCATATCCTGGGCGAAGAACCATATGCTCGATCCGCAGGAAGTTTATCTCCAGTCGGCCGATCCTAAGACCGAGCGCGTGGCCCACATCTATGAAGTTTACCGGCAAGAATTGGCGCGATCGAACGCCCTCGACTTCGACGATCTACTGCTGTTCACGGTGCGCCTGCTGAAGGCGTCCGGGGAGACGCGCGAGCGCTACAACCGTCGCTATCGTTATCTTCTGGTGGACGAATATCAGGACACCAACCGCCCCCAGTACGAACTGATGCGCATGCTTGCGGGCAGCGAACATAATATTTGCGCCGTGGGCGATGAGGACCAGAGCATCTACTCCTGGCGCGGCGCCGATATCCGCAATATTCTGGAGTTCGAGCGGGACTTTCCCGAGGCACGGATCGTCCGCCTGGAACAGAACTACCGCTCGACACAGAACATTCTGCAGGCGGCGTCTGCGGTGGTTTCCAAGAACGTCCGGCGCAAAGGCAAGACTCTTTGGACTAGCCGCAGTGGTGGCTCCCAGATCGGCTACTACGAAGCGCCCGATGGCGAGAATGAAGCTTTATTCGCTGCCGATTTCATCGCCAGATACTTGCGTCAGGCACATGGTGAAAATGGCGAGCCGCCGCGCGCTGCGGTGTTATATCGCACCAACTCGCAATCGCGGCTGTTCGAAGAAGCGATGCGCCGTTACCAGATGAACTACCACGTTGTGGGAGGTTTCAGTTTTTACGAGCGCGCCGAAATCAAGGACATGATTTGCTACCTCAAGGTCATCCACAACCCGGATGACTCGATCGCAATTCAGCGGGTAATCAATACGCCTACACGCGGTATCGGCAAGAACACGATGGAGACGCTGGAGCGTGTTGCGCTGGAAACCGGCCTGTCGCTGTGGGGGGCAATCGGCGAGGCCCTCGAGCGACAGCTACTCCCGGGAAGGGCGTTGGCTGCCCTGAAAAGCTTCAAGGATTTAATTGACGACGTTCGGTCCATGCACCTGGGAACGTTTCGCGAGCGTGTGGAACAGACCGCGTCGACCCAGCAGCGGGCCGTCGCATCATCGGCACCAGAAGAAGACCTGCAGCACGACATCGATTTCTCTCCGGAGCTTTTCGCCGGGGAAGAAACGATGGATATCGACACAGTAGGCCTGGCAGACGCCAGCGCGGGCGAGTCAGCCGCAGCCAGCCATGCAGCCGAAGCAAGCGAGGAGCCGGTGGAAGGCTTCCGCGCACCGGGTGATTCCGCGTCAACGGCTGAGTTGTTGAAGTTTCTGTTTGACCGCACGGGCTACATCAAGCAGCTCGAGCAGGAGGATACGCCCGAGACGCTGGCCCGCATCGAGAACCTGCGCGAACTGGTGAATGCAGCCATGGACTCGCGCGACCGTGGCGAGTCGCTCAACGAGTTCCTCGATCATGCTGCGCTGGTCAGCGAGGCCGACGATTACGACGAGAGCTCGCGCATCACCCTGATGACATTGCACGCGGCCAAAGGACTGGAGTTCCCGCTGGTATTCCTCGTCGGCCTGGAAGAAGGGTTGTTTCCACATTCCCGCACGTTGCTCGCGCCCGACGACATCGAGGAAGAGCGCCGCCTGTGCTATGTAGGGATGACGCGCGCCATGGATAAGCTCATTGTCACGCGCGCCCGCTATCGCCGCCGCTATGCCACCAACATGCCCGAGCCTAGCGTCGCGTCGCGATTTCTGGAGGAGATTCCACAGGAGCTGCTGCAGGACCTGGGCTCGCCACGCCGCCCGTCCTACGTTGATGCCAGCGATTACGGGAGCAGCCGGCACTATTCCTACGAAGACGAAGACCAACGTCCGCGATACTCGCAAACCCAAACCCCGCGCCGCAGTTCGTACGGCGGGCCGACCTATAACTCCATCGACAACATCGCGGAGTTCTTTGCCTCGCGTGGCAAGAAATTTTCGCGACCAAAAATCGACATCCCCGAAGCCACCGGCAGCACCGGCTTCCGCGCCGGACAGCGCGTGCGGCACCCCAAGTACGGCGAAGGAACAGTGTTCAAGCGCGAGGGCGACGGAGCCGATGCCAAGATTCTTGTACAATTTCCGAAGTTCGGCTTGAAGAAGCTAGTCGAAAAATACGCACAGTTGGAAAAGGCGTAACCCGCCCATAAAGGAACGCAGAATTCATGGCAAACACCAAAACGATTACCGATAAGTTGGAACGCAAGAAGGTAAAGCGCACAGCGCGCAAGAAGGCCGCTCCGAAGGCGAAGCGCACCTACGCCCGCGGCTCGGAGAAGCGCAAAGTGAAGAAGATGGCGCGCGGACAATCCAAGCGCTAACCGGCGACTACGGCTGGGCTCCAGTTCCTCTCGAGGGCTGGAGCCTTATTTTTTCGCTGGATCGGCGTTTGCCTGCTGTGCAGCAGGATCGCCCTTCGCGGCGGCGTTCTGGTTGGGCTGGTCAAGATTCACGAGTTGCGAGCCGGGAGGCTGCTGCAGCGCGAATTGATCGTCGCGGAGCGGCTCGTTCATCACCAGCTTTTCCACCGTCAGCCGGATCGAGTACTCTTCCTGGGGGCGATTAATCTCAATCACGTTGGGGAAGGAGACCCCGCCGTAGTCTTTATAGACCTGATAGGTGGCTTCGGTCGTAACCTCGCCATTCACGTCGTAAATAATCTGGTGATGCGGGACCAGATGCACTCGCTCAAACAGGATCTTGCGGGCAATGTACCAGTCCTTCCCGGAGCGATGAATGATGTCGATGACATAATCTGGCTGCTCGACGAGCTTCTTGGTCTTGGCATCCACAACAGTTTCGGTGTCGTTTTCCATCACCGCAATCTCGTCATTCCCCTCGATCTGCGGAAGGAATAGCGCGTTGTAGATCACTTGCGGACGCAGGTTCTCCAGCGCATTGTTTGAAGGATGGGTTACCTCTGCGCTGCCAACATAGAACTTGTTTGCCGCCGGAACGGAAAGCTTGAAGCGGTCTCCGTCGCTCACCATATCGAAGGCCGTATTGCGCACCAAGGGGAACAGCCCGATCATGCGCAGGGTATCCGGTTTACGCACCAGGATATAACCGCGAATCTCCTGATACTCGGTGACCTTGCCTTTTTTCTCCCCTCCCACCGAAGTGTCGATATCAACTGTGGCGTTCAACGTCTTGATGCCGGTAGCTTCCTGATTGATGCGGGCGATCAACTCCTGTTTGGTGGCGGTCTGCAATTTCGCCGTGCTGGTGCGTGGCTCCACGACGCGAGTGCGGAATAGACATCCCGTTTCCCCGAGAAGGAGTGCGATCAGGCAAACTGTGGGGAGGATCGATGGACGTCTCATGAATGATAGAAAGCCGATGGGGCCTAACCACTTAGTATATCGTTGCGGCGGAACCAAGAGGTGTTCCTAGGTTAACCTAAGAGGCCGCTGACCGGCCAATTGCCAGATTTGGTTTATTGAGAAGCGGCCACAGCCCTCCGATACGAGGCCACATTACGGGCATGTTCTGCCGGATTGCGCGCAAAGCGGTGATGTCCGTTATTGTCGCTGACGAAATATAGGAAATCGCTCTGTGCCGGATGCAGCGCGGCTTCGAGCGACGCGACTCCGGGATTGGCAATCGGCCCTGGAGGCAGCCCAGGATACTTGTAGGTGTTGTAAGGTGAATCGAACTGCAAGTCCGACTGATAGATAGTCCCGCGATATCGCCCCGCGAGCAGCGCCGCGTAAATTACGGTCGGATCGGCGGCGAGCAGCATGTTCTTTTCCAGCCGGTTGTAATACACGCTCGCCACAAGGGGACGCTCTCCGGGCGCCGCGGTCTCCTTCTCAACGATAGAGGCCATGGTTACGATGCGATGCATGTTGGGATTGCCCAATAGCCCGATCTTTTGCGCCTCCTGCCGAAAACGATGCACCATGGCCGCCGCGATATCATTCACGCTGTCAATGCGGGTGAATTGATAGGTGTCCGGAAAGAGATAGCCCTCCAGGGTCTTGGCATCGGGGTCGAGTTCGCGGACCAGGGCCCCGTCCCCTTTAGCAACGGCAACGAACTCATCCGCCGAGCCAAGCCCCGCTTGCTCCACTGCGGCAGCGATGTCGTAGAGGTTGTATCCCTCGGGAACGACCACGGTACGCGCATAAACATCGCCCCGAGCCAGACGACGCCACACGTCCAACGCGCTAGCGGGTTCGTCAAACTTATACTCGCCCGCTTTCAGCGTCTTCACCCCTTCAGCATATTGCAACATGAGAAACGCCGCCGAGCTGCGGATGACGCCTTGACGCTGCAGGGCCTGCCCGATATGGCGTGTGCTCCAACCGGGACGCAGGAGAACGAACGTGGTCGCGGCCGGTGTCACTGGCAGCAGGGCCGCCCAGATGAACCATCCGGCAATAGCCAGTACCAGCGCAGCTACGAGTTTTAAGAAAGTTCGCACCAGATATAGCAGTTTAGATTGAAGGGCGATGCCGGCACGCTGCTCACTGCAGAAAAGCACAGCCATGGATTCGCACTGATCCCACGGATTTTTCTCCACGATTAGTGCCAGAAACCAACCTCATCCGAAGTCTGGGAATTCGCGGACGACCCATTCTCAAGTCGGACAGCAATTAAAGAAATCCGTGTTCATCCGTGTCGATCCGTGGCTAGGTTTTTCTAGCCTTGCGGAACTCCAGGAACGATTGCAGAATCAGGACCGCGGCCAACTGGTCAACCACTTCGGCGCGGCGGCGAATGCTCATGTCGCTTTCTCGCAACACCCGATTGGCTTCCACCGACGTCAATCGCTCGTCGAAAAGGTGAACCGGCAGCTTGAACTTGCGGCGCAGCTCCTCGGCGAACCTCTGCACCTTCTCCGATTGAATCCCTTCGCTCCCGCTCATGCGCAGCGGAAGTCCCATGACGATCTCGCTGATCCCGTAGTGTCGGATGAGTCGCCGCAAGTGATCCAGGTCGTTGCGTTTATTGCTGCGGAGCAATGTTGTCAGACCCTGCGCAGTAAGACCTAATTCATCGCTTACGGCCAGTCCAATTCTCCTGGCGCCGAAATCCAAAGCCAGGATGCGCGCTGGCCGCGGCTCCGCTCCTTCTGCGGGCTGGAAGCTGTTTACCATTTTCGATACAGCCAAAGTATCATGGTCGGAATCTGACCTCGGTGCGAGTACCATAGGCGAATGCCAGACCGGCTGCTGGACAATCCGAATCCTGCCCGTGTGCGACGGGATCCCTCACAGGCCGAAGATCCCGACCCCGAGCTGAACGCCGCTGGCGGACCCGCGCCCGTTCCGCAAGTGTCCATCAATCGCTCCACAGTTGCGGAGCTGGAGCGACGGCGCCTCCTGCGCCTGCAGGCGGGGGCCCTTCTCATTCTGGCCGGGGCGGCCGTACTTAGCCTGATCTACGTTGGAAAATTCATCCTGGTCGTCGTGCTGATCTCCATCCTGATTTCGTTTGTGCTGGCACCCGTAGTCGACTTCCTTACTCGCTTTCAGGTACCGCGCGGGCTGGGCTCCCTCATCGCGGTCGTGCTGCTGGTGCTGCTGGCAGCTGCAGCCACATATGTTTCCTACAGCCGCGCCATGGATTTCATGACTCAGTTACCCACGTACAAAGCCAGAATCCAGCAAATGATGGCGCATGTCCGCGAGCAGGCACAGCAAATCGAGCAGACGACGGAGACGGTTCTTCCCTCTTCGGAAGAGGACAAGAAAACCGTTACCGTGAAGCAGTCCAGTAGCTGGACCGATCTGGTTAGCCGCAACGCCAGCTCCGTCTCCGAGATCGTGCTTTCGCTTACTTTTATTCCATTTCTGGTGTTCTTCATGCTGAGTTGGCAGGACCACGTACGCTCTGCTTCGGTCATGTTATTCAGCATGGAGAACCGTAATACTGCCTACGTGATGCTCGGCTTGGTGGCACGAATGATCCGGTCCTTCATCGTCGGCAACTTCATCATCGGCGTCTTTCTCAGCGCGTGCAGCATTGCTCTGTTTGGCATCCTGGGACTTCCGTACTTCTATTTTCTAGGCGTCATCAGCGGATTCCTCAGCTTGATTCCCTATCTGGGCGTGATTCTCGCCATCCTCCCTCCGCTGGTCGCCGACCTTGGGCACTTGACTACAGGAGGCTTCCTGGTCATCGTGGGCATCGTGCTCGGGCTGCACCTGGTCGGCATGAACGTGCTTTACCCCAAGATTCTGGGCAAACGCCTGCAATTGAATCCTCTGGCTGTCACGCTCGCGCTACTGTTCTGGGGATGGCTATGGGGCGCGATGGGCCTGATCCTCGCCGTTCCGATCACGGGCGCCATCAAGATCATCTGCGACCACATCGACAGGTTGCGGCCATACGGCGCATGGCTCGGCGAATAAGAGCAGGCCGCTATCCGCTCTGCGCTCTTCGCCGGACAAGCATATCCAGTGCGATGAGCCACACGAGCCACACGACGTTGGATATTCGTCCGCTACGGTTGGAGCCGGCGGCAAGCTTGGGACTCGCGGCCCGAAGGGAAAAGCCATAGGCGAAGAGCGCATGGCGAATCGCGAATACACGATGAATGGCGCAAAGCCACAGCTCCCGCTAGAATCAAATGTTGGGAAATTCTGCAGGAGTTCCGCATGGCACACATGGTGAAGTGCATCAAAATGGGCCGCGAAATGGAAGGCCTCGATGAACCGCCTTTCGATGGCGACCTCGGACAGCGCATCTACGACAATGTTTCCAAGCTTGCGTGGGAGCAGTGGCAGGAGCACATGAAGATGCTGCTTAACGAATACCGCCTGCAGCCCTGGAAGAAGGACCACCAGGAATTCATCGTGCAGCAGATGGATGCCTACTTCTTCGGGGAGGGCGCCGAGAAGCCGAAGGAGTACGTCCCGCCGAGCCAGTAGTTCCCCGTGGAATTGCTAGTCCATCGAGGACTTCAGTCCCAGCCTCAATTTGCTGGCGCGTAGAAGTAGTAATCGGCAGTGTAGCTGCTCTTTCGTTCGAAGTTCTGCTTCGAGGGATTGCAATCGGCTGCTGGCGGGGGCATCCCGCCTTGGGTGTGAATTCGTTGGATGCTGGTGACACGGCTAAGTACACCATCTCCGGAGTGACCCGTGGCAGTCACAAGCAGCCAGGGAATCGAATTCGAGTCTGGCGAATCGATCCTGGCGACCGCTTTACCCGTTACTTCACTTCCGTCGATATCCTTCCAAGTGGGTCCGGCATAGTGCCGTCCGACAATTGCCCCTTGCTGGTCATGCAGCTCGGCTTCCGGCGCTTTCAATGTCCAGGCGAACTTGCCCTCCGTGCCTGACTGACAGACGTATATCTGCGAGCCTGACGCGTGCACCTGTAGGACAACTTCCTCGGCGGCGGGCACCTTGATTTTGTCGGGCACATCGGGGCGCGTGACGCCCTGCCCACTCGCCGGTGTAACCATTCCGATCAAAGCGGCAACTTGCAGTAGTCTTGTAATCACGGGCAGAAGTCTAACACCACGGCAGGGGGAGTATGACGCTCCGAAGGATGATGCTAGGACTGGCTGAGAATACGAGTCGTAGTGCCGTCAATCCGGCTCGTGTTGGCGACACGCGAAGCGATGGGCTTTGGCGAAGAGCGTTCCCGTCGTCCCGGCTTCCCTTGACACTGCCGACCAGTAGCTTTTATCCTAGATTTTTGCCCTAGGAACGTTCCCGCCCGTCTGTACCTGCCAGCGTTTCCCGTCAGGAACTTGGCCTGCCAGACCCGGTTCCGGCCGGAAGCCGTGGGCTGTTTTGGCGTTCTCGTGCCTCGGGCTTTGAGGCTGGTGCAGCCATGCTGATTCGGGTTCGGGAGCTGGAAGTTCGCAATCTGGCGTTCGACGAGACGTTCCAGCCCGGCGCCATCGAGTTTGGCCCTGACTTTCGCCAGATCGGCCCGCTGCGCAGCGACGGCCGGGCGGAATTGATCGTCGAACATCGCGGTCATCATCAGGATGTCGAAGACATCCGGCTGGTCGGCAAGGTCGAGACGAACCTGGAGTTCAGTTGCGCCCGCTGCCTGGAGCCGGTCGGGCATGACGTGAACTGGGCGTTTGACCTGATCTATCGGCCGCTGGGCGTGGACCGCCGCGCCGACGAAGTGGCGATTACAGAGGCCGAGACCGAGATCGGCTATTACCAGGGTGAGGGTCTGCTGTTAGAGGACGCCCTGCGCGAGCAAGTGCTGCTGGCCACGCCAGTGCGGGCGCTGTGCCGCGAAGATTGCAAAGGATTGTGCCCGCATTGCGGGCGCAACCTGAACGTCGAGCAATGCCATTGTGAGCCGCATCTCAGTGATCCTCGTTGGGAAGCGCTGAACGAAATCAAGAAGAAGCTGCAAAGCTAAAGTTCTGGTCGCCGGCCCTGCTGCGCGATCCAAGTTGCGAGGTTTTCATGCCTAATCCAAAACGTCGTCATTCTCAGGCGCGCACGTCCAAGCGCCGGTCGCACGATCATCTGACGGCGCAGTCGCTGTCGGAATGTCCCAACTGTCACGAGCGCAAGCTGCCGCATCGTGCCTGCCCCAAGTGCGGCTACTATAAGGGCCGCGAGATCGTTGAGGTCGAAGAGAGCACCAGCTAGGCACTTGCGGGAAATCCTTCTTCCGGCGATCATAAGCGCTGCTCCCGCGAGAGCCGCAGACTGACAGGCAAAAAATGCCGACCATCATCGCTCTTGACGCCATGGGCGCCGACCGCGCGCCCAAACCTGAAGTCGAAGGGGCGATCCTCGCAGCACGCTACTACGATGTGGAAGTCGTGCTGGTCGGGAAGGAAGAGGTCATCCGCGGCGAGCTCGACCTGCATCGTTTCTGGCGCAGGTTGCCGATCAGCATCGTCAATGCCCGCGAAGTGGTGGGCATGCACGAAAAAGCGGCGCAGGCGGTGCGCGCCAAGCGCGACTCCTCGCTGCGCGTCGGCCTTCGCCTGGTGCGCGACGGCAAAGCGGCGGGCTTTGTTACCGCCGGCAACACCGGCGCAGCGATGGCTACGGCCAAGATGGTGCTGGGCGCGATCCCGGGAGTTGACCGTCCCGCGCTCGCGGCGGTGTTTCCCACCGCGCAAGGCACGGCCACAATCCTGATTGATGTCGGCGCGAACGTAGATTCCAAACCGCAAAACCTGCAGCAGTTCGCCATCATGGGCGATATGTACTTCAGGACGATTTTCGCCGGCCGATTTCCCCGCGCCGACTATCCGCGCGTGGGCCTGCTTTCCATCGGAGAGGAAGAAAGCAAGGGCAACGAACTGACGCGGGAGGCCTACAAGCTGATCAAAGAGCTGCCCATGAACTTCGTGGGCAACGTGGAAGGGCGCGATCTTTACAATGGCAAGGCCGACGTACTGGTGTGCGATGGGTTTGTGGGCAACGTGGCATTGAAGATTTCCGAAGGCATGGTGGAGACCGTGCGCTTCCTGCTGAAGGAGTCGTTGCAGGCGACGATTACCAGCCAGGTTGGATTCCTGCTCTCGCGCAAGGCCTTCACCGATTTCAAGAAGCGTCTCGACTATTCCGAGTACGGCGGAGCGCCGCTGCTGGGCATTAAGGGCGTATGCATCATCAGCCACGGCTCCTCGAACGCCAATGCCATTAAGAACGCGGTGCGCGTGGCCAATGAATTCGCCAACAGCCAGCTCAATAGCACTATCCAGGAGCGCATCGCCGCGGCCAGTAAGAATCTGAATAATCATGCCGCCGAGACGGCCGAAGCGGACCCGATCGGCAGCGAGCTGGTGTAGGCAGTCAGCAATCTCGGATGCTTTCGGCTGGTTGCCGCCAGCGGCTAAGGCCCGCGACCGATCTACTGTGTTAGAGCAAAACTCAGACGCATACATGACTTCTCATTCATCTCCCATCGCATTTCTTTTTCCTGGACAAGGTTCGCAGGCTGTTGGCATGGGCAAGGAACTCGCCGCGCTTTATCCCGTGGCGCGGGAAACCTTCGACGAAGCCGACGCTGCCCTCGGGTACAAGCTGTCACAACTGTGTTTCGAAGGTCCTGAGGACCAACTGAAACTCACCGAGATCACGCAGCCTGCAATCTTGACGGTCTCGGTCGCGGCGTGGCGCGTACTGCAATCGAAGGCGATCACGCCATCCTTCGTTGCCGGGCACAGCCTCGGCGAATACTCGGCGCACGTCGCAGCAGGAACCCTCTCGTTCACTGACGCGGTTCGCACCGTTCGCAACCGCGGCAAGTATATGCAGGAAGCGGTTCCGGTCGGCGTCGGCGCGATGGCTGCGGTCCTCGCGCTTTCCAGCGACAAAGTGCAGCAGATCTGCGAAGAGGCCGCGCAAGGCGAGGTCAGCCAGGCCGCGAACCTGAACTCGCCGGACCAGACCGTGATTTCCGGCAGCAAGGCAGCCGTCGAGCGCGCCGCTGAGCTGGCGAAGAAACGCGGAGCCAAACGCGCGATTATGCTGCCGGTGAGCGCGCCTTTCCATTGCGCTCTGATGCAGCCTGCGCAGGATAGGCTCGCGGAAGACCTGCGGACGCTGACCTTTCACGCGCCGGAAATTCCGGTCATGTGCAACGTTGACGCCGCTCTGGTCACAACCGCCGAACAGGCGCGCGACGCGCTAATTCGCCAGGTTACCGGAGCAGTGCAATGGGACAAATCCATGCGTGCGCTGGTGGCGCTAGGCGGGCAGAACTTCGTCGAAGTCGGACCCGGCAAGGTCTTGTGCGGCCTGATACGACAGATTGATCGCTCACGCACTTGTTGCAACGTAGAGGACGAGGCATCGCTGCAGAAAACCGTGAACCACTTCAGCGTGGCGTCGCCCAAGCCGGACTAGGAACGGTCAAGCCATCAGCCATCAGCTCTTCGGTTGCTGATCAGGGTAAATCGGTGATGTCGGCTGGAGGATAGTCTTCCGAGAAGGCCCTGGCTGATAGCCGACGGCTGACAGACTGACAGCTAATACGGCGAGAACCCCAACGTCTTGTCGTCCTTCTGCACCCAGATGTGTGCTTTGTCGCTGACGCGGTCGTTCACGGTAACTACAACGACCACTCCGCTGGCGGTCGCAAACGGTGTTCCGCTATAGCCTTTCGGCACGGCGGCGCCGTCCACGTGATGGCTCTTGATGATGCCCCACTCACCGCCCGGTCCCCAATCCTTGACGAAGTCGTTGTAGGTGTACTTCGAATATCTGTCGGGATGCTGCTTCCAGTCCGGGTCGTGCATCCAGATGCTGTAAGCCTGCTCGAAGTTCTGCTGCTGCAAAGCGTCGAAGAACTGGTTCACCAGGTGCTCCTCAGGCCAGAAGCGGAACATCCACCACAGGATCCCGATGACAACCGCCACGCAGATGGCGGCGATGATTCGCTTCCACTTCCTGCGCGCACGCGCCGGATCGTAAGGCTGAGCTTCGAACAACGTCATGGCGCTTCCAGTTTACTCGTCGCCGCGACAGGCGCAAACGGGGTGAATGACGGGCTCTCGCGTATGTCCGCAGATCACGTGAGGTGTGTAGAATTTGCGCCCCACGAGGCACTCAGTCGATCCTAAGTACATCGTTTGCAGCCTCTTGCGGATGGCACGGAGTTTGCAGCGCATCTAGATAAATAAGGAGGAGCCGTCATGATGAATGCGACACGTTTGCTCATTCCAAGCGCAATCCTGCTCCTGGCACTCGCTCTGTACGGCTGTAATAAGATCACTCCGGGGCAATCGGCGAAGGCTCTTAACTCGGCGGGCGCCAATCAAGACTCTTCGACCGCTCAGCCGGACGCCAACGGTTCGACCCCCGCCCCGAACACTGGAGCGGATGGGTCTGGCAGCAACGCGGGGAGCACTTCTAGCACGACCGCCACTTCCAACCAGGCACCTGAAACGCTGAGTATTCCGGCCGGAACGCCGATTTCCGTCCGGCTCCAGCAATCGCTGTCGAGCGCCTCGGCCGTGCCGGGTGAGCGCTTTGAAGCTGTGCTTGACCAGCCCATCGAAGTGAATGGTCGGATAGTTCTTCCGGCGGGAGCTGCGGTTGACCGGGCACGTAGTTATTGCACGCCGCTCAGGACGACTGCACCATCCCGGGGAACTCGGTTTGACCCTCGACAGCATAATGGTCGGCCAGCAACAGATTTCGCTGGCGAGTTCGAGCGTGATCGCACGCGGCGGCTCCCATAAGAAGCGCAATTGGGGCTGGATCGGCGGGGGCACCGGCGGCGGCGCGCTGATCGGAGCCTTGGCTGCAGGCGGTAAGGGTGCGCTGATTGGGAGCGGCATTGGCGCGGCTGCCGGCACCACCACCGCGTTCATCACTGGCAAGAAAGACGTAGGCTTTGCGGCCGAGCGGCGCCTAGGCTTCCGCTTGAAGTACAACCTCAACCTTAGCGCCTGACCTGGGCCGCGGGAGCGACAACCTCTACTTCGAGGTGACCGCCTTCGGTCCGGCCTCCCTCACCTCACGGGGAGCGTCAAACTGCTCGAAGTTCTTGGCGAAGCGGGCGGCGAGATCAGCGGCTGTCTTGTCGTAGGCGGCTTTGTCCTTCCAGGAGTTGCGCGGATTCAGCAACTCCGGCGGAACGCCCGGGCATGACTTCGGAATCGTCAGGCCAAATGAGGGCTCGATCTCAAACTCAACCTTGGCCAACTTGCCTTCGACGAGTGCGTTCACCATGGCGCGCGTATAAGGTAGGCTCATGCGCTTGCCGATGCCATAAGGCCCTCCCTGCCAACCTGTGTTCACCAGCCAGCATTGCGCGTGGTGCTCACGGAGCCGGTTGCCCAGCATCTCGGCATAGACCTTCGGCGGTAGCGGCATGAAGGGAGCGCCAAAGCAGGTGGAGAATGTTGTCTGCGGCTCGGTCACGCCGGCCTCAGTGCCCGCAACCTTTGCGGTATAACCCGACATAAAGTGGAACATTGCCTGGTCAGGGGTGAGCTTTGAGACCGGCGGCAGGACGCCAAACGCGTCGGCAGTAAGGAAAACCAGGTTCTTTGGATGTCCGCCAAATCCAGGGATGACAGCGTTGTCGATAAACTCCACGGGATATGCGGCGCGCGTGTTCTCGGTCTTGCTGTCGTCATCGTAATCGGGAACACGCGTTACCGGGTTGAGTACCACATTCTCCAGTACCGAGCCGAAACCCAACGCGTTCCAGATCTGGGGCTCGTTCTCCCGCGACAGGCGAACACACTTGGCGTAGCAGCCGCCTTCGAAGTTAAACACCCCGGTCGCGCTCCAGCCGTGCTCGTCGTCGCCGATAAGACGGCGGCTGGGTTCGGCCGAGAGTGTGGTTTTGCCGGTACCGGAGAGCCCGAAAAATAGCGCAGTGACACCGTCGGTCCCGATGTTGGCCGAACAGTGCATGGGAAAGACGTTGCGCTGGGGCAGCACGAAATTCATCACTCCGAAGATGGACTTCTTCATCTCGCCGGCATATTCCGTGCCGCCGATAAGCACCAGCTTCTTGCTGAAGTTGACCAGCACAAATGCCTCGGAGTTGGTACCGTCGCGCCTAGGATCGGCCCGGAAGCCAGGTGCGCTGACGATCGTGAACTCCGGCTTGTGGACTTTCAGCTCTTCGGGAGTGGGACGAATGAATAACTGCCGCACAAACAAATTGTGCCAGGCATACTCATTGATGACTTGAATCGCGAGTTGGTATTTCGGATCGGCGCCGCAGAAGAGGTCCTGGACAAATAGCTCCTTGTCCTTCAGGTAGTCCAGTACCCGTTCGTAAAGCGCCTCAAACTTGTCCGGCGGGAATGGCTGGTTCGATGAGCCCCATGCGACCTTGTCGGCAGTAACGGCGTCCTTGATGGTGAACTTATCTTTCGGTGACCGGCCAGTGCGCTTGCCGGTTTCGGCGACCAGCGCGCCGCGCGCCGCGAGTTGCGATTCGCCACGACGGAGCGCAGCTTCCACCAATGGAGCGGGATGGAGGTTGCGGTGCACTTTTTCCTGCGAGAGTAATTGCGATACGTCGGGAGTTTGCAGTATGGAGGACATAAAAGAGCTCCTTGCATTCAACAAAACGGGCCACGGAACAACCGCTACGAAACGGGAAATCGCTCTGCGGAGTTGACCACAGCTTCGCGGAGTGAAGCACGGCAGGTCCAAAATCTCCATCCAGGCAAACGGAAGCTCGGATGGGGCACGCGATGAAACGTCAGCCGGCTACAGTCTGGTGGGCTTCATCCATCACTGCCTGCAGATGATCGAGAGTTTCCTGCACCGTCAAGGTGTACATCTCGCGACCATTATCTTCACCTGATTCGAGGGCCCACTTCAAGTAATGTCCGGCAATCTGGACCGCCATGGGATCGCTAATAGCATTGCCCGTCCGCTGGTTGTATTCCACCCACGCAGGGTGCGGTAGCGCAATCCAGACGGGCCGATCCCCCACCAGAAACTTAATATCGACCGCGTCGGCATGCCGGGTGGCAATGGCCACAATCAGGGCTTGATAAGCGCAATGCACCGGCTTGCCCGTCCAGCGGTCGATGGCCTGAAAGTCGTCGTACATAAGCTGAACCTAGAACTATAGCCGAGGCAGAGAATGCAGGCAATAAATTCGTTCGAATCGGTGGCCCACCGCGTTGAGTCTTAAGGCAGTTCTGAGGGGACTCTACGCCCGCTCGCGGGCCTCACCCAGCACGACCTTTACATCCATCTTGCGCTTGCTGCGATAGATGGTAATGGTCACCGTATCGCCGGCGCGATGCTTGTTCATGGAGTTGGCGAGGTCCTGCTGGTCACCCACCGGCTCCCCGTCAATGGCGACTACCAGGTCGCCGCCGATCATGATAGGCGTGGCTCCGAGATAGGCGCGTTGACTGCCACCTTTCAAGCCGGCGCGGTCGGCTGCGCCACCCGGGACCGTTCGCACGATTAGGATTCCGTAGTCAGCGGGTAAGCCAATCTCCTGCGCCAACTCCGGACCGATTGGCAGGGATACGATACCCAGCGACGGACGCCGCACCGTGCCCAGTGTGATGAGGTCGTTCAGCACTGCCTTCGCCGTATTGATAGGGATGGCGAAGCCAATGCCCGCGCTCTGGTTGGAGCCTCCAGTGGCGATCATGCTGTTGATGCCGATCACTTCACCGTGCGAGTTCAGTAGTGGCCCGCCAGAGTTGCCGGGATTAATGGCGGCGTCTGTCTGGATGGCTTCGTCGATGTAAGCGCCCTCGGGACTGCGTATGGGACGCAGCGAGCTGATGATTCCGCGCGTCATGGTGCCGGCCAAGCCGAAGGGATTGCCGATGGCGAAGACCTTCTGCCCAACCTGCAGGCTGGTGGAGTCGCCCAGCACGGCGGCGACTACTCCAGGGGCCTGGATCTGCACCACCGCAAGGTCGTGGCCACGGTCGCGCCCGATCACGGCCGCCTTGTAGGTCTTCTTGTTATGCAAAGTCACATCCACCTGAGATACGTCGCCGACTACGTGATAATTGGTTAGAATGTGACCTTCCTTGTCGATGATGAACCCCGAACCCTGGCCTTCCTGCGGCACTGGCCCATAGAAGAAGTCGTACGCGACCGTCTTGGAAGTAATGTTCACCACCGACGGGATGACCTTGTGATAGACCTCAATGTTGTTCTGTTCTTCGGGATCCAGCTTCTCGGGACCAGCGGCCTCGCTGAGTTCGACGTGGGTAGGACGCGCGATCCAGGTTGGCGGATCTACGCTCTTGTGGTGAGTAGTGAACCAGTAAAAAGCGCCAGCCAGAAGAATGCCGAGTACAAAAGGTCTTAGGAATTTCATGATTGTGGAGGTAGTGCTTTGCTTGGGTTCGCCGGATAAGGCTTAGACGGCTACCTAAGTAAAGTGTACCGAAACCGGGGCGAGTCCTGCATCTCGAAGTCAGTGCGGCAAGCCCTGCAGCTCCTGCCAGATGGCATCAACTTGCCGCTCGGTTTCTTCGATGCCGCCGGAATTGTCGATGACATAGTCGGCGTGACGGGCCTTCTCCGCGTCGGTGAATTGCGCCGCACTGCGCCGCTCCACCTCAAATCGCGCGGCCTCAAGCGGCAGGGTAGCGCGTTTCGCGAAGTGCTCGATCTTGCGCTGCACGTCGCAGGTGACGACGATGACCTTGTCGAAGTCGTGGTGCACGCCGGCCTCGATGAGCAACGCAGCCTCGACCACGGCGATCCCGTGCGGATCTTGACCCTCAACCTCGGCCAACCATTTGTTCTGGCACTTCACGACCTCGGGATGAACCACTGCGTTCAGCTCGTCAATGCGGTCCGGAAAAACAACATTGGCCAGCCTGGCGCGATTGATGGTGCCGTCTTCGTTGAGGATGTCGCGACCAAAGCGGCGGACGACTTCGTCATAGATGACAGCGCCCGGAGCGTAAAGCTGGTGTGCGAGCCCGTCGGCCTGCAGGAAATGTGCGCCACGCTTGACCATCATGGCCGCAATCGTGGACTTGCCGCAGGCGACCCCACCGGTGAGCCCTACCCGGAGCATGAGATCTTACCTGGCGGGAGATTGAAATGCCGCAGAGATTGCATAGACGGGCGTCAGGCCCAACGCAGTATATACGGTTAGGCCGGAGAGCCGGTCGAGTCGCGGCACCTCGCGGACATTCTTTACGGCGGCTTTATGACGTTTTTACAAAAAACCTTACGCGCCGGAGAGTCCAATCATAGTGAACTTTCTCTTGCATCCTGAACCTTATCTTGCTGTCGATCCCTCTTATGAGTTCATCCGAGCTTCTGCAGTATGCCGCCTTTCTGCTTGCGGTGACGATGCTGGTGAAGCCAGTTGGACGCTACATAGCGCGCGTCTTCAATAGCGAAAAGACATTGCTCTCTACTTTCCGGCTTTGGCGCTGGGGCCGCTGCTGGAGCATTTGACGATGGTGCGATAGGTAACCAAGATGAAACCGGAGATTCTCGACCACCGGTTCGAAAGGTAGAATTCACCTGCAAACGCTCAAGGAGTCCCCAGCATGCCGTCCAGGAAGCGTAAGCCGAAGCCGTTCCGCGCCACATCAGCAGTAAAGGCTGCGGCCCGCGCAACCATAGGAACACCGCCGCCCACTCGCGCTGAGCCAGGCTCCAAGAAACGGAAACTAAAGGCCGAGAAGCACAAACCCACACTCGGCAAGCTGCTGGCCGACGGCGGCGAGTGAGCATAAATCCGCCTCGGCGTCGCGGGCTCAAGCTTGGCGGCTGCGGTTAGTCGGACTCGTTGCTGTAAGCTGGCTCGTAAGTTTCGAAGGGACTATCGAGGCCACCGGTGGTTCCGAAAGCCGCTTCGTCGGCGATGTTCTGGAGCTCTTGTTCGAACTCGCGGCTGCGCCAACGCACCACCAGAAGCTCTTTGCGCTGGCGGCCATGGCCGTGGCAGAGGGGGCAAAGGATTTCTTCTTTTTCTGGCTGCATAACTAACGGATACGCTACTCACGGTTGCGGGCGCAGTGAGCCAGATCACGGGAAAGTGTGAGGCTGCCGCAACGCGTGAGTCAGGAAAAGTTTGAGGTCACAAATTGCGACCTCAAACTTTTCTGACCACCATTCAGTACGAATACCCGTCCGGCTGGCAGACTGCGCCAACCTCAACCTCGGTGTCAATGTATCCGCGCCCGGCTGAGATAGCCAGTCTGTCCAATTCCAGCAGCTTAGGGTTCTTGACCGCTGCTTCAAGCACCGAAATCGCGGACTCGGCGGGCAGGCACTCAGTCTCTTCCAGCAGCGCGCCCAGCATTACCACGTTGGCAACCTTCGCCGAACCAAGCCGGTCCGCGATCTCCGAGGCGGGCACGCACACTACCCGGGCCTGAGTCACCTCGAAGTCGTCCGGCAATTTGGTGTGGTTGTAGAGGACCAGTCCGCCGGAAACCACGCTGGGTGCGAACTTGCGTAGCGAAAGTTCGTTCATCGCAATCAGCACGGCCGGCTGCGAAATGAGCGGTGTTCCGATGCGCTCATGGGCTAGGGTAACGTGGCAGTGAGCGCTGCCGCTGCGCATCTCAGGTCCGTACGACGGCAGCCAGCTCACTTCCATCTGCTCACGCAGGCCCATCTCGGCGAGCAGTTGTCCCATCAACAAAACGCCCTGTCCACCGAAGCCCGCAATCTTAACCGTCAGGTCGCGAGTATGGTGACGTCGGCTGGAAGCCGCTTCTGCTCTGCCTTCTTCCACGTCGAGTGCCTCCGCGACGGTCTTTACGGGGACGTTCGGGCCGGCTGGCAGCTCCGGCTTGCGGTCGCGGAAGACGCCCAGCGGAAATGTCTTCATCAGTGTTTCACCAACCCATTTGCGCGCCACCACTGGGTCCATCTTCATGATCGTCGGACACGGAGAGAGGATTTCCACCAGCGAGAAGCCGCCGCCGTTCTTCTGGATCTCCAGTGCTTTTTTCACCGCGCGCTTGGCTTTCATGATGTTCTTCATGTCATTCAGCGCGACGCGCTCGATGTAAGTCGGGGTCTCCAGCGCAGCCAGGAGTTCGCACACATGCAGGGGCAGTCCTTCGTTGCTGGCCCGCCGTCCCCAGGGCGAGGTCGTCGTTACCTCGCCGATGAGCGAGGTCGGGGCCATTTGTCCACCTGTCATCCCATAAACCGAGTTGTTGACGAAGAACACGCAGATGTTCTCTCCGCGATTCGCAGCATGCACGATCTCTGCCGTCCCGATGGCGGCAAGATCACCGTCGCCCTGGTACGCCATGACGATGGACTCAGGATGCGCGCGCTTGAGCGCTGTGGCGGCCGCGGGAGCGCGTCCGTGGGCCACTTGCACGTTGCCCACGTCGAAGTAGTAGTAGGCAAAGACCGAGCAGCCAACGGGACTGACCAGGACGGCGCGGTCCTGCAGGCCGAGGTCGGTAAGGGCTTCGGCGATCAGCTTGTGGACCGTTCCGTGTCCGCAGCCTGGGCAATAGTGCGTCTGCTGTTGCAGTTCTCCCTTACGTTCGAAACGATCGTAGAACGCCGGCGATTTTTCATGAATCACTTCGTAGCCTTCCACAAATGCCTCCTCGCCCGACTACACCAGGGCCGACATGCGCGAAAAAACCTGCGCGGTAATTTCTTCCGCCATGGGCACGTTGCCGCCGGCGCGTCCGTAGAACTCCACTGGCACGGAGCCATTGAGTGTCAGTTTCACATCTTCGACCATCATGCCGGTGTTTAACTCGACCACCATGACCGACTTCACGCGCCCAGCCGTTTCGCGCAGTTCGCGCGCGGGGAATGGCCACAGCGTGATGGGACGGAACAGGCCAGCCTTCACTCCCTGCGCCCGTAACTGGTCCACCGTGGAGCGCAGCACGCGCGAGACGATGCCGAAACCCACCAGCAACACATCGGCATCTTCTGTCAGATAGTGTTCACAGCGGGTCTCGAGTTCCTGCGCCAGCTGGTATTTGGATTCGAGTTTCTGGACGTGGGCCTCCAGAACGTCAGGCTCGAGGAAGATGGAGCTGATCAGGTTCTTCTTCGTCTCAGCCGTGCCTTGGACCGCCCAGTCTTTTTCAGGGGCTTCAATCTTGCGCATCTGAATTTCGAGCGGCTCCATCATTTGTCCCACGTAACCGTCGGTCATGATGACCACCGGATTGCGATAACGGTCGGCGAGGTCAAAAGCGAGTACGGTGAGATCGAACATCTCCTGCACCGACGACGGCGCCAGCACGATGTTGCGATAGCAGCCGTGGCCGCCGCCCTTCACAATGCAGAAGTAGTCGCTCTGCTCGGGTGCGATGTTGCCCAGTCCGGGGCCGCCGCGCACGACGTCAACAATCACGCACGGCAGCTCGGCGCCGGCAATGTAGGAGATGCCTTCCTGCATCAGACTCAGCCCGGGACCGGAGGAAGCGCTCATCACCCGCTGCCCCGCGGAGGCTGCGCCGTAAACCATGTTGATGGCCGAGACTTCGCTTTCTGCTTGCAGGAAAGTACCGCCCACTTCGGGTAAAAGAAGGGCGGCATATTCGGCGATTTCGCTGGCCGGCGTGATGGGATATCCGTAATAGGCTTTGCAGCCCGCCAGTACAGCGCCTTTCACGATGGCGACATTTCCCTTACAGAGTTGCCTCATGGGCGGCCTCCTGCTTCTGCGCGACTGCAGCGCTGACTGTCTTCGCCGGAGGAATGAGGCGATAGACGATGATGGCTCCGGGTTCAGGACAGCAGTAGAAACACGCCCCACAGCCGGTGCAGTCCTGGCCGGTGTATTGCGCCGGATGAACGCCGTACTTGCTCAGCTCGGGCGCCAGAAACAGGCACTCCGGCGGGCAGGAGTCGACGCATAGGCCGCAGCCTTTACATTCTTCCGGATCGATAATTACGTTACCGCGCGGTTGCGATGTCATTCTTACGCTCCTTAGCCTCGCACTTCGACTGCGACAGCGTTGCGCTGAAACCAGCGCTGGCGCTCGCAGTATTCGTACAGTTCGTCACGAAACTTGGGATGGGCAATCTGGATAAGCGCGTCGGCCCGCTGGCGGATGGTGCGCCCGTGCAGGTACGCGATGCCGTATTCGGTGACCACATAGTGCACGTCGGCGCGCGTGGTCAGCACGCCTGAACCATTGGCCAGGCGGGGGACGAGGCGCGATACGGTCTCGTTTTTCGCCGTCGACGGCAGTGCGATGATCGGCTTGCCCCACTTGGAGCGCGCTGCGCCGCGGATGAAATCAAGCTGCCCGCCAAAGCCACTGTAGAAATTCGGCCCGATCGACTCGGCACAGACCTGCCCGGTCAGATCGATCTCGATGGCCGAATTAATGGCCACCATACGGTCGTTCTGCGCGATGCGGACTATGTCGTTGGTGTAGGCCGATGGATGAAACTCGAAGATGGGATTTTCATCGATGAAGTCAAATAACGTCCTGGTGCCGAGCACAAAGCCCACTATGATCTTGCGCGGCTTGACGTTCTTGCGCTTACCGGTAATGACTCCGGCCTCGATCAGCGGGATTACGTTGTCGGAGATCAGCTCAGTGTGGACGCCGAGGTCCTTGCGGTCCATCAGGTTCGGCAGCACGGCATCGGGAAGACTCCCTATCCCACACTGTAAGACAGATCCGTCCTCGATCAGTGAGGCCACATGCGCCCCAATCGCCTCAAACGACTTACTGCTGGGCTGTTTCTTCAGCTCGCATAGCGGGCGAGAGAGTTCCACGATGCAGTCAATGTCGCTGACGTGAATAAAGCTGTCGCCGTAGGTGCGTGGCATCTGCGCGTTGACCTGCGCCACCACGTGATGGGCATATTTCGCGGCGGTAAGGGTGCACTCGACGCCCACTCCGAAGCTGCAGTAGCCATGCGGATCGGGCGGCGAAACCTGGATGAAGGCGACGTCGATCGGAATTTCGCCGCTTTCAAACAGCGCCTCGACTTCGCTCAGAAAAATCGGCGTGTAGTCGGCGCGCCCGTCATTCACAGCTTCGCGCACATTGCCGCCCACGAAGAGCGCGTTGTGGCGGAAATGTTCTGCCATCTCCGGCGCGCAATAGGGCGATGTGCCGTGGGTAAGCAGGTGCATCACTTCGACGTCCTTCACGAAAGGCGCGCGCACCATCAGCGCTTCCACCAGGGCTTCCGGTTCGGCACAGCCGGGGTGGATGTACACCCGCATTCCCGACTCCACGCAGGCAACGGCTTCGCGTGCGGTTTTAAGTTTGCTCCGGTATTGGTCTATCCAAGACATGGGCTACGTCCTCGTCATGCGGTTACGGTTTCAACTTTCACGGTTTGGCCGGAACTCGCGCGTTCGTGACCCAGGGCGGCGTAGTAAATGGCCAGATGGAAGAACTTGTCGAGCATCTCCAGCAGTTCGAGCTCGCCGAAGATCTCTGCCGGACGCTCCAGATCCGCATTCTTTTGCAGGTAGTCCCACAGGTTTTCGCGCACCAGGCAGATCATCCAAACCACCTGGCTGACGGGAACACCTTGGGCGGCCCGCTGGGCTCCGATTTCCAGATAGCGCCGTTCGACATCGGCCTCGGTCTTGCCCAGCAGCCACTCGCCCAGGTGGCGATAAACTTCGTACACCTTCTCGATCAACTCGCTCTCGGGGACGCCGGCGTACGCCGAACACTTGCCGCAGGTGCGGTAACGGTTATGCAGGCTGCGGGCCAGCCCGTCGGAATGATTTTCGATCAGTTTGACCAGACGGTATGCCAGTAGCACGGCTCACCTCTTTCCCCGCGCGGCGGCTGCAGAAAGGCAGGGTGCATCTCGCTCCGGCGGACCCCTCACACTTACAAATTAGTGTGACTCTTTCACGGGCAGCCGGGCCGTGACTGCTATCACGTGGAATTGTGACAAGAGTCACCATGACATTTGTCATTCCAGCCTGCCTGACAATCCACACTACTGCGCGCCGGGCACATGACCGATGATGGCTTTCGTGCTCGTAGAAACGGTGAGCACAGGAGCAAGCGATGTCAACTGCTTTAGCCGAAATGCCACGCCAGGATCGAGGCCCGCAGCCGGTCAGCGTTGCCGCCACCCGCGATCTCACCAAGAGTTACGGCGCGGTTGTGGCCCTGCACAACTTCAACCTGGTATTGCACGCCGGCGAATTACTGGCCCTCCTCGGTCCCAACGGCGCGGGCAAAACCACGCTGGTGCGCATGTTGCTCGGGCTGGCGCGGCCCGACGCGGGCAGCGTCTCTGTATTTGGCGCTGATCCACACGGAGGCGGCGTGCAGCCTCGCCTGGGGGCCATGTTGCAGGTTGGTCGCGTACCGGAGACCTTGCGCGTGCGTGAGCATATTGATCTGTTTTCGTCCTACTATCCTGCCCCGTTGCCGCTGGAGGAGACCTTTCACATCGCCGGCATCGAAGACATCAAGAACCGTCCCTTCGGCGAGCTCTCCGGCGGCCAGAAACAGCGAGTGTTATTCGGCATTGCCATCTGCGGCAACCCCGACCTGCTGTTTCTGGACGAGCCGACAGTGGGCCTCGATGTGGAAGCGCGACGCCTAATGTGGTCGCAGATCCGTAGCCTGATCGCGCGCGGCAAGACGGTGCTGCTGACCACGCACTACCTGAACGAGGCTGATGCCCTGGCCGACCGGATTCTCGTGCTCGACAAGGGCAAAATTGTGGCGGAGGGCACGCCGGCCCAGATCAAAGCTCGCGCCATGGGCAAACAGATTCGCTGCACCAGCCGCCTGTCGCTCGAAGAGGTGCGGCTGATCCCCGGCGTCCTGAACGCTAAAGCAGACCGCAATGCCTTCGAGTTGCAGGTGAATACCGCAGAGCCGGTCGTGCGAGAGCTTCTGCAGCGCGATTCCTGGCTCGCTGATCTTGAAGTTACCAATGCAGGCCTGGAAGAGGCGTTCCTGGCGCTGACGCAGAGCAACAACGCCGACACCAATGGGAGAAGCTAACATGGCCGCTACCATTTTCCCGACTGTCGCTATCGCGCCTCAACGTTCGCTATCGCGGACTATCGCCCTCTACGGCAAGGAAGCGAAGTATGAACTGCTGAAGAACATGCGCATTCCGGTGTATGCCATCTCCACCGTCGCATTTCCCCTGATGTTTTACGTGTTGTTCGGCATCGTTTTGGGATCGGGAAATCAGGCGAACCACAATGAAAATGCAACCTACATGCTCGCCACCATGGGATGTTTTGGGGTGATGGCAGTCGCGCTGTTCGGATTCGGCGTGAGCCTCGCCATTGAGCGCGGACAGGGCTGGCTGCAGGTGAAGCGCGCGTCGCCCATGCCGGTGTCCGCCTATTTCCTCGGCAAACTCTGTTCCGCCGTGGTATTCAGCACGGTCATCATGTTGCTGCTACTCGCCATCGGATTCACCTTCGGGGGAGTGCGCATGCCAATTGCGACGGCAGCCAAATTGGTGGGAATTCTGAGTTGCAGGCTCGATCCCGTTTAGCGCGATGGGCATGGCCATCGGCTATTTCGCCAAGCCCAACTCGGCGCCCGGGCTGGTGAACCTCATTTACCTGCCTATGTCGTTCTGTTCCGGGCTGTGGATTCCTTTGTTCATGCTGCCGCATGGACTGCGCGTGTTCGCCAAGCTGCTGCCGCCGTATCACCTCAGCCAGCTGGCGCTGAATGCGGTAGGGATGGTCAACAATCCTACCCCTGCTTGGGGGCACGTCGAAGCCCTGATCGCTTTCACCCTGCTGTTTCTGGGCTTGGCAGGATGGGGCTACTGGCGGGACGAAGGGAAAACGTACGGGTGAGTTAGTGATTCCTGGTCAGTGGATCGTGGATAGTCAAAGCAAGGCCTGATCGAATCTGGCTGACGGCTGAAAGCTGATAGCTGAAAGCCGAATTAGGAGTAATCACAATGGCAAACAAATCGGTTCAATGGATTCTATGGGCGATAGCCATGGTCGTTTTTCTGGTACTGGCGTTAAGCGGTCATACCACCTTGCTGGGTCTGGCCATCACAGCGGTGGGTGTAATTTGGTACACAGTTGTGCCGAATCCCCGCCCCGATCGCAATAGACACAATCGGTAAGGGAGCTAGGGAGCCATGGCCATCGTCAAAGCAATCTGGTGGAAGATTTATCCCAACGATGACGAGCATCGCTGGATGCCGCTCATCTGGCTGCCCTTTATGGTGTGGTTCTTCGTGAACCCGCTGTGGCAGCACTACGGAGCGCTGGGATGGATAGCTAACACACTTTCCGGAATTGCCTTCATCCTGTTCTACCTGCAGGCGTTCTCGCGTCCCGAACCCTACAAGCTGATGAGCATACTGGCCATGGCCGCCATGGCCGCCATCTTTATCCCGTTGAACCAGGGCGCCGTCGGACTTCTGATTTACGCAGCGGCAGCGGGCGGGTTTCATACCAATCTGCGCCGTGTGTTCGTGCTGGTTGGACTGGACCTTGCTGTGCTTGGCGTTTACACCTATCGTCTGCAAATGCCTATCCCGTTTTGGGGCTCGATGTTGCTGCTCATTATCCTGGTGGGTTTTGGCAATCATTACGGTGCGCTGAGCCATTGTGCCGCCGAAAAGCTGCGCGTGGCCAATGACGAGATCGAGCACCTGGCCAAGGTCGCCGAACGCGAGCGCATTGCCCGCGACCTGCACGATCTGCTGGGCCATACTCTCTCGCTCATTACGCTCAAGGCTGAACTGGCGCGTAAGTTGGTGGATCGCGATCCGCAGCGCGCCAAGCAAGAGATGCAGGACGTGGAGCAGACCTCGCGCGCTGCCTTGGCCGACGTACGCGAAGCCATCACCGGCTATCGTGGCCAGGGTCTTGCCGCCGAGCTAATTCAGGCACGCCGCACCCTGGAAACCGCCGGAATCGCGGTGGACTGTAACGCCTCGGAAGTTCCCCTAAGCCCAGCGCAGGAGACAGTGCTGGCGTTGGCGTTGCGCGAGGCCGTAACCAACGTGGTGCGCCACGCCCAGGCGCAGACCTGCAGCGTCCGCCTCAGCCGCGATGCGGGACTGTGCACCCTGGAGATCGCCGACAACGGCCGCGGTGCTGACGCTCCCGAAGGCAACGGTCTGCGCGGCATGCGCGAACGACTGGAAGCCATTGGCGGCTCACTGCAGCGCCAGACCGAGGCTGGAACCCGCCTCGTCATTCATTTACCTCTCGCCGCCGCTGCCTCCGCTCTGCGAAACTGAGAGCGTGCCGCCCGCCAAGCGCGACAAGATCCGGGTCGTGATCGCCGAGGACCAGGCTATGGTCCTGGGTGCTCTTGCCGCTTTGCTCGAAATGGAAGACGACATCGAGGTGATTGCCCGGGCGCGCAATGGCGACGAAGCGCTGCGCACCGTCCAGCAGGCGCGGCCCGACGTCTTCATCACCGACATTGAAATGCCCGGCTGCACCGGGCTGGAAGTCGCGGCGGAGCTGAAGCGCCGCGCCGTGCCGGTGCGCGTCATCATTCTTACGACGTTTGCCCGTTCCGGATACCTGCGCCGCGCTCTCGATGCTGGAGCATCCGGATACCTGCTCAAAGACATGCCTGCCGAACAACTGGCCGAGGCGGTACGTCGTGTGCATCGCGGGCTGCGCGTGATCGATCCCCAGCTCGCCGCTGAAGCCTGGACCGACGAGGCCGATCCACTCACCGAGCGCGAGCGCCAGGTGTTGCGTCTGGCCGGCGAAGGCATGGCCAGCGTCGACATTGCCTCCGAGCTGAACCTCTCCGAGGGAACGGTACGAAACTATCTGTCCGAAGCCATCAGCAAACTCGGCGCAGCCAACCGGACCGAGGCTGCCAGGCTCGCGCGAGCCAAGGGATGGCTGTGAGCCGTCGGCACCATGTCAAACCCTCCCCGGGAGAGTCGTTGCCCGGGGGCACCCGAAAAATGTCTGATAGCGCACAAAAATGTGTGACGAATAACCATGCATTCAGTGGCTTAAGGGTATAAGCTGCGGTGATTATGCAGCCCGTAATGGAGCAGGTTTCGCGGATCGATGAGTTCGCGGATTCGGCGATTAAAGCCGTTGCCACGGTGGAAGTGATCGACCGCTCACCTGTCGCATTGCGCGACGCCATCCTGCGCGCCGTTGGAGATGCGCAGCGGATTCTCTACGCTCCGCCGCAGGACTTGCCTGTCGCGCTGTTTAGCGAGTTCGCCAAAGACCCGCGGGTTGTGGCAGAACCGACTGCCGATGAGTTGGTACATTCCGCGGCCGGCGTCACCGAAGCGTTTGCCGGAGTTGCGCGCACCGGTTCGGTCTGTATAGATGTCAGTTACGAACGTACCGCCATGGTCAGCCTGCTGGCGCCTTTGCAGATCGCTGTCGTCGCAGCCGAAACCATCGTACCGCAACCGCGCGATCTCTTCCGGGTAGACGTGCTTAGCGGCAAAGGCATGACGCGCGATTTCGTCTTTGTCACCGGCCCTAGCGCCACCGCCGACATGGGCCCGCTGGTGCGCGGCGTTCACGGACCGCACAAGCTTCACATCATCGTGTTGAGGTGAGTATGGCGACATCCGTCAATCCTGCCGACATCATCCCGCGCAGCGTGGCCAACAAGAGCGACAAGAAAGCCCTGCTCGAGGCACTACGCATGACGCTGGGCGTGCAGAGCACCGCCATTCGCCAGAACACCCAGACCTTCAACCGCAATCGCTACGCCGCCATCCGGCTGCTGGAGGACTACGACGAGTTGAAGGACCGCGCCCGCCAGATCAAGGCAAACGCAATCGCGAACCTGCCTGCGTTATTGAGCCAGCTGGAAGCGAGCGTGGTCGCCAATGGCGGGCATTTCTATTTGGCGAAAACTGCCGCGGACGCTGATACCTACGTTCGCGATGTGCTGCTGCGGCACCAAGTCAAGCTGGTGGTAAAGGGCAAGAGCATTACCTCGGAAGAGATCAAGCTGAACCACGCGCTGGAGGCTGCGGGCATTGAGGTGGCGGAAACTGACCTGGCGGAGTTCATTCTGCAGGTGGCAGACGAGCAGCCCTCGCACATCGTTGCGCCGGCGTTGCACTATTCGCGGGAGCGTATCACGGCACTGTTCAAGCGCAAGTTCCATACCGATCTTCCTCTTGATACCGGCGAGGAGCTTACAAAATTTGCCCGGGAGATCCTACGGGAGAAGTTCATTGCTGCCGATGCCGGCATCTCCGGTGCGAACTTTGTAGCCGCTGACAGCGGCTCGCTCATGCTGGTGGAGAGCGAAGGCAACATCCGCATGACTATGACGCTGCCGCCAGTGCACATCGCCATTGCCGGCATCGAGAAGGTCGTGCCGTCCCGCGCTGATTTCGCTACTTTCATCGAATTGCTGCCGCGCAGCGGAACCGGCCAGCCGCTGACCTCCTACGTGAGTATTCTGCACCCGCCACTGAAGGCGCCGACTTTTGCCGCTCCCGGCAAGGAGCCGGCCAAGGAGCGCGAGTTCCATCTGGTGTTGATCGATAACGGGCGCAGCCGCATGCGTGAGGATCCGGTGCTGCATGAAGCGCTGTACTGCATTCGCTGCAGCGCCTGCCTGAACTCCTGCGCGAATTTCGAGACGGTTGGCGGCCATGCCTTCGGCGGCGAGACCTACTCCGGCGGCATTGGCGGCTCGTGGGAAGCGGGCACGGGCACGCTGCTGAACGCGCGCTTCAGCGAACTGTGCACCGCCTGCTCGCGCTGTATCCCCAACTGCCCAGTCAGGATTGACATCCCGTGGCTCAACGAAAACCTGCGACACCGCTTGAACCAGGCCCAGGGAGCATCGCCGGTGAAGTCCATTTTCGGCGAAATGACTGGCAGCGCTCCTGACGATGCGACCGCGCCGCTGCAGAAGCAGTTCTTTGGGAACTACGACGCCTTTGGCAAGTGGGGGACACGGTTCGCGTCCCTGGCCAACGCGTCTCTGCACGTGCCCGGCGCGCGCAGCGTGATGGAAGGCGTATTCGGCGTCGATCGCCGCCGGGCGCTTCCCGCCTTTCCCGGAAAAACGTGGGAGCAGTTGTACCGCGAGGAGAAGAACACAACACCAGGCACCCTGCAGTCCGGCGTGGTGATGCTGGCCGACGTCTTCACCAACTATGGATCGCCGGAGCGCGGGATGGCTGCCATTCGGGTGCTCCGGGCCATCGGCCTTGACGTGGTGCTGAGCCCGGCCATGCCCGACGGCCGTGCAAGCATGTCACAGGGCATGATGGACACCGCCAAACGGCAGGCACTCGCCATCGCCCCGATGCTGCGGCGCTATCTGGACGAGGGGAGAAAAATCGTCGTGCTGGAGCCCAGCGTGCTCGCCATGCTGCGCTCCGACTTCAAGCATCTACTCGATGGCGACGGCACGCAGGCTCTGCTGGCCCAGAACAGCTTCGAGCCGCTGGAATACCTGTGGCAGATTGCGCAAGAGCAGCGGCTTGACCTTGCACAGATATTTCCAGCCAGCCGGTGCACGCAGGGCACGCGCCTGTTCTATCACTCACACTGCCAGCAGAGAACCTGCAATTCCGCTGCACAAACGATCGAGGTGCTGCGCGCGGCTGGCTTCGATGTGGTCACCTCGGCGGTCGAATGTTGTGGCATGGCCGGCAGTTTCGGATACAAGCGCGAGTATTACGAGCTGAGCATGGCCGTCGGAGAGGACCTCTTTGCACAGGTGCGGCAGGCGGACCGGGACGGCGGACCGCGTACGCTGGTCGCCAGCGGTATTTCCTGCCACGAACAGTTGCTGGCCGGGATGGGCCGCGAGGTCTTTCATCCTGCGGAATTGCTGGCCGGCACGCTCGGATAGTCGCTTGTGCGGACAAGTAAAGGTCCCAACGAATCTTTGTGTTACGAGCTTGGTAGTAGTTACTTAAGGTTACCAATTTGTTACCGAAGGACTATTTACAAAAGTCGCGAATCGCGGCACAATCATCTGGCAGTCAGGCAGTTCTGGGGGAGGGCTGCCTTCCGGGCGCTCTGCGTAATCCGCAGAGCGCTCTTGATTTTGCAGTCAAGTTTTTGGTCTCATGCGACCTACGCGCTCTCATCTGCCCCCGAAAAGTGGGCTTCCGCCGCGTGTGCGTCCTGCCGTGTGCTGCCGCATCTAATCTTTTACCGGGGATGGTAGGATGAATTACGACCCTGCGCGCCACGGATGGCCGGGGCGGAGTCGGCCAAAGACCCCTCAGGAGGAAGAATGGCAAGTGAAGCAATTGTAGAAGTGACAGACGCCAACTTCGATCAGTTAGTGCTGAAGTCGGAGCAGCCGGTGATGGTGGATTTCTGGGCAACATGGTGCGGCCCTTGCCGGGCACTGGCGCCCATCGTGGATGAAGTGGCGCAAAGCTACAGCGGGCGCGTGAAGATCGGCAAAATGGACGTGGATAAGAATGCGGCCACGCCGCAGCGCTATGGCGTGCGCGGTATTCCGACCCTGCTGGTGTTTAAGGGCGGGCAGGTGCGCGAGCAGATCGTCGGCTACGTGCCCCGGGAAAGAATCGAGAAGGCGCTGGACGAGAGCCTGTAAGCAAGTCAGAGTTTAGCGTGGCGCGGCTGCGGCCGCGCCATTTGCTTGTCAGCCGCGAACTGGCAGAACGAATCGTCTTCGCTGCCCCGGGAACTGGAAGCAACGTTGGCGGGCGAATGCTCAATACTTCCGCAACACTCCAATCACTTTTCCCTGCACCTGTACCGTCGCGGCGGGAACCACAATCGGCTGCATTGCGGCGTTCGAGGGCTGCAGCCGGACCTTGCTGCCTTCGACATAGATACGCTTCAGCGTGGCGTCGCTGCCATTCACCAGCGCGACCACGATCTCGCCATCGCGCGCGGTGTTGGTCTTCTCCACCAGAACATAGTCACCGTTCACGATGTGCTCGTCCTGCATGCTTTCGCCGGTCACCTGAAGCACATACACCTCTTTGGAGCGAGTGAAGTCGGACAGCGATATGGACTCAGGATTCTCCAGCGCCTCCAGAGGACGACCCGCAGCAATTCGTCCCATCAGCGGCAGGCTCATGCTGGACTCGGCTGCGTTTGCCGCGGCGACGGCAAACGCCTGCTTCATGCGACCGCGCGGCTTCAGCAGATCGATGGAGCGGCTGCGGTTGTAATCGCGCCGCAGCAGTTCTTTCTGTTCCAGGTTGGTGATGTGCTTGTGCACGGTGGCCAGCGAGTTCAGGCCAAGGCCTTCGCGAATCTCGTCGAACGAAGGCGAATAACCGTTCTTGTCCACGAATTCGGAGATGAAATCGTAAACCTGTTTTTGCCGCCGGGTGAGAGCCATGGTCGCGGGCCTCCGCCACCATTGTCAGCGAACAAAAGGCGAATCGTCAAGATGAATCGAGAAGCGGAAGCTCCGAAGTTACGCTCCCACCTTCATCTCGCTCAGGATTTCTTCGACGGCTTCGACTGCTTTTGTCAGCTCCTCGTCCGAGTTGTAGAAGTGCGGCGAGAAGCGCACGCCCGCCTTGGGGCGGTAATCCACCAGCACATCGCGCTTGAGCAACTCCGCGCACACCTGCTGCGCGTTGGGCATGTCAATCGATACCGTGCCGCCGCGACGTTCCGGATCGCGCGGCGTGTTAACCCGCCAGCCGCGCCGGTCAGCCATCTCGATGAGTAGCGCCGTCTGCCGCTTCGACTTCTCACGAATCTTCTCGACTCCTACTTCGGCGATGATCTTCACGCCCGGCCGCGCGACCTGCAGAGCAGGAATGTTCGGCGTGCCTTGCGTGAAGCGATAGATGGTTGGCGAATAGCGCGTGGCCCCGATCTCGAAGCCAAACGGATTCTCGTGGCCGATCCAGCCGGTGAAGCTCGGTTCCAGCGTTTTGGCCAGATCGGGCCGGACGTACAAATACGCTGTTCCCGGTCCGCCGCACAGCCACTTGAGCACGCCGCCGGTGCAGAAATCCACGTTAAGCCGCTGCACGTCGAAGGGCAGAGTGCCAGTCGACTGGAAGGAATCCAGCAGCACATACGCGCCGACGCGGTGCGCCTTCTCGACGATCGCCTCCACGTCCTGGATGAACGCGCTGCGAAAGATGACGTGCGAGATGGGCACGATGAGCGTTTCGTCGTCGATGGCATCCATCAGGCGCTCGGTATTGACGTGGATGCCATCATCATTGCGCACCATCTGCACGCGCGCTCCGCGTGAGCGCTGCGCCTCCCAGAAGTACATGACCGAGGGAAAATTCAGGTCGGTGTATACCACCTTGTTGCGCCGCCCGCTGAAGTCGAGGCACGACGCCACGGTCGCCTGGCAGGTGGTCACGTTCTGCAGGCACGCGACGGATCCAGCGGGAGCATTCATCAACGCACCAATCTCGTCGCCCACCTGCGCGGCCAGCATCCACCATTCGTCTTCCCAGGCCCGAACTCCGCGCGTGCTCCACAAGTCCGCGTAGTGATGCAGAGCATTTTCGACACCGCGTGGCATTGCGCCCAGCGAGTTGCTGATGAGGTAGGTCGTGCGGTCCAGGATGGGGAACTCGGAACGATAGCGTAGGAGCTCGTCAGACATGGGTGACATTGTAGCTTTAGCGAAAAGTCCGTTTGTCATGTGTTTGCAGAAGACCTTTTCTCGAGCACAGATATCTGCCCCGCGAGATCGTCATCGCGATGTGCCATGGTCAACGTCTGTCCGTCCTCCGACAGCGACCAGTGGTCCTTGAAATACGCATCGCGGCCGGGCGTTTTCATCCGGGATTCAATTACCAACTCTGTTCCTTCCCAGCGAGCGAGCGTTTGCACGGAGGCGTTGCCCATCTCGTTGGCGGTTTCAGCGTCTGTGCCGAAACGGAAAGTCATCCGCTGCTCGATCCCGTCCGCGTTAGTGAGCAGAAGCTGCTGAATGAGCCTCGGCGCCCGATGCTCGATGATCGCCAGGATTCGCTTCGGAGCCGGGCCACGCAGGACGCTTCTCTCCAGATTCACCTCCCACACTCCAGTAAAGTCAGGGCGCGATGTGGCCAGTTTCATGACGTGCCATTCTTTCGCGACGAACACAGAT
>CAWIMR010000004.1:0-141876 GCA_963837245.1 uncultured Acidobacteriaceae bacterium | reverse complement strand
CCGCGGGTCAGGCGGTGTAACTCTTCATCGCTCATGTCAGAGACCATCTCCAGCAGTTCAGGATTCTTGCCGAAGAATTCGCGGCGAATGTAGTCGCCGCCCTTACCTTGTAAGTCTGGTACTCACCATCCACAACCTCTCCCAGGCGCTTTACCAGTAGGCCGGACTTGTCGCGCGCGAATAGGCGGTCCCAATCGGAGCCCCATATCACCTTGATGACGTTCCAACCTGCGCCGCGGAAGGCCGCCTCCAGTTCCTGGATGATTTTGCCGTTGCCGCGCACCGGGCCGTCGAGACGCTGGAGGTTGCAATTGACGACGAAGATCAAGTTGTCGAGCTTCTCGCGCGAGGCCAGAGTGAGCGAGCCCATCGACTCCGGCTCGTCGGTCTCGCCATCGCCTACGAACGCCCACACTTTGCGGGGCGTCTTGGGGATGAGTTCGCGGTTCTCCAGGTAGCGCATGAAGCGCGCCTGGTAAATGGAATTGAGGGGCCCCAGCCCCATCGAAACCGTAGGGAATCTCCAGAAGTCGGGCATCAGCCAGGGATGCGGGTACGACGACAGGGACGGAAGGCCGCGCAGTTCGTGGCGGAAATTCCGCACCTGCTCCTCGGTGATCCGTCCCAGCAGGTAAGCTCGCGCGTAAACTCCCGGCGAGGCATGACCCTGGAAATAAACGAAGTCGCCCGGTTGCTCCCCGTATCGGGCGTGAAAAAAGTGATTGAACCCGACCTCCAGCAGGGTCGCTAGTGAAGAGTAGGTCGAGATATGGCCGCCAATTCCCGGGTCCTTCTTGTTCTGGCGATGCACCATCGCCATCGCGTTCCAGCGAGTCAAGCTCTTGAGGCGACGCTCCAACTGCCGATCTCCGGGATAAGGAACTTCCTCTTCGACTGAAATGGTGTTGATATAAGGCGTGTTCAGCTGGATGGGAACTTCCACTCCGGAAGCTCGCGCATGCTCGATTAGGGCATCCATCAGTTCGCATCCGCGGCTCGTGCCTTCTTCTTCAACGACCTGGTTGAAGGCTTCAATCCACTCCGCAACTTCTTCCTCGGAATCCATCTCCGGTTTAGCCGGAAATTCCAGTATGCGGTTATTAATTTCGTAAGTTGCCATTTCTACCTCAACAATATGCGCAACGCCGTGACAGACCGATGACTAACATGTCACCGGCCACTTCACAGACAATTCGCTACCTGTTTCATAGAGATGCGTAGAATGTCGATTCGCTTCTTCTTCGGCACTCTGCTGCCGAACCGTTTGCGGCCGCCCGTCCAGCGCCGCCTGCGCCATCGCTTGTTCAGGGCTGAAGGCCCTGCTTTCGAATGTGCGATCAGAGCATATGGGGACCCGGCGGCGGGCACCGCCAGAATGCGTTTGCCATCCTGTTGCCAACCTCATGAACAATGAGTCAATTCTAGCAGAGGGCAAAGACTGCTCTGGGGCCAGCCGGGGCGTTCCGCTACTTCGGCAAAAAACGCGCAGCCGACTGCGCGTTTTTGTTTTCTATTTGGTTAGCGTAGGTATCTGCTTGTGTTCCGGCGTCAACTCCAATACGGAGCCTGCCAACGCCGGCTAGCGTGGCCTGCGCAACACCAGATCAGTACGGCTTGTTGATCTGTTGCCACACCGCCATGCCCGCAATCAGCAGGATCAGCACTCCAGACAATGCGCCCAGGATGCGAACGTAAGGCGTGACTTTTTTCATCCGGACCTGAAGCTGCTCCTGTTCGGCGCGGATACTCGCGCTGGCATCGTCCAGGAAGAGTTGATCGTCTTCGTGCAGGGTCAAAGTGCTGCGGTAAATCAGGAGCAGGATGAGCACCGCCGTCAGGACACCCCAAACGATCAGCAACATCATAATCATTGACATTAGCCACCTCGGCTCGAATGAAGCGGTCCCGCGCCTGACGAGCAATTTGCCCTACCACACAGACGGGCCCTCAAGTGGCCTTCATTATAGACCCGGCGTTTCGTGAGTGGGCAAGTTTTTCCCAGTCTGGCAATGGACTGGTCAGGTACCTCCCTCGAGACTGCGACCATCCCGCAATTCTGCGTCCCCGGGCAGTCGCTTGACATCCAATTGTTAGGGGTTTGGAGCTCTCGCCGACGCCGATTAGGTTTCATGTTGCGAGCAGTTTGTTATAATCCCGCTAGCTTCTGAGGAGAGAAGAATGGCAACCACAACAACTACACCGATCACCACGACACCCGCTGTTGAAACCCGGCCGCTGAATCTCACTGACACCGCGATCACCAAGGTGAAGGAGATCATGGCCCAGCAGAATCCCGTTCCAGCAGGACTGCGCGTGGGCGTTGTCGGCGGGGGTTGCTCCGGGTTCTCCTACTCGATGTCGTTCGAGAATGGGGCCGGCATGATGGACAAAACCTTCGATTTTGATGGCTTAAAGGTTTACGTTGACGCGACGTCGCTGATGTACTTGAAGGGCGTTAACGTCGATTACGTCGAGACACTCGAGGGGGCCGGATTCAAGTTTGACAACCCCAATGTGAAGAGCACCTGCGGCTGCGGATCTTCCTTCAGCGTCTAAGTTTGACCGAAATGGATTAAAAGGCCCTGCCCTCAGCGGCGGGGCTTTGCTTTTGCCAGGACTTTGCGACCAGGCTCCGCGCGTTCCCGCGTCCGCCACCGCTCCGACAGCAACCATCGCCGCCTGACGGGGTTTGAGCAGATCGAGCTGCTTCGTCTATACCGCGAAGCGTACACCTTATACAATGGATTTTCCTGCCAGCATTACGAAAATGGCTGGCGATTCACCGCCGGGAGAGTGGATGAGACTTTTTTCGCAGAAGCGGCTTTGTACTTTTTGCGGCTTTTATCCTGTTGCTGGAGCTGGGTTGTGGGGACCAATACCGTCCCGTTGCGAATCCGGTCGTGGGTCCTGGCGGACAGCCGCAGAGCACGCATTACGCCTACGTCGTCAATAACAACCCTTCGGGTAACGGCTCCGCCATGCAGATCGACGTTTCGGGCGACAGCGTCACCCAACTCCAGACCACCGGTTTGGGATCCAACTTTGTGTCTTTTCTGAGTACTTCCGCCGCCGGACTGTTTGTTTCCAACGGTGCCGCCGATAGCGTAAGCGAATTTACCATTAGCCAGACCGGTGTTGTTCTTACCACCAACCTCCCTCTCGGCTCGCATCCGGTGGCCCTTAGTTCCACTCAGGGTGGAGTGATGTACGTTCTCAATTCCGGTCCCAATTCGATCTGTCCCGATACCGGTTCCATCAGCGTAATCAACACTACAACTGTGGCGGTAACCTCCACAACGTGTGTTGGCGTGAATCCGATTGCCATGGTCCAGGCGCCTGGAGCCGGCCGGGTCTTTGTAATCAATCAGGGCGATAACAGCGTCTGGGCCTACGATCCAACCCTTCAGGCGATCGTGGGTATCTTTACAACGCCGGTTAATGGGCTGGGCGCGAACGCCGTCAGCTTGGCCGCGACTGCCGACGGGGCTTACATTTTCGTTGTCACTCAGGGTGACGGAGTCAACCCCGGCGCGCTGGACATCATTTCTACCTCTAACTACAGCGTGCTTCCGTCTGTCCCGCTGGGCGTCAAGCCGACGTTTGCTTATTTCGACCCCAAGCTGGTCCGGCTTTACGTAACCAACACCGGCAGCAACACGGTCAGCGTTTTTGACGCATCAAACATCAACATTACGGCCTCCCCGGCTATCCCATTGCTCGGCGTAACCACCGTGGGGACTGCTCCAGTTTCGGTCACCGCGTTGCCCAACGGAACGCGATTTTTTGTCGCCAATTCGGGCTCCAACGATGTGACCGATGCCAGCGCGACCAGCTTTGCAGTGCTGAACACGATCCCTCTGCCCGCGGGAGCAAACCCGGTTTGGATCGCCTCGGAACCAACATCCAGCAAAGTTTACGTGGCCAACCAGTCGTCCATATCGATCATTCAAACGGTCAATGACGTGGTCGGTGTCAACGTTCCGGCACCGGCGCAGAACCCCAACTGCACCGGCTCATGCGCCCTGCAGCAGCCGGTTATGATTATCACCAACTAGGACCTGTTTGAGCTTGCAGTCCTACGTGAACATGAACTCCTTGGTTCGCAGCTCGCGGATGGTATCTCGGAGCTTGGCGGCGCGTTCGAACTCAAAGCGCTTCGCGGCCTCGCGCATATCGCTTTCCAACTTTGCGATGTAAACGTCCAGCTCGTCTTGAGAGCCAAACTCAGGCAGGCCCTCCGCTTCGCGTGTGAGGTCGGTATAGTCGGCTTCAGCGATGGCCACCAGCGTCATGTCCAGCGGCCGCACAATCGTCTCGGGCGTGATGCCGTGCTCGTCGTTGTAGGCGCTCTGAATCGCACGCCGCCGATAGGTCTCATCGATTGCTTTCTGCATGGACTCAGTCATATTGTCCGCATAGAGGATGGCGCGCCCGTTCAAGTTGCGAGCGCAGCGCCCGATGGTTTGAATCAACGAACCCGCCGAACGCAGAAAACCTTCCTTGTCGGCATCGAGAATTGCCACCAGCGAGACTTCCGGGAGATCGAGACCTTCGCGCAGCAGGTTGATGCCAATCAGCACATCGAACTCGCCCTTACGCAAATCGCGCAGGATCTTGATGCGCTCCAGGGTCTCGATCTCCGAGTGCATGTAACGGCAACGCACCCCGACCTCGCTGTAATACTCCGCCAGGTCTTCGGCCATGCGTTTGGTTAAGGTCGTCACGAGTACCCGCTCATGTTGTTCCGCACGCCGGCGAATTTCATGCAGCAGATCGTCAATCTGCCCCTTCACGGGACGAACTTCCACCTCAGGATCGATGAGACCCGTGGGGCGAATAATCTGCTCCACCACCACACCCGCCGATTTTGTCAGCTCGTACGGTCCGGGCGTTGCCGAAACATACACCGCCTGATTCACGCGGTGTTCGAATTCTTCGAAAGTGAGCGGGCGGTTGTCCAGCGCGCTGGGTAGACGAAAACCGTACTCGATGAGGTTCTGCTTGCGGGAGCGGTCGCCGTGCCACATGCCGTGCAACTGCGGAATGGTCTGATGCGATTCGTCGATGAACAGCAGGTACTCGCGTGGTACGTAATCCAGCAGCGTGGGCGGCGGCTCACCCGGCAAACGTCCGGTGAAATGACGCGAATAGTTTTCGATGCCGTGGCAGTAACCCATCTCTCGAATCATTTCCAGGTCAAAGCGCGTGCGCTGATGGACCCGCTGCGCTTCCACCATCCTGCCCTGCTTTTCCAGTTCCGCTTCCCACCAGGCGAGTTCTTCCAGAATGGATTCAGTCGCCGCATTCTTGCGCTCCGGCTTCATCACGTAATGCGTCTTGGGATAAATCGGCAGACGCCCGTACTTCTGCTTCACCGTCCCGAACAGCGGATCGATCTGAGCCAGCGACTCGACTTCATCGCCCCACAACTCAACCCGGTAGGCGTTGTCGTCATAGGTGGGAAAGATCTCGATGACATCCCCGCGAACCCGGAAAGTCCCGCGACGGAAATCTCCTTCCGTACGCTCATACAGGATCTCGACCAGCTTGCGAACGATGTCATCGCGCTTAATCTTCTGACCCTTCTCCAGGAACAGCAACATGCCGTAATAGGCCTCCGGCGATCCCAGACCGTAGATGCAGCTTACCGAAGCGACGATGATACAGTCGCGGCGCTCGAACAATGATTTGGTGGCCGACAGTCGAAGCTTGTCCAGTTCGTCGTTGATGGTCGCTTCCTTCTCGATATAGACGTCAGCCGCCGGAATGTAGGCCTCCGGCTGGTAGTAGTCATAGTAGGAGACGAAATACTCGACCGCATTGTGCGGAAAGAATGACTTGAACTCGTGATACAACTGCGCCGCGAGCGTCTTGTTATGCGCCAGAATCAGCGCCGGCCTATTGACCTCCTCGATGACCTTCGCCACCGAGTAAGTCTTGCCCGAACCGGTCACGCCGAGCAGCACCTGGTGCTTCTCGCCGTCGTAGATGCCCCGCGTCAACGACTCAATGGCTCTTCCCTGGTCTCCCTGCGGCTTGTACGAGCTGACGAGCTTGAATTCCATTCCTGCCGGGTTTCCCTTCGCAAACTGGTTCCGACCCCTCACAGACAGCGATTTCGTCGAGTGGGTATCTCTTCATTATACGGCTCCGTAAAAAACCCACTCGGCCGATGGGTCGGCGCTCGTTCACCCATACGTAACATAAGAATTTTCTATTGGACATCCTCCCAGGCCCCGGACAGACTCGCGTAGGAGATTCCGATGAGCACTGCAAATCTGGTACCGCGACCAAGAGGCGAGGTGCATCTCAACGGCCCCGCATTCCTGATGTGCTCCCCCGAGCTGTACGAAGTGAACTACGTCATCAACCCTTGGATGGAGGGGAACGTACATGCCTCCTCGCAGCGGGAAGCTCGTGCCCAATGGGAACAGCTACGGTCGGCCATTTCAAGATTCGCACGCGTCGAGTTAGTGGATCCGCAACCCGGTTCGCCCGACATGGTGTTCACCGCAAATGCCGGCTTGGTCCGCCATGGCGTCGTGGCATTAAGCCGATTTCTTCATCCGGAACGGCAAGGGGAAGAGCCTCATTTTGGCAAGTGGTTCGGCGATTCGGGCTTCGCGGTACGCGAGACACCGATGCTGACTCCCTTCGAGGGCGAAGGAGACGCCCTGTTTGAATGGGACGGTTCACGACTGTGGGCCGGGCATGGAGTTCGCACACTGCAATCCACGCACCGCTGGCTCAGCGATATTTGGGGGATTGAAGTCGTCTCTCTGCGGCTTGTCGATCCTCGCTTCTATCACCTCGATACCTGCTTTTGTCCCCTGTTCGGCGGATACGTCATGTACTTCCCAAAGGCCTTCGACACTGAATCTCTGACTAGGATTGAACAGCGATTTCCCAGGGACAAGCGCATCCTCATTGGCGATGCGGATGCCCTGCGCTTTGCCTGTAACGCGATTAATGTGGGCCGTGTGATCGTCTTGAATGAAGTGAGCACAGAGCTTTCCCGCCGATTGGAGGACCTTACGTTCACGGTGGTGCAAGTCCCGCTGACCGAATTCTTGAAAGCGGGCGGTGCAGCCAAGTGCCTGGTGTTGCGGCTCAGTGAAATGGATGCGACCCATGCCGCCGCAGTGGCGCCTTCGCTGCCAAGGGAACCAGCGGCCGAATGGCGGTATAGCGCTTGACGGAGCTCCGCGGTGAGCCCACTTACCCCCGCTTGTGACCCGGCAGTTGCCCAACGACTTCCAGCAGTCTATGCTGTTTCTCCTCAGTCTGATGCTAACCAGCAATTGACATGGAGGTGGCGCGACCTGCCCTGAACGGCGGAGGGACAGGGTCCTGGTTTACCCTGTTGGTTCCGCCCGAATTAGCTCGACCGAATATCAGTTTTGTTTTCTAAGCTGACATTTGAATACGTAAGCCGGGAGCTCCGAGGACGCTCCGGCTGTCTGGGAGAAGCCATTGAACTTCTTAAACCGGTTGCAACCCCTAGGCCTACTCATGCTGCGCCTTGCCCTGGGGACAATCATGATCGCTCACGGCTGGCAGAAGATCGCCGATCACATGCACATGATCACCGGCATAGTGCAGCAGCTCGGGCTGCCGTCGTTCATGGCTTACCTCGTGGTTGCGGCGGAATTCGGCGGAGGCATCCTGCTCGTGCTGGGGTTTCTCACCCGATTGGCCGCGCTCGCGGTCTTCGTTGACATGCTGGTAGCCATTTTGAAAGTCCATTTGCCACACGGGCTTTTCTCCAGCAACGGTGGCTTCGAGTTCCCGCTGGCTTGCGCCGCTATTGCGTTCTCGCTGATCTGGAGTGGCGCCGGGCCAATCGCTGTCGATTGGTTGTGGGGTAGCAAGGGACGATAGCCCGGGCCGGGCGGCGCTTCATCGAGCGTAGCGCGCTTGACTATGTGCTGGGGGTCTTCTCTTCTTCGCCTTTGAGTTCGTTGTAGCGCTCTTCCATGTGCTGTAGAACTTCGTCCAATTCCGTCGGCCGCTGATTGACCCGTTCCCGCGCCGCTTTCAGCAGGAGCAGATTGTCCCAAGTGGTCTTGACCATCCACGACGCCTTTGCTGCGGCGAGTGTCTTGGGCAGCACTCGGCTCACCATGACCCAATCATTGCCGATCGCGCTCAACTCCAGAACGGTCGCCAGGTCCCAGTAATCACTCGATGAGATACCTCCGCGCCGGGCGACGGCAAAACTCACCAGAGGCACTAGTTGGTCGGCACGCTTCAACGCGTCGGCATCGCCCTTCTCGATCAAAAGGGTAATCGCATTGACGCCCGGATAATAGTCGCGCGGATCGCTTTCGAATCCCTTGGTGTAAGCCTCGATCGCGTCATCGAGCGCCGCTGAGGCCATCAGACTCTTCTTCTTTTTCAATTCCTTATAACGGTCTTTATGGATCCGGCCCAGAATCCCGAGCGTCTCCGGGTCCGTGCCCTTCTCTTTGATAAGACCTTCGAGAATCCGTTGTGCCTCTTCACGGTCACCCTGCCCGTTTCTACGGTTCAATGCCAGAGCGCGCTGCTGCCGCACCATCGCATTCGACTTCAGATAGTCAGGGAATTCATCCGACAGATTCACCATGTCGTCCCACGCGCTGACATCGCGAAAGGAGAGCATCAGATCGACGAGGACCTCGTTCTGCGCCACCTTTAAGTCTCCCAGGGCCTGCCGGATGTCGCGCAGAGCCGCCAGTCTCTTTTCATCCGAGGACTGTGCCCGGGCGTCGGCCAGCTGTTTCCTGAACTCCTCCGAATGCTGTACCTCATCCTGAAAAATCTCTGTGACCTCATGCGGCAGGTCAATCCTGGGGAATTTCGGGATCAGTTGGAAAATGGGACTGTCTTTGGAAGCTGCGCCACGGATTGCCGCGTCCAGTCGCGCGCCCAGGTCCGTCCGCAGTTTGGTGGCAGCGTCGTCGGTCAGCCTGCCCTTATCCAGCGTATAGGGGATCGCGCGCACCAGGCTGACATCGAAGGGAAGTGCGTGGATAGCGGCGAAGATCGGCACCGTGGTAAAAGGGCGCGCGGTGTGCCGGATCCCAAGCTCGTAAAACACATTGGGATTGGAGAGCGTCAGATCGGCAACCACGAAATCGGACAACAAGAGCCTGCCGAACATGGGCGCGTGAATGATCCCGCCGGAGCGCTCCCGGTCGCCACGAACCGGCTCCAGTCCGGCCTTGGTGATCGCCGGCTCGATTGCCGCCTCGTAAATCTGATCGAAATCGACCTCCATGCCGCTTGCCAGGTCCGGCTTCTTTCCGAAAGGCATGTCAACGAAGCACACCGCACGTAGCATAACAATCCCTTCAAAACGTAGCTGAGCACTTTCTAAAATCAGTCAGTCGACACGGAACTGACCCCATAGGTCGCCGCCGGGGCGCCTAAGTCGGGCAAGCAACAAGGAGTGCTAAGAAAGAACAAGCCTCACGCACCGGAAGCCAATTGAAGGCTCCTTCGCGCCTAGCTCCAGAATTCTGGGGAAGGCTAGCTTGCTGGAAATAGTGTCGTATGCACCTCCGAAAACCCTCGCACTCCAAAGGGTGCCTTCCCTATCTCCGCGGGGATCTTGACGGAGCTCCGAGAACTTTTCCGTCCACTCCCAGACGTTACCTATCACGTCATGCAACCCCCACGGGTTTGCGGGCAATTCCCCGACTCGGTGCACCCTGCCCTCAGAATTACGGCTATACCATCCAACCTTCTCAATTATCTCCTCGTTGTCTCCCCACCAGAAGCGGCTCTTAGACCCAGCGAGGGCGAGCTCTTTCCATAACTCCGCATCCGGCAGAGTCAGTTCTGCCCAATTACAGAACTGCTGGGCGTCTTCATAGGAAACGCAAACAACAGGCGCGTGCTCTTCGAAGTTGTCACCCTCGAGATACGGAGGGGGAGGATAGGATTTTGCTTTACAAAAGCAGAGATATTGCTTGTTGGTCACCGGATACACGCCAGCCCAGAGGCTCGACTTTAAGCCTTCGCTCTCGACCCGTTCGATCTTAACCATCTGGTAAACCGCTTCGCTCACCGTGCGTTCCTCGTGCCATACAGGAGTTGGCAAATCGTATTCCGGAATCTCCTGGAGAAGGTCCGCGTATTTATCAACGTGACGAAATCTTCTTTCCATGGCCAATACATCGGCAACTTCCCGCGCTTCCTCCTGCCGCAGTACCCAAAACCGCTTCTTATCCCCGGCCCTATCCTCCGAACGTGCGCGCGCATAAAACCAGCCGAAAATAACCGCATTTGCGGCGTTATCGCTTCCATCGCGCTGCTCGGTGCCCTCCGAAAACAAGGTGATGGACCATACTACTTGCGCAATACTTTGAAGCGCCTCACTTAACTCATTTGCCACCAATTGTTCTGGAACTCTTTTCCAGTAGGGACGAACGACTTCCCGTTCCAATTCGAGCGCTTCCCCTACGTACTTGGAAGGCGACAGAAACAGAGTTCGGCCAAGGCGTGGAAGTTCGGGTGCTGCAACTGGTGGGTACCATGCATCTTGATTTTGCAAGGTGTTCTTCAACTCCTCGAGCCCACCGACTTTCTGGTCGACGAATCCCCTGAAAACCGAAAGCTTTACCCATTCCGGTACAACGGGGCCAAAATGAACAAGAGATATAGGCTTGCGGAAACCCAAGGCCAGTCCTGCCTCGAATGCAACATTCGCGTTTGGCCGATCGGTTATTACTAGCACTCGTTCGCTCTTCTGAATACCCGGTAATACAATGTTGCGGAATATCTCGCCGGCACCGACCTCCGTGCTAAGTGCGGGTACTTGGATTGTCATTCCGTTGGGCGGTCGCTTCTTCAAGGACGTCAAAATAACTTCTAGGCCCGGTGTGGTGGAGTCCCATACTACAAATACGCGAGTCGGGGGCTTCGGGCTAACTGTATCGCCCAAGGCCGTTAACTGTTTTACCGCCGCTTCCTTCACCGATTCGACGGTTGAATCGAACTCCTCAACATCCCTTGATTTTCGGAGATCTTCTTGGAAAGCCTGCAGTTGTTGCCATGCTGAATACTCCACTTGCTCAAGATTCCAGTTTGAGTTGGGCTTTACGACGAGTGCGCGCCTTGCCTTATTCGCTCTCTGTGCAGCCTCCCACTCATCCACCTGGATGGGCCTTACATTTCCGCCATCATCGGAGTACCAGACTGCCGACAGCAGCAATACAGCGTCAGCTTTTGCAACATTCGACAATCGGGCGGCGCGATCAGATCCCATTTTAGGACCCACTACAACCTCCCATCCTTCGGTCTTTGCAATATCAACCGCTAGCTGCGCGTGCTGGGAAAGGTCTTTCGGAGTGTAGGTAACGTAGAGAGTCTTACCCATAGGTCTTGTTCCGTCACTTACCCAGAGCTAGTAGTTCGCCAACTGCTCCATCGCCCGGTACAAATCCTCCGCTTGCGGCAGGATCTCATTCTCCAGGATGGGCTGATACGCGACGAATGTGTCCTTCGCCGCGACGCGCTTCACCGGCGCATCCAGCTGGTCGAATAGTTCGTCGGCTATACGCGCGGCAATCTCTGCGCCGTAACCCCAGCTCAGCATGTCCTCATGCGCCACTAGAACGCGGCTAGTTTTCGTCACCGAAGCCGCAATCGCCTCCCAGTCGTAGGGACTGAGCGTCCGCAAGTCAATCAGCTCGACGCTGACGCCGTGCTCGCGCTCGATGCGCTGTGCCGCCTGTAAAGCGCGCGGAACAACTGCGCCGTAGGTGATGACAGTCAGGTCATGGCCGGGCCGAACGATCTTCGCTTTGCCGAAGGGGACCATGTAATCCGGCCCCGGATATGGCGCGCGGCCAAACGTCTCGCGGTACAGGCGCTTGTGTTCAAGGAACATGACCGGGTCATCGCAGCGAATCGCCGTCCTCAGGAGCCCGTTGGCATCGAGCGCATTGGACGGAAATACCACCCTCATGCCCGGCGTATGGGTGAAGATGCTCTCGCCGCACTGCGAGTGGTAAACCGATCCGCCGGTAAGATAGCCGCCAATCGCCACGCGCACCACGGCCGGCGCCGAGAATGCGTTATTCGACCGCCACCTTATCAGCGGCAGCTCGTTGCGCAGCTGATGCATCGCCGGCCAGATGTAATCGAAGAATTGGATTTCCACTACTGGCTTCAAACCGCGGGTTGCCATCCCTACGGCACGACCGACGATGTTCGCCTCAGCCAGCGGCGAATTGAAAACCCGCTCCGAGCCGTACTCGCATTGCAGTCCAGCCGTTAGCTTGAAGACGCCGCCCTTGCCCTTGACCTGCTTCTCTTTGAGATATTCCTCACGGCTGCAATCGGCAACGTCTTCGCCAAACATGACAATCCGCGGATCGCGCGCCATCTCATCCTTCAGGCAGGCATTGATAAGGTCGGCCATCGTCTTCTCGGGACTCGCAGTCCCCGTTTGTGACGGCTTGGGGTGCACCGCTTCCGTCCGGAAGGCTGGCGACGCGGGATCAAGATCGGGAGAATACACAAACTGTTTGTAGGAATCCGGTGCGGGTAGCGCAGCCGCAACCGCGCGGTCGCTGGCTTCCTGGATCTCGGCATTTACGTCCTTTTCCAGTTCGTCAATTCCCTTCTCATCCAGAATGCCCTCGCGCACCAGGAACAACTGGAAGCGCGTGATCGGGTCGCGCTCGACCTCCTGGTTACGTTCGGAGTCGGGCCGGTAAAGCTTCTCGTCGTCGGAAAGCGAGTGCGAATACGGACGAATTACATGCCCATGCACGAATGCCGGTCCGCTGCCGGAGCGTATGTACTCGACTGCGGTCTTAAGCGCGGCATAACTGGCCACCGGATCGGTGCCGTCCACTTCGGCAAAGTGGAAGTTCGGAAACCCCTTCACCAGGTTGCTGATATTGCCACCTGCAGTCCCCACCTCCACGGGAACGGAAATGGCATACTCGTTGTCTTCGATGAGGTAAAGGACCGGCAGCTTGAGGTTGGACGCAGTGTTCAACGACTCCCAGAACTCACCTTCGCTGGTGGTGCCGTCGCCCGACGAAACATAAACGACCTCGTCACCATGGAAGGTCACATCTTTGAACTGGCGATAGTCGCCGGGCACTTTCTCGGCAGCCTGACGATGCCGATCGAAGTACCGCCCTGCTTCCGCGCAGCCCACCGCCTGCAGAAACTGTGTACCGGTCGGTGAGGACTGGGTCACGATGTTCAATTTCTTGTGCCCCCAATGCGATGGCATCTGGCGCCCACCGGAGTTGGGATCGTCGGCCGCCCCCACGGCTTCCAGCAATTGCTCGTAGGGTGTCATGCCCAGCGTCAGGCACAGGGCGCGGTCGCGGTAGTAGGGATAGAACCAGTCGTAGCCCGGCCGTAGCACCAGACCCGCGGCGACCAGCAGGGCCTCGTGTCCTGCTCCCGAGATTTGGAAGAAGATCTTCTGCTGGCGCTTGAGCAGGATCTCGCGATCGTCGATCCGGCGCGAGAGATACATCAGGCGGTAAACCTGGACCAATTGCTGCCGGGTGAGCCCGGCGTATGCATCGCCCGGAGCAGCCTTTGCAGCGGTAACCTTAGGCTGTACTTTGGTGGTTGCCATCCATGACCTCAGCAGTGAAAATGCGGGATTCGATACGGTCTTCGAACGCCCTATTGTAAATGTTGCGGGCTGTTTCCTTCAGCCTCGCCGCCGTTCACGCCTCTCCGCTCACCGAGTCGAATGGCTATACTGGAAGGCTAATGATACGCACGTTTCGTCCGATTCCGCTGAAGAAAATCAAGCTGGTCATCTTTGATCTCGATGGCACTCTCATCGATTCAGAACTCGATCTCGCCGCTGCAGTGAACGCCATGTTGCGTCATTATGGCCGCCGGGAGCTTCCCATCCAGGTCATCGGCACCTACATCGGCGACGGGGCGCCGACCTTGATTCGCCGGGCGCTCGGCGATCCCGCCGATCGCGAGTTCCTGCAGGACGCCCTGAACTACTTCCTGGCCTACTATCGCGACCATAAGCTTGACAGCACGTGTCCCTACAAGGGCATCAAGCAGGCCCTGGAGCAGATTGGCAACGGCGGACGGTCGCCCCGTACTCTGGCGGTGCTTACCAACAAACCGGTACGGGCGTCGCAGGCCATACTCGCAGGATTAGGTCTGGCTGGACACTTTTTCCAGATCTATGGTGGCAATAGTTTCGACACCAAAAAGCCAGACCCATTCGGCGCCCATACCCTCATACGCGAGGCCGGTACGACTGCCGACGCCACCGTGATGGTCGGTGACTCGGAGGTGGATATCCTCACCGCGCGCAATGCCGGACTCTGGAGCGTGGGCGTGACGTACGGTTTCGCTCCCCAAACTCTGCAGCAAGTGCCCCCCGACGTGCTGGTGGACAGTCCGGCGGAGCTCGCAACTGCGCTGACCACAGGTCACGGGCCGCACTCCGAAGAGGCGCGAACAAAGTAGCCGTCGCTGTTATCCTTGTCGCATGTCGCAGCACACTGCGCATTCGCCGTTTCAGGATGGTTTCGCCGCGCTCTGGCATGACCCTGCGCTCCTGGCGGCTGAGCTGACCTGGCGTTGGTGCTTCGGTCTGGCTGCGTGGGGCCTGGCAATTATTTCTACCGTCCTGTTTCTCGACAGCCTGAAAATCTCTGCCAGCGATCAGCTCTTGCTCGGAACATTCCGGCCCGAATTCCTCGATGGAGTGATTCGACGCATCCTCCGAGGCAGCCTGAACCGCTTTCTGTGGGAGCAGGCAGTGCTCATTCTGGGCCTGCTGCTTCTATGGTCTTTCGCGGCGACGGCCGGCCGGGCTGCGACGCTTCGCCGCCTGGTCGCAATGTTCGCGACCGACGAGGAGCCGCAGATCATGCGCTGGGAATTCGCAGCCATCTTCGAGCTCAATCTGTTGCGGGCCATGTGGTCTCTGATAGCGCTGGCCGCCATGCTGGTTTCGCTGGCGGCTGGTTTCATCATGGCCAACAACCAACGGGCCCTGAGCACGGCCTGCTTTCTGGTTTTCGGCGTCGGCCTGGCATGGGCTTTCGGAACCCTGCTCAACTGGTTCTTCGGTCTGGCGCCGCTGTTCTGCATTCGCAACGGCGTGGCGGCGCCGGACGCGCTGGCTCAATCTGTCGATTTCTTTTGCCGCCAGTCTGGCCGCTTATTCGGACTAGGGATAGGGTTCCTGACGCTTCGCATCGTCTGGGCAGGAACCATGTTTCTTACGGTGCTGGCTCCGCTGAAACTGGTTCACCACATCGCTCCTGCTTGGATTGCGGCGATGATGCTGACCATGATGTTGGTATATTTCGCGGGAGCTGACTTGCTCTATCTGGTCCGCCTGGGAGCCTATACGACGCTGGCCGAGGACGATTCACATCCAGTTGCGCCACCGGAAGAAGTACTCCCGGACGAACCTTTACTGCCACCAGATCTTGCGCCGCTCGTCGGGCTCGCTTGATCGCAGATCGGAATAAGGAAGTTCGCGAATCGGCGGGGCTGGGATTTAACTCCGCTGACCTCTAGTGCGTTAGTTGCAGCCTGTCTTCTTGCTTCTTCATTTTGGCGATAGCGAGCAACTCCACCGCTTTCTGCGCGATATGCTCGGCGCTGACCTCAAACTCTTTGATCAGCTCCCACGGAGCGCCCGAATCGCCGAAGCGGTCTTTCACGCCAATCGCTCCAGTGATGACCGGCACTCCGTACAGCTCGGGGCTTTCGGTCAGAATGCCGCTGACGCGCCATGCCAGCGCGCCAATCTGATGCTCCTCTGCAGTGACCACCACTCCGGTTTCCTTGGCGGCCCGGATGATCGCCCGCTCGTCGATCGGCTTCATGGTATGCATGTTCACGATCCGCGTCTCATAGCCGAACTCGCGCTTCAGGATCCACGCTGCGCGCATGGCCTCCGGCACCATCGGCCCACACGCAATGATGCTCAGGTCCTCGCGCTCATTGTCGTAGTTTGGCGCCAGCACCGTGTCGAATGCATCAATCATGTTGGGCTTTTCGCCGCGGAGGCGGATCACATTCGCCATTCCAAAAATGAACGGCGTTTCTTCACGGGTAATGACAGGCGTAGCCTCGCGCGCAAACCGTATGTACTTCGGACCGACATGCTGAAGCAGCAAATAGTCCGTGGCCTTGCGGGTCTCGACGGCGTCGCATGGCACCACCACCGACATGTTGGGCAGCCCGCACATCGCGAACAGGTCTTCCAGCGCCTGGTGAGTGGCGCCGTCGGGCCCAACCGAAACTCCGCCGTGCGCTCCGGCAATCAGCACATTGAAATTACCGTAGCAGACGGACACTCGGATCTGGTCCAGGTTGCGCGCCGCCGCAAACGTTCCGTAGGTCCCGAAGACGGGCAGCTTCCCTTCCCGCGCCAGTCCAACCGCAGCAGCAGTGGCCGACTGCTCGGCAATGCCCATGCTGATCCAACGGTCTTTGCGCTGCTGCTTCCCGGAGTAGAAATCGCTGATCGTAATCGAGCCCGAGATATCGAGACCGAGGCAAACCACCCGCTCATCGTCACCATTGTGCTGCAGCGACTGTCCAAAGCCTTTGCGCGTAGGCTCCATCTTTACCTTCATCTGGCTGGTGCTGTTCCACCAGTAATCACGCGAGAAGCCCGGCGTTTTGCCGGCAAGCGTGACGTCGACTTCCTTCTGATACTCTTTCGCTTTCTTCAACAGTGCGTCATAGGCAATCACGTTCTTCAGGCCCAGCTCGTCCAGTGCTTTCACCATCTCGTCGTAGCTGGGGGCCTTGCCATGCCAACCGGCTACGTTCTCCATGAAGCTCACGCCCTTGCCCTTCACCGTATTGGCGATGATCACGGTGGGCTTGCCGGTAGCCGGAATTGCCTTCGCCCTCTGCAAAGCACCCACCACCTGAGGAATGTCGTGACCGTCAATCTCGATTACCTCCCAGCCGAAGCTGCGATAACGCTCGTCGAGGGGCTCGACGTTCATCACGTCCTTCACCCAGCCATCAATCTGCAAACGGTTGCGATCAATAATGCCCACCAAGTTGTCAAGCTTGTAGTGTGACGCTTCCATCACGGCTTCCCAAATGTTGCCTTCCTGCTGTTCGCCGTCGCCCATGATGCAGAAGACGGTGTGGCCGTCGTTGTCGAGCTTGCTGGCGATTCCCATGCCTACCGCAATGCTGAGGCCCTGACCCAAAGAGCCGCTGGAAACCTCGACACCCGGTAGCTTCAGCCGGTGCGGATGTCCCTGGAATGGCGAATAGAGTTTGCGCAGGGTAACGATGTCTTCGATAGGAAAGTAGCCGGCGAATCCCAGTCCGAGATACAGTGCAGGCGCTTTGTGTCCGCCCGACCAGATGATGCGATCGCGTCTGCTCCAATCGGGATTCTCGGGATCGTGATTGGCGACTTTGAGGTACAGCGCCGCCACGATCTCCATCATGGAGAGCGTGCCTCCGGAGTGGCCCGAGCCGGCGGCGCACAGCGCCACCAGGTCATACCCGCGCATCAAACGGGCGGCCTGCTCAAGTTCTTCGAGGGAAAACTCGCGGACCACCGCATTGGAGAAAGAATTTACGATCGGCATGGATAAATCCTTTGTGCGGGTGGGAAGGCATGGCTCGCGCTCTCTTGCCCGGCGTTAAGCGAACCCTGGACCACGGTCAGGCTCTGCGCCAGGCAATCCACCCCTGCAATATGTGGGACCCCGATAACAAGGCTAGGCGGGAACGAACATTGGGTCTGTGAGCGAAATCACCCGCGGTTGTGACGCTCGGGGGAAGGAGATGCCAAACCGCGAAACCCTTATTGCCGCACGATAATATGTGGGTCAATGGAGCAAGTCGCTGCTCCATCCTGATAGGTAAACATGAGCTTGTAGCAGCCCTCTTGCGCGGCAACTCCGGTATGTTGATCGGCGAACGTGCCGAAATTGTCGCCCACTACGGGGGTGAAAGCGTTGGGTGTAGCCGTGAGCGTTCCTCCGCAGTGGGTACCGGTAAGATTTTGATATTTGGAAAAGCTATCGATCTTGAACTTGTGATGCCAGGAGAGACTCTTCGTGAGCGCTAGTTTGTCGCCTGGTTTAAGCTGTATCGCCGAGTGCGGGGTTGGACCCTCGGTACACTTACTATATTCGTAGAACCACTTGATCGGCACAGAGCAAACGCCAGCGCTCGCATGCCCGGGACATCCTCCTGAGAACACTGGACAGGTCTTAACCGGCGGCACGCAATTCGCAGCCAGCAGGCTAAGACCCAGGAAACAATACACCAAGACTCCAAGTAATCCTCTTGCCATAACTATTCTCCCCTCATGGTGGCCATTAGTAGTCCGGTTGGTCACAAGTGTGGTGGGCAGAGCGAGATGGTTTGACTTGTCCGTTCTTGTCTAGTCGCCCTTAATGATGATGTGCGGATCAATGCAATCCGCATCTTTAGGTTGGACGATCACCTTGAAGCACTGGTCATACGCCTGTGGATTTGCCGTACCGCTAACATGCCGCCATTGGTATGCGGAAAAGTCGTCGCCTGAATTCAGGAAGGGTTGGCCGGCCCCGATGGGACCGATCGGTGCGTGAGTGTTGCAGTCAATCTGGGTAAACTCAACAGCGACCGGGTGCAAAACAGCAAATGAGGCGATGTGATACTTGGACGGTTGGGTGGCGTTAGGATTGACATAGAATGCCATCCCCTTGTGGTCATCCAGGCATCCTCCATACTCTTTGTAGTAATCCAGCGTGACAAAACACTCGTGCGTAGTGGCATTGAAATTCGGGCATCCGTTCACATCCACATCGTGAATCCCTGGGCATTCGTTCGGCAGGGCCGGACAGGCGAGTGCCACACCCTTACCAAAGCTGGTAGGCGCGGGGCCCAGGGTGAGGAAATGATAGGCCAGATATGCGCCGCCCAACACGACCGCGATTGATACCCCAACTATGACCAGTTTTCTCATCGCGCCTCCAAGGCAACCGCTCGGCCGCAGCATCGGGTTGCCGCGGTGTCACTGATGCAACTGCTGAGCAAGAGCCTGGAACTGTGGCTCTTTCCGAAGAGAGTCTAGTTCAACTGTATTGTTAATCTCCGCAGGAGAATAACCCGACTTCACCGATTTCTCAAGCCAAATTAACGCCTGGTCACGGTCGCCGAGCAGGTTGTAAACCTTGGCCGCATAATATGCCGTCTCCGGATCGCCGGAACTCAACTGAAACGCGGCTTGCAAGTGCTGCAGAGCTTGCGTCCTGTCCCCCAGCATGGCGAGATACTCTGACACCAGGGTATGCACATCTGCATTCTTGGGATTCACTTGCAACTCCGCTTCCGCCATATCAATTGCTTTCTTAAGTTCGGCCTTCGCCCGGACGCGCTCAGGGGGATACCAGTAGTAAGCTCTGGCCAGGTTTCCGTGTGCCTGCAGTTGACGGTCGCCCAGGGCGACAGACTGTTGAAACGCGATGATCGCCTCGGGGAATTTCCTTTCCAGGAAATAGGTGTCGCCCAAATTCGTGTACGCCTCATACGAAGGTTGAAGGCTGATAGCTTTTTGCAGAGCATATTCCGCTTTCGGATAGACTCCCGCCAACAGATAAGTGCCACCCAGGCTCGACCATTGACCAGCAATATCGGGCGCCAGCTTGACAGCCTTTTCGAACTGCTCGGCCGCGGCGTCGTAACGCGCCTGGCGAGCATACAAAGCTCCCAGCCAGGCATATCCTGACGGGTTTTCAGGGTGCATTTGAATGGCTTTCTGATAGGTTTTCTCGGCCTGTTCCAGACGTCCCTGGTGCTGATAGGCTCCTGCCAATTCCTTGTAGATAAACTCGTTTGTTGGGTCGGCATCGAGGGCAAGTTGAAAATAGGACGCCGCCTGATCGTAACGGCCGCTTCCCCCCTCCAATATTCCCAGACAGATGTTGGCCCCGGCCGATGCAGGCGCAAGCTTTTGCGCGTGCTGGCAGGAGTCCCGCATCTTTGTGATCCACTCCTGATCTTTCGTCTGCTCGTACTTGTTCCATTGGGCACTACCGAGCAAGGCATAGGCCGCCGCGTATCCGGGATCCAAATCCAGGGCCCGCATGAACTCTGCGATCGCGCTGTCGGCGTTCTCCGGACTGGAAGAACGCGAGAGATAGCCACGGCCCCGGATATAGGCCGCGTAGGCGTCCTTGCTAGTGGTGTTGCGCGCCTCATCGGGCGGCGGGTTCTTGTGCAATTCCAGCTCCAGCATGCGCTCCGCAGCATCCACCACCTTCCCTTCGAGGCCTTGGAAGTCGGCCGTGGATCCACTGACGGAATCCGCCCGCAGCTGCTTGTGCGATTCGATATCGGCGAGCGCGAGATTGACCTGAAGTTGCTCGCCGTTGCGCTGTACATTGCCGTCAAGCGCCAGGTTTGCGCCTAGTTTAGCCCGGGCTTCAGACATGCTGGCGATGTGGTTGGCATTGATTTCGCTGAACGGGATGATCCCCACGGGCTGCGAGGCAGTCAGTTGCATCAAGCGGTTGGTCACCGTGTCCGTCAATCCCTCGAACAGCGCGACCTCTTGCGGCTGCGCGCCAGTCATGTGGAAAGGAAGTACCGCAACATGCTTGACCGCCGGCTCTGGAGGCATGCCAACCCACTCCAGAATCTTGTTCCGAAAGATGAAAGCAACGGCGACCACCGCGACCAGCGACAAGCTGACAATCAGCCAGCGCTTGGGCCGAGAGTCTGAAGCTGGTTGCACTGCGACCGGCCGCAGCGGACCCGATCCCCTCGCCAGCTCCTTCAAGTCCTCCAGTAACTCGCTCGCTGACTCGTAACGAAGCTCCGGGTCTTTTTCCAGGCACTTCAGAATCACCGCCTCCAGGCCGGGCGAGATCTCCTTGTTCTTCAGGCGCGGGGACGGCGGCAGGGTGTGGAGAATGGTATCCCGCAGGAGCTGCCCGTGTTGGGGGAACGGCCTCGAGCCTGTAGCCAACTCATAGAGAACGACGCCGGCCGAATAAACATCCGATCGAGTATCCGGCTCCCAGCCCTTAATCTGTTCCGGCGACAAATAGGGGGGAGTGCCTGCGTAAGGTTGCTGCGGCTCCTCGGCCTCCTCGATGCTTATGGTCTTGTCCTCGGGATGGGCGAACAGCTGCGCTAGACCGAAGTCAAGTATTTTCAGTACGTTGTCTGGCCTCACCCGCAGGTTCCCCGGCTTGAGGTCGCGATGAATGATTCGTTGGGCGTGAGCGGCCGCCAGCCCGCGGGTCAGCTGGATGCCGAGCCCCACCACATCTTTCTCGGGTAGGGAGCCTCGCTCCAAGCGCTCGTTGAGCGATGTCCCGGGTACGTATTCCAGCACCAGGTAGTCAACTCCCTGCTCCGAGTGGAAGTCATAGACGGATTCAATATTGGGATGATTGAGCCGGCTGAGGATGAGGGCTTCGCTGCGAAAGCGCCTGCGCGCGGAGGGATCGCTGAACGCCTTGGGGTTCAGGACTTTGACTGCGACGTCGCGCTCCAGTCGCGTATCCCAGGCACGGTACACAACGCCCATGCCGCCAGCTCCAATCTCCTCGATGAGACGGAAATGGCCTAGGACCTGCCCGGGGGTGAGGCTAGGCGCCACCATATCGAATCGTACAAGCGAATCGTATGATGGTTCGAGCCGACGGTCAACGTAAGTCATTGCAGTCGACCTAATACCCAACATAGGACGCTTGATGACGCGGACGGTCACCAGCAACTTGTGAGTGGGTCGCCAAAGTCGGCGTGCCGGCCCCAAGTACTACAAGCACTTAAGTAGGTTGATTCAGCGCTCCTGTGCCAGGCCTACTCCGGTTGGTGCGCCCGATAGCTGGCCCGCAATTCGGCCACAATTTCATCCGCCGCCGCGCGCGCCACCTCACGCTTCTCAGGAGGAAAGGAAATGGCGCCGACACGCGCGTGCCCGCCGCCTCCGTAGCGTTCGCAAATCTTCGCCAGATTCTCGAAATGGCTGACCTGCGCCCAGGGGTTGGAGCCGACCGAGACCTTGGTGCGAAAGCTGCTCTTGCTGAGCCCGACGGAGTAAACGCAGTCTGGGTGCAAATAATACGGAATGAACTTGTTGTAGCCCTCGAGCTCGTAATCGGTAACGTCGAAGAAGACGGTGCCATCCTTGCACTGAGTGCGTTCGCGCATGATTTCAATCGAGCGCCGGTGCCGCTCCATTAGCCCCGGAATGCGCCCGTCGATCATCGGGTCGGCAATAATTTCGGCCAGCGGCTTGTAGGCCAGCATCGCGATCAGGCTGGGGATGAGTTGAGGGTCCTGGTTCGCCTCGATCACCATGGTCAGCTTCATGGCCGGCGCTTTCATCTCCACCGCTGACTGCGGATTGTCGTAGAGCGCCCCATCAATGATATCGGCCCACTCGATCAATTCCGCGGCTGGCGCGGGATCGAAGCCGAAGCGCTGCTCGGTGACTGCGGCGATGAACTTGGTGCAAGAACGGAAGTCAGGATCGTAAAACTTGGTGTTGCTTTGTTCCTGCTCGAAATGGGAGGCGTCCGCGGGCGTCAGGAAAGCGCTCTGATGGTGGTCGAACCACCAGGTGATGCGCGGCGAGGAGGAATACTTGAAATCGACGATGGCGTTTTCGTCGCCGGTGAAGTCGGCCTCGTTAAACAGCGCTCCGGCGCGATGCACCAGGCCCATGTATTCGAACTCGGCATGCTCCCGAATGCGCTCGCGATAAAAGCGCGTGAACAGGGCGGCCGAGCACGCGCCGTCAAAACACTTGTCGTGATAGAAAACCCGTATCCTCACAAGGCCTTTCTTGGGCAGAGCGGGCCTTAAGGCCCGCGTCAAAGTATTGCTCTTTCACCTAAGCGGGCTTCAGCCCGCCACCAGCTCTCCGCGAAAAATGAAAAGTAAATAGAAATGACATTTCGGGAGTGAGTATGTCAAGTGCGAACGACACGCGCAGCGAAAAGCGGGGCCGGAGCGGCCCCTCCGAATGCGTACTCGCCGGGAATTACGAGCCGGCCTGCTTCTCCGCGAGGTCGCCCACGAAGGGTAGCTTGAACATCTCGTGCTGATAGGCCTTAATGACCAACAACAGCCAAAGCGCCAGAGTGGCGAGGCCATAGAGCGGCCAGAGGATTGCCGCGACGATCCACCCTAGGAACGGTATAAGGTGCAGAATCGAGGAGACAATCGCCAGCGCAATATCGACAACGATAAGCGCCACCGCGGTGAACAAGCACTGAAACGAATGAAAGCGCACGAACCGGTTGCGATTGTACGGCTCAATCAGGAGGAAGATGATCGCTGGAATAATGGTGAAGTAAGCCAGCATGCCGGCCACGTTCTCGGCCATCGGCGCAGCCGGAGCGGCGGTAGTACCGTAGCTGCCAGTCGGCCCTGGCGGCGGAGCCGCGGGGGTTTCTGGAACGGCTGCCGGCCCTGCGGCTTTACCGCACTTTGGGCAGAAGGCTGAGTCGTCAGCCATCTGAGAACCACATGCTGAACAGAATGCCATTGCGACCTCCTCAGCGGTAACGGCCGGACAGAATTCCGCTTCGCGGCGGACGATAACAGAGTCGGGATGCTTACGCAAACGATAATCTGGAGACGGCTGTCGTGAAAGAGAAAGGACGAGGCAGATAGCGAATCGCCAAAAGCGAGGAGCGAAAAGCTTCCACTACGCCCCGCAGCACTTCTTGTACTTCTTGCCGCTGCCGCAAGGGCAAGGATCGTTGCGCCCAACTTTGTCGCCACGGTGGACCTGCTGCACCGGTCCTTGCTCGCCGCCGCCCGCCATGCGAGCCTGCTCCAACTCGCGGCGCTTGCGCCGCTGGAACGCTTCTTCCATATCATCCACGGATGTTGTGGCCCGGCCACGGCGTCCTCCTGTACTGAAGGCGGCCACCGCATCGCCATTGCCATCTCCGGGAGCGAGTTCGTGCTGCGGAGCCGGCCGCGATGGGGCTTCGATCACCTGCATCAGGTACAGGTAGCGGACGGTTTCCTCTTCGAAGCGCTCCATCATGGCTTCGAACATGTCGAACGATTCGCGCTTGTACTCCACCAGCGGATCGTGCTGGCCATAACCGCGCAGCCCGATACCCTCCCGCAGGTGGTCCATGCTGAGCAGGTGGTCCTTCCACTGCTGGTCAATGACGCTCAACATGATGATGCGCTCATGGTGGCGCATCGCATCCGGGCCGATCAGTTTCTCCTTGGCATCGTAACGCTCTTTCAGCTTCTCAAAGATGCTGTCGCCCAGCTCCTGGCGGTTCAGTTTTTCGGCTTCGATCCCTTCGGCGGCGATGTCCACACCAAAGCGGGTGAAGAGCTGGCTCTTCAGGCTCTTGATGTCCCAGTCTTCAGCATGCGTATCCTTTGCGGCATACTTATCGAGCAGGCCGCCAAGAATGTCGCGCACGTAGTCTTCGAGGATGAGTTCTTTCTGGCCGATGCCTTCCAGCAACTGGCGGCGCAGTCCGTAAACCGCCTGGCGCTGCTTGTTCATCACGTCGTCGTACTCGAGCAGGTGCTTGCGGGCCTCGAAGTTTTGTCCTTCAACCGCCTTCTGTGCCGCCTCGATGCGCCGAGTGATCAAGCGCGACTCGATGGGAACGCCCTCTTCCATGCCCAGCCGCTGAAGCAGGTTCGACACCCACTCTTTGGCGAAGATGCGCATCAGGTCATCTTCAAGAGACAGGTAGAAACGCGAGGCGCCGGGGTCGCCCTGTCGTCCGGCGCGTCCGCGTAGCTGATTGTCAATGCGTCGCGCTTCGTGGCGTTCGGTGCCCAGAATGAACAGGCCGCCGAGAGCCGTCACCTCATCGTGCTCGACGTCGGTCGCTTCCTTGTAGCGAGCGTTGATCTCGTTCCAATGCGCCGTCGGCACCTGGTATTCATTGCCGCCGTAGTAGAAGTACGAAATGTTGGGATCGTCAGGCTTGGCGTTGACCTCGCCAGCAGCAACACGAAGCTGTTGCGCCAACCCCTTCTTGATGCACTCCTGCTTGGCGATGAATTCAGGATTGCCACCAAGCAGAATGTCGGTGCCGCGCCCGGCCATGTTGGTCGCAATGGTGATGGCGCCCTTGCGCCCGGCCTGGGCAACAATCTCAGCCTCTTTTTCGTGATATTTGGCGTTCAGGACGACGTGCTTGACGCCCTTCTTCTTCAGCAAATCGGAGAGGCGTTCGGACTTTTCCACCGATGTGGTGCCCACCAGCACCGGCTGGCCTGTCTCAGCAAGCTTCTGTATCTCGTCCGACGCCGCGAAGTACTTCTCCTTCTCGGTCCGGTACACGACATCCGAATTCTCGATGCGCAACAAGTCCCGGTTCGTCGGGATCACCACGACTTCCAGCTTGTAGATCTTGTCGAACTCGGCCGCTTCCGTCTCCGCCGTACCGGTCATACCGGCCAGCTTCTTGTACATGCGGAAGTAATTCTGGAAGGTGACGGTGGCGAGCGTCTGATTTTCGCGCTCGATCTTCACACCTTCCTTGGCCTCCACCGCCTGGTGCAGACCGTCGGACCAGCGGCGGCCGGGCATGAGGCGCCCGGTGAACTCATCCACGATGAGAACTTCGCCGTCCTTCACCACATACTCAACATCGCGGCGATACAGCGCGTGCGCCTTGATCGCGGTGTCCACGTGATGTTTCAGGTCCCAGTTCTCGGGATCGGCGATGTTGCCGATGCCGAGCAGGCGCTCGACTTTCTCCCAGCCTATGTCGGTGACCGTGATGGTGCGGTGCTTCTCGTCCACTACATAGTCGCCGGTCAGCACTTTGTCTTCGCCGGGACCCCGGTCGATCTCCTCGCCCAGCTCCAATTGGGGCAGAATGCGGTTCACGCGGTAGTACTTGTCGGTGGACTCCTCGCTCTGTCCACTGATGATGAGCGGGGTTCGCGCCTCATCAATCAGGATCGAGTCCACTTCGTCCACGATGGAGAAGTTGTGCCCGCGCTGCACGCAGTCGCGCAGGTCGAACTTCATGTTGTCGCGCAGGTAGTCGAATCCGAACTCGTTGTTGGTGCCGTAGGTGACATCGGCGCCGTAGGCTTCGCGGCGCTGGGCGTCGTCAAGGTCGTGCACGATGACGCCAACCGTCAGCCCCAGGAACGTGTACAGCTTGCCCATCCACTCCGAGTCGCGTTTGGCGAGGTAGTCGTTCACCGTAATCACGTGAACGCCACGCCCGGAGAGCGCATTCAGGTACACCGGCAAGGTCGCAACCAGCGTCTTACCTTCACCGGTTTTCATTTCAGCGATCTTGCCCTGGTGCAGCACCACGCCGCCGATGAGCTGCACATCGAAGTGCCTCATCTTGAGCACGCGCCAGCCGGCCTCACGCACCACCGCGAAAGCCTCCGGCAATATCTCGTCCAGCGCGGCGGCCAGCTCGCGATCTTTCTCATCAACATCCTCCACGGCGTCCACCCGCTCGCGGATGCGTTGGCGAAACTCTTCCGTCTTGGCCCGGAGCTGCTCGTCGTCGAGCTGCTTCACCTCGGGCTCGAGCGCACTGATGCGCTCCACCAGCGGCGTAATGCGCTTGATCTCGCGCTCGTTGCTGGTGCCAAAAATCTTAGCTATGGCCTTGTTAATCAATTCTGTTTTTCCTTGCGGAACACCTGGTTGTGTCGGGAAATTACGCGAGCGAAACTCCGCTCAGCGGCCACACTTCACCCTATTAGAAGGCTAACACATTGGATGCCGGGCAAATGCCGGGGTCGCAGAGTCGCGCCGTACTACACGTGGCTTTACTCATAATGTGTCCACATGCGAAGCACCTTGACGACGCGTTGCTCTTCCAGGACCTGATAGACAAGCCTGTGCTGGATATTGATGCGGCGTGAGTAAGCCCCTTTCAGGTCACCCAGAAGTTTCTCAAAAGGCGGAGGCTTCTGGAACGGATTCGTCGCGAGGAGCACAAGGAGTTGCTCAGCCTTGCGACGAAGACCAGCCGAGGCGAGTCGGCGGGCATCCTTTTGAGCCTGCGTGGTGAAGACCACCTGCCATGGCGCTACCAGCCGGGTTCTTTCTCGCACTTGTCAACCGGAGTCGCGAGTCCCTCCCGGATGGATTCACCCATGCCGGGAATCGAGAGCAGATGGAGGGTCTCCTGAATCGCGTTCCAATCCTCTTCCCCAACGAGAACCGCATTGGAGCGGGGGCCGGTAATCAAGGTCGGTTCGTGAGCAGCCGCTGTCTCATCGAGGAGTCGGTAAAGCTTCTCGCGAGCCTCACTGGCATTCATGGTCTGCATACTGTCAGCGTACGCTTTGTCGTACGTATCTGCAAGCATATCAAGCATATATAGAAGCAACTGACGGTCAAGCATGTGATGTTGGTATACGGCCGGACCGCTCCGCATGCGCAGGCAGCAATGAGCAATCAGCAAATAGCGATTAGAACTCGTCGCACAAGTGATTTTGCGTTGTATCAGGGCACGACTTCGAGTCGTGCCCCTTCAGTGCGGATAAAGCCACTGAGCATATAGCAGGACATACTACTATGTGTACTATGTATTTACATTATGCCAAATTGCCGGATTCTGCGGACTAAGTGCTTACCACAGAATACGTTACATCTAAGTCACACGTAATCAATAGCTTGCGAATGATTTGTCGCCTAAGCTGTTGATTCGACACAAAGTCGCGCACGCGGTTTATTGAAACTGGATTATGGCTCAAAAACCCGAGATTACGGCTTCTTGTGAGGCTCGTTCTTTACCGCGACGCCGCTTCCTTCTCCAACGGTGTTGATCTTGTCCACGACCGCATTGTCGAAGCGCTCGGCCCATCCGCTCGGCCAGCGGACTTCGACGGAGTCAAGCTTGGTTTCCTTGCCGAGTCCGAAATGCACGCGCATATCGCTGTTGGAAACGTAGCTCGAGCCGCTGCGCACTTCATCCACCAGAAGCCGCTTCCCTGCTCGGACGGTGATACGCGCGCCGATTCCATCGCGATTGGAATTGGTTCCGATGGTTTTGAAGGCGATCCAATGGTTCGCGTACTTGATCTGGTTCTCCAGCAGGCTTGGCCGCGCATTCATGTTGCTGATGACTGCCGACATTCGTCCGTCGTTCCACAGATCGCCGACCGCGAGCCCGCGCGACGATGCCTTCGTCGTGATGCCCGTTCCGGCGGCATCCGAGATGTCGGTGAACGTCCCATCGCCGTTGTTGTGATACAGCAGTCGCGGCTCCTGGAAGTCGCTGCCCAAATGAAACTTGTCAACTTCCGGATAGACGTGTCCGTTCACCAGCAGCAGGTCAGGCCAGCCATCGTTGTCGAAGTCGAAGAACATCGTGCCCCAACCGAGATATTTGGTGTTGAGGCCAAGTCCCGCAGCGGTTGTCGCGTCGGTAAAGGTTCCGGCTTTGTCGTTGTGCAGCAGCGTCGAGGTGTCATCGGAGAAGTTGGTCTTGAAGATGTCGAGCCGCCCGTCGCCGTCGTAGTCGGCCACGGTCGAGCCCATTCCCGCCTGCGCGCGGCCGTCTTCATTGAACGCTGCGCCAGCGGTAACCGCAACGTCGGTGAAGGTTCCGTCGCGGTTGTTGTGGTAGAGAATGCTCGCCGTGCTGTCGCAGGCGATGAAGATGTCGGGCCAGCCATCATCGTCGTAATCCAGCGTGGAAACGCTGAGCGCGTAATGGCCGTTGGTCTGGTCGATGCGGGCTTGCGTGGTGACGTCTTCGAAGGTGCCGTCGCCGCGATTGTGGTAAAGGATGTTCTTCGCGGGCGTCAGTCCGCGCGGACCGCACATCACCGGCGCGCCCTTCCAGATGCACGAAGGACGATCGCCTGGAGCAGGCGCGGTCGAGAGATCGAAGTCAACGTAATTCGCAACGATGAGATCGAGCTTGCCGTCGCGATCATAGTCCACGAAAGCGCAGCCGCTGCCCCACGCTTTGCCCGATCCACCGACGCCGGCTTTATCGGTGACGTCGGTGAACACTCCGTGATCGTTGTGGTAGAGACGGTTCTTGCCGTAATAAGTGACGTAGAGATCGTCCCAGCCGTCGTTGTCGTAGTCGCCAACGCAGACGCCTTGTCCCCAACCACTCGCGGCCAGGCCCGACTTCGCGGTGACGTCGGTGAACGTTCCGTCGTGATTGTTGCGGTAGAGATGATTCGTCGGACCCTTACCGGCTTTCGCCGCTTCCAGGGTTGTGCCGTTCACGATGAAGATGTCGAGCCAGCCATCGTTGTCGTAGTCGAAGAGAGCGACGCCGGTTCCAGTGGTCTCGATGATGTATTTCTTGCTGTCGAGGCCGCCGAAGATCTCAGACATGGTGAGTCCAGCCTTCTCCGCGATATCCACGAAGTTGGCGATGGGCTGTGGGCGCGAAGGCGCCGGTTTTGCGGCCTGCTGTGGGAAGGAAGGGTTTGCAGCGAGTAGGAGGAAGAGAAGAAGCGCTGTTCTGGCAATGAACTGCCGGAAAGACCACTGACCTGGGACCAAAAGCATGCTGCCTTCGGATACTAGGTTGCAGCCGCGTGGGAGTCAAGAAGGGCGCGGGCCATTCCGCGTCGGGTCGCGGTCGGCGGAAGTCACAGCTGAGTGTGAGTCAACTCACGGAATCGGTTTGTGATAAGGCCAATAATTGTAGTCAGGTAGCCGGCCGATATGGGTCGTGAACCAGGAGGTTACCATGTTGAAATCTTTCATGATTGGTCTGACGCTTTTGCTCTGCCCGTTCGCGGCAGGCGCACAGCAAGGCCAAACCACCACGAAAACTGTGGTTCCAGCCAGCGCGGCGCAACAGGTCAATCCGGTCAAACCAACCGCGGAATCGCTCGCTCAGGGGAAGAAATATTATGGATATGACTGCGCCATGTGCCATGGAGACAACGGCGATGGCAAAGGTGACGTAGCGGTTGACGAGAAGCTCACTCTCACCGACTTTCGTGATCCGGCAACGTTGCGGAACAAAACCGACGGAGAGCTCTTCTACATCATCAAGAATGGCCACGACCATATGCCGCCGGAAGGAGATCGCCTGAAAGCGCCGGAGCTCTGGAATTTGGTCAACTACATTCGGTCGTTTTCGAGCACGAAGTAGTCCCGCCGCAAACGCCCTGCGAGTGCCATGACGGCGCGTCCTTGTCCGCGCGCGAGGCCGAACACCAAATGAAAAGCCGGAGCTTGGAGCTCCGGCTTTCTTTCACTCGAACTGCGGTAAGCTCAGATGTTCAGCTTGCGGCGTAACAGTCCAGCGATACCGACGATTCCGGTGCCAAACAGCACCAGACTGCCGGGTTCCGGAGTCTGACCTTCGGAGAACTGGTTCGTCACCAGCGAAAGAGAAGCGCTCCCGTTCGTTCCGGCCACCACTTCGATGTCCTTCTCCAGATCGATCTCGCTGACTCCCGCGAACGTTGCGCTGTCAAACAGCTTGCTTCCGGCACTGCTGTCGAAAACACTCAGGGTAACAATTTGTCCGCCAGAGCAGGACGGAAAAACCGCGCCGAGGCAAGCGGTCTCGTCAACGATCACCGAGCCGGTTCCAGTCCAGCCCACACCGCCGATGGAAAGACTGAGGTCGGTGATCAGCGCGCCACCCTGATTGACGTTGGCAGTGTACTGAAGGAGGGAGTCCTGTTCCAGGATGCCGGAGCTGGTCGAAGCGAACCAACCGGCGCTAAATTGAAACCCCGGATTTCCCGGAGTCGTAATGGGAGTCACCCCAACACCACCGGCTGGTATCGCAAATCCGGCTGGAGATGACGTGCCCGTATATAGGAAATTGGAGAAGGTCTTGTCGCCAATTCCGCAAGAGTATCCCGAGCCAAGATAGGCATCCAAAGTTGTTACGGGACAATCGCTGGCGAATCCAACTCCGGTCAACAAAATCGCGCATGCGAACAGCAGCAACACTTGTGACCCTTTGTTTTGCATAGCTTCGAGATAACCCCTAGGTTGACGTTGTGGCAAAAGGGGAGCCCCGCGTAATTCGACCAGAAATCGGGAGTCCACCATTATCCGCCTTGGTAGGTGCAATTCTACTGCCATACGCTGCAGGCGGTAATCGAAACACAATGAAGACAAATTCGAGAAGGCCACCTTTTGGGGCGTTGCAATTTTTTGCACTAATGTGGATAACCCATTCCCTTGTCAGGCACTTACGTGTCGGCACACGGCGGGGTGCGGGAAGGTTCCAAAACAGCTCCGTTGTGGGACTGGCTAAAGAGTGGCGGTGACGAATCTCCCAATTTTGATGCCGCCCAGATGCGGGTTTTTCGCGTAGCATTGGTTTTGCATTTCCAACTCTCTTCGCATCAGGCACCCTAGCTATCCGGCAGGGAGAACGTAGATTGGGCCCACTCCGAATCCTCGATTCCAAATCCTCCTCCGCACCGCAGCAAGCTCCCGGCAACAGCATGGAGGCGCGCGCTCTGGAAACCGAGTTAAGAGCCCACGTTGAAGGCGAGGTCCGCTTCGACGCCGGGAGCCGCGCCGCTTACTCCACCGATTCTTCCAACTACCGCCAAGTACCGATCGGGGTTGTAATCCCTCGGAGCGTGGAAGACGCGGTGCGCGCGGTCGCGATCTCGCGCAAATTCGGCGCGCCGATTCTCTCGCGCGGAGCCGGCACCAGCCTGGCCGGTCAGTGCTGCAATACCGCCGTCGTGCTCGATTGGAGTAAGTACGTCAACGAAATCCTTGAAATCGATGCCGAGCGAAAGATTGCCCGCGTTCACCCGGGTTGTGTGCTGGACAATCTTCGCAGCGCGGCAGGCAGATACGGGCTCACGTTTGGACCCGATCCCGCGACGCACAAGTACTGCACCCTGGGCGGCATGATCGGCAACAACTCGTGTGGAATCCACGCGCAGATGGCCGGCCCGGTTTCCAATAACGTCGAGGCTCTCGACGTTCTTACCTACGATGGCACCCGCATGACCGCAGGTTGGATGACCCAGTCCGAACTGGAGGAGGGCATCGGCCGCGGAGGGCGCGTGGGCGAAATTCTTTCCCGGATCAAGGCGCTTCGCCTCCGATACGAAAATGACATCCGTGCGCGCTTTCCCAACATTCCCCGCCGTATCTCCGGTTACAACCTCGACCAGCTCATCCCCAACCAGGAAGGCCGCTTCAATCTAGGGCGTGCATTGGTCGGCAGTGAAGGCACGCTGGTAACGGTCCTGGGAGCAACCCTGAATCTGGTCCACAACCCGCCTTATCAGACGTTGGTTGTGCTGGGCTATCCCGACATTTACCAGGCGGGCGACGATGTGGCTGAGATTGTCGAGTTCGAGCCGATCGGCTTGGAGGGCATCGACTGCGAGCTGATCGACAACATGCAGACCAAGGGATTACACCTAAAGGCCTTGCGTCACTTGCCCGAGGGCAAGGGTTGGCTGATCGTGCAGTTCCCCGGCGAATCCCAGGAAGAGGCCGACGCTCGCGCCCGCGATTTAGTCGCAAGACTGCAGCGCAAAGTAAGTCCTCCAACCGTTCGTTTTTACGGCGACAAGAACGACGAGAAAGCGGTTTGGGCGCTGCGCGAAACCAGCGTAGGAGGGTCTGCCTTTGTTCCGGGGAAGCCGCCGGCATGGTCGGGATGGGAAGATGCAGCGGTGCCGCCCGGACGGGTCGGCGATTACCTGCGCGAATTCCGCCTGCTGCTGAATAGGCACGGGCTGGATTGCGCACTGTACGGGCACTTCGGACAGGGGTGCATCCATTGCCGTATCAACTTCGACCTCATTAGCGAAACAGGAATCAAGACCTATCGCGCCTTTGCCGAGGAAGCTGCGAGGCTGGTGACGAACTATGGCGGCTCGCTTTCCGGGGAACACGGCGATGGCCAGTCGCGCGGCGAACTGCTGCCGATCATGTTTGGCCCTGAAATCATGGACGCTTTCCGGGAATTCAAGAACATCTGGGACCCGGAATGCAAGATGAACCCCGGCAAGGTCATCGACGCAAACCCGCTCGATTCCAACCTGCGCTTGGGCGCCGGATACCGGCCTTGGGAACCGCCGACCCATTTCCAGTTCCCTGAGGACAATGGCAGCTTTGCGCACGCCACTCTGCGCTGCGTCGGCGTGGGCAAGTGCCGCCGGGAAAGCGCGGATGGTGCCGATAACCAGACGATGTGTCCCAGCTACATAGCGACGCAGGAGGAGATCCACAGCACCCGCGGTCGTGCCCACCTGCTGTGGGAGATGCTGCAAGGCTCGCCCATCGACAACGGCTGGCGTGACGAGAACGTTAAGGAAGCCTTGGACCTGTGCCTCTCCTGCAAAGGTTGCAAAGGCGACTGTCCAGTCAACGTGGATATTGCGACCTATAAAGCCGAATTTCTTTCGCACTACTGGGAGGGACGCATACGGCCGCGTCATGCTTATGCCTTCGGTCATATCGACAGGTGGTCGCGGGTGGCATCTGTGTGGCCAGGGCTGGTGAACCTGTTGACATCGACACCCGGAACCCGGGAGCTGATGAAAGCTGTAGTAGGAATGTCGCCGCAGCGCTCGATTCCGCAATTTGCTCCGGAGACCTTCAAGCGGTGGTATGCCAAGCGGCAGCGACGGGGCGCTGGGCGTCCCCAGGTTTTACTGTTCGCCGATACCTTCAACAATTATTTCCTGCCGCAGACGGCACGAGCCGCAGTTGAAGTGCTCGAGCATGCCGGTTACCAGGTCTTAGTTCCGATGGAAAATGTCTGCTGCGGGCGGCCTTTGTATGACCACGGATTTCTAGGCGAAGCAAAGCAGCATCTTCGACAGGTCATGAAACTTCTCGTGCCCTATGTCGAACGGCAGATTCCGATTGTGCTACTGGAGCCAAGCTGCTGGTCGGTGCTACGCGACGAGATTCACGGCTTGTTTCCCGAGCGCAAAGAGACCCGCCAGATCATGGAGAACGCATTCCTGTTGAGCGAGTTCCTGGTCGATCGTGCAAACTATCGTCCGCCGCCGCTTCGCATGGACGCGTTGCTGCATAGGCACTGTCATCACAAGGCTATCATCCGTGGCGCAGAGTCCGAGCGAACCCTTCTGGAGCAGATGCAACTGAAGGTTCAGGTGCTCACTGACGGCTGCTGCGGCATGGCAGGCGCTTTCGGGTTCGAGGCTGAAACGTACGGCATCTCAGTCAAGATCGGAGAACAAGTGCTACTACCTGCGACAAGGAGTGCGGGGTCCGCTGAATTGATCGTCGCCGATGGCTTCAGCTGCCGCGAGCAGATTTCGCAACTCACGAATCGTCGCGCCCTGCACACGGCAGAGGTGTTGCAGTTGGCCTTGCGTCAGGGATCCAAGGCTGCCGGATGCGATCTACCCGAGACAACTTTAGTGCAGGAACGCGAGCGTGCACTGCGGAGATCGAAGGTAACAGCCCTGGCAACGTTGGGTGCGCTTGCCGCCGGTGGAATCGCTCTATCCCGAATCATTCGCAACTCCCGCTGACGGCAGAGACTGCTCGTGGTTATCTAGCTCTTGCTCTCCCTGTAGAACGCTCGCTCAGTTGCGAAAACGCGTTACCGGCCGTGATCGCGGCATCACAGATCATGCTAGTTCGCCACATGCTCCTTGACGGAAGTGGCACGAAAGGGTTACCTATGTGTTAACAACTTGCTACTGAGGCAGATGCAACGGCTATGACGGAAGACTCCATAGCCCCTGCTATCTTCGACCGTCTGCGGAAGGCGACGGCCGCTGATCCGGCAGAACTGGTTAGCTTATACCGGGATTACCTTGCCGAGGCTCGCCAGACTCTGCTGCAATTGCGCAGTGCATGGGCAGAGAAAGATGCGGAGAAGCTGCGCGACCGGGCGCATTATCTACGAGGTAGCAGCCTGATCGTGGGAACAACCGCGATGGCGCGGTATTGTGCAAGCCTCGAGGTCATGGGCCGCAACGCGGAGTTCCGGGATACGGCAGTCCTGCTGGACCAGACCTCGGCGGCGCTGAATGCCGTGGAGGCTGAACTGATCAAGCAGCTCGGCCCAACGGTGCTCTCGGTGGAAGGCTCTGCAACATAGCAAGAGCATCTCATGTGAAGTGGGGGAATCATAGTGGCTGCGCCCATTAAGGTCCTGATTGCCGACGATCATCCCGTGGTGCGAGTTGGTTTGCGCAACATGTTGCAGTCCGATGGCCAGATGAAGGTCGTCGCGGAGGCGAAGGATGGGGTGGAAGCACTCCATATGGTGCGCACTCTGCGTCCCGACATTCTCCTACTGGATCTGGCGATGCCCAAGATGCCCGGCATGGATGCGCTGCGGGAATTGACCAGCGAAACCACCAGCACACGCACCATCGTTCTAACTGGACTCATCGACAAACGCCAAATTCTGGAGGCGTTGCAACTCGGCGCCCGTGGCGTCGTTCTGAAAGACGCAGTGCTCGACCATCTCTCAGCCTGCGTACATGCGGTGATGCAAGGCCAGTACTGGCTGGAGGGACGCCCAGTGCAGAACCTCGTCCAAGTGCTGCGTGACTTGTCTGCCCAAACCGCTCCTCCACCCCGCAAAACCTTCGGCCTGACCGCGCGCGAGCTGGAGGTTGTAAGCTTGATTACGGAGGGAAGCACCAACAAATATATTGCGCAGACCTTCGGCATCAGTGAAGAAACTGTGAAACGGCACCTCACCAACATCTTTAACAAATTGGGGGTGGGCAACCGGCTGGAACTGGCGCTGTTCGCGCTCAATCATAATCTCTTGCCCCCGGCCCAAACCAGCGTGCCGGGACAATAATCCTGCAGGCTCACTCTTTACCCTTAGTTACTCTCCTGCTTCTGGCACCAGATGGCGCTTCCCTGCGCAATCCCGGCGAGCTACGGTAAGGATGGGAACGTTTCTATGGATGACGCGGGCAAGCGGGGCATTGAGCTGAGTTCGGTTCCACTGCTGGAAGCGGTGTTGTGTGCCGACTGCGAGATCATAAGCAACAGCGCGGGGGAGCGGTGCGAGATTTGCGGCAGCCACTCGCTGCTCAGCTTGGGCCGCGTGCTGGGGGGAAGTATTGAAGGTGAGCGCGCCACCCTGGTGCAAGTGGATCGCGACAACCTGCGCAATGGGTTCACGGTGCTGATCAACCCCGCCGCAACCAGGATCTTGCAACAGCGCCGTCGCCGGACGGCCGCGGTCAATCGCTAGCCAACGCTCGAACACCTCGAATTAACATCCTCCAGCCTGACGGCTACATCTCACATATGACATTTTGTGCAGCGAGGGTGCGCATGAGCCACGATGAAGCTCTCCGTGAACAACTGGCAAAGGTAATTGACTGGAACGAAGCCCACGCCGACTTTCACGCGGCGGTTGATGACTTCCCTCCGAAGCTGCGCGGACGGGTGCCCGAGGGGCTTCCCTATTCGGCGTGGCAGTTGCTGGAACACATTCGGCTTGCCCTGTGGGACATATTGGAGTTCAGTCGTGACGCGCGGCACAAATCTCCGGCATGGCCGGATGGCTACTGGCCTAAAACCGCCGAGCCGCCGAGCGCTGACGCCTGGGACAAGAGCGTAAAGGACATCGAGAAGCACGTCGCCGCGATGCGAGAGCTGATAACCGATCCCGCGCACGATCTGTTTGCCCCGCTACCACACGGTACTGGCCAAACGCTCTTGCGGGAAGCGCTGCTGGTTGCCGATCACAACGCCTATCACCTGGGGCAGTTGGTGCTGCTGCGCCGCGCGCTGGGCGCCTGGCATGGCTAGCCAGACAACTTACTTCCTCTGCTCAAGTTTTACGCTGGCGGTAATCGGCTTGCCGTCGCGCAGCACCTTCACCTCGACCACTTCGCCCACCTTGCTGCGGCGTAAAGCATCGGTAAAGTCGTAAAGGTTGTGGATCGGTTTGTCGCCGAATTGCACCAGGATGTCGCCGGCCCGCAAACCAGCCTTGGCCGCAGGCGATCCCGGGCGAATATCGGAGAACCGCACCCCGTCCTTCACTTCGCCAAAGTCAGGAATCGACCCGAAGTAGGGCCCGTATCCTCCGCCACCGCCGGAGATGCCACCCATGGGTTTGTCTTCGACTACGGTGACAAATGCCGGACGCGCCGGCTCCGACACCAACTGCAGCGCCACATCGGAAATCATATCGAGCAGTTGCGTCGCCGCGGGCGCATTAATCTTGTCCCAGGTGTCTGACGGCTTGTGATAATCCGAGTGTAGGCCGGAAAAGAAAAACAGAACCGGTATTTTCTTCGCCACAAATGAAGTGTGGTCGCTGGCTGAATAACCGCCGGCGGAATATTCGATCTTGAAATTCGAGTTGGATTGCTTCTGCGCCTGCTCCAGAATCGTTTTGAAGGTTGTGCCGGTGCCCACCCCGCCGATGTAAACCTTGTTGTCCTTGATGCGGCCGATCATGTCCATGTTGAGCATGGCGGCGCACCTCTCCAGCGGCAGCGTAGGTTCCTTCACCCATTCCGCCGAACCGAGCAATCCAAGCTCTTCTCCCGAAAAGGAGGCAAAGAGGATCCCGCGTTCCAGTTGCCCCTTCATGGGCGCAAACATGCGCGCCAGTTCCAGCACGCCGGCGGTGCCGGAGGCATTGTCGTCAGCGCCGGGATGGATTTGCCCGATCTGCGATGGCGCAAGCGAGTTGGAATCGCCGCGGCCAAGGTGATCGTAGTGCGCGCCGACGATGATGTACTCGTCGGTCTTGCCCGGCAGGTAGGCCAGGACATTATTCACCCGAGCGTGCGTGGCTTCGATGTCGACCTTCAGCAAGAGTTGTAGGCTCTCGGGAAAGGCAAACGATGCCGGCTTGCCCATGTGGTTGATCTGCTGCTGAACCTCGGTCAGCGACTTGCCCGCTGCCTGGAACCAACTTTCGGCGACGGAGTTCTTTACCTGCAGCAGCATGATGCCGGCGTCGGTCGGACCGCTCACGCTGCCGAAACGCATCAGCAAGTCTTCTTCGCCGTCGGCCAGCTTTCCGTTGACCAAGACCACAGCCTTGGCTCCGTGGTTGCGCGCATTGATGGCTTTGGTCACGAGTTGCGAATGTTGCGTCAGTCCGTGGTGACCACTCTTTTCTCCAAAAATCTCCGGTTCGTAGCGGAGCATCACGACAATTTTGTCCTTCACGTTCACGCCAGCGTAATCGTCGTATTGAAACTCTTCGGCCGAAGCGCCGTAGCCCACGAACACCACCGGCCCGCTGAACGAACCCGATGACGAAAAGCTCACCGGAACGAAATCCTGGTTAAGAACCAGTACTTGTTTCTTGCCGCCGATCTGCTCGGTGAGGTTATTGTCCGACTTTAGCTTCGCACCCGTCGTGACCATGAACGGCTGCGCATATCCCTTCGTCCCCGCCGGTCGCAGTCCCAGAGACTTGTAGCGGTGCTCGAGATATTTCGAGGCCTTGGCCAGCCCCTTGGTCCCAGCGCCGCGTCCTTCCATATCGGGCGCGGCCAGCGTCTTGATGTCGTTGAGGTAGAGTTGCGGGTCCGCAGGGCCGACGGAAGTGGAGGTCGCCGCAGCCAGGATGGAGAAAACCAGCAGCGGGGGCAGCGCGGCACGACAAATTCTAGCTACGCCGGATTTCGACATGCTGACGTGTGTCCGCAAAGAAATTAGGTTGGGCATGGGTGAACGAATCGTACTGACGGGGAAAGAAGCGTGTCAACGCAGGGCGATTCAGCTAACTCCGACGTGCGCCGTTACGGCCGGTTGCGTGCGCATTCCCTGCCGCCCCGCCCAGCACCACGCCGCAGACATCTTTCACATAAGTCTCGCTGAGTTCGTCGTGGCGAATGAGAAAGCGCATGTAGATTGCGCCATACAGGATGTCCAGCACAAGATCGAGGTCCAAGTTTGCAGGAAGCTCGCCGCGTTCGATTCCCCGGCGCAGGGTCTTGTAGGCCTCCTGCCTTCGCGGCCTCAGGAAGCGCTCGCGGAATGCCTCCAGCAGTTCAGGATCGGATTGCCCAGCGCCCAGGAGTGCCGCGACAATACGCCCGCGGCGAGTGTGCAGAATTCCCAGAAACTGGTTCATCTGCAGGCGCACGTCTTGGTACACAGATCCGGTATCGGGAAAGTGCAGTTTGTTCTCAGTGCCGGCAGCGAAGGCATCCACCACCAGCGCGCCCTTGCTGGGCCACCAGCGGTACACCGTGGCCTTGCCGACGCCGGCATCCGCAGCAATCGCTTCAATCGTTAGGTCGGGAAAGCCCGTACCTTGCAGCAGCTTCAGGGTGCTGCGAAGAATCGCCTGTCGGGCTTGTTCGCTTCGCGGCCGGCCCGGCAGACGCTTAGCGCCATTGTTGTGCTCAGTCGCCGACTTGCCACCCGAAGCGATTTGCGGCATGACTCACCATAGCATATATTGAATCCAATACGTACCGTATCGAATCTTAGAATTTTTGCAAGTGCTGTCGGCACGTTGATCAGCCCGTAACTGGAGTTGTACTCGACCGATGTGGATTGTTGCACTCGCGCTTAGGCGTCCTTATACCTTCGTCGTAATGGCGCTGGTGCTGATCATCCTGACGCCCATCGTCATCCTGCGCACGCCCGTCGATATCTTCCCCGACATCAACATTCCCGTGATCAGCGTGGTGTGGAACTATGGCGGCTTCGCACCCGCAGAGATGGCCGACCGCATCGTCAGCAACTCCGAGCGCGGCATCACGATTACGGTCAACGACATCGAGCACATCGAATCGCAGTCGGTAAACGGCGTAGGCGTGATCAAGATCTTCTTCCGCCCGCAGGCCAATATTCAGACGGCACTCTCGCAAGTCACGGCCATCGTACAAACCACCGTCCGCGGACTGCCGCCGGGAACAACGCCACCGTTGGTCATCACCTACTCGGCGTCGTCCACTCCGATCGTGCAGCTTGGGTTGAGCAGCAAGACCCTGCCCGAGCAGCAACTGTTCGACCTGGGTCAGAACTTTCTGCGTTCGCAACTGGCGACGGTGCACGGCGCCGCGATGCCGTACCCCTATGGCGGAAAGATCCGTCAAGTCCAGGTCGATCTCGACATACCTCGCCTTCAGGCAAATGGCCTGTCTCCGGCGGATATCGTCAATGCCATCAATTCCCAGAACCTGATTACGCCTTCCGGCACGGCCAAGATTGGTGCTCTGGAATATCAGGTGCAGATGAACAGCTCTCCACAAACCATTGCGGAGCTGAATGACTTGCCGGTGAAGACGGTAAATGGCTCGACCATTTACATGCGGGACGTCGCGCACGTGCGCGACGGATTTGCGCCGCAAACCAACATCGTTCGACAGGATGGCGTCCGCGGCACGCTCATGTCCGTGTACAAAATCGGCAGCGCTTCGACACTGACCATCGTGGGCGCGGTGAAAAGCATCCTGCCGATTGCGGCCCAGTCACTCCCTAAAGACATCACCATCAGGCCGCTATTCGATCAGTCACTTTTCGTGCGCGCTTCCATCAACGGCGTTATACGTGAGGCCTTGATCGCCGCCGCTCTGACGGCAATGATGATTCTGCTGTTTCTGGGCGACTGGCGTCCCACCATCGTGATCTCGATCTCGATCCCGCTCTCGATTTTCGTGTCGGTGATCCTGCTGAGCGCGCTGGGTGAAACCATCAACATCATGACCCTCGGAGGCTTGGCCCTCGCGGTCGGAATCCTGGTGGACGATGCCACCGTCGAGATCGAGAACATTGAGCGAAACCTGGCCCAGGGTAAGGAGATGAAGCAGGCAATTCTCGATGGCGCGGCACAGATCGCCGTGCCGGCATTCGTCTCCACGCTTTGTATCTGCATCGTGTTTGTGCCCATGTTCTTCCTCACCGGCGTCGCGCGCTACCTGTTCGTGCCGCTGGCGGAGGCGGTGGTGTTCGCCATGCTGGCCTCCTACTTCCTCTCCCGGACCTTGATCCCGACCCTCGTGATGTACATCATGCGCGGGCATGAGCATAGGGCTGAAGCACCAAAAACGATCTTTGGCCGCTATCAGCGGGGATTCGAACAAAAATTCGACAAGTTCCGCGGTGGTTATTACCAGCTTCTGGAAACCACTCTCGGACATCAGAAGGTATTCGCAGCTTGTTTTCTTGCGTTCTGCGTTTTGTCGATGGGCCTGGTGTTCTTCCTGGGCGAAGACTTCTTCCCTTCCGTCGATGCCGGCCTGATGAGGCTTCACTTGCGGGCCCGCGCCGGCCTGCGTGTCGAAGAAACGGCGCGGCTGACGGATGAAGTGGAGAAATACCTGCGCCAGCAGATACCCAAAGATGAGCTGGTGACAATCCTCGACAATATCGGGCTACCCTACTCGGGAATCAATCTCTCCTACAGCAATTCCGGAGTGATCGGCACCAGCGACGCAGAAATCCTGGTTGGCCTGAATGCGGAGCACCACCATCCGACCGGCGAGTACATCCGCAAACTGCGTGAGGAACTGCCGCGCCGATTCCCCGGCGTGGAGTTCTTCTTCCAGCCTGCCGACATCGTGACCCAGATCCTGAACTTCGGACTGCCGGCGCCGATCGATATCCAGGTCACCGGCGCCGACATGCAAGGCAACTACTTCATCGCGCAGCAGATCGCGAACCGGATCAAACAAATTCCGGGCACCGCCGATGTCCATGTTCAGCAGATGCTCACCTTGCCGACGCTCGACCTTCAGATTGACCGCACCAAGGTCACCCAGGTTGGCATGAATGCACGCGACGTGGCGCAGAGCGTGCTGGTGTCGCTGAGCGGCAGCTTCCAGACTGCGCCCAACTTCTGGCTGAATCCCAAGAACGGCGTCACCTACCAGGTTGCGGTGCAGTCTCCCCAATATCATGTGACTTCGCTGCAAGACGTGACGAGGATGCCGGTGAGCAACCCTAACTCTCCTAACTACCAGGTACTGAGTAATCTAGCGGAGCTGACACCGACGGCCAGGCCAGCGGTGGTTTCCCATTACAACGTGCAGCCTGTCATAGATGTTTATGTCAGCACGCAGGACCGCGATCTGGGCGCCGTGGCACAAGATACGATGAAGGTCCTCAAACCCTTCGAGGAACATTTGCCCCGCGGTACGCGGATCATCGTTCGCGGCCAGGTCGAGACCATGAAGTCGTCATTCCTCGGCTTGGGAATAGGACTTGTGATGGCCATTGTCCTGATCTATTTCTTGATCGTCGTGAATTTCCAGTCGTGGCTTGATCCGTTCATCATCATCACTGCGCTGCCCGGCGCACTGGCCGGCATCTGCTGGATCCTGCTGCTCACCCACACGCGGTTGAGTGTCCCCTCGCTGACCGGCGCGGTCATGTGCATGGGCGTGGCAACCGCCAACTCGATCCTGATGATTTCCTTTGCCAGGGACCGCATGCACGCCGGCATTCCGGCCGTGCAAGCCGCCCTGGAAGCCGGGTACACGCGTATTCGTCCGGTACTGATGACGGCCCTCGCCATGATCATTGGCATGCTGCCGATGGCGGTGGGCCTGGGCGAAGGCGGCGAGCAGAATGCCCCACTGGGCCGCGCGGTAATCGGGGGTCTGATCTTCGCAACTGTGGCGACCCTGTTTTTCGTGCCTTCCATCTTTGCCATGATTCACGGCCATCGAGAAGCCAGGCAAGCGGAGCTGAAACGGTCATAAAATGCTAGGAACTGAACCAGACGTAACGTCTATGGATCCGCACTCAAATCCCGGGCTCTTCAGGACGACGAACGCCAGGCGCCGGAGATCACGCCGCCGCCTAAGCTTCCGCCAGCTCCGCCACGCAAGGCGCTGTTGTTGATTGGCCTTGTGCTGCTGCTTCTGATCGTCGGCGGAGTGATCGCGATGATCACGCGCATTCACGACAGCCATGTGCTGGCGAACGAAACCCAGCGCGAATCAATTCTTACGGTGGCTGTCATCCATCCGACCGCAGAAAAGCCTGACGAGGAACTCTTGCTGCCGGGGACCTTGCAAGCCTATGAAGAGTCGCCGATTTTCGCCCGTACCAACGGCTATCTGCTGCGTTGGTACAAGGACATTGGCAGCCGCGTCACCAAGGGCGAATTACTGGCCGATATCGATACGCCGGAAGTGGACCAGGAGTTGATGCAGGTCCGCGCTAACCGCCAGCAGATCGTGGCCCAGATGGACCTGGCCAAGATCAACGCAGATCGTTATGTCAGCCTGCGCAAGACCGACTCAGTTTCGCAGCAGGAAGCCGACCAGCAGGCCAGCGGATATCAGCAAGCCAAGGCAAACCTTGACGCGGCCGACGCGACGGTCAGACGCCTGGAGCAATTGGAGTCGTTCAAGCATGTGTATGCGCCCTTTTCCGGAGTATTGACCAAGCGCAACGTCGATCCTGGCGCTCTGATCAACGCCGGGTCGGCCGGGGGAGCCGCGGGTAAAGAACTGTTCGACATCGCTCGTGTCGATCCGCTGCGCGTGTATGTCAGCGTCCCCCAGAACTACGCGCCGGCCATCAAGAACGGAATGGAAGCGTGGGTCAGTTTGCCGGAGCTCCCCGGTCAGAAATTCAAAGGGACAGTTGTGCGCACGGCGGAGTCGATCGATCCCTTGACGCGGACCCTGCTGACGGAAGTGGATGTGCCCAATAAAGACGGTAAGCTGCTACCTGGCTCCTTCGGTGAGGTGCACTTCCGGGTCGGCATCAACGCGCAGAAAGTCACCATCCCTGTCAACGCGATGCTGTTTCGCGAGGAAGGTCCGCGAGTCGCCGTCGTGGATAATGACGGCAAAGTTCACTTGCGGCCAATCACTATTGGCAAGGACTACGGCACGACCTTGGAAATCCTGGGCGGCGTGGAATTGGGAGACCGCATTGTCATCAATCCCGCCGATTCCCTGGAGGAAGGTCAGCAAGTCAATGTAGCCCCCGAAAACCAGGGAGGCCGGCAGTCATGAAGTGGCCGGTCCTGGCGCTCAGTCTCGTCGCGGCCGGGTTACTGGCGGGATGCGTGGTGGGACCGAACTATCATCGTCCGCCGGCACCGGCGCCGACTGCTTACAAAACGGAAGGCCCATGGCGCGTCGCCGCGCCCAAAGACTCCATTCCCAAGGGCGCGTGGTGGGAGATCTTCAACGACGCCGAGCTGAACAATTACGAGCAGCAACTGCTCAAAGCCAACCAATCGCTGGAGGCGGCGAAAGACCGTCTCAGCCAGGCACGGTCCCTGGCGCGGGTCACGTCGGCGGGATACTTTCCGACATTCAGCACCGATCCCAACGCTTCACGAACCAGATATTCAGGGAATCGCCCGGAAGTCGTCACCCTCGGCAGACCGCTGACTCAAAATACGTTCGAAATTCCCTTCTTGCTCAACTACGAGCCTGATCTCTTCGGAAAAGTGAAGCGCAGTCTGGAAGCTTCCAACGCGTCCCTGCAATCTACCGCGGCCGATCTCTACAACGTAAATCTGGTGCTCACCGCCGAACTCGCCGCCGACTACTTCAGCCTGCGCGAGCTGGATGCCGAGACGCAGGTGGTCCAGGAGTCGGTAACCATTCAGCAAAAGGGCCTGCAACTGGTGGAGGACCGTCATGCCGGCGGTGTGGCCTCAGGACTCGATCTGGCGCAGCAGCAGACGTTGCTCGATTCCACCAAAACGCAGCTCTACCTGGTGCAGCAACAGCGCGCGCAATTCGAACACGCCATCGCGGTGCTTGTGGGCGTACCAGCATCCACCTTCAGTATTCCGCCCATACCGCTGAATGTGACTCCACCGCCAGTTCCGCTCGGAGTGCCTTCCGATCTGCTGGAGAGACGTCCCGACGTCGCGACCGCAGAGCGGCAGATGGCCTACGAAAACGCACTCGTTGGAGTTGCCACGGCAGCGTTCTATCCGCAACTCACCATCTTCGGCGGAGGCGGATTCCAGAGCACCGACATCACGAACCTCCTCACCGGTCCCAGCGCGATCTGGGCGGTTGGCGGCGACCTGCTGCAACCCATCTTCCAGGGCGGCCGCAACCGCGCCAATCTGGCAGCGGCCAAATCTGCCTACGACGAATCGGTGGCGAATTATCGCCAGTCGGTGCTGACGGCGTTCCAGCAGGTGGAAGACGGCCTCTCAGGACTCGACACGTTGTCGCAAGCCGGAACTACGCAGAATGCGGCCGTGACTGATGCCCGACGCGCTCTCGAGCTGGCCAACAATCGCTATGTCGGCGGAGTGACGAGCTATCTCGACGTCATCACTGCGCAATCGGCGCTGCTCACCAACGAGCGCCTGGCAACGCAGCTTCTCGGCCAGCAGATGGTCACATCCGTTTACCTCGTCAAAGCGCTCGGCGGAGGCTGGGACGCCTCGCTTATCCAGAACGAGCAGGTTCATCCCAAGGCCTCCCAAATCGTTCAGCAGTAGCGGGAGCCGCTTTTCGCTTTTCGCTTTTCGCTCGATTGTCCGATAACTTCGCTCTTTCGTCAATCCCTACAGCGAAGGACTTCTCTTCCTCTTGCTATTTTGTCATCCCGAGCGAGCCGCTCGCGCCCCCTCCCCACCGGTTCTTTAGAATCATGAGATTACGGAACTTTTCCCGGCATCTTCTTGAGCCTCAAGGGATTACATGCATCCTCTTGAATACAAACAACTTGCTCTATGAATCACTCGCTTCAAGAGCAGCAAGGAAGCATGCTAACAAGCCGGCAAGGCGGCTCGGCGCCACTCCGTTCTGGCAACTGACAACTGGCAACTGCTTTTCAAAGAGCTTTTTCAGGCCCGCACACTGGGTGCGGCCCGCGAAGACACAAAATCGCGCCCTCACAATTGACTGATACCGCGCCGAGCCACTCCCGAGCAAGTGCACAGATCACGTCAGTATGTGATGAGAGGACGCGCCGCGGCTCACTTCAACGTCGCCTCTGTGCGGCTTATTCCGATTTTCGGCTATTGTTCCACCACCGGACCACATTTTCCGTCGCGACACAGGGTCTCTGGAGACCGGCATTTCCGTGCCTTGCCGACCCGATCCCGTCATTCGAAACCAGATCTAGAAGTACTATCATCGCCGCTGAGAGGCGCGCTACACTCCAAGCGTGGCCACTCGTCCGGTTCTCCGCATCTTTATCTCCTCCACTGCGGTTGACCTCCGCGGCTATCGCGACAAGGTTCGCGATGCCGTGTTGCGCCTCGAAGACCTGCCGATCGCGATGGAGACCTTCTCTGCACAATCCGGCCAACCGGCGAACGAATGCACACAGATGGCAGCCGAAGCCGACGCGGTGATCTGCATCGTTGCCCACCGTTACGGCTACGTGCCGCCGAGGGAACTGGGAGGCGACGGCGAGCGCTCCATCACGTGGCTCGAAGTTGACGCCGCAAAACGCGCGGGCAAACCGGTGTTTGCTTTCCTGATCGATCCCAAGGCGCCGTGGACCCAGGTCAAGGAACAGGACCGGCTTACTTCGGAGCCAACGGAGAAAGAAGCGGAGATTCTCAAAGCGGTTCAGAAACTCAAGGAGTTCAGATCTGTACCTTGAGAGCGAATACACGCGAAACACATTCTCCAGCGACGAGGAATTGGCCAAGCTCGTCGCGATCACTGTCGCCAATCTCGCAAAGCAGCACGGCGGCGCCCCGGCTTCCACCGCCCGCATCTGGCAACCGCTGTTCTGCCACGCGCTGCAGCCCGCGCAACATTTCCGTGGTCGCGCGGGCAGGCTCCAGGAGCTGGAGGACTGGCTTCGCTTCGCCGGTCACGCCGGACCGGGTCATCTCCGTGGTCGCCGCAGGCGGCACCGGAAAAACGGCACTAGTTCACGAAGCTTTGCGCCAGGCGACTCTGTCGGACCGCGCCGGATTATTTGTCTGGTCGTTCTACGAAGACCCCCATACCGATGCGTTCCTGCGCGCGGCCTATCTCTACTTCACGGGCGAGAAGGACACGCCAACCGGCGGCTTGTTGGAGCGGTTGCAAATGGCGCTCTCCGGCGACGCGCCGCATGTTTTGGTTCTCGACGGACTCGAACGTGTACAGAGCGAAGGCGACCAGCGTCGACGCGGCGAACTCGAAGACCTGCAACTAAAGCGACTGGTGCGTGCGCTGGCAGGGGGCAAGGGGAATGCCCGTGCGCTGGTGACCTCGCGCTTTCCGTTGGTAGATCTCGATGATTGGACCGGCGCTGGACATCGTGCCATCGTGCTGGATGACCTCGAGCGCCCGGTCGCGCTTGACGTGCTGCGGGCCTGGAAGGTCAAAGGAGACGATGCCGCGCTGGTGCAACTGCTCGAGCCTCTTAACATCTGTGGCTTCTACCACGCCCTTTCGGTAGCCGTGTTGGGTTCCTATCTCGGCAATTTCGCAGGAGGAGAGCCAAGCCGCACGCCGCAGTTCTCATTGGAGGACGCTAAAGAGGCCGACGACCCCAAAGCTCGGCGACTGAACCGGATATTGGCCCAGTACGCGGAAGCCTTGACTGCTGAAGAGCGCGATCTCCTTGCCCGCCTTTCGCTCTTTCCGCGAGGCGTGAAGGTCGAGCTTCTCGGATGGATCGTGCAGTCCGGCGGTGAGGTGGCCGGAGCCTTGATAGGCCTTGCCGACCAACAGCTGATGATGCACTTGGAGCGGCTCAAGGCACTCGGATTAGTGTTTCGCCACGACACAGCGGGTCAGATTGTCTATTCCGCTCACCCCTTTCTCCGCGAGTTTTTCCGAAATCTTCTGGGAACGAAGCCGGAGTCTGTGCACGAGTCGGTGCGCACCCGACTGGGTCCGAGCTTAGAGGCGCGGCCAGATACCAAGCCGAGTGACCCTGCGATTCTGGACCGATATGAACTGCTGATCGACGCAGACTCTACTCGCGGGCCACATTCAGGAAGCGTTTGATCTGTATTGGTATGGGTTAGGGGCCTATGGGAACCTTGGCCGCATACTCGGGGAGTACGGTCGCGGCCTTCGCATCCTGGAGCGCTTCGTTCCGCAGGACGTCTTTAGTCGCCGTGATTCCGAAATGTCATGGAACGACCGAGGAGCACTCGTCATAGAACTTGGCATGTTTGCCGAGCACTTCGGCGACCTCGAACGCGGCCGCAGGGCGTTCGGGTATTCTCGGCAGTTGGCTGCAGATGCTTCCCACCGGGAGAAGGAGTGTACCAGCGTTCAGAACCTAGCTCGAATCGAGTTCTTGATAGGGCGTTTTCGGCGGTCTCTCGAATATTCTGAGAGCGCGAATTCACTTGCCGTCAAGGCTAACGCTGAAGCCGCCATGAGCCATGCCCTAACTTCTCGGGCGACAGCGCTATTCGCACTAGGAGATGTTGGCCCTGCTTTGCGTGATTTTGAGAAAGCCACCGAACTGCAGCACGAACCGCTATACGGCCTATCTGGGATCGAAGAGGCCGAGTGTAAGCTTCTTCGGGGCGATTCGCTCGAGGGACGGCACCAGACCCAGGTCAATCGGGTGACCGCGATAACTGAGCACTGGAACGATGAATTGTGCCGTTCAAATGCTCTCCTCGCCAGGTTCCTTCTTCAAGAGGATCCTGCCGAGGCAAACCAGCGCCTGCTGGAGGCTCGGGCGTTCGCCAATCGGTCCGGATACGTCGAACTGCAACTGCGTTGCTTCCATGCGGCTTGTGAGCTCCACCTGCATCTGGCTGATTACCGCCAAGCCATTGCCGAGGCCGAAGGTGGCATCCTCTTGGCGGACACCTGCGGATTCGGAAAATTTTCGATCGACCTCCGTGTCGCCCTCGCCGAAACGCTGCTCGCAGCCGGCGGCGATGCGCGTAAAGCTTTGCAGAACGCTCGCGATGCGCTCGACCGCTCAGGACAGCCGAACTGTGCATACGCTTGGGGTCAGGCGGATGGTCTCCACTTTTGCGGTCTCGCCCACCTTCGGCTCGGCGAACGCGAGCTTGCCCGCCAGCGCCTCACCGCCGCTCTAAAACTCCGCAAGCGCCTCGGCCACGGACGCATCGAGGAAACGCGCCGCGCTCTCGACCTTTGCCGCCCATAGACCCGAAACAGCAGATCCCTCGACTCCGGTCGCCGGGCTCACTCCGCTCGGGATGACACTCCAATTTAATCACGCTTATGAATAACCCCAGCTCTCCGTGCGAACCGCACGGTTCCCTTATGATGCACCTATGGCGAATACTGCCGATGTCATCGTCGTTGGGCTGGGGGCCATGGGGAGCGCGGCGCTGTACCAGTTGGCCAGGCTGGGCGTGCGCGCTATCGGCATTGACCGTTTCGATCCCCCGCACGATCAGGGATCGTCGCACGGCGACACCCGCATTACTCGCGAGGCGATCGGCGAAGGCCGTGACTTCGTGCCCCTGGTGCTGCGCTCCAATCAGATATGGGAAGAGCTGGAGGCAGCGACAGGACGAAGCCTGTTGACCCGCAACGGCGCGTTGGTTATGGCGTCGCAGAGTATTGCGGGCAATCATCACGGATCCACCTCGTTCGTCGACGACACCATCAGCACCGCCCGGGAATTTGGCGTTGCGCATGAGGTTTTGGATGCCGATGAAATCCGCCGCCGTTATCCGCAGTTCAAGCTAAGCGGCGATGAGGTTGGCTATTTTGAAAGCGGCGCGGGATTTCTGCGTCCCGAGGCTTGCATTGAGACGCAGTTGACGCTCGCGCGCCAGATGGGCGTCGGGGTACGGACGTCGGAGATCGTATTGGACATCACTCGGGACGAGCATGGCTCAGTCGTGGTGAAGACGGATCGCGCCACTTATTCTGCCGCGCGGGTCATCGTCACCGCTGGGCCGTGGATACAGAAGCTGCTTGGAGCTCAATATCTGAGCTACTTCAAGATTTATCGGCAGGTAATGTGCTGGTTCGCGCTGGCGAAGGATCAGGAGCTATACAGCGCAGACCGATTTCCGGTGTTTATCTGGATTGTGGGCAACCGGCCACGCGACATGCTCTACGGCTTTCCGGCAATTGACGGTCCAGCAGGAGGGCTGAAGATTGCCACCGAGCAGTATGAGGCGACGGTTGATCCTGATGCGGTTACGCGCGAGATCAGCGACTCGGAAATCGCCGCCATGTACGACGAATACCTTGGGCCGCGTTTTCCGGACGTGTCCGGCAAATGCCTGCGGGCAACGACCTGTCTCTACACCGTCACGCCGGACGCGAAATTCATCGTGGACAAGGTTCGCGACTGCGAAGACATTGTGTTCGCCTCAGCGTGCTCCGGTCACGGATTCAAACACTCTGCAGCCCTGGGAGAAGCACTCGCACGGTGGACGTTGGGGCGGGCGTCCTCGATTGATCTGTCTGTCTTCGCCATGAATCGCTTCTCGACCCCGACAAAATGATTGGCGAATCGCCAGCCGATCATTCAATTAGGGCTGGGTCTTGGCGTGGGTTTGCAGATGCGGGGTCAATTTCCGGATCACAAACTCCTGGAAGACACCGGCGATCGCGCTCTCACCAAGCTTGATCAGGCCGTTTTCCCAGATCACTCCATGACGGTCGCCCTGCGGATAGTAGGTATATGAGATGGCGCCGGTTGCGAAGGCTCCGATAACTTCGGAGTAGTTAAATTGCCATTTCTTATTGTCGCCCTTGCAAATCACGGCATTAGCGAGGGCGTACCCAAGTCGCGATTTTTTACTACCGGTACCCCGGTAAAAATAGCGTGGATCCTGTTTGAAGATGGTTGGCAATATGGCGCTTCCGATGAACGTACTGCTGACGACATTACCGTACGCCGCACCGTAGCGCTTTGCGTACCCTTCTGCGCCTTGCCCGTATGCTCCGAATTCATCGGACGCCTGCTGAAGTCCCGCCAGGAAGCCAACGGCCACAAAAGTGAAAGGGTCGATAACCGACCTCCAGGCAAGCTCGAACTTCTGCTTGGCTATGAGAGGAGCCGGGTCGGGGACGTAAGTGACATAGAAATTCGGGATGAAGCCGAAGACCCGCTGCTTCTCTTGCTCCTTAATCTCCTCTTGCGCCACCTCCACCTGCGTAAGTTCGACCCGCACTTCGGTCACGGCGGTGGCAACGGAGAGCATGATCTCTGGCACAATAAAAGCCTCTCCCGAATGCAGGTCTCCGGAGTACTCCTGGGTGGCGAAGCCTTCCGAGGATATCGCGAGATGAAAAGGCCCAGGAGGGAGATTCGGAAAGGAGTACTGCCCATTGTCGCCCGACAATATTTCTTGAGGTGGGGACTTGTCTTCACGCGAAAGCTGTACATGAGCGCCAACGGCGAGGGCTCCAGTTTGAACAATCAGCGTTCCGCTGACACTACCCGGCAGTTGCTGGGCGGATTGCCCGGCGACTGGCGCTCCGGTCCCGCCCGAATCCGGTGGGCCATTCGACGGCGCCTGGGTGGTAGAGGACGGTTGAGACTGGGCCACCGCTGGAGTCGAAAATCCGCAGGACAAGACACAAAGTCCCAGCCAGATCAAACCTGCAGCGCCACGAAACAACCCCCTGACATTTGGGCGCGAGGACGTCTTGTCAGGGTTTACATTTGCAGCACGCACAGGTATTTCCGTCACCTAACTCTAATCGTATCATGCTTTCAGCGGCGGGTTTACGCTCCAAGGGCGACCGCCCTGCCGGGCGCACGAACCAGCGCCAGAGCAGTCACATCGTTGTGGGTAGGAGGGGTACGGAGAAACTGTTGCACACCGTCGAGGATGACGGTGGCAATCTCGCGCGCGTTCTCGCGCGAAGCGCTTTGGAACTGCTGCTTCACACGGTTAAGGCCAAACTCCTCCTTCTTGTACTGCGCTTCTACCACGCCCCGTGAGACCAACAGTAGCGAGGCTCCAGGCTCCAGAGCCACAAACGGTGCTTCATAGGTGGAAGCCGAGAACAGCCCCAAGGGGAGCCCGGTGGCCGGCAGTTCCGTGACGCCAGACGGATCACGCAACAGTCCAGGAGTATGTCCTGCGTTGGCATAGCAAATGGTGCCCAACACTTCGTTGTAGCAGCCCACGAAAGCCGGGCAGGAGCGCACCCCCGCGGCCGCCCTGCGGACGGTCAAGTTCAACTCGAGGCAGAATTCCATCATCGCATCTGCCTCGTTGACTTCCGGATGGGCAAAGCTCTTGCATCCCAATTCGTGAAAAGTTTGCCGCGCCGCCTCGACAATGGCGTGGTTTTCTTCGTAACTGCCCGCGATATCGAGCAGCCCAAAGACAACCCGGCTCGGGTTGGCGCGGAGAAAGCCGTAGATGTCTCCGCCAACCCTCTTACCCTGGACTAGGCCGGCGATATCGGCCCCGGACAACGGGGGGAAGTTGGCGGCCGTAGGCGGGGCTGCCGCAGGTTCAGGCGTGCGCTCGCGCTGGAAAGGGAGTTTCATAGGAGCTGCAAAATCATAACGGAAATCGGGCGGATTGCAAACGCGGGGAGGAATTGACGAGAGGGGTTACCATAGACGGGGCCGGAGGAGACAATTCAGCATGCGCATCGTCAGCGTCGGCGAAATTTTGTGGGATGTAATCGGCGAGCGTGAATACCTCGGCGGCGCTCCGCTGAACTTCGCTGCTCACGCCCGGCGACTTGGCCATGAGGTTTTCCTGCTGAGCGCTGTGGGAAACGACGATCGAGGGCGGCGTGCTCTTGATTGCCTGCAAGAACGAGGAATTTCCACCGAGTTCGTACAGGTTCTTGGCGGCAAGAACACGGGCATCGCCGAAGTGGAGCTCGACGCGGACGGCAAGCCCATGTTTCGGATCGTGCGCCCGGCGGCGTACGACTTCGTGGATCTCACCACGGCCCACCTCCAGCGCGTCGCAGAAGTGCTGCCCCAGTGGATTTATTTCGGCACGCTTTACCACATGTCGGGGCAAGCAATGGCTTCTACGCTAAGGCTGCTTGATGCAGCCCCGCGCGCACGACGGTTTTACGACGTCAACTTGCGCGACGGCAACTGGAGCCTGGCGGTTGTGGAGCAACTTTCGGCTCTGGCCAACGTAGTGAAGCTGAGTGACAGCGAAGCGGAGTTCCTGGACGCGTTCGTCAACACTGGAGGTCAAGGCTCCTCGGTCGCGGACTTCTGCCGCCGCTGGAGCGAGCAATATCGTTGCCAAATGATGTGCGTGACCTTCGGCGAGCGTGGTTCCGCAGTGTTTCAACAAGGCAAATATTGTGAGATTCCCGGCTTCAAGGTGCAGGTTGCAGACACCGTCGGCGCCGGCGATGCCTTCTCAGCCGCCTTTCTTCACGGCATCGAGCAAGGTTGGGATGCCGGTTCCACTGGCAGGTTCGCCAACGCTGTAGGCGCGTTGGTAGCCAGCCGAGCCGGGGCGACCCCGGAATGGCGAATGGAGGAATGCCAGCCTATGCTGGGACTGCACGCCGTCTGACGTCAGGCGACTTCTTTCAACGCTGCCCGGAGTGCATCGAGTGCCATCTGTGCGGCGTGCCCTGAAGCAGCAGGTAGTCCTCCGACCGCTTTCACGATCTCGTCCTTGTTGATCGCTGACGCTTGCGATGTCGTTTTACCCTCCGCTAACTCCGCCATGGCCGAAGCACACGCAATGGCTGGAACACAGCCTTTTGCGCGAAAACGTATGGTAGCGATGCGACCGGCGTCCATCTTGATTGCCAACTCCAGGATGTCGCCGCACGCAGGATTCTCGATCCGCACGCGAGCATCCGCGCCGGGTAGCTCGCCCGAATGGCGGGGGTGCTCGAAGTGGTCGAGAAGTTGGGAAGAATACATGGCGCTCTGTTCGACACTCTTAGCTTACCGCGATCTTAACGGCCACATCCGCTGAGTTGTCCCCGTTACGCTTCGTATAATCGGACAGATTTGGCTGCCCTCGACTCCACGCCGCAACGAGTTGTCTCGCTTCAGCCCAGCGCTACAGTCACGCTGCGCGATCTGGGACTATTGGAGCGCCTGGTCGCCTGCACCCGGTATTGCGCGGATGTTTGTCCCGAGGTAGCCGACGGCTCCCGCGTGATTGTCTCTGACTCCTGGACGGCGCAAAGTCAGGAAATTCTGGCCGCGCGTCCCGACCTCGTGCTGGCTTCCGTCCCCTACCAACTGGAAGCGGTCGCCGAAATCCTGAAAGCGGGTATCCGATTTCTCGGATTGGCGCCGCGAACCCTGGCTGACATCTACGCAGACATCTCTGCTATCGCGGGCGTGATGGGCGCATGGGCGCGCGGACAAAATGTGATCAGCAATATGCAGAGTTCGATCGCAGAAATCACGGAGAGCACCAAGAATGCATCCCGGCCCAGGGTCTTCTGCGAAGAATGGGGCAAGCCGATTATCGCCTCGCAGCCCTGGGTCGCGGAACTTGTGCAAGCCGGGGGTGGCGACTTCGTCGCTTCGCCAGGCCAGACCATTACTGCGGAAGAAGTGAGCAATGCCAAGCCGGACGTGATTCTCGCCGCCTGGTGCGGTGCAGGGGACCGCGTTCCGTTGGAAAAAATCGTCGAACGACCTGGTTGGACGGGGCTGCCAGCCGTGCAAGCCGGGCGGGTGTTCTGCATCAGCGACGAACTATTGAATACGCCGGCCACGAGCCTGATTGGCGGGTTACACGCCATCGCATGGGCACTGCATCCCGAGTTGTTCCAAAAACCCCGCGGCATACGCCAATGCCACAGCGTGTGATATGAATGGATGACTTATGCTGACCAACTATCAGCAACTCGCCGAGGAACTCAACGCGCTGGCTGATGCTGCTGCGAGTGTTGAAGATCTGATGAGCATCATCGTCGGCCGCCTGCAGGAACGCTTGCATCACTTTGACTGGGTTGGCTTCTACATGATCGAGAAGGGCCGATTGGGTGAAGACCCCATGCTGGTGCTCGGACCGTACGTCGGCGCAGAAACGCCGCACAAACGTATTCCCCTCAACCAGGGAATCTGCGGCGCCGCCGTTTCGACGGGCCAGACTGTCGTGGTTGACGACGTCAATGCCGATCCACGCTATCTGGCGTGCTCCATCGAGACCAAGTCAGAGATCGTCGCGCCCGTGTTCATGAAGGGCAATGTAGTCGGCGAACTGGACATTGACAGCCATACTCCATCGGCTTTCACAGGTGAGGACCGACAATTAGTTGAGCACTGCGCTGCCCTTGTGGGCACCTACCTGGAGAAGACCTCGTGACCGGCCGTCGCCAAACGGAATCGAGGCAGGCGCCTTGATCAAGCAAGTGACGGCTGCGCTCATTGTGCGAGGAGACGAAATCCTGTGCTGCCAGCGGACGGAATATCAGGCGCTCCCGCTGAAATGGGAGTTCCCCGGAGGAAAGATCGAGCCGGGAGAAGACGCGCCAGAAGCGTTGCGACGCGAACTTGATGAGGAGCTGGGGATTCGCGCCGAAATCGATCGGAAGGTTGCGCAACTGCAACACCATTACGCGAACGGCAACGCCGTGGAACTCCATTTCTTCCTGGTCCAGCGCTACGAAGGCGAGATGCAAAATCGAATCTTCCGCGAGATCCGGTGGGTAGAGCGGCGCGAATTACCGAAACTCGACTTCCTGGACGCCGATCGAAAGCTGGTGCAACAGCTCGCTAACGGTGAGCTGCTCTAGCTGCCTCCCCTGCCGGTCACGAACCACGCAACCGTCAGCCCGATCATGATGATCGTCGTGGCCCACGCGATGGCATTGAACCAGGTGCCATTGACGTGCTTGCCCATCAATTCGCTCTTGTTCACCAGCAGCAACATGAAGATCAGTACGAAGGGCAGGACAATGCCATTGACCACCTGCGACAGGATGCTGATTTTCACCAGCGGAATGTTGGGCAGCAGAATGACTCCCCCGCCGGCGATCAGGAGCAGCGTGTACAACCAGTAGAAAACCTTGGCCTCATCGAATTTGTGGTCCACGCCCGATTCAAAGCCGAGCCCTTCGCAAACCGTGTAGGCGGTCGAGATCGGCAATATCGACGCAGCAAACAGCGACGCGTTGAACAGCCCAGCCGCAAACAGTATGTAGGCGTACTCTCCGGCCAGAGGGCGCAGGGCTTGCGCGGCGTCAGCGCCATCGTGGATTTGCCGGACACCGTGCAAATACAGGGTTGCTGCGCAGGCCACCACGATGAACCAGGCAACAATGTCGGTGAAAAGACACCCTAGGATCACGTCCCAGCGCGAGGCCCGGTATTCACGGGGAGTAATTCCCTTCTCCACAATTGACGATTGCAGGTAAAACTGCATCCAGGGAGCAATGGTCGTGCCCACCACGCCAATGACCATGTAAATGTAGGATGAGTCGCGAAAGGCCCCGCTGTGCGGTGGTTTGAACGTGGCAACGAACGCTTCCTTCCAGCTCGGTCCCGCCAGGACGCCGGCGATAATGTAGGCGAAGTAGAAAAACGAGGCCACCAGAAAGACCTTCTCCACGCTCTTGTAGGTGCCCTTCACCACCAGCAGCCACACCACGACAGCCGCGACCGGCACACTGACATAGCGTGAGATGTGAAACAGCTCCAGGCTGCTCGCCACTCCGGCGAACTCGGCCACCACGTTGCCGAAGTTGGTGATGACCAGTCCCAGCATCATGACAAACGTGATGCGCAGGCCATACTCCTCGCGGATAAGATCGCTGAGGCCCTTGCCCGTGACCGCGCCCATGCGTGCCGACATCTCCTGCACCACCACCAGCGCAACGGTCATGGGAATCATGACCCACAGCAGGAGATATCCGAACTGGGCTCCGGCAGCAGAGTAGGTGTAGATTCCGCCGGCATCGTTATCCACGTTGGCCGTGATGAACCCGGGGCCAATGACGGCCAGGAACATCAGCAGACGGATTCTCCATACTCTAAGCCGTCGAGATTCGGGCATGACACCGGAGAGTCAGGTGAGATATGTGAAGACCAATCAGAATAAACGCAGCTTGCGAAATGCGCTATTTCGTAGCCAGTAACCAGGAGTCAGCTATTTCACTTCAGCGAACCTTTTAGGACTCCGGCAACGAGATTTCGGTACGGCCTGCCCTTCTTCGCCCACAGTCCCGACGCTGACTGGCAACTGGCTACCGGCTACTGCTTATAGCTTGGCGCGAAGCATATTGATCACATCATCGGCGGTGATCACGCCGGTCAGCGTTCCTTCTTCATCGATCACAGGCAGCGCAAGCAGGTTGTACTTATCGAAAAGCTCGGCGACTTCTTTCTCGTCGGCGCCGGGATGCACAGTGGTCATGTGGCCGCTGAGCATCATCAGAGGAGTACCCGGCGGCGCCAGAACAATCTTGGCGAGCGGTACCGCGCCGAGGAGTTTGTCTTTGTCTCCGACAAGGTAGATCGTGCTGACGCTCTCCACTCCTCCTTCGAAGTTACGCAGCATCTCGACCGCGTCCTCCACCTTCGCGGCCGGCCCTAAGGCCATGTAGTCGGTAGTCATTCGCCCGGCCGCCGTGTCTTCCTCGAACGTCATCAGTTCGGTGACTTCGGCGCGCTCCTCTGGCTGCATTTCCGTGAGGATCTCCTCTGACGCATCAGGAGGCATGTCGCCGAGCAGATCAGCGGCGGCGTCGGGATCCATTTCTTCCACAATGTCGGCGGCGCGGTCGGAATCGAGCGAGCTGAGAATCGAGACCTGCAGCTTGGGATCGATCTCCTCCAGGGTTTCGGCAGCAACCTCCTCATTGAGGGTCTCGAAGATGGCCTCTCGCTCGGCTGGGGCCAGGTCCTCGACAATGTCGGCGATGTCGGCGGGGTGCAGCTTGGAAAGGCGTTCAAGTGAGATCTTCAGCTTCACCCGTCGAGCGGGATCAACTTCGATGAGGTCAACAAAATCCCACGGAATCATCCGCGGCGGAATCTTCGCCAGCAGCGGATTCAGTGCCGCGGCGGGAACCAAGCCTTTCAGCAGGCGGCGGATGGCCCCGCGCGCCCCCACGTCCACTGCGCCCACCTTGAGCACGACGTGGCCGTGCCCGGTCTCCTCGTGGATATCGACATCGTTGACCCGCACAACCTTGCGGCCGTGCACGTCAATGATCTGCTGGTCGAGCAGGTCGCGGGCCAGGAGCAGCATGCCCTCGCCGCCTGCGTAGGGTATCCAATCAGAAACAGAATTGCTCGCCCGCACGCCTCCGTTTATGGAGCTCACTGAATTGGTAACCAGCAAGCAATCGCCGCCCCGGGTCTTCACCACCAGACCCAAAATCTGGCTGGAGTTGTCTTGGGGGACGACCGCAACTTCACGCACTTTACCTGCAGTGGCGCCAGTTTGATCGAAGACGGGCGCGCCCAACAGATCGGAAAGGGCGAGAGGGGGCATCGAACTCAATATATGCGATGGCATCGGAAAATGCGCGGCGAATTTCGCTCGGGTCGCGAGTTGCCGCAGCCCCTGGGTTGCCGCTTTTCCAGAGCGTCTGCGAGACTGAGGCATGCTCACAATTGCCTGCCAGGCCATCCTCTTCGATCTGGACGGAGTACTGGTTGACTCCACACCTTGCGTAACCCGGGTGTGGAGCGCATGGGCACAGGAACAAGGGCTGGATCCCGAGCGAGTCGTCCACGTCGCGCACGGCCGACCCACGATCGCGACCGTCCGTGAAGTTGCTCCCCATCTTGATGCACAACTGGAAACAGACCGGATCGAGCAGCGGGAAATCAACGACACTGATGGCCTGCGCGTGCTGCCGGGAGCGAAAGAGCTTCTCGCAAAGTTGCCTCCGGAGCGCTATACCATCGTGACTTCGGGCACTCGGCAACTGGCCACTCGGCGGCTCCAAGTGGCTGGGCTGCCAGTGCCTCCCGCCATGATTACGGCTGACGACATTAGGAACGGGAAACCCAATCCTGAGCCTTATCTCGCTGGAGCTCGCGTTTTGGGCTACGTCCCAGACAGATGCCTGGTCTTTGAAGATGCGCCTTCAGGAATCCGCGCAGCCAAGTCTGCCGGCATGGTTGCCATCGGCATTCCAACGACTTACAAGCCGGAGGAATTGGCGGAGGCCGACGCGATCGCTCCTTCCCTGCAGGCCGTAGCCGTCATGATCGAACACGAAGGACTGAGTGTCTCCGTCGAGACCGAGTGATGTACAGCCCGACGACACCTGCCTTGAAAAATGGCCTCGCAGCCAGTTGCCGGCGGTGTCGAATCGCCGAGGCATCTTTGTAGTCGTCAGTGTGCATCGAATCTTTTGCACTGCCCTCTGCGGCGGTAGTTCCTTCGAGGTTGTGTTTCTCATGCCAAAGTTTGTCACTGATGTGGAGGAGATCCGCAAGCGCGCTGCGCGGAAGATTGAAGATGGCGCGGTAACCAATACCTATGAAGGTGACGTCGAACAGACGATTTCCATTCTGAACGAGGCGCTGGCCACGGAAATCGTGTGCGTGCTGCGCTACATGCACCACTATTTTATGGCTACGGGTGTCCATGGGACCGCAGTGCGCGATGAGTTTAAGGAACACGCGGACGCCGAACGCGAGCATGCCGACAAGATTGCTGAACGCATCCAGCAACTCGGCGGCAAGCCGGATTTCAATCCGGTCTCGTTGCTGCAGCGCTCGGCTTCACAGTACGTCGAAGGTGAAACCCTGGCCGACATGATCAAGGAAGATTTGATTGCTGAGCGCATCGTGATCGAGGTGTACCAGAAGATGATCCGGTTTTTTGCCGACCACGATCCGACGACGCGCGTTATCATCGAAGGGATCCTGCGGGATGAGGAGGATCACGCCAGCGACCTGTCGGATCTGCTGTTCATCGTCGATCCCAGGACTGGCGCAACCGAAGGCCAGGACCCGGGCACGCATCCGCTCGACATGCATCACAACGAGCAATCGCGCCAGCAGCGCAGCAGCACTGTGAGCAGTTCCCAGCACCCGGTAAAGATCAACCATAAGAACCGCAAAAAGCCTGCGGCCTGATAACGCTTCCAGCCAAGACAGAAAGGGCAGGCGTTATCCTGCCCCTTTGCTCTTATCACCGTAAGTTAGGAATTTCCCTAAGGTTCCTGCGGAAGCCTTGAGGGCCGCTATTTCCCTCAGACGGAATGTACCGTTTGCAGTTTCTCGATGATCTCTTCCACCATCGTGCAGCGATTTCGCAGGCCGGTCTTGAACTCGTGATGATCGGCCTTGTTGATCTCGTGCAGCAAATGTTTGTGATGGTCCTGCAACAGCTCCCGGAGTAGTTCTTCTTCTTTGTCGGTCAACCGCAGTTCCATGGCGACCTCCATGTCTCGACGCTCACAATACAATTGTAGGCCCGCGAGGCCCGCGAGCCCAAGAAGAGCCTTGCATGGAACTCCCTTCCAGAGAACTTCCGCCATTACAATCAACCCATGTTGCGCCGCATGCTGGCTTGCAGAACTATCGCTGCGATGGTGATGTGGGCCGTGGCGGCGCCACTTGCGAGGGGTCAGGCGGACAATTCGCATCTGCAAAGAAGTGTTGCGCAGGCGATGGCCGGGCAGCGCGGTGCTGCGGTGGTGCTGGACGTTCAAGCCGGAGGCGTGCTGGCCGTCTATCACCCTGACGTCGCTGCGCGCCGCGTGGTCCATCCCGGCTCCAGCATCAAGCCGTTCACACTGCTGGCGCTCCTCGAAGCCGGCATGGTGGATGCAAGCACCGCGTTGGTGTGCAAGCGCCCGCTAACCATTGCCGGCCGCCGGCTCGACTGCAGTCATCCCGTCACAGCGGTGGCCTTGGGGCCAGCCACCGCGCTCGCCTACTCTTGCAACTCCTATTTCACCAGTGTCGCTACGCGACTTACGCCGTCGCAGCTGCGCGACAACTTTGTGCGCGCCGGCTTCAGAACGGTTACAGGACTGGAACCGAATGAAGCCGCGGGCGACGTGTCGCTGGCTCGTTCTCCCGAGGAGCTGCAACTGCAAGCCATCGGCGAATGGGGCATTCGCGTCACACCGCTGGAGCTAGTTCGCGCCTACCGTAACCTCGCGCTCATGTCGCAGCAGAACACGGACATGAAGCTCACCTCGATGCTGTTCGAGGGCCTGCGGGAATCGGTGAGCTACGGGATGGCGCACGCTGCGCAACCAGCCATTCCGATGAAGGTGGCGGGCAAGACTGGAACCGCATTGGCTGACGAAGGCCCTTGGACACATGGTTGGTTCGCCGGTTATGCGCCCGCGGAAAACCCTGAGATCGTGCTCGTCGTCTTCGTGGAGAAGGGACACGGTAGCGATGCTGCGGCCCTGGCGCGCCAAGTCTTCGAGGCGTTCGCCCGACGGCGTGGTGGCAAAGTGGCAAACGCCGCAACGGGATCGCAGCGATGAAACGGGTATTCCGGACTGTCGGTTTGCTGCTTCTGCTTTGGAATGCAGGTGATGCTCACTCGGCCCCTGCTAAAGCATCCGCCTCCGCCGGATTTCCGCAGAGCGTTCGTGTCAGACTCTGGTATCTGCATCAGCCGCGGGAATTACGGCTCCGCGCCGACGCGGGTCAGGCGCAGATCCGAACGTGCACAACGTGCAAACCATCTCCCATCACGACGCTGGCACTACAGGCCTCCGCGTCTTCGATCCAGATTGACAAAGGCAAGTCGGCCACTGGCGAAGTGCGCATTAGCGGCTCTTATCAGATGAATGCCGCGGGCGAACCGCCACTGCGGGCCGACTTCCCCATCGAGGTCCGCGCGAACGACGGCCATCTTCTCATCGTTGCGGTTATGCCGATGGAGGAATACATCGCGGGAGTGCTGGCGGGTGAAACCGGCAACTTTAAGTCGGACGAGGCGCTCAAAGCGATGGCAGTCGCCGCGCGCACCTTCGCCATGCATTTCGGCAGCCGCCATGCTCTCGATGGCTTCGACTTCTGCGACACCACTCACTGCCAAGATCTGCGCGTCGCCGGCATTGATATGCATCTGCGCAGTATCGCCCAAGCCACTGCGGGGGAGATTCTCTGGTACGACGGCGAGCCCGCGGCTACCTATTACGCAGCGAACTGCGGAGGCACCAGCGAAGACGGGCGCTTCATCCTGGGTAACGACGAAGCACGCGCGCCATTCCTGCGCCAGCACTCCGACCAATATTGCGTGCGCAACGGCTCCACGCAATGGCGCAGCGAAGTGTCCAAGCGCGAGTTGCAACGCGCGCTGGCGGCAGACGGCATCGTCATTCCCGGCACACTGCGCTCGGTGGCAGTCTTGCATCGCACTCCCAGCGGACGCGTCGAGTTCCTGCGCGTCGCCGGCAGCGGCAGCGTAACTGTATCCGCGCTGAACTTTCGCGCCGCCATCGGCCACAACCTCGGGTGGGACCGCCTCAAAAGCAATCTCTATGACGTAAGCGACGACGGCACTCGCGTCATGTTTCATGGCCGGGGCTCCGGACACGGCGTTGGTCTCTGCCAAATCGGCGCCGAAGTGATGGGCGAGGAAGGTCATTCTTATCGCGAAATCCTCGCCTTCTACTATCCCGGAACCAAGCTCGGCGTCAGCTCGCAAGGAACTCCCTGGCAGCAGCTCGCCAATGAGGATCTGGAGTTGTTCACCACGCAGCCCGAGCATGACCGCGCGCTGCTTGGCATTGCGACTCGCTATATACACGAGTCCGAGGAAAGCACAGGGCTCGTCTATCGCTCTACACCGCGGATGAAGGTTTATCCAACTGTGGCTGCTTTCCGCAACTCCACTGGCGAGCCAGGATGGGTCGCCGCCACCACGCGCGGACGCACCATTCAGTTGCAACCATCCGACGTGTTGCGGCAGGTGGGAACCCTGGAGAGCACCATTCATCACGAGTTGCTGCACATGCTGATCGAGTCCTACGCGCATGCCGGCACGCCGTTGTGGTTTCGCGAGGGATTGGTGCTGTATCTGGCGGGGCCGAAGGCGCAGGTAAGTTCCGGCAACACTTTCGAGGATGTGGCTGCACTGGAGAAAGCATTGCGCGCACCCGTGAGCGAAGAGCAATTGCGGGCTGCTTATGTCGAGGCGCAGAACTGCGTGGCGCAGTTGGCCGCACAACATGGCAAACAGGCGCTGCTCGATTGGGTACAGAATGGGTTGCCAACCGAGATTGCATCGAGAGCTCGGTCGCATGATGGTAGATGACGTATGCTGGCTGGTCCGTGTTCATCCGCGCAAATCCGTGGTTGCTCCTTCTCTTTCCGTCCTCACCCCCACCATCCACACCAGCGCGATCCAAGCTGTAATCACAATCACATACGCGGCGAAGAAGCGCAGGCCCATGCTCCAGGCCTGTTTGCGGAGATCCTCCACCGAGGGAATCCACCAGACCAGCTTGTAGGGAATGTAAACGCCAACGAAGACGAGCAAGCAGAACCATAGCCAGTACAGGGGCCGCTTCAGCACGCGCCAGGACTGCATAGCATGCTTCCCGAAGCCGCCAGCGGCAATTGTCGTCGCAATCGGCAGCCATTTCGCTATGGCTCCGAGCATCAGTAACCATAACAACCAGTCGGCGTATTGCGCCAAGCGCCGCGGATTGGCAAGTCGCAACGACTCCGGCAGCTTCTGCCATAGCCAAACCCCGAACTGCGGCGGATACCGGCGCAGCCAGAACAGAAACCACAGCGCTGCCGCCAGCACCACAGCCCACAAGACTAGTGCGATGATGTGTCGCAGCGAATGACGGAAGGCACGCCACACCGTACCACTGTCGCGGAACCCGCCGAGCCTGAAGTAAGCGAACGTTCCGGCGCGCAGCCACACCACCAGCACGATGATGCCGATCGCCGCAATCAGAGAAAGGACCACCTGCCAGCCGTGCGCGTCGGGCACGAGCAGCCAGAAATACCATGCCGCCAGCGCTGCCGCGTTGCCGACGAAGTTCAGCAGCCACAGCCTGGCGACTCCCCCGCGATTTGCCTGCGTGGTCATTTCACGGTCACCGTCAGCGAATCGCTGGTCGAGAGATATTCAGGCTGATACATCGGCTCCACGCGCGTCGGGCTGACACGGAAGACGCCGGGGTTCACCACCTTCAGCAGGTACACATACTCGTGCTGTCCCTGCGGGAAGTTCAGGTTGAAAAACGTGGTGCGATCGTCACGCAGCTCGCGATAGCTCGCCCAGCGGCCCCACCAGTCGGGCTTTTCATCCAGCTCATACAAATCGTCGCGGGCAATGGACTCCGTTCCTGACGGAATCGGGTCCTCGATCATCAGGTACTTCCAGTCGTTGCCGCCGACAGTGATGCGTACCGCCAGCGTATCGCCCACGTCCACTGCGCCAGCTAGCTTATCGAGGTGATACACGATCTTGTCGCCCTGCTGCTGTGAGGTCAGCTTGTAGTATTCGCGCGCCACGCTGAGTTTGAAACTGCCAGTGTTCACCACCTTGGCTTCATTGGAGTAATACTCGCTCCGCACCGACCAGTACAGCCGTCCGTCCCCGGTCTTCGCGATGCGGACCTGGTTTTCGCCTGGCCCGAGCTGCGATTCACTCAGCGCAATCGGCGTCGCCGGAGCCAGTGCGTCAGCCGCATTGAATTTCTTGGTCGCTACCGTCTTGCCATTCACTTGCACCTCGACGCTGTAGCTCGGCTTCAGCTCCTGGGTGCGCTCTAAGTAATCGGTGAGCCCGTAGATGACCATTGCGGTCTGCTCAGTGGAGTTCCAGTAATAGCCTTGGTCGCGATGGCTCACCAGGTACACGGCCGCCTTCGGCACCAGCGGACTGTTGGGCGCGGTGTGCGTCAACAGCTTAAGAGCGTAGGCGGTAGCCTGTGGAGTGGTGTCGCCGGAGAAATCCATCAGGTAGTCCATGTCGGTCGGCCACCATGCCTGCGAGCCATCCTGTTTGGCTTCGCCCTCAAGCTGCCTGGCCAGTTCCGTGGCGCGAGGATCGTTCAGCTCCAGCATGGCCAGTCCAAGCAGCGCCTTCCCGTACGAGGTAAGCGTAGAGCGCTGGGTCCATACCGAATCGAGGACCGCAGTTTCGCGCGCCCCGCTCAACACCAGCGCATAAGCCATGTAGGCGCGCAGGTCGGTCTTCACTTTCTGCGAATGGTCGAAGTAAGGCTTCAACCAGCCGCGCCCGTGATCGATGGCATCCTGTTTCACGTCGAACCCGGCGGCTTTCGCCTGGCTCAATCCGGCGAGCACGTATGCAGTCATAAAAGGATGGCTGTCGTCGCTCTGCCACCAGCCCCACCCGCCATCGGGATGCTGGTAGTTGTAGAGGCGATCCAGTCCGGCCTGAACCTGCTTCTTCAGCATCTGTGGGTCAACGTTCGACTTGACGCCGAGCTTTTGCATGGCATTGGCGACCAGCACGTCAGGCAGGAAGCTTGACATGGTCTGCTCGGTGCAGCCGTAGGGATACGAGGTAAGGAAATCAAGCGCGGCGAACACCGTTCCAGCGACCGACGGCGTCACGCTGATGGTCAGCTTGCGTGTGCCCAATTCTGCGCCGTCCGGGAAGGTGAGCGGCTGTACCGTATCGCTGGTCCCGGGCCCGGCGATCGATCCCGACTTGGCCACGGCCAGCTTGACGCCGAAGGGAACGACCGGCAGCGTCAGCTCCATGGCGTCGCTTTCCACGTCGGTGAGCGCGTTGCCCAGTACGCGTGCCGAATCCACGTTCAGCACCCGCACCCGATAATCCACCTTCATCAATCCGCGGCTGGGTACGCTGACGTCCTTGGTCGCACCGTCCATCACCTGCAAGCCGTCGAACTCCATCGAAACCCGCGCTGTCTTCTCCGTCGCCAGGTAGTTCTGCACGATGGTCGAGACCACGATTTCGTCGCCGCGGCGGAAGAAGCGCGGCACCACCAAACGCACCATCAAGTTCTTGCGCACGATGGTGTTCTCCACCGCGGCGCCGACCTTGGTGTCCTGCGTAACGCCTCGTGTGGTGGCACGCCACGAGGTGATGGCGTCCGGATAGTTGAAGTGAACCGTCGCCTGTCCATTCCCACCGGTATCTACGTCCGCCACCCAGTACGCGGTATCGGGAAAGGCCTTGCGGACTTTGGGCTGCACCAGTCGCTCGGGCTTGAGCTGCGCCAGTCCACGCGATGGACGCGCATTCGCCAACGGCATGGCGCGCTTGCCAGCCTGCCCGCTGAAGTAATACGTCAACGAGGTATCGGTACTTACCTTCGAGTAAATCCGCCCGTAGAAGGCGTTCATGATGTTGGGAGTGGCGTCCGGCTTGATGGCGTAGATCGCCTCATCCACCACGCCAAGGCTGAACTCCGCCCCCGCCACTGGTTTGCCCGCGGAGTCGGTCGCTTTGATGGTGTAGCTGGCAGCTTCTCCCGGCTGATACTGTGGCTTCGAAGGCAGCAGTTGTACCTTGAGTTCGTGCTGCGTCGGAGGCACCGTCAAGCTCTTCGATCCCTGGTACAGCTTGTTGTCGCGGATAAACACTGCCCCAACGTAGAAATTCGGCGCGTATTCCGGCTTGATGGGAACATCGACCGTGATGCTGCCGGCGCTCCTGATCACTTGACCGGAGTAGAGGCCGTTGCCTTCGGCAGTGACCAGCACCGCAGCCGGCTCCTTGCCAGTCACGATCAGCACGTGCGCGGTGTCGCCCGGCTGATAGGTCTTCTTGTCGGGGACAATCTGCACTCGTTCTTGCGCGGACCCGCTCCACCAGGGGCTTTCGCCCGGCGCCCACAAGTACGCCGTGGTCTCGACTTCGCGCTTCTCCGGCGTCGTAGCAATCACGCGCACTCGAAATTCCCCGGCATCGGGAATCGTCAGCTTGACTTGCCCCTTGCCGCTAGCGTCGGTTTGGCCTCGCGCGGTAGCGACCGACGGACCAGCGCCCTTGCGCCAATCCCAGCGATTCATTTCCACGCGGAAGGGCGTTTGCACCGGCTTCTTGTCGTAGTCCTGAGCAGTGACAGTAACCGTGGCGATGCTACCCTTGGTGTAAACATACGAATCCGGATCGGCGGTCAGGAAGAAGCTGCCGTAAGTCGCGAGGGCGAAGCCATGACCGGCGATCTCGCGATTGCCGGCATCGGTCACCCGCGCCTCGATGCGATAGACCAGGTCCTGCTTCTTGCTGTCGATGCGCGTAGGGAACTCGATCTGGAGCTTGCCGTCGGCATCGAGCACGCCGCTCATCTCACGTTCCTGCTCGCCACCATAGGTATCGCCCTGGTCGGCGTCAGGGTTCTCACCCTCCTGGTCCGCGCCTGCCTCGTCGTCAGCTTCACCGCGTCCCATCGGCCAGTAGGTTGAGGTGTGCACCACCCACTTCACCTTCGCGTTCGCAACCGGCTCGCCGAAGTAATAGCGCGCGTCAATCGTCGCCTTGATCGGCTGACCTTCCAGCACCCGCGGCGTTTGCGCCGTCACCTTCACTTGGTACTCGGGCTTTTTGTAGTCCTCCACCGAGAAGCTGGTGCCCTCGACGTAACGCTCGCCCAACTGCATCGAGAGGTAGTAGAAGCCGAGGCTGGCGCCGTCGGGAATGGCGTAGTCCCAATGCGCGGTGCCCAAGTCGGAGAGGGTCACGCTTTGCTGCCAGATGGTCTGGTAGCTCTGCGGATCGCGTAGCTCGAGCCTGAGTTCGCGCTCCTTAGGGATCTCGTAGCCGCTCATCGATTCGGCACGCACGACGGACTTGAAGTGCACCACGTCGCCCGGACGGTACACCGGCCGGTCGGTGTAGCTGTAACCCTTCAGATTGCGGTCGGGACCGGTGCCCAGGTTCCACGCCCCGGGGGTGTTGATGGCGAACTGGTCGCCACTCGTAGCCAGCACGGCAACGTTCTCCGGTTTCGCTTCCTTCAGCGATATATCCAGCAGACCCTGTTGGTCCGTCGCTTTGGCCGCGACTTCCTGCTGGTCGATCCAGACCCGAACCGTCGCTCCCGGAAGCGGATCGCCACTGCGACGATCGACGACCAAGCTCATCAACCGGCCGGACGCGGCTTTGGTGATGATCGCGATGTCGCTTACCACGATGATGGTGTACGCGCGCAGCTTCCCATCGGTGGCTTCGACAAGGTACACACCCTTGCCGCTGACCGGGATGGCCATGGTTTGGCTCTGCCATCGCTCATGGCCCGGGACCGTCCACTTCCACACCGACACTACCTGCTGTTGGTTGAGCACCGGCACCTGGGCGTAGGCTTCGACTTTCGGTCCCTGCTTCTTTGCGCCACCGCCCATCTCCCACAGGCGAATCTTGTGCCGTGAATCCGGCGAAAACTGCGCGCGAATGAAGTCGCGGAACCATGCCCAGACGCGATGCTTCCAGGCGTGAAACTTCTCCAGCCAGGTGCGCGCCTGCTTCGGCATCGCCGGACCGCGCCCGCCGAAGCTGTGCAGCTCCTGCATCTGACCGAAGAACTTCACCGCATCGTTGATGCGATAGACGCGGAACTCCAGCGAGCTCACATTGTGGCTGTAAACCGAGATAACGGGCTTCTCACCGGGCAAATACGTTCGCTCGCTGGCCAGCGAGAAGAATGGCTCCGTGTCTGCTTGATCCTGAGCGCACAGCGGCGCAATTAGCGCACAACAGAGCAGGACGGAAACGATAGCGCGATTCGGGCGCATCAATCGCCGCCCCGCAGAATGTTCCAGCGATAGAAACCGAGAAATGCTGGGTTGGAGGAGATCGGACGCCAACGCGCCTCGGGATAGTTAACCAGTTCAGAAACCAAGCAGCGACGAATTTCGCCACGCGAATTCCCAGCTCGGTCCGGTGTGATAGATGACGAACGGCTGGTTGCCGGGCTCGACCTGGCTGCGGCCGAGAAAGATCATGGCGTGGAAGGGCATCTTCGGGCCGTCTTGACGAAAGAAGAGCAGGTCGCCCGGGCGGGCCCGGCTGAAATCCCGCCCCACATAGAATGTGTTGTAGCGGCGGATTGTGTCCACGTCGGCGAATTGCGCGAAGGCGCCGTCGCTGAGATCACCAATTTGGAAGGCTCCCCCGCGCACCCGGAAGAGCGAAGCTGCAAGCGGCGTGTACGGGTATTGATACTGCTCAACGTCGACCGCCGAAGCTGGGGCGGGCAGCGACATGGAGCGGGCCCATACCGCGTCGTGCTCGCGCAGGGCTTCGCGATAGGCGAAGCGCAACAGCGCAGCGCAATCGTCAATTTCGGGCACGGCTTTGCTGCGGTAATACTGCGATTCGGCCAGCAGGGTGAACCAGCGGCGGAAGGCCGCACGATCTGCAGGATCGTGCAGGCGGAGAAAGTCAGGTGTGCCATCGCCGATCGCATCGCCCGCGTCGAGCGTCGTTTGCAGAGTGATCTCCTGCGCAGTGAAGCCGGGAGCAGCGACACGCAGCTTCGCATCACCAGGCAACACGCCTGCGCGCAGCAAAACAGTGGCCGAATCCTGGTTGATCGTTATGGATACGACTCCCACCCTTTCGCTTCGCGAAAAGGGTGGGGCACCCGAGATGGTTGACTCCACGGGATAGCCGTGCTGATTTTGAACCTGTATCTCCAGCCCGCGTAGATCGCGGCCGTTGGAGGAATGAATGGTTAGTTGCGTCGCGGTAAAGCCATCGGCGGGAATCGTCGCGTCGGAGAGCTTCAGCACAAGCGTGTCAGGCGTCAGCGCATGGCGGACGGTGAACGCGCATACCACTGCCGCTATCGCGACCACAGCCAGCACGGCCAGCCAGCGAGGTTCGGCGCGCATTTCTTCGCCCTCCGCAGAAGGGCGGATTATAAATCAACCACCGTAATTACTCGGCAGATGGCAAGCGGCTGCGAGACATCACGAAACCCTTTCGCCGCGGATTATCACAGATGAACAACGGATCAAAAAGACACGAATGAATCGGTGTTTATCCGTGCAAATCCGTGGTTCATGCTTTTGATCTCGCCAGCACGCGCAGTTCCTCCAGCATCCGCTCCACTTCCTCGGAGGTGTTGTAGTGCGTCAAGCCGATGCGCAGCATGCCGCCGCTGTCCTGCACGCCCAGGCGCTCGGCAAGGTTGATGGCGTAGTAGTTCCCATCCCACGTGAAGATGCCACGCTCCCCGAGTCGTGTGGCCAACTCGCGCGGCGTGTAACCGTCCACACGAATGGCAACCGTCGGAGTACGCTGATTGAATTTTGCCGGGTCCTTGATGCCGTAAAACGTAATCCCTGGGATCGCCAGCAGGCCGTTGATCAACTGCGCCATCAGTTCGTGCTCGTGCTGTTGGAATACGTCGTACGCCGCGAGGATGGCCTCGCGTCGCGTTCCTGCCGCCGGCTGGTGATGACGCCCGACATCGGCGATGTATTCAATGGCGGCGAGCAATCCAGCAAGGCATTCGTGGTTCTGCGTGCCGGTTTCCCAGCGGTCAGGCAACTGCTCAGTACAAGCGCGCAGCTTGTAGGGACGCAGCCGCTGCAGCTGCTCGCGTTTGCCGTACAGAATTCCAAGGTGCGGACCAAAGAACTTGTAGCTGGAGCACGCCAGAAAGTCGCAATCGAGAGCGCGCACATCAATCGGCCCGTGCGGCGCGTAATGCACCGCATCAATAAACGCCATTGCGCCGGCGTCATGCGTCAGGCGCACAATCTCATTCACGTCGTTGATGGTTCCTACCGCGTTGGCTGCCCATCCGGCGGCCACCAGCCGCGTGTTGCGACGAATCTTGGCCGACAGGTCGAACATATCGAGTGTGCAATCGGCGGGGTTGACGTCAGCGGTGCGGACCTTCACGCTGCGCTCCTCCAGGCACACCCAGGGCGACACGTTCGCATCGTGATCAAGGCACGTGACCAACAACTCATCCCCACCCTTCAACTCGCGGCCCACGGCGCGGCTCAGGGCGAAAGTGAGCGTCGTCATATTTGGGCCGAAAACAACCTCATCGGGGGCGCAATTCAAAAAGTCGGCCATCGCCAAGCGCGCGTCGGCGATCAACTGGTCGGTTCGGCGGCTGGTGACAAAAGCGCCACCCGTATTCGCGTTGAAGTTCGAAAGATAGTTGGCGATGGCATCAACGACCCGCTGCGGCACCTGGGTGCCACCGGGAGCGTCGAAGAACACCGCCGGCTGGCCGTTCACATTCTGCTGCAACGCGGGAAACTGCTGCCGCACCCATGCGATGTCCAGCTTGCGCGCTGGTTCGGCGATTTTTGCACTGGAAGACATGCTTACGTACTCCTGACTGCGTGGATGAAATCGGCGAGCAGACCGTAGGCGGTCGCTTGTGGCCCCGGGTCGCACTCGCCTATGACAAGTTGGGGAAAGATGTCGGTTTCGAAGCTGATCAGCAACGATGTTCCCCGGACGGTGCTCAGCGGATCGCTGGTTTGCAGCCGCTCCGGAGCAACGGAGGCGACGATATTCCCGTTAGGCCCGCGCCGTGCGCGGCTGACCAGCCTCCAAGTTTCGCCGCTTGCTCGTGCAGTGCTTAATTGCTCCGCCCCAATACCACGGATGCCCTGACGCTGCACATCTTGCAGCTTGAGGTTTCCATTCATCAGCACCGTGGTTAGCCCTACGATCTTCACTGCGGCGTCGATGCCATCCACGTCATGGGACGGATCGGTTTCGGCCACGCCGAGCCTCTGGGCCTCGCGGATCGCATCGTCAAAACTCATGCCCGTTCCCATCGCGTCCAAAATCACGGTCGTGGTTGAATTCAGAATGCCGCGAAAGCCGCGGACCTCGATGGCGGGCAAAGTCTCGCGAAACAGAGAGAAGATTGGCACGCCATCCATCATGGCGGACTCATGCAGGAACCGCCGATTGTTCGCCGTTGCCAGTTGCGTCAACTCGCACCACGCGTGCACGACTGGGCCTTTGTTGGCCGTGATGGCGTGGGCGCCAGCCTCCAGCGCAGCGCGAATGTAGCTCGTCGCCGGTTGTCCGGTGTCGGCATTGAGTGAACTCACCTCGAACACCACGTCCGCCTTGCACAAGCGCAACCACTCACGAATATCGCTACTCTGCTGTGCCGCCGAGAAATCCCCGGCCAACAGTTTCTCGCCTGCGAAGCCGGTCGGGGCGGCAAGCCAGCCCAGACGCCGCGAGGCAACACCCGTCACGCGCCACGCGATACCGTAGCGGTCTCGCAGTTCCTGTTCTTTTTTCTGGAGGAGGACGACGAGGGCCTTGCCGACGTTGCCCAATCCGACGATACAGAGATTATGAGTGCGAATGCACGTTCTCCAGGCTGAAGCGGCTGTACCTTCCATTGTAAAGCCCGAACCCGAACCAACCTGTTGCGATGCCATCTGGGCTCAAGCGCAACTGGCGTCGCCCCGCGCCGCTCAAGACCCGAATCTCTCCACCACCATCGCCCCCACGAGCGCCAGGTCGGCAGCGAACACCGTGCTGACAAAGTTCACAGAATCGTTACCCAGCTTCCCTGCGTTCTCCCAGGTTGCGCCCAGAAGACTGTCGAGAAACATGCCCGCAACTCCGGCAGCGGCAACCAGCGGCGTCCATGGCCAGGGAACCAGCCCAGAGAAGGCGCTGACCCAGGCCACGATGGATGCAGCAATGCAGCCACTCAAAGTGCCCTCGACGCTGATCGCGCCATTGGTTCCAATCGCCGCGGGGCGAAAGTCCAGGAGCATATAGGCGCTGTTCGCGGTGGCCTGTCCTACCTCGCTGGAGACCGTGTCGGCTGCGGCCTCGGCCAGGGCCGCCATGGCCGCCAACAGCAGAACATCTCGGACTCGCGGAAACCAAACGGCGGGCAAGGCGCAAAGCGCCGCCGCGCACAAATTGGCGAAGATCTGCGAGGCGGTGCGGCCCCGTCCGCGCTCCGCCACGCCCATGGTCTGTTTGCGCGCGTAGCCCCAACGGGTGGTCGAAGCGGCCAACAGGAAGACCGCCACCAGGGGGACAAAGCCAGCTACTCCTGCGGCCAGCATCAGAACAAACGCAACCAAGATTCCGGCCAAACCTCCTCCATCGGTCACCGCCCCCATGGTGCGGGCAATCAGGGCGAAGCCGATGGCCACCACCGCCGCTGGCAATCCTCTTGAATGGATGAGACTTGTCACGCCTAGTGAGCCAGTATCGCATGACCGGATGATTCCCCGCGTTGAGCCGGCGGGACAGCTCCCGGGCGGCAGCAGCGCATCTCACAAATCCAGCAAATCAAACGGTTTGGCAACTTCCGCGCTTGACAATATCGGCAAGGTGAACGATGCTGTGCCGGGGTATTTGCACAATTTCTTGGGCGGAATGGTGAAAACATGGCAGCTTCTGTTTGGACTGGTTACCTGACGTTTGGCCTCATTTCCATGCCCGTGCGTCTATTCTCGGGGGCGCGCGGCAATCACATCTCGTTTCACATGCTGCATCGCGACGACAACACCCGCATCAAGCAACAACTCTTTTGTCCCCATGACGAACGCGTGGTCGAGCGCAGCGAAATCGTGAAGGGCTATGAGTATCGCAAGGGCGAGTACGTCATCATCGAGCCCGAGGAGATCAAGAAGATTGAGCCCAAGACCGCGAAAGCGATGGAGATTCTCGAGTTTGTGAAGTCGGAGGAAGTCGATCCCATTTACTTCGAATCCTCTTATTTCCTGGTGCCGGAAGAAGCTGGCCGCAAGCCATACGCTCTTTTGTCGCGCGCTCTGGAAGAGACTAGTTACGTTGCCATTGCCAAGCTCACCATGCACAACCGCGAATACACGGTTTTCCTGCGCCCCTACGAAGGCGGCCTCATGCTGCACACCATGTATTACAGCGAGGAAGTACGGAAGCTGGAAAATTTCGGCCGGCCCGACGTGGAGCTCAAGGACGCTGAGATCAAGATCGCGCAGCAACTGATCGAGGCCCTGGCCGGCAAGTTTGAGCCGGAAAAATTTCATGACAGCTTTGAAGAGAACCTCAAGACCCTGATCAAGGCGCGCCTGGAAGGCGATGAGGTCACTACGGTTGAAAAGCCCCGTAAACCAGCCCCGGTCGTGGATCTGATGGCTGCGCTTAAGGAGAGCCTGGCGCAGTTGCCTAAGAAACCTCCGCAACGCGTGGCCGAAGCCCAAAAGGAATCCGAAATCAAACAAATTCGCAAGGGAAGCAAGGTGTCACGTCGCAAAAGCGCCGCCTGAGATCCCCTCGCGTCGAGTATTCTTGAAGGGCGAGCAGCCACCTCTCAGCTGATTATTGCCGCTTTTTGCCCACGGTATGTAAGAATGTCGATAGAATCTTAGAAGTAGCGCTCTTTACCTCAGGTCCAATGTTCTACTCTGTGAGCCGTGAGGGCGCCAATGAAGCCGGGGCGCAAGAAATCCGGGTCCAGCAAACCGACGGCCAGGAAGGCCACGCCGAGAACGCCGATTCGTGTAGCCGTTTTGGAAAGTGATCCCCTTCGCTTCATTGGATTTCGCGCGCTCTTTGGCTCGGGATCCGAGTTTAGCGTCAGGGCCTGCACGGTGCCCATGATATTGAAGGCGTTGGACGATGATGTCATCCTCATGACCCGCAACCGGGGGGCGGCCTTCTATTCGGCGATGTCCTCTATGAAAGCGGTGCGACCCGGGGTGCGCATCATCGTCACCGGCCCGGGGTGCGATGATGAAGACATTCTGCGGGCGATCGCCTCGGGAGCCAAAGGGTACATTTCCGAAGATGCCGACCCTGCAGCTTTCAAAAAAGCCATCCGCCTGGTGCATCGTGGCTCAGTATGGGCACCGAGGACGGTCCTTGCGACCTTTATTGAACGCGCCACAGCACCCACCACGTCTCGCCAGTTGAAGCCACATGAGGGTCAGATGATCAGCCGCCGGCAGCGCCAGGTCCTGGGGTTTCTGGCGGTCGGCAGCTCCAACAAGGACATCGCCAAGGAGCTTGGCTTGACGGAGCGGACGGTCAAAGCCCATGTGGCCGAGTTGCTGCGCAAGATCGGCGCCCCCAATCGGATCGCCCTGTCGGTCCATCCCATCACTCACAGCCTGCTTACCATGGGCCGATAACCCAGATCCTGCGAGAACGCCGACCGTCGTTTCCGAACAAAACCTTCTGCTGGCCTACCTGCGAGAGTGGTTACCCTCGCCCCAAACTGTTACTAAAGTACAGTTACCGAACATGTACCTTCGTAACTTGCGCAAAGTTACCGTCCGTTCCATACTGCACTCACCTACCACAGAACCTGGGAGACAGGGTTGGAAGAAGAATGAGGGTCATCTCTTCCAACCCTTTAGTTTTTTCTGGCAAGCGACCCCGCAACCCGACCCGGCTTGCAACCCTGCAGTTTCTTTCTCCTTCTCCGATCGGGACACTAAAGAGTAACCGCCCCTCTCATTTCTTGCGGCCAGACTCATCCTCACCCGACGTAAGATGACAGCAGTCCTGCCAAAGGCAGGCCGAGAGCGCTGTGTTGATCGGAGTAAGCTATGAAAAAAATTGCATTGGCTACGCTTGTCCTGATCTCGTTGGCCCTTTGTGCGGCCGCATCCGACCGGCGCGGCGCAGCCCTGGATCGGGTTCAAACCTCCAGCACCATCCTGAGCCAGATCATGTCGGCGCCCGACCGCGCCATCCCTGACGGAATCATGTCGGGAGCGAAGTGCATCGCGATCATCCCTTCGTCCTTGAAGGCAAGCTTTATCTTCGGCGCCAACTATGGGAAGGGCGTCGCCACCTGCCGAACGGAACAAGGCTGGAGCGCGCCCGTGTTCTTTCTCATGACGGGCGGCAGCTTTGGCTTTCAGGCGGGCGGCCAGGCTTCCGATCTGGTCCTGATTATCCGCACTGACGATGGCATGCAACATCTTTTGCAAAGCAAATTTAAGTTGGGCGCGGATGCGTCGGCGGCCGCAGGGCCCGTGGGACGCGATGCTCAGGCTGCGACCGATCTTACGATGCGTGCTCAGGTGCTCACCTACTCGCGAGCGCGTGGCCTGTTTCTCGGCGTCTCGTTGGGCGGCGCTGTGATCCGCCAGGACCAGGCCGACACGCAAGCGTTCTACGGTAAGGATTGGACTTTCTACTCGCTGCTGAACGGCGAGGTGACGGCTACCAAGGATTCCCAGGTGTTGCTAAATACGGTCGAAAAGTATGCTCCGACGCCGAAAGTTCGAGCGCAGGTAACACCTCCCGCCGCGGCATTACCGGCTAGCACTGCATCACCGGTGGCAACCTCAAGTCCGGCGGCGGCTGCGCCGGCAACCGCGACTTCGGCGACGACCGAGATTCCGGCGGCAACCGCGGCACCATCCACCGCGGAAACACCGGCAGAAACAACCGATCCGGCAACTGACACCACTCCTGATGTCGCACCGGCATCGACGCCCGCCAGTGCGGCCGCACCAGTGGCCTCAAGCTCATCAATCGCGCCAAACAATACTAGTGGTCATCGCTAGATCCGGTTGGTTTCCACCAGCGGTGGCCGCGGCCGCCGCTTTTGTCTGCAGCAAGATTCTTCTTCTGCCCTGAGCCTCGCCGACCTATCGCGCTTCTAACCAGATAGCAGCTTTGCCCGCAGTTGTCAGGAAAAGGACCGATGCTCCTCACCACCGCCGTCGCACTCCATAAACCGTTCTGGAACGGGCTCTGGCACCTGGGCGGACTCGGCCTCATTCTGCTCGGCGTAGCCGACAATTCCGTGGTTCCGCTGCCCGGCAGCATGGACGCGCTCACCATTGTCTTGTCGGCAGCCCGCCAGGACCTGTGGTGGTACTACGCCATCATGGCAACCATTGGGTCGGCCATCGGCGGCTACCTGACGTACCGGCTTGGGGCGAAAGGCGGCAAAGAAACCCTCGAGAAGAAGATCTCCCAGAGACGTGCCCAAAAGGTGTATCGCATCTTTGAACGCTACGGATTCTGGTCGGTCTCCGTGGGGGCCATCTGTCCGCCGCCGGTGCCAATTGTCCCGTTTCTCCTCGCCGCCGGCGCCATGCACTATCCGCCGAGGAAATTCCTCACTGCACTCGTCCTGGGACGTGGCATTCGCTATACCGCGGTAGCGTATCTGGGATCGATCTACGGACACAGGATCTTCCACTGGGTTGGACGCTACTACCAGCCGGCCCTTTACGCGTTAATAGTGTTCGCTGTGGTTGGTGGTCTTGTGGCTTTCTATTTTTGGAGGCGCTACCAGCGCAGGCAGCGCAATGAAAAGCCTTCGCGCACCGTACGTAAAGCTGCGTGACAATCGCACAGCGGATTCGATTCGTTCGTGACGACCCGCCCTACTGGCCGCAGAGGGTCCTCAGCCGACAACTCAGCCGAATATCCACCGCGTAGGAGCAGTGGCGAACAGCTTCTCAGGAAGCGCAAAGACGACGCGGGGCGTGATCTTGAAGATCACCCCGCCCATCCGAGGATCGTAGGGCCATCCATATTTCTTCTCGCTAGCCGCAGAGAGAGCGGCCGGAAGCGCGTCGTAGCCGACCAGTTCGGCGGTGCCCTCGACGACAACCATTTCGTCGAGATGGTCGTTGACGAGGACGCAATTCGCGTTCGCCACCAGGTTTTTCGCCTTGCGCGTCTTCTCACCGGTGCCGAAGTAGAAGGCGTCCTCGAACCACAAGCCGTGCATGCCCATCGCATGGGGCCGTCCATCCGGACGTACGGTAACGATCACGTAATTGTGGGAATTGGTGAGCCTCTCTTGTGCCCAGCTCCAATCGAGCATTCCCTTCTTTGATTTCGCAACGCCATACCCCGGCATCACTGGACGGCTTGCTACAGGCCGTCTGGCGGCGGAGTTTATTTCCTTTTTTGCGACGGGCTTGCGCTTTGCAGACTTCTTTGGCATCAGCAGATTGAAACTCGCGATGCCTTCAATGGTCAAGCGGGTGGATCTTCACTTCCAAAGCAGGAAGTTACGCGAACTGCCAACGCGTGACGCCTTTGGGAAACTGCTTTTCAGGCATGGCAAAAATGGTCTTGGGACGGACCTCGTGAACCGGGCCCATTTTCGGATCCAGCTCCCAACCATATTTCGCCTTGTAATCAGTGAACGCTTTCTGCGGAATCCGGTTGTCGTCCAATCTGCGGGCCACGCCTTCCATGATCACGGCCTCTTCCGCGTTTTCGCTGCACACAACGCACTTTGAATTATGTTGAAGGTTGCGAGCTTTGCGGGAAGTCGCGCTGGTGCTGAAGTAGTATGCTCCGTCGAGCCAAATCCCCCACACAACCATGGTGTGTGGTGAGCCGTCGGGACGGACGCTGATAAGCCAATAATTGTGCGATTTGGCGAAGCGCTCCTGTGCCCACTCCCATGGCAAGGCCCCCTCCAGCGACTCAGGCACGCCGTAGCCCGTCATCTGTGGCCGGGAAACTCTCGGTTCAGGCCCCAAGGTTCGCTGTGTGTCTGCCATTGCTCCCCTTCCCGCTGCCCATTCTAGGCCTTCCGCGGACGTGGGGACAAAGGCCGGGCAGCCCGGTTAAGACCTGATCGCAACCTCCAACTAGTACGCGTAATACGGGCCTACCGTCCCGGCCGCATTCAGGTTCTCGATGGCGGTGAAGACGTTGCGGCCAAAGAAAAACCCCAGTCCCCAATCGAAGACGCCCGTGCTCGGCCCTCCCAAGGTGCTAAAGGCTACGTTGTTACCGCCGTTGTTGCTGAACAGGGTTGTCGCGTCCTCTATGCTGAAATTGACCGTGATCGCGCTACCCGCCGGTCCTTGCAGTGTTTGCCCCTGGTTGGTCGCCGCCAGAGAATCCGGTGAGGAGGCTGGGCAATACCACACTTGGTCAGGATTGGCGCACAAAGGTATGCCGGTTGTTTTGGAATCGAGGAAGAAAATTCCGTTCGATCCACTGTCAATGAAGCTCCCTGGATAGCTTGTGCCGTTGAAAACAGTGATAATGTCGCCGGCATTGTTCCCGCTGTCGGGCACAACATAAACATTGGCGCTTCCCAAGCCATTGTTCGCCTGGGTTCCGATTCCGAAAATCAGCGAACCGGCAACATTCGCAGAGCCGCCGTTAGGCACCGCCGGCAATTGAATCAGCACTCCGTTGTTGTCGGTGGCGAACAGAAACACCGGATTCGTCACCTGCTGCGTCAGCCCGACTTGAATCGGGTTGCAGCCCGAGGCAGGGCAGTCATAATAAAACTGAGGCGCGCTGGATACGCAACCCGGCCCGCAGTCCTGCTGGAACACCCCCAACCCGATGATGCCGTTCGCGCCCAGTGCCATCAGGCTGTTGCCCTCGTTCGGCCCGGTGGTCTGACTGGAACAACTGTTGGGAGCAGCCGGGGACATCGAGGATGGAATAATGACCTGCACCGGCGCGCTGGGCGCCTTCTCGCCGGCTACCGTAAACGTGACGTCGGCCGTGGCTACGTTCCCCCACACGAATCCGTCCTCAAATACCAGACACTCGTACAGCGGATTGCCATTTGAATCGGGCTCGTTGGGCAGCGTGAGGTTAAACTCGCCACCGCCCGCCGATGACAGCAGGCGCAACCCTGAAGAGCCGGTATCCACCAGCACGTGGTCAATGTTTTGACAGGTCGAGGTATTGGGCACACAAACCGTCACCGTAACGAAACCCTCATTCGCCGCGAAGAAGCTTTGTGGCTCTGGTCCCGCGTCCACCACGATGGGCTGCACGTTACTCGTGGTCTGCGTAGGATTCACGGTAATCGTCGCCGTCCCGGACTTCGAGGTGTCCTGTGTCGAGGTTGCCGTGACGGTGACCAGTAATGAAACATTTCCTGTACCCGGCGCGGTGAACAAACCGGATGTCGAGATCGAACCGGCGCTGGCGGTCCACGTGACCGCGGAGCTAAAATTCCCGGTACCCATCACTGTTGCCGAGCACTGACTGGTTTGGCCGTACAAGATGGTTGACGGTGAGCACGCCGCGGTCACGGACGTAATCGTAGGCGCTGTAGTACCGCCGCCGCTGCCACCACAGGCAGCCAACGTCATTGCGCTCGCCACTGCGAGCAGCATCCCAAATTTGCACACGGTTATTTCTCCTTCAACGGATATCGCTGGCCTGGACGCCTTGTGGCACTAATTGCGGGACGTAGGCCTGCCCGTGAAAACTTCGCATATGGCCGGTTTGGTACAGCACCAGACCGGGAGTCTCGATGACGACAGGGGCCCGCCTTACGCGCGGTTGTTGCGCTGAGGATGCGGCCTTCTGGGCCTGTTGCGCCTGCTGATAGTACGGACCAAGGAGGCTTTGCAGGTCAGGCGGAAACTGTCCCTCCCACGCGACACCGAATACCGCTCCCGCCGGTGAGACATACTCTCGGACCACGGCGCCCGTGGGCGCGGTGATTTCGTGCATCACAAAGGTGTGGGCGTCGACGCTCCGCAGCGTTCCCTTCATGCGGGCCTGGTCGGTCAGCACCGAGGCTGCGTTATCGCCCAGCGCCGCCCTGGCCGGGAGTGGCAGGGCCAGCAGCAAAGCTGACAGCAAGATTCGTGCGGCCGTTTCGGAATAGCTATTTACAAGCTTGAACATGTTCATACACCCTGCCCTTCGTTCCTCCGGCAGCTCAGCCGTGACCTTCTCATGTGTAAACTCAATTGTACGGCGATTGTTGCAAGTTTCAGCTCCTCACCACTCGCCAGCCCGCGTTTTGCGCCGCACCGCTTCCCCCGCCACCATTAGGAAGGGTAGAATGTCACTCTGGGTTGTAGCCTGCCATGTCTTTAACCAAAGCTGAAGCGCTGGAGCTGTACCGCTCCGACGACCTTATCGGAATCGGCATGGAAGCCGACGCGGTGCGCCGCAAGCTGCACCCCAGTGGTGTTGTCACCTACATCATCGACCGAAATATCAACTACACCAATTTCTGCACCGAATACTGCACCTTCTGCGCCTTCTACCGTCCGCTCAAAGGCAAACTCGCGAAAGAAGGCTACATCCTTGATTTCGACACCATTTACGACAAGGTACGCGAGACGGTGGAGTTGGGCGGCACCGGTGTCCTGCTGCAAGGCGGTCTGCATCCTGACCTGAAAATCGAGTGGTTCGAAGCTCTGTTGAGCGGCATGAAGCAGCGCTTTCCGCAGGTCCACCTGCATTGCTTCTCCGCGTCGGAGATCATCTGCATCGCCGAGGTCAGCAGCCTGAGCATCGAAGACACCATCCGGCGTCTCCGCGATGCCGGACTCGATTCCATTCCCGGCGGCGGGGCTGAAATCCTGGACGATGAAGTGCGCTACAAGATCGCGCGCCTGAAATGCCTCACCAATGACTGGCTCAATGTGCATCGCACTGCGCACAAGCTCGGCATGCGTACCACCGCAACCATGATGTTCGGCGTCGGTGAGACTTATGAGCATCGCATCAACCACTTCCAGTGCATCTACGACCTGCAGGAAGAGACGGGCGGCTTCACCGCGTTCATCCCGTGGTCGTTCCAGCCGCAAAACACGGCCCTCGGCGGACGTGGCTGGGATGAAGCCACCGCGGTCGAATACCTGAAGACGCTGGCCATTGCGCGCATCTTCCTCAGCAACTTCAAGAATGTGCAATCCAGCTGGGTAACACAGGGACTGAAAGTCTGCCAGACCGGCTTGCGCTTCGGCGGCAACGATGTGGGCTCGGTCATGATCGAGGAGAACGTGGTGCGCGCAGCCGGCGTGCGCAATTGCACCACGGAAGAAGAGCTGCGCCGTCTCATCCGCGATGCCGGATTCCGCCCTGCGCAACGCGATACGTTGTACACCAAATTCTTCCTGAACTAAGGCGTCCTGCCCCTCGACTCTGCTCTGTTACACTTTTCCGCACAAGATATGGCGCGCCTGGCTGAGACTCTTCGCACCCAACTGTTTGCCGATCCCGCCGGCAAATTTGTTCACGAGGCCATCCTCGACTCCTGCCGCCAGCACGCGGGCAAGATCGCCATGATTGACACGTCCTGCACCCCTGCCAGACGTCTCACTTACGGCGCATATGCGGAACTGGTGGAGCGCGTCGCGCGCAACCTGGTGGCCAGCGGAGTTCGTCCCGGAGAGGTAATCGGCATCTTCCTGCCGAACTGCTGGGAGTTCGGCGTTGTCTTTCACGCCGCCACGCTGGCGGGCGCGATACCGACCACGCTCAATCCCACCTATCGCGAGCGCGAGGTCCGATATCAACTGGAAAACGCGGACGCCGTCGCCCTTATCACCGACGGCTCTTTGCTCACCGGCATCCATCTGGGTGGCCTTCCGGCCCTGCGCAACGTTTACACCATACGCGCGCCCGGGCCTGGTGGAACCCAACCCTTCGAGCTGCTTTTCAAGGCGACTGCCACGCAATTGCCGCAACCTGATCGCGATTCGTGCTCGACCCTGGCTACGCTCCCCTTTTCCAGCGGTACCACGGGCTTGCCGAAGGGCGTTATGCTCTCGCACTACAACCTGGTTGCCAACGTGTACCAGACTCTTACCTCCGGCGAAACCGGCGCCGTGAGCGACAACGATGTTGTTCTCTGCTTCCTGCCGCTGTACCACATCTACGGCCTGACCGTCGGCTTGAACCTTTCGCTCATGCGGGGCTGCACTCTGGTGTTGATGCCGCGCTTTGATTGCGAACGCTCGCTGCAGATCAGCGTGGACGAGGGTGTGACCCTGACACTGTGCGTGCCGCCTACTTTGCTGGCCTATTGCCAGGCGGCCGAGCAAGGCAAGTTTCCCCGCCAGCACCACCTGCGTTGGGCCAAGTGCGGCGCTGCGCCGCTGGCGGCAGAGTTGGCCCGCCGTTTCACCGACAGTACCGGCATCCCCATTCGCCAGGGTTATGGAATGACGGAGGCGTCGCCGGTGACCCACATGGGCTTTCTGTCGCCGGAGCTATACCGGCCCGATTCGGCCGGCGGTCCCGTGGCGTTGACCGAATGCCGCGTCCTTGACGCCAATGAAAATGAGGTCACCCCGGGCGAACTGGGCGAGCTGGTCATGCGCGGGCCGCAGATCATGCAAGGCTACCTGAAGTCTCCTGACGCTACCGCCGCAGTGTTACGCGACGGCTGGTATTGGTCAGGCGACATAGTACGTACCGATGAGCTGGGTCTGTATTACATCGTCGATCGACGCAAGGAGATGATCAAGTACAAGGGATTCTCCATAGCGCCGGCCGAGGTGGAATCGGTGCTGCTGGAGCATCCGGCGGTGCGCGACTGCGGCGTGGTCGGCCGCACGAATGAGGAGGGGGAGGAGATTCCTTGCGCATTCGTCGTCTTACGTGAAACCGAAGTTGCAACCAAACAAACGGAAGCTAGCTTGCAGGAATTCGTCGCCGAGCGCCTCACTCGCTACAAGATGCCGCGCGAAGTTCACTTTGTGCCGTCGCTGCCGCGGACCGCTTCCGGTAAGATCCTCCGCCGCGAACTGCGAAAATTGCTTTAAGCCCCGTCGACGCTCACATCTCCTTGTGACCGCCGACACCGCCTCATTGGTAGTCCTTTACTACACTGGATTCGTATTCATAAGGCCCGCTGCTGCGGGCATTCAAGGAGTTGTTATGTCATCGAAACGAGTAGTCGCCGCCATGGTGGCGGCGCTGATGGTCGTGCTGTGTGTTCCAGTCCTGCTGGCGGCCAAAGACAATCCGATGGGCGTCGCCCCCAAGCAGACCCTGACTCTGTACCGTGCAGCCTTGGTCGGCGGGACCCTTCTTCCGGCGGGTGATTATATCGTCACCCATGAAATGCAGGGGCAGACCCATATCATGATTTTCAAGCAGGTCGACGGAAAGGCTGAGGCGCGGGCAACCTGCACTCTGGTTCCGTTGGACGCGAAGGCGCAGCGCACCGAACAGCGATTCATGGACGTTGCTAACAACCAAAGGGTCCTGGTCGAAATGACCTTCAAGGGCGATACTGCCAAGCACGTGCTGGCGCAGTAACACCTCGGGCAACTCTTGTAGGTTCTAACGAAACGGAGCCTGGGGGATTCTCTAACCTCTGACATTCCTGTCACAGGGGACCCTCAGGATGCCGCCTTCGTTTTTCCGGTCTCGCCGACGATCGAGCGAAACTCATTGTCGTCCAGCAGACCACCCTTCTCGATCGCCCTGCGTTTCACCGCCTCCAGCACGGCAGTGCGCTGTGATTCTGCAACACCAAGACCCAGTTCTTCCGCTTTCAGCCGAATGCTGTCCAGCCCGCTCTTCTTGCCCAGCACGACGCCGCGTCTGGCGCCTACCAACTCTGCGCTGTAAGGCTCGATGGCCTCCGGCATGTGGAACTGGCTGGCCACCGCCCCGCTTTCGCGCAGAAACAGATTGTCTCCGATCAGCGGCTTCCAGCCTTCGAGGTCATACTTCCCTGCCCGGCGAACCACCTCCGAGACTTCACGGATTTTCTCCAGATTCATTTCCACCGGCACCCCGTAAAGGCATCGCAACGCCAGCGCCACCTCGGCGATGTCGGCATTTCCGGCGCGTTCGCCCATCCCGTTGATGGTCCCATGAATCCAGCTCGCGCCACCGCGTACAGCAGCAATCGCCGCTGCCGTGGAAAGGCCGAAGTCGTTGTGCCCGTGCCAGTGAATGGGAGTCTCCTTGCCCATCCATTCGCCGGCCCAGCTCACCAGAAATTCGGCGGCTTCGGGTGTGCACACCCCGATGGTGTCAACGATCACTGCCTCCTTCGCACCCGCATCCATGGCAGCTGAGTAGATATGCTTGAAGAAATCCAGATCGGCGCGGGTGCCATCCACGCCGAAGAATGCAACCCGGATCCCGCTCTGCGCGGCTAACCAGATTGCTTCAGTCGCACGATGCACAGCCTCTTCGCGCGTAATGCCGTAGGCTTTCAGCTTGATCTCGCTGATCGGGACCTCAATCACCGCCGCCGGAAGGCCCAGTCGCACCAGCTCTTCCACATCGTCGCGGGTCGCTCGCGCGAAGCCCCATACCTCTGAGTGCTTCAGCCCCGCTTTCAGGATCATCGAGATGGCTTCGCCATCTTGCTTCGAAACCTTTGGAAAGCCGGCTTCGATGCGCCCCACCCCTAGCTCGTCCAGCTTCTTCGCAATCTCCAGTTTTTGTTGCGGAGTGAACACCACCCCAACCGTTTGCTCTCCGTCGCGGAGTGTCGTGTCATAGAAGCGGATCGTGCGAGCGCGATCGAAATGCCGCTGCACCTCCGGCCGCGCGTTTAGCTCGCTGGTCCAGACTTTGCCGGAAAGATCGGTCATTCAACGCTCCTTTCCTTTTCCTGACGATGCTTCCACCTGCCTCACCGGGATCCCCGCACACCGCGGCCGTACGCCTGCTCCCAGGAGATGACGGGATTGCGCAGAACACCGATTTGCTCGATCTCGCACTCCATCACGTCTCCCGGCCTCAGAAACCAGGCCTTGGGATCGGCGCTGAACGCTGCCACTCCCGAGACCGTGCCGGTGGAAACCACGTCCCCGGCGCTGTAGCCCATGGGCGAATAGTGCGCAAGAATTTCGGGAATGGTAACTGACATCTTGCTGCTGTGCGATCGTTGCCGCGGCTCGCCATTGACGCGCAATTCCATCGCCAGGTTGTGCGGGTCCTGTATCTCGTCGGTGGTAACGATATGCGGCCCCAGCGGGCAGAACGAATCAATCCCCTTGCAGAAGCTGAACACTCCGGACTTCATCTCGTTGCGCTGAATGTCGCGCGCCGTAATGTCGTTGAAGATAACGTACCCTCCCACGTATTGCTCTGCCTCGCGCGCAATGAAGTGCTTCCCGGCTTTCTTCAACACCACCGCCAGTTCCAGTTCGTAGTCAAGTTCCTGGGTGAGATGCGAAGGGAAGATGACGGGCTCGTCCGGCCCGATGATCGCGTCCACGTTCTGAAAAAAGACGATCCATGGCAGAACAGGATGGGAGAAGCCAGCCTTCTCGGCCTCGTGATGATGCTCGCGAAAGTTGCCGGCGGTGTGAAAGAACTTCTTGGGAATGATCGGCGCTTTGATTTGGATCTCCTCGCGTTCGAAGAAAACCGGCTCGCCTTCCACTCCGGCGTCCGGATTTTGCGCAACGGCGTAGTTCAGCGCTGCCCGCGCCGCATCCAGCGAACGGTCGCCGCCTTCGAACAGCAGGCGCATGTCGTTGGGCACGCAATCATCGGCGGCGCGCTGCTCGATGTTTTTCCCCTTATCGCGTAGATACACCTTGTAGGCAGCATTCAGGTCGGCGATGCGGCCGTCCGTTACCAGAGCCCCGATGTGTCGGCGGCCAGACTTATCGTGGAATGTAAGCAGCCTCATTGGGTTCTTATACCCGACTTCACCATACCTTCACCACATGATTACTTTAGTTTGTGAGGCGGGCTTCTTCGCTGATTACTTTAGTTTTTCTGACCGCGCATTTCACTTGGCGTGGCGCGCGTCAATCCAATACGCTGATCTACGGGGCTTAGTGTCCACTCGCGGCACGCGTCTCATGCGTCGTTGCGGAACCGATCTTTGACAAATAGTTGCCGGGGTCCGGCAGTTGGGAACCCAATTCCTGAAGAATCCCAAAACGGGAGGACCCGCCCCGTTCAGAAGCGAGCTAAGTCCTTAAGATTTAATATTTTGACCTGTAACTCGTTTGAATGGAGGATTCTGCGAGGAACGATTTTCTCTCCCCATTTGTTTTCAATATTTTGCAGACATACCGGGGGAGGGGGTAGCCCTATGTTAACCCAGTTGACCAATAGAATTGGTTCCATTTTGGGCTGACTGTTTCGCCAAAAATGCAACGCTTCAGCCCGATGAATTGAACCACTGTCCTCTCAATTCAAAGGCCGGAAGTCCATGCTTGGCGCTCCGATCGTCGAAGCGGCCTTACTGTGCGAAGGTCTGGGCGCGCTGCACGTAGTGCTTCTGGAAGTAGTCGCGATATTGTCCCGAGCGCACCTCGTCCAGCCACGGCTGGTTTTCGCGGTACCAGGTGATAGTTTGCGCGAGACCTTCATCGAAGCGCACCGCGGCATGCCAGCCCAACTCGTGGCTGGTCTTTTCGCAGTTGATGGCGTAACGCAGGTCGTGTCCCGGACGGTCGGTGACGAACTGGATAAGGTCTTCGGATCGGCCGAGGGCGCGCAAGATCAGCTTGGCGACTTCGATGTTGCGCATCTCGCAGCCGCCGCCGATGTTGTACACCTGGCCTTCGCGGCCGCGCTGCAACACGGCGTCGAGCGCACTGCAATGATCGTTGACATGGATCCAATCGCGCACATTCATCCCGGCGCCGTAAACGGGAAGGCGCTCGCCCGCCATCGCCTGCGCGATCATCAGCGGAATGAACTTTTCCGGAAACTGGTACGGTCCGTAATTGTTGGAGCAGCGGGTCACGAGCGCGGGAAACTTGTGGGTATGAACGTAGGCTAGCACCAGCAGGTCGGAAGCCGCCTTGGTCGCGGCGTACGGACTGTTGGGCTGCAGTGGAGAATCTTCGGTAAACAGCCCTTCGTCGCCCAGGCTGCCATAAACTTCGTCGGTGCTGACGTGGACAAATCGCGGCACGCGCGCTTCCCGGCAGGCCTGAATCAGATTGTGCGTGCCGTCCACGTTGGTGCGCACAAAAGCCGCCGCGTCTTCGATGCTGCGGTCAACGTGACTTTCGGCTGCGAAATGAATAACGGCATCGCACCCGCGCACAGCCTCGAGCACGGCCCGATCGCAGATGTCCATCTGCACAAACTCACAACGGCCCTGTTGTAATGCGGGCTCAAGGTTCTGAAGGTTGCCAGCGTAGGTCAGTTTGTCAAGGACCGTGAGCTGCCACTCGGGATGCCGGGACAGCGTTTGATGAACAAAATTCGAGCCGATAAAGCCAGCGCCGCCCGTGACCAGCAGCTTCATAAGCTGCGCACCATGACGGGTTCTTGCGCGGTGCGGAGCACCTTTTCGCGGACCATGTTGCTGGCGTGCCAGAGGGACTCAAACGTGCCTGCGTCGGTCCACCAGCCTTCCAGCAGAGTGTGCCGCAGCGTGCCTTCGGCGATGTAGCTGTTGTTGATGTCGGTGATCTCGTATTCGCCGCGGCCCGACGGTTTCAATCCGCGAATGCGGTCGAACACGGTTCCATCGTAAAAATAAATTCCGATGACCGCGTAGGACGAAAGCGGCTTCTTGGGTTTCTCTTCGATGCGAACGATGCATCCCTTCTCGATTACAGGAACGCCGAAACGCTCCGGATCAGGCACCTCTTTCAGCATGACCATCGCGCCCTTGTCCTGCTGTTCGAAGCTGCTGGCCGCGTCGCGAACATCGCTTTCGATGATGTTGTCGCCCAGCACAACACAGATCTTGTCGCCCTTGGCCCACGGTTCCGCCAGGCGTAGCGCGTCGGCAATGCCTCCTTCTCCTTCCTGGTACGCAAAACTTAATTGCTGCAGGCCGAATTCCTTGCCGTTCTGCAGCAGACGAAGAAAGTCGCCGGCGTTTTGTCCGCCGGTGACGATCAGGATGTCGCGAATTCCAGCATCCACCAGCGTCTGCAGCGGGTAGAAGATCATGGGTTTGTCGTACACAGGAAGCAGGTGCTTGTTGGTAACGCGGGTCAGCGGATACAGGCGGGAGCCGATTCCGCCCGCCAGAACGATGCCTTTCATAGATCTCCGTTCAAATGCCGTGAACAGCGCATGTGGCGGACCTCGCCTGTGTTTTCACGCCCGGGAACGCTTTGGGAGGCACACAAGAACGGCGAGTGAATGAGCTGTCCAGCAACAGGTAGCGATAACTAACGATTATCAGCGAATCGCGTCCTGCATGGCAAGCCGCAACTGGGCTCGCCAGTCAGGCAGAGCGACTCCGAAGGCGGCCTTCACCTTGGCGTTGGAGAGCACCGAATTGCGCGGCCTGCGGGCCGGCGTTTGGTATTGCTCGGTGCTAATGGCAACCACTCGCTTGGCTTTCAACGGCCCGCCGAACTCTCCGGTTTCGGCTGGCCAGTCGAGCAGTGTGTCGTAGTCTTCGAGGATGGCTTGCGCAAATCCGGCCCACGACGTTTGACCCGCTGCGGTGAGATGAAACAGGCCGCTATTCCAGGAGCCGGTTGCGGAGCGGCGCTCCAGCGATTTGGCGAGAATGACGGCCGTGGATTCGGCCAGACCTCGCGCCCAGGTTGGCGCACCGTATTGGTCGCCGACCATCCGCAGCTCCTCCTTTTCGCGCGCCAGGCGGAGCACGGTGCGCAGGAAGTTCTTACCGCGAATGTCATAGACCCACGTAGTGCGCAGAATCACGTGCGCGCATCCGCTGCTGACGATGGCCTGATCGCCCTCCAGTTTGGTCTGACCGTAAACGCTCAGCGGGCCTGTGGCGTCGCTCTCTTCGTAAGGACCAGACTTGCTGCCGTCGTAAACGTAATCGGTCGAATAATGGATCATCAGTGCGCCGCGTGCCGCGCATTCCTGCGCGATTCGAGCCGGAGCGGCGACGTTGATCGCTCTCGCCAGGTCGGGCTCGCTTTCGGCTTTGTCTACCGCGGTATAAGCAGCGGCGTTCGCGACGATATCGGGAGCGAACTCGCGAACCGTGCGGCTGACCGCTTCCAGGTCAGTCAGGTCCACTTCTTCGACGTCGATGGCCAGCACTTCGCCCAGAGGAGCGAGTATGCGCTGCAGGTGCCATCCAACCTGACCATTTGCGCCGGTTATAAGCAATCTCAGGCTCATGGCTGATACCTCGGCAACTGGTCGGGTGCGATCTTCGACAGCGGAAGATAGGCGCTGTCTTTGTTCGACAATATGGGCGAAGCGGTTTGCCAGTCGATGCCAATTTCAGGATCGTTCCACAGCACGCCGCGATCGTCGCTGGCGTCGTAGTAGTCACTGCATTTGTACAGGAAGTCGGCGGTCTCAGAACGGACTGCGTACCCGTGCGCGAAACCCTTGGGAACATAGAGCTGCAAATGGTTGTCACCAGAGAGCAGTACACTCACCCATTTGCCGAAGTCGGGCGAACCCAGGCGAACGTCAACCGCAACATCCAGCACTTCACCTTGCGTCACCCGGCACAGTTTGGCCTGAGGAGTGCGTAGCTGATAGTGGAGTCCGCGCAACACGCCGTGAGAGGAGTGCGAATGGTTGTCCTGCACAAAGCACTCGTGAACGCCCTCCGTCGCCAGCACGTTTTCGCGATAGGTCTCCATGAAGAATCCGCGCGGATCGGTGAACACGCGTGGCTTAACGACCAGAACGCCGGGAAGTGAAGTTTTGATGATCTCCAAGTTCGCTCCTGCCACAACTGTGGCATGCTTCTCCCGAGAACGGGCAAACCGACGATTATAATGCGTGCTTCCTGAATCCATGCTGCGCTGCTCTGCCATCATCGTGACTTACAACTCTGCGGACACGATCGGCGCGTGCCTGGAGGCCCTCGCACGAGAGGAGTGCGAGATCGTGGTTGTCGACAACGCGTCGCGGGACGACACGGTGCGGCGCGTGGAGGAGTTTGTGGCCTGGCACGAACTTCGCTTGCTGGCGAACGATCGCAATCTTGGCTTTGCCGCTGCGGTCAACCAAGGCGCGGGCGCGGCAACCGGAGATGTGCTGCTGGTGCTGAATCCGGACGCGATCGCTGAGCCGGGAGCCGTGAAAGCGCTGCTCAGCTGTATGGAATCGGCGCAGGCCGCAGCAGCTGGCGGCTCCCTGCTGGGAAGTGACGGGGAACCCGCGCGTGGCTTTGCTTTTCGTCGGTTACCGACACTCGCGGCGCTACTTTGTGAAGTGCTGCTGGTAAATCAGCTTTGGCCGGACAATCCCGTCAATCGGCGGTATCGTTGCCTGGATGCGAACTACTCGCAGCCGCAGGAAATCGAGCAACCCGCAGGCGCCTGTCTCGCAATCACACGCGCCTCGTGGACCGCAGCTGGCGGCTTTGATGAGCAGTTCTTTCCCGTCTGGTTCGAGGACGTGGATATTTGCCAGCGACTCCTCGAAGGCGGCAGGAAAATCGTCTATTGTCCAACCGCGCGCTTCCGGCACGGCGGAGCGCATAGCGTCAGTAAACTGTCTTTTCGCGATAAACAGCTGTTCTGGTACAGCAACATGCTGCGCTATGCACGCAAGCACTTCGCGACGGTACAGGTGCAGTTCCTGCGCGCGGGAATTCTGTCAGGAATGTTGCTGCGCTCGCTCGCGGCGAGTCTTGGCGCGAGACAAACGCCACTGCGCGAGGCGCTTGCGGCGTATTGGGCCGTAGTACGGGCAGTGTGATGTCGCGAAAGCTAGGTCTCGGACATCGCGGGACCAGATGACGAGTGACTCGCCTCTTTGTGCCGAACCGACAGCAGCGCCAAGGCGCAGGAACCCAAACGCGCCAGCATGTTGTCCGTCCGGCTGCTCACGATGACCGGAACGCGCGCCCCGATGACCAGGTCGGCGATCTGGGCGTCGGACATGTACTGCAATTGTTTGACCAGCATGGTCCCAGCCTCAACATCCTGAACGATCAGAATGTCCGCATTTCCGGCAACCGGCGACGCGATTTTCTTGGCCTCGGCGGCTGCTCCCGAGACCGCAACGTCGTAGCCCAGCGGCCCGTCGAGCACGCCGCCCGTAATCTGACCGCGGTCTGCCATCTTGCATAACACCGCTGCATCAAAGGACGACCTCAGCTTGGGAGAAACGGTTTCCTGGGCCGACAGGATCGCAACTTTCGGCCTAGACAGGCCAAGCGCGTGCGCGAGATCGATCGCATTTTGGATGATGTCGCGCTTGTCCGAGACCGTGGGAGAAATATTAAGGGCGGTATCGGTAATGAACAACGGACGCGGAAAGCCCGGGATTTCCATCGCCGACACGTGGCTCATGCGGCGCGCTGTGCGCAAACCTTGATCGGAATCGACGAAGTGCATGAGTTCGTCGGCGTGCAGGCTGCCCTTCATCAGCGCCTCTACCCTGTGCTCGCGCGCCATGGTCACAGCGCGCTCGGCAGCCTCGTGACTGTGTTCGGTATAGACCTTGTCAAACTGCGAGATATCGATCTGCGCCTGCTCTGCAGCCGCGCGGATTTTCGTCTCGGGTCCCACCAATACAGGAATGATCAAATTGGCTTCGGCGGCTTCGTACGCCGCGAGCAGAGAAGTCGTCTCGACGGGATGAACGATGGCGGTCAGAATGGGAAGCAGCCCTCGACTCATGTCGATGAGATGACGATAGTGCTGTCCCCTTTCAAGCAGCTTGATCTCCGGCAGCATCACCCGCTCGCGTGAGATTTTCTGGGCCGGCGCAATCACCTCGGCGGTGCCACTGATAACGACTTCGCCACTTTGATTGACGGCCTGGCAGTCGAGCGTGACCCTGTGCTTCTCCTCGTCCTTCTCCGAGACCTTTACGGTGACCAGGATAGTGTCGCCCAAGCCAACCGGCCGCCGGAAGCGCAGGGATTGCGCCAGATAGATTGCTCCTGGACCAGGCAGTTGCGTTCCCAGAACCGTTGAGATCAGCGCCCCGCCCCACATGCCGTGAGCGATGATTTTGTGGAACATGTCGCTCTTGGCGAACTCTTCGTCAACGTGAGCGGGGTTGACGTCGCCCGACATGATTGCAAACAGCTCGATGTCTTTCTGGGTCAGAGTCCGGGAGATACTGGCGGTGTCGCCGACCTTCAGTTCGTCAAAGGTGCGGTTCTCGATGCGATCAGCAGAAGCCGTCAAACTCATTTTTTCTCCAGCCGTCAAAAGACACACTATAACCTTCCCTCGCTATATAAGTGATAACCGAGCGATCTGGTTTTGGGAATGCCACAGATCACGCTTGCGAGTGATAAGCGCCTCCTCCAGGTAAGGAGACCTGTGATAAGGTAAGGAATACGGCAGGTGGCGATATGCAAAAGCAGGCCAGAATCACGAGCAAGGGGCAGATCACAGTGCCGCATGAGATCCGTCGTATGCTAGGCGTTCGCTCAGGCGACCGGCTGATCTTCGAGAGCGACGATGAAGGAGTCCGAGTACGGCCCGTGAGGACGGAGAGCCCATTTGCAAAATATCGGGCAATCGGAAACCCGGGAATCCCCTCCGGCAAGAAGGCAATTAATCGTTGGACCAGGGAGACGCGGGGGAGATGACAACGGCCATCGATACCAATGTCATCGTCGCGCTCTGGGACCGTGATCCCGTTCTCAGCTCTGCGGCGCAATCGGCTTTGGACACCGCCCTTACCCACGGCAGGCTGGTGGTCGGAGCCCCAGTCTTTGCGGAGCTCATGGCTGCTCCCGGGCGCAGTGAACCTTTCCTAAGTTCGTTTTTCAAGGATACGGCCATCGTCGTGGAATGGAATTTGCAGGAGGCGATTTGGCGCTCCGCTGGCCGGGCCTTTCAACAATATGCGGCGCGTCGAAGAGAAAAGCGGGCTGCCGGACCTCGCCGTATTTTGGCTGACTTCTTGATTGGCGCCCATGCATCCGAACAAGGATATCGTCTGCTCACTCTCGACGACCATGTTTACCGAGCTGCTTTTCCAAGTCTCGCCCTGCTGAAAGTGTAGCGAGGGCAATCCCAGCGTCCACCCTTCGTCATGACTTCGCGACGAACGAGTCCCGGGCGCCGGGTTTCAGCACCACGTACGCGCGGCGCCATGGTTGGTCGTCAATCAGCCGCCACTTGTGCCCGCTGCCGACGTTGTCTTCGGCGACCAGCACGTCGCCCGGCCGCAGGATGAATTGTTCGCCGTCGCGGGTGGTGAACTCCAGCGTTCCGGCGAGCGTGATCACGTACTGGGCCTCGGGAGCGTCGTGCCAATCCAAGGAAGAGTGCGGCGGCGACTCCTTGAAGTGAATGGCGACGACATCGGTGCGGTCGCTCTCGGCAACCGTTCCCTCCGCGACGTGCGACGCATTGTCAGCTCCGGTGTAGAGCTTGAACGCATGCAGCATGATTGGACCCTCACGATTTCGCCGCCGGGAACCACTTAGCTTGCAACCGGGCGAACTCCCCTTTGTTCTGCAGGGCTGCCAGCGCGCCGTTGACGGCGTTGCACAATTCCGAATTGTCCTTGGCGAAGGCAATCCCGAGTTTCTCATGGGTCGGGACCTGCATCGCAACCTCCAGTTGCGGGCGGTCTTTCACCAGCCACGAAATCACGGGAAAGAGCTTGATCACGAGACCAATGTGTCCGGCCTCAAGATCGGCCAGCGCAGATCGGATTCCGTCATACGGATAGTACTGGATTTTGGCGATGGCGCCTTCGGCGAGCCAGTGTTGCGCCACGAACTCCGAGGTGTTTCCCGACTGGATGCCGGCCGTCAGCCCATGCAGGTCGGCGGCGCATGACACGCGTGGCGTCAACCTTCGATTCACAGCGACTCCCTGATTGAATTCCAGGTACGGATTCGAAAACAGTGCGATCTCAGATCGTCCCGGCGTGATGGTGGTTCCGGAAATTACCGCGTCGCAAGTCCGCTTAGCCAAGCCCGCGAAGATTCCGTCAAAGTTATCGGCCAAATAGCGCTCTCGTTTCAGGGTCAGACCGAGGTGAGCGCAAATGGCACGTATCAAGTCGATGTCAAAACCATTCTCCGAACCGTCCGCCAATTCGAACGGCGGGTCAGGATACGCCGACGCGACCGTCAGAGTCCCCGGACTCAAGGTGAGTTCCATATCCATGACTCGCCAGGTGCGGCGTCACACTCCCGCAGGAGATTCGTCGCCGTCGGCCACGAACTTCCAGAACTCACGAATGCCCTTGGTCCAGCGGAGATCGCGCACCTCAGCCAGCTCCAGACATTCACGAACGCTCTGCTCCGCGCCGCGGTAGGTGGGCAGCAGTCGAAATGTCACCTGGTGCTTGCCGGTGGACTCGATCGGCTCAATCACAGTCGGGAAGAATATGGCCTGTCCCACGGCAAAACTCTCTGCCCGGCCGACCTTAACGGTATTCGGCGGCCCCACCAAGAGCCGGCGATAACGGAACAGAAGGGTGCCATCGTCGGAGAGCGACAGGTGACCGTAGGTGCGACGCGGCAGCTTGCCGACGCGCGCCGTAAAGACCTGCACTCGGTCGCCGCGATTGGGCTTCTCTTGCGCCTCCATCAGCAGAACACGCAGCAGGCTCCATGCGAAGACGGTACCGAAGAATGCCATGCGCAGGGCCCATCCGAAAATCAGAAAGCTGAACACGATCACGACGAGGGAAAGCAGTAAGCCGATTTTGGGGCTGAGCAAGGCGGTGACCGCCAGGATTGCAAAGATCGTGTTGCGCACCGCTTTCAGCAGAAAGTCGAGGAAAGGAAATGGACTGATCATCGCCAGCACGTCAAAGGAGTGTCCCACCAGCCAGACCACGAAGGTCACGACAATACCCACGACCGTGTAGAGGACTGCCGTCGCGACGCTGAAGGCATGATGCACGCCGCCGGTCTCGGGTGTAGCGGCATACACCACCGGCCCGCTGAGAATGTAGGCGAATAGTCCCTTCCACGAGGTGAAGCCCATCACCCGCGAAACCTGTTCCAGCACAAAGGGAAAGGCAACCAGCACTAGCGCCGCGTGGTTGACGAACAGGACTTCGGCTGCGTCCAGCGGTTTCTTGATGAGCGGCGCGAATCCGCCAAAGGTGTCTTTTATGAAGATGAGCACCAGAAGAATGACGATGGGGATCCAGAATTTTGGCTTCTGGATGAGCGGAAGTTGGTCGCGCTGCGTTTTGGGCGTGTGATAGTACTGCCAGGCGCCAATCACGCAAACCCCGACCAGCGGAGAGATGGCAGTGCTGGTGACCGTCGCCAGCGCGGTGGAGATCTTCTCGCCGCCTTTGAGTGCGGTCTGCGCCTGTTGGTCGTCATCCTTCTGCTGCGCCACAGCGATTGCGGCGAAGAGGAGCAGGCCCACAATCAGAAGACAGCACCGGCGCATTGCCATCGCCATTACCTCGCGGGAAAAGTGTACCGGAACTGCGCAGGATTCGTAATCAAACCAAAAACCCCACCCAAGCTGGCCACCTGGGTGGGGAACAGTTTCTGTTTTTTTTGACCTATACCCCAATCACGCCGACCAGCTCCTTCACTGAGTCGGCACTCTTCTGCAGGGCAGCCTTCTCTTCTGGGGTCAGCTTGATCTCGATGATCTGCTCGATGCCGTGAGCCCCCAGCTTGCAAGGCACACCGACGAACAGTCCGTGGATGCCGTACTCGCCTTCGAGATAAGCGGCGCAAGGCACGATCTTCTTTTTGTCCTTCAGGATGGCCTCAACCATTTCTGCCACGGCCGAGGACGGGGCGTAGTAAGCGCTGCCCGTCTTGAGGTGCTTGACGATCTCGGCGCCGCCGTCGCGGGTGCGCTGCACCAGGCGGTCGATGGTGGCCTGGTCCATCAATTCGGTGATGGGAATGCCGGCGACCGTCGAATAACGCGGCAGTGGGACCATGGTGTCGCCGTGCCCGCCGAGCACGAAGGCGGTAACGTTCTCCACCGAAACCTTCAGCTCCATGGCGATGAAAGCGCGGAAGCGGGCCGAATCCAGGATGCCGGCCATGCCAATGACCCGGTTGCGCGAGAAGCCGCTCAGCTTGTAGGCGGCCTGCGCCATGGCGTCCAGTGGATTGGAGACGACGATGAGAATGCAGTTGGGCGAGTATTGCACGGCCTTGCCCACGACATCGCTCATGATCTTGAAGTTGGTGTTGAGCAGGTCGTCGCGGCTCATGCCGGGCTTGCGCGGAATGCCGGCGGTAATGACCACAATGTCGGAGTTGGCGGTGTCGGCGTAATCGTTGGTGCCGATGACGAACGAGTCGCGCTTTTCAATGGGCATGGCCTGCAGCAGGTCGAGGCCTTTGCCGTGGGGTATGCCTTCAATAATGTCAATGAGTACGACGTCGCCGAGTTCCTTCGACGCCAGCCAGTGAGCGGCAGTAGCGCCCACGTTGCCCGAACCAACTACGGTCACCTTGTTACGCATGAGTCCTCACAATGTACGGATGAAATGTCGAAGCAAAAAAGTTGCGGAATACCAGCCCTGAGACTATCGCGCAAAATCCAAACGAATCCCTGACGTGCCAAGGACGAAGCCCAACAGAATAAACAACCAAAACGCCCTCCAGAATGTCATTCGGGGAACTCCAAAGGTTGCGCTCAACAGACTTGGCGTGAACAGATAATTCATCATCCATTTGACCGGATAGCCGATAAATACCGCCACAACGACCAGTGCGCAAATGACCCCGACAAACACAACAATTGCGGTAAAGAAAACGTCAAGAACGTGGCCGAGGTCCATCAAACCTCCATTCTGACGCAAGGCCGTTGCACCCAGGTCACTTCGAAACAACTCGAAGAGAAGAAGAGCGACGGCCTACGGCACATTACAGGATATTGCAAACTATTTCGCCGCCAACTCCTCCACCGGAGCCATGTTCTGGATCATGTGGCTGGCGAACTCGCTGGTCTTAAGCTTGGTCGCGCCGTCCAACATGCGTTCGAAATCATACGTGACGGTCTTCTGCAGGATCGTGCGTTCCAGCGAATCCTCGATGAGGCGCGCCGCCTCGGTCCAGCCCATGAAGTCGAACATCATCACGCCCGATAACATGACCGAGCCGGGATTGATGACGTCCTTGTCGGCATACTTTGGGGCCGTGCCGTGTGTGGCCTCGAAGATCGCGTGCTGATCGCCGATGTTCGCGCCCGGCGCAATACCGAGGCCGCCAACCTGCGCCGCCGCTGCGTCGGAAATGTAGTCGCCGTTCAGGTTCGGAGTTGCCAGCACCGCGTATTCATCCGGCCGGGTCACAATCTGCTGGAAGATGCTGTCAGCAATGCGGTCATTGACCATGAGTTTCGACTTCCACACGCCTTTGCCATGCGTCGCGTAGATGCTGTCGAGTACGCCCTGCACTTCCTTATACAGCGCGTCGCGGAAGTTCTGCGTCGCAAACTCCAGACCTGGCTCGACCATCCCTGCGTTTTCCTGGACAGATAGCCCAGGATTCTTGTCTAGGTTGTCGATGATCCAGCTCTCGCGCTCGGTAATGACCTGGTCGCGGAATTCCTGCGTCGCCAGCTCGTATCCCCATTCGCGGAAGGCACCCTCGGTGAACTTCTGGATGTTGCCTTTGTGAACGATGGTGACGGATTTGAGTTTGTTTGCCAGAGCATACTTGATCGCCATGCGCACCAGACGCTTGGTGCCGGTAATGGAGATCGGCTTGATGCCAACACCCGAGTCTTCGCGCACCCGCTTATTGGTGCCCGCCAGCATCTTGGTATTGATGAAGTCAATCAGCTCCTTGGCCTGCGGCGTGCCCTGCTTCCACTCAATGCCGGCATACACGTCTTCCGTGTTCTCGCGGTAGATGACGATGTTCATCCGCTCCGGATGTTTCACCGGCGAGGGGATACCCTTGTAGTACTTGACTGGGCGAACGCACGCATAAAGGTCCAGTATCTGGCGCAGAGCGACGTTCAGCGATCGAATGCCGCCGCCGACGGGAGTGGTCAGCGGGCCCTTGATGCCTACGCGCAGCTCGCGGAAGGCGGCGACGGTGTCGTCAGGCAGCCAGGTCTTGAAGCGGTCCATGGCTTTTTCGCCGGCGAACACTTCATACCAGGCCACGCGCCGCTTGCCGTTGTAGGCGATCTCGACCGCAGCGTCGAACACTCGAACCGACGCTTTCCAGATGTCGCGGCCGGTCCCGTCACCTTCAATAAAGGGAATGATGGGTTTGTCGGGGATGACAAGCTTACCGTTCTCGTAAGTGATCTTGGTCCCGCTGGAGGGCAAAGCAATTCCGTTATAAGAAGCCGCCACAAGGCACCTCAAGGAGTATGGAGATTAAGGACCCTAAGCTGTAAACAGCCATTGTGTCGGGATGGGAAGCACTAGCGGAGCCGGCGGCACGCCGGAAATCGAATCATTGCGTAAGAAAACGACTCGCGGCCTGCCTCTGGGCACCTTGCCGCGTCCGGACCAGAAAGGCTTACCGGATTCTCCCGAACTTGTTTACGGTATCACCGGGGGCTGTGAGGTTCAATGAAAACTGATGTTCGTGCGTCACACATAGGTGTGAGGTCGATCCTCGATCGGCTGGCGGGCTCGCCGGTACCGATTCGCGGCGCCGGGAATCGGTACGGCCAGCTCGGCCGGTCGTTGTACAATGCCCCACTCGGATTCTCAATGGAAATCCCTGTTGAAGGCGTTGCTTTCTCTCGTTTCCTCGTGAAGGGCAACTTAGGCGTTGAGCCCGGCTGGGAGCTGGGCCAAACTCAATGACGCGCCCGGCATCTTCGCCCCGCCGCATTGCCGCGCTCGTCCTCTACAACATCGCCGCTACTGTCGTCCTGCTTCTGGTGCTGGAGGGCCTTGCCAGCATTTACTACGCCTTTCGCGAGGCCTTCGTGTCGCCCCCGGTGGCGGAGAGTCTTTACACCGCATACGATCGCGATCTGGGCTGGGTGAATCTCCCCAACGTCTATCTCCCCAACATGTACGGCCCGGGAAAATATCTGAGGACGAACTCGCAGCGGTTCCGCAACAACGAGGATTTCGCGCTGCAGGTGCCGCCTGGCAAAACCCGCATCATCTGCTCCGGCGACTCCTTCACCCTCGGCTTCGGGGTTGACAACGACCACACCTGGCCGCAACGGCTGGCGGCGCGCGCGTCGAACATTGAGACCGTCAACATGGGTCAGGGCGGATACGGCGCCGACCAGGCCTATCTCTGGTACAAACGCGACGGAGCTCCGCTGGACCATAACATCCAGATTCTCGCGGTCATCTCGCCCGACTTCTACCGAATGCAGCACTCGTCATTCAACGGCTATGGGAAGCCGGTACTCGCGGTCGAAAACGAGCGCCTGGTAACGACCAACGTGCCCGTGCCGCGTTCGATGGAAGTCTGGGCACCCAAGTTGGGTCGGGCAGCAAGCGCGCTCTCCAATCTCAATATCACGCGTCTGCTCCGCCTTGTGCTGAAGCTCGATACCGCCCCGGCGATGACTGAGTCGCGCAAGGAACGCAATCAGGAGACGTCCCTGGTCGTCTCCTACATGCTCGACGACCTGCTGGCGATCAACCGCGCCAAGAACAGCGTGCTGGTCCTGGCCTTCCTCCCAACCCGCGAGGAGACCGGCGGAGACGTGGGAACATCGTGGCGCAAGTTCCTGGCTGAATACGCGCGCCAACGCGGTGTTCTGTATTTCGACCTTTCCGACGACTTCCACCAGCTCTCTCCTCAACAATTGGACCAGTTTTTCATCGCCCCGGGAACCGTCGCCTTTCCGGGCGCTGCAGGTCACTACACGGATGCAGGCAACGCGTTCGTCGCCGATCTCCTCTATCGGCGCTTGCTGGCGAATCCGGAAACCGCGGCCAAGTTTCATGCCCAGCCAGCCAGTGTTATGCCGTAGTTTTAGGGTGAGCAAAACCGAACAACCGCTGCTTAATGGTGCAGCGATTTGCTCGCCGCTTGCCTAACCTGTGTTAGTATTTATGACGGTTAGGGGAGAAAACCATGACAGATATCGAACGCCTTCTCAATCAATACGACCGTGTGATGCACGGCAACGCATGGCACGGCGATGCCATCTGGCAAATACTCGACGCCGTCTCGGCTGAATGTGCGACGGCGCGGCCCGTCGCTGACACCCACTCAATCTGGGAAATCCTGATGCACATGACGTTTTGGGAAGGAGTGTCTTCGCGGCGCCTCGCCGGCGAGCGTGCCGGGTTGGATGAGGCGCTCAACTTCCCGCCGATGCCCGAACCCACCGAATCCAACTGGCAGAAAACCCGGGAGCAGTTTCGCGCGTCGAATCAGAAGTTACGCGAAGCGCTGGCAAAACTTGATCCCGCCCGGCTGGATACGCTATCGGCTGCCGGAAAAAGGACGTTCTACGACGAAGCCCACGGAGTGATTCAGCACAACATCTATCACGCTGGGCAAATCGCGCTTTTGAAGAAAGGTTTTGAGGCGAAACATGCCTCCAGCGGTTTGTAATTCTGTAATGTGGGTGCTAGCATCGGGACTCGCAGAGTTTTCGTGAGGAGGTTATCATGTCTGATCGCGACGGCAGTGGTTTCTTGTGGTTTTTGGCGGGTTTAGGCATCGGCGCGGCCGTGGGAATTCTCTACGCTCCCAAGACTGGAGACGAGACCCGGCAGCGCATTCGCGCCGCGGCGGAAGACCTTCCTGACACGGTACGGGAGCGCGCCCGCCAGGCCCGCGAGCAGGCCGGCACCTGGGCCGACAAAGGCCGCGACTACCTGAATCAGCAGAAGGACCAGATTCGTTCCGCCTACGAGGCCGGGCGGCAGGCTTATCGGGAAGCGACCAGCGAAGAAGTCGAAGGCGCGACGCCCAACGTTCCGTAGCCCGCTGAGAACTGCATGGACGAAAAACTAACCATCTTCATCGCTATCACGGCAGCTGCGGTTCTCCTGCAGATGCTGATCCTGCTCGCCCTTTATCTGTCGGTGCGCAAGCTTAGCACCCGCCTTGAGTCGGTCGTGGACGAGACCCAGTCGCGCCTTCTTCCCTTGCTGGAGAACGCCAAGGTCATGCAGCAGGATGTGAAAACGTTCATCGAGACCGCACGTCCCAAGATCGACCTCGTCCTGGATAACGCCGCCCATGTGACGACCATCGCGCGCACCGACGCGGAACGAGTGAATGTGACCCTGAACGACCTGCTCGACCGTGTCCGCCTGCAGGTGATTCGCGCCGATGAAATGGTGACGCACACCATGGACCGCGTGGAAGAGACCTCTGAGAGAGTGCAGCACACAGTGATGTCACCGGTGCGCAAGGTCTCCGGCATCGCGCAGGCCATCAGCGTCGGAGTGGGGACTTTCTTCAGCGCCCAAAAGCGCCGCCGCAACGGCGGGCCCAGTGATGAGATGTTTATCTAGTGGTCAGCGGTTAGGGATTAGCTTCACCGGGACGCGACTGCCTGACCCATCGATTTCATTGTCACCCTGAGCGAGGACTTCTGCCCGAGTCGAGGGATGGCGCGCTTCATTTACAATCCAACCGCAGCAACATTCCTCGCCGGAGCTCGATGGTCGCGATGCGAACCTTCCTGATTTCTGCGCTGCTCTTCCCTGCCCTCGCTTTAGCGCAGACTTCAACGCCCGTCGCAAAACCTGCGCCCGGCTCGGCGCAACCCGGAGGAGCCGCCTCATCGTCCCAGACCAAGGCTCCCGCTCCGCAACGCTGGCAGGCCATCCACAATTCAGCCCTCATCATCGATACCCACGCCGACACGCCCGGCCGCTTCGTCGACGAAAACTTCGATCTCTCGCAGGACGCCGGAACCGGTTACCTGGACTTCAACAAGATCAAGGCCGGCAACCTGGGCGCGGAGTTCTTTTCCATCTGGGTGAACCCCTGGACCTTCAAGGGAAAGGAGATCAAGCGCGCGCTCGACATGATTGATTCGGTGTACGAACAGGCGCGGCTGCACCCCGACAAGATGATGATGGCGTTCAGCACCCAGGACATTCTTGCCGCGCATCGCCAGCACAAGCTGGCGGCGCTACTGGGCGTCGAGGGCGGCCACGCCATCCAGGGAGACATCCGCGTGCTTCGCGATTACTACCGCCTCGGCGTGCGCTATATGACGCTGACCTGGTCGAACACCAACGAGCTTGGCGACTCCAGCGGCGACCTTGACGACAAGAAAGTCGAACACCATGACGGCATCACCGATTTCGGACGCCAGGTGGTGCGCGAGATGAACCGGCTGGGCATGATGGTGGATATTTCGCATGTCGCCGACCGCACCTTTTACCAGGCGCTGGTCGCCAGCCGGGCGCCGGTGATTGCCTCGCACTCGTCGGCGCGCGCCTTGACCAATGCCCCGCGCAACATGACCGACGACATGCTGGTCGCGCTGGCTCGCAATGGCGGCGTGGCGCAGGTGAACTTCTATTGCGGCTTCATCTCCCAGAAATACGTGGACCGGGCCAACCAGCTCAAAGCGCAGCACGACCCCGATTACGCGCGAGTGCAATCGCTGTTCACGGAACCGCAAACGCCGGAGCTGAGAAAGCAACTGGATGCGGCCGAGGCCACCCTCGCGCTGAAGCTGCCGCGTCCGCCCCTCAGCGATCTGATTGACCACATTGACCACATGGTGAAAGTCGCGGGCGTGGATCATGTCGGGCTGGGGTCCGACTTCGACGGCATCGACTGCTCACCGCAGGGATTGGATTCCGCCGCCGACCTACCGAAGATCACCCAGGCGCTGTACGAGCGGGGTTACAAGGCCTGCCGATCTTAACTAAGATTCTTGGCGGCAACCTCATGCGGGTGTTTGGCGAGGTCGAAAAGCTCTCGAAGCAGATCCAGGCGGAAACCAATCGCGATACCCGCCCGGAAATTAAGCCCAGCGCGCCACCGCAGCAGTAGCGCAGTTTTCACTTCTTTTCAGCAAGCGATTCCAGGCGCGACAGGCGCTGCTGAAATTCCGTATTCTGCTTCTGCAACGATTCGATCTGCTGTTGTTGAACGTTTACTTGCTGCTGCTGGGTTTTGATCACGTCCTGTTGCGCTGCGACGACCGTGTGCTGCTTCTGCAATTCATTCAGCAACATGGGAGCGAGCAACTGATACTTCACCGTGTAGGGCTGGCCGTCTTTGTCGTACACCACCATCTCGGGAAAGACCGCAGCAACTTCTTCCGCAATCAGGCCGTATTGCAGGGTGCGCTCGCCTTTGCTGTACTCCAGCTTGTAGAGGAAGGTTACGGGCCGCAGCTTCAGTAAGGCGTTGGTGCTGTCGCCCATGTCGGCGATCTGCTCCTTGAATCGGCGGGAGGAGACTACCGTGCCAAGTTGGCCGTTGTCATCCACGTAAACGGGGATGCCATTTTTGTCGACAGTCGAGCCGTAGATGCCAGCGATGTAAGTGACATTCTGCTCGCGGTCGTCGGTACCCTGTGTGCCGAGGCGGATCGCGTTGGATTCCGTCCCCGAGTCGGGGCCTTGATTCGCGATGTACACATTAGAACTGCCCGTAGTGTTGGAGAGGCCGGCCCCAAGGCCGATGAAGATATTATCGCTGCCGGAGGTGTTGAGGCCACCAGCTTCGAGGCCGTCGAAGACGTTGTCCGAACCGATGGTGTTGTAGGTGCCGGCCTCTGCGCCGGAGAAGGTATTGCCGTGGCCGGTGGTGTTGCTGTAGCCAACTTGGACGCCGGAGAAGACGTTGCAGCATCCCTCGGTGTTGTTAGAGCCGGCCTGGACGCCGAGAAATAAGTTGGCGTCAGGGGAATTGCCAATGCTCACCACGCTACTCCCGCCGATCTCGTAAGTCGCGACGGTGTTGATATTGCCCTGGCCGTCTACGCTGAATTTGGATACCCCTTTGCTCTGACCATTCAGGATCATACCGCCCGCCTAGTTATTAAACACCCCAGCCGTGCCTGCTGGACTGTTCACGTACGCACCTACGCCGATGGTGCGGCCCGCGCTGAGACCAGGCCGACCCCCATACTCCGACACCGCCCGTGCCGTACGCTCTACCATGCACACCCAGCCCGGCAGCAACGGTCGCAATTCCCACGATGGCATCGGAAGCTGCCGAAGAAATCACCCCAGCGCCGCTTCCGTTTTGCGTTACCCCCACAATCTGGTCGTTGGTTGAGCCGCTGAAGTTGGTCGGCCCATCTGCGGCAGCGCTTTTGGTCGCTGCCTTTGCGCTGTTGCCACTCCCAGCCGTCGCCGCCACCGACTGCGAAGACTCCGTGCCAGATTGCTGTTGCAACTGCTGCTGCACCGCCCTATGCAATGTGTCGCTGGTAACAAACTCGCTGGCCGCATGTCCGGCCAGCCGGTCAGCTTCGTTGGCTTTCATGGCATACGGCACGCTCACCAGCAGCACCCGCGCCTGCTCCGGCTGACCTTGCACTTGCACGCCTAGCCAGCGCTGCTCCTGCTGCGAGAAGAGATCGCCCGGCAATCCGGTGGCCGTGGTGCTGCCCAGCAAAATGCTGTAGTTGCCGTTGGCGTCAAGCGCAACGTTCTGCGTCTCCTGCCAGACGGGCGCACCGCCATCCTGCTGCTTGTAGATGGCGAACATGACGCCGACGGTCGCTGGCGAAATGGAGGATGTGCCCTGCGCCTCCTTCAGCGTCCCGCTGTAGCGAATGAGATTGGGAACCGCTGTGACTGAGGCTTGTTGTGCCGAGCCAATGGAAACTAGAAAGAAGAAGGTAAGAGCAAGGATGATGCTGGTCTTAAGACGGGACATGGTGCGCTCCTTCCGAGCTGGCGACGAGAGATTGTCGAGGGGCCGGGGCGCTGCGCATACAGTTACATGAACGTTTCGCCCTGTCGGTGATGGCGGATACTGACACGAGTGATGCAGCTTATCGGTTCCCTCAGTTGCGCACCACCGATTCGGGGAACAAATCCAACTGCGTGCCTCATCAAACTGCCGGTCACGCTCGCGGAAAGTCTGGGATGGTTTCTTACTTCTTTTCAGGCAGCGATTCCAGCCGCGCCAGGCGTTGCTGCAGGTTGATGATTTGCTCCTGCTGGGTCTTGATCACGTCCTGTTGCGCGGCCACTACCGTGTGCTGCTTCTGCAATTCGTTCAGCAACATGGGAGCAAGGTATTGATACTTCACCGTGTAGGGCTGGCCGTCTTTGTCGTAGGCCACCAGTTCGGGATAGACCTTCGCTACCTCCTCGGCAATCAGGCCGTATTGCAGCGTGCGCTCGCCTTTGGCGTACTCAGGCTTGTAGAGGAAGGTTACCGGCCGCAGCTTCAATAAGGCGTTGGTGCTGTCACCCATGTCGGCGATCTGCTCTTTGAAGCGGAGAGAAGAGACTACCGTGCCAAGTTGGCCGTTGTCATCCACGTAAACGGGAATGCCATTATTGTCGACAGTCGAGCCGAAGATACCCGCCATGTAGGCGGCGTTCTGCTGGCCATCGCCGGTGCCTTGCATGCCGATGCGGATCGTGTTGCTTTCCGTGCCGGAGGAAGGGCCTTGATTACTGATGTAAGTGTTGCTGCTGCCAGTCTTGTTGTAAGTGCCAGCCGCAACGCCGAGGAAGGTGTTGATGTCTCCGGTGGTGTTGCCGATGCCAGCCTCGATCCCCGAAGGAAAGTGTTTGCATCCACCGGTCGTGTTGTCAGTGCCAGCCAAGGAGCCGGAGAAGGTGTTGTCAGCCCCGCTCGTGTTGTAGTCGCCAGCAAAGGCGCCGGAGAAGGTGTCCCCCGCCGCAGCGGTCTTGGCACCTGCTGCCACGCCGAGAAAGAGGTTAGCGCCACCGCCGCCAATGCTCAGCACGCTACTCCCGCCGATCTGGTACTTGTCCGCATGCGTTCACATTGCCTTAGCCGTCCACGCTGAATTTCCTTACCCCATTGCTCTAGCCCCTTTAGGATCCACCCGCCCGCCTGTGTTGTTAAACACCCCCGCCGTGCCTGCATAAGTTGTTCGGCCTACGCGCTTACTCCGATCGTGCCGCCCGTGCGAGACCCAGGCAGACCCATACACTGCGACACCGCCAGTGCCGTATCCTCGTGCCATGCACACGCCAGTACCGTAATGGCCGCAGTCGCTGTTCCCACGAATGGCATTGGAAGCCGCCGAAGATCTCACTCCGGCGCCGACTTCCGCTTTGCGTCACCCCCACGATCTGGTCGTCGGTTGAGCCGCTGAAGTTCGTCGGCCCATCTGTGTCAGCAGCTTTGGTCACTGCCTTTGCACTATTGCCACTCCCAGCCGTCGCCGCCGGCGAAGACGCCGCACCAGATTGCTGCTGCAACTGCTGCTGCACCGCGCTCTGCAACGTGTCGCTGGTAACAAACTCGCTGGCCGCATGTCCGGCAAGCCGGTCAGCCTCGTTGGCTTTCATGGCATAGGGCACGCTCACCAGCAGCACCCGTGCCTGCTCCGGTTGTCCCTGCACCTGCACGCCCAGCCAGCGCTGCTCCTGCTGCGAGAACAGATCGCCCGGCAATCCGGTCGCCGTGGTGCTGCCCAGCAGCACGCTGTAGTTGCCATTGGCATCAAGCGTGACGTTCTGCGTCTCCTGCCAGACGGGCGCACCACCATCCTGCTGCTTATAGATGGCGAAGATGACGCCGACGGTCGCTGGCGAATGGCGGATGTGCCCTGCGCGTCCCTCAGCGTCCCACTGTAGCGGATGAGATTGGGAACCGTTGTGACTGAGGCTTGTTGTGCCGAGCAAATGGAAACTAGAAAGAAGAAGGTGAGAGCAAAGGTGATGCTGGTCTTAAGACGGGACATACTGCGCTCCTTCCGAGCTGGCGACGAGGGATTGTCGAGGGGCCGGGGGCGCTGAACCCACTTTTACATGAAGGTTCCGCCCTGTCGGTGATGGCTGATACTGACAGCGGTGATGCGGGCTTGCCGGCTCCCTCAGTTGCGCACCATGGATTCGGGAAACGAATCCAACAAATCTCTTAACACCGCTCTTGCTTGGGTGGAGTGTTCCTAGTGCGGGCGTTGCAGGATCATCGTCAGTTGGAAAGGGAGCCGTCCCGCAGTCATCGTTCGTACACCTCGCGCCGGTGGGCAATGCGCGTGACACTGCCATGAGTTTCGCCTGCGTCGTCTATGATGTACACCATTCGCCAATCGCCAACGCGGATGCGCCACTGATCCTTGTAGCCCTTCAGCTTTTTGCATCCTGGAGGCCGCGGCTCACGGCGCAAAGCCTCTAGTCTTTGTACGACTCAGGCAAGCACATTATCCTGTAATAGCTTCCAGTTCCTTCCGCGCGGCGGCTTTACCTCAACGGAATGATAATTACTCACGCAGGCGACCGCGTTTTACCAGGTCGGCTTTGATCTTCGCAATGGGTATCCCCTTTTCCTTCCGCCGCGATTCCGAAATCAGCCCGTCCCGAAAATCCTCTAACACCGCGCCGTATCTTTTCAGGTCGATTTGAACCGCAACCTTGCGGCCCTTTTCATCGGTCACGAACTGTATTCCGGTCATAGCAATGTTTCCTTGGGTTGTGTAGAACCTACTGTCACCCTACTTTCGACGCCTCGCGCTGTCAAACCCATAGTGCCACGAAGGCAGGGTGCCCGCGTGCGTTACCCAAAGTTCTACTTCTGTTGTGTTGTTGGCTCCTGTTCGCGTCACAAGCAGCTGTGACGAGGGCCTATTGCAAACGGCGGCTCGACGCGGTATTCAGTAAGTGCGAGGAAGGGGTTAGTGTGTCTTCGCCCGCCGCACCTAGTGCGCGGACTCGAGATGCTCTTTGAAAACCAGTAGCTAGTGGCCAGTGGTCAGTGGTCCATGTGCTCGTCTCTCGCCTCTAAGTCCATAGGATTCTGGATTTTACGTGTAACTCCTTTGGATGGAGGATTTTACGAGGAGAGGCTTTTGCTGCCTGTTTATTTTCAATATTTTGCAGAGAAGCTGGGGAGGGGGGCATGCTTAGCTTTTGCTGGGTTGTTAGGTATTACATAGTTCCATGTATTTACATAGTTCTGGCGGCTCGAAACTGACGCTTCTCTCCTATTTTCGTCGCTTAAGTCCAAAGGAATCTATATCTTGCATATAACTCATTTAGATACTATATCTTGCGACATAAATAGCGGCTAAGTTGTTGATTTAACATGTCGCGACAAGAGGGGGAGTATAGTGCTCGCGAACCAACGAACTCTCCGAACTGAAATTCGGCCATTGAAGAGTCGCTAATCGCTGCTGGACATTTAAGATCAGTAAGCAGCGAGTCCCTTCGGGCCCGCTGAGTTCGATATCGATGGAGAAACTATGCATAAGCTGGTAACAGCAATTCTTGGTCTCAGCCTTAGCGCCTTGGCAGTTGCGCAGACCTCGAGCGGCGCTTCGTCGTCGAGTTCTCAGGGAACAACAACCGCGCCGCAACAGCCGACCGCGATCATCGAAACCACCGACGGCAACATCAGCTGCACGCTGTTTCCGGACAAGGCGCCGCTGACGGTCGCCAACTTCATCGGGCTCGCCAGCGGGAAAAAGGCCTGGAAGGATCCGAAGACCGGACAGATGATGCACACTCCGCTCTACGACGGAACCATCTGCCATCGCGTGATTCCGGAGTTCATGATTCAGTGCGGCGATCCAGCAGGCAACGGAACCGGAGGACCCGGCTACGACTTCAAGGACGAGTTCAGCCCGGACCTGACCTTCGATCAACCTGGGCGTTTGGCGATGGCGAATTCAGGACCGAATACCAATGGTTCGCAATTTTTCATCACCGAAGTTCCCACGCCGCACTTGAACGGCAAACACACCATCTTCGGTCAGTGCGAGGACCTTGACGTGGTCAAGAAAATCGCGCGGCTGGCCAGCGACCCGCGCAATAACCGGCCTTATAATCCGCCGAAGATCACGCACATCAAGATCATCGATCCGCGGCATCCTGCGGCGGCGACAACGCACAAGAGCACGGGAACAAGCACTAATCCCAGCACGACCAAGAAGGCGACTGCGCCTCCGCCGAGCCAGTAATAATTTTGATTTTTTGTTGCTGGCTGCGGCCGTGGCCACTCTCGCAATGCCATGTTTCTTAGGATGAACGTTAAGCAAGAGCGCCGAGTTGACTGTTCACTGAGAACTGACGACTGGCTACTGGCAACTGATTCATGCTTCTCGATGCGCTGCACAAAGTCGCGAACCACTGCACTTCCCTGACCCGCCAGGAAGCGCGTGAGGTTATGTCGCAAATCCTGCGCGGCGAGGCGACCGACGCGCAAATTGCGGCGCTGCTGGTGGCGCTGCACATGAAGGGCGAGACGGTCGAGGAGATTGTCGGCTTCGCGCAAGCCATTCGCGAGGCCGCCGTTCCTCTGCAGACCGAAGATGGCGAAGCGCTCGACCTGAGCGGCACCGAACGCGATGCGCTGGTGGACACCTGCGGCACCGGCGGCGACACCAGCGGGACCTTCAACATATCCACCGCAGTTGCGTTGGTGATTGCCGGCGCTGGAGTGCGAGTTGCGAAGCATGGCAACCGCAGCATCAGCTCGAAATGCGGGTCGGCCGATGTGATGGAAGCGCTCGGCGTAAACATTCATTTGCCGCCCGCGCGCTTGGCTGCCTGCCTGCGTGAAACCGGCATCGCGTTTCTGTTCGCGCCGGCGATGCACTCCGCGATGAAATACGTGCAACCAGCGCGGCGCGAGTTGCGGCTGCGCACCGTCTTCAATCTGCTGGGCCCGCTCACCAATCCGGCGCGCGCGTCGGCGCAGGTTGTCGGCGTGTATTCCGCCGATCTCGTGGAGAAGCTGGCGGAGGCGCTAAGTGAACTCGGCTTGCGGCGAGCGTTGGTTGTCCACGGACGCGATGGACTCGACGAGATAACCATCTCAAGCCCGAGCAAGATCGCCGAGGTGCGCAACGGGAACGTGCGAGTGTATGAGGTGGCTCCGGAAGATTTTGGCTTGCAACGCGCGCCGCTGAGCGAAATCGCTGGAGGCGACGCAGCGCAGAACGCGGCCATCATTCGCGCTATTCTGGATGGCGAGCGTTCCTGCCGTCGCGACGTGGTGTTGCTCAATGCTGCTGCAGCGTTGGTGGCTGCAGGACACGCCGACCGCATCGGTGATGCCGTTCCGCTGGCAGCTTACGCCATCGATTCCGGACATGCGCGACAGCGGCTGCAGCTGCTGGTGGAGTTTACGAGAAAGTGGTCAGTGGAGAGCGGTTAGTGGATCGTCGCCGCACCGCGATTGATTCGCGAAAGAACGTTTTTGAGGAGGAGCCTAGAGCGCAACGTCTCACTGAGGGCTAGTACTTGTTCCCGTCATACGGAACCTGGTTCACCGGCGGAGTCTGCTGCGGCGAATTCTGCTGTTGGCCGAAACCGGAGGACGGCTGCCCGAATCCGCTTGGCTGCTGGCCAAAACCGCTCTGCTGATTGTTCATCTGTCCCGCCGGAGTTCCCACCTGAGCTCCGCCAATTGTGGTTGGCTGGTACGGTCCGCGCAGCAGGACGTTCTGCTGGTCCATCATCGGGTTGTAGATGAACACCCACTCGTTGTAGGTTTTTTTCTTGTTGTAAATGCGAATGGTCGGGTCTTTGTTGACGCTGGCAACTCCGACGATGGCTCCGCCGCCAAAAGTCTGGCCAAGAGTCTGGTTGCCAGTAGCTGTGCCGACAGGCTGCTGGTTGCCAGCCGCGCTTCCCTGCTGACCCGTATTCGATCCCAAGCTGAAGGTGTTAGCGAAGGGACTGTTTTGCTGTTGAGCATTGCCCTGTGGCGAGTTTCCGGGAAAGCCCGCAGCGTATTTCCGGTCACACCAGTTTGTTGCTGGGAGGCGAACGTGCTGCTGGAATCAAAGCCGGTTGAGGAGGTGGACCCAACGTTCGCAGGGCTCAACGCAGACTGTCCGCTTCCAAAGCCGGTCGTGCTCACGGAAGTCGCTGCGCTGGGCCCGAATGAGCTTTGCCCTTGTGCAGCCAGAGCTGCAGCGGGAGTTCCCGGCGTGCTGGCGTTCAACACCGTCTGGATGTCACCGTAGTTGAGTATCTTCCACTTGCCATCCTTGGTGAGCGGGTCCTTATAGCGCTTGCGCAAGAAACGAATCTGATTGGTGTTGTCGAGCTGTTCCAGGGTCGCCGGATAGCGGCCGAACTTTTTGTAGTACTTCTTGATGGCGCGGGCGTATTCGGTGCCGCGATGGATCATCTCCTCCTCGCGGTCGCGCTTCATCTGCTGCACCATCTGGGGAGCCTCGATGCTGGCAGCGATGATCATGAAAGCCATCATCAGCAAGACAGCCAGCAGAAGATAGCCGCCCTCGTGCTCACGCCGCTGCGGGCTAACTGGTGTGCAACCGGCAACCGGGGATCCAGGGCGAGAGGATTCCTCGTCGCCGATGCGGACCGGTTGTGACACGCTGCAGCTCACTCTTAACTGTGTAGACGGCGCGGAGCGGATGTTGCAGGAAGTCATCCCGCCACCAACGGAAGCGTCTGATGGTTGTTGGTCAGCACATCCTCGACGTCCACCGAGTTCTGGCCAATGTGCACAATCTTGTAACGCCGGTCCACAATGTCGCCTTCCTTGGCAATGAAAACGTCTTCCCCCTTGAGAAGGAAAATGCGTTTGTAGCCGTCCTTGCGACTGGCAAAGCCATAGAATTTCAACTCGATGGGCGGAGGCGGAGGCGGTGTCTGCACCACATTCGGCTGCTTATCGGGCGGAAGAGGTGTGGGTATAACAGGCTCCGGCTGCGAACGAAAAATGTCACGCCCTGTGCCTTTATAGGACACGTCTTCGCTGGCCTTCAGTAGGTCAAAGCGCAAGGTTGGATCCAGCGTCTGCGTTAGTTGGGTCGATGGCTTCTTGCGAGCCGGCGGGTTGGTGCCCGTCCCCCGCGCACCCATGCCTGACGAAGATTGCGATCCCGCGACGACGGACCGAGGCTCAGGAGCGGCGTCCTGTTCCCCGCCGCGGAACGCACGCACCAGCAGAACGGCCGCCAGAACCACCAACACCAATGCGATGATGGTCTTCGTCTTGTTCTCGGTGCCGAGCTTCACGATGTTACCGCCCCGCCACGCAAATACGTTTCCAGCTTCAATTGCAGGCGAACGTTTCCCTGCTGTTCGGCGAGGTTAACGCCGTCAATCAGGAAAAACATTTTGTCCCGTTCCAGGGCGTTGATGAACTTCACTTCCTGCAGGTAGGCGCCGGAGAGGGTTATCTCAACATTCAACTTGTGCAATCCCTCGATGGCCGCGTCCGTCTCGTCATATTTCACGCCGGCAAGATGGACACCGGTATCCGCGGCCAACTTGCCCAGCTCGTCCGCCACGGCCGAATACTGCGCCGGAAATCGCCGTTCATTGAAACTGCCAATGTCCTGCGACGCCTGCTTCAGCTTTTGGTCCATGCCGCGTGTGGGCAGCACCTCCTGCCGTTTGGCAGTCAACTGAGCACGTAATTCGTAGTACTCGCGCTGGCGTGCCTGGCGCGAACGTCCCGCCGGCGACAGCAAATACCCAACGCAAGCCAGGTCGAGCACCGCAAGCCCTATCAGCGCGGGCATCCATTTTTTGCGAATCTCGCGGATGCTGGCCATCAGTGCCCCTTCCCCTGCTCCGCCCGTGGCTGATTCTGAGCCTGCACGAGCGTGGGATGCGGGTTGGCCGTGGGGATCTTGTGGCCTGCCGGAGCAGCCGATGTCCCAGCCGCGGCCTTCTGCGGCATGCTGCTGCTGTTGTCCCCGGCCTTTTCTTCGTCCGCCGCATCTGCGTCCGGTGCGCTCGGCAGGTACACCGCCGCAATATCGAATTGGATATTGCCTGGGCCAGCGGCCTGATCGCCGGCATTCGCGGTCACGTTTTCGGCCACGATCTCTGCCTGTCGGAAATGCGGGGACTTTTCGATGCGCCGAACCAGTTCGACGGCGCGGTCCCGTGAACCCGTCGCCACCACGACGTGCAGAACCAGGTCATTGGTCTTGCTGTACTCCGGCTTCATGGAAACGACATGCAAATCCGGGGGCATGATACGCTCCATTCCCGCAAAAACCCGCGTCCATGACAGCGCCTTGCGCGCAAACAACTGGTTGAGGAACTGCGACCGGTCGGCGACATCACGGTTCTCCGGCTTGTTCAATGTCGCCCGCGCCTGTGCTTCCTCGTGGTCGAGGCTGGCAATCTCCTGCCGGACTTGGGACAGTTGCTGGTTGATATCGCGAGAATGGATCCTCTGATAAACGATATAGCCGACCAGCACCACAGCTAGGAGAGCGAGGGCCGCAACGACTGCGCTAATGCGACGACGGAATTCCTGTGCGGCTTCATAGGGCTGGCTGGCGAGATTGATGTTGAAGCGCATCAGGATGCCAGTGCCCCCACGACTCCTGCCAGCGCCGAACGCGCCACACCACCCGCCGCAAGGCCCACCATGCTGGTCGAAACCACTTCTTCGACCCGGATGTCGGCAGTTGCGCTGAGCGCTCTTTGCAATTCCTGCGGGGATTCAACTCCGGTCACCAGCACGCGATCCACCCCAACCGCGTACCGATCTTCAAAGTAAACCAACGAGGTGTTCACATCATCCACCAGCGCCTCGCCACTAACGACGGAGCCGCCATTCTCAAGCGCGCGATAGAGGAGCAACTGGTTCTGATCGACGATCGCGAAGGTTGTGGTCCCACGCTCGACTTTGATGACCATAGTCGGCCGCGACGCATCCACCACACCCAGCGTGGCGATCATCGAAGGCAACACGGATCCTGGGTTATAGCCGGCCTCGCGGACCAGTGACTCGTACTCCTCCAGCACGGCACGTGGAGTCACCGCTGCAACCACTCGCACCGGATTGGACGTCCCCTGACGATCGAAGGAGACTGACGATTGCTCCACCTCAAAAGGAAGCGACTTCTTCAAGCGAAAGCGCACCACAGCGTCGGCTTCCTGCTGCTTATCCGGCAAGGTCTCGAAGTCCAGCAGCATGATGCGTGTGGCGGCGTCGGGAATAATCAGGCAGAGGTCGCCGGAACGGCTGGCTACAGCAGCCAGCGCATCGCGCAGCGCGGCCACCAAAACGTCGCGCGCGGTGACATTCGCCTGCGCTAATCCAGGGGTGAGTGCGCCCTCCGGCAGCCGCCGCGCGGACGTGGCGGCCACCGCTCGTCCGCCTTCACCAGCACGCGCAGCCACAACGTGCTCGGCGGTTATCTCGCAGGCCAGTCGGGGCCGGGGAATTTGGTGTTCAGTCATTTACTCTCTAATAAACTGCAAGCAACAATCCGATTGCGTTGGCGGATGGGGAATAGGTTGCGCAGTCTGGCTACCCCTCCCCCCTGATCACCCTGAAATCAATAACTTAAGCAATAAATCCTTGCGAATGATAGATAACAAAAGAGTTAAACGTTAATGATTCATATCAAAGGACTTATCCAGTAGGTGCTCCTCGTAAGTCATTTTAAAATCTGTGTCGCCGAAAAGCTTCTCCGCAATTAATAGATTCTGCTGGACTTATAGCTAGATGATTGAAAAAAAATAACTTACAATCACTAACTCTTCGGAGTCGGATTAGCTAATCAGTAAATACTCCACTGATTTCCGGTCTCGCGGTTCGCTCAGCCTTCCAGTGTACTGCCGTGCCAGTCGCTGTCAAGATTACGAAGGTGCCATGTTTCTCTTATCGTGTGCTCTCAATGAACGTAACCTTGTTAATCTCTTTCAAGGTCGTAAGGCCTCGTCTCACTCTATCGAGCGCCGACTCACGAAGGAAGTGCATTCCCTCGTCGCGCGCGGCGCGGCGAATCTCGCTGCTGGGCCGCTTGGCCAGAATCATCTCCCGCACGTTGTCGGTCAACTCCAGCAACTCGTGGATGGCTGATCGACCCCGGAAGCCGGTCCCCGAGCACTCGATGCAGCCCTCTCCTTCGTAGAACGGAACGCTGGCCCATTCTTGCGGATTCAATCCGCTGGCCTCCAATTCTTCCGCGGAATAGTGCACCTCTTTCTTGCAGAACTCGCAGACCAGCCGGACCAGCCGCTGCGCCAGAATGCAATTCAGCGACGAAACGAAGTTGTAAGCCTCCACGCCCATGTTCAAGAAGCGGCCGAGAACGTCCACCACGTTGTTGGCGTGCACGGTGGTAAACACGAGATGCCCGGTGAGCGCGGCATTGATGGCGATCTGCGCGGTTTCCGTATCGCGAATTTCGCCCACCATGATCTTGTCGGGATCGTGGCGCAAAATGGAGCGCAGTCCGCGGGCGAAGGTCAGCCCCTTCTTCTCGTTCACCGGAATCTGGGTGATGCCGCGAATTTGGTATTCGACCGGGTCTTCGATGGTGATGAACTTGTCTTCGTCGGCCTTGATCTCGTTCAATGCCGCATACAGCGTGGTCGTTTTGCCGGAACCGGTGGGTCCCGTCACCAGGACCATGCCGTAAGGCTCTTTGATGTAGCGGCGGAACTTGTGCAAGTCGTCTTCGCTAAAACCAACCACGTCGAGCGTCAGCTTGTGGAACTTCTCGCTCATCGACTCTTTATCGAGCACGCGGAGCACCGCGTCTTCACCGTGAATCGACGGCATGATGGAGACGCGGAAGTCAATTGAGCGGCCGAGATAGCGGACACGGAAACGACCGTCCTGGGGCACGCGGCGCTCGGAGATGTCGAGTTCGCTCATCACCTTGATACGCGAGATGATGGTGGAGTGGTGTTCTTTGGCGATGGGCTGCATCGCCTGTTGCAGAACGCCGTCAATGCGGTACTTGATGACCACGGAGTCGTCGCGGGTTTCGATGTGAATGTCGCTGGCACGCCGCTGTAAGGCGGTGAAGATGGTCGTGTCCACCAGGCGGATGATGGGATTGATGTCGGTCTCCGCCGTCAGCTTCTCGATGGAAATGGTCTCGTCGGAGTCCTCGTCTTCGGCGATGACGTCGAGCGCGAAGCCCTCGCTGGCTTCTTCCAGGACGCGCTGCGACTGTTCCGTCTTCTTCAGGATGTCGCTGATCTGCGACAGGCTCGCGACCTTGGTCGTGATGCGGCGCCCCAGCAGGAGGCCGATCTCGTCGATCATCATCAACTGGCTGGGATCGGCGATGGCCACAACCAACCGACCATCGGGCCTGTCCTCCAGCGGCACGAAGTTGTAGCGGAACATCAGATCCACGGGGATCTTGCGAAACAGCTCGTGCTGAATGTGAAAATTCTTCAGGTCCACGAACTCGCAGCGATAGCGCTGCGCCAGGTCTTTACCGTGTTCCACCTCATCTTGGGTCGGGGTAGGATTTCCGTTGCCGCCATCGACAAAAATTGCTTTTTTTGGGTCTACCATAGGTACCGCTTTTCGCCTTTCGCTCTTAGCTGTGGCATAGCTGTCAGCTATCAGCCGTTCAGCCAAAACTCAACTCGAAACTATCCTCTACCAACCCATCACTCTCCACGGCTTCAGTGGATTCCCCCTGCGCCGAGGCTGAAAATCGGCAGGTAGAGCGAGATCAGCACAAAGGCCACCACCACGCCCATGATGATCAGGATGATGGGCTCGATCAACGACATCGCGGTAGCCAGCGCATTCTGCACATCTTCTTCATAAAACTCGGCTACGGAATTCAGCATGGCCGGCAAAGCGCCGGTGGATTCGCCAACCTCCATCATCTCCACCGACATTTCCGGGAAAACCTTGGTTTGCTCCAGGCTGCGGGCCAGACTCTGCCCTTCCCGTACGCCTCGGGTGGCCTGCTCAATACCGTGCGCCATCAGGTGACTCTGCATCGACTCACCCGAAGTTTCCAACGACGGTACCAGCGGCAAGCCTCCCGACAAAAGGGTTGAGAGCATGCGCGAGAAGACCGCCACCTGGTATTTCAACCAGATGTCGCCCAGCAGGGGAATCTTCAGCTTGAAACGGTCCATTTGCGTGGCGCCTTTGTCGCTCTTCATCCAGCGCCAGAGGAGGAACCCACCACCGACCAGCACCAGCACCGCGTAGGGGAAGTATTGCTTGGCGTTGACGCCGATGGCCCAGCATAAAGGCGGTCATCGGAGGCAGCTCAGAACCCAGTTGGTGATAGAGGTTGGCGAACTGTGGCACCACAAACGTGATCAGGAATGTCAACATCACGAACAACATGAGAACCAGAAGCGTGGGATAGACCAGCGAGGCCACCAGCTTCTTGCGAAAGCTTACCGCCAAACGTTGAAACGAAATGAAGCGTGCCATCACCTCTTCGAGGTTGCCGCTCTTTTCGCCCGCCAGCAGCGTTGTCGTATAGACCTTGGGAAAAACTTTCTGGGCAGCAAATGCCTCCGACAGCAACTCACCACCGCGCAACCGGTCGCGCACGTTCTGCAAAATCGAACGGAAGAAAGGATTGCGCTGGCGCTTAATCAGCAGTTCAAGGGATTGGATAATCGGCAAACCGGCATGAATCAAGGTCAAGAACTGCTGATTGAAGATGACAAACTGGTCTTGCGGGACTTTGCGGCGTTGCGGCAAGCGGAGGTCGGCCGTGAGCAGGCCCTTCGGCTTGACCGAATAGACCAGAAACCCCTGCTGCGCGAAGCGGTCGCGGATTTCGACTTCCGACGTCCCGTGCTCCATCTGCTGCAACATGTGGCCTTGCTCATCGGCCATCCTGATTACGTATTCGGCCATAAAGATAAGAAGTTTCCTTGGAGGGTCTGGAGGTAGTCTAGCACTTGGCAGTTAGCATTTAGTACTTAGCACTTGGTAACTTCCGCTCCCTGTACAACCGCACCCTTCCTTTCTCCACTCGTTCTGGCCAGTGCCAAGTGCAAATTGCCAGATGCTCACTCCATGAATTCTGTTCCTGCCACGACCTCCACGCCAGCCGGGGGGGCGAAGTGGAACTGCTGGTCTGGTATTTCGACGTTCTCGCGCTGCTGAAGAAAGCGAAATTCGGTCACCGAGCCATCGAGTTCCTCGACGACGATGCGTGAGATGATGCCGTCTGGAGTAACTTCAAGCAACGTCTGCCCTATACGCTCTCGCATCCCCTTGGGAACGCCGCGCAGGACCACGTCGCCCGGATCGAGAGGCTTGACGTCAGGGGCCAACGAGAGGCCGTCCAGTTCCTTTTCGAGCTTGGTCTTGCCCAGGAGATAACGCAGAGGCGAGCGCATGTCTTCCAGTTGTTTTACAGGGCGTACGGCGTGCCTGAAGCTCGCCTGGAACGTAGAACCATGCGATGCTTCCGTCGGTGAGAAACAACTTGGGCCGCGGCTGATCGTAGTCCCACCGCATTCGTCCTGGCTTCTTCAGCCGGAGTGTGCCGCTTTCCGTGCGGTGCATGCCCGCGCCCGTATAGGTCTCGGTGAACTGCGCTTCCAGTGTGTGCATGTGGTCGTAGTGCTGGTCCACCCTGCTGGCCAGGGCGCGGACGTCAGTTTGCGACATGAGACGAATGGAGCAAAGAACGAGCAGGAGGCCGGGAATCGTCCGCCGCAATCGAAACTGTGGAGTTGACATTGGAAAGTCTAGTCGTTAGATGAACAGCTCGGGCAAGCGTTGGTTGGCCTGTTCTGCGTCGCCTCAGGCAGGAGTCACCTTGCTCCCCTACCTAATCGGATGAATCCGCTCCGCCCGCAATAGGCTACTGAAGGACCGGGCTGGATGCGTCGGCCGGGCCGCCTCCGTTGTAGTGGACCTCACCCGATTCATCGGAAAAAAACCTGCGCTGCCCGGTAGTGCCCACCTGGTCGGGTACGGCGGTAAGGTTATAGGACCGAATGGCGCCGTTCACTTTTTCGCCCGGCGTGTAGGTGAAGGTGTAGCCGCTCTTGCGACCGCTGGCCGTGACGTTGTCGAGAGTCTGCTCACCGCCTCCTTGTGCTGTGCCACCCAGAACCGCCAGGTCCGGGGTGAATCCCTGGTCCGGATGGGTGCTGGCAAAAATCATCTCCGCTTCGTTAATGGCCTTGATACTGGCGATGGCCGAAGCTTCGTGTGCTGGAATCTGCGACTTGGTCAGCTTGGGGATGGTGAAAGCCGCGATGATCAGAATGATGGTGACGACGATCAGCAGTTCGATCAGGGTGAAGCCACGATCACGATTACGTCTACGCATGGATGTAACCTTCCTGGGCCAGTTCGGAACGTTCGTCGCCGCGGAACACGGCAGCAGATTTTGCATGGGAGAGAAAGCCGCGTCCTGCGGGAACCTACAAGCGAGATTATTCGTCAGCCGCAAACCGATGTCAAAGGCCGCCCACTGATTGGACGGTAGCGCTGGAAAAACGTCTTTTCAGCACGCCAGCGACCCACGCGTGATTTTCAGCCCATTTAGGTTGCCGAGTACGGTGACGGCAATCAAGTCAGGTTGGAACAGTTCGTTTGCCGACTGCAGCAGGTCTTCGATGGTAACCGCCTGAATGCGCTGGATGATTTCGTCCATCCCGAAGAAGCGATCGTAATACATTTCCTGGCGGGCCAGGTTCGACATGCGCGCCGTGCTCGACTCCAGGCTCAACATCAGGCTTCCCTTAAGCTGGTCCTTGGCACGCTTCAACTCCTCCTCCGAGATCGCACTCTGCTTCAGCTGTCGGAACTCGTTCACCACCGCCTGCACCACCTTTGGCGCGGACTCGCGTGACGTCCCCGCATAGACGGAAAGCAGTCCGGCATCGCGGAAGGGATTCAGCTCAGAGAAAATGGAATAGACCAGTCCCTGCTTTTCCCGCACATTCTGGAACAGCCGCGAACTCATGCCGCCGCCTAGTAGCGTATTCAGGATGTAGGAAACATAGCGCTTCTCATGGCTGATGCGGTAGGACGGAACTCCGAGGCAAATCTGCACCTGCTCCAGGGCCTTTTTGTTACGCAGGATAATGCGCGAATTGATTTTGGGCGGCGTGTCGTGCCAGCCGTTAGAACCGGCCGCCAACTGGCCGAATTGTTTGCCTAACAACTCCACAAACTCATGATGGCTGACGCTTCCGGCTGCCGAGACAATCAGATTGTTGGGAGCAAATTTGCTGCCGTAGTAACCCAGCGTCGCCTCCTGATCGAAGCGACGGACCGTCTCCTTGGTACCCAGGATTGGCTTGCCCAGCGGATGGTCCTTGAAGAAATTCTGGGTGAAGATTTCATGGACCAGATAGTCCGGATTGTCCTCGTCCATCTTGATTTCTTCCAGGATTACTCCGCGCTCGCGCGTTATCTCCTTCACATCGAATACCGGGTGCAGCACCATGTCACCCAGGACATCGACAGCAATCGGCAGGTGCTCGTCCAGGACCTTGATGTTGAAGCAGATGGTTTCTTTGCCGGTAAAGGCGTCCATGTTGCCGCCGATGGAGTCCACTTGCCGCGCTATATCCTCGGCGGAGCGGCTGGTCGTCCCCTTAAAGACCATGTGCTCCACAAAATGCGAGATGCCATTGACGTTCGGATCCTCGTGGCGAGAGCCAGACTTCACCCAGATCCCCATCGAGACAGAGCGGATGTGGTCCATTTGCTCGGTGAGGATGGTCAGCCCGTTGGGCAAAACCTCGCGTTGGATGTTGCGGAGTTCTTCAACCATTTACTTTACTTCTCACGGCTCCACTCGAGATGGAGGCGTACTCCTGTTGAACTTCCGTGGCCCCATGTCGTCTTCCTGCCTGTTGGTTGGCCGGGTTGCGGGATAAAATAGTCTCTCACTCGATAATTCGCCCGCAGCGTCGTCGGGCGCACAGGAATCTAAGCGATCAGCATATTGGATGCATGAGCCTGCCGCAACATACCGAACTATTGCGTCTTTCTCTTCAACAACTTACGGAAGTTGTGGAAGGCTTCGGCCAGGCTCCGTACCGCCTCCGCCAACTCTTGGACGGTTTATACCGGCAAAGGTGGTCGGGGCTGGAACAGTTCACAACCCTCCCCTTGGCCTTCCGCCGGCAGTTGACGGAAGCTGGATACGCGATCGGTTTTCCCCGGATCGAGAAAAAGTTCGTATCTACCGACGGAACTGTCCGCTACTTGCTGGGATTCTCCGATGGTCAGAGCGTTGAGACGGTCTGGATGCCCGAAGGTGATGGCGGCGAGGCTGGCGATGGCTCTGAGATGGGAGACGCCGAACTGAGCGACCTGAGCGGGGGTGCCCCATCCTTTCGCCCGCAGTTGGCGAAAGGGTGGGACCGCGCGACCATCTGCGTCTCCAGCCAGGTGGGCTGTGCAGTGGAGTGCACGTTCTGCATGACGGCGCTGCTGGGGCTGAAGCGCAATCTAAACGCTGGCGAGATCGTTGGTCAGATCCTCGCCGTCCTGAACGACCAGCAGGTCGAGATGGAGCGCGATCGCGTAAACCTGGTGTTCATGGGCCAGGGTGAGCCTTTCCTGAACTACGACAACTTTATGCAGGCCGTGCGGCTGTTGGTCGAAGCCGTCGGTATTCCGGAGTCGCGCATGACGGTTTCGACCTCGGGCATCGTGTCCCGCATTGTCGATTTCGGAGCTGAATCAGTACGGCCCAAGCTGGCGGTGTCGCTGAACGCACCCAACGAGGCCCTGCGCACGCAGGTCATGCCGATTACGAAGAAGTGGACGATCGAGAAACTGATGGCCGCGCTGCGCGAGTTTCCACTGCGCAATCGCGAGCGGCTCACTTTCGAGTACGTCCTGCTGGGCGGCCTGAATGACGGCGTGCAGCACGCGCGCGAGATGGTCGAACTCATCCGGGGTCTGCGCGCCAAGGTAAACCTGATTGCCTTGAATCCGGGTCCAGAGATTCCCTTCTCCATGCCTTCGGAGGAGAGAGTCGCCGCGTTTCAGAGTGTGCTGATGCGAGCCGGCATTCCAGCCTTCATCCGGCGGCCGCGCGGCCGCGACATCTACGCCGCCTGCGGCCAGCTCAAGCACACGACAGAGCTGGTACAGCTCGGCTCCTGACGGAAACCCGGCAACCCACCGTTACTTGCTGATGCCGTCCCGCCGAAACCCTGATCACTTGGGCAGAGCAACGTGATCGTAGCTGATAGCTCGGGTAACCCTCCACACCCCATCTTTGTTTTGCCAAAGCGTCACGAACTTCGCCTCGCCGACTTGTTCGGTTGCTTCCTGCCCGGGATGATGGAAGCGATGCGTTCCCAGTTCGACAGCACCATAGTCTTGGATAGGGTAAACCTCCAGCGTCCCCGGCACGAGGTCCCTTCGCACTTTGCCGCAGATGTTCTGCTGGATAGCCGCGAGGAATTTCTGCTTGCCGACGGAGAGTCCGGTCTTGTCGTGATAGAACTCCAGATCGTCCGCCACCAGCGAACCTAGTTTCTGCAGATCGCATCGGTTGTAGGCATCAAAGAGGGCGGTGTCGAGCGCTGCGACCGTCTGAAAGAGCGCATCGGGGGCCGGAGGACTCTTTGCTGTTTGTGCCTGCGCGTGGGGCACAAGCAACGGGAGCATGAATAGCATATTTCGCAAAGCAGACAGGTTCTTCATGGAATCCTGTACGGCAAGCTGGGATCACATGTTCCTTGTGTGTGTATATCGCAGCGATCAGCCATCCGATCTTCGGCCCGCTAGTGCCGGACGGCAACACCTGGGGCAGCCGGTCACCAGCGCTCTACGGAACGTAAACCCCTAATCTTTGCAACGCGGGTGCGTCCCGGGTCATCTAAACATTGACAATAGTCGACTCAAGTTCTATAGTCGTTCTGCTATAAGGCCTTGAACCGCAGTCAAGTTTATTTATTATCAGTAACTTACGGACTGAACTACCTTTTAGGAAGGTGCTGCAATGGGAAAGATTATCGGAATTGACTTGGGTACCACCAATTCGGTGGTCGCTGTCATGGAAGGCGGCGAGCCCAAAGTCATCCCCAACGAGGAAGGCGGACGGACGACGCCGTCGGTCGTCGCTTTCACCAAGAATGGCGAGCGACTCGTAGGACAGGTCGCAAAACGGCAGGCCATTACCAATCCGGAAAACACCATTTACTCCATCAAGCGCTTCATGGGCCGTCGCTACGACGAAGTCAATGAAGAAATGAAGATGGTGCCGTACAAAGTGGTGCAGTCGGGCGATCACGTGGCTGTGCTGGCGCAGGGCAAGGAATACACTCCGCCTCAGATCTCGGCTTTCATCCTGCAGAAGCTGAAGAAGGCGGCCGAGGACTACCTGGGCGAGACCGTGAAGGACGCTGTCATTACCGTGCCGGCGTACTTCAACGACGCACAACGGCAGGCGACTAAGGACGCCGGCCAGATTGCCGGCCTCGAAGTTAAGCGCATCATCAACGAGCCCACGGCGGCGGCTCTGGCCTACGGACTCGATAAGAAGAAGGACGAAACTATCGCCGTGTATGACTTCGGCGGCGGAACCTTCGACATTTCGATCCTGGAAGTCGGCGAAGGCGTTATCGAGGTGAAGTCCACCAACGGTGACACGCACCTGGGCGGCGACAACATTGACCAGCGCATTGTTGACTGGTTGATTGACGAGTTCAAGAAAGACGAAGGCCTGAATCTGCGCGACAAGGGCAACGAAATGGCCCTGCAGCGTCTGCGTGACGCGGCCGAGCGCGCCAAGATCGAGCTCTCGACCACGATGCAGACCGAAATCAATCTGCCCTTCATCACGGCGGATGCCAGCGGTCCCAAGCACCTGGTCAAGACTCTGACTCGGGGCAAGCTAGAAGAGATGGTGAAGGACATCATCGACCGCTCGATTGGTCCTTGTAAGGCTGCTTTGAAAGACGCCGGCGTCACGCCCGACAAGATCGACGAAGTCGTGCTGGTTGGCGGCCAGACGCGCATGCCGCGCATTCAGCAATTGGTGAAGGAAGTCTTCGGCAAGGAGCCCCACAAGGGCGTCAATCCTGACGAAGTAGTGGCGATTGGTGCTGCGATTCAGGGCGGCGTGTTGGGCGGCGAAGTGAAAGACCTGCTGCTGCTCGACGTCACCCCGCTGACGCTCTCCATCGAGACGATGGGCGGCGTGGCGACGCCAATGATCCCGCGCAACACGACCATTCCGACCAAGAAGTCGGAGATGTTCTCCACCGCAGCTGACAACCAGACGTCGGTTGAGGTGCACGTGATGCAGGGCGAGCGTCCGATGGCGCGCGACAACCGGACCCTCGGCAAGTTCCACCTGACCGGATTGCCTCCGGCCCCGCGTGGTGTGCCGCAAATCGAAGTCACGTTCGACATCGACGCCAATGGCATCCTGAACGTCAATGCCAAGGACATGGCCACGGGCAAGGACCAGAAGATCACGATCACGTCGTCTTCCGGCCTGAGCAAGGACGAAGTGGAGCGCATGGCGAAGGACGCCGACGCCCACGCTGCCGAGGACAAGGCCAAGCGTGAGGAAGTGGAAGCGCGCAACCAGCTCGACGGCATGGTGTACAGCATCGAGAAGATGCTGCGCGAGCACGGAGACAAGATCTCCGGGCAAGAGCGTGCCGACGTTGAGAATGCGCTGGCCGATGCCAAAAAGGCTCTCGAAGGCGACGACGCGGCTGCGATGAACAAGCGCGCGTGATCGTCTGACGCAGGCTTCGCACAAGCTGGCCGAAGCGATGTACAAAGCCACTTCGGCGCAGCAGCCGCCAACGGGCGGTCCGGCTCCGGGCGGAAACGGCGAGGCCCACGGCGAGCAGAAGAAGAAAGACGAAGGTGTGATCGACGCCGAGTACGTGGACGTGGACGAGAAGAAGTAACTAGCAGCTAGCCATTAGCAACTAGTTTTTTTCAAAAGGGGCGCCGGGTGCGCCCCTTGCCACAAACTCGGCGCCAAGTTCGTTCGGTATGCCGTTACCGAGTTCACTATTTGGCGAGGTGGGCGGACGGGCAACGACCAGCCGCGAAGCGGCGGCGGCGCGATTAGCCCAGGGCGCAAGCCCTGGGGGAGCAGAAAAATCAAACCGAGCCGGCTTTAGCCGGCGACACAAAGTAGCGATGGCGTGAGCCCGAGCCAGAAACAAAAGGGTTTCGAGGTAGTAACTTGCGATTCGAAGTAAACCATCAGTCTTACATGCTAAGTTTTAACAGCGACGATCACCGCTGGTATTTGCTGACGCCCGGCTTAGGCGTGGTGAAGGCGATTCCTGTAATCAGCGACGAATTTGGATTCGTCGCCAATGTGGTTGTCCCTGTCGAAGACGCGGGATCGGACATCATCAACTGAATGCTAAACGCTAATGGCTAAGAGCTAGCGGCCCATCTCATGCCCACCACGGCCAACAAAGACAAGGACTATTACGCGACCCTCGGGGTCAAGAAGACGGCCTCCGCGGACGAGATCCGCAAGGCGTTCCGCAAGCTCGCGCGCAAATACCACCCTGACGTGAATCCCGGCGACAAGGCTGCGGAAGAAAAGTTTAAGACACTCTCTGAGGCCAACGACGTCCTGAGCGATCCCAAGAAGCGCAAGATCTACGATCAGCTCGGGTTCTACTCCGACAATATCGATCCCGCGGCCGCCGAGGCCTACGCGCGCGGCGGAGGGTTTGGCGCAGGCGGATTCGGCGGTCCGGGCTCAGGCGCAAGCGGAACCCACACCACAACGCAGGAAGTGCCGTTCGACTTCAGCGGCTTCGACTTCAACGACTTTGCCGAGGGCGCCGGCGCGGCTGGACGCCGTGGCGGTGGCGGCGGATTCCGCGACATTTTCTCCAACATCTTCAGAGGCGGTGCTGCGCAGGACGTGGCGGAACGCGCCGAGCCGGGCGGTGATCTCGAATACCAGGTGAATGTTGGCTTCTGGCAGGCCATCAAGGGCACGGTGATGAAGCTGAACATTCCCCACCTGGAAGTGTGCAGCAACTGCCACGGGCAAGGCTACATCGAAGCGCCCGGCGTCTGTCCGCAATGCAAAGGCAAAGGACAGATCACGCAGAAGAGCGGCAGCATGAAGTTCAATGTGACTTGCCCGCGATGCGGAGGTAGCGGCAAGAACCGCACCGTGTGCAATGTCTGCCATGGTGAAGGACGTGTCGAACACACCGAGTCGCTGGAAGTGCGGATCAAGCCGGGCACTCGAGATGGGCAGCGCGTTCGCGTCCCGGGTCGCGGCAATGCCGGGACGATGGGCGCGCCCGCCGGCGATCTCTACATCATCGTGCGCACGGGCGAGCATCCAGTCTTCCGCAGGGATGGCGACGACATCTATCTCACCGTTCCAGTGACCTTCACCGAAGCCGGGTTGGGCGGAAAAATTGAAGTTCCCACGATCGACGGCCGAACGCTGTTGAAAGTCCCGCCGGGAACGCAGTGTGGCCAGAAGCTGCGGCTGCGCGAGAAAGGCGTTCCGTCAGCAGTGAAAGAAGGCACCCGCGGCGACGAGATCGTGGAAATCAAGATTGTTCCACCGAATGTGCGGGATGAAAAGTCGAAGGAGATCTTGCGCGAACTGGCGAAACTCAATCCGGAAGATCCCCGCGAGGAATTGTGGAAGCAGGTGTAGAAATGGTGGCCAGGTCGCAGCCTTCAATTCAGCCGCCGGTTGTCATTGAAACCGAGCGCCTGATTCTCCGCCATTTCAGCGCCGCCGACGTTGAAGCCATTTTCGCCGTAATCGGCGACCCGGAGACCATGAAGTACTATCCCAGGACGTTCAGCTGTGATGATGCGGGGCACTGGGTAACGAAGAACCAGGAACGCTACCGCAATGACGGGTGTGGGCTGTTTGCCGTGATCCTGAAGTCGACCGGCGAGGTTATCGGTGATTGCGGATTGGTGCGGCAGAAAGTGGAAGGCGAGTCGGTGCTGGAGGTGGGATATCACTTGCGCCGCGACCAGTGGGGGCACGGCTACGCCACGGAGGCGGCGCGTCGCCTGCATGACTTATGCCTTCGGCACATTGCGCGCGGAGAAAATCGTGTCCCTTATCCGGGCCGAGAACCTGCCTTCCCGGCATGTGGCGGAGAGAAACGGAATGAAGGTCGAGCGCCAGGTGATGTTTCATGGATTGCCGCACCTGATGTATGCAATAACGCGAGAGGACAATGGCCAAGCGTAAGAAGCAGGGCGCGTACATGATCAGCGCGGTGGCGGAGATGTACGGCATTCATCCGCAGACGTTGCGCCTGTACGAACGCGAAGGTCTGCTGAAACCTTCTCGCACCGAAGGCAATACGCGCCTCTACACCGACCAGGACCTGGAGCGACTGGAGTTGATTCTTTCCCTGGCGCGCGACCTGGGCGTGAACATCTCCGGCATCGCCATCATCCTGCAAATGCGCGAGCGAATGGACGAGATGCAGCGCCAAATGGCGGATTTCGTCTCCTATGTCCGCAACGAAGTCATGACGCGCGCCCAGCACGCCGCCGATCCTAACCGCGGAGCCATCGTGCCGGTGCGGCACTCGATCCTCATCAAGGGCGACAAGAGAAAATAGAGGCGCTGCATCTATTTCCTGGGCTTCCCCACGCGCTGCGCCGTAGCAAACATCAAGGCCACCGTATTCATGTCCTTGGGCTGTACTTTGCCCGCGGGGATGCGCAGATGGGTGATGTCCTCGAGCTTCAAAAGCAGGTCTACAAGCGCCATCGAATCAATCAGACCGGACGACACCAGGGGTGTGTTCTCGTCGATCTGCAGGCCTGGTTTCCGTACCAGCTTCACTACCTGATCAATCATCTGTTGTGCTTCAGGTGTCACGCTTCGTTTCTCCTAGGGTTCTACTGCTAATTCCGGATGCTCCTTGAGCAGCTTTTCGCGAGTGCTCGAGCGGGCGGCCTTTCCGGCGGTGCTCTTCACGATCCACTTCGGAGGCTTAAGGATAATCGTTCTTACCGCCACTCCCATGTTGGCTACAACGTTGCTGCGAATCTCCCTCTCGATGTCGTCCGCCTGCCGGAGTAACTCTTCTTTTTCGACCTCCGCCACGACCACGATGTCTTCGGTTCCAAGGTCGGGATTGAAGACGCCCAGAGCAATGGCCCGGCCGTCGTGAATCGCGGGATGGCTGCAGACAATTTCTTCGATGTCCTGCGGATAAATGTTTTCGCCGCCGATGATCAGCAGGTCCTTCTTGCGGCCGATGACGTAAAGCTGACCGTCAAGATAGAAGCCCAAGTCGCCGGAATAATACCATCCGTCGCGAATCGCCTTCTCAGTGAGGTCGGGGCGATTGTAATATCCCCGGAACAGTGAGTCGCTTTGGATGGCGATTTCGCCCACATAGCCGTTCTGCAGAACGTCACCGGAGTCCGATACGATTTGCACTCGATTGCGGGGTAGCAGCTGGCCCGATGAAGTGAAGGATACGGCGCCTGGTGTTCCTTCCGGGACGGGCGCGATGAAGTGCTCGGTGCGAAAGCGCTGTCCATCCGCCCAGGTTACCTGCGGTCCTGGATTGCCATGAATGCCCGTCTGCGTAACTGCAAATACGTTCTCGGCCATGGCGTAGGACGCCTGCAGCGCCGACTGCTTCAAGCCGTGGGCCGCAAACGCGTTGTAGAACTCGTTCATGCTCGAGGCCCGGACGGGTTCGGAGCAGTTGATGAGCGCGCGCGCCGACGACATGTCGTAATTCGACCAGCGCTCCCGCGGAGTGCGGCGGGGCACAAACTGGAAAGAGAAGTTTGGCAGCCACGCCAGCGTGCATTTGTAATCGGTGAAGATCTGCAGCATTGTGTCGGGATGCATGACCCAGTCGAGTGGAGATTGCATCACGACATGGAGATGGCAAACCATTGGCAGGATGAAGCACGCGATCAAGCCCATGTCGTGATAGAGCGGCAGCCAGCTATAAACCACATCGCGGGTTTCGTCGAGTTGGAGGGCCTCGGACAAGTGCTCGAGGTGCCGCAAAACCGCGTCATGGGTCAGCGCCACCCCCTTCTGCAAACCGGTAGTTCCGGCAGAATGTTGAATGAACGCGAGCGAGTCCGGCTCATTGCCGGGGTCAGGCAACTCCGCGTCGTCATCGGAAGGACTGGCAACAGCGGCTCGCAGCAGCCGGGCCTCACCCAGAGTCACGTGGCCGAGCAGGTCATCGGGAAACTCGTTGTCGATGACCACGACTTTGGCGTGCAGGTTCGCCGTTACACCGGCCAATCCAAAACGATACTTGCCGGGCTCAACCTTGAAGTTCGGATAGGCCAGGATCGCGGGCACGGCGCCCAGCAGCATGGCCCCAACGAAGGTCGCCATCAGCGGAATGCCCTGTGGCATGATGAGCACCACGCGGTCGCCTTCAGACACGCCACTGTCTTTCAGAAGAAGGGCCTGCACGCGCGCCATGCGACGAAACTCGCCAAAGGTAGCTGTTTCCTGTTCGTCTTCGTCAATCCAAGAGGTTACGAAAGGCCGCCCTGCGGGCGCGGCCAATAACGCATCCACCAGGGTGCGGTATTTTGTAGTGACAGGCAATCTGATTGAGTTCCTTGTGCTGAGTTCTTCGAGTGGTTGCCCACCCGAGACGCAATCCAGAATTGTAACCGCTCATTCCGGCTCGCGGTTGCAAGAATGCGCGAGTCCCTACGGTGGCACAGACGAAACCCATCGCTTGTTCTCAGTTCCTGCCCGCGCGGTTGGATTACAATAACGGTGGCAGCGCACGCTGCCTGAAGCCCGTCCACCAGTCTCTCTCTCACTTCTCAACCAACAAAGTTTCGCCGTATAGTGGAATATGGGACGGAGTAGTCTCAGCTCCCAAAGTCGATCCCTTCTCAATCCTCGCTTCGATCACGAATCGTGCGGAGTTGGATTCGTTGCGACCCTACAGGGCCGCTCGAATCACGACATCCTGCGTCTGGCGCTGACGGCGCTAGGGCGCCTGGCGCACCGCGGCGCGGTGGCGGCCGATCGCAAGAGCAGTGATGGTGTCGGCATCCTGTGCGCAGTGCCTCGCTCGCTTCTCCTGAAACAATCCGCCATAGCGCTGCCGATGGAGCGGCCGCTAGCGGTGGGAATGCTGTTTCTGCCGCAGGAGGCCTCTACAGCAGCCATCGACGCTCGACGCTTCCAGCAATGCATCACCGCCCAAGGTCTGCAATGGCTCACATGGCGGGAGGTCCCCACCAGGCCAAAGGTGTTGGGTAAACTTGCGCTGGCTTCCGTCCCTGTCATTCGCCAGGCACTGATCACTGAGCCAGAGGGAACGGAGTGGAACCGGACTGAAATCGAGCATCGCCTCTATCTGGCGCGCAAAGCTTTCGAGCGCCAAACCAAAGACACCTATGTCTGCTCGCTGTCAACGCAGACCATCGTGTACAAGGCGCTGTGCGCCGGGCGATTGCTGAATGAGTTTTATCCTGATCTGCAATGCCATGAATTCGTCACACCCTTTGCCATCTTCCATCAGCGGTATGCGACCAACGTGCTGCCGTCATGGCATCGCGCACAGCCACTTCGTATGTTGGCCCACAACGGCGAGATCAACACCATCTGGGGCAATCGCGCACATATCCAGACTCGGCGCGCAACTTTGCCAGGAGAATGCGAGCCCATCCTCACGGACGACGCCTCCGACTCGATGAGCCTGGACGAGGTCGCAGAAATGCTGGCGAACCATGGCCGCAATGTCGCGGAGGCCGTGCGCATGATGCTGCCGCCCGCCGCCTATGGAAACGAGACAGCCTTCCACCGTTATCACGCGGATTGCATGGAGCCGTGGGACGGTCCATCGGCATTGGTATTCAGCGACGGCCGACTGCTGGGTGCGGCACTCGACCGTAACGGCTTGCGTCCCTGCCGCTACGTGATCACAGACACTGGACTGATGGTTGCCGGCTCCGAGGTCGGCCTGGCCGATGTTAGTCCCAACGCGATTGTGCGTAGCGGACGACTCGGACCCGGGGAGATGATTCTGCTCGACCTCGAACAGAGGCGGGTTCTCGACGGCGAGGCGCTCGACAGCTACTTCGATGAGCTGACGGCCTACACCACGTTGATTGACGACATTCCGCTGGAGCCCATGCTGGAGTCTGTCGCAGTTCTATCCGAGGACGAGATCACACGTCTGCAGCGAGGATTTGGATACACCCGCGAGGACCTGAAGATGGTGGTTGCGCCCATGGCGCTGGAGGGCAAGGAAGCCACCTGGTCAATGGGCGACGACACTCCCATTGCACCGCTTGCGCGCACCCCGCGACCTCTGTATGGCTTCTTCCGTCAACGGTTCGCGCAGGTTACGAATCCTGCAATCGACTCGTTGCGGGAATCCTGTGTGGTTTCGCTGCGCACGCGGCTTGGACCCTGGCCGCACCTGCTCGACAAGCATGCGCCTCTGCCCGGTCTAGTGCTGCCTTCGCCGTTTCTATCGCTGGGACAAATGGCGGCGTTGCGCCAGAATGTCTACCCGATGCACGAGGAGTTGCCGCTGTCTGCTCTGGATTGCACCCTCGCGCAAGACGATTCTCTGCGGAATGCGATTGAGTGTCTGCGCCATCGAGCCGTTGAACTGGTGCTCGGAGGGGCGCGGATCCTAGTGCTGAGCGACCGCTCGGCTTCCCCGGAAACGTTGCCCATTCCGATGGCGATGGCCACCGGTGCTGTCCATCACGCGCTGGTTGCAGCCGGATTGCGTACCAAGGCAGGCTTGGCCCTGGAGGCTGGCGATTGTCGCGATGTCCACCACGCTGCCGTGCTCATCGGGTACGGAGCGGGCGCCCTTTGTCCCTGGCTGACGCTGCAGACGGCTCGTAGACTGGCTGGTGAGGAGGGTGAAGTCCGATTGTTGAAGGCACTGCAAGCAGGCATGGCTAAGGTGATGTCGAAGATGGGGATTTCTGTCCTAGACAGTTACCGGGCAGCGCAATTGTTTGACATTCTTGGACTTGATGACAGTGTTGTTGATCGCTGCTTCCCGGGCAGTCCGTCGCCGCTGGGAGGATGGGGATTCCAGGAAATCGAGAATGCGATTCGCGCCTCCTGGTCGGCGGAGGTTTCCTCCTCTGATTTGCCCGACTACGGATGGGTCCGCTTCCGCCGCGACGATGCCGCCGAGACCCACATGTGGGAGCCTCAGCGAACCCGCCATCTTCAGATCGCGGTTGGTGCAGCAAAGAGTGCGGTTCTGGCGGCGCCAACTGCGCCTTCCCATGCCGAGGCCTGGTCGGCTTACCGAGGTACGGGTGAAGAAGCTGATCCCATGGTATTGCGAGACTTGCTGGAGTTTCGGCCTGCCGGTCCGCGCTTGTCCGTTTACCAGGTCGAGCAGCGCACGAGTCTGGCACGGCGCTTCGTGTCGAGCGCCATGTCTCTGGGTTCGCTCAGTCCCGAGGCGCATCAGACCATCACACTCGCGATGAATCAGTTGGGCGGCCGCTCCAACACCGGGGAAGGCGGCGAGGATCCGGTGGCGTACCAACGTGAGCCCGATGGGCCAGCCAACTTTCTGCCGCGCAACAACAAGATCAAGCAAGTTGCCTCTGGCCGCTTCGGTGTAACCGCTGAATATCTCGCGCACGCGGAGGAGTTGGAGATCAAGATTGCGCAGGGCTCAAAACCCGGTGAGGGCGGCCAGCTTCCCGGTCACAAAGTAACCGAACTTATCGCTCGGCTGCGCCATGCCCAACCCGGAATTTCGTTGATCAGCCCACCGCCGCATCACGATATCTACAGCATTGAAGATCTCGCGCAATTGATTTACGACCTGAAGCGCATCAATCCTCGCGCAGCCGTTGGCGTCAAGCTCGTCTCGCAATTGGGGGTCGGGACGGTTGCCGCCGGTGTGGCGAAAGCTTATGCCGACTACATTCATATCGCCGGGCATAGCGGCGGCACGGGTGCATCGCCGCTGAGCAGCATCAAGTACGCGGGCAGTCCGTGGGAGCTTGGTCTGGCGGAAACGCAGCAAGTGCTCTGCCACAACGGTCTGCGCGGCCGGGTGCGGCTGCGGGTGGACGGCGGGTTCTCCAACGCGCGCGACGTGCTCATAGGAGCTTTGCTGGGCGCCGATGAATTCTCCTTTGGCACAGCGGTGCTGGTCGCCATCGGATGTGACATGGCTAGACAATGCCACCTCAACACCTGTCCCACCGGAATTGCGACGCAGCGCCCCGAATTGCGGGCCAAGTTTCGCGGCAAACCGGAGAACGTAGTCCGTTTCTTCCTCAATCTTGCCGAAGACCTGCAACGACTGCTGGCGGCCTTGGGACTGCCCTCCCTGGAGTCAGCCATCGGACGCTCAGACTTGCTGCACCAGGTTCGCTCGGAGGGCCATCTCGACTTGCAGGCCGTGCTGGCTACCGCAAAACACGGCCCGCTCCATTGGCAAGGCAGGCCAAACGCGCGGCCCGAAGATCATGCACCACTGGATGACGCGTGGGTAAAACCTGCTCTGACCGCTGCCCTCGCGGGCCGGGCGTTCGAGTACAACGTGGCGGTGAAGAACGAAGACCGCTGCCTGGGTGCGCGTCTGGCGGGCGAGCTAGCACTGCTGCGCTGCCGTCAGCACATAGCGAAACCGGCGCTCGGCTTTCGGATGCGCGGCACCGCAGGACAATCCTTCGGCGCCTTCGCCGGCGACGGCATGACCCTAGCGCTTGAGGGTCAGGCGAACGACTACGTCGGCAAAGGTCTTTCTGGCGGCGAACTCATACTGCGCCCTTGGAGCAACTTGGCGGCGCGCAGAGACTCGCAGGTCATCCTGGGAAACGTCGCACTATACGGAGCGACCGCAGGCTTCTTGTTTGCGGCCGGCAGCGCAGGCGAACGATTTGCCATCCGCAATTCGGGAGCGACGGCGGTGGTGGAGGGCGTTGGAGAGCACGGCTGCGAGTACATGACCGGAGGAGTGGTCGTTATCCTGGGCACGACAGGGAGAAACTTCGGTGCTGGCATGACTGGAGGTGCGGCGTATGTCTGGGACCCGGAGAACATTTTCGAGACTCACCAGAAATTCCATCCCGAATTTGTTGAAACCTGCTTGCTGGATGATTGCGATTACCGGGAACAGGCCATGGTTCGCGGACTCGTGCAACAGCATGTTCTTAAGACTGGAAGTCTCTTGGGGCAACAACTCTTCGCGCGATGGCCGGACACATTGTCACAGATTCTGCGTGTTGCCCCCAAGTCTGAAGCGCGGACGTAGGCTCGGCATCGCCAATCATAGATAGCAACTCCGAAGATTTATCGGAATTGTTGCCACTAATCCAAAGATGGGCCAAGCTCTCGTAAATAGCCTATTCCTCGATAGTTATACATTCCAAGCTTGTATGGGAATCGGCGGAAAGAAAGGTCGCAATCTAGCACCGACCGTTGCTTCACACGCTCTCTCTAGCCCCATTACGCAATCGTCGCCATCTTCTGGCAACAGCTGCCTAAAGTAGTCTTGCCCCGAGAAGACACGAATTAGAACTAGAGATACGTCGCAATAAAGTAACAAGATGGAATGTTACTTTAGTGTAAATTGTGCATGCCAGCTCAACGAAATCGAATGTCACGCAACTATAGTAGCACTATCGAGACACCCCAGTTACGAGTGGCATTCGCCGCGATTTCTTGCTATGGAGATCAGCGCGAGTCCTGCGGAAGGTCAGCACATAACTACTATGGGTTCCATCTGGACGGACACACGTACAGTTCTTTGCCTCTGCCTACTTTTCTTAGTTTTCCTAACATTGCCTTTGGATGCAGCCGCGGCCGGCGGTTGGCAGCAGGGATTCGACTTCCGCAACACTGCAGCCTATGTAACAGATCCTCCGGGCGACACCTACGTTCTGCCCACCATGAAATATCCGACGACAGCGAACGGGGTAACTTTCGGTTGGGTGAAGACCTCCCTGGTGCAAGGCCGGGATCGGAGTGCCAAGTTGGATCCGCGGTTGGCAGGAGTCAACTTCGCAACCAATGGTTCTCCAGCGACATTCTATGTGGACTTGCCTTCTCCAGGAACCTACAACTTGTCGCTGGCCCTGGGGGATGCCGGATACCAGGCGTGCTGGGTTCAGTGTCAGATTCAATTCCTGGATAGCAGTACCGTCTTATCGACCGTGACCGAAGGATCAACCAAACTGGGTTATTTCTATGACGCTGCTGGGAACAACTGGTCGGCCGCAGCTTGGCCAGGTAGCAACGTCAGCCAACAGGTGACGCTGACGGGCACGCGCCTGACGGTTGTAGTAGGAACGAATAAGGCTTCGGGAGACTCGACTCCGATCGCGTTCCTTGGAGTCGCGCAAGCCTCCGGGGCGCCGAGCTTCACGATTTCCGCCTCGCCCGCCTCTCTCAGCGTCCAGCAGGGCAACCAGGGAACGTCCACCATTACTACCACCATTAGCGGGGGATTCAGCAGCGCGATCGCGTTGTCGGCTTCGGGAGCGCCGTCGGGCACTACAGTGAGCTTTAATCCTAACCCGATACCGGCGCCCGGCTCCGGTAGCTCTACCATGACCATCACTGTCGGCGGAAGCACGCCTGTTGGAACCTATCCCATCACCGTTGCAGGCAACGGCGGAGGCGTCCAGCAAAGCACTACCGTCACCCTGACGGTCACCGCACACCAGCAGCCCAACTTCACCATTTCGGCCTCTCCGGCCTCGCTGAACATCCAGCAAGGAAACCAGGGAAACTCGACCGTCACTACCACTATCAGTGGCGGTTTCAACAGCGCGATCGCATTGTCGGCTTCGGGAGTACCGTCGGGAACTACCGTGAGCTTTAATCCCAACCCAATACCGGCTCCGGGTTCCGGCAGTTCGGCCATGACCATCACGGTCGGCGGAAGCACGCCTACGGGAACCTATCCCATCACCGTCACGGGGAACGGCGGCGGCATCCAGCAAAACACCACGGTCACGCTGACCGTGACGGCCGCGAGCGGCTGGCAACAAGGCTTTGATTTCCGCAGCACCTCGAACTTCGTAACCGATCCCCCTGGCGACACCTATGTATTGGCCACCACGGCCTATCCAACCAAAGGAAATGGTGTCACGTATGGCTGGGTGAAAACCGCTCTTGTCCAAGGCCGGAACCGCAATGCGACCGTTGATCCGCGCCTGGCGGGCATCAACCTTATCACCAACGGCTCGCCGGCGACCTTCTACGTGGACCTGCCATCACCTGGTACTTATAACGTTTCACTGGCCATGGGCGATGACAGCTACGAGGATTGTTGGAAGCAGTGCCAAATTCAGTTCCTGGACGGCAATACCGTGCTGGCCACGGTGAGCGAGAGCCTCATTAGTTTGGGCTACTTCTATGACGCGAAAGGAAAGAATTGGTCAGCCGCGGCATGGCCGGCCAATAACCTTAGCCAGCAGGTAACGCTGACGGGCACGCGCCTGACGGTGACGGTGGGAACCAAGCAGGCCACAGGGGATTTCACCCCGATCGCTTTCCTGGGAGTGGCACAGGGCTCCAGTTCGCCGAACTTCACCCTGTCGGCTTCGCCGGCTTCGCTCAGCATCGCGCAAGGGAACAAGGGCACCTCTACCATCACCAGCACCGTCAGTGGCGGTTTCAACGGTGCCATCAGTCTGCAGGCTTCGGGTTTGCCGTCGGGAACGACCGCGAAGTTCAGTCCGAATCCTATCCCTGCTCCGGGTGCAGGTAACTCCACCATGACCGTCACCGTCGCCGGCAACACACCCACGGGCACTTTTCCCGTCACCGTGACCGGCAATGGCGGAGGCATCCAGCAAAACACTGGGATCACGCTAACGGTAACCGGCCAGAGCCTGAGCACCGCGTATTTTGAGCAGGCCTACTCCTATACTCTGCAGTCTGGCTTCGGCACACCACCTTATACCTATCAGGTGACCTCGGGCGCTCTGCCTCCCGGCATGAACCTAGACCAGAGCGGCAACATCAGCGGAACACCCACGGCGGTAGGGCAGTTTACGTTTGCAGTGCTGGTAACCGATTCTTCTCAGCCTCCCCAGCAACAAACCTTTAACTTCACACTCAGTGTAGTTCTCGATCTCGACCAGTATGGCGGCTTGAGCGCAGCACCCATTCCCGGATGTAATCCCACAGGCTTCTTCCAGGTGCAAAAGGTGAGTGGAAGATGGCTGTTGGCCACACCTTCCTGCAACACCTTTTATCAACTGGCTATCTACGATGCGGACCTCAACTATGTCTCCAAACAGGGCGCGGCGAAATACGGCGGCGACTGGTCGCTGTGGGCCACCCACTCATTGAATCGGATGGAGAGCTACGGCTTCAACGCGCTGGACATTTACGCGTCGACCTATACACTCCCCATCCCCACGACCTCAGGACCGGGGGCTACCCCGCCCATGCCGTTCTACGTCTTCTGGCCTTCCGGCAATGACGTGGTTATCCACTGGAGCGAGCTGGGCTTGTCGGCTCCCGTTGGTGACATCTGCTCCGGTCAAGGACAAAATGGCTTCCACGGCTATTGTGGGTACACCTTGGATGTTTTTGATCCGAACTGGGCCCAGGGAAATGTCGCCGAGCTCGGCAATCAGGTAACAGGAAACAACCATCCCGTTTTTCCCCAAGGGTTCGCGAACTCTCCCTGGGTGATTGGCATAACCTTGAGCGATACGGACTTGGTATTTGCCCTGAAAGGCAACGGCGAGGGCGGTTATCCTCATCCGGTACAACTTGCAGCTACGGGTCCGGCGAGCCTCTACACCAAGCAGGCGTGGGTGAGTTATCTTAAAGGGAAGTACGGCGCCATAGGCTCCTTAAACACGGCATGGAGTAGTAGCTACGGAGGGTGGAATGCCGTCCTCAATGAGGATGGGAGCGGATCGTGGTTCGGTCACGACTACTACAACCAAACCGGTATGACGTCCGGGCTAAAGACCGATCTCGATCTCTTCCTGCGGCAATACGCCGCGCAAGTATTCAGCCCGCAAGTGGCTGTGGTTCGCGGTTACGATCCGAACCATCTTTTAGTCTGCGGGCCGTTCGGTGGCGTCGGAGATCTGGGGGTGCGGTCGCCAGTCCTTCAGGGTCTGATGGATGCCGGCTGTAATGTGCTGGTGTTGAATTGGGATTCCACCTATCCGCAAACCGCCCTGGCCACGAACAAGGCCGTATACGACGCGACCGGCTTGCCGGTTGTGCTGTGGTACGGAATCACCGCCCAAGCCGACTCGGACATGAGCGCCTTTCCCAAGGATGGAGCTTACGACGCGGACTATCCCACGCAGCTTATTCGGGGCCAGCAGTACGGCTTAGACCTGCCTGCGATTCTCAACGCGCAAGCCAGCGACGGAACCTACTACGGGCTCGGCATATCGGATTGGGGTATGACCGACAATACATCCAATGAGACCAACTGGGGTCTGTTCTCCTTAAATGACAATGCCTACGATGGCAAGTGTGCGGTCATCGCCAAAAGCGTCGATCAGTGGGGCTACGCCTGCGGTGGGGAAACCGCCAACTATGGCGACTTCCTGGATTCGGTGACGCAAACCAATTCAACTGTCTACCAGCAGCTGATCCTGCAGCAACTGCATTGATCATCGGTAAAGGAAGTTACTTCGCCTATTTATTCTCAATACCTTGCGGAGAGGCAAGGGGTTCTCGACCTCAATGGGTGGGAGTTCCATTGTGGGCGAGAATTGAGTCGCCCACATCCTCAAGCAGTTTCTCGGCGACCAGCTTGTGGCCCTCGGATCTGAGATGCGCGAAGTCGTGTTGGCCTTCATCTCCAGTTAGGTGGTTAAGCGGGGTCGGCTCGTAGTCGGTCCAGTAGGATTCCGGAACGAGCTGGGTGTAGTCGAAGCATTCGACGTTGTAGTGTCGCGCCAAGTCAGTGGTGTCGTATCGAATGCGTGCAATCTCCTGTGCAGAATCAGGATTCGGCTTGATCGGACGAACGGGCCCTAGGTACAAAATGATATGGATGCCCTTTTGTCGCGCGTAGCGCAGAGTAAGCTCCAAGGCTTCGAGGTTCTGGGCGTAAGTTGACTTGTCCAGAGGGCGGGGTGAGGAAGAAGTTACCCGGAAAATGCGATTGCGATACTTGCGGTAGGTGCTGTTGACCAGCTCGAAAAGCAGCGTGCGCTCTGCAAGCAACGTCAAGCCTTCGCCGCTCGTCTGGAGGTCTTTTTCCAGACGCTTCGGCCAAGGCGCCTCAGTCTCCGCCCCGGTTTGGCCAGCTGGGTCCGACTTCAAAATGTCTTCAATCATTCGATCCGCAAGCGTAAGGTCGGGATTCGAAGCCGCCAGCTGGCGTAACTCGCTCCTTGAAACTGGATCTTGCGCTTGCTGCCGTACTTCCTCGCGCAAGCCGATTCCATTAATGAGTTCCGGGCGGATCGCGATGATAACAGCAGCCGGGCCGGAAACCGATTCTCCGAAATCCACCACCCGCACAAGCGTCTCTTCCATGACCAGGGCGCCGAGTGAAGCGCGGTGAACGTCAACGCCGCCGGGAACGCGACGAGAGAGGAGAACTTGCAGCCACTGAGGCGTTGAGATGTCCCCAGGCTGCCTGTACGGAACGGTCATAGTTTGCGAGTTGCCAAGGAACAGCATCTGCGCGCGTCCTCCGCGCGACCCATAACCGGGCTCGATAACGGCGTGAGCCGACTTCGCCTCTTCCGGAGTGAGCTCCGGGTTGATTCCGCTCTCGACCCGCTGTTCGGGGGGAAGATCGGTGAGCGGCTTCGCGACCCGTATCAGCCACGAGCCAAGCAGAAAAACCAGGACCACAGTCGCAACTGGCACGTACAGTCTTCGCAAAACAATTCCCGGCATAATTCCTTTGTTGTACGCGGCCGCAAACTCAAACTTTCATTCGAGCGTCTCGCAGGCCAAGGCAACCGGACAACTGCGGGCGTCAAAACTGCATGTACACAAACACCGACTTTTGATTACTCCAAATGATCACCCCCATAATTAGAATGGAATAAACCACCGGTGAGAGCAGCCAGGATGCTCGATTCCACAGCGGCGACTTCGCCAACCTCTCAGCCAGCCGGCAATAACCGCACACAGTGAAGTAGCCCAGAATAATGATCGTCGTGACCAGATAATAATTCGGCTTCAATGCAAGATGGCGATAACTCCCTGGTTGGAAGACCACGCTGAGCATGCGGAATGCCTGATGGGCATTTTCGGCGCGAAAGAGAATCCAGCCAAGACACATCAAGGAAAAGGTCACGCTCCAACTGAAGAAATTGGTCAGCCATTCCGGAGGTGCAAAGTTGAAACGCTGGTTCAGGTTTTGAAATTGGCGATGCGCAACAAGCAGCAGTCCGTGATATGCGCCCCAGAGTACGTACAGCACCGTCGCTCCATGCCAGAAGCCGAAAATCACCATGGCGCAGAACAGCGCAAAATAACGCCAACTGACGCTTCGACGCAGGGTCGCCATCGGCAGGAATACGTAGTCACGGATCCAAAAGGAAAGCGACATATGCCAACGCGTCCAGAACTCCGACGGGCTCGTGGACAGATACGGATCATTGAAATTCTCTGCCAGGTGAATTCCAAAAAGGCGTGCGGTGCCGATCACGATGTGCGAGTATCCCGCGAAGTCAAAAAATAGCTGGAAACCATAACCGAAGGCAAGCGCCCAGACATCGAGGCCGCCCCATCCGCCCGACTGGTCGAAGCCAGCGTCAACTCCCTCGGTTGTCAAGGAGGCAACACGCATTCCCCCCTGCAGCCCTGTGGCCAGAAGCTGGGAGAGCACAACCTTCATAAACAATCCGATTAGTATGCGACGCGATCCTTCGGCGATATCGCTCCACTTGGGATCGGCCGAGCGGAATTGGGGCAGCATGGCCGGCATGCGACACACCGGCCCCGACAATACACTCGGCCAGAAGGCCATGTACAAGCAGAACTCGAGCAGCGTCGGATCAATCTCCTCTTCCCGATACAAGTCGAAGTGATAGCTCAGAGCCTGGAACGTCCAGAACGACACGCCGATTGGCGTGATGAGATGGCGCAGCACCGATGAACTGTGCGCGATGCCCATGCCTGGCAGGTACTTGAACAGGGCAAGCACCAGCAGATTGAATCCAACGGCAACCCAAAGCCTTGATTTGTCCGGCTTGTGCCGAAGATATTCGCCGAGCAGGAAATTTACCAGGGAACTGACAACGAGCAACGCGAGGAAGCTTGCTCCCCAACTGAAGTAGAAGAAATAGCTTGCCGCAAGCAGCACGATCTCGCGACCGTTCCGGTGGCGGCCCAAGCGCCAAAGCACCCAGATGATCGGCACGAACAGGATGTAGGTAAAGCTCTGAACGGTCACGTCGAAACTATCCTTCTGTCATCATCATTTAGTTAATGTATCGGAAAAGAGAACCTCTTTCAAAAACCGGACAGGCGGGCACACCTTGGGTTGATGAGCTTGGTGGCAAGGCAGCTAGAACGGCGATTGCTCAGGACCGTTTGCCCCCGAATAACTCCAGGCGGGGCAGAAACCATGCTCGTCTACGGGCCCCAGAGCCGCGGCAAGAGTGTCGAACGAAAACTGGCGCCGGTGACAGCCAGAACCGCATGTACCTTGGTTAGCGTACGACAGAGCGTCATTCTCTCCCCTACTTCGCGGTGACCACCTGCGCGGTGTAACCCTTCGCGGCCAGGGAAACAATGTGCCATAATTGGCGCGCTATGCGACCGCGATCCTGCTCTTTCATGCCTACGCTCGTCATCCTCTGCTCTGCTCCGCTTCCCTGCCGGCTCAATCGCCAGCGTCACCGACCCCGTCGCCGCAGCCATCCAAAAAGGATGCCGACGCGCTCGAATTGGTGAAGCAGGGCGAGAAGCTGAACAGTGAAGGCAAACAGGAGGAAGCCGTGGCGCTCTACGACCGGGCGCTGCAACTGTCTCCGGACCTCTACCAGGCCCAACTGGCCGCCGGAATGGCGCTCGACCTGGAAGGCAAGTACCAGCAGGCGCGCGTACGTCTTGCCAAGGCGATCGCGCTCGCTTCGCCGGAGCAGAAGGTCCGGGCCCTAAGAACAATGGGGGTATCGTACGCGTTCACTCGCGATCCTGGTCAGGCTGCAAAATACGACCAGCAAGCGTTCGACTTGCAATATGCCGACAAGAAATACGACGACGCTGCCGGAACCGCCAACGAACTGGCAAGGATCTATCTAGAATCGGGCGATGTTGACAACGCTTTCCAG
>CAWIMR010000003.1:0-155201 GCA_963837245.1 uncultured Acidobacteriaceae bacterium | reverse complement strand
AACGGAGAGTTGTCAGTTCTCAGTGGTCAGTTGTCAGCAAGAATCGAGGACACAATGGGCTCCAGTCGGTATCAGGACTTGATAGCGTGGCAAAGGGCAATCACGTTCGTGAGAAGAGTTTATGAAATTACATCGAACTTGCCACAGGAAGAGATGTTCGGGCTGAAGAGTCAGATGCGAAGATCCGCCGTGTCGGTGGCAAGTAATATCGCTGAGGGGCAAGGCCGAGCCACTGCGGGAGAATTCCATCAATTCCTGGGGCATGCGCGAGGCTCGCTTTACGAACTTGAAACTCAAATTGTGATTGCGAACGAATTGGGATATGTTTCTGCGGCGCAACGCGACTCATTGCTTTGTGAAGCAAGCGAATCGGGACGTATTCTTAATGGGCTAATGAGTTCCGTCAAGCCCTCGAGAAGGCCAGCATCCCGTCCAACCGTACTGACAACTGACAACTGACGACTGGAAACTCATAATGCCAGAGAATATCGGACACATCATACAGATCGCAGGTCCCGCGGTGGACGTGCAGTTTTCCGAGAGCGCATTGCCGCCCATCTACAGCGCGCTGCGCGTCACCAGCGAAGGCTTCAACGTTCCTGCTCCTATCGACATCATCCTCGAAGTCGAACAGCAGCTCGGCGAAGGCCGCGTGCGCTGCGTCGCCATGGAGCCCACCGAAGGCATGGTTCGCGGCATGAAAGCCATCGACCTTGGCGGGCCCATCACTGTTCCTGTTGGCCGCGAGACCCTTGGCCGCGTGCTTAACGTCATCGGCCAACCGGTAGACAAGCTTGGCCCGGTGAACTTTGACAAGCGAATGCCGATCCATCGCCTGGCGCCGGCGTTCGACGAGCAGTCCACCTCGATGGAAATGTTCGAGACCGGTGTTAAAGTCATTGACCTGATCCAGCCGTTCCTGAAGGGCGGCAAGATCGGCCTATTCGGTGGCGCGGGCGTGGGCAAGACCGTCGTCATCATGGAGCTCATCAACAACGTGGCGCTCAAGCACGGCGGCTTCTCGGTGTTTGCCGGAGTCGGCGAGCGCACGCGTGAAGGCAACGATCTCTGGCTGGAGATGCAGGAGTCGGGCGTGGTCAACATCAAAGACCCGTCGAAGTCGAAGGCCGCATTGATCTACGGCCAGATGACGGAGCCGCCCGGAGCGCGCCTGCGCGTAGCGCTGACAGCGCTGACGGTCGCCGAATATTTCCGTGACGAAGAAGGCTCCGACACGCTGCTGTTCATTGACAACATATTCCGCTTCACGCAGGCAGGCTCGGAGGTATCGACGCTGCTGGGCCGCATGCCTTCGGCTGTGGGCTACCAGCCCAACCTCGCCACTGAAATGGGCGAGTTGCAGGAGCGCATCACCTCGACCAAGAAAGGCTCGGTGACTTCGGTGCAGGCCATTTACGTGCCTGCCGACGATTTGACCGATCCGGCGCCGGCGACGACGTTCGCTCACCTCGACGCGACCACCGTGCTCTCGCGCCAGATTTCCGAGCTGGGCATTTATCCCGCGGTCGATCCGCTGGCTTCCACTTCGCGCATTCTCGATCCGCGCGTCGTGGGCGAGCAGCACTACAACACGGCGCAGGCCGTGAAGCGCGTGCTGCAGAGCTACAAAGACCTGCAGGACATCATCGCGATTCTCGGCATTGACGAACTCAGCGAGGACCAGAAGCTGACGGTGTCGCGCGCCCGCAAGATCCAGAAATTCCTCTCGCAGCCATTCCATGTGGCCGAGCAGTTCACCGGCCTGCAAGGACGCTACGTCAAGGTCGAAGACACGGTGCGCAGCTTCCAGGAGATCGTGGACGGCAAGATGGACGACATTCCGGAGCAGGCGTTCTACATGAAGGGCTCCATCGACGAAGTGCTGGAAGAAGCCGAGAAGATGAAAGCGGCACAAGCGTAAACCACGATGGCTGACACGCTGGAACTCGAAATCGTAACCCCCGACAAGCTGCTGGTGCGGGAGCGCGTCGAGCAGGTGCAGATTCCCGGCAAGAACGGAGAACTCGGCATTCTGCCGGGCCACGCGCCGCTGATCACCACCTTGACCATCGGCGAGATCAGCTACCGTCAAGGTACGAATACGCAGTATCTTGCGGTTGCGTGGGGATTCGCCGAAGTGCTGCCCAACAAGGTCACCATTCTTGCCGACACTGCCGAGCGCGCCGAAGAGATTGACGTGAAGCGCGCCCAGGAAGCCAAGGCCCGAGCCGAAGAAGCCTTGAAGCGCGCCGCCGCCGATCTCGACTTCGACGCCACGCTTTACGCGCAACGCCGCGCCGAGGTTCGCCTGGAAGTCGCCGCCCGCGCGGGACACACTACAGCTACCCACTAGACTAGCCTGAAAAAAGCGCAGCCACGAACTCACACCGGATATGACTTACGACTGTGCGATCAGGAGACCACCTTCATTTTGTCAAGTTACAACTAACACAGTCAGCAATCCGGGTTCATCCGTGGCTGCAGCTCCTCTACTGCGCTACTTCCACTTTCTTCTGCTGCGGCGTGGTGAAGCGGATCGCCTTGGCCAGAAGAATGGTTTCGATGCAGCGCAAAGCTTCGAGCACCTTGTCGTTGATCTCGCCGTCCACCTGCACGACCGCAACCGCTGAGCTCTCGCGTCCCTGGACCGCGCGGCCCAGCGAGAAGTTGGCGATGTTGACGTTGTGCTGTCCCAGCACCGTCCCGACGCGGCCCACAACACCGGGCACGTCCAGATTGCGCAGGTAGATGACGTTGCCTTCCAGCGGCGCTTCCACATGGATGCCGTCGATTTCCAGCAGCCTGGGCAATCCACCCGGTTGCACGCAACCGGCGACCGTGTTTTCCTGCTGACCGCTCTTGAAGGTCATGCGCAGCAAGTTGGTGGCGACGGTACCGGAGTCACGGGGCTTCTTGCGCTCGGTGAGGCGGATGCCGCGCTCCTCAGCAAGGGAAGCCGCGTTCACCAGGTTCGCCCGCTCGTGAGCGTGGGCGAGCTGATTGAGCGCGCCAGCCACGGCTGCGTTGCGGAGAAGCGCCGTCTTCCACTCGGCGATCTCGCCGCTGTAGCTGAGGACGATCTCTTCCACGCCGCCTTCGCTGGATTGCGCCAGGAACGTGCCCAGCCGCTCGGCGAGTGCGATGTACGGCAACATCTGCTCGTACTCTTCCTCGCTGATGGAGGGCACGTTGACGGCGTTCTGAATGACGCCCTTGGTCAGGTACTCGCGGACTTGCAGTGCGATCTGCACGCCCACGGCTTCCGAAGCCTCATGCGTCGAACCCGCGATGTGCGGGGTCAGGATGACATTCGGCAAGGTTGCCAAAGGAGAGTCCTTCACCGGTTCGTGGGCATAGACATCGAGCGCCGCGCCGCCCAGTTGCCCGGACTGCAGGGCCTCGATGACGGCGGGCTCGTTCAACAGTTCGCCGCGCGCGCAATTCACCAGGCGCACGCCCTTCTTCATCTTGCGAAGCGCGTCGGCGTTGATCATGCCCGTAGTCTGGGGAGTGAGCCCGACATGCAGCGTGATGTAGTCCGACTGGGCGTACAGCTCGTCGAGCGGCGCCAGCGTGACGTTCAACTGCTGGGCGAGGCTGGGGGCCACGTAAGGATCGTGCGCGACCACCTTCATCCCGAAGGCCAGAGCGCGGCGGGAAACTTCGACCCCGACACGGCCCAGGCCGACGATGCCCAACGTCTTGCCGCGAAGCTCGCTGCCTTGCAGCGTTTTCTTTTCCCACTTGCCGGCATGCATGGTGGAGTCGGCACGTGTAAGTTGACGCGCCAGCGCCAGCATGAGAGCGAAGGTGTGCTCGGCCACCGCTACGGCATTGCCGCCGGGCGTGTTCATCACGACGATGCCGCGCTTGGTGGCGGCATCGAGATCGACGTTATCGACGCCCACGCCGGCGCGTCCGATGACGCGCAGCTTGGGGGCCTTGTCCATCATGGCGGCGTCCACGAAGGTTGCGGAACGCACCAGAATGGCGTCGGCATTCGTCAGTTCCCCGGCCAGCGCCTCTTTGTCGGGAGAAACGACGGTCCAGTCGCTGTTCTCAGTGAAGACCTTGACGGTTGAGGGAGAGCCTTTGTCAGCGATTACGATTTTCATACTCTCACCGCCTCTGCATCAGTTGTAAATTGCTCGGCGAAAGTTTCCTGTACCGCACGGACGCCTGCGCCGATTTGGAAGTTGTGGGATGGAGCTACCTTCAGCAGCACATGCTCGAGCGCGCCAATCACGCCGATGGCGTCGAGGTAGTCGTAGTAGCCGAGATGGGCGATGCGGAACAACTTGCCCTTCATCTCACCCTGGCCGTTGGCCACGACCATGGCAAAGCGCTCGCGGAACTCCTTGACGATCGCGCTGGAATCGACTCCGGCGGGCGCCAGGACCGCAGTCACAGCAGCGGCGGGACAGGTGGGCGCAAACAGCTTCAGGCCGAGCGCCTTCACGCCGGCGCGCACCATGGCAGCCGAGGTTTCTGCATTGTGAATCAGGGCATCGCGGCCCTGGGCGAGATTGCCATTGCCGCCGCGGCGAATGTAATCCAGCGCCGCCGCCAGCCCGCAGACCAGAGCCACAGCCGGGGTGAACGCGGATTCGCCCTTGACTTGTGACTTGCGCTCCTTGCGCAGGTCGAAGTAGAAGCGCGGATTCTTCGTCTCTTCCATGCGCTGCCAGGCCCGCTCGCTCACGCTGAGGTAGGCCAAGCCGGGCGGAATCATCACTGCCTTCTGCGAGCCGCCGATAAGGATGTCAACGCCCCAGCCATCCACGTCAAAGTCGGTGGTGCCGAGGCCGGTGATCCCGTCCACGACGAACAGCGTGTCGGTGCCTTTCAGCAGCGCGGCCACGCCCTTGACGTCATGACGGGCGCCGGTCGAGGTTTCGGTCGCCTGCATGTAGAGCACGCGCGCGCCGTCAAGCTTCGACTTCACCTCGCGCAGATCGAAGGTCTCGCCGTAGGGAACGCTTAGCACGCTCGACCTGAAGGCCATATGCTTTGGCCAGATCGCGCCAGCGCTCGCCGAATTTGCCGGCGTGAGCACGACGACCTTGTCGCCGGGAGAGGTCAGGTTCGAGACCGCGGCTTCCATGGCGCCGCTGCCGGAAGAAGCGAGGATGAGAACGTCGTTTTGGGTGCCGATGAAGGTCTTGAGATCGGCCAGCGTTCGGGTGAAGATTTCACGGAATTCCGCTGTCCGGTGATGCATATCAGCAGCAGCGATTGCATTCTGGGCAGCGGGCAGCAGGGGAGTTGGACCGGGGGTAAAAAGACGGGTCTTCCGTAGCATAAATAACCACCTTTACATGTGAATTCCGGCGAAAGCGAGCGCCGGATAAAACTATAAACCGTTCGAGCTCTGGTAGAGCGGCGCTTTAGCGCTGTGTGGTAAGGCCCCTCGATACTTGCAGTCGATCGGACGCTGGCCTGAAGGCCCGCTCTACCCGTGCTCGTTGATGCAGTCACACTCGAAGCCCTCTATAATTGCGCCATGAGCTTGACCGAGCAAGTGCAAAAAGACATGGTTGACGCCATGCGCAAGAAAGAAGAGCTGCGGCTCTCCACGCTGCGCATGATGAAGGCCGCGCTGCAACTCAAACAAATCGAGAAGCGCGGCGCGCTCGAGGAGAAGGAAGAGCTGCAGGTCTTCAGCACCATGATCAAGCAGCGCAAGGACTCCATCGAGCAGTTCGAAAAAGGCAACCGTCCCGAGCTGGCCAGGAAAGAAGCCGAAGAAATCGTCATCATCGAAGGCTACATGCCCAAGGCCGTTGGCGAAGAGGAAGTCGTCGCCGCCGTGCGCGCCACCATCGCCGAGATGGGCACTCCCACAATGAAGGACATGGGCGCGGTGATGAAGAACGTCATGGCAAAATTCGCCGGCGCACGCGTCGATGGCAAACTGGTCAGCGAGACGGTGAAGAAGGAACTGGCAGGAAAGTAGAACTCAGCAATTAGCCTGATGGAGTACCCAATCTGGCGTACCCTCCTCTCACCTCTGCTGCTGCTCAACGCGAATTGTCGGATAATTTTCAATAACTTAGATGCAATTACTGAGCTATAAATCCAAACGAAATCAGTTATCTGCACGTCAAGGCCAATCGATTCAATCATTTTGCAGATATGCGTGTAAAATATTGAGATACAAATAGACTTACAGCAAAATATTGATCAGTAATGGCTTACGATACGCGCGATTCTCGGGTCACGTTCGCATGTTCGCTTCCGGCACGGAATGCGAGTCAACACAATCAATCCCTGTAGTCAGGTCTCGCGCTGGAGAACGCAGTCGAGCAACCACTGCTTCGAAGCGAAGGCGCTTACGGCTTGATTGTCAGCAAACCTGCATCACCACCACCTGACCACCAAATTGTCAAAGAGCATTCCGCAGTCCGCGCCACGCTGCTGCGGACACGCGGTTGCGGACACTGAGCCCACGACTCTCAGTGTCTAGTTCCGCTGGCGCGTTGTCAGTGAAGCAGGTCAATCCGCCTTCGGTGACAGATTTCCATGCTCGACACTGCCCGGTTCCTACCCAGGCAACGCCCACGCACTGCTTAGCGCCGCTCGCCGAATGTTGTAATCTGAAATGACCTGCATGACCTACCAAAGCACCGTGGAGCAGCTCTACGCGCTCGGGCACGAACTGGCGAGCACGCCCTCGCACAAGTTCGACCTGGCCTACGTGCGCGCGATGCTGGAGGCGCTCGGCCATCCCGAGCGGCGCTTTGCCAGCGTGCTGATCGCGGGGACGAACGGCAAAGGCTCGACCGCGGCGACGCTGTCGTCCATCCTGCGCGCCGCCGGATACAAGACCGCGCTCTACAGCTCGCCGCACCTGGTGCGCATCAACGAACGGCTTCGGGTCAACGGCGAGGCCATCAGCGACGTGGAATTCGGCGCCATGCACGAGCGCGTCGAGCGTACGGCGCAGGAGCTGATGCGCGCGGGCAAGCTGCCGTGGCATCCCAGCTTCTTCGAGATGCTGACCGCGATGGCCTTCGAGTATTTCGCCAGCGTCGGCGTGGAGATCGCGGTGCTCGAAGTCGGCATGGGCGGGCGCCTTGACGCGACCAATGTGGTCGAGCCGCTGATCTCGGTGATTGCCGATATCGCGCTCGACCATCAGAAGTATTTGGGCAACACCATCGCCGAGATCGCGCGAGAGAAGGCGGGCATCATCCGGGCGAACGGAGTTGTGGTGACGCTGCCGCAGCATCCGCAGGCCAACGACGTGATCGGGCACGCCATTCTGGAGAAGAACGCGCGTGGCGGTCAGCGCGGTGCAATATGTTCCGCCGGTATCGCCGGGAGCGGCGACCTACCTGGCGGGACGCGCGGCGCCTGTGCGCGGGACGCAACCGTTATCCGCTGACCGTGATGGGCGAAGAGATTGACGTGGATTCGCCGCTCGCGGGGCGGCACCAGTTGCGCAATATTGCGCTGGCAATTGCCACGGCCGAAGAGTTGGCGCAGTTCGGCTTCAAGGTGACGCCGAAGCAGATCGAGCAAGGCATTCGCGAAACCCACTGGCCGGGGCGCTTTCAGGTGCTGCCACCGTCGGCCGCGACGCATCAACGGGAGATGGTGCTCGACGTGGCGCACAATCCTGCGGGCGCATGGGCGCTGCGGTCGGCATTGTCGGAGAATTTTCCCGACCGCGAGCTGACCTTCGTCTTCGCCGCCATGCGCGACAAGCCGCTGCAGGAGATCGCCGAGATTCTGTTTCCTTTGGCGGAGCAGGTTGTGGTCACGCAGGTTGCGAATCCGCGCTGCCGCGACCACCAGCGAATTGTTGCAGGCAGCCTCGCGCACCGGAGGTTCGCTGTTTGCGGAGGAGACCGTCGCGGCAGCGCTGGCACGGGCGCGCGCAGCTGAGCAAGCCCGGACGGCGTGATCGTCGTAACCGGCTCGATCTTTCTGGTGGGCGAAGCCATGACCCTGATGGGCGTGCAGGCGTGAGGCGATGAACACACAGGCACAAGAAGTGGCGCGAGGCGAGCAGCGACGGGGCTCGCTTTTCACCCGCCTGCGTTCGTATTTCGTGTACGTGCCGCTGGTGTATCTCTACACGCTTGTGCTGGGAATCTTCTCGCTGCTGTCGTCGCTGTTCGACCGCGGCGGGCGGGTGCAGCACTGGTTTGCGCGCATCTGGTCGCGCATGATCCTGAAGACGGGCTTGGTTGCGCTCCACGTCGAGGGGCTGGAGAACATCGATCCCTCGCGGCCCGTGGTTTATGCCGCGAACCATCTTTCGGCGCTCGACATTCCGGTGCTCTACGCCGGAATTCCGGGACAGTTCCGCATCATGGCGAAGAGGGAGCTGTTTCGTTATCCCGTGCTGGGCTGGCATCTGAAGCGGTCGGGGCAGATTCCCATCGTCTATGGTGACGCGCATGCCTCGCTGCGCAGCCTGAACAAGGCCAGTGAGTCGCTGCGCCATGGGTTGCCGGTGATGGTGTTTCCCGAAGGCGGGCGCAGCGAGACCGGCCAGCTGCAGCCATTTCTGGGAGGGGCATTTCTGGTGGCCATCCGCACCAAGACGCCGGTCGTGCCGATCGCCATTGTGGGCACCTACGAGATGCTGCCGATGAACAGCTTCCATGTACTGCCCGGGCCGGTGGAGTTGATCATCGGCAAGCCGATACCGACGGCGGGCATGCGGGCGCACGATATGGACAAGCTCGCAGCGCGAGTGCGCGACGTGATTCAGGAGATGTATAACACGCGCTCGAAGGGTACCCCGATGCCATTGTCATCCTGAGCGACGAGCGTAGCGAGGAGTCGAAGGACCCCTATCTTGACATGAAGCGCAAGGTCGCCAAATTGGTTGAGTTGTCATGAAACCTCGCATTGCCATTCCGGTGCCGAACTCGACACGGCCGGATTATGTCTCGCGTGCGCTGCCGCAATATGAGGACGCCGTGCGCGCGGCCGGGGGCGAGCCGGTCATCATCGAGGTCAAGGCCACGAATTCGGAGATTGCGCAGGCAGTCAAGCTTTGCGATGGTGTGCTGCTGCCCGGCAGTCCCGCCGATGTCGATCCAGAAAAGTACGGCGCGGCGCATCATCCCAAGACAGCACCTGCCGACGCGTTTCGCGACAACGCCGACGAACTGCTGCTGCAGGACGCTTACAACATGCGCAAGCCGGTCTTCGGCATTTGCTACGGGCTGCAATCGCTGAACGTGTGGCGTACGGGCACGCTCGACCAGGAACTTCCCGGGGAAGTGAAGCACGATGCGGGGCGCAAAGTTGCACAGGCGCATCAGGTGCGAGTGGAGCCGCAGTCCAAGCTGGCGGCGATTCTGCGGGACGCCGGCACCCTGCCTGTGAGCGACGAGATCGCCATGCCGGTGAACTCCAGCCATCACCAGGCCCCCGGTGTGCTGGGCGATGGGTTGCGGCTGGTGGCGTGGTGTCCCGAGGACGGCGTGAAAGAAGCGGTGGAGGGGACTGCGCCCGATCACTTTGTGCTCGGAGTGCAATGGCATCCCGAGCGCACCTACGAGGACGATGCAGCCTCGCGCGCGCTGTTTCGTGCGTTTGTGGAGGCGGCCGCCGAGTGGCATGCGCAGTTGGCCAGCAAGCAGCGGGATTTCGAGTCGGTGGAGAGAAGCGGGAGCTAGCCACCAGCAATTAGCGACTAGCAGCTAGTGATTAGCGCTGGCCGCGGTTCCGAAGTCCGCTACACCCACCTTAACCACGGTCTGGGGACGCCGCTCGGTCGCCGGCGCGTCCTTTTCCTTGGGGGCGACGGGCGGTGCGATCTCCGCCCATACGCCGAACACCTTGTTGTTCAGCGCCGCCACGCCGATGTAATCGCCCAGGAAGTCATCGCGGCGCGGGATGAACGCATCTCGCGTCCAGGCATAGTTCGCGAAGGTCAGCCCGCCGTCGGTTGAGCGCGCGAGCGTGACCGTGGTCTTCTGGTTTTTGGGATCGAGCCGCCGGTCGTAGAAGATGATGTTGGCTGCGCCCGTAGCTGGATCCACCGCCAGCCACTGGGAAAACTGGTCAGTGCCGTCGTGAGCTGGGTTCGAGTTTGCGCGAACCGCCTTGCTCCACGACTTCCCCCCGTCGTCCGAGGTCGCGCAATACACGCCAATGTCGCCATCGCGATAATCACTCCAGGTGACATATAGCCGGCCCTTGCGGCCGTGGCGCTGATTGATGGCCACTTCCGGAAAACCATTGGCGCGGTCCAGGCCAGCCACGTCGAAATACAGGGGAGCGGTCTGAATTACGCTGCGGCTCTTGGAGAAGGTCTTGCCACCGTCGCGAGACGAGGTGAACGCGATGGAGTTGCCATCGGCCCAAACTGCATAGAGTGTGCCATCGGCCGCGACCGCTCCAGTGAAGCCTTCCACCGCTCCGTTGTCATCTCGCGGCAATCCGTGATGCTTGCTAATGTCGATCGGCGGGGACCAGTCCTGGCCACCGTCGGTGGAGCGGGAAAATAGAATGACCGACTCGTCGATACGAAACTCCGTCCAGCCGACGTAGAGATTTCCCGCGTACTTGCTATTCGTATTATCGGCGGCGATGTAGGGCTTGTCCTCGAAGGGAATGCCGGGCTTGGTTGGCTGGGCGATGACGGTGTGCGCTTCGGCCTCCCAGGTGGCTCCGCCATCGGGTGAGCGGCGGACAAAAATGCCGTTGCGCGTGGCTCCGTGCGCCCAGTAGTTGATAGTGCCCAGCTTGTCGAAGGCGATGTAGCACAGGATCGCGGTGCCGCGTTTGTCGTAGATCACCGAGACGTCGCCGGAAATGCGGTAGTCCTTGGGGGCTGTGCCGGCTGCGATTTTCCAGGAGCTGCCCCCATCCTGCGAGTAAGCCACGCTGGCGTTCGTCTGGTATGCCGCCACAAGTTGCGACGGGTCTTTCGCGTTCACCGCGATTGAGGGCTCATTGCGGTAGCCCGCTTCGGGGGTAATGGTGACGACGTTTCCCGGAACCGCAGGAAGTTGGTCGGAATTGCCAGCGGGAGTCGCCTGGTTCTGGGCCTGAACCAGGGGCGCGAGCAACAAGAACGTCAGTAAGGAGATATTGCTTAGGTGCGATCGCATTGTTTTGTTGTGTACCGGGGATAGTGTAGACGGTCGGTCCAAAATCATCCGCTAGTGCTACTCCTTACTAACAGATCGATTGAGTCAATATGGGCCTCCTCCGACTCCAGCGGCCAACAGCGACCGGTTCGCTCAGAGTGACAACTAACACGCTGTCTGCTGAAGGCGCGCCGGAGCAATTGTTTTTGGAAACCTATCCTTTCGGTTATTCTCGCTATCTCTTCAGATAGTGTTTGGCACCGCCTCGTAGCACTCCGCTGAATCGCTCTCGCCTTGCTCCCCTGCATCCTGGCTCCGGTTACGTGGCTTTGGGTCAACCACTTGCCGAGGACCGCAGAATCTCGTGCCAGCGCCATCGCAGGAAAGGGATCTCTGGAACTGAACCTGCTTATATCCATATCAAAGTGAACCTCACGGTTACACCATACCCAAAGATAGATAAATCTCAGCGGAGGATAACTATCATGAAGTCTCTCAGAATGCTCGTTCTCATGTTCGCAGTCGGTGCGTTCTCCCCATTCCTAATGCAGGCCCATGCTCAGCAGGAGGTCGATCCTGACCATTTCGATCAGCCTGCCGCGGCCCAGGCCAAGGTGTCTCCGTCGAAGGCACAAGCCAGCCACCACTCCTCCGCCAACCATCAAGCGGCCAAGGGCGTGAATACGGCCAGCAAGCACAACAAGAAGTCGAAGCACCATCAGGCTCAAGCGTAACGAATCCCGTTTGCACGCTGGTTTCGGCTCTCGCGTTCACGTCGGCCTGAACGCGAGAGCTGATCGCCGGGCTGCGTCTGAGGATTCAGCGCAGGCGTTGCGACTGCTATAGTAGGTGCCGCCGAGGCCGCGGTTCCATGATGCAGACCAAGAAGCCTGAGTGGGATAAGCGCATTGAGCGCGCGATCGATCTCGCGGGGCGGCATCCCAGCGCAGCCGAGATTCTCGCGTTTTATTCGCGGATTCTGGAATTTCAGAAGGCCCTGTATGACGGCATTTCTTCGCTGCCCTCTCAAGGCCGCGATGGCGCGTTTCGCGAGCGACTCGATCTGGACATAGCGCTGCAACAACTGCCCGCTTTGCTTTCGCTTGTCCACAAGAGCGGCCCAGCGAAACTGGCCCAGGACGCGGTGGAGATCAGTGGAGCGCCTTCGGAGCGACAGCGTCAAATGGTGCGCGATTTCCGGGAAGAGAAGGAAGGCGATGGCAGGGAAGTGACTTCCTTCTTCGCCCGTGTTCTGTTGCAACCGCAGGCCGAATATCTTGCCGCAAGCCCGGCCGGCGTGCTGGCCGGATTCGCCGGCTCGGTGTGTCCGATATGCAGCGCGAAGCCGCAGGTTGCGGTGTTGCGTCCGGAAGGCGATGGCGGGAAACGCTTTCTGGTTTGTTCCTTCTGCCTGACGGAATGGGAATTCCGGCGGATTCTGTGCCCGATCTGCGGCGAGGTCGATCATCAGAAGCTGCCGCGCTATTCAGCCGCAGGCATCGCGGCGGTACGCGTAGAAGCCTGCGAGAGCTGCCACTTCTACCTGAAATCGGTGGACATGACTGTGGACGGCCACGCCGTCCCGGTCGTAGACGAGGTCGCCACAGCGCCGCTCGACGTGTGGGCGATCGAACACGGTTTTAGCAAGATCAGCCTGAATCTAATGGGTTTCTAGCCCGTCCGTTCAGTCCCCGGCCATCCCCTTTTCAGCGTCGCGAATCAATTTGACCGGCACAGGTTTCCCGTTATACGCTGTTGCGCGTTGTTTGAGTTCAGATGTGGGTTCCTCGTCGTATCGTGAACGGCCGGGTTAAGATGTGGACCACATTGCGCACATTTTCTTCGCTCTTCCACCTTCGCGCTTATCGAGCGCTTCCGTTACATCCCTACAACAATTCACGGTTCCGAGTCTTTCGTTATGGAGGACTGCGTAATGGATGTATCTAGACGAGCATTTTTCAAGACCGGCATCGCCGGCGCCGTCGGAATTACAGTTTTCGGCTTTGACGCGCAGCCGCTGCTGGCGCAGGCCGGCAGCCTGAAAATTTCGCGCAGCACCGAGACGCGCAGTACCTGCCCCTATTGCTCGGTAAGCTGCGGCGTCATCATCCACACCATCGGCGACAAGGCGAAAAACGTCACGCCGCAGGTCATTCATGTGGAGGGCGATCCCGATCATCCGATCAATCGGGGCACGCTGTGTCCCAAGGGCGCGTCGCTACAGCAGGACATTCAGAACGATCGCCGGCTGCTGAAGCCGCAGGTGAGGCGCCCGGGTTCCGACCATTGGGAAGATATCTCGTGGGACCAGGCGATTGACGAAATCGCGCACTGGACCAAGAAGACCCGAGACGACACTTTTATCGAGACGGATGCCAAGGGCCAGACGGTGAACCGCCTGGAATCAGTGGCGTTCACCGGCGGCTGCACCGATACCAATGAGTTCAATTATCTGGTCGTAAAGACGATGCGGAGTTTGGGGGTGGTGTGCCTGGAAAACCAGGCACGGGTTTGACACGGCCCCACGGTCTCAAGTTTGGGACCAACTTTCGGACGCGGGGCGATGACCAACGGCTGGATCGACATCAAGAACACCGACATGATGTTGATCATGGGAGGCAACCCGGCTGAGAATCACCCGTGCGGTTTCAAGTGGGTGGTGGAAGCCAAGCGCAACCGCAACGCCAAGATCATCTGCATCGATCCGCGATTCACGCGCACGGCGACCCAGGCCGATCTCTTCCTGCAAATTCGTGCCGGCACCGATATCGCCTTTCTGGGCGGGCTCATCAACTACGCCCTGGCGCACGACCGCGTGGCCAAGGAGTATCTGGTCAACTACACGAACGCGGCTTTCCTCATCAAGGACGGCTTCAAGCTGCCAGAAGACGGCTTGTTCTCGGGCTTTGACGACACCTCCAGGACCTACAACAAGGCGACGTGGAATTACCAGGAGGGTGGCAACGAGACGGGCAAGTTCGTGGCAGCGTCGGATTCTGCGACCCAGGGAGCGCCCAAGGGCAACACGCCGCATGGCGCGGCTCCCGCCGCGCAGCATGGCAGCACAAGCGGGCACACCGCCGAAGGACAGGGCTATCAGGCGCAGGGACCAGCCGGTGCCAAGGCCATGGGAGGGGGACCGATTCCGCCTCCGTCGCTACCACCAAACATCGCCTATGATCTGTCGCTGCAAAATCCGCGCTGCGTGTATCAACTGCTGAAGGAGCAATATTCGCGTTACACGCCCGACGTGGTGGAGCGGATTACCGGCATCCCGCAAGATCAACTTCTGAAGGCCTACGATCTGTACACCTCCATCCGCAAAGACGGCGACACGAAAAAGGTCGGCACCGTCATCTACGCCGTGGGTTGGACCCAGCACAGCTTCGGGACACAGATCATCCGCACGGCAGCGATGATCCAGTTGCTGATGGGCAACGTCGGCCGCGCTGGCGGGGGAGTGAACGCGTTGCGCGGACACTCCAACATCCAGGGCGCGACCGACATGGCGGGAATCTTCGACATTCTTCCCGGCTACCTCAAAATGCCGGTACCGGCCGACAAGGACTTGAAGACGTTCCTGGAGAGGATTACGCCCAAGGCGGCGAAGCCCAAGGAATGGGAATCGTTCAACTACTGGTCGAACACTCCCAAGTTCATGGTGTCGTTTCTGAAGGCGATGTACGGGAACAACGCCACCAAGGAAAACGATTTCGGTTTTCAGTGGTTGCCGAAGCTTGACCGCAACTACTCGTGGGTCAATATCTGGAACGACATGTACGAGGGCAAGGTCAAAGGGTTCTATGCCTTCGGCATGAACGGGGTGATGATCGGCCCCGATACGCAGAAGAACATTGACAGCTTGAAGAAGACCGATTTCGTGGTGGTGTGCGAAATCTATCCCGATGAGACCAGCAGCTTCTGGATGGCGCCGGGTATTTCGGCGGACGAGATGAAGAAGATCAACACCACCGTCTATCGGCTGCCCGGGGCTGGGTTCGCGGAGAAGGATGGGACCTTTGTCAACTCCGCGCGCTGGCTGCAATGGAAGAACGCAGCGCTTCCGCCGCCGGGAGATTGCCGCCTCGACCAGGACATTCTGGCGCAAATCTTCCTCAAGATTCGCGAGCTGTACCAGAAGGAGGGAGGCAAGTTCCCCGATCCGATTCTGAAAGCGTCATGGACCTACACCCTTCCGGCGCATCCCTCGTTATCGGAGATCGCGAAGGAAATCAATGGCAAAGCGCTGGCCGACATCAGCGACGAGAAGACCGGTGTCTCGCTGAAGGCCGGGCAGCAACTGCCGGGCTTCGCCATGTTGCGCGACGATGGCACCACCATGTCCGGCAACTGGCTCTACTGCGGCTCCTGGACGGAAGCGGGAGCTTTGTTGCAGCGGCGCGGAACTGAGGACCCATCGGGGATGGGTGTCTATCCGAACTGGGCCTGGTCATGGCCGATGAACCGGCGCGTGCTGTACAACCGTGCCTCTTGTGATCTGAGCGGGAAGCCGTGGGATCCGTCGCGCAAGCAGGTCTGGTGGAACGAGACCGCCCAGAAATGGGTGGGCAATGATGTTCCCGACTTCAAGCCCGACTCGAAGCCGGAAGAACACATGGGGCCGTTCATCATGAATCCGGAAGGGATTGGCCGTATCTTTGTGCCGCTGGGCGCGATGGCCGATGGACCCTTCCCGGAATACTACGAGCCGATCGAGAGCCCCATTGCAAATCCGCTGCATCCCAACCAGTCCAACAATCCAGTGGTCAAGAAGTACAAGACCCCGCTGGACAAGTACGGGACCGTCAAGGAAGGCTACAACCTGGTCTGCACCACCTACCGGCTCACCGAGCACTATCACTACTGGACGAAGAACAATCCCATGAATGTGCAATTGGTGCCAGTGCCGTTCGTTGAGATTCCTGCCGAACTGGCAGATGACATGGGCATCCGCGGCGGCGACAAAGTGAAGGTGACCAGCGCGCGCGGCGATTACATTGCCAAGGCGATGGTGACCAAGCGCATCAAGGCCATGATGGTGGACGGCAAGAAGACCTACCAGATCGGGATGCCGATCCACTGGGGCTTCCTGGGCATCGCGGAAGATTTGGACCGGACGGCCAAGAAGATGGTGAACACGATAACGCCGACCGTCATTGACCCCAACGCTTACACACCGGAATTCAAAGGGTTCCTGGTGAAGTTGGAGAAAGTGTAAAGGAGGGACGAGATGGGTGATCGCAACACACTACGGATCCAGCAAATCTCGGCCCATCCTGGGCCGGTGCCCGGCGAGGGCACACAACGGCAGGACAAGGTGTGCAAGCTCATCGACACCACGACCTGCATCGGTTGCAAGGCCTGCGAAGTGGCCTGCGTCGAATGGAACGACATGCCGTTCCAGGAAACGCGCTTCGACAACACTTACCAGACCATGCCGGACACCGACTGGAATTACTGGAACCTCATCAAGTTCAACGAGGACCAGCACAACGATGGCAGTTTTGCGTGGTTGATGCGCAAGCACCAGTGCATGCACTGCGCCGATCCCGGCTGCCTGCGCGCCTGTCCCGCCGACGGCGCCATTGTGCAGTACTCCAACGGCATCGTTGATTTCCAGCAGGAAAACTGCATTGGTTGCCAGTTCTGTGTTTCGGGCTGCCCCTTCAACATCCCGAAGTTCAACTCCAGTACCAAGAAGGTTTACAAGTGCACTCTGTGCTCGGACCGGGTGGGAGCCGGGTTGGAACCGGCTTGCATTAAGTCGTGTCCGACTGGCTGCCTGCACTTCGGCACCAAGGAGGACATGAAGTTTCTGGCTGAGGGCCGCGCCAAGCAGTTGCGCGATGTCTCCGGCTTCAAGGATGCAGGCGTATACGATCCGGAGACCATTGGCGGCACCAGCGTCATCTACGTGCTGCATGACATCAAGAATCCCGAGAAATACGGCAACCTGCCGGCAAGTCCCCGGATTCCGCTGGCTTTTACTGTCTGGAAGAGCATCTTCAAGCCCATCGGACTGTTCGGCGCCATGCTGGGCTTCGTGGGTGTGGTGATGCACTACGTCTTCGAGGGCCCGCTGCGCACCCAGCCTACTCCGCCGATCAAGCAAATCGATCCGCCACCGCAGCCGGCAGGAAGGGAGAACTAGATGGCGAGCACGGCCAATCGCTTCGTTCATAGAACCAATGCCATCGATCGCCTGGGGCGCACAGTGGTGTATGCCGGGGAACTGCTGCGTCATCCTGTGTACACGCGCTTTCTCCACTGGATGGTCGGGATTTTCTTCTTCTTCGCCCTGCTGTCCGGCTTCGGGATTTATCTGCCGTGGATCTTCCGCTTTTTTACGCCGCTGTTCGGTGGCGGGGCCATGACGCGTTTACTGCATCCGTGGTTCGGCCTGGGCTTTGTTTTCTTCTTTGCGCTGCAGGCGCTGAATTGGTGGCAGGTCATGACCTGGACTCCCGCCGACTCGCGCTGGATGAAGCACATCAGGCGGTACGTCATCCGTGGCGACTCCGCGGAATCCCCGGAGACCGGTTTCTTCAATGGCGGGCAAAAGATGATGTTCTGGGAGATTGTCTGCGGTTCCATCGCCTACCTCATCACCGGCGTGATCATGTGGTTCCCCACAACGTTCGGGCGTATCCTGGTCTCCATCTCATACGTCGTCCACGATATTTCTGCGCTGATCATGCTGTTCGGGATTTTCTTCCACGTTTATCTCAGCACCTTCGGAGAGCCCGGCACGATTCAAGCCATGACCCGCGGCACAGTCAGCGAAGGGTGGGCGTGGACACATCATCCGGCATGGTACAAGGCCGTGACCGGTCGCGATCCGCAGCAGGCCCTGAAGCAGGCAGAATCCGAAATGGCGGCTCGCGAGCGGGGCAACGGCTGATCCATCTCGCGATCAGGTCGGATCAATAGTCAAGAGTGGTCCCGCAGCTTTCTATGACCAGGGAGCCGTGTTCTCGGCTGGCCGTCGTCCCTTTTGCTGGACAGGTGCCTTGCCACGAAAAACCCCACCAACCGGAGCCTTCGGAGAGATTTGTTCCACATCCGTGAATCCGACGTGTTGAAGCATCGCCACGCAGCAGGCTATGTTAGGGAACCAAAAACAAGTCGGATCGTGGCTGGGTCTCTCAGGAGGACCACTTCGGACCCCAAACGGATGAAATTCGGCAAGCGGCTTATCGCTCTGGTTATCACAAGTGGCCGTCTGCATGAGCAGTGTGCCAGTACAAACCGTCTGGATTTTTTGAAGTGCCAGAATTGGATGACGAAGATGGTATAAGACTCCGAAGAACATCACTAGATCAAACGTACCGAACGTGTTTGGACTCAGGTCGTAGACATTGGCAAGGTGCGAGCGAGCGTGCGAATCCAAAGCAGCCCGGCAAATCTCAAAGTTGCTTGCCATGGGCGGATAGTTGTCGATTCCGATGACTTCGGCTGCTCCCCGACGTTCCGCCTCAAAGGAGAAAAACCCCTCCGCGTGACCGATGTCGAGGACGCGCATACCGCTCATATCTTCGGGAAGACCAAAGTGGGGTAACTTGTCGACCTTTGGATCGCTCCATCCGGGGGTCACAATACCCGCTGTAAGTTCGATTCGATGAAACCAATAAGGCTGTTCTGCGATTCTTCTCTTGAGCCATTCCTCTACGTTGAGCGATTTCGTGTCCATTTCAAGGTCCCTTCGAATTGATTGCGGGCAGGCGGGCTTGAACGGCGACAGGCCGCCGTTAAGCGCCAGGGGCTTTGTAAACCTCGGCTGTCCGGGCGGGATCCACCCCGTAATTTGTCAGCATTGTACTACTACGCATCTTGTCTGGGGCTCTAGATGCCAAGTGAAGGCGAGAGGAAGGTGCTCAGGTCCGAGTCGATCATCGAAGCCTCTTGTTCCGGGTGTCAGTGTTGCAGATGCCCCGGAGTCGCGTTAGGCTCGTAGTCGGAGCCCATTACTCAAGAATTTGTTCTGTCCGATCGTGTTCACAAACGATTAGCAATGTCGGAGTTCATCGCCAAACAGAAGCAGCGAATCGGGACACTCCGGAGATCATTACAGGCCAAAAATATTGAGGATAGGACGAAGCTCGCTCGAGCGATTTGTAACCGTCTGCCGCTTCCAGAACGCCTACGGCAATCTCTTTTCAGGTTCATACTGGCGAATGTAATAGACCGGCCGCAGTTGCGGCGTAAAGCTGTCAAGAAGGCCCAGGAAGATTGGAACGCTTCGGGGGAGGCCAAGCTTGCCCGGCTTTTGGACGGAGAAGAGACGCTGACCTTCGCCGAGGAACGCGCCCCGGAAGTGTCTTTTATTGTGGTGCTTAGGGACCGGGCAGAACTGTCGATACTGACCCTCGAATCCATTCAGAAGCACACCGATGCTGGCTATGAACTAATCATTGTGGATAATGCCTCGACGGACGCTACGGCGCAATTGCTGGACAGGATAAGAGGGGCGACTATTATCCGGAATGAGGCCAACCTGGGCTTTGGTCCGGCGTGCATGCAGGCCGCGGCAGCGGCGCGGGGAGAGTATCTGTGCTTCCTTAACAACGACGCCTTGCTCACTTCGGGTTCGCTCAGCGCCATCCTTAAAGTACTTGAAGACCCGGCAGTGGGCGCCGTTGGCGGGAAAATTCTGCTGGCGAATGGGGACCTTCAGGAAGCCGGCAGCCTAGTATGGCGTGACGGGAGCGCGCTAGGGTATGGCCGGGGGAAAGATCCCGATGCCCCAGAATATAGCTTCCGACGACCGGTTGACTTCTGTTCGGGCGTATTTCTCGTTACTCCACGTGAGCTGTTTCTCAATACTGGCGGATTCTCGCCGGACTTTGCGCCCGCATATTATGAAGATGTCGATTATTGCATGACGCTTTGGGAGAAAGGCCTCCGCGTAATCTACGAACCACTCGCCTTGGTTCGACACTACGAGTCAGCAAGCTCAGGAGGGAACGAGTATGCGGTCGCTCTCATGGCCAGCCAACAAAAGAAGTTCCAGAACAAGTGGCGGGACACCTTGGAGCGATATCATCAGCCTCCCTTGTCGAACCTTCCCAGAGCACGTTTTGCGGCTCGATCAACGGGGATGCGCATACTGTACGTAGATGACCGTATCCCCCACAACTTCCTGGGCGCCGGTTTCCCGAGAAGCAACCAGATCGTTTCCGAGCTCGCGGCGCTCGGACATCACGTCACGTGCTCGACTTTCACCTCTCCCCTGCTAAAGGATGAATATTCCGATATCCCGCGAGAGATTGAGTTGTTCGACGGCTGTCAGAATCGACTTAAGCTTGTTCAGGACTACATCTCAAGCAGCGATTTAATGTGGGTTAGTCGTCCTCACAACCTCCACACATTGGTTGCGGAAGGGATGCTTAGCGCCTTGCCCGATAGTTCCCGGTTGATATACGACGCCGAAGCTATCTTCGCTGAAAGAGAATTGCTTAAGTCTCAGGTTACGGGATCCGAGAAAGACGCACAGCTTGAGTGGGACGAGATTGCGCTGTCGAAGCGCGCCGATCGGGTTGTGGTTGTTTCCGACCGCGACAAGACGACAATGCTCGCCGGCGGATTAAGAGACGTTTGGGTCTTAGGGTATGCATTGTCTTCCACCCCTAGCCCGGCCAGTTTTGCCGACCGTCGCACAGTTTTGTTCGTCGGAGCGGTTCATGGGACCGACGGCCCTAACGCCGATGCTCTTCGATTCTTCTGCGAATCAATCTGGCCCAGCATAGAGAAAAAGACGGGTGCAACGCTTGAGATTGTCGGGCACGGGACCGACCGATATCTCGGCCACCTCCGGAGCTCGACAATTCGAGTACTTGGCCCCCAGGCTGACCTTCGGCCTTTTTACGATGCCGCTCGGATTTTTGTTATCCCTACTCGTTATGCCGCCGGCCTTCCTTTCAAGGCACACGAGGCGGCGTCGTTCGGCGTTCCTTTGGTGGTATCTGGCGTAATCGCCCGCCAGATGAACTGGCGCGACGGACTAGATTACCTCGTGGGTGAGGATGCCACGACGTTCGCTGACCGCTGCATCCAACTGTATTCGGACAGCGAACAATGGGAGATGCTGCGGGCCAATGAACTGCGACGCGTCAGCGATGAATTTAGTCCCGAGAGGCTGGCCAGGGCCGTGCGAAACCTGATGGAATCGTTAACAACAGCCCCGGTGCGTTAAGCTTGGGTTTGTGCTATCCCTCCGCCTCAGGCGGACGACTTTCCGCGGCCGCCTCTACCATACCTTTGACCTTGCTAGCCCGAAATGCCACCCAAAAGGCTTCATGCAACAACCCCATATCCTGCTCGGTGACCATACCGATCTGCTGCTTGTAACGAACAACTGCGTCCAGTTCTCTACCTGACTTGCGAAATGCGTCGTAAGCCCTGCCAAGAAGGTCCCACTTCTTCATATCGTCAACTTCTGTCCAGGCCTGAACTTCAGGCTCGCTATGAAGCCGGCTGAAAACGAAATTGGAACGGCCTTGCTTGATCAACCGTTCGCAAAACTGGTCGAAGGAATATGGCCTTACCATTGTGGTCACAGCATGGGCGTTGTACACGACGACCAGGTTGTGTTTGCTTAACCGGTACGCCAGTTCAATGTCTTCGCAGCCAAATCGGAATACCGGGTTAAAAATTCCATGCTGCAGCAGAAACTTACGTTTGCAGGATGACCGTCCGCCCCAAAAGTACGAAAATCCGAGCGTTTGCCCATGCTGAATATCGACATACGAAAACAAAAAACGCCCCACCTCGGTAACGAAGTGCATGACCGGGTCAGCAGCCACTTCGGGGCTGAGAGAGGTGTAACCCAGGACCGCGAAGTTGTCCTGCGGATACATGCGATGCGTCTTAATGTGCTCTTCCAAAAGCTCCGGAATGGCAACATCGTCATCATCAAGCAGGAGAATAATTTCGCCTTGTGACAAAAACAGGGCGTGATTGCGAGCGCTTGCCAGGCCGGAGTTGCGCTGATGGGCATAACGGAGCTTCAGGCGCGATTCGAACGCAGTGGCGATCTCGCGAGTCTCATCCCGTGACCCATCGTCCAGCACGATGACTTCGAACTCGTCGGCGTTCAGGGTTTGCCGGCAGAGGCTTTGCAATGTGTCCCGCAGCAGGGCGGCGCGGTTATAAGTACAGACCAGAACGCTACACAGCACGGGTTTCGACATAATTGACGCCTAGGCGAACGACTCCAGGATGTAAAACGCTTCCTCAGGTTTCAGATGGGGGTGCTCGGAGATGTACTTCTTCATCTGCGCATCTGCCTCAGCATGCACGTAGTGGGCGACCGGTTTCCGCAGCTTATGACTGACCGGAACGGCATCTACAATACCCATTTTGAGTTTCGCGGCATCCATTGCCAAAGGCCAGGTGAAGTCGTATCCCCAACCCATGGGAGTAGTGACATCAAAAGGCGTCAATATTGGCAGCGCATCTGCCCGCATCGAGAATAGCGGACCAATTTCGACATAGCGCGTTTGGCGTGCCGTAATACCATCCAGTTGCTCAACGAAGCGATGGTCAATGTAGCTATCGTGGGTTCGGGCCGGTTGTGCCAGTGCGAAGTCGTACTTGCGGACCCATGCCAGATAGCGGTCGAGGAAAGATGGCGGCAGCTCGATGTCGTCGTCGGTAATGATGACGTAGTTGTAAGCGCCAAGGTCGGTATTGCCCAGAACTCGATTCAGGATGACGAACTTCGGTTCGCCTGAGGGCAGGGTTTCAACCACCTGGAGAGAAGCGCCACGAAGCGGGCCCTTGGCGATCGCGACCCATTGCTGGTCAACCGTCCACTCTTGGCTGTCGGCGAGGTTCTCCGCAATGCTGTCGGCGAGATTCGCGACATCGGCCAGCACAATTCCGACGACCAGCACCTTTCCTTTCGTGGTCACACCGCTACCTCGGAAGCTGCCCGGGCTGAAGCCATCTCGGGAGCAAACAGCCGACGCAGAATCTCTTGTACTGCGACGTCGGAATAATTTTTCTGGATGTGCGCAGCCGCCGCTTGTTGCAGGGAACTCCAGAGCGCCTCATCGTTGTAGAGACGAACGATCGCCTCGGAGAACGCATCCGCATCATCGGCGATCAGGGCATGAATCCCGTCGGCGAGACGCATCCCTTCTGCGCCGATTCGCGTGGTGACGACAGGCAATCCCAAGCTCATGGCTTGGCCCACCTTACCTTTCATCCCCGCGCCGAAGCGCAATGGGGCGACAAAAATTCTGCTCGCCTCGAAATACGGCTCCGGATCGGGCACCCACCCCACGACGTTTACGTTTGGGCCGGCCAACTGCCTTACAGACTCCGGCGGCCTGCTGCCCAGAATCGTGAATCGCACATCGGGAATCTGCGCCGAGAACCTTGGGGAAGACCTCTTGCACAAACCAAACCACCGCATCAACGTTAGGCTCGTGATCGTAGCCTCCAATAAAAACCAAACCCTTTCGCACCGCCCAGGGCATCGGCGAAACGCGGACGGAATGAATGTTGGGAACGACTTCGACCACTGCTTCCGGCCAGTCACGTAAGATTGCCTGCTTCTCCGTCTCGGTGATGGCAAGAGCCCGGTCGGCGAAGGCGAAGCCCAGGGTTTCAAGCTGGAAGTACAATTCCGCCCGGCGTGCCTGTTCGGGATCGTTTTTCAGCTCGGCGGCCCGGCGAAATCTCAAGTGGTGCAGGTCCACACTGTCATAGACCACCTCGGCATAAGGCGCATAGGCCCGAACGAGAGATAAATATCCGGCAGCCGTCTCTGGCCGGGAGAGTATTGCCAGCGCATAGCCGCCGCCCCACTGTTCTAAATGGGCGCGGATCTCGGTGTAACCCACAAGTATTTTTACGCCGAGCTTTTTCACCGCTTCGATGTGAGTCTCCTTGTTTTCCAGCTTATCCGAGGCAAGAGTGACCGGTGATCCCAATCCGGCAAGCAGTCGCAACAGGCCGAACATCCTGACGGACCCTGAGTCCATGTCTGGTGTAGGCACTGCCAGATCGATGACGAGGATTCGAGGAACGCCGTCGTGCGCCTGCAGAATCACCTCGGCACGCGCGTGCGGATCACCGGGGACAGCTGCAACCTCGCTATTGTCTTTGGGTTCGTCGGCTACGGAGAAGGGTTGGGGCACGGGTAGCCTGCGCCTTTCGGCGACCCCGAAGCTCAGGAAATGACCCAGAGGGTTCATCCCGCTGGCAGCTACGTCAGGATTTTGCTCGAGGTACAGCTGACCGCTGAATTCGGGGCTTGGTTCCCGCCCTTCCTTGGAGCCATGGAGCAGATAGTGGAGCAGCGGATTCATTCCGCTCTGCGCGACATCCGGATTCTGCTGCAGGTAATAGGCGGTGTCGAAGTAGAGGTTAGGCTTGCGGCCTTCGGCGACACCCTCGGACAGGTAATGAGACAACGGGTTGACTCCCGCATCGGCCACATCGGGGTACTGCGTCAGATAGAACTCGGCATCGAACAGGCCGCTATCTAACAGCATGCGCGAAATCTGGCGTTGCCGCCGCCGGCGTGGCAATTGCAGCGTTAAGGTCCAATAAGCAATCTTGGCGCCTTTGTGCAAAGTCTTGATAGCTCTAGGGAATGCGGATGCCGCGCTGCGGAGCGGTTTGGTGACTCTCCAGGAAAACGACGACAGCTTGGCGTGTGCGTCTATGAGCCTTCGCTGGAGGACTGCTATCTGAGCGTGATTCTGCTCGATCTGCTCATTTCGTCTGGCAACCTCTTGATCCAGTCCCGCGATCTGCTGGGCTCGTCCGGCGAGAACATCATTGAGAGTGATGATTTGCTTTTCTCGCACCGCAGCATTCTGGTTGAGGCTCGCAATCTCCTGGTCCTTCGCTACAATTTGTTCGTCCCTAGCTACAATTTGTTTGTCGCTAGCTACAATTTGTTTGTCCCTAGCTACAATTTGCTCGTCCCTCGCGGCAATTTGCCCGGCTTTCTCAGCCACGGTTTGGGCATACCTGACAATCTCTTCATCCCTGGCGGCAACCGTTAGGCCGAGCCCGGTGATCTGCCCGTCGCGGGCTGCCACCGCCTCCTTAAGACTGGTGATCTCCGTGACAAAGGAGCGCATGCCGCTTGAGGTTTTGTCCGGCGATAGTCTGTAGTGCGGCCGGCCGGTAGCCGCCGTCTGAAATTCGGCTTCCCATTGGAGCCAGACTTGCAAGTCCGAATCTGGAATGCTGAATCCATACTTCCTGCAGAGGGCGTCAATGACCGCAGTTGCGGACTGCAAGTGGTCGGCGACGGGCATGCCGGCAGTCAGAGACCATAGAACTCCGCGCGTGACCACCCAGCCGAGAGGAACATCACGGTCCGCCCGCCATTCAGTGTCGATCGAGGCGAGACCATCGCCCGACTGCAGCAGATTGAAAGGAGTACAGTCCAGGAAGTCGCCCGGTAGCGTATGGGAGGTGAGCGAGTGAGTCTGCCCCTTGAAATCAGCGATGTGGCCTGTAGCCACGCGGGCGTGCTGTAGAAGGAATTCCATCCACGGCTGCAACGCCTCGACCACCGGGTCCAACTCGCCGGACCGTGCCCTAGCCCGGAGAAGTCTCCAGATAATCTGACGTCCGGGCTGGTAGCAAGAATCAACCAGATGGTTGCTGATCCTCATGCTCTTGGTGGCGATCGAGCGGTCACCGTCCGAGGCGACCAGATACTCCTTCACGACCTGGATCGTCGAGCCGGTTTGGACAAATCTGGTTTGGGTAGCAAACTTCGGCACACGATAGTATGAAAAGGCTGTTGCCAACTCGCTGGCGTGCGTCGCAGGCGCTTCGGGTGTTGCGACGAGCAGGAAGGAGTTGCTGAGGTCCGGAAGCAGCCCGTTCTCACCGACTGCCGCGAAGGCGAGCGCCTCGTCGAAGCTTCGGTACGGAGAGCCCAGGTAATCGCGGCCATGGGAGCGGGCGATCAAATCAATGGGATCGAAGGCCGGATTCTTGAATGCGTCTTCCGCCAAAACGACGGATGGCAGTTTGTAATCGGGAAACGGGTAGTAAAAGTACGTGTTGGGCAATCCGGCGGCCGCTAGCTGCGCGACGAGTTCTTTGCGCCCGAAAGTACGCGGGGTTCGCGGGCCGTAAAGGTCTTGTACCCCGAAGTACGGAGTGCCTACATGGTCTTCGCCACATCCGTTGAAATATTTCAGTCCGAGTTTGTTTTCGATGGCGATAACAACCCGGCCTTGCGGAGCGCGGAATCGAGATACCGATCGTAAGTAATGTTCAAAGGGATTCTCGCTCGCGGAAAACATGGCGGCGTATTCAAGAACGCCGATCAAGAACACCCAGTCAAATGTCTCCTCGGTTTCGAAATGGAGCAAATCGTCAACGACGACTCGAACATTCTCCAGGTCCCGGCTGCGGCCCGCGGCCACGCGGGCCCGGGTGAGGCTGCCTTCGACAGCGACTACGTTTGCACCAATCTCGCCCAGGTAGCGAGTGATAGCTCCGCAACCGCATCCCAACTCAAGGACTTTGTCCCCCGGGCGAACGCCCAGCGGACGTATCAGGCAGTGACGGGCGCGACTGAGGTGATACTCGCTCGGCCAATCGTCAATGGCTGCCGCAAGCTCGGGAGAAAACGTTCCGCGGTCCGTAGCTCGCGAGACGACGCCGAGAAGGCGAGCTTCCACTTCCGTTCCATCGGAGTACGCAAACTCGTTAACGGTTGCGCGACGAAATAGGTGAAATCGCTCGTCCCAGAGATAATTCATTCGAAACGTTGGCGTGGCACCGACTGCGAGTGGCACTCGCTAGCGATGGATACACACGATGGCTTGCAGCGCATCCGATACCCGATTTTATATTATTCCTCTTCATTTCCAGGCCGTTCACCTGCCCCACCCCAAGCAGAGGGGCAAAGAGGCCAAGCGCGCATGACGCTCCCCGGGCTCTCCTGTCTACGGGTTGCCGGCGATGTTCTTGTATCATCAAAGTTGGCCATCCTTCCAAAGTCTCTCGTCACCGTTGGAGAATTTCGGCAAGAGAAACAATGCGATTGATTAGCCCGAAAGCTGCAAGTGAGAAACCCGCTGCCGGAATAGATCTACCCAGAGCCGCCGAGAGTCCGCGGAGCCGTACCTGGTTGTGGCTCGCCGGTCTGCTGGCGCTGGTCTTGCTCGTGTCCAACCTCGAGTTGCTCAGCGGAAAAGCTGTTCCTACCTGGGATTCAGCCGACTTCTTTGGCCCTTCGTTTTCCCTGATCTCGGACCACATTCGTGCTCATCGGCTGTTGATGTGGAACCCGTGGACTTCGGCAGGCACGCCAGACTTCGCCGAGCCGGAGTTGGGCACGATTTCTCCCATCCTTTTGCTTACGGCGGCGCTATTCCCTCAGCCACAAACTGGCGTCATTGTTTACTGGATGCTGGTTTGGATTGCCGCGGGGCTTGGCATGATGGTACTGGCGAGGCATCTGGGGTGCCCACCATGGGGAGCCGTCATAGGGGCGCTGGGATTTGCTGCGTCTGGTTTCTTTCTGGAGCATGCCCAGCACATTACGTCTCTTTACTCCGCGGCGTGGTTGCCCTGGATTTGTTGGCGGTTTGATGATGCCCTGCTGCGAAAACGATACTGGAGCGCGATAGAAGCAGGCGTGCTGTACGGCTTATCCGCCTTGGGAGGGTATCCGCAATTCACCATCCTGACGCCGGGGTTTCTTGGGCTATGGGCATTGGGAAGAGTCTTCTTCCACGACAACGGTACCGCGCTGTTGGTCGTTCCGGAAAAGGGTGGACGGCGCATTCTGTCGGCTGCTGCAAGTCTGCTGCTGGTAGGGATCATTAGCGCGCTGATCTTCTGTCCTCCATACCTGGCTTTCTTAAACGAGCGTCATGGTTATAGCGATCGCGTGGGCGAAAGAGCTCGAATCGAGTCCATCAGTTCCGGCCTTCTGCCCGCCGGTGCAATCACCACGTTAGCCAGTCCCTACCTGGCGGTACTCAACTACCCGGGACTACCTGGACGTCTGTGGCCGGAGAGTGACATCTCCATGTCCGGCGTTTACAGCGGTGCGGTCGTCAGTGTCCTCGGCTTGCTGGCGCTGCTGCAGCGGTCGCGGTGGAGACGCTGGATGGCGCTGATCGCTGCGTTTTTCTTCTGTGCTGCACTCGGAAACCAACTACCGCTACGCGGATGGCTCTACGACTTCGTTCCCCCGACTCGGTACTTTCGTAATGCGTCGATGTTTAGCGTGTATAGCATCTTCATCTGGTGCATCCTGGCTTCGCTGGCAGCTCGCGACCTCGAGCACGACGCTGATGAGAAAGGCCGGCTGGCAAAAAAGTTTCTCGCGCTGAGCGTTGTAGCAGCGACTGTGGCGGTCATATCGTTCAGCCATGTCGTGCATCGATTTTCCGCACCGCCGTTCCGGTTCAACCTGGCCGTCATTCATTTGGTAGTCGCATGGTTCGGAGTTGTGCTCTGTGCGTTGCTTCTGTTCTTGCGGGTCGTTACTGTGCGCCGTTGCGCTCAGATGCTGGTTGCGGTCGCGGTACTTGACGCCGGACTAGCCATCGTTGTGTCAGCTCCGGCGATGTACACGCCCGATTTCCGGGTGTGGTGGCAAGTGATGAACAAGGAGCATGTGTCGAGTTTGGACTTGACCTCGCGTGGGCTGTACCGTCAGCTACACGTGCCTTCAGAATTGCCGTGGTCTGATTATCCGAACAATCGAAACGTGCCCTTGAAAGTCCCTGTTCTCGACAGCTTCGCGCCCATGCCGAATCGCTTCGAGCTGTTCCCCCCGGCAAATGTTCAGGCCAGGCGTCTCGAAGGGGACTCGATCCTGCCGAAATTCGCTCTCGGCAATGACCGGATTTGGTTTTCGGAAGAAGCCGCACAGTTAGCTCCCACTGACGCCGTGTATGCCCAGTTCAAGATCGCCTTGCTGAGGGAGCAGAAACCTCCTCTTATCGTGCATAGCCCCGAACAGATGTATTCGATGTTTGACAAGCGTCCGGCTTCAACCAACGATGGCGTGGACGAGGGCGAAATCGCTGCGGGTCTGGCCAGGGCAGGACCTGCAACTGCAGCAAGAATCGATCTCCTTAGTTACCGTCCCAATTCGCTCGAGTTTCGGTTCGACGCGCCCACGCCGGGCTGGCTCATGGTCACCGACCGATGGGCGCCGGGTTGGAAAGTGGAAGTCAATGGCAAGCCTGAAAGAGTCTACGGCGCCGACTTCCTGTTTCGGGCGGTCAAGGTTGATGCAGGCACGAATACCATTAAGTTTCGCTATCGTCCACGTGGATGGCTGCCATCGCTGATTGTGAGTTGGGGAACGCTGCTCCTGTTCTTGGTTGTTTCTGTGATCCGCAGGTTGCGGAATTAGCGTCCAGAACTGTTCTTGGTCGCAAACACCGCGTATTGTCCTCCCAATGGCACATTGCTGAGCCAATTCTCCCATGCATCGCCGGTGCGCTTGTAAATGGACTCGGGGAAATATAGAAAATAGCGGGACGCCGACCAGGCAAAGCCCGCGGTGTCCATCAGATTGCGTGCTTCGCGCAGCTTCAGCAAAATGGCGTCGGCGTCCACCGGGGTACGGCTCACAATGAGGCGGGTGGCGGGATTATATGGATTGTGCTCGATGATGGCGAAGGTCCCACCGGGCTTCAATACACGGCTGACCTCTTGTGTCAGCCCCAGCCTCGCCGGTGGCGGCACGTGATGATAAACGCACACCGCGGTCACGAAGTCGAATTCCCCTTCAGCGAACGGAATCTTGCCGACATCTTCCTGTACTCGCTTTTCGATACCGTGAGCGTCATCGAGCATGCCGGAAGACGGATCGCAACCCGCAATCCGGCCAAAGTCATCGCGCAGCAGCGACAATAGCTCACCTTTGCCGCATCCGAGGTCAAGATAGCTGAGGCGTTGAGTGTCGATGCCCCGTTGGTGGAAGTGGGCCCGAATCAGATCGCGCTTGCGAAGATGGAAGAAAGCTGACGTCTCGCCGCCGAAGCAGTCACGAATCGGATCTTTGAGCAAGTCGTCATAGGACCCCGCGTACTCGTCGAATTCCGGGCGGGTCATCGGTATTCGCTCTTGCGGAGAGGCTCGCCGGCAGAATCCCGCCCTGCCATACCCAGGTTAAGTGTGCGTGCTACCAGATACAGAGGACGATCTTTGGACTGCTCATAGAGCTTGCCGATGTACTCGCCGAGAATTCCAATGCTGATCAGCAGAGTACCGCCAATGACACAAGTCGCCACCATCAGGGATGTCCAGCCAGGGACGGAGTACCAGTGAAAGATGTGGGCAAGCACTGCACGTACCGCCTCTTCAAGACCGAAAATAGTCACGACGAGCCCCAGCATGGTGCTGGCTCGGAGAGGCAGAGTGGAGAAAGATGTCGCGGCAGTCCAGGCAAACGAAAACATCTTGGCCAGCGGATACTTCGTTTTACCAGCGACGCGCGGGCTGCGCTCATAGGGAACGCCGATCTGCGCGTAGCCCACCCACGCAACCATGCCGCGAAGGAAGCGATGGGTCTCGCGCATTTGCCGCAGGCCGTCGAGGCAGCCCCGCGAAATCAGGCGGAAGTCCCCAGCGTCGACGGGCAGGTCCTTGTGTACAAAGCTCCGCATGAGGCGGTAGAACAGCCAGGCGGTGAAACGCTTGAACCACGTCTCCCCGTCGCGCGCACGCCGCTCGCCGTACACCACATCGTAGCCCTCGCAATAGCGGCGAATCATCTCATGGACTACTTCGAGTGGATCCTGCAGGTCCGCGTCGATCACAACCACCGCTTCGCCTGAGGCAAAGTCGAGTCCAGCGGTGCAGGCGATCTGATGCCCAAAATTTCGCGACAGGTGGATGACCTTCACCCTGAGGTCCTGCTCCGCCCAGCACGCGATCTGCTCCAGCGTCGAGTCGGAGCTGCCATCGTTGACCAGTATGATTTCAACGTCGCCGGGAATTTCGCTAAGGAACTGTTCGAGCGCGCTGCGCAGCAACGGCACTACCGCTTCCTCGTTATACATGGGAACGCACAAGTGACAGGAGAGACGGATACGGCCGGGGCTGCAGCAAATGAAAACAGTGGTTATTACTTGCCATACTTCGCGGTCGCTCGTGACAGTTTACCACCGGGCGAGCGGCGGCTGGGCTTAAGCCAACGCGATTGCGGCGATGTGAGTGACGCGGCGCGAGCCCCCGGCAAGAGTACCGGCGAGACCTGGGCCACGTTGACGAGCCTTTACCGTTCGACCTGACATTTGAAGGAATGCGTCTGGCTAAAACCGTGCTCTGGCGCACGAGCGCGGCTTAATTGACAATGCCTCCCGATCTTCTTAGACTTGCTGGTGTCACGCTCTCGTCCGCTCTTTAGCGGCTGCTAAATTAAGTTTTGCTCTGGACGATCTCAGAGGGTTTTTTGAATGTGTTGATCGCTATTTCGCTCTCCTCATCCACGGGGGAGGCCTCCTGAAATCTTTGATCAGTGGAGAATGGCGGTTCTTACATGGCCGACCAATAGCGAGGCCAGCTGTAAGAAGATCGATACGATGCAGCGCATTCTCGCCACCTGTGTATGCTGACTTGAAATTGATTTGAGCTGAGAAATATTCGTGTTCATACCCATGTTCCTGCGGCGACACCAAATCTACGATGAAACGTCGACTTAAAGAGATCGTGAAGACCCTTGTTCAGCGACTGGCTTGGAGCTCTGGGATGCCACAGCAGCTTGCGAGACTCGAACAACAACTGGCGTTAGTCCAACAGCAGGCTGACTCGCTGCGTCAAAAGCTTGACTTTCCTTATCTTTTTTCCTTGCGGAAAATGGTGAATGAGACGACTAGTGCGAGCCAGGGGTTGCAGGTTCTATTGTCACTTAACTATAAGGAGTTGGCATCGCGGGACCTTCCCTTGCCAGAATTGTCTAACACCGAGTTTCGCTGTTTCTCACAGAACGGTGAGGATGGATTACTGCTTTATTTGTTCTCGTTGGTCGGGACGACAAACAGGAAGGCTGTGGAGATCTGTGCAGGAGATGGTGTCGAGTGCAATATAGCCAATCTGGTCGTTAACCACGGCTGGGAAGGCCTTATGTTTGATGGCGATAAAGATTCGATTCAGCGCGGAAAAGAGTTCTTTGCGGGGTGTCAGGACACGTTTTCCAGAGTTCCTACCCTGGTGTCCGCCTGGATAACGGTGGATAACGTCAACACCCTGATCGCTGACCTTGGATTTGCTGGCGACATCGACCTGCTGTCCTTGGACATGGATGGCGTCGAATACTGGATTTGGAAGTCACTGACTGCAGTAAGGCCCCGGGTTGTCATCCTGGAATTCAATCCGGTATGGGGTCCCGATCTGTGCGTCTCTATACCCTATAAGTCAGATTTTCAGATCGACTATGGTAAACGACCTTACTATTGTGGCGCCTCTCTGGCGGCATGGGTTAAACTTGGTCGTCAAAAAGGGTACCGACTGATTGGAATTCAGCGCCTCGGATTTAATGCCGTGTTCTTGCGTTCAGATGTGGGCGCTGAATTGTTTCCCGAGATTTCTACTGCAGAGTGCTTTCAGGGCAATCAGCGGTTGCAAAAGTGGCACCCTGGATGGATCCCCAGCGCAACTGAACGACCGGAATGGGGAGAAGTGGTTGAAGTCTAGAGGTTCAGCCAACCTAGCGTGATTATCAGCTCCATGCGGGCTGGCGCGACCTCTAAGTCTAGGGCTGGTCATCCGTGCGAGTCGAAACTACTTATGAGTCAAACGCCAGTCAGTTCCTCAATTGGGGAAAAGGTGGGTGCCCCAACGGCTGCGCAGACCACCCATAGTCGATATTCATGGTCATTTGCCGCCTGTGTGATTATCGCTGTAGTGCTGATAGGGAATTGGGACCTACTTGTCGGCCGTGCGGCACCGACGTGGGCCGGAATTAACTACTACGGCCCTCTTTTTTCTCTGGTAGCGGACCACGCCAAGGCGGGAAAGCTCCTTCTCTGGAATCCATGGATGAATGGAGGAACGCCTGATCTCGCGGATCCGCAGGCGGGTGCTGCTTCCCCGGTCCTGCTACTGTTTGCCGTCCTGTCACCAAATTCGCTCTATGGATACATAGCCTACTGGATGACGGTCTGGGTGTTCGGTGGTGTGGGCATGCTTCTGTTCTGCCGGCATCTCAAGTGTCCGCCCTGGGGAGGGCTCATCGCTGCGCTGGGCTTCGTGACCTGTGGGTTTTATACCGGCCATGCTCAGCACATGAGCATCCTATACTCATTTTCCTATATACCGTGGATCGTGTGGAGATTCGACGACGCGATCATCCGCAGGTCTTACTGGAGCATGATCCAGGCTGGTGTGCTCTGGGGGTTAGCGGCTCTAGGTGGCTATCCTGCCCTAACTATCCTGGATTCCATGTTCCTCGGCCTATGGGGGATAGGTAGAGTATGGCTAACGCCAGACGAGGTCGAGGGTCACTCGCCTGCCAAAAAGAACAAGCTCGCTGCTATTTACGGTCGCCGGACTATGTTTGCTGGGTGTGATTGGGGTTGCAATCATGAGCCCCTCCTATGTTGGGTTCTTGAAGTTCGCCAAGGGGTATACGTTTCGGACGGCGTCACTCGACCGGCATCGGGCCCTGACCGAGGCTGTTTTGACCCCACAAGCATTAGGAACTTTTGCGAGTCCTTATCTGTACCTGCTGAACTGGCCGGGACAGGGCATTTGGCCCGAAACCGATATTTCCATGAGCAACATTTACATGGGGGTACTGGTCGTCTCGCTGGCAGTGATTGCGCTGACTCGATGGGACAAATGGCGGCTATGGATGGGATTGGTCGTCCTCTTCTTTTTCGCTTGTTCGGTAGGTATTCACTCGCCGGTACGAGGATGGCTGTATGACCTGGTTCCGCCTACACGGTTTTTTCGCAACTCATCACTCTTCAGCGCCTATGGAATCTTCGGGTGTTGCACCCTTGCCGCTCTGGGTGCATGGGATTTGGATAAAATCCGTCTCGCTAAGCGACTGGGGGACCGGCGGCGGTTATTTGTTGTCTCGGGGTTCGTTGCTGTAGCGGCCGGGCTGACCTATGTCTGGATATTGCGAGTCCCACACGCGATACTCTACAGCGCAAACAACCCAACTATTCTTTTCTGCCTTTTGTGGCTTGCGGTGGTGATTATCTTCCTCGTGTGGTGGACACGGGACATCTCAGATAGGCTCCTTCTATTGGGCTTGGTTCTTATTGCGGTCGTCGATGCGGGCTCCACGCTTCATATCTCAAGACGGACGGTGTACTCGACGGAATATCTGCCCTGGTGGAACCTGATAAATACACAGCACGTGAAGAGCCTGGACTTGACGCCCAATGGTTTTGCTCGCACCCTTCTCCCATCTCCTGAGCTTGGTGCATACGAGGACGATGTTCGCAACATTGTTCTGAAACAAGAGGTATTTACCGGGGACACAGGGTTAAGGAACCAGTTCTTCCCGGCATATGTCGGCGATCCAGTTTTGAACCAGCTTGTGGTTGGTTCTGAACGGACCTGGTTTTCTGACCGTCCGGTCTGGATACGTCCGAGCGATGGCAACTTCGCTGCTTACCAGAAGGCCAGTCATGCCCTCGGTAGCCCCCCGCTGGTGCTACACCCGGTTGCGGAGATGGTGAAGTCTTCTGACCTAACGTTGTCTCGCTCCCAGGCCGACAATGATGCATGGATTCAAACGGCGCAACGTGCGGATCGAGCGACTGTGAGGTTGATCGAATATCATCCGAACTCTCTCTCGTTCCGCTATAACGCGGACCGGGATGGGTGGCTGTTAGTGACAGATCGTTGGGCGCCAAGTTGGGGCGCCGAGGTAAACGGTCGGCCCGTAGAGGTGCTTGGTGCGAACTTTCTATTTCGCGCCATCCCCGTCACCCGCGGCGAGAATATCGTTCGATTTCGATACCGTCCACGCGGTTATGTAGGAATGGTGATTCTAAGCTGGACTATCATCTTGCTCTTTGTCATTTGCGAAGCGGTTCGCTTTACTGCGGTTCGTCGCTTTCCCGCTACTCGGAACATCGCAGAACAGAGCTTGTAGTCAGGTCGTTGATCCGGGAGTGGCTGGTCAGCGCGCCTCCAATTGACAGGCCTCCCGCGGTTTCCTTAGAGTTGATGAAATGACACCCTCGAGTACATTCAAACATTGGATCGGCCTTTCTGAGGACGACGTAAGGAGCTTGCTGATCGCGCTGATTGGCCTTGAGTTCGGCCCTGAGCCGGAGAAGCACATTCCTGAAATTAAGGATGCAAGAAAGAGTTTTGCCAACCACGTCGCGGATCGAAGTGGCATTACTTCCAGCGATACTGTACTCGACCTTGGTTCTGGCTGCGGGTTTGGGACCTATTGGTTTGCGCAGCGAGCCAAGCACGTTCACGCGTGTGACATTAGTCCCGCGTACCTTAGCTTTGCCGCACGGGAATGCTCGATGCTTGGGAACATTTCCTTTCATCTCATCGAGCCGCGGCGGCTGGACTGTCTCGATGCGAACTCTATCGATGTAGTCTGTGCGATGTCAGTATTTATCCATTTCAATTTGTATGATGTGTACTGGTACTTTAAGGAATTCGCTAGAGTGGTTAGGCCGGGAGGAAGAATCTGGATAGACATTGCCGACTCCGAGTCGCTGGACCTCAAAGCTCCCAATACCAATGGAGGCTATTTTCTCAAACATGCTGAAGACTATCGGCAGGATGCAACCAGGTTGCCGGGTTTAATGCAATGGAATTCGCTGAACTCTATCGTCCGGATGGCTCAGGAGTTTGGATTCGATAACCTGGATCGCCAGGCCGGTGGACGATTGCTGTTTGCGAAGCGGGCTATGTTGGGAAAGTGACAATACGTAGTGATGAGGCCGATGGCTTGTAGCTTGATTTCAGCGCTTGGAACCGTCTCTGGTTGATACACGACTGCTGTATAATGATGAAAATAAACGCGTTCTTAATGCGGAGGGATGTGTGAGCGGTTGAAACAGGCGGTCTTGAAAACCGCTATACCCGAAAGGGTATCGGGGGTTCGAATCCCTCTCCCTCCGCCACGCAGTTTCCACCGCAAAGAAGTGTCGCTAATCGTTCCTCGAATTAACCCTGAAACCCGAAGTGGCATGGTACTGCCATCAAAGGATTCCTCAATTGGTTTTGTCGTGAAATTTACCCTCCGGTCAAAACTGAGGGCCGGCTTTAGCACGTCGGATGCGTCCCGTGCCCGATTGGTACCATCCAATGAGTATGGATCGAACTGCAGACCTCTTCACGACCCCGCTTAAATGAGCCTGACTGAACCTGGAAATGCGGCTGTGCCGACATTGGCTTGCACCGTCGCCGACGGCGCCTTGCTTCGCATCGAAGATGTAACCAAGAACTACGTCGCCGACGGGGAAACGGTTCATGCACTCAACGGCGTTTCACTAGAGGTCCGCGCGGGAGAGTTCATCGCGCTGGTCGGGCGGAGCGGCTGCGGAAAATCGACCCTGCTCAATCTGGCCGGGGCCATAGATTTCCCCACCTCGGGGCAGGTGTGGCTCGATGGCGTGCAAACCAACCGGCTTGACGATGGCGGACTTACCCGCCTGCGACGCGAGAAAGTTGGGTTCGTCTTTCAATCGTTTCAGCTGCTGAGCACGTTGACTGTGGTGGAGAATGTTGAACTGCCGCTGCTGTTGGCGGGCCAGTCTCACACCCGTCCGAGAGCGATGGAGAAACTGGAACTGGTAGAACTCGGTAACCTCCACCAGCGCTGGCCGCATCAACTCTCTGGCGGACAGATGCAGCGTGTCGCAATAGCCCGCGCGCTGGTCCACGAGCCCAAGCTTTTGCTGGCCGATGAGCCGACCGGCAATCTCGATACCAGTACCGGGAATGTGGTCCTCCAACTTCTGCGCCGGATTGCGGACGACCATAAGACCTCCGTCATCATGGCGACCCACAGTCTGGAAGCCAGCAGCCTGAGCGATGCCATCGTAAAGCTACGCGACGGAAAGATCGAAGAGGTCACTCGCAGCTAGCATGCCCTACCTGCGGATCTTCTACCGGCTGATTCTTCGCCCCCTGTACCGCGAACCGCTGCGCACTGCGCTGATTCTTCTGTCGGTGGCACTGGGGGTCGCCGTGGTGCTGGCCATCGAGCTTGCCGGAGAGGCCGCAGCGGGATCCTTCCGTTCGTCGGTCGAAACCCTGACCGGCAATTCCGATCTGGAAGTCACCGCGGTTGGCGGCGTGCCGGATGAGGTGGCAGGCAAACTGGCGACACTCCCGTACCGAATCGCAATTCATCCGCGAATCGAAGGCTACGCGGTGTTGGCCGGGTCGGGAGAAACGCTGCCTCTGATTGGGCTCGACCTGGCGGGCGACCTCCCCGCAGGCATAAGCGCCTCAGCCGACGGTGATATCCAGCGATTTAGAGAGGACGGAGTGTGGGTCAGTAGCCGTCTGGGCGCAAAGCCCAACGAAACCATCCGCCTCCAGATCAACGATCACACGCGCGCTTACAGAGTCTTCGGCGTTCTCGACGATCCGCAGAATCATGGCGACCTGATCGTCATGGACATCGCAATCGCGCAACGCGAACTGGATCGCGGCAATCGCGTGGATCGAGTTCTGGTGAAGCTGCCCGCCTCGCCGCCAATCGAGGAATGGGAGCAGAGGCTGCACGCGGCCCTGCCTGCGGGAGTCGAGCTTCGTCGTGAAGGCACCCAGACGGACGAGAACCGCCGCATGCTGGGGGCCTTTCGCTGGAACCTGCGCGTGCTCAGTTATGTGGCACTGGTCGTCGGGGCCTTCCTGATTTACAACACTATCTCTCTATCGGTCGTTCGGCGCAGGCCGGAAATCGGCATTGTACGAGCATTGGGGGCGAGCCGAAACGCGGTGCTGACGGCGTTTCTGGCCGAGGCGGTGTGCTTCGGAGTCGCTGGCGGCCTCGGCGGAATCGCGCTCGGACGCATTCTGGCAACCGGAGCTGTGCGCCTTCTCGCCGCGACCGTGGATTCGCTTTATGTGACCAGCCGGCCCGCGCCGATTGAACTCACGATCGGCAGCGTCGTTCTCGGCCTGTTGGTCGGAGTCGGAGTTTCCCTGGCATCGGCCGCTGCTCCGGCACGAGAAGCTTCGCTCGTCTCACCCTTCGAGGCCATGGCCCGTGGACAACGAGACTACGTCGCTGGAGTGCACAAAACCCGTGACCTGTGGATTGCACTTGCTTTGGCAGCCGCAGGCTTGGCGGCATCCTACGCTCCACCCATTGCGGGCAAGCCACTCTTTGGATATGCGGCGGCCCTTCTGTTCATCGCAGCATCGGCATTCGCGATCCCCGCGCTGGTTGCCGGGTTGGCGACGGTTTCTTCGGGACTGTTACGGCGGGCCTTCGGTGTCGAGGCGTTGCTGGCCTCGCGCAGCCTGGCATCGTCGCTTCGCCGCACGTCGGTACTGGTTGGCGCCTTAGCAACGGCGATCGCAATGATGACCTCCGTCGGCATCATGGTGGGCAGTTTCCGACAAACCGTGCAGGTGTGGATCGATGACCAGCTGAAGGCCGATCTCTTTCTTCGTGCCGCGGGTGATCCAGCCTCCGACCGCCATCCGACCCTTGATCCAAGTCTGGCTGACAGGATTGCGCTCCTTCCCGTTGTGGCCGGTGTCGACCGCTTTCGCGGCTATGAAATCAGCTATCAGGGGATGCCCGCGACGCTGGGATCTGCTGACACCGTAGGCAGTCACGATCTGGCGAAGATCCACTTTTTCTCCGGGCGACCGAGTGCCATAGTCAATCGCGAGATGCGCAAGGGCGACAACGCCGTTATCAGCGAACCCTTTGCCACCAAGCACCACCTGCGCGCCGGGGACGACGTTCAGCTCGCGCTGGGGGACACTCGCGTAAGGTTTCACATCATTGACGTGTTCTACGATTATGGTAGTGAGAAAGGCTACATCGTCGTCGATCGCTCCACGATGTTGCGCTACCTGCCCGACCCGGCTCCTTCGGACATTGCCGTCTATCTCAACCCAGGCGTCAACTTGGACGAAGCAAAAGACGAAGTGCAAAAAATCATCGCCGGCCGCAACGTGCTGATCTTCTCCAATCAGGCATTGCGCACAGAAGCGATTCGTATTTTCGATCGCACCTTTGCCATCACCTACGCGCTGGAGGCGGTGGCGATCCTGGTGGCCGTCATGGGTATTGCGGGCGCGCTGCTCGCGCTGGTCATTGACCGGCGGCGTGAGCTGGGATTGCTGCGGTTCCTAGGCGCGTCCATTCCCCAAGTCCGCAAACTCATCCTCATCGAGGCCGGCCTGATCGGAATCCTGGCAAACGTCGCCGGCTTGGCGCTGGGGATCGTGCTCTCTTTGCTCTTGGTATTTGTGATCAACCAGCAATCGTTCGGATGGACCATTCAGTTTCACTGGCCGATTGCCGTTCTGGTCGGAGCCTTAAGTGGGGTTTATCTGGCAACGGTCCTTGCCGGCTTCTATCCGGCACGAGTGGCGACACGATTCAAGCCGATTGAGGTGGTGCATGAGGAGTAGCCTGGTTGCAGCATTCCTTCTAGTCCTCGCTACCCTTCCACTCGGCGCGGAGTACCAGACAGCCTTGCCGGGTTATCGCTACGAGTTTCCGCGCGATCACTTCAATCATCCTGAATACCAGACGGAATGGTGGTACTACACGGGAAACCTCAGGGCGACGGACGGGCACCGGTTCGGTTTCGAGCTGACATTCTTTCGTCAGGCTGTAAACCGGGACCCCGCGAAGGGCTCGGATTGGGACATTCGGGATCTGTACCTTGCGCATCTGGCGCTGAGCGATCTGGATGCTGGCGAGTTTTATCACACTGAACGCTTGAATCGCGCAGGGCCGGGCTTGGCAGGCGCCAGCGACCAAGCGTCGAGAGTGTGGAACGGTAACTGGCAGGTGCAATGGAGCGGCCAGCAGCAGGAACTGCTGGCCATTGCCGACAACTTCACTCTGCAACTTACGATGAATTCAGCTAAGCCTCCGGTGATCCACGGCCAGAACGGTGTGAGGCAAAAGGCAACGGGAGCAGGCCACGCCTCTCACTACATCTCTTTTACGCGGCTTCTGACCAAAGGCTCGATCGAGTTGAACGGGGAAACCTACCGGGTCGAGGGCACCTCTTGGATGGACCACGAATTCTTCACCCATTCGCTAGCCGCCGACCAAGCCGGATGGGACTGGCTGAGTCTGCAGCTGGATGACAACACCGAGTTGATGCTCTATCGTTTTCGGCGCAAGGACGGAAGCATCGATGCATTCTCCTCGGGCACCTATGTTGACGCGCAGGGGAAGTCGCGATTCCTGAATGTAGGAGATTTCAGCATGCAGCCACAAGGCGTCACATGGACAAGTGCGGCTACCCATGCTACTTATCCGGTCGAATGGCGAGTAACCGTGCCTTCCATTGGGATCGACCTGCGCGTGAACACTCCGCTGACCTTGCAGGAGTTAGTAAGCGGCAATGGGGCGGCTCCGAGCTACTGGGAAGGCGCGATCACAATTACAGGCACGCGTGATGGAGCGCCTGCAAAGGGTGTGGGATACCTCGAGATGACCGGCTATTCCCGGCCAGTCGTTCTGGGATTCAAATAGCTGAAAGTCCTGCCAGCTTCGCTCTCGGGAGTACAGCGCATCGGGAGCATTGGAGAGTGCCTTCGATGTTATCTTTGTGCGAACGGCGAAGATCATTCTGATGCGGCTGTCGCTGGAACCATTCTCATGGAAGTCTTAAAAGAACTTTTTGAGCGCCATTTTTGCTCGCCCGTCGAACGAGTACAGCCTTTGCAAGGCCAACTCGGCGGTTCCGGGCGGAATATCATCCGGCTTTCCAGCGACAAATTGACCGCGATTGGCGTTCTGTATGGGGTCCGCGAAGAGAACCAGGCATTCCTCGAATTCTCCAGGCATTTTCGCCGGCACGGGTTGCCCGTTCCCGAAATTTATGCCGAAGACCTGGCTCGCGGCGCCTATCTAGAGGAGGACTTAGGAAACACGACTCTGTTTGAATTTCTCTCCGAAAATCGTGATGGTGAGGACGTCGCTCCCCAGTCGGTGGAAGCGTATCGCAAGGTCGTTGGGGTGCTGCCGCGCTTTCAAGTTGAGGCCGGCCGCGATCTGAACTACAAAGTCTGTTACCCGCGCGCCAGTTTCGATCGCCAGTCCATCGCCTGGGACTTGAATTATTTCAAGTATTACTTTCTTCGGCTTGCCGGTATCCCATTCAATGAACAAGCGCTGGAAAACGACTTCAGCCGTTTGACGAAATTCTTGTTGAGCGCTGACCGCGATTACTTTCTGTATCGTGACTTCCAGTCGCGCAACGTGATGTTGCTCGCGGGAGCCCCATTTTTCTTGGATTATCAGGGCGGCCGCAAAGGCGCTTTGCAGTATGACATTGCCTCGCTTCTGTACGATGCCAAGGCCGATCTGCCGCCGCAACTACGTCAGCAACTGCTTGATCATTACCTCGATGCGCTGGCGGGATTCGTCGACCTTAATCGCGAAGTGTTCATGCGGCATTTCTACGCTTACGTGTACGTCCGCATCATGCAGTCTCTGGGCGCGTATGGCTTCCGCGGCTTTTATGAGCGTAAAGCCCATTTTCTGCAGAGCGTGCCGTACGCTCTGAAGAATGTGCGCTGGTTGCTGCATAACGTCGAACTGCCCGTCGCTCTGCCGACGCTAATGGAGGCGTTCCGCAGCATTCTGGGATCAGACAAATTGCAGGCGCTGGCTGGAGGAACCGGGAATGTCACGATCAGGATTTCTAGCTTTTCATTCCACCGAGGGCCACTGAAAGATGAGACCGGGCACGGTGGCGGGTTTGTTTTCGATGCCCGCAGTCTTCCCAATCCCGGGCGCGAGGAACGGTTCCGAACTCTTACAGGCCGAGACGAGGCCGTAGCCGACTATCTGAATCAGCAAGAGAGCGTGCATCAATTTCTTGGCAATGTTGCAGCACTGGTGGATTCCAGCGTGGACGATTATCAACGTCGCGGCTTTAAAAGCTTGTCGGTATCGTTTGGCTGCACCGGCGGCCAGCATCGGTCGGTGTATTTGGCGGAACAGCTAGCTCAGCGTTTGCGCAGCAGGAAGGGCGTGGAAGTCGTGGTGCGGCACCGTGAACTGGAGAATTCAGCCCAATGAAGGCGATGGTCTTCGCCGCCGGCCTCGGCACACGCTTGCGGCCACTCACCGACGATCGTCCCAAGGCGTTGGTGGAAGTGGCCGGTCGCACCATGCTGGAGATCACGCTCTCGCGTTTGCGCGCCTTTGGGATTCGCGACGTGATCGTCAACGTGCATCACTTTGCGGATATGGTTATTGACTACCTAAAAGCGAAGAATAACTTTGACATGCGAATCTGAAGGTCTCTCGCGAGGACGTCCTGCTGGACACTGGCGGCGGCTTGAAGAAGGCGGCTTACTTTTTTCTCGAAGACTCCGAGCCATGCTCGAAGAACCGATTGTCCTGCACAATGTCGATGTTCTCAGCACAATCGATCTCCGGCGTATGGTGCGAATTTCATGCCGAAAATCATGCCCTTGCGACGTTGGCCGTGCAGAACCGGGAAGCTTCCCGATACCTTCTCTTCGACGAGGGGCTCCAGCTTTGCGGCCGGAGATTTGTGCGGGATGCCAAAACCGAAGTTGTTCGATCTTCACCGCCGCTGCAGTCCCTGGCTTTTTGCGGCATCCACGTTATTTCTCCCAAGCTGCTTTCCATGATGACGGAAAATGGGGTCTTCTCCATCATCACGTCGTATTTGACGTTGGTCGCCCGCGAAGAAAGGATCCTCGCCTTTCGGGCCAATGAATATGATTGGCGCGATCTCGGCACGCCCGACAGGGTGATGCAAGCCACTCGGGACTTGCAAGCCTAGGCGTGGGCAGTGCGTATTGCGAAATACGTGAATCAAGATCGCGCCGCAGGTCCTGAGACAAGCCTTGCCGGAAATCTGGACAAAGCCGACAAACTCGGCATGCTGGGTTCCGTTAGCTCTTGACGAACAGCAGCGCCGCAGAATTCATACAGTAGCGCAGGCCCGTCGGCTTCGGACCGTCGTCGAAGACGTGGCCCAAGTGCGCGTCGCACTCCGTGCACTCCACCTCGTTGCGCGTCATACCAAAACTGCGGTCCGTGTTTTCCTTCACATTCTGCTTCGCGATCGGCTCCCAGAAACTCGGCCAGCCGGTGCCGGAGTCGAACTTGGTCGCAGACGTAAACAGGGCGTTCTTGCAGCACACGCAGCGGAAGATTCCCTTGGCGTGCAGGTCCCAATACTGTCCGGTGAAGGCCCGCTCCGTGCCCTCTTTGCGGGTCACGTCGAACTGCTCGGGGGTCAACTGGGCGCGCCATTCGGCGTCGGTCTTGACCACCTTCTCCACGCGCTTCAGCCCGATCTTCTTGCCGGAGTCGTCGAACTCCACGACCTCAACGTACTGCGTGGCTGGCTCCGCGGTTGCTTCAGAACGATTCAATAGGCTCATAATCGCCACTCCTGATAAAGATAAAGAAATTGTTTTGAGAAAATCTCTGCGGTCAGTCATAAAGGACGCTCTTCGCCACTCGCTCTTCGCCATCTCTCGCTTTTGGCTTTCTTGCGAAAAGCAGAGAAGCGAAAGGCGAAATGATCCTAGTGGCCGGCAACGTTCACCTGGTAAAGATTCGGGAACTGCTCCTGAAGGTGCGCCACCTTCGGCAGATCGTTGTACCTTATGTAAGGGTTGTCGGGATGCAGCGTCGCATAGTTCTGGTGATACGCCTCTGCCGGATAGAACCCCTTCAAAGCCACCACCTGGGTGACGATGGGGCGTGGAAATGCCTTGGCCTGGTCGAGTTGCGCAATGTACGCCTGTGCAATGTGCTTCTGTTCGTCGTTGCCGTAGAAGATAGCCGAGCGGTATTGCGTGCCTTCGTCCGGGCCCTGACGGTTTAACTGCGTGGGATCGAGCGCTACGGAAAAGAACACTTTCAGCAGCTGGCCGTAGGTGATCTTCGAAGGATCGTAAACGATCTTCACCGACTCAGCATGGCCGGTCTGGCCCGTGCTCACTACTTCATATTCAGCCGTGTTGGACGCGCCACCGGAATAGCCGGACGTGGCACTCACCACGCCCTTGACGTGCTGAAATACCGCTTGCACACCCCAGAAGCAGCCCCCTGCCAGTACCAGAGTTTCCTGACCGCTCTTCGCCGCCAGTGACTCGTCTACCGCCGGATCAGGGAGTGCTGCCGCTGCCGCGTTCTTCCCGCTCGCACGGACAGAGAGCATCAAGCCGGCAACGGCTATGAATAAGAGGGAAATAGCAAATAAACTAAACTTCGACATAACCATCCTCCCCCGGAGGCTTGTCTCCGAGGCCGCATACACTCTTAGAGTCGCCAGAGGCGCAAAGGTTACAACAGAACGAGAAGCCGGTGTAACATCGCCACCCTTGGGCAGTTCCAACTAATGTACGCAGCGCAAGGAGTTTTGGATTGGTTTGTCCGCACGACGTTCGGCAGGCTATAAACTACTCATAGCGAAGGGCTTCGACCGGGTCAAGGCGAGCGGCTTTCACCGCCGGATACATCCCGAAGAACAGACCCACACTGGCTGCCATCCCTACAGCCATGACGATGGCCCAGACAGGCACCGACGTCGGCATGGAGGGGAACGCCAAGGGCAACAGGGATGCTCCGGCGATGCCGACGAGAACTCCGGCAATTCCCCCCAGCCCGGTCAAGACGACAGCCTCAGTCAAGAATTGGCGAATGACATCGCCACGCCTCGCACCTATGGCCTTGCGTACTCCTATCTCATGGGTACGTTCCGTCACTGACATCAGCATGATGTTCATCACGCCCACGCCGCCTACCAGCAAGCCGATCGAGCTGACTACAACCGTCATTAGAGCCACGGTACTCATGATCTGGCGGAAGGTATCCGCAATGGCGGCAGCGCTGGTGATGGCGAAGCTGTCAGGCTTGTCGTAGGCTACATGACGCCGGCGGCGAAGGAGTCCGCGAATTTCGTCCTCGGCTTGCGCCATTTGTCCGGGGTAAGCTTCAGCACCAAGGAAGTTCTCGTCATCGGCAGGATAGTGTTTGTGGTAACTGTTGTAAGGAACGCGGATAAGCTTGTCGGGAGAGTCGTCACCGAGGAAAGCACTCTTACGCTTCTCCATGACCCCGACAACGGTATAGGGAACACCATCAACCAGTATGGTCTGTCCCACCCCATCGTTAGCAGGGAAGAAAGCCTTGTTGATGTTGTCGCCGATGATGGCAACATCGGTGCTGTGCAGATTCTCGAACTCAGTAAAGAACCGGCCTTGGGCCACGTGCCCGTTGTACACCTCCTGCCAGGAAGGTGTCGCTCCGGCAAAGTCGATGTTCTCAACCTCGTGGGAACCATAGCGCGTGCTGAACGTCCGCATCCCCGGGCCGAAGGTAAGTCGCTGCATCAGTTCCGAGGTGACGTTCTTAATGCTCGGACACTCTGCCAGGATAGCGTTGGTATCGTCGAGGGTGAGAGGCTTTCGCGCTCGCTCTTCCGGTGTAAGCTGTGAGGTCCGGAAGCCAATGTCGAAGCGGAACAGGAACAGCGTATTCGTGCCCCAGTCGTTCAGGTAATCCGCAGTGTTCTTGTCCACGCCGACCAGAATGGAGGCGACGAAAATCATCGCAGCGACGCCGATGACAACGCCTAACACGGTGAGGAAGGAGCGCGTCTTGTGCTCGCGCACCGTCTGCAGCGCCATCCGCGAATTTTCCCCAAAGTTCATTCGCATATCAGGCCTCGAAGCGCAGCGCCTCGATCGGATCCAGCCGCGCCGCCTTTCTCGCTGGATAGACGCCGAAGAACACACCCACCGCTGATGAAATTCCGATGGCGATGGCGACCGCAACGATCGGGACGGCCATCGGCACCGGCGTCGTGTTACGAACCACCACGGCCAGAAGCCACGCGATGGTCACACCAATGGCACCGCCCACAGCCGACATCACCGTCGACTCGACTAGAAACTGCATTAATATGTCGCGCCGCTTTGCGCCCAGTGACTTGCGGATGCCGATTTCGCGGGTGCGCTCGGTCACCGCCGCCAGCATCACGTTCATAATCACGACGCCACCAATAATGAGGAAGATCGACACCAGCGCAACCATGCCCGAGGCCAGCGTGCCCGTGAGGTTCTTCCACAGGGCCATCAAGCTATCGCTGGCCACAATGCCGAAATTGTCCTTATCGTTGGGCGCCAGGTGGCGCCGGGCGCGCATCAGCACCCGGGCTTCTTCACGGGTGCGTTCCAGGTATTCCGCCCCACGCGCCTGAATGTTGACGCTTAGCGACTTCCTTTGCCCATACATCTTCAGCCAGCTGCGGACGGGAATGTAAACGAAGTTATCCTGCGATTGCCCGAAGACGCTGCCCACGGGTTTACAGACGCCGATGATGGTAAACTCCTCGCCGTCAATCGCGACGGTCTTGCCCAAAGGATCGCGGTTGGGATACAGCTTCTTCACCACGTCGGCGCCCAGCACGGCGACCATGGCATGGTGCTGGTTGTCGCTGTCACTGATGTAGCGTCCACTCGCTATCTCCTGAACATCCATCTCGGCTATGTTGGCGGTGACGCCCCGAATGGCTACCTCGTCTAGGTCGCGGTGCTCGGCGCGAACTTTGCCTGGATTACGGACTTCTACCCCTACTTCTTTCGGAAGCTTCAGGTCGTCACGGAGCGCCTCGAAATCCTCCCAGGTGATGTCGCGGTTACGCCGTTCCGCATTGATCCGGTCCTGCCAGTCGGGCACGATGCCGATTTTCTCGATGAGGAAAACATTGGAGCCAAGATTGGCGACACGCTGGGCGAAGTACAAGTTCATGCCGCTGATCAGCGCGATGACCAGGATCAGCGTTGAGACCGACAGAATGATGCCCAGAAGAGTGAGAAAGGAGCGCAGCTTGTGGGCGCGCATCGTCTGTAGCGCGATTACCGCCGCCTCGCGTAAGAAATGGCTGCGGCCTTGACGAAGCTTGCGTTTCTCGGAAGTGGCCGTCATGAACGCTCGGGAGCCTTTGGCGTTCCTATTCTACGTGGCGGCTTCGGAATAGCGAAAGCTTGCCGAGATGGAGGCGAGTAGATATGCCGTCAGACGCTAAATTGAAAGGGTGAGACTGGCCTGGGACGCGTGATGAATAGCGTACCGCCACCGAAGCAGTAGGTTTGTTATCTCATCGCAACAGCCGAAACCCGGTGGTGAACGGTCCCTAACTTTACAGCTAGGGCATGAGACCGAACTCCGCTACTCCGGTTTGTGTTCCTACAAATACCTTCCCATTCACCACCATGGGAGTGATGAACTTGTTACCGGGACCAAACTGGTCACGAGAGCCAGCCTGGTTGCTGTTATACAGCTCCTTTGCCAGGTTCGTCGCATCGTAAGCGTGCAGCACGGCCGGGTTACTATTCTCGACCGCCCACACGATGGCGTCGCTGGTTCCGTTGGCTGAGACAGTAGGAGTGGTCCCGGGATAAGTGAATGTGTTGGTGGTCTGCGAGCTCGGCGACGTGGACAGTCTTGCGTTGCTGATGCTAAACGCCTTCAGGCTCTGGCCGACCGAGCCGTAATACACCGTGTTGTTGAAGTAAGCCGGCGAGGCCCAAACTCCGCCCGGGAGAGCGCCGTCGATCTCCTGGTATATGGCACTGTCATTGTTCGGGTTGAACTTGCCCATATTGTTGCGATTGACCACGTAAATGTTGGAATCCTTTCCCGCCCCTACAGCCAGCTGATGGACGTGTCCGTTATTGTCGGTGAGCGGGGGCAACACGATGGCGCCTCCAGAGCCGAGGTCCTCGTCGTCGGAGGATTCCGAACTGGTGTTGAACATGGTGAAGTAGTCGGCAACCGTGAGCTGGGGAATGGCAATCTTCATGAAGGCGTTGCCATAGTCGCCGTTAACGGGGAAGCCTTGGCCGTTGAGCGTGGTGTCGAACAACCCATTCGCGACCAGAAAATAAAGGAAGCCGTGGCCGTCGGTGGCCAATCCGCCGCCTGCCATCCAGATCGATCCCTCGTAGCCGTTAGGGGTGAGGTTCAGGACCGCCGTTTGCTGCAAGGTTCCGGCATTGTAGGCCAGCAACCATCCGGTGTAGGGGCGATGGTCGCAATGGGAGGTAAAGCCGAGGTAGACTTGGCCGCCATATTCGAGTAAACCGGCGCGCTCGGCATACTGAGCGGGATTGAAAATCACGAACCCGCCCTGGCTGCCGTCGCCCGTTCCGGGATACTTTGCCTGAATTTCGGTGGGCCCACCGAAAAGCTCGGCGCCCGTCTTCATGTCCAGCGCATGCAGCCGCTGATGGTAGTTTCCGCCGGAATCCTTCGACATGGCGACAAAGTAGAGGGCGCCGTGCGGCCCTTGCGTGCGATCGAACACCGGAGTATCCGTAATGCCGATGTCGGGCGTGATCTGGCTGCAGCCATGATCGTCGCTGGGAGTCTCACCCGCCAGCAGGGCCGTGGCTTTCCAGGTTTGCGCGCCGGAAGCGGCATTGAAGGCATAGATGCTGTCGTTCTCCGTAACCACGAACAACGTGTCCTGCTTCCCAGCCGGTTCCTGCATTTTGTTGGCGTATAGGGGTTGTGCGTCCACCTTGCCATCGACGGTGAAGAAGTTGACCTTACCGAACGAGTTGGAATTGACGTTGGCGGGAGTGAGAATATTTTCCCGTTGAGTTTGACCCTGCCGGAACATGTCGTAGTGATAAGTGACGACATCACGAGGATGGCTGCTGGTAGCAGGTTGTTCTTCCGCCGGGCTATCGCTCCCCGATTGCATGGCAGCTATTGCGCCGTTTCCCGATAGCAGGTCCGCAGGACCGCCTGCTGCTCCCCAAGCCAAAGCCGTCACGCCGAAAACGACCAGGACCGCAAACCCGAAGTTCCAGTGCCGATGCATAGTCTTCCATCCCCCTGGCAGGGTGAGATGTAGGATCGACGCATAAGGTTGGTATCAGGGTCGGAACGTGAGGCGCGGCAAGGTTACCTTCGTAACCTCACAGCTGGAACGGTGGAGAAGAAGTTGAGGGGCTGCGGCGGTTAGTCGGGTTACTTAGCCCTGCTCAATTGTTCTTCGACGGCGCCGAGAAGCCGGGGATCCAGGTCGAGCTTTTTCCCTTGCGAGCTGAATCTTGGTAGACGAACCATGCCCCACTTGCCCAGGGCGAACTGCAGGCTGGTAAGCAACACTCCCAGGCCGTACTTCACGCTGCGGCGAAAATTGATGGAGGACGCCTCTTCGAAATACTTGGTCGGGCAGGACACCTCGCCGATGCGGAAGCCGAAGAACACGCACTGCGCCAGCATCTGGTTGTCGAAGACGAAGTCCTGCGAGTTCTCCATCAGAGGCAGGGTGGTCAGCACCTTGCTGTTAAAGGCCCGGTAGCCGGTGTGATATTCGGAAAGCTTGACACGCAGAAATAAATTCTCGAACGCGGTCAGGAAGCGGTTGGAGATGTACTTGTACAGCGGCATGCCACCGCGCAGCGCCTGTCCGCCGATGATGCGCGATCCCAACACCACGTCATAGACGTCGTAGGCCACCATGCTAGCCAAGGCGGTGGTGAGCAGCGGCGTGTACTGATAATCGGGGTGGACCATGACGACCACGTCGGCGCCCGCAGCGAGGGCTTCGCGATAGCAGGTCTGCTGGTTACCTCCGTAACCAAGGTTGCGATCGTGGACGAACACGGTAAGCCCGAGCTTCCGGGCCAACTCCGCAGTTTTATCTTTGCTGTGGTCGTCCACCAGAATGCGAATGTCCACCAGGTCGGGGATCTCTCGCACCGTCGCTTCCAGCGTGGTTTCTGCATTGTAGGCCGGCATGACGACGGCTACGCGTTTCCCGTTGATCATCAGATGTTTTCTCGAAAGGGCCCGAACAACCCTTATACATCATACCGCGCTTGCCGGAAGCCTAAGGGAGTCGCAGGTGGGGTCAATTGAAGTCGTCATCACGAGCCCGCCGCTGCGGGCGAGGGATCTAGTTTTTACCGTTTTCACCAAGAAGCAGGTTCCTCGCGCCCAAACCCGGGGCGCTTGTAATGACAAGCCTTAGGTGGGACCGCGTCTGATTCGCATTCTGCTAATCTGAACAGCGCTCTCCATGCCCTCCATAGCTATCATGATCGCGGCGCTGTGCGCTTTGCTGGCTGTGGCCGGTACGGCGTATTTCGTGCTGTGCGTCCGGGCAGCGCGTCGCTATGTGCGAGAGCAATCGCGCGAAACGCGGGCGTCGTTCACTCCGCCGGTCAGCATTCTGCGGTCATTGAAGGGCGTGGATCCGCAGATGTACATAGCCTTCCGCAGCCACTGCCTGCTCGATTATGGCGAGTACGAAGTGCTGTTCGGAGTCAGCGACCCCAGCGATCCGGCGCTCGGGCTGGTGGAGAAGTTGCAAGAGGAGTTTCCGCTTCGGCAACTGCGAGTCGTGCACTGTCCGGAGGTGCTGGGGCTCAATGGCAAGGTCAGCAATCTGGCGCAGATGCTGCCGCAAGCGCAGTACGAGCATATTGTCATCAACGACAGCGACATCGTGGTTCCGCGCGACTACCTGCAGCGGATATTGGCGCCGATGGCGAATCCCGAAGTGGGGATGGTAAGCACTCTCTATCGGGGCATCGCCGGAAAGACGCTCTCCTCCAAGCTGGAGGCGCTGGGGCTGAGCACCGACTTTGCGGGCGGCGTGCTGGTGGCGCGAGCAATGGAGGGCGGCATCCGCTTCGCCCTGGGAGCGACGATCGCCACAACGAAGACCGTTCTGTCTGCGATTGGCGGCTTGGAGCCTCTGGCTGACTATCTCGGCGATGACTATGAACTGGGGGCCCGCACAGCCACCGCGGGATATCGGGTGGAGCTCGCCGACATCGTCGTAGAAACCGCGCTGCCCGATTACAGCTTCCGCGATTTCTGGGCGCACCAGATTCGTTGGGCACGCAATGTCAAAGACCGGCGTCCGGCGCAATACTTCGGGTTGATCGTCACCTTCGCGCTCATCTGGGCTGGGTTCGCCGTACTGGCGGCCCCTCGGGAGTGGTGGACGTGGATGATACTTGTTGTTGCCGCGGTTGCGCGGTTGACATCGGCAATGGTTGTCGGGCGTGGTGTCCTGGATGACCCGCGGTTACCGCGCGACCTCTGGCTGGTTCCGCTCTGGGATTTGGTGGCGCTAGCGGTTTGGATTGTTAGTTACTTTGGTAATGAAATTGAATGGCGCGGGCTGCGGTTCAAGCTCCATAAGGGGAAGCTGATGCGGCTCTGACACGCTATGGGTAACGACCCTGTAGTGCAGCGGCAGAGAAATTCATTCATGAATTGTATTTACGAGCGCCCGCCTTTGGGCGCGAGGAATCTGCTGTTGATTGAGAACAGGAAATAAAGCAGATCTCTCGGCCCGCCGCGGCGGGCTCGTGATTACAAAAAAACAAAACCCACGCTTCTCGCACCCAGCGAGAGCAAAACACGGTCTCTTGGACTCCCGGCAACGCTCGTGACGACAAACGGGAAAATGGCGAATCCGCAGTTCGTTTCTTGACTATAGAGAAAAAATGTTTGACTATTAAGAGAACATCGATTCCGTGACGATCCTAACAGAGCCCGGAGATTGATTGTGTTCCTTGAGATGAGAGGCGAGGTCAAGCATGGCTAACAAGACAGTGGACGAAGGACTGCGGCCGTATCAGATTGGCCCGAAGTTGCGCGCGCTGCGCTTGAAGAAGAGCATGGGACTGGTCGAGTTGGGCAAACACACCGGACTGTCGGCGGCACTGCTGTCGAAGCTGGAGCGGGACAAGCTCTATCCCACTCTGCCCACCTTATTGCGCATTGCCATGGTGTTCAGTGTTGGCCTGGATTATTTCTTTACTGACGAACGCAGACGCCATGTTGTATCGGTTGTAACCAAGGCGGAACGAATTAGGCTACCGGAGCGGCCCGGAGCCGGCGAAGTTGCATACCACTTCGAGAGCCTCGACTTCAACACCAACGAACGCAAGACCAGTGCCTATATCGCGGACTTCGAGTCGGTGATGGAAGAAAAACTAAAGCCGCATCAACATCCCGGATCAGAGTTTCTGCATGTCCTGAAAGGGAGGCTGGGGCTGAGGATCGGGATCGAGCATTACGAACTCGATGCGGGCGACTCCGTGTACTTTGATCCGTCGGTGCCGCACACCTATCGGCGCGTGGGCAAGCCGGCGTGTCAGGCGCTGATCGTCACCGCGGGATAGCTCGGAGGCGCAGCCGTCTTGGTCGGCGCGTTGTCAGGAATGCCCCGGAGGATCTCGCGGAGGGAGGTTCCGCGGATGGGAGCCAGCGCAAAGGTCAGCAGCAGGATAAGCACGCCAACCAGGGCAAACTGTCGCCGTCGGCTATCAAGTTCGGGCCAGGGCGGCACGCGGGGATGACGCCATCCCGTCAAGGCCAGAATTACCGCCCAAACAAACCAACCATCCCAGTAGTAGTAGCCCAGCGGCAACAACGCCAGAACAGTCAGGCGCGTCACCCATTTGTGGGCGCGGGGCGCGACTGCGTAGAGGATGTGTCCGCCGTCGAATTGTCCCCCGGGCAGGAGGTTCAGCGCGGTGGCGAACATTCCCACCCAAGCCGCAACGCCGACAGGATGCAGATACAGGCTTGCCAAGGGAGCGGGGTGCGGATTGAAGGGCGCCAGCGCGTCACGAACCAGGCTGAAGATGAGCGGGTAGCCGAACTCCAGGCCAGAGCTTGACAAGCCGGGCGGCGTGGACTTGGAAAGCGCCAATCCCCAGCACAGCACAGGTACCGCAACCAGGAAGCCGGCGACCGGCCCAGCGATGCCGATGTCGAACAGCGCCTGACGTGAGCGGATCGGCGACTTAATGCGGATGAGCGCACCAAAGGTCCCGATCAGCGTGGGTGCGGGGACAAAATAGGGCAGTGTCGCATAGACGCCATTCTTCTCGCAGAGCCAAAAGTGGCCGAATTCGTGGGCCAGCAGAATACCCAGCAGCGTCGCCGAGAATGGGATGCCCATCGTTAAGCGGGAGGGGTTTTGCAGGATCCACTTGATGGGGAACAGGGGCAGCGCAAAGTTGTCCAAGTCGAACGCCGGAAGGTTGTGAAGGAAGTTATACTGCAGCCGCGCTCCAACGATGAGCGTGGTAGCGATGGTCAACAGCAGCAACAGAAGGTGCAGCCAATACGGTCTGGACTTGCGAGGCCTGGGAACAAAGACTTGAGGGTAGGCAGGAACCTCAAACGTGTAGGAACTCGGCGGCCTTGGGTCGGACATCGTTGAATGGATGATAAATGAAACACGGGCGAAGCACAGGGCTTCCGCGGGAAGCCGCGCGAGCAAGCGGCACCAGCGCGCGGCGAATCCGCCGCCGCTCTACTCGATGGACTGCAATTCCTTGCCCGGCTTGAAGCGCACTGCTTTGCCGGGAGGGATGTTGACTTCGGCGCCGGTGCGCGGATTGCGTCCGATGCCCGTCTTGCGGGGCCGCACGGTGAAGACGCCGAAGCCGCGCAATTCGATGCGATCACCCTGCGACAGTGCCTTCTTCATGCTCTCAAACACGGTTTCGACCGCCATTTCGGCCTTGGTTTTGGTGACGCCGGTTTTGGTGACGACTTCGTTGATCAGGTCTAATTTGATCACAAGGTGGCTCCGCTATGTTCGCTCGCCGGAAAAACGGGCCAAGCTGCGAGCGTGGCAATGATTCTACCCGACCCGCTCGCTTTGGCGTAAGTCTCAGTTCGAGCTTAAGTTACAGGGCGATGGGCGCATCCTAGTGAAGCCCGCGCCCATTGTCAACCAGCAAGTGCTTTCCGTAAGATGACCTATTTCAGGTAGAGTTGTCATTCCGAGCGGGGAGGGATCGCGAAGCGAGTGGGCGCAGTCGAAAACCCGTACAACTGCGGCCAACTTTGTTGAGGCCATAGGGGTCCTTTGACTGCGTGCGACCGCTGCGCGGATGCACTCCGCTCAGAATGACAAGGGCAAAGAGAGTTTTTCGCCAGCCTATCTAGCCCCAAGGAGTTCCATGTCCATTAAGAGTGACCGTTGGATCCGCAAAATGGCCACTGAGCACGATATGATCAATCCCTTCTCGGAGAAACAAATCCGCGAAGGTGTCATTTCCTTCGGTCTCTCTTCGTACGGTTACGACCTGCGCGTCGCCGACGAGTTCAAGATCTTCACCAACGTCAACTCGACCATTGTCGATCCCAAAAAGTTCGACGAGCGCTCCTTCGTTGGCATGCAGACCGACGTCGCCATTATTCCGCCAAATTCTTTTGCGCTGGCCCGCTCGGTGGAGTACTTCCGAATTCCGCGCGACGTGCTCACCATCTGCGTCGGCAAGTCCACGTATGCGCGCTGCGGCATCATCGTCAACGTAACGCCGTTCGAGCCAGAGTGGGAAGGCTTCGTGACGCTTGAGATCTCCAACACAACGCCGCTGCCCGCGCGCATTTATGCCAACGAAGGCTTATGCCAGATCCTCTTCTTCCAGTCAGACGAACTGTGCGAAACCAGCTATAAAGACAGGAAGGGCAAGTACCAGGGGCAGAAGGGTATAGTGCTGCCAAAGCTGTGACGGAGTGGTCAGTAGCTAGTGCTTAGTGGAGAGATCAGTATCGCCTGAAGGATCCTTGAATGAAAATCGGAATCGCCGTTCCCAATATTGGACCCGTAGCGACTCCCGAGGCGGTAAAAGCTGTGGCCCAGAAAGCCGAAGCGCTGGGCTATCACAGCCTTTGGACCGTCGAGCGGCTGCTATGGCCGGTGAATCCCAAGATGCCGTACCCGGCTACTCGGGATGGATCACTCCCCGAAGAATACAAGTACTGCCTTGATCCGCTGGACACGCTGACTTTCGCCGCTGCTCATACCAACACCATCAAGCTGGGCACGAGCGTGCTCGACATTCCGTACTACAACCCGGTATTGCTGGCGCGGCGACTCAGCACTATTGACGTTCTGTCGAAGGGACGCCTGCGGGTTGGCTTCGGGGTGGGCTGGTCGCCAGACGAAATGGAAGCCGCCGGCGCTGACATGAAGGTGCGTGGTGCGCGCGCCGACGAATTTCTGCAAGTGCTGAAGACGATCTGGATGACGGACCCGGCGGAACATCATGGCAAATTTTTCACGCTGCCCAAGTCGCACATTGGGCCCAAGCCGGTGCAGAAGCCGCATCCGCCCATGTTCCTCGCCGCCTACACGCCGCCTGCCATGAAGCGCGTGGCCACCATGGCCGATGGCTGGAATCCGGCAGGTGTTCCCATTGAGGGCATGGCGCAAATGTTTGGGGCGATGCAGCAGATGGCGAAGGAGGCAGGGCGCGATCCCTCCGAACTGAGGATGATCGTGCGCGCGAACCTCTACATCACAGAGAAGTGGGTGGAGAAAGAGCGTCATATTTTCGTTGGCTCTCTGCAACAGATTCACGAAGACATAGCGGCCTGCGAGAAGATCGGCGCCGAAGAAGTTTTCCTTGAGGTGGGTTTCACGCCTGGAGGACAGTCGCTCAGCAACTGGCTGAGATTGCTGGAGGAGTTTCGTCCAGCAATGGCGGCGCGGGCCAGTTAATATTCAGGTATATCCTCCTGGGGAGCCAGTTCCAGATTTGATATGCCCGGTAGAGCGGGCCTTCAGGCCCGCGTCTGCCCCCGCCACTTTCCAAAATCCGGGGGATGCAGCCCGTGGTGCCACGGGCTGCATCCCCCCCAGCTTTGGTCGAGCACCCTGTACGCAGCGCTAAAGCACCGCTCTACCTGAGCCCCGCAGGTACTCGCCACTCTGGAATTGCCGAGGTCAAATCAAGAATCGGCATTCCTACTGTCCTGCCGCGACCTTTCCATCTCCGCGCGCTCCTCTGGTGTGATCCGCTGCCAGATGAGATCGCGCTTCTCCAGTTCCCAGTGACTGTTGGGATCAACGACCACCGTCGACATCGGCCGGCGATAAGCGTTCAGCGATTGCGCTGCACACATGTACCGTTGTTATGCATCGCCGCCAGCCGATTGCGCGCCCGGGCGTTTCCCTGGACTGCGGCCGCTTGCAGCAACACCAAAGCTTGCTCACAGCTGCGCGGCACACCATCCCCTTTTACATACATGTCGGCCAGACGCACCGGTGCGTCGGGATTGCCCTTGGCCATCGCCTTCCACAGCCAGGCGGCCGCCGCGACCGAATCGCTGGCATTGTTTGCCTTGACTACTTCTTCCGCGCCGGGGACAACCTTCTTGACCGGAACATCCGGATCGGTCTCGGGTACTGTCGACGGCTTTGGCTGTGGTGTTTCAGTCGTAGGTTGGGGCACATCGGCGGTAATGGGCGCAGTGTCTGCCTTCGCGGTTTCCGGCGCCGGCGTTGGCTTGGGCGGGGCGGTCTTCTGCCCACTCGCCGCTTGCGCCCCGGTCGGCGAAGAGTGGGGTACAGCCGCTGCAGGTTTCTGTCCCGAGGATGCCCGAGTTCCGGCTGGCGGTGTTGTGTTCGGTTGGGAAGTCGCGGCGCCAGATCCTGTATTCGCATCTGAAGCCGCCGGAGCGTTCGTGCTGGCCGCACTCGGGGCGTTCAGGCTCGCGGAGGCCTGTTCTTGCCTCTGTGATTTTGTCTGTTCTTCGACCTGCATCGCCGGCTTGGCCGCCTCGGTGTCAGTCGAGCCGGGGGACGACGGAGGCGAGTTATGCCCGCCCATCATCTCTCGCAGCTTTACTTTGACCACTTCAACCGGACCTGTATTCGTCTGATTGACTTGGGAACGCCACTCCAGCACTCCCAAGACGGCGAAAACCAGGACCGCGGCCACAGCAAACCAAGTCCAGCCACTTCCACGAGAAGGCTTTGCCGTTTCAGGTTCGCCAGCCGCTTCGTCGCCGGGTTGCGGCGTATCACCCAGCCCCAGAAATGACGGGCCAGCGATGATTGGTTCGCGCGTCGCGGGCTCTCCGGGCGGCGGAGTAGGCTCGCTGAAGTCGAGAAACCGTGGGCGATCAGGGCCGTCGTCTCCGGGTGCGGAGTCGACCAACCCAAGACGCTCGCGGACATCCTCGGCGGGAGAAATGGAGTTCGGATTCACAATAGTAGTCGCGTCCCCGGCCTGAGCCGTGGAAGCGTCGGCCTCTATTGGCGTCTCCGGGAGCGACACATGGGCATCGCCTCGCATGGTGATTTCAGCGGGATCGGCGGGCGGAACGTAGCGAAAACTCTTGACGTACTCCTCCAGCGGCACTTCCGGAACCATATCCATATCCATGGCCGGGGCAGGGGTAACCTCGGACTGCGACGTTCCGACGCCGTTCTTTATCGCGGCGGGCATCTCGATGAGCACGCCGGTCCGGCTGGGAGCATGCGGCCCACTTATCGTTTCGGCGGGAGTTGAGGCAGCACCGCGCTCGTTGGGATTTGCCCTCTCTTGCGGAACGCGAGTAAAGCTGTGGGTACCTTGCGCGCCCGGCGCGGTCAGCGGGCGATGTGGCAGCGGCGTGCCACACATCCCGCAGAAACGATTGCCCATCTGATTTTCATTTCCGCAAGCGCTGCAAAGCACAAATCCTCCAATCGACATAATTTTAAATGATGCGAGCTCCCTTGCGACTCAGATGAAAGCAACGGGACGGGAGTGGTATGAAGCATAATTTGCCCCGGGGCGCAAGAACAGCCTTTCGAAGCAGAGTTGACCTGGCATTGGGTATGGGAAGCCGGCAGAATGCAATCTTGAAGTCGCCCCGGTTCCTGCGATGCTATTGCCGGTTTCACTACTCGGGGTATCGTTCAGGTCAATAGACGGCATGTGCTAGAGAGGGTGCGAGGGCCATACAATGGAGGGCGTGGAGATGCCTGGTAGCGTGCTTTAAGGCGAACAGGCAGCGAAAGTTGCTCCATAGAGGAAACTCCAACTCGCCGACCTTGGAGAACGGCCACGTATGAAGAAGTCAGAGCAGATAGCAGGAAGCCTGGGCCGGAAAGGAGAGAACATCGCCGATGCTCGCGAGGTCATGAACATCCGTCAGGCGTCGCACTACTTGGGGGTCTCGCCGGACACGCTCTATAAGTATGTTTCCGAGGACGTCATTCCAGCTTTCAAGCTAGGCAATCGGTGGAAGTTCAAGAAGAGCATTCTCGACGGCTGGATGGAAGACAAAAGCCTGAGCAGTGCGGCACGACGCCGCAACCTGGCCAAACCTACGAGACTCATGGCGGGAGCAGACTGATTTTCCGAAGCCTGGTTTCACCGACCCTATCCTAAAATTCTCGAACAACCTCAGGCTGCCATCCAGCATCTACTGTCATCGAAGTGGTGGCTTCCAATTAACCTGGGTGCGGAGTGATCGATGGGCAAACCGTTGAACCTGTTCTTTGTTATTTCGCTGGTCGTAGGATTAACCATTATTGCCTGGGGAGCGATCAAGTCCTCCTCCCTCCATCCGTCTTTAGCAGGTAGCAGCGGTTCCGCAGTGGCGCAGACCGAGGGGCAGGACCAACCCGTACGGCAGGAAGGTTTCATCGGTTATGCGGGCGATGTTCTGACTTACCACTACAGTCCCTCGCGTCAGGGACAGAATACTCTGGAGACGATGCTGACCCCTTCCAACGTGAATTCCAATAGCTTCGGGAAGATCGGCTTCTTCACGCTCGACGGTAAGGTGGATGCCCAGCCTCTCTATGTGTATCGGCTCCCCGGTCAGTTCCACGTTCAAAACACTCTCTTCGTAGTCACGGAACACGGCAGTGCTTACGCGTTTGATGCTGATTCGGGTGGGCAATCCTGGAAGGTAACCACCCTGGGGCAAGGTGAAACCACCAGCGACGATCGCGGCTGCAGCCAGATATCGCCGGAAATCGGTATCCCGGACACGCCGGTAATCGATCGCCGCAACGGGCCAAACGGAGCCATGTATCTGGTGGCGATGTCGAAGGATTCGAGCGGTAAGTACCATCAGCGAATTCATGCCCTCGATCTCAAGACCGGAGCTGAGCTCTTCGGAGGACCGATGGAGATCCAGGCGACGTATCCCGGGACCGGTGACGGCAGCCAAAATGGCCAGGTCATCTTCGCTCCCGGCCAATTTGCCGAGCGCGCCGGCCTGCTGGAGATCGGTGGCGTCATCTATATCGCGTTCACCTCGCATTGCGATGCGCGCCCTTACACTGGGTGGGTGATGGGCTATAACGCCCTGACTCTGGCACAGACTTCGGTTATCGACGTCACTCCCAACGGGAATGAGGGCGCGATCTGGATGGCGGGAACCGGACTGGCCGGCGACTCCCAAGGCAACATCTACTTCCTTGACGCGAATGGGACATTCGACACCACACTCAATGGCCAGGGCTTTCCGATCAATGGAGACTATGGAAACGCCTTTATGAAGCTTTCCACTTCTCCTAAGCTCGCTGTCGCTGACTACTTCAATATGTACAACACAATGCAGGAGTCGAGTAGTGACGAGGACTTGGGCTCTGGTGGAGCGATCCTGTTGCCCGACCTCATGGACAATAACGGGCAAGTCCACCATTTGGCGGTGGGAGCCGGGAAGGATTCCAACATTTACGTTGTGAACCGCGACAACATGGGGAAATTCAACCCCAACAACAACAGCGCCATTTATCAGGAACTGGCCGGAGCCCTGCCCGGCGGCGTGTGGGCGAACCCTGCCTATTTCAACAACACCGTGTACTACGGTTCCGTCGGCAGACCACTCAAGGCTTTCCCTATTAGTAACGCCATGCTGGCGTCGTCACCAAGTTCGCAGAGCCCCACCTCGTTCGGGTATCCGGGAACCTCACCCGCGGTTTCGGCGAATGGTACCACCAACGGGATCGTCTGGGCGGTTGAGAACAGCAATCCGGCGGTACTGCATGCCTACGACGCCACCAATTTGGCAAACGAGCTGTATAACAGCAACCAGGCGGGAGCGCGTGACCAGTTTGGTCCGGGAAATAAATTCATCACTCCATTGATTGTGAACGGCAAGGTCTTCGTGGGTACGCAAACCGGAGTGGCGGAGTTTGGATTGCTGCAGTGACCCTGGGCACACCGCTGGTGGCCCCTTCGGTTGGGCGAGCTCGCCGTTGCTCACCCTGGGTTGCAACTTGCCGAGTTACCTCCGTAAGCTCGGCCCGGCGCGGAGGCCAGAGGTTTCCGTGATAACGACGGGTTGCTCCCCGTCGCTGCGACCATGCACTTAGAATGTCCCCACGTGCGTTTTTCATTACTAAGTTGCGGGGTCTTGCTGCTTTTCGTAGCGGGAGCCTTGGTGGCACCAGCGCAAGCTTCGTCGAGCGATCCGCGGTCCCTGGAAATCGTCCTGCAGTCCCCGCAAACCATCGTTGCGGGAGAGAGTTTCAATCTACCGATAGTCGCCCAGGGTGGATTTGCCCCATACACCTGGAGTCGTGTCGACGGTGATCTTCCGCCGGGACTCAGACTGCAACCCCACAAAGGAATTATCTCCGGTGCGCCCACCACGCCCGGCGAGTATCACGTTACGCTCGCAGTTGCGGACTCCAGCGTGCCTCATCAACAGGCGCAACGAGAGCTGACGATCATCGTAATCGCAGGGTTGGCGATTGACTGGAAGCAGCCGCCGGCGGTGCAGGGCAACACCATCTCCGGCTCGCTGGTGGTGTCGAATCAAACCGCACGCAACTTGGATATCACAGTAATTGTTGTCGCGGTCAACAGCATTGGCAGGGCTACTGCCTTGGGATATCAGCACTTCGCCCTGGCGGCGGGAAAGTCGAGTCCGGTCATCCCGTTTGGCTCAAGTCCTGGACCGGGAACCTATACCGTCCGCGCCGACGCCGCCGCCCATACCAAGAGTGGCCATCACACCTTTCGCGCCAGCCAACAGACGCCGGCCACCTTGCAGGTGACAAAAGTCTGACGCCGCGCGGAGTTCTATGGACTATTTAGCACGCTTAAGAGAGTTCGAGCGGGCCGTAGGCGAGCACGATCTCGACGGCTTCGTGGTTACTCATCCTGCGAACCTGCGCTATCTATGCGGATATAGCGGTAGCAACGGACTGTTGCTGTTCCTGGCCGGACGCCGAGTCTTCTTTACGGATGGCCGTTACACCCAACAGGCACGTGAGGAGGTCCAAGGCGCGCGTTTGATCATTGCCAAGGGCCCGCTGCTCAATGATGCCGCCCATCTGATCGGCAAGCTGAGGACTGGCGTAATTGGCTTCGAGGCCGATTACACTACCGTTGCCACGGCGGGCCAGATGCGGAGCCTGGTCCATCGCAAGATCGTCTGGAAAACGACTTCCGGCCTGGTTATGCGGCAGCGCATGGTCAAAGATGCCGACGAACTGAGGATCATTACCGATGCAGTGAAGCTTGGCGCCGCGGTTTATCAGGAGGCGTTGCAGGCCGTGCGCCCCGGGATTCGAGAATCAGAAGTCGCGGGCAAATTGGAATTTGCCGCGCGGCAGGCGGGTGCGGACGGCATGTCCTTCGAAACCATCGTGGCCGCCGGCAAGAGAGCTGCTTTGCCTCATGGACACGCTTCCAGCCAGCCGATACCCCGGCGCGGATTTGTGGTGGTGGATTCGGGTGTTATACTGCGTGGCTATTGTTCTGACATGACCCGTACGGTACATGTGGGCCGTGTTACCCGGGAAGAGCGCCGGTGGTACGAAGCGGTGCTGAAAGCGCAATTAGCGGGCCTCGCTGCCGTGGCTCCGGGCAAAACGGCGGCCGAAGTGGACCAAGCCACCCGTCAGGTGCTGAAAGATGCCGGGTTGGACCGCTACTTCACACACTCCACTGGCCACGGGGTGGGGCTCGAAATCCACGAGCCGCCGCGCCTTGCCAAGGTGCAGGCTGAACGGCTCGAGCCGGGCATGGTTATCACCATTGAGCCCGGAATCTATGTGCCCGGTAAGGGCGGCATTCGTATCGAAGATATGGTAGTGGTGACGGACAGCGGAACGCGGGTGCTGACCCCGGTTACCAAGGAACTGATCGAAATTTAGCGGGATTGGTACAGGGGCGGCCTGCCCAATGGAAGCCGATGAACCAAAAAGAAATCAGGGAACTGATCGAGTTTTTGGTGGAGAAGGATATCGCCGAGTTCGAACTGGAACGCGGCGATATGAAGCTCCACATCAAGCGAGGAGGAACAGCTTCGCTGGCCCCGGTAGTGCACGTCGCGCCCGCGGTGGCGGCCGTTGCTGCACCTCCGGCACCTGTGGCTTTGTCTCCTGCGGCGGCACAGCCCGCGGCCAGCAGCGCAGTCGGGGGCATGGCAGCGCCGGCGCCCGCTGCCCCGGCTGCCGACGCCGATCTCCACGTTGTGAAGTCGCCCATCGTCGGGACCTTTTACGAAGCCCCGTCGCCGGGAACACCGCCATTCGTCAAGATCGGTGACTCCGTCCAAGAGGGACAAGTGCTGTGCATCATCGAGGCCATGAAGCTGATGAATGAGATCGAGGCCGAGGTCTCGGGCGTCCTGGCGAAAGCCTTCGTCTCCAATGGAACCCCAGTCGAATATGGCACGCCCCTGTTCGGAATCCGTAAGTAGTGGCCGGGCTGATTCAATCTGGCCGTCTGACTTTTCTATCGCATGTTTAAGAAAATCCTAGTTGCGAACCGCGGGGAGATCGCCCTGCGCGTGATTTGTGCCTGCAAGGAATTGGGCATCAAAGCGGTCGCCATCTACAGCGAGGCCGATCGCAATTCGCTGCATGTCAAGTTTGCCGATGAAGCCATCTGCATCGGACCTCCGCGCCTCAGCGAAAGCTATCTCAACGTTCCGGCTGTCATTAGTGCTGCGGAAATCGCCAACGTGGAAGCCCTTCATCCGGGGTATGGGCTGCTGAGCGAGAACGCCAACTTCGCCGAAGTCTGCCGTGAATGTGGGATCAAATTCATTGGTCCGCCGCCCGAGGTCACGCGTCTGATGGGCGAAAAGGAAAAGGCCCGCGCCACCATGAAAAGGGAAGGCGTGCCCATCCTGCCCGGCTCGGATGGGATTATCGCCTCGGCGGATGAGGCCCTGGAGTGGGCGCGAAGTGTCGGGTTTCCGGTCATCGTGAAGGCCTCGGCCGGCGGTGGCGGACGCGGTATGCGTGTTATCCGCAGCGAAGAGGAGTTGCCCAACCTGTTTCACGCAGCCTATTCCGAGGCTGCCGCAGCCTTTGGCAACGGCGATCTTTACATGGAGAGGTTCGTCGAGCGCCCACGCCATATCGAGTTCCAGGTGCTTGCTGATGAGCACGGCAACGTGATCAGCCTGGGCGAGCGCGATTGCAGCATCCAGCGCCGTCATCAGAAACTGGTGGAAGAAGCGCCCTCGGTGAAGATGACGCCCGAGCTACGCGAGCGGACCGGCAATCTTCTGGTGAAGACCCTCAGCCGAATTGGCTACATGAACGCAGGAACGGTCGAGTTTCTCATGGACGAACAGGGGAACTTGTCGTTCATGGAAATGAACACCCGCATCCAGGTGGAGCACCCCGTCACCGAGATGACCACGGACGTGGATCTGGTCAAGTCACAGATATTGATTGCCGCGGGCGAGAAGTTAAGCTCCATCATTAGTGGCCCAGTGCAATTTCGTGGGCATGCCATTGAATGCCGAATTAACGCCGAGCATCCTGAGCGTTTCACGCCTTCGGCAGGGAAGATTACGGCGTTTAACACGCCGGGTGGCACGGGCGTACGGGTGGACACTGCAGCCTACGCCGAGGGCGTTATCCCGCCCTACTATGATTCGTTGATTGCCAAGCTGATCGTGCGCGGGCGTGACCGCGCCGAAGCCATCTCACGCATGTCCCGGGCCCTGGAGATGTTTGTCGTGGAGGGCATCTTCACCAGCATCCCATTGCACCGCCGCATCATGGCCGATCCTGACTTCCGCGCGGGCAACTTTGACACTAAGTTTATGGAACGCTTCCTGGCCGGAGCAAAAGAGCCTGGAAAGTGATTCCAAATCATGCCTGAGCGATTTCGGCCGCCAAAGCTTTACGCCATCCTCGACGTCGCTTGCTTTGCGCCATCGCTGCGCACCGCCGCTTCCATCGTTGACTACGCGCGGGAACTCGCCGACGGAGGCGTTACTCTGCTGCAGTATCGCAACAAGGTGGGCAACACGCGAGAGATGCTGGACCAGGCGCGCGAGATCCGCAGTATGTTGGACGCTGATGTGACTCTTATCATGAACGATCGCGCCGACATTTGCCTAGCCGCCAACTTTGACGGAGCCCACGTCGGCCAGGACGACCTGTCCCCGCAAGGCGCGCGCTCGGTGATCGGCGACGAAAGTATCCTGGGCGTGTCCACCCACAATTTGGAGCAGTTGAAGGACGCAGACGCGGGCCCCGCGGACTACGTTGCATTTGGACCAGTCTTTGCGACCTCTTCGAAGCCCGATCACGATCCCCCAGTTGGGTTGGAAGGCATTCGGGCCGCGCGGGCTGCGACGAAGAAGCCCCTGGTCGCCATCGGGGGCATTACGCGTGCCAATGCGCGCTCGGTAATCGAGGCCGGGGCAGATTCGGTGGCCGTCATCTCCGACCTGGTCGGGTCGCCAACCAAAGTTGCGGAGGAATTCTTGCGGCTGTTGGTGTAATCTGGCGAGCGTCCTCTCCATCAACTCGAGGCCCCTTGGCTACTGAAGCGAAAACTGTATCGGTCGTCTCCAGCGAAAATCAGTTCGTGAAAGGTCTGGGCCTGACCAGCGCCACCACGCTGGTCATGGGTTCCATGATCGGTTCCGGCATCTTCATCGTCTCCGCCGAAATCGCACGTCTGGTTGATTCTCCCGTATTGCTCATCGCCGCCTGGGTGGTAACGGGATTCCTGACCATCACAGGGGCGCTTGCCTACGGGGAGCTGGCCGCCATGATGCCGCACGCCGGAGGCCAGTACGTTTACTTGCGTGAATCGCTAGGCCCGCTTTGGGGATTCCTTTATGGCTGGACGCTGTACCTCGTCATTCAGACGGGCACCATCGCTGCAGTGGGGGTAGCCTTCGGCAAGTTCCTGGGTGTTTTCTTTCCTTCGATCTCCTCTACTAACTGGATTTGGCACATCGCACACGTGCCACCCATTCCCATCGGCCCCATGGTGCTGGGCAACATGGACGTCGGGCTGAACACGCAGAACCTGATGGCCGTCCTGATCGTGGTCTTCCTCTCGGTGCTGAATATCTTTGGCGTGAAGACCGGCGCGGCTGTGCAGAATGTTTTTACCTTCGCCAAGACCGCGGCCCTGCTCGGGTTGGTCCTGCTGGGTATTTTCGTAGGACGCAACGCGCAGGCCATCGCCGCCAACTTCGGCGCGAACTTCTGGCACAACGCAGGATGGGCAGCGCTGCATCCCGTGCAGGTCGGGGTTGGTGGCCCGATCGCTCTGGTAGGAACAATAACGGTCATTGCGGTTGCCCAGGTGGGTTCACTGTTCTCCGCGGACGCGTGGAACAACGTGACCTTTACTGCCGGGGAAGTCCGCAATCCGCAACGCAACCTGCCGCTCGCTCTTGCTCTTGGCACCGGCGCCGTCATCCTGCTTTACGTGCTGGCGAACGTCGTATACCTAAGCGTGTTGCCGTTGGCGGGCGATCCGAACGGGAGCACGATCCTGGCGCGTGGAATTCAATACGCCAGGGAAGATCGCGTCGCCACCGCCGTCATGCAACAGATCTTCGGTCCGGCTGGCGCGCAGATCATGGCCGTAGCGATCCTGGTGTCGGCATTCGGCTGCAACAACGGACTGATCCTGGCCGGCGCTCGCGTGTATTACGCCATGGCGAAGAACGGTCTGTTCTTCCGCAGTGCCGCGCGGCTCCATCCTAAGTACCACACTCCAGCCCACTCGCTGGCGATGCAGTGCGCGTGGACTTGTGTTTTGTGTATCTCCGGCAGCTACGGGCAGTTGCTTGACTACATCATCTTTGCAGTGCTGGTGTTTTACATCCTCACGATCGCCGGTCTTTTCGTGCTGCGAGTCAAGCGCCCGAACGAGCCCCGGCCCTACCGCGCCATCGGATATCCCATCCTGCCGGCAATCTACATTTTGATGGCCGTTTTTATTGATATAGTCTTGTTGCGCTATAAACCACAGTACACATGGCCCGGCCTAATTATTGTTTTGCTGGGGATTCCCGTGTACTTCCTGTGGTCGAAGCACAACCTGCAAGAGAGTACGCAAGAATAATCGCGAAGAGGCGCAGCCCCGAATGGCCAATGTGCTGAAACGTAAGCCCCTCGACATGCTGATGCGCGAGGCGACGGAAACTGGCGAACATAGCCTGAAGCGGGCGCTGGGCCCCGTCAATCTCATCACGCTCGGCATCGGGGCCATCATCGGCGCCGGCATTTTTGTCCTCACCGGGTCAGCCGCAGCCCAATTCGCTGGTCCGGCCATCGTGCTGTCGTATGTGCTGGCCGGCATCGCCTGTGCTTTCGCCGGACTGTGCTACGCGGAATTTGCTTCGCTCATACCCATCGCCGGGTCGGCCTATACCTACGGTTACGCAACGTTGGGCGAGATCTTTGCCTGGATCATCGGTTGGGACTTGATCCTGGAATATGCCTTCGGAGCGTCCACCGTCGCATCCGGTTGGAGCTCGACTCTGGTTGCCTTTCTGCAGGATTACGGCGTCAATCTTCCGCCGCAGATTTGCGACGTTCCCGGCGCCGTGTGGGTGATGTATCACGATCAGTGGCGGCCCTTGGTGACCGTCCAGTCCCTGCTCCAGCAGCAGGGCATTGATCCTAATTCGCTGCCGCACGCCACCGCCATTTTCAACCTGCTGGCCTTTCTGGCCATCGCCGGAGTTACCACGATCCTGGTGATTGGCATCAAGGAATCAGCCAATTTCAATACTGGGGTGGTTTTCGTGAAATTGGCGGCTGTGCTCACCTTCATCGGTGTTGCGAGTAGTTTCATCCGCAAGCATCCGCAGGTTGCCACCCAGAATTGGCATCCCTTCCTGCCCATGGGTCTCAGTGGAGTCACGACCGCCGCCGGAGTCGTCTTCTTTGCCTACATCGGCTTCGACGCCGTCTCCACCGCCGCTCAGGAGGCAAGGAATCCCAAGCGCGACATGCCTATCGGCATTCTCGGTTCCCTGGTAGTCTGCACTATTCTTTACATCCTGGTTTCCGGACTGCTGACTGGTGTGGTGCACTACGACCGGCTCAACGTCGGCGCCCCGGTGTCGCTGGCCATTCGCGAGACGGGGGTGAAGTGGGGCAGTTATGTGGTGAACGCCGGGGCCCTGGCCGGACTCAGCACCGTCATGCTGGTCATGTTGCTGGGCCAGTCGCGTGTCTTTTACTCCATGGCCCACGATGGATTGCTCTGGAAGTGGGCGGGCGACATCCACCCCCGCTTCCGTACGCCGTGGAAATCCTCCATTGTCGTAGGACTGTTCGTCGCCATCTTCGCCTCCCTGGTCCCTATCGGCATTCTCGGACAACTGGTCAGCATCGGAACCCTGCTGGCGTTCGTCATCGTCTGTGCGGGAGTCTGGATGCTGCGCATTCGCCGTCCCGACCTCCATCGCCCCTTCCGGGCGCCATTCGTGCCCTTTACCCCCATCATGGGCATTTTGTTCTCACTGCTGCTGATGGTTTTCCTGCCCGGCTCGACGTGGCTTCGTCTGGTGATATGGCTGGTTATCGGCATGGTCATCTACTTCACTTACGGCATCAAGCACAGTAAGGTGCAGGCGACCGTGCCTGACGACGTGAAGGTAAGCGGCGACTAGCTCGCAGTTCGCTGGTCTAGCTGACTCGCAGGTAGGTCGAATACTGCTCGTCCGTGATCGCGGTAAACGGCAACATCGTCATGCTGCCATCTGTGGTCTCGACTTGCCACTTCTCTCCTTCCCGTTTAGCGGCAAGCAAGTCCTTCCGTGTGACGCGCGGCGGCGCCTTGGTGATAGCGAAGAGCACCAGCGGGCCACACAGTAGCGCAACCGTGTCGGGATGCTGCGTATCTGCGGCTTCGAGGCGGGTCTTGCTGGGCAGTTCGAGTTCGATGACGTCCCCAGTCTTCCATTCACGATAAATGCCTGCGAACACTCCCGGCGTCGGGCGCGGCGCCACTCGTTTGCCATTCACCGATATCGAAGCGTCCTCGGTCCAGGCCGGAATGCGAAACGAAACCCGGAATCCAGCTGGGCGCGACGTCTTGACTTGAAATTGCACAGCGCTGGAAAAAGGATATGTACTGCTCTGCGTCAGCTCGATCCCCGCTTTGTCTTGGGTAAAGCGCACCGTCGAGGGGATATAGAGATTGACGTAGATTCCCTGGCCGTCGCGAAAGTATGTATTAATGCGGTAATCGGCCGCCACTTGCGGCAGCGTGCCGGAACAGCATGGCCAACGATGGGGTGAATAGGCTTTGCGGCCGCTGAAAGTGTAATCGGAATAGTAGAACGCTGATCCGTCGGGCTGGAGTTTCTTAGCGCCCAGCACGGTGTTATGCATGACCCGCTCCATGCTGTCGCCGTAGCGCGAGTCTCGCGTAACCATCAGGAGATAGCGCGTGAGCTTGAAATGGGCATAAGCGCCACATGGGGTTTCAAAGCTCTTATGGACGTCTGCCAGGCTGGCGCCCAGTGCGCCACTGCCTGGCTCCCGCAGTAACTCGTCGGGACCCCAGCCGCCGGTGGCGAAGCTTTGCTCCGTCAGCATGGCGAAGGCATTCTTCGCAGCCCGCAAGTATTTCTCGCTTCCCAGCGTCAGGTAGGCCTGCATTGCCGAGCTGAGCGCATTCACGTAACTGTAGGCGTGCTTGCCCGGCAGAACGTTCTTACCTTCAGCCAGTGGATCGAAATAGGTCGCGTCGTCAAGATAACGGATGGCGAGCTGACGGTACTGGTTACCCGCGCCGCGCTGATAGGCGAGGAAGAGATTCTCAGGCAAGGTGTAAGACTCATCCCAGTTGTAGGAGAGGTCTTTCCCCCGGCGCCAGCTCTGCTCGCGATCAACTGCTCTTTCGGGCAGATGTGGCAGAGCGGCATCCGTCGTCTGCTTCAGAATCTCGAAAGCATTGGGATCGCCGGCGAAAAGATGGGCATCGATTAGCCCGCACACGAGCTTGTCATAGCTGTAAGCCGGGAAGCGGGTCTTTTCGTAGAAGCCGGATGAAATGGCTTGGGCATAGAGGCGATTGAGGCGCAACACCTTCTCGCGCGTTTCCGCATCGCCGGTGATGGCATACATGCGCGACAAGGCCGACACCCACTGCCCAAACGTCCCGCCCGGACAAAGCCCAGCGCTGTCCTTGCGATAGTCGTAGTCGGCTTTGTACATGTACCAGCCGCCCAGGTCGTCGCCCGGCGCATCCTGCCCGCCCATCTGGCGAAACGGCTTCAGCAGGCCATCCTCGCTGAGCCCCATCAGGACCGCATGCGTATTTTCCAGTTGCTTTTGGTGAAGTTCGCTGTGTAGGGTCACGTCACCGTAGCTGAACGGCGTCAAAGGGACGGCAGGTTGGGGAGCGTTAGCAGATACGGACGCCAAAATCTGACGAGGAAGTGCGATGCCTGCTGCAAGTGCGGCGCCTTGCAGGAACCCCCGGCGGGAGATGCTATTGCCTGACATGACTGGGTCATTATCGCCTATCGAAGTGGGGCCGCTGTTGTTAAGTAGCGTCGTGTTATAAATCTCGTAAATGCTGGCCAACCGTCAAGGATCGATCCACCTGTTCCGTTTTGCGCAGGTTGATGTCTTTTTGCACTGGTCCTGGTTCCTGGTGGCGGTATTCGAAATCAATGCCCGGGCCGGCCGGTATTCCTCCGTCGCCTGGAATGTCCTGGAGTACCTGGCGCTGTTTCTTATCGTGTTGCTTCATGAGTATGGCCACGCGCTGGCCTGTCGCCAGGTTGGCGGAACAGCGAACCAGATCGTGCTCTGGCCGCTGGGCGGAGTGGCATATGTCGACCCGCCACCGCGCCCCGGCGCTACCTTGTGGAGCATCGCGGCAGGGCCACTGGTGAACGTGGCACTGCTGCCGATCTTGATGTTCCTCCTCGCAGCTAGCCGGGCCTGGGGATGGGCACTGGTGATGCCGAATGTCCACGCGTTGCTACGCGCGGTCTTGTTCATCAATGTCGGTTTGCTGCTGTTCAACCTTCTGCCAGTCTACCCGCTGGACGGCGGCCAGATCCTTCGGTCTTTGCTCTGGTTTGTCATGGGACGTGGCCGCAGCTTGATGGTGGCCACCCTGCTCGGATTTGTCGGCGTGGCGGGGCTGATCGTCCTAGCCTTGCGGATTGGGTCCGTCTGGTTTGGCGTTCTCTCCTTCTTCATGCTGGTGAATTGCTGGGGAGGATTAAAGCAATCGAGGGTAATGCTGCGCGTGGCCAAGTTGCCGCGTCGTCACGGATTCGCTTGTCCGTGGTGCAAAGCAGCGCCGCCTTTAGGAAACTTTTGGACCTGCGGAGGGTGCCGGCAGGTGTTCGACATTTTTGAAACCCAAGCGGTCTGCCCGCACTGTACGCTGCAGTTCGCCTCCATCGGCTGCCTGGACTGCGGCAGGTCGCATCCGATGAGCGACTGGGTTGTTCCCGCTTTTGCAATGCCGAAGTTGTAATTGGAGGTTGTCCTGGCCGGGCAGCGCCGTGACGCTTCGCACCTCCAAGTGTCCATCATGCTTGATTGAGGAACCTCGTCAACCGTTGTTTCACCTCGGGCCACTCGGCCGCGAGGATCGAATAGCGCGCTGAGTCGCGAGCGGTGTAGTCGGCGGCCATTCGATGGGAACGGAGAATGCCTTCGAACTTGCCGCCGATGCGCTCGATCGCCGCGCGCGAACGCTGGTTGCGCGCGTCGGTGTGCAAACAGACCCGCAGCATTTGCCAGGTTTCGAAAGCATGCGTGAGCATAAGCAGCTTGGCCTCGGTGTTGGCCGCCGTTCGTATCGCCGAGCGAGTCAGCCACGTGTAGCCGATCTCACAGACATCGGGCAATTGGCGGCCGTGCCGCGGGTGGCCCAGCGGCCACGACCATCGTTCCAAATCGAAAAAGCGCGTCGATCCGATGACCGTACCGTCCTCCATGCGGACAATCAAGAAGGGCACCGCAGTGCCGGCGGCCCGCCAGGCCAGGGCGGTTTCGACATAGCTGGTGGCCGCGACCCTACCCTGCGGCACGGGACTCCACTGGTAGAGGCCTGGGCCGCCCGCCGAGGCAGCTGCGAGAGCGTCGATATGGCGGTGGTCGAGCGGCTCGAGACGCACGTGCCTGCCCTGCAATACCCGGCCTTCTGATTCCATCCCGCCAGTATGCAATGCGTTCCGACGCGCGCGCAACGAGACATGCGAGGGAGAGTTGTGTCTCGGGTTGCGTTGTCGGCAACAGACATTTCGGGTAGAGCGGGCCTTCAGGCCCGCGTCAAGGAATTCTCTCTTGTTCAGCAGCCCCGTAGGGGCGACACAAGAACTTGCAGTTGTGCCGTACCTACGGCACTCGGAATCTTAGTGACCACTTGAACGCGGGCCTGAAGGCCCGCTCTACCTTCTCAACCTATCATCCCACTCAAACTTAGACCCGACCCGAAATCCCGACATCTGGTCGTCCTCAGTTCGGCGTGCGCCTGCTTCCCGCGACCGTGGTGCGAGAAGACATAGGTCCTCTTAGGAGTGCCGTTTGAAATACTGGACCGCACGCTCGTGGGCTTCGGCCTTCTCGCGCGTCGTGAAAGTCCCAAGGTTGCGACGCTTGCCGGTCTTCGGATTCTTCTTGCGCGAATAGAGGCGGTATTCACCGGATGGCAGTTTGCGGATCATAGTGTTTACCTCCTGCGATCTTGGATGCAATCCGGTCGGGCGGAGAAATCAACCGCAGTTGAAATTTGAGAGTTGAGGCAAGATCCGAATCGGTGACACCGAGGACGCAATGATCCCGGGGTAGCCATTTTTCGCGTCGTTCGCTCCGGCTGTAAACTATGCTCCGCAACAAAGCGTGAATAAGCCTGCAACCAATTCACTTCCCAAGTAGGTAAAAGTTATGGCTCGGCTGTTATCAGTTAACGTAGGCCTCCCGCGCGACATCGCTTGGGAAGGAAAGACCGTACACACGGCGGTGTGGAAGACGGCGGTCCAGGGCCGCCGCATGGTACGCCGGCTCAACGTTGATGGCGACGGCCAAGGCGATCTGGCTGGTCACGGGGGAGAGCACCGCGCAGTCTTCGTGTACCAGATGGATTCTTATCATTACTGGGAAAAGCAGCTCGGGCGAAGTGATTTCACCTTTGGGCAGTTCGGCGAAAACTTCACCGTCGACGGCCTTGCGGATGACGAGGTTTGCATTGGCGATCGTTATCGCATTGGCAGCGCTCTCTTCGAAGTAACGCAGCCACGCGTTACCTGCTATCGGGTGGGCATTCGAATGAAGGAACCTCGCATGGCAGCCCTACTTGTCTCGCATCATCGGCCCGGCTTCTACTTCCGGGTTCTGGAGGAGGGCGAAGTAGGAAGCGGAGATGAAATCGTCAAAGTTGCCGAGAATCCCACGCGCATGACCGTGGCCGAGACCGATGCGTTGCTTTACCTTCCCGGCCATTCCCACGATCAGCTGCAACGGGCGCTGAAGATTCCAGCGTTGAGTCTTGGTTGGCAGACTTCGTTCAAGGCCATTCTTCAAGAACAGGCGCAGAGAGGACAAGTAGCGGGAAATCCGGGTCTCGGACCCGCGAGCGAACCACCACCAGCATGGCCGGGATTTCGCCCGCTGCGGGTGACGCAGATCAATCGAGAGAGTAGCAGCGTGCTCTCGCTGGTGTTGGAGGCAGCCGACGGCAACCCGCTCAGCCCCGCTCTGCCGGGTCAGTTCGTCGTGTTGCGAATGCAGCCCAAGCCGGACGCGCCGCCGCTGCTGCGCAACTATTCGTTGTCAGACGTTCCCAGTGCCGATCACTACCGTGTGAGTGTGAAGCAGGAAGTAGGAGGGGCAGCCAGCACCTACCTGCACACTCAGGTCGGGCCTGGTGATGTTCTGGATGTGAGCGCACCTCGAGGCAGCTTTACGCTGCGGCCCGGCGATGGCCCTGTGGTCCTGCTGAGCGCTGGCGTCGGAGCGACACCAGTGCTCGCAATGTTGCATGCGCTGGTTGCCGAGTCTTCGGCGCGCGAAGTCTGGTGGCTGTATGGAGCACGCAATCGCGACGATCACCCGTTCTTTCAGGAGTCACGGCGCTTGCTGCAGGGGTTGCAACACTGCCGGAGTTACATTCGCTACAGTCGGCCTGGTCCACAGGACCAGCTTGGTTCCGACTTCGATGCTCCCGGCCATCTCGACGTGGCCGCGCTCAAGGAGCTTGGTGTGCCGCATGACGCCGATTTCTATTTGTGCGGCCCGGCTGCGTTTCTGCATGATCTGACCTCGGGCCTGTCCGCCTGGGGCGTCAGTGCTAATCAGGTGCACACGGAGATCTTCGGTCCGGGCGAGCCGATAACACCGGGAGTAGCCGCGGTGGCTCCCCGACAGCCTCATCAGCCGGCCGGGCCTGCCGGCACAGGCCCCCGAGTCTCCTTTGCGCGCAGCGGTCTTGCGGTTGCTTGGGACCAGAAATATCAGAGCTTGCTGGAGTTGGCTGAAGTCTGTGATGTTCCCGTGCGATGGTCATGCCGCACGGGTGTCTGCCACACCTGCGAAAGCGGCCTGATATCCGGCACCGTAAGCTATCAGCCCGAACCGCTGCAGGCGCCCGCCGACGGCAATGTCCTGATTTGCTGCTCCCAACCTCGGGAGGAAGTAGTGCTAGACCTCTGAGTCCAAACTCCAAGTTCCACGTTCCCCTTCGGCGGTATCAATGGCCGTCGGAAGACCAATGGGGTGGATCACTCGCAAGTTTGATGACGCCGTAGGTCGCTCCCACCTTCCACAGGTCCGGGTTAAGACCGTTGCGAGGCGAACTAGTGATTGTGATGAGATCGCCGGTGGCGTTGCGAATGCCCAGATCTCCTTGCCAGGAGATGGACATGTCGATCGCCAGACCCTGGGTGTGGCGAGAGGTCAGTGCCGGTTTGAAGACGATTTGGTAGCCAGCCACCATCTGAGCGGCAGCAAGCTGCGAAGCGGTTGCGTTCGGATTTCCGTCCTGATCCGTATGGACCCACTGAATGTCTACGCCGTCCATCAACGGCACTTTGGCAGGATTCTGGTTGTCCTTCGCTATGGAGAATGACCAGAACATCAGGTACACCCGTTGCGGCGGCCGCAGGGTGTCGGCAATCCGAACGGTCGCGCCGGAAGCGCCCAGCGCCGTTAGGAAACCGTTAACCTTAGTGCGGAAAGGCTCCGCCAGATCATCAACCGAGGAGCTGGTAGGGAACTGTTGCACCCAGCCTGGTCCGCTTGGTGTCATGGTAGACCTCCAGAATCCTTATGACCGCTTGTGTTTGCGGTGTCCTTCGATGTGCAGTTGGGCTGCATATCATAGCCCAGGTAGTAGTACGTATGCCATTTTCGTTTCCCGATGAGCGGCTTGCCGGACCACACCGTGAGGTGAATACCTTCCGTGCTGTTGCACAAGCGAAAAAATTCCCGGCCTCCGTTGCCAGCGAGATCTCCGCTGACGACCTTGCCGGTTTCTTTCAGCGGCCGAGACGAGTTCGCGATGGCTATCACTGGCATCACCTCAGGAAGAGCGCCCGACCGCAGTCGAAGCTCGTAAATGTTTGATCCGCTGTCGTGCAGTTGCGGAGTGCACGTCTCGGCAGCAGGCCCCACGATTTCCGCTTGCACCACCGATTGCGGAATGCTGGCCACGACGAGGCTGACCGGGTTGCCGGGGGACAACTGTCGATTGTTTATCGCAAGACAGACTCGTGTTTCGCTCAAGACTGCAACGCCCACCGACGAAGCGTAATCATATGCTTGTCCATCCGCCCAGCTGAATGTTTGCAGCGAAAGGAACACCATCGAGAACCAAAGCACTGAGAGCCGTCGGCAAGTCCCACCGGGAATTTCTATCTTCCTTCCCACCGGTTCCACGCTCAATACCTCTTGAAGCCTGCTGAGAAACCATCCGGCACGATCGTCAAAATGCTTAGAGCCTAGCGATCGAGGAATTCGACGAGTTTCGGGATCACTTGCCCAGGCGCTTCCTCCATGAGCCAGTGCCCGGAATTGCGGATAACCACTCCTTCAACATTCTTCGCCACCAGCCGGCCTTGTTGAATCAGGAACTCGCCGGAAGCCTTTTCACCGGTGAGAACAAGCATCGGCATCAGCAAAGGCTTTTTCGCAAAGCCCGCGAAGTCCTTGGCGTCCTGCTCAAACGCGCGAAAGTACTCGAAGCCGGCGCGCATCCCACCCGGCCGGGCGTAGGCCTTCGCGTAAATCCGACGGTCGCGTTCCGGTACCGAATGTTTGGCGTCGGCGGCGAAATCGTTCCAGAAATGCTCGAGGTAGATGCGCTCCCGACCGTGCACCAGCGCGAGCGGCGTCTTGCCGTAAAAATGGAAATGCCAAAGGTCCCGCATCAGCCAGACGTTGCGCCAGTCTCCGACTCCAGGCAGGAAGGCATCCATCAGAACAATCCGGTCCACCTCACTGGGATATTGCGCCGCATAGGCGTACGCCACCATCAATCCGATGTCGTGGCCGACAATCCGAACGCGCTTGAATCCAAGTTGGCTTGCCAAGGCGTGAATGTCCTGCGCCATGGCGGCCTTGGTATAGCCCTCGGCCGGAGTCGCCGATTGACCAGCTCCTCGCAAATCCGGGGCTATTACAGTGTGGACGTTTGCAAGTTTCGCAATCAGCGGCAACCACATGTGGCTAGTCTGCGCATAGCCGTGCAGCAGAATCACCGGGTCGCCCTGGCCGGCAACCAGATAGTGCAATCGCACCCCGTTGACTTTGGCGAAGCGGCTTTGTGGTGGCCTGGATTTGAAAGACCGTGATTGTGTACGAGCAGGCATTGCGGCAGTTTACCCTACCGCGTGGCCCGGGTAGCAACTCCGTTCCTGTCGACTACGACTACGCTGCTTCCGGGCGCTGGCAAATTCCGACGTCGCCTTGCTTTGGGAGGCCGTCCCGGCCGCTTCGCTCCATGAGATGATGTCAGCCAACGTTCTTGGGGCGCTTGATCTGCTCGAGATCGTTCGCCGGATCCGCTGTGTATGGCTGACAACCCAAATACCGGACTTGATTCGCCTCGTGCCTGGGTGGTCGTCTTCGCCGCCTTTCTGGGAGCATTCGTCAGTTTCGGTGTGACTTACACGTTCGGGGTCTTTCTCAAGCCCATGGCGCTGGAGTTCCACACCAACCATGCCGCCATGTCATTGCTCTTCGCCACCATCGCCGGCCTATCCTTCTTTCTCGCGCCTTTCACGGGAGAGCTTGCTGATCAGCACGGACCGCGTCCGGTTGTCGCCGCCGGCGCCGTGCTGATGGGCGCCGGCCTGGTTTCGACCGCGCACATGCATTCCTTCCCGCTCGTCATGGTGACCTACGGAGGTGGCCTCGGAGCAGCGGTGGCCTGCGTCTATGTTCCGTCAGTCGCGGCCGTGGGCGAGTGGTTCAAGATCCACCGCGACATCGCCCTCGGCATCGCCATCAGCGGCATCGGCTGCGGTACCCTGGTGGCCGCCCCAGCCTCCGCTGTGCTGATCGAGCGCTATGGTTGGAGGACCTCGTTCGAGATTTTCGGCTGGACCAGCGCCGCTCTTCTCGTGCTGTGCGCCGCGCTGCTGGCCCGGCCGCCGGTTGTGGGGGAGAAGAAAAAAATCAGCACTGCGGGTGAGGTGCGCACTCCGGCCTTCGCTCTTCTGTACATCAGCCTACTGCTGGCCGGAGTCGCGATCTATGTCTCGTTTGTGTTTCTGCCGGCCTATGCCGCCGACATCGGTGCCAGCCGGGTAGCGGGGGCCACGCTCATCGGATACATAGGGGCGGCCAGCGTCGTGGGACGTCTCGGTCTCAACGCCGTGGCGCCGCGATTCGGCCTACTCACCATGTACCAGGTTTCCTATGCAATCCTGCTGGTGAGCTTCGGCCTCTGGCTGACGGCGCACTCCTACGCATCGCTGGTGGCCTTCGGACTGGTAATGGGGGTTGGCTACGGAGGCGTTGCCGCGATGGCGCCCGCGGTGACCGCCAACATCTTCGGCATCGAAGGACTGGGTGAGCTGCTGGGCATCCTGTTTACCGGCTTCGGCGTGGCGTGCATCGTCGGCCCACCGGTGGCTGGCATTCTGGTGGACCGGACCCTTGACTATCACTGGCCGGTCTTTGTGGCCGCGGGAGCGTCCGTCCTCGCTCTGATCTTCGTTGTCCCGCTGCGAAAGTATCGCGCCGGCAACGCCAAAGCAGTCGCGGCTGCGGCCGATTGAGCCCAGCAGACAATTACTTGTGCAACGACTGGTAGAGGCTTGCGAGATTTTGCGGGGCGACGTGAATCAGACCGCCACGCGGAGCGTCGATGTCGGCTATGAGAAGGAATGAGATGGAGACGACCAGCGGCAGGACCATGAGCAGCTTGGACTTCAGCCCCGGGCCGCGCGCCCCATAGCCGACCAGTATATTGCAGCAGACGGCCGTCAGGATCAGCAAACCCCATGCCGAAACCGGAATGCGGTTCCACCATGCGGCCTGGGTGTATCCCTGCGAGTTCAATACGTCGTTCATGCCCGCAACGACGAGGGCCATGACAGGTGTAGGTTGGGCCAAAGCCGGAGCCTGTACCGCCGACCACATCTCCTCCTGCAGTTTAGCGGTGTCCGCATTAACCTGGCGAATCTCGTCCTGCCAGCGGGTGCGATAGAACAAAATTCGCAAATCGAGATACTTTGTAAGCTGGCCCCGCACCTTCGCGGCATCGCCCGCGGGCAAGAGCCCCGCCCGGACATACTCGGTGCCAATCGCGTTGGCCTCTTCTTCTTCGTAGTTCTTGCGCTGATCGTATCGGCCAATGGCCATCGAAAAGCTGAATCCGATGATGAGGCCGAGCAGCGTCAGTGTGGCCGCCTGGATCACCCCGAAATCTTCCCGCTCTTCGTCTTTCAGTGGCCGCCACTTGCGCAGGAAAAACCCATACTGCGCCGCAAGCCACAGCACCAATACCGACGGAAAAAACATCAGGACGGGAAAGTCCCTCATGCCATCAGCTCCTCCAACCAGAACCAGCTTATCCTACCTGTGTTCATCCGAGACGGTTTCCATCCCCAGCGTTGCAACGCTGCCGGACGCTCTATGACCCAAACTGTTGCGATGGGTACCTCGCCTTCACTTCTTCGGCGGCGGGGCCTGCTGTTGCTCCTGCTCGAGTTGCTTCAGCTTCATCTCCATCATTTCCTTCTCCTGCTCCTTGGTGAACTTGGGAAACAATAACTGAATCTGCAACCGCATGCTCCACGGAGAAGCACCGGCCGGATGGACTGCGTTGCCGTAGAACTGCCCCGTGATATTGACTGGTTGGAATCCGATCTTCATGATCCTTCCTATGCCACCGCCGAAGGGGACCACCGCCTGATCGCCGCTCGGAGCACGCCAATCGGCGGTGATGATGGGCGAGGTGGTGAAGTACCAACCCTTCTTCATGTTGTAGTTGACGAACCATTGCAGCAGCATCTGGTTCACCACTGCCCGTTCATGCGGCCCGGCAACCGACCAGACGTTGTTGACCAGTGCGCCAAGTACCCAATGACCTGGAGTCGATAGCACGACAACCGACGGTCCCAAGCTGAACTTGCCCTGACCGAGTTGCTCGGCGGTGGCTGTCGGAAGAACGAATGCCGGCCCGACGCCCCAGATCAACTTGCCGGGCTTGGCCGGAGACAGGAACAAGCTGGGATTCAAGTCTCCAAAACCAAACCACCCTTGCGTGGGCTGGTCGTTCGGCTGCCACACGACCGGCAGGATGGTGCGGGTGATCAGGTTCCATTTTTCCGAGAGGTGAAACGGAATGACGGGTTGGATGTTCAACACGTTTTGGGCACGTTCATACGGCCCTATACCGAAGGCGGTGTTGTTCTGGAGTGGAAAGCTGATGAGGTTTGCGACTGGATTCTGAGCAGCCTTCGCCAACGCCGCCGTCCTGGACTCGTCAGATTCGGCCGCAGCTGGCTTTTGGTCGGTGGCGGCTGGCTTGGTCTGATCGGCTGGAGCCGAAGGTGCGGGATCGGCTGGCTGTCCCTCAGCAGCCACGAGCACTAAGTGCCCGGCAGAGGCCGAAGGTTCGGGAGCCGCTGGCTGTTCCTCGCTGGCGACCGGCCTTGTCTCCCCGGCAGAGGCTGATTGGTCCTGCGCAAGCTGCTCAATGTCCGGCAACTTCCAGCTCTTGTCTAAGATGGCCTTCTCTGGGCCGTACACGCGGAACCACGGGAACCATTTCTGACCAGCCTGAGTGTAGAGCCAGTTTGACTCCTTACCGGCGGGCGGCTTCGGGCCAAAGTAGATGTCCACCGAACCATCGACGTTCTTGCGCAAACCCTTATCGAGCGAGCCGAGCGTGAGGTTCGATGCGTTAAGGAAGAAGCTCGACGTCTCCAGACTGTAAACGGTAACCGACCAAAACTCGCGCACTGGAACGTTCGCTGGGACGTGGAGACGGTAGTTGTTCCCTCCTTCGAGTGGGTTGCCGCTCTGGTCGTGAAAGGCTCCGAAGTAGAAACTGCCAGTGCCCAACTTTGCGGTGGGGCAGAAATATTGCGAGAGGGCGATAGCTCGTGAATCCACATCAAAATAGTTCGGAACCTCCCAATGGAATGAGGTCGGCATTGTAATGGGTGGCGAGGGGACAACCCACTGACTTCCCGGCCACCAGGGAGTGGTGTCGGTCGCGGCCTTATCCATGAGCCAGGCGTGAGCTTCCGCTGCCGCCTCCTTCAATAGGGCCACGGTCGCGGTGTCTGGCTTGAACTCTTTGCCCTTCTCGATGCCAAGGGGAAGGAGCATGCCCATCATCTGCAGGTCAGAGGGTTGCACCGTTTCCTCATTGAGCATCTGCGCCAGGCTGGTGAAGAAGGTTTCGTCGTACGGAATAAGACCGTTGTACATAACGTCTGTCATGTCGAGTAGTCGCTGCGCCGGCGGATTGGCGGCTTTCGACAGAGGATAGATTTTGATCCTCTGCACCAATGCATTGCCCGCGCTGACATCGGCCTCGGACATGGACGCCAGAATGGAGCGCAACAGCGTCATGGTGTTGTAGGTCTTGGGGCGCACCACGATGTAACCGGCTGGCACGTCGCCCTTGTAGTCGGGCGGCAGCACCAGATACTTACCGCCTTTGCCCTCGAAGCCAATGTCCACGAGCGGCACATACCAGGCATCTTCGATGGTGCCGTAGAAGCTGGCGCCTGGAACCGCGGGCGGCAATTCCACCACCACCGGCCCGTCCTGCTTTGTGTTGCAGAAGAAATAGATGTAGCGCGTGTTGACGTTGGGCGTGGGCGATTGATTCTTCCAGCCGCCGCCCTTGGGCCACCAGACGATGTCGTTATAGTGCGCCTTCCCATCGCGGAAGTACGCCTGCTTCACCGCGTCCTCGCCCACAAGCGGCAGCCCCCAGATAACCGCGTCCACGGCCCGGCGTTCTACAGTTCGGCGGTGTAACTCTTCGGGAGTGAAGGGCGTCGTGTTCTGAGCAGTGGCCGGTTGTGCCTCCGCGAATGCCGATACGGTCAGCAAGAAAATCAGGGAAAGCGACAACATTAAGATTCGTTTCAACATTTCAACTCCTTTCAACCTCGTTGCTGAAAGCCAGCCAGAAGAAATAACCAGGACGACAAGGAAGGACCTGCTGCCCTGGCCCTCATGGCGTCCATCTCAGAACAGCAGACCCATCGCCGCCCGGATCATGACATTGAATGGGATAGCGGCGATCACCACGGGGAGCGCCGGAATCAAGGCCACAATGACAATCGCGTACAGGTTTACAGCTCCCATGGGGACAATGCGGATGTCGTCGATGTTACGCACCACTCCGAAAAGGTCAGCCGTGGCCGAGAAGTCAGGGACTGACAAAACCTCTTCCGTCAGGCTGTCCGCTCGATGGAGCCATTTCTTTTCAAACTGTTCTCCCACAGCGCGGGCGAAGGCCCCGTACGACAACATGCCCTGGCGTCTGATCTGCAGCAGGGTTCGCGTAAAGAACAGATAGGGCCCGACACAGAACAAAAGCACGCCGCCGATGAGAATCAACGCCAGAAAGCGGAATTTCATTAACTGTTGTCCCTCGTGGAAAACCTGGTTGGCGACTGCGCCAGCCAGTCCCACGCCCAGGCAAAAACTGAAGGGAATCTGTCCTAACAAAGAGGCCTCGAGGAATCCCAGGCCTCCCAGCCGATCTGGATGAGCCGCGATAAGAGCGAGCCTTAGTTGCGTGGTGGCTCGCAAGAATCGCGCCCAAAGAAACTGCCTCCATATCCACAAATAGGTGAAGTAGACCAGGATCGGATAGCTGACAAAGAACGCCCAGGTTCCTGCCAGCGAAAAAGTCCTGAAGCCGCCGTTGCCCTTCCACCAGGAGATGAACTCAGAGCCGGTCGGGCTCAAGTACTGGCTCAGGAACGCCGCTGTTGCGTAGGTAAGTAAGGCGATTGACACTCGCGTCAGCCTGGAATCACGCAGCTTCTCGCAAGAACTCCAGGCCGCCTGAAACTCCGGCCACTGGTTGCGGGGCACTAGATCGGCCTCGAATCGATGGGCCACGAGGGAAAGCCGTTGACGCAAGGGTGGCTCTCCCAGAATCAACACGGGAAGGATGATCAGGAAGCGCGACTGCGATGCGTAGTCCGTCAGAAACGATGAGAATATAGTGCCTCCGCGGAGACCGGAAAGGACTACCAGAGGAATCCACGCAGCGGCGACCGCAACGAACGTCCGCGTAAGCGTCTGTGAACTGGCGGCACGAAAGAGGTCCAGAAACCTCCACCCGCCAGTCAACGAAGATCGTGCCGAGGGTTTAGCGTAGCTCTCTTTCATAACCGCCAGTTCCTGTTCCTGACTTCGCGGTTAGTTTAATACGGCTGCGCCGGTCCGATCTGCGGTGCGCGCACCGGCTTGGCCATGCCGTAGAAGATCGTCACGCCTTGTCCGCCGCAACGCGTCGAAAGCGACTCTTTGGGCGTACCGATACAGCTGTCGATATCCTGCCAGTTATTCATCACCCAGACGTTGCCCGCCGGGTCGATGCCGAGGTCGGTCTGCATCTGTAGACCGCCGCCTACGTATCCGCCGGGCGGCGAAATCTGATCGCCCGTCTTATGACCGGGCGGGCAGTGTTCGGTCCGTACCCCGCACAACTCCACGATCGGACTGCTGGGCATGGCGAAGTTGGAAAACCAGACGTTGTCGTTACCGTCCACCACCGCCGCCCAAGGGCCGGGAAGGCCGCCGCCCGTGAACGGCGAGCCCGGATATTGAGTGCCGTCCGGTCGCAGCAGCGTAACGCTGCCACCACCATCGGTTCCTCCTTGCTGCGTTGACATGGTCTTCGTCATATAGTCCATGGCCGGCACAATCCCTTCGGCCTTCGCGCGTATACCCATGTCCGCCAGATGTGCGAGGCCCAGTGGCCCGTTGCCGAAGCGGTTAGTGACCCAGACGTTGCCTTGGCTGTCGATGGCAAGTCCACTGGGGCTAGAACCGACACTGAATTTCTCCGCCTTGCTCGGATCGGAGGCTGGAAATCGCGTGACGTGTCCGGCAAAGGCGTTTGTTACCCAGATCCGATCTTGCTGGTCAATACCGAGGTGGAATGGCCCCAAGAACGATTTGCATGGCTCTGCGTTGTCGCCCTGGCACACGATCCGGCCCTTGGTCAGATCGCCCTTGGGGAAGTAAACGAGCTGGCTCTTCGATGCCCCGACTACCCAGACGTCGCTGCTAGGTGTGACGATTACACCTTGCATCAGCCCGAGTTGACCATTGAAAGTAATGCCGTCCGGTGGGGTTAGCGGCTTGCCATTCTTGTCAAACACCGCAATCGACTGGCCGCCATAATTGGTGAGCCATGCATTATCCTTGGCGTCCACCGCGGCACCGAAGGTGCCGCCTTCCATTCCGCCGCCAGTGAAGCCCGTAGTAATCGGCGAAAGCGGCTTGCCGTTCGGCGCGAACTTGGTTGCGTGGCCCTGCCACAAGGAGTCCTGTCCCTGCCAACCGACGGTGAAGTTGTCACCGACCCAGAGGTTGCCTTCGCTGTCGAACATGCACTTGCCACCCGCAACATATCCACCGCCCGTAAACTTGAGCGGAAGCACCCACGCACTCGGTGCCCAGCTTAGATACGGCATGTACGGAACCGCAAGCATGTGATTGGCCGGCGACACTTCATAGAACTGCCGAAGCAAGGCGTAGAGTTTGTCGGGCTGGTACCACGGGAAGAGTGCGATACCCTCGGCGGCGCTTAGTGTATTTGTTGGAGTGCCCCAACCAGGTGGCGTAGCTGCCGCGAACAGACTATTGCATGCATCCCCCTTCACCCGCGTCACGCACGCGGATATCAGATCAGCCAGCGTGGCAAAGTTGGCCATCGTCGGTGTCTGGCTGCTATTGAGTGGGTCCTGGATAGCGCCACCCCATCCACCTGTTTCCACGTCCACAAAGTTGGGCACGTTGCCCGCCGCAATGCGCAAACCAAGCGCGTGGCCCTTGATTGTCGCGCCGTCCAGGAACTGCGCGTGCGTCCAGACCGACGCCACGGTTGTCATCTCGTTGATAACGACACGCGCGGGAGGCCTGCTCCCCACAACTGTTAATAGTGCGATAGCCGGATTGTTGCCGCCACCCCGAGCTTTGGGTTCACCGCCCATGGCTAGCAGATAGAGGCTCGAATCAGCAGGAGCGCCTGCGGCTCGGACTTCAAAGCGGCCTTCGTTGTCGGTTTTGGTCTGCGCGAGTTGCTTGGGTGGGCCCGCACTCGCTGCCCAGAGCGACACAGTCGATTGAGCGATGGGCGCGCCTCCGCCCAGGACTTGACCTTTAATGCTTGCGGCAGCCAGAGCCGAACCAGCCAGGAACACGCTACAGACAGCAATCGCGATCAGCTTTAGTGTCTGAATGCTCTTTCCAAGGTTCATCTCTACTCTCCTTGATGACGGTCTTGCGCGGTTCTCGGGCGCTTCTGCCGGCATTGTCAGGGTATTTTGGAAGGGTCCAGCATACGGTGTCAACGTTCAATGGCAACTTCCCTGAAAGTGGTGCAGCGGCTCCGTCACACTCCCGCCACCGTTTGCTCCACCACTGATGTGCGCTACGTCACAGACAAGCCTGGGACATATCGGCTAGGCTCTGCGACAGGGTCGATGTTCCCCGCTCGCGTGACGAGACGAGCAGCGCTTTCGCGCGCCATCCAGCGAAGCGGAGAGACCCGCCACAACAGAGATCAAGCAGGTCATCGTAACTGAAACGAGCCCTGCGATCAGGTGCCACGGCGCCTCACCCGCTTTGTCGGCTGTCGACGAAGGGGTGAGAGCCCGCTGCAACCTGGCGCGGGGCTTTTTGCATGGAGGAAACCAAAAATTGTCAAGCTACCCTGTTCGCATGAATCGCTTTGTATCAGGGCATGGCTTCAGCCGTGCCGCAGTCAGTCCTTAAAGAACTCGGGCTTCAGCCCGTGAGGGACGCGAGTGGTGGAAGCACCGGGCTTGGATGCAACACAGACTGCGTCCTTAGGAATAGGGGTCCTTCGACTCCGGTCGCCATGGCGACCTCCGCTCAAGATGACAGCTCTTGGGAAACGAACGCTCGCGAGGAAAGAGCTTGGGAAGCCAGTTCCCGCGATGGCGAGAGCCAAGAGTTGCAGGCGGCTTCACAGCGCGTCTGAAGCGCGCCCTTCATGGCGTGATGTGAACCAAGCCAGGGTTGGTGCGAACAATGTTTTGTTTGCGGCCGTGGAGTGACGTGGCGAGAAGCCAGCCCCGCAGGGGCGAAATGAGTTTAGCCCAGCACGTAGCCGCAGGCGGAGTGCTGGGTAGATCCGGAACAGTAACCGAGTCCCTTCAGGGACGGCACAGAGGCGCCACTCCAATCTGAAGATTTCGGGATGCGGTAATTGCGACACCGCCCACGATGACAGAACTTGACAGTTGTTGGTAGGTACACCGAAACCAGACCCTCAAGAAATGAGGAACCATGTCGATCGCCGAATCTCACGAGCTACCAGAACTTAACACCTCAACCGCGCACCAGGAGACTACGGCCTCCGGTCAGCGCGCAACCGGACGAACCGTCCGCCGAAGCGTCAACCAGAAAAACAACACCTCTCTGGCGAAGAGCGAAAAGCGAATGGCGAACAGCGTCCCGCAAATCGCGAGACCGACCGTAGCGTCCCGCTGGCGTCAAGCTCTGCCGCCACGTTATGGAGAACGGCGTTTACTGCCAGATTCCGGCGCTGAGCGGGCGCCCCTATTGCTATCGCCATCTGCGCCTGCGCGGACAACAGATGCGCATCGCGCGCGCCATTGCCCAGCGTCAATCCTTCCAGCTACTGCTGCCGCCCCTCGAGGACCTGAACGCAGTGCAGTCGGCGCTCATCCATGTGACCGCGGCGCTGGCCGCTCGCCTGCTGGATCGCCACCATGCTGGACAGTTGCTCTACGCCCTGCAGCAGGCGGCCAGCAATCTGCGCTTCCTCGCCAAGGCCCAGGCTAAGGCCCAGCCGCCAACGTCGCGCAAGCGGCGCAGCCCGCGGGCGCCCCGCCCTCCCTCGTGCGCTTCCGGCGCCGCGAGTGGTCGAGGACTATCCCGAGTTCGAGGCCGAGTTTGGACTGCCCGCGGGACTGGACCTGACCCTGCCGCCGCACGTCGCGTTTCCTCTCCCGGACCAGCTTCCGCCGCGGCCCAGGCCACGACCCCGACTGGCATCCATCCTCTCGATCGCTGGACCAAGGAAGCCATTGCCCTGGAGGAACTGGACGACCGGCGCTCCCTGATGGACGAAAAAAGCTACTGCAAGCAGGCCAACCAACTGCATGACAAGCTTCGCCAGCGGGCCGACACCTACATCCGCAAGGAGCGCGAGGCGGAGTGGGAAGCGGAAGCGGCGCGCCGCAACGCCAGGGAGGACGAGAAGGTCCGCTACTGGCACAGCATGGACGCCGGCCAGCAGCGTGCCTTCATGGAGGGAGTGATGACTGGCCGCGAGGAAGAGGCAGCCGAGCAGCGCGAGAAGGCGCGGCAGAAGAAGCCGGCGGCGAGGCTGGAGCGCGAGGAGTCGATCGTCGGGACGGGCGAATTGCCGGAACGGGAAGACGCTAAGTGACGCAAACAAAGCAGTTGCTCATAAGTTATTGGGGCTCAATGAGTTGCCGGGAAAAGGCTGGTAATCCGATGATTCGAACGAAAGTAGCAGAAGAGGGGGAGTTATTAACTGGATAATAGGTCGCTCCCGAATAGCGCACCTGGAGCGATGGAGGAACCACCGCCCCAAGGTGTCTCAACCGCCGAGGACCGTCGGCTTACTGTTTGTCGTACACCGCAGTGCTTATGGACGTCATGCCCATCGAATCAGCGGACTTTATGGTGACGGTGCGGCTTTTGCCATCGGCCGCTACGACAATGTGACCAGTAGCCGTAACCTTACCGCCCTTCTTGGTAGTGAGGTCCATCGTGCGGCCGTTAATCTGCTTGTACGCCCGCTCGTCGGTATTCGGATCGCCTGTCACGGGATAGAACTTGCCATCGAACTTGCCCGTCCACTCGTTGTGGGTGGGCTGGCCGCTGCTGTTCGTGCCTTCTACCGTGACTTTCACTTCGTCGCCCATGGCCTGGTAAACAACCGTGCTGTTCTTCGCCGCTCCGGGAGCGAACTTCGATTTCGCTTCGTTCAGCTTCCAGGTGCCGATTTGGACATCGCTGGCGAAACACACTGCGCCCGCGAACACGCACAACGCCATCGTCAATGCAATCGTTCTTGCTTTCATTTTTCTCCTGATCGAGAAGCAAATTGTTGGATTTTTGGTAGTGGCCGTCATTCTATAGGAGTTACATGGCATCCGCCACACGTTCACCGAAGCTTCCTGCCGTGTCCCGAAGAGACTCGCAAGATCATCATCCGGATTCCACCAGTCGCGCGCACTGGTTTTCTTTGGACTGCGAACTGCGCAGCTACCCAGGAGCACCGGCACAGCTCAACCGGCGTTACTTTTTGCGTTCGGGAAAAATCATCGACAACCCGACTGACGCGACAAGCACGCCCGCAACCACACCGAGAGCGACCCCGATGGGAATCTCAAAGTAGCTTGATGCAAGCATCTTCACACCGATGAAAATGAGAATCAGAGAGAGACCGTAATGCAGGAAGTGGAACATCTCGATCATGCCCGCCAGCGCGAAGTACAGCGAGCGCAGTCCGAGAATCGCAAACACGTTCGAGGTGTACACGATGAACGGTTCGCGCGTCACTGCCAACACTGCGGGGATGGAATCGGTGGCAAACAACAGATCGGTTGTCTCCACCATCACCAGGACGACCGCGAGCGGCGTGGCGTATCGCACAGCCCCGCGGCGCACAAAGAACTTTTCACCGTCGTAGTCTTTCGTGACGTGGAACAGCTTGCGGAAGCCGCGCAACACAAGATTGGCCTCGGGATTGATCGCCTTGCCCTTCTGCCGCATCAACTCCACGCCGCTGTAAATGAGGATCGCTCCAAAGACATAAATGACCCAGTGGAACCGGTTCAGCAACGCGACTCCAGCCGCGATGAAGATGGCGCGCATCACCAGTGCGCCGAGGACGCCCCAGAACAGGACCTCGTGCTGGAGAGTCTGCGGTACGCGGAAGTAACGAAAGATCAGCAGAAAGACGAAAAGATTGTCAACGCTCAGCGAGAGCTCGATCAGATAGCCGGTGACGAACTCCAGCGAAAGGCGGGAGTTCGACCCCGCGTGCCCAACCATGGTGTGTCCGAAAAAATAGATCAGTACCGCGAAGCAGCCGGCGAGCGAGATCCAAACCAGCGTCCAGCTGATTGCTTCGCGCAGCTTTACCACATGCTTGTCGCGATGAAACAGGCCCAGATCGAGCGCCAGCATCGCCAGCACGAAGAGATTGAAGACCAGCCAGAAGATCCAGTTCGAGGGCATCGCGTTGTAGAAGACATTGTAGCGGGGAGGAACAAGCAACTAGCAATTAGCAACTAGCAATTAGCAAACACCGGTCACCGGCCAACTCTGGCGACAATTCGATGCTTGCGCCCGGACCGACCAGTGCGAATACGATGCCAACTCGGAACCTCGCATGCCGCGGTCAAGGCCGCCTCATTGCTAGTCGCTAGTCGCTAATTGCTCGCCGCTAAATGATGTAATCTAGTGCTTCATCATCTTCCTGAAAGGACTACTCATGCCCCGCCAACGCGGCGTTTACGCAATATTCGACACCAGTGAAGGCACCATCGTCAGCCGTCTGTTCGAGCAGGACGCTCCCATCACCGTGAAGAACTTTATCGAGCTTGCCGAAGGCTCGAGAGAATGGACTGACCCGCGCACCCGCAGCAAGGCTAAGACGCCGCTGTACAACGGAACCATCTTCCATCGCGTCATACCCGACTTCATGGTCCAGGGCGGCGATCCCGCCGGCACTGGAATGGGCGGCCCGGGCTATCAGTTTCAGGACGAGACCAAAGGCTCGCCACACAAGTTCGACAAGGCGGGCAAGCTGGCCATGGCCAACTCCGGTCCCAACACCAACGGTTCGCAGTTTTTCATCACCGTAGTGCCGACGCCGTGGCTCACCGGCAATCACACCATCTTCGGAGAAGTCGTCGAAGGCCAGGACATCGTGGACAAGATCACCAAGGTCCCACGCGGCCGCCAGGACAAACCGAACAAGGATGTGGTTCTAAACTCGGTAACGATTGAGAGGGTTTGAGCTCGGATCACTAAAATCCTGATCGACGGCAGGACTAGGTTACGCGTGTTGGATCCTCCACTTGCCGGGACCTCAGGAGGACGTGGCTTAGTTGTTCCATAACTTCGGAGGTGCAACTCCATGGACCGACGAACTTTGCTCAAGCAGCTTAGCGGCAGTGCCCTTGCTGCCGACTCTTTGGCCCTATCTTTCCACTGCTGAGCAGAACCCGCTCCCCTCGAAGTCCCCATTCCGCCGGTCCGCCCCGGCGATCCCTCTTGGCCAAGCGCCTGCAAGCTGGGAAAAGCTGAAGCAACAGGTCGGCGGGAATCTCATCCCAGTGCAGTTTCCGCTGGCTGCGTGCCAAGGCGCATCCGATACCGCCTCGTGTCAGGATGTCTTCAAGAACTTAGATAATCCCTACTACATCGGCGACCAGCCGGGCCTGACGCAAACCTTGGGTTGGGCGAATGCGTGGACTACCAAGCCCAGTGTCTATGCCGTTGCCGCAAGAAATGCCGATGATATTGCCGCAGCCGTAAATTTTGCTCGCGAGAACCGTTTGCGTCTGGTCGTCAAAGGTGGCGGACACAGCTATCAGGGCACCTCAAACGCACCTGATTCGCTTCTGGTTTGGACCCGGCACATGAATGACATCACGATGCACGACGCATTTGTCCCGCAGGGTTGCGAGGGCAAACAAGCGCCGCAGCCAGCCGTGACGCTCGGCGCCGGAGTGATCTGGCTCCACGCATACGACGCTGTTACGACCAAGGCAGGTCGCTATGTTCAAGGTGGCGGCTGCACGACCGTCGGAGTGGCGGGCCTCATCCAAAGCGGCGGCTTCGGAAGTTTCTCCAAACATTATGGCCTCGCAGCGGCGGGTTTGCTGGAAGCCGAAGTGGTCACTGCCGATGGCAAGATTCGCGTCGCGAACGCGTGCACGAATCCGGACCTTTTCTGGGCGCTGAAAGGCGGCGGAGGTGGCAGCTTTGGCGCGGTGAGTAAACTGACTCTGCGTGTTCGCGAGCTTCCCGAGTTCGCCGGCGGCGCCATCTTCACGGTCAAGGCCTCATCGGACGCCGCCTTTCGTCGCCTTCTCCACCAGTTCGTCGGCCTCTACCGCACCAGCCTGTTCAACGATCACTGGGGCGAGCAGGCCCACGTAAACACCGACAACTCGCTTGACGATTTCCATGGTCTCTCACGGACTGGATACCGCGCAGGCCAAACAGATCTGGCAGCCGTTCCTCGATTGGATAGCGAGTTCGCCCGCTGACTACACGCTGAAAGCCCCGCCAATTGTCGGGAGCATGCCGGCTCGATATTGGTGGGATCCCGAGTGGCGGGAACAGCATCACCATCCCGTTTTCGTCTCCGACTCGCGTCCCGGTGCGCGTCCGGGCGACGTTTGGTGGACGGGTGATGCGGGTCAAGTCGGCCAGTTCCTTTACGGCTTTGAGTCGCTCTGGCTGCCCGCGTCACTGCTTGAAGACGATTCGCAGGACCGTCTCGTCAATGCGCTGTTCGCCAGTTCCCGCCATTGGGAAGTCGAACTGCATTTCAACAAGGGTCTCGCTGGTGCGCCTGCCGATGCCATAGCCGCGGCCCGCGACACGGCAACGAATCCTGCCGTGCTCGACGCCTTTGCTCTCGCCATCATTGCCTCAGGGGAGGGCCACGCGTACCCGGGCCTTCGCGGGCATGAGCCCGACCTTACTGCAGCTCGCAAAGAGGCCGCTGCCGTCGCCGAATCGATGGACGAACTGCGCAAACTGGCGCCGAATGGCGGATCGTATGTGTCGGAGAGCAACTTCTTCGAACGCTCCTGGCAGCAATCGTTCTGGGGCTCGAATTACCCAAGATTACAGGCGGTGAAAGCGAAATATGATCCGGAGGGTTTGTTCTTCGTCCACCACGGCGTGGGCAGCGAAGAATGGAGTTCCGATGGCTTCACACGGCTAACCCGAAACTAATCGTTGGAACAGCTCTTCGTACTTTTGCGCGATGACGTCCCAGCGATAAAGCGCATTGGCCCGCTGCTTGGCGCGAGCGGCCAACTGCTGACGAGCGAAAGGGTCGTCGAGCAATGATTGCAACTTTGCGGCAAGGTCGTCCTCCGACTTCGCGTACTTGATCGCAGCGTCGCCCGCGGTCTCCTCGTTCTCGGGGGTGTCGAGATATAACACTGCGTTGCTGGCGGCCATCGCCTCGATGAGCGCGGGATGCACGCCGCCGATCTCGCACGCGAAAACGAAAACGCCGGCGTGCTTCTGCAGCGCCCAATAGCCGTCGTCGTAAATCGCGCCCAGGAAACGCACTCGGTCATCGCGCAGGGACTTTAGCTGTTGGAGGTATTTCGGTTTGTAAGGATTGTCGCCCACCACGACCAGCGGCCAATCGCTGCGCACGCTACGCCAGGCACGCAGTACGAGGTCTGGATTGTTCTCTGGCTCCAGGCGGCTGACATAAAGAACGTAACGGCCGGTTTCGAGATTGAAGCCGTTCAGACCGTAGTCGCTGGCTGACCCTTCCGAACTGTGGTCGCTCTCCGGAGCCTCTGAGCCGTAGCCGATGATGAGGGATTCGCTGCCATACTTGCTGAGGTAGTAATCGTGAATTGCCCGGGCGTCAGTCACGAGCTGGTTGGAGCTGAACGAAGACATCCACTCGCAGAAATGCAGGACCTGCGCGCCCAGACCTCGCCATTTCTCACGCTTGCGATCGAGGCCGTCCACGTTGAGCACAACGGGTTTGCCGAACAACCGCGGGATGTAAGCGAATGGACTGTTGGCTACGTTGCAGAGCAGAACCACGTCGCTGTCGCCAAAGGCAACATGTATGGCGGCGAAGAAGGTGCTCACCCAGGTGTCGAGATGCTTCTGGTGAAGGCTGGGAACGATGACGCGGCGAACGCGGCGGTCGTAAATGTCGTCCGACCGCGTGAAGGCCTTGCGGCAATAGACAGTGACTTGGTGTCCGTCGTCGGCGAAGCGCGAACTGATTTGCTCGGCAAAGCGCTCGAATCCGCCGTAGCGATTGGGGATGCCGCGCGTACCGACGATGGCGATTTTCATGTTTGCTGTTCGCTCTTCTCCGCGTCTATGGCGCGCGGAGTGTTGCAGAACCACCATAGCAAATCGCGATCGGAGACATGACGGCGCGCCTGAATGATGGCCCGCTTGCGCCGGATGCTGCCGAAAGCGCGGAAAGGATAGAACACCGCCGATAGCATGCGCCAATCGCGCACCAGAGAGTATCCGAGCGTCATCAGGTCGCGCCACGCAACCGGAAAGAACAGCCGCCAGCAAAGCCAGCCTGACGCATTCTTGCCCCGCATGAGGAAGCGGTTCTTCACCGAATGCCAGTTGATGACCAGAGGCAGGTCCGCGCGCCGCTCAGGAGTTACACGCCGCACGTGCCAGGCGACCGCATGCGGCACATAAAGGCACTTCCAGCCCATGACTTGGGCGCGCCATGCGAGGTCGGCATCCTCGCGGAAGGCAAAGAATTCTTCATCGAAAAACTGACCCTCCACCGAAATGGCTTCGATGAATTTGCGACGGAACATCGCGGCTGCCCCGCTCGCCCCGAACACATACTGTGGCCGGTCGTATTGGCCTTTGTCGGGTTCCTCGGCGCCGCGATCGAGGTGGCGCATGTTACGCGTGAAATAGATTCCGGTGGAGTCGATGACGTTGGTTTTGTGTTGCTCGGAAGCGGAGTTCCAGCGCAAGAGTTTTCCGCAAAGGCAACCCGCGTCCCAATGTGCTTCTCCGGCTGCAACCAACTGGCGGACGAAATCGGGGCTGAGCACGACGTCGGGATTGAGGCACAGCACCCACTCTCCAGCCGAAGCTCGTATCGCCTGGTTCTGGCCGCCGGCGAATCCAACATTCGATTGGTTGTGGATCACGCGCCATTGAGGCCCGACTTCCTGCAGCAGCGCCCACGTGCCATCGCTGGAGGCGTTGTCCACGATGATCACCTCGAAATCGCGGTAGTCTTGCGACCGGATCGAGACAAAGCAGTCGCTGAGATACTGCGCGGAGTTCCAAGTGACGATTGTGATTGAGACCATCAGTGTCGAACAGACCCGGCGAGGTGATGACCAGCGAGGTTGATCACCTGGTAAAAATTCTACGCCCTACGTCAGGTTTATCCAGCGCGCGCATAAGCGATCGCGGCGGTCACAGTGCTGACGATTGTAAGTCATTGTGAACGCAGCTGCTTGACGATCAGGTGGCGATAGCACAATGGAAGGCGGCTTGCACTAATTCGGCTGAAGCGAACGCGGCGGACACCTAACATCCTGACCAAATTGTCGGACGTGTCGTAGAGAAGGAGCTGTTTTCATGAACCGATTCTCAGTATTGATGGCGCTAGCAGCGGTCAGCTTGCCATTCACGGTTGGTTGCACCACAAAGAATTACGTGCGCAACGAAGTGACTCCTACTATCAATAAAGTTAACGAGTTGGACGATCTGACCGCGAAAAATACCCATGACATCAAGGACGTGGACGCGCGCGCTCAGCAGGGCATTCAACAGGTGAACTCGAAGGCCGATGCGGCTGACCAAAAGGCACTTGCCGCCGGGCAGGCTGCTGATCAAGCCAACCGGAATGCGACTCAAGCCGGAAATCGCGTGACCAGTCTTGCGGGCACGGTGGAGAATCTCGACAACTACAAGTCAGTGAACGACACGACCGTACTGTTCGGCTTCGACAAGGCGAACCTGACCCGCAAAGACAAGCAGACGCTGGATGACTTCGCGGAGCAAATGCATAACCAGAAGCACTACATCATTCAGGTTGAAGGCTATACGGACTCAAGTGGCCCGGCTGATTACAATTACCAACTGAGCCAGCGCCGCGCTGACGTGGTGATCCAGTATCTGGCGCAGAAATATGATGTACCGGCGTTCAAGGTTTTTCTGATCGGCTTGGGCAAGGACAATCCGGTCGCCCAGAACACGAGCGCCGCGGGACGTGCCAAGAACCGCCGCGTAGATGTTCGGCTGATGACAAATAGCCTGACCGAGTCAGCATCCGTGCAATCTCCGTAGCGCAATGTCCGGCTTCTCGGCTGTCTTTTTCCACAAGCCAAAAAAGCGTTAAGAATGAAAGAGGCCGCCGGTAAGGCGGCTTCTTTTTGGCAGCGATGTGAGTCTACAATGAAGAGCCATGTTGTACTCATTCAGTCAGGGCAGGCGTTTCCATTCCCCGCTCGCCTCATTAGTGTTGGCCGCCCTCCGTGGAACCGCTGTCAATTGCGCTGACAGTTTTTGTTGTGGTTAGCGGAGTGACCAGCGCGAGGGCCACGCCGAAGCTCCCGCTCTGCAACTCCCTCAACTGATACTCACTTCCCACTGGCGTAAAGGTCAGAACGGGTTTGTTGTCGCTTACAGGATCTGCAGGCATTCCGGCTAAGAAGATGGAATGACTGGTTGAATCTTGCTCAACCGTTACCACATACGGCTGCTCCCCGATCTTGGGTACCGTAGGTTATAGTTCTGAACATCTGATTGGTTGGACGTTTCAGGCCATGACTTGAGCGCAGGAGGTGTCAAATTCGGGTCACTTTTTGAGGCTCAGACTGTGGTCGTTCTACTCTTGGGAAAATGATGAGCAGCAAACTGCAACGATTGATGCTCCGCTGGATCAATATGTGGCCGCCGTTTCTCGGGGCTGGAATCCGCGTACGCTGGCATTCCAATCGGGTCGTCGATGTCGAGATGAAGCTCCTTCCGTGGAACCGGAACTACGTCGGAACCCACTACGGCGGTTCGCTTTATTCCATGACCGACCCGTTTTATATGCTAATGCTGATGGAAAATCTCGGTCGTGATTACATCGTGTGGGACAAAGCGGCGAGCATCCGGTTCCGCAAGCCAGGGAAAGGCAGGGTCAAGGCGGAATTTCGGTTGAGCGATACACAGCTCGATGAGATTCGCAACAAGCTTACGACTCTGGAGAAATACGAACCGACATTCCCAGTCGAAGTGAGAGACGAAGCGGGAGACGTCGTAGCCGAGGTGCAAAAAGTGCTGCACATTCGGCGGAAGAAGGCCGCGGGCGCATTCTCGGTTGCTTAGTAAGGGCATCCAGTTGGCATGGTGGATCAAAGAACAATGCATGAAGGCAATTCCGCCGTCATAAGGCCGGCACGCAATATCTTGGGGAGCCTGCGCGTACCTGGCGACAAATCGATCTCGCATCGCTACGCGATGCTGGCAGCTCTGGTTACGGGGCGTTCGCGTTTTGAGAACTTTTCGCCCGGCGCCGATTGTGCCAGCACTCTCGACTGCGTGCTTGCCCTAGGTTGCACCGTTGAGCAAGAAGCCCAGGGAACCGTCGCTATCGGGGGGCTTGGCCAGCAATTACAATCCCCCAGCCGGCCTCTTGATTGCGGGAACTCCGGTTCAACGATGCGCATGCTTTCCGGTATTGTCGCGGGCCAGCCATTCACCAGCGAGATGATCGGTGACGAATCGCTCTCGCGGCGGCCGATGAAACGGATCATCGAACCTCTGACCAGAATGGGAGCGGCGATCGAGTTTGCGGATGGCGGCTGCGCGCCGCTGCGGATCCAAGGAACAAAACTGCGCGGCATCGAATATCAGGTGCCCGTCGCCAGCGCACAGGTCAAGACCTCTCTGCTATTCGCGGGGTTGCTGGCCGAAGGCCGGACCACAGTCGAGGAGCCCTCGCGCACACGCGACCACGGCGAACTGGCGTTACGCGCCTTCGGAGCGAAGGTTGAGCGCCAGCGAAATGCGGTCTCAATTAATGGTGGTCAGACCCTTCATCCCCTCGAAGCCTACGTTCCAGGCGACATTTCTTCGGCCGCCTTCTTCCTGTGCGCGGCCGCGATATTTCCTCAATCCAACCTGGTGATCGACGGCGTCCTGTTGAATCCCACGCGTTCGGCGCTGCTCGATGTGCTGACGGCGATGGGGAGCCGCATCTCCATGGTGCGCGTGGAAGAGCAATACGGGGAACTGGTTGGTACAGTTACCCTTGTGCCTGGCGACGGGCGGCCGGTGAGAATCGCTGGGGCGCAGGCTGCACTACTGATCGATGAGTTGCCCGTGCTTGCCGCCATCGCGCCAGTCACTGTGGGCGGACTGGAGGTTCGCGATGCGGGCGAGCTGCGGGTTAAGGAGTCGGATCGCCTGAGCGCAGTCACGCAAAACCTGAAAGCGATGGGCGCACAAGTCGAACAGACCGCCGACGGGTGGCGCATCCCTGGTGGCCAGCAACTGCATGGCGCGGAGATCTCGAGCTTCGGCGACCACCGCATCGCGATGGCCTTCGCGATCGCCGGCCTCCGCGCGGAGGATGAAACGCACATTCATGATGCGGAATGCGTTGCGATTTCTTATCCCAACTTTTTTGAGGATCTGGAACGGTTGGTGGAGCGATGACCGGAATCAACTACGTGGAGTGCCGGGCTACCGACGGAAGCACCTCCGAAGCTGCGCTTTCTCGCACGACTGTATCGACCATCGGATAGCCGAGTTTCTTCCATTCGTAGAAACCGCCCAGTAGCGGACGGACATGGCGAATGCCGTGCTTCCGGAGTTGCAGCGCCGCACGGGCGCTGGTTGCTTCGTTGGGTCAAGTACAAAACAGCACGATCTCGCCATCCCTCGTGATTTCGTTGTGACGGCTCTCAAGTTCTTCAGGGGAGATCTGCAGGGCGCCTGGCAAAGTTCGCGGATTGCTAAGTACGTCGAGTGGATGACGCAGGTCAACGATGACGATCGGCTCATCCGATTCAAGCTTGTGTTTGAGTTCGTCAGGCGTGATGCGGTCGCCCTTTACCTGACGCAGAAAACGCTCCCGTTCACGCCAGCGGTTCAGAACGTACGCGACGACCCCGGTAGCAAACAGGAGCAGCATCCAGCCGCCGAAGCGCTGAGCGTAAAGGTTGGCGCGATCGAGTTGCTTGCCAAAGATGAAGCCAAGCCCGGCGAAAGCGCTCGTCCAGAGCAGGGCCCCGAGAAAGTCGAAGAGCAGGAAGCGTGGAAAATTGACACCGACCATCCCTGATAGGGTCGGTGCGGCCGTGTTGAGCCCGGGTACGAACTTGCAAATCAGCAGCGTGCGCGGGCCGAACCTGGTGAAGGTGGATTCGGTGCGGCGAACGCAGGAGTCGGGTTCGAGTGCGATTCGGCACAGCAGATTTAACACCACGCCGCCACGCCGCTTGCCGAAGCAGTACCAGAACGTGTCCGCGCAAAGGGACGCAACCGCAGGAATCAGGACAGCCAGCGCAAAGTGCATTCGGCCTTGCGCAGCTAGCGCTCCCGCAGCCAGCAGAAGCGGCGCGGCCGGAATCGGTAAGCCGCCCTGCTCAATTAGAACCCAGAGGAAAAGCAGGGCGTAGCCGTAACGGACTACGAATTCGAGCATCTCAGCCACTCAGCATTCAACCATAACATTTGAGGTATGTTGATGCGTCTGCCTGTCCAAAAGTTACGATCATCTCCAATTCTTGTGCAGTTAAGGGCACTCCAAGACGGGATGCTGCCGGAGTGAATCACGCAAGAGTCTCCATCGGCGGGGGATCCGCGAACCTTTCTGCCTCCGGCGGACATACATCACACGGAGACGTGAGGTGCGTCACAGCCGGTCGGTGCGTAATCGGAACACAATCACAGCAGGATGGAAGGCGTGTAAAGTTCGCCTGCCTATGGAGGGGTTGCTATGTCGGACGACAAACGCGATGTGCTCGAGGTATTGCGCTACGAACTCAACTTCCTGGAGCAGGGGGGCTATGGAAATTGGTATAGCACGCCGTGGGGGGCGGCTTCCATCTTCCAGGACTCTTTGACCTGTCCAAATCACGGAGATCCAACGCGCCCGCATGCCTGCCGCGAATGCCTCTTGTACGACTTCGTCCCTGAGGAATACCGAACGGAAGACGTGCCGTGCCACCATATTCCGCTCAACCGGCAAGGCACGACAATCGCCACCCCCAACCAGACGGAAGAGGAGTTGCGTGAGAACGTCAAGCACTGGCTGAAGCGGACCATAGCGCGGATTGAAAGCGACAGAAGCAAGCTAGCGGCCGAGCAAATCAAGCAGACGGTAGGATAGGCACAATCGCATCACCTTCCATTTTGGAACTCAGCGCACGAAACTTCTGTCACGACGCACCAGTTTGCGCGCGTTTCCCGATACAATTTCTCATCAGCGAGAGTCTCGGAGCCCATCATGAAACGTAGCTTTGCGTCCCTGAATCCTCAGGAAGCTCTGCATGTCGCCATCTTCATCGAAGAACGAAATGCCGAGCTCTATCACCAGTTCGCGGAAATGTTTCTCGAGTTCTGCGATCGTGAGTCTCTCGAGATTGCCCATATTTTCCAGGAGATGGCAGCCGAAGAGAAGAGCCATAGCTCGCAGCTGCAGAGCTTATACATAGAGAGGTTCGGGACGTCCGGTTGTGCTTTAACCGAAGAAGATTTGGTGGAGCTAATTGAAGTTCCTCGGCTGGAGCAGGTGGATTTTTTCCCCGCTCTAGAGAAAAACAACATTGCAGCCCACCATCGTGCTTTGCAGGTAGCGCTCAACGCAGAACAGGGCGCTCGAAAGTACTATGCCAGCCTTGTGGAGAACACCGAGCCGGGCCCCTTGCGTCAACTCTATCGCCAACTGGCTGAAATGGAAGACGGTCACGTCGCGTTCATCGAAAAGAGGATGTTCTCTCACCCTGCCGAGAGCGCGGGCGGTAAGTAGTACCGCAGCAATTCCTTCAACGACGCAACGATCATCCAGAACGATTGGGTCCGGAACAATTTCCGAGAAACGCTGCCGGCTAGGGGCTATGGTTTGCTTAGGTCCTGCGGAAAGGACTTAAACTCCACTTCGCGCTGACGGGGCTTGTCGCCTTTACTTGCGTCCATCATGTGTTGAACCAAGTCGCCTTTGAGGACGCGATAACCTTCCTGGGCAGGCTGCTTTCCCGGCGTTTTTGCGATCACACCAGTGAACCCGTACCAGGTTCCATGCACCGTCTTAGTGGTAAACGACAGATGATTGCCGTCGAGCGACGCCTTGTCGAAGAACTGGTCGATGAATGTACCTTTGTCGCTCTCGGTATCGCCGAATCGCGAGATGTAGCCGGAGAGCTTCCCGTCGTCGAGGGTGAGCTGCAGGAATTCGCCATCGCGCAGGAAGGAATACATGCCCGAAGGATCGTCAACGGATTCCTTGGCCTTGGCGGCGTTCGGTGCGCCTGATGAAGGCGACTGTTGGATCGCGACGGCGAACGTCACAAGCGAGATCACGAGCACTGTCGAAAGCAGTCCCCTGCTCACCATGTGCACTCTCATTCTCACCATCATTGCATGTTGTTGCTGGATTACCAAACGGATCCTTTAGAGTGCTCACTCGCGCGACCGGAGGCGTTAATTTCCGCTATAATCCGAACACTTACCCCGCGGCAGAGGAAGATGTCGGACAGTACAGTAGTCCAGGCCCAGCGCGATGTTTCAGCGCACGAAGCTCCGGTGCTGCTGTGCGAGCTGGAGCCGTGGGGCCGCGTTTTCCTGCGTAACCTCGGAGACTTCATACTGCGGCGCGAACCCGCGCCGGTGGAGATGACAGCTCAGCCGGTGCCTGTGCGCCGCGATTATTTTATCCGTACGGGCATCGATCCAGAACGCTTCTTCGAATCCTACGCCGGCCACATAGCGTTCTTAACCGCAGTTTATATTCTCTGTACGATACCGCTGTTCCGGCATGCCCCCAAACTCGAATCGCCGTTCGAGAATTCCAGGGTCGAATACTACCCGGTCAGCGAATACCTGCCGCCTATCCAAACGGGCAAAAGAGAGCAGATGAAGCCGCGCAAGGGCCAACCCAGGCTTGCAAAGCAGGAGATTCTATCGGTCCCGCCTGAAGCGGATAACAACCACCAAACCATCGTCACACCCCCCAAGATCAAGCTGAAGCAAGACCTGCGGTTGCCCAATATCGTGGCCTGGACGCAGGTGCCCGCAGCGCAGCCCGTTGCTGCTTCGGCGCGGTCGGCTTCCCAATTGAAGGTACCGCAGCTGGATCCGCAGGTGGTGGGGCCGACGGCTGATGTTTCGCAGGTGAAGCCGAAGCTGCAACTACCTCCGGAGTTACAACCATCGGTGGTGGAACCCGTCTTGACGACTGAGCAGCTGAAGCTGAAGACCGGACAGCTCAACATGGCGCAGATGGAACCGCAGGTGGCTGGTCCCAAACTACCGGTCCCGGTACAGCGCTCCAGCGGTGTAAGCGACAGCCCTACCAAGAACACGACCGCGTCCGCAGCTCCCGGGCCTTCTCCGAACGTGCAGGGACTTACTTCGACGAAAGGCCAGGGTCAACTGATCGCCCTGGGCTTGAACCCAGCTGACGTACGCGGGCCGATCGCAGTGCCCGACGGAAACCGCAGCGGAGAATTTCACGCCTCGCCGGGCGGCAAGCCCGATGCACCCGGTACACCCAATGTCACGGGTACTGGCAGTGGCAGTGGCACTGGCGCAGGGGCTGGAAAAGGCCTGCCTCCTGGGATCAGTGTCGGCGCCGCTCCGCCGGGCGCGGCTACCTCAGCAGTTGGCGGAACACCGAACAAGTCTGCCGGCAATCCCGACGCCGAGGCACGCAAAGCGATGATGGCAGCCGCCATGAAGCCTTCCGTTCCCAGTATTCGCGATCGACCGGCCCCACCACCTCCCGCACTGTCGGATGATCCCGACCGGTCGATTGAGCAGCGAGTGTTTGGTGCGAAGCGCTCTTACAAGCTGATCATGAACATGCCAAACCTGACTTCAGCGACCGGAAGCTGGATTATCCACTTTGCGGAGCTGAAGCAGACCGACGACAAAGTTGCCCTCGCTGCGCCTGTGGCCACGATGAAGGTCGATCCGGCCTACCCGCCTGACGTATTGCGCGACAAGGTAGAAGGCACGGTGACGTTGTATGCAGTAATTCGCGCCGATGGGACAGTGGACGACGTTAAAGTGATCGACAGCCTGGATTCACGTCTCGACGAAACTGCGGTACGCGCGCTGTCGCGCTGGCATTTCCGTCCTGGCACCAAGAATGGCGAACCGGTTGCGCTGGAGGCGGTTGTCGAAGTTCCTTTCCGCATGAAGCACCTGCAGTAGAGGCGTGGTGTTCAGGGCTTCGCGCTCTTATGGACGTCAACCGTGCTCCAAGTCTTATCGGCGGCGTGGCACAGGTTCTCCAGCGGACAATCAGCACATTTAGGCTTGCGAGCGATGCATAAGGCGCGTCCGTGCAGAATGATCTGGTGCGCGAAGACGATCCACTTGTCGCGGGGAACCACCTGCATCAAGTCCTGCTCGATCTTCCGTGGGTCGTTGTTTTTTGTCAGCTCTAGCCGCCGCGAGATCCGCTGCACGTGTGTGTCCACGACAATACCGTCGGCGATCTTGAACCACGTGCCCAGCACCACGTTGGCGGTCTTGCGCGCGACGCCCGGTATTTGCAATAGTTCGTCCATAGTGCGCGGAACCTGTCCGCCGAACTCGCTCAGCAGCTTGCGCGCCGCGCCGACCACCGACTTCGACTTGTTGCGGAAAAAACCGGTCGAGCGAATGTCAGGTTCAAGGTCCTCAGGGTCGAGCGCCGCGAATGCCTCAATCGTCGGATACTTCGCGAAGATTATGGGCGTGACCATGTTGACGCGCACATCCGTGCACTGCGCGGAAAGAATAGTTGCTACCAGCAACTCCCAGGCGCTCTTGTGGTGCAGCGCGCAGGTTGCGAGGGGATAGTGTTGGTCAAGCCTTGTGAGGATCTCGTTGACGCGCTTGGGCGTGAGCGGGTTATAGCCCTTGACGGTGGCCGACTTGGTCTTTGCAACCGGCTTCTTCGGCGCCGCAGTCCGTGTCGCAATCGGTGCAGCCATCTTCGCCACGGCTCTCAGTACAGGCGCGACTCTCTGGCCCTTAACCACAGCCTGCCGTAGCCCGCTGGAAATTTTGTCCTGATGTCCTGAACGCGAGGGTTGCCGAGGTGTAATACCGCGTGGCATGGGTTATTCTCCGCCAGAAGATTACAATGAGGTGAGCACCAGCATCAATTCAGCGCGGGGTTTTGGAATGTCGTCGAATTCCGGAGTGCAAGCTGTGTCCACCGGACTGCCGGCCATGCCGCTCACCCTTGAGGGCCTGAGCGTGTTGCATCAGATGTTCCGTTTCCGCTGGCCGGAGTGGCGCAAGCTAGGCACGTCGCGCCAGGAGGAAGTTACACGTGAAGCATCGGTGATGCTTTCGCCCAGCGAAGAGGCTGGACAGAGCGCTGTGTACTCAATGTTGGGACACAAAGGCGACTTGATGATGGTGCACTTCCGCAACTCGTTTGACGAACTCAACGCTGCGGAGTTGCAACTGAACCGAACGGCACTGCAGGAGTACCTGGAGCCGACGCATTCGTACCTGTCCGTCATCGAGTTGGGACTGTACGACTCCAGCGTCAAGCTCTTTCGCCAACTTGCCGAGCGAGGCATTGCGCCGCTGTCGGAGGAGTGGAACCGGGAAGTACAGGAGACGATGGAGCGGCAGCGACAGGCGATGTACCCGAGGCTTTATCCCAGGATTCCGGAGGGCCGTTATCTGTGCTTCTATCCCATGGATCGGAAGCGCGGCGAGGACAAGAACTGGTACATGCTGCCCATCGAAGAGCGCCAGCGCCAGATGGAAGAGCACGGGATGGTGGGGCGCCGCTACGCGGGTAAGGTTCAGCAGATCATCACTGGCTCCATTGGCTTCGACGATTGGGAATGGGGAGTAGATTTGTTTGCCCCCGAACCCTCGGTGTTTAAGAAGTTGATTTACGAGATGCGGTTTGATCAAGTCAGCGCGGAATATGCGGCCTTCGGGCAGTTCTTCATCGGCGTGCGCTGCCCGGTGCAAAAGCTGGGAGAATGGATGAACGGAGAGTTGCCGAGGTAGCGATCTGCTGTTGTTGCGCTCGAAATAACTCAGGGGATTTCACTTCACAAAATGATTGCTCACATTCTTGAAATAGTAGGGGCATGGATCGTCAGCGTCATCTCGGCGGGAGGCTACGGCGGCGTCATGCTGCTGATGGCCATCGAGTCCGCGTGCATTCCGCTGCCGTCGGAAATCATCATGCCGTTCTCCGGGTATCTGGTCTATACGGGCCGATTCTCGCTGCCGGCGGTCGCGACGTGGGGAGCGATTGGCTGCAACCTGGGCTCGGTGCTGGCGTATGAAGTCGGCTACTTCGGCGGACGGCCTCTGGTCGAGCGCTATGGCCGCTACATTTTTCTCAGCCAGCGCGAGCTCAACATCGCTGATCGCTTCTTCGAGCGGCGCGGTTCACTTGCCGTCTTGATCGCCCGTCTGTTGCCCGTCATCCGTACCTTTATCGCGCTGCCTGCCGGCATCGCACGCATGCCGCGGCTGAAGTTTCACGTTTACACGTTCATTGGATCGTGGCCATGGTGCTTCGCCCTGGCCTACGTCGGAATGAGGCTGGGTGAACAATGGGACAAGGATCCGCGACTGAAACTTTGGTTCCACCGCCTCGACGCTTTGATTCTGGCGGCGCTCATTGTCGCGGTGGTTTACTTTGTGTGGTCACACGTGCAACATCGGGTGGGCAGGGAAGCGGCGGAAGAGGCAGCGGATTAGCGAATTGCTAATTGCTCGCTGCGAGTTGCTTCCTCAGTCGATCTTTACTGCCCTGGCCACGATCCGTTCGTACTTGCGCCAGGGCACGATTCGCTTCAGCCAGACCTGCACCTTCGCGTCTCCTCCGATGAGGTAACGCAACTTCGGATTGGACTCTCGGGCAACCCGGACGATTAACTGCGCCACCTCGCGGGCGTCGCGCCGGTTTTTTGCGCTGTTCTTGACAAATTCGGCGAAGCGCTGGCTGCGCTCCTTGTTGGGCGACGCGGGGTCCAGCGAGCCTTTCGCGATAACCACGTTGCGCTCCCAGATGTCGGTATCGAACGCCCCCGGTTCAACCAGTGACACACGAATTCCGAGCGAATGCGTCTCAATGCGGAGCGATTCGCTCCAGCCCTCCAGCGCATATTTCGACGCGCTATAGGCGCTTAGCATCGGCTGTCCGAGGAGGCCGGCGACCGATGTAACCGTGATGATGTGTCCCGATTTCTGCGCGCGCATCACAGGCAGCACAGCTTTGGTCATGGCCGCGTTGCCGAAGAAGTTGGTTTCGAGTTGGTGACGAAGTTCGGCCAGCGTCATGTCTTCGGCAAAACCGGCAACGCTGAATCCGGCATTGTTCACCAGCACATCGATGCGGTCATGACTGCTGAGGATTTCTCCCACCGCGGCCGGCAGGCTTTCGAACTCGGTAATGTCGAGCCTCAGCACGTAGATGCGGTCACGAACGCCGCCCTTCTGGGCCGCCTCTTCCAGTCGGCCGCTGTTGGCGAGGTTGCGCATGGTCGCCACCACGCGGTAGCCGTTCAGCGCCAACTCGACGGCGGTCAGCAGCCCAATGCCGCTCGAGCTTCCGGTGACAACTGCGATTTTTTCTCCGCCCATTGACTCTCCGCCAAATCCCGCAGATTGCCGCACAGGTCGCAAACACAGCCGTTCACGCCTGTTCAATTGCAATGCCTGCGACGGTACGAGAAGATAACAGGTTTGTACATTCTTTCATGAAATGGACTAATAGCATGCCGACAAGCAGGCAACAGGGAAATACGAATACCGCGAACGGCGAGATTGCCCCGGCCAAGGGAAAGCTCGGGGTCATGATTCCGGGCATGGGCGCGGTCGCAACTACTTTTGTTGCGGGCGTCGAGGCCGTTCGCAAAGGAGTCTCCAGCCCGATTGGCTCTCTCACGCAGATGGGCACCATTCGGCTGGGCAAGCGCACCGAAGGCCGGTCGCCGAAGATCCAGGACTTTGTGCCGTTGGCCAAGCTGAATGATCTGGTGTTCACCGGATGGGACATCTTCGAGGACGACATGTACTCGGCAGCGCGTAATGCAGGTGTGCTCGACGTCTCGTTGCTCGATCAGGTCAAACCTTTCTTGTCCAAGATCAGGCCGCGCAAGGCCGTCTTCGACAAGAATTACGTCAAGAAGCTTGACGGGCCCAACGTGAAGAAGGGCAAGAACAAGATGGAGCTGGCTGAGCAATTGCGTGACGACATCCGCGACTTCAAGAAGTCCAGCGGCGCCAACCGGCTGGTGATGATCTGGTGCGGCTCGACGGAAACCTTCATCAAGCCCGGGAAGGCGCACAAGTCCGTCGAGGCATTCGAGAAAGCCTTGCGCGCGAGTGACGCGAGCATTGCGCCGTCAATGATCTATGCCTATGCAGCGCTGAAGGAGGGAGTGCCATTCGCCAACGGCGCGCCCAACCTGACGGTGGACATCGGTGCCATGCTTGAGCTGTCCAAGCAAATGGAGGCGCCCATCTGTGGCAAGGACTATAAGACCGGGCAGACCCTGATCAAGACCATCCTCGCGCCAGGTTTCAAGGCGCGCATGATCGGGCTGAACGGCTGGTTCTCCACCAACATTCTCGGAAACCGTGACGGCGAAGTGCTCGACGATCCCGGCTCATTCAAGACCAAAGAAGAGTCCAAGCTGTCGGTGCTGGAGCACATCCTGCAGCCTGAACTCTATCCGGAACTCTATGGCAATATTTGCCACAAGGTTCGTATTAACTACTATCCGCCACGTGGAGATAACAAAGAGGGTTGGGACAATATTGATATTTTCGGCTGGCTCGGCTATCCGATGCAGATCAAAGTCGATTTCTTATGCCGCGATTCCATTCTCGCAGCGCCCATCGTGCTCGATTTGGTACTTTTCCTCGATCTGGCGAAGCGCTCGTCGGAGTTGCGCGGCATCGGCATCCAAGAGTGGCTGAGTTTCTATTTTAAGTCGCCAATGACGGCGCCCGGGTTGTATCCCGAGCACGATCTGTTCATCCAGTCGATGAAGCTGAAGAACACGCTGCGCCACCTCAAGGGCGAAGAGATGATCACGCACCTGGGGCTGGAATATTACGATTGAGAACTCAGGCCATCGGCTCACTCCCGTATAATTCGCTGGCTATGCGGCCATTCAAATTGAACTTCCTCGCTTTGGCGCTTGTTCTCGCAAACGCCGCTCTAGCCTTCGCGCAATCGAACGACGTCGTCATGCAGGAGGCGCTCAAGCCTTCGACCCCGCTAGAGGAAAACCTGCGCCTCCTGACCGACGAAATTGGCGGCCGCGTTCCCGGCACGCCCGCCATGCAGAAGGCGATCCAATGGGGAGTGGATGCGTTCAAGGCCGCCGGGGCCGATTCGGTCCACACCGAAGACTTCACGATCCCGACCTCGTGGGCGGAGGGCGATACCGAGATTAATATCGTCGCCCCGGCGCAGTTCCATGTGCGAGCTCAGGCCATTGCGTGGGGACCGCCGCTGAAAACAACGACGGCGCGCGTAATTGACGTCGGCATGGGTACTGCGGCGGACTTCGCCAAGGCCGGCGATATTAGAGGCGCGATCGTGCTCGCGCACTCTGTCGTCTTGAAGACGTGGGACGACCTCTTCGAGGAGTACTATCGCGCTCCGGGGATTATCGATCTCGCGGTAAAAGGGAAGGCCCTTGCCATTGCCTTTACCTCCAGCCGTGAGCACGACCTGCTGTACCGGCACATCAACGCCATGAATGGAAGGATTGACGTTATTCCCCAAGTGCTACTCGCACGCGAAGACTCTGAGCGGATCGCGCGGCTGCTGGCCCTTGGCGAAAAAGTGCGGATGTCGATCTCGATGCCGAACAAGATCGGACCGCCGATCACAACCAGCAACGTGGTGGCCGAATTGAAAGGGAGCGAGCTGCCGAATGAGATCGTAATCCTTGGAGCCCACCTGGATTCCTGGGAACTTGGCACAGGCGCACTCGACAACGGCTGTAACGCGGCCTTGGTCATTGATTCGCTGCGCGCGATCAAGGCTGCGGACGTCCGTCCGAAGCGCACGATTCGCTTCATACTTTTTTCCGGCGAGGAAGAAGGGCTTCTGGGCTCTCTGGCGTACGTGCGCGCCCATAAGGACGAACTCGACAACATCGTCGCCGAGGTCGTGCTGGACGAAGGATCTGGACCGATTGCTAGCTTCTCTACCGGCGGACGGAAAGACGTCGATGCCGCGCTGACTCCCATGATGCAGCCCTTCGCGCAGTGGAAGGCAAGCGAGGTGACAAACGATGCGACCGTGGGCACAGACAACTTCGATTTCATGATGGAAGGTGTCCCTACGCTGCTGCCCAACCAATTGGAAGCCAACTACCTTATCAATTACCACGCCAGCTCCGACACCTTCGACAAGGTTGATTTCGCGCAGTTGAAGAGGAACGAGGCCATGGCCGCGCATTTAATCGTCGAACTGGCCAACGCTCCGCAGCGAATTGGACCTCGACTCACACGCTCCAAGATCCAAGCCACCTTCCCTGAAACCCACCTCGACGACCAGATGAAAGGCTTCGGGCTGTGGGAGGACTGGGCGAGCGAGGCACGGGGCAGGAAACAGTAAGAGGTGGCTTGCACACCCTGTGATGCGTGTCATTGCCCACACTCTCCACCGTCCTATACAATCACCAGTTTCATAACTCTTGTGCAATCTTCTAAGGAGCAGACGATCCGGCGCGTACAGCCGGAGTAGCGGGGGAGTCCCACCTGCGACCGTCGTAAAAAATGAAAATACATGAGTATCAGGCGAAGGCCATTCTCTCGAAGTATGGAGTGGCCGTGCCGCGCGGGCAAATGGTCGAAAGCCGCGAAGCAGCAGATGCTGTGGCCAAGGCTCTTTTACACGAAGGCGCGACCGGCGTAGTCGTCAAGGCACAGATTCACGCCGGCGGTCGCGGCAAGGGAGGCGGCGTAAAGCTTGCCAAGTCGGCGGAAGAAGCTACTGAGCTGGCAGGCAAGATCCTCGGGATGAACCTGGTTACCCACCAGACGGGGCCCGAGGGCAAGAGAGTGCAGCGGCTGCTAATCGAAGAGACGCTTCCGATTGCGCGCGAACTCTATCTCGGTATTGTGCTGGACCGGGGGCCCGGCCGCCTGGTATTCATGGCCTCGGCGGCGGGCGGCATCGAAATCGAAGAGGTCGCCGCCAAAGACCCCAACGCCATCATTAAAGAGCATCTGGTCCCCGGTTTCGGGTTACAAGCTTTCCAGGCGCGAGAGATCGCCTTCAAGCTGGGGCTTGACGCCAAGTACATCAGCGGGGCGGTCAAGTTCATGACGGCGCTGGCGCGCGCCGCGGAAGACACCGACGCGTCACTGGTTGAGATCAATCCTTTCATCACCACAACGGATGGTCGTCTGTTTGCGCTCGACGCAAAGATGAACTTCGACGACAATGCGCTTTATCGCCACCCCGACATTAAGGAGTTGCGTGATCTGAGCGAGGAAGATCCGCTCGAAGTTGAGGCCAGCAAATACAACCTGAATTACATCAAGCTCGACGGTAACGTGGGCTGCATGGTCAACGGCGCCGGTCTGGCGATGGCGACCATGGACATCATCCAGTACGCCGGCGGCATGCCGGCGAACTTCCTCGATGTCGGCGGTGGCGCCAACGAAGAGCAGGTCACTCATGCCTTCGAGATTCTGCTGAGCGACAAGAACGTTAAGGCAGTGCTCATCAATATTTTCGGAGGCATCCTGCGCGTGGACACGCTGGCCAATGGTGTGGTCAGCGCGGCGCGCAAGACCAACATCCAGTTGCCGATTGTGCTGCGGCTTGAGGGAACCAATGTCGAGCAAGGCCGCGTCATCCTGAAAGAAAGCGGGCTGAATTTCATCGTCGCTGAAACCATGAAGGACGCGGCTGAAAAGGTCGTTGCCGCCGCCAAGGGGGTTCGATGAGCATCCTGGTTGATAAGTCAACGCGATTAATCGTGCAAGGACTAACGGGCCGCGAAGGGACCTTCCATGCGAAGAACGCAGCGGCATATGGCACGCAGGTCGTCGGCGGTGTCACCCCGGGCAAAGGCGGCACTACGCACGAAGGTTGGCCAATTTTCAACACAGTGAGTGATGCGGTCGCCAAGACTGGCGCGAACGCGACAGTGATCTTCGTTCCGCCACCGGGTGCGGCCGACGCCATCATGGAAGCCGCCGATGCCGGTTTACCGCTAATCGTCTGCATCACTGAAGGTATTCCCACCATGGACATGGTGAAAGTGTGGGAGTTTCTGAGGACGAAGAATTCAAGGCTGATTGGGCCGAATTGTCCCGGCATCATCTCTCCGGGCAAATGCAAGATCGGAATCATGCCCGCGCAAATCCACAAGGAAGGGAACGTCGGCATCGTCTCGCGCTCGGGCACGCTGACCTACGAGGCGGTCTATCAGTTGACGACGCGCGGCATCGGGCAGTCCACCGCAATTGGAATTGGCGGTGACCCGATTATCGGCACCAATTTCGTGGATGCGATCAGCTTGTTCAACCAGGATCCGGAGACGGAAGCGATCATCATGATTGGTGAGATTGGCGGCAATGCCGAAGAGACTGCGGCCGAGTTCATCAAGCAAAACGTGCGAAAGCCGGTTATCGGCTTCATCGCCGGGCAGACCGCGCCTCCGGGACGTCGTATGGGTCACGCCGGAGCGATCATCTCCGGCGGGAAGGGAACTGCGGCGGAAAAGATCAAGGCCATGGAGGCCGCCGGAATTCACGTCGCGAAGTCGCCGGCCGAGATTGGCGAGACGCTGGTGAAGGTGACGGGCGCGGCAGTAAGAGCTTAAGTTCGTTCACCGCAAAGACACAGATGCACAGAGGAAACAGGTATCCGCTAAAGAGCTGATGACCAAGAGCCAGGAGCCAAAAGCCAAGAGGAAACGAAACGCAATCTTATGAAAACCATCCAATGCACTCTTTCCATCATCAAGCCTGACGCGGTCGAAAAAGGCGCGGCCGGCGACATCATCCACACCCTGCTGCAAAACAGTTTTCGCATCATCGGCATGAAGATGCTGCATATCAGCAAAGCCCAGGCCGAAGGTTTCTATGCGGTTCATGTGCATCGACCGTTCTTCGAGTCGCTGACCAACTTTATGTCGAATGGTCCCATCATTGTCATGGCACTGGAGAAGGAAAACGCCATTGCCGACTATCGCGCGCTGATGGGCGCCACTGACCCGGCCAAGGCCGACGAAGGCACCATTCGCAAGAAGTGGGCTTCGAGCATCGAGAAGAATGCGGTGCATGGTTCCGACGCCGAGGATACCGCCCGCTTCGAGTTGAGCTATTTTTTCGCCGGATACGAACTGGCGAAGTAAACGTACTTTGCCGTCCCGGCTGACGGCCGGCAAAACCGTACCGGCCCAGGTCGAACGCTCAGGATAGTAAGCAGAATCGGCCGGAGGAGGAATTCCATGGCGCATGTGCAAATCACGATGCTGACCGGGCGCACCATCGAGCAAAAACGCCGGGCGGCGAAACGCGTCACCGAAGTTTTGCATGAGGAGCTCAATGTTAAGCCGGAGAAGTTGACCATCGCCTTCGTGGAAGTGCCGCGTGACAGCTACGCGCGCAACGGCATTCTTCTGTCGGATCGGACCGATCTCCAGTAGCATCTGCGTTTGTCATCTGCGATCAGGCTTTATTAGGGAAATCCTGTGAAGCCTCCTGCCTCCTGCCCCCTGGATCGTCGAGCGATCCGGATTTGGCCAATTGCGGGGCTACTCGCCTTGACGGTTACACTCGCGCACAATAGAGTCAAATGCTTGGGAGTTTTGTGCTTTGGAAACCCTGCTTGGGAAGAGCTTTCTTCACTACACCATCCTGCGAGAACTGGGTAGCGGGGGTATGGGTGTTGTGTATGAAGCTGAGGACACCAGACTCGCCCGACATGCAGCTCTGAAGTTCCTCTCCCGGGATTTCGAACGCGACCCTTCCGCTCTGGAGCGCTTCAAGCAGGAGGCACGCTCCGCCTCGGCCCTGAATCACCCGAACATCTGCACGATCTATGCCATCGAGGAATGCGACGGCCAGCACTTCATCGCCATGGAACTGCTGGAAGGCGAAAGTCTGAATGAGAAGATCAGAGGAAACCCACTCGCGACCGACAAGATCATTGAGATAGGCCTCCAGATCAGCGATGCGCTCGAGGTTGCGCACGGCAAGGGCATCGTACATCGCGACTTGAAGCCAGCCAACATCTTCCTCACCTCGCGCGGGCAGGCCAAAATCCTCGACTTCGGATTGGCAAAACTTACCTACGACCGCCGGGCTGCTTTAGAAACTGTTGGCGGCGACGCTCCCACCATCGTGCCCCTGCATCTCACGGCACCGGGTACAGCAGTAGGCACGGTTGCCTATATGTCTCCAGAGCAGGCGCGTGGTGAGGAACTAGATGCGCGCAGCGACTTGTTCTCGTTCGGCGCCATTCTTTACGAAATGGCAACAGGAAAACTCCCGTTTGAGGGCAACACTTCTGCTGTCGTCTTCCAAGGCATTCTCGACCGCAGTCCCCGGCCGGCGACGGAGCTGAATCCGTCCATTCCGTTCAAGCTGCAAGAGATCATAGACAAGGCGCTGGAGAAGGATCCTGACCTGCGCTACCAGAGCGCGGCGGAAATCCGCAGCGACTTGAAGCGGCTCAAGCGCGACATAACCGGTCACGGATCGCAGACCGGAATTCCGGTCGGTTCGTCTTCAGCTATTTCTGTGGTCCGCGACGGTGGTCCAACGGCGCTACCCAGCAGCAGTGCGGTCATTCTGGAAACCGCCAAGAAGCACAAAAGCGGCGCGGGGCTGATTACCGTACTTAGCGTCGCGATGATCGTGGCAGGGGTCTATGGTGCCTATAAGTGGATTTCGCAGTGGATTGGCGATTCAGGGCCGATACCTTTTCAGAACATGAATATGGAGAAGCTCACCAGTTCCGGCAAAGTGGCGCTGGCGACAATTTCCCCTGACGGCAAGTACGTAGTGAATGTGGTAGACGAGGGGCATGGCCAACAGAGTCTGTGGATGTGGCACATCGCCACCGGCAGCAACGCGCAGATCATGGCCCCCACCGAAGTTCGCTATACGGGTCTGACCTTTACTCCCGACGGCGACTTCCTGTATTTCGTTCGCATTGAACCTGAGAATCCGGGGTTGGGATTCCTGTACCAGATACCTGTACTGGGAGGCACTCCGCGCAAACTGATCATCGATGTGGACAGTCCCGTGAGTTTCTCGCCTGATGGCGGAGAGATTGTTTTCTTGCGAAATAGTTCGTCGGATGGAACTACGAAGATCATCATCGCGCATCCCGATGGCAGTGGTGAACACGTCCTCGCTGCTCTTCCTCTTCCCGGCTATTCCAGTCCGGCCTGGTCTCCCAACGGCAAATGGATCGCATCGACGGTCTTCGATCCGGGTAACCAGAATCCTGGCCGATTGGTGCTCCTCGACCCGTCGAGCGGCAAAGAGAAGACGATCTACGGCGGTGCCGCCAGGCTGCTAAGGCCGGCGTGGATGCCCGACAGCAAACATCTGATTCTCATCTTCCACGATGTCACCAGCGACTGGAACGGGCAGATCGGAGAAGTGTCACTGTCCGGCAGGACTCTTCATCGCATTACGAACGACCTCAGTTCCTACAGCAATCTTACCCTGGGGCTGACAAAAGATGGCAAGCAACTCATCGCAGTTCAAAACACCCCCGATAGCGGGGTGTACACCCTAAGACTTGATGGGGGCCCCGACGCTGTTGCAAAGGAAGTGGACAACCATGGCGACATTAATGTTGGATGGCTACCCGATGGTAGGCTGATCACGCTCGACTACGATGGCCACATCTCCATCATGAACGGCGACGGTACAAGTCGCAATGTGATCTACCAGCAAAACCTGCCGATGCAGGGGTTGACGGTATGTCCAGATGGCGCCCACGCTTTTTTCTACATGCCAAACCAGAGCACCAAGGCGATCAATATTTTTCGCCTTGACGTTCAAAGTGGTACTGCGACCGCCCTAACCAGTGGCAAAGTGGAGCAGAACCCAGTTTGCTCGCCCGACAGTAAGTTCGTCCTCTACAGCAAGCTTGAGAATGGCAGGCAAGTGCTGATGGAGATACCGGTCGGCGGCGGTGAAGCCAAACAGCTCTCTGACAAGTTGGTGAACTTCGGGGCGATCTCGCCCGACGGCAAACAGATTGCAACGCTAGCACTGGAGGGGCAAGGCGCCAATACCAAGCCCATGATTGAGATTCTTCCTTCTCAGGGGGGCCTGCCGGTGAAGAGCTTGCCGCCCAGCCGATTCATTTCCGGGTTGTTCCAGTATTCCGCCGACGGACAGAATCTTTATTACCCGATAACTGAGAAGGGAGTCTCGAACATTCTGATGCAGCCGATTGCGGGCGGACCTCCGAGTCTGGTGACCAACTTCGACGACTTGTTCCTTTACGGTTACGACTACGACTGGAAAAACAAGAAGCTAGTGGTCGCTCGCGGACGGACGAATTCCGATGTCGTACTTATCACCCAGCAGGGGGAAAAACATTAGCGAGTTCGGAGTTATCGGTTGGCACCGCTTCGCGGGTCGGCATCCAAATTGAAGGGTTGAAAGCAGTCCCAGTTTGGTGCTCGCTTCCGCCAGTTCGATGTTGGAACGGCCTGTGGGAGCCGGACTACTGGCAACTTCACATTTATATGCAATTGAATTACTCTGCTCCTATAGACCTATTTTCTCTTCATTTGACTTGGATGGTCTCGCCGGACCCTTGCTTGTCATACCAAACTGCGCTTTGGGCGAAGGTGGTCGCTTTTTGGAGTTGCGTCCAGCAGACTCGGCTTCAGATTCCTAAAGGAGATGCATGAAGGGGCTCAAACCTTTTCCGGTCATCGGATTGGGGCTTATTCTCTGCGCGTTCTTGATGAGCGGCTGCAGCTCGACGCCACAAAACGGCCCTAGCGCTCTAAACATCTTGACCCAGAAGCTGCCCCAGGGCGCTGAAGGCGATTCCTACAGTCAAACCCTGCAGGCGTCCGGAGGGCTGCAACCTTATACCTGGACCTTGGATTCAGGGGCTCTCCCGCCCGGATTTACCTTCACAGCCAGCGGAGTTCTAAGCGGAACGCCACCGACTGGATCGGCGGGCACGTACAGCTTTACCGTCAGGGTTACGGATTCGCAGTCGCCAGTCAAGGCTTACCAGACTACCAGCTTCAGCCTGGTGCTCAATTCTCCGCTTTCGTTCCAAGCCACTACTTTGCCCAATGGTGTCATTGCGGTTGCCTACTCCAGCGCGGTGGCCGCTTGTCCGTCAGGTATGCCGATGATGTGCGGAATCCCGCCCTATACTTACAGTGTCATCAGCGATCCTGGCTGTTTATTCACTACTACTGCTAACTGCTCTTCCAACGGTGGCTTGACCTTGAACGCGGACGGCACCATCACTGGTACGCCTACCGGCCCAACTGGAACTTTCCAGTTTACCGTGCAGGTAACTGATAGCTTCCCCACCACAGCTACCGCGAACTTCAGTATCACCGTCAACGGAAGGATTCAGGGCAATTACGCTTTTTCGTTCAACGGCTACAATCGGCAGGGGCAAGCCTTCTATATGGTCGGTAGCTTTGTGGCTGATGGCAACGGCAATATCACCAGCGGAGCGTTGGATCGCAATGGAAATGATTCTGTCGGAGCGATGACCGATGTAGCGATCACCCCCGGGACTGGCGCGAACGGACAATGCCCGATCGCCAGCGCAGCAACTGGTTCGGTCTATTGCGTGGGCCGCTCCGGGGTCACGACTGGGAGCAATCTTGGCACCATCGTGATCGCTTCTGCCCTGGGCACATACTCTTTTAGCGTTTCCGTTTCCCTGGTCACCGACTCCAGGATTATTTTGGCGGATCCCAACAATCCGGGTGTCTGGGGTTCCGGCGTGCTGAAACCCCAGGGGCAGAGCCTTTCCGGGGTTTCGTTGGATTCGAGCAACTTCGCATTCGGCTTGTCGGGAGTGGACGCAAGCGGCAAACCTTATGGAGGGGCCGGCTATTTCGTAACCGATGCCAGCGGTAATGTCACGGCCGGAAATGGCGAGGCGGACATCAATGACAACGGCACTGTACAGAGTCCAGCACCTACGCCTCTAACGGGAACCATTTCGGCATTCAGCACCGGCACCGGTAGAGGGACCGCGACCTTTACCATTGGTTCCAGCACCGTGAATTACGCCTTCTATGTGGTGGGCCCTTCAACCGGTAAACTATTCCCCAGTTTGTTGGGAGTGGAGACGGACGTAGCCTCTGGCGGCGCTCCGGTGACCTTGATGTCAGCGACTGACCGGGGTCCGGCAGGCGGCGGCACCACTACGTTCAGCAACCTCTTTTTAAATGCCACCCAGGGCGGCAACCCCAACGGCGCCGTTTTCGAACTGAATGCAGTTTCGGCGGCCGGCGGTACCCCGGTCCCTGACATTTCCCTGGGGCTGGGTAACTTCGATGGTAACGGCAACGTCACCTCCTACGCCCTTGACGAGAACAATGGCGGTGTTCTGACCCAACCCTCTTACACTAACGCCACTTATTCGGTTGACAAGACGAGCGGGAGAGTGACTCTCAGCGGTCTGGGCACCTATCCTCCCGTCTGGTATCTGGCAACGTTCAACACAGGATTTGTGGTCGGCACCGATCCCAATGTAACAACCGGGATCCTTCGAGCCACAGACTGTGACGCAACCCGTTACAATCCTGTCCCTCTTTGGTAATTTCTATGGCGGAACTGTCTATCCCGTCTTGCCCAGTGTAATGAATGAACTGGAAGCGGCGGTTGCATCTCCGCCACCACCACCCGGCGCCGGCACCGGAACCCTTACGGCAACCTACGACACGAGTGGCACCGGCTGGTGTGATGATGAACCAGATGTTCACTGGCGCCTTCTGCCTGGCAGACGGCAACACCTGCCCTTCTCCCCAACAGACACAGAGCGCTACAGGTAGACTCCTCATACTGGACAGCAGCGGAAACCCCGCCGACATCCTCTATCTGGTGGCCGCCGGTGCTACCGGAGCCACCAACTCCGCCACCAAGAGTGTGTTGCTTAGCACCGGCGCGGAGCCGAGTCTGACGGTGCTGACGCACTGATTAGCTGATCCGTCTTGGACAGGCTGGCATGACTCAGATGCCCGCCTTTCTTCCTGCCGCGTCCACGTTTGGTCACCTGGAACCCTGCGACGAAGCCTGGAATCAAGGTATACTTTGTAACAATCCGGCTTTGGAGAGGGGGCCCGCCTCCACAGGGGAGCCCGGGCCAGGGGAAGTGTAGGAAATGGCTGGGGATCCAGAAGGCGCAGCGCGAAGAGCGCAAGATGGCATAGCCGTGTCCAGCGGCGAAAGTTCCGCCGCTACGCCTAAGCCAGCCCTCGGCTCCGAAGGAATGACCGATCCTGGTATCGACTCCAACGACATAACTTCGCCGGGAACAGGGCGACCGATTACCCCGAAAAGTGACCCTTCCGATGCAATGACGATGGCTGAGCCCGGCAGCTCAGGAAGCGCCAGTTCTCCCCATCCCATCTTTTCCTCTATCGGCGCCACCGTCTTCCATGCCGGCGACATCCTCGGCGGTCGCTACGAGATCCTAAAGCTGCTGGGTATGGGCGGCATGGGCGCGGTTTATAAAGCCCGGGATAATGAAGTCGAGCGCGTCGTGGGACTGAAGGTGATTCGTCCGGACTTGGCTGGCGACCCTGCCATCTTGGCGCGCTTCAAGCAGGAGCTGATTCTCGCCAGGCAAGTCACCCACAAGAACATCATCCGCATTTACGATCTGAACGAAGCTGACGGCGTGAAGTTCATCACCATGGAGTTCATCGAAGGTGAGGACTTGCGCTCCATTCTTTTGCGAGAAGGCAAGCTCTCTCCCGAGGCCGCCGCCAACATTATGGTTCAGGTGTGTGCGGGTTTGCAGGCGGCACACAGCGAAGGCGTGATCCATCGCGATCTGAAGCCCAGCAACGTCATGTGCGACGCCGCAGGCCGCGTCGTCATTATGGATTTCGGTTTGGCCCGCACGGTCCAAGGGGACGGCATGACGCGCACCGGCATGATGGTGGGGACGATGGAGTACATGTCGCCCGAGCAAGCCATGGGGAAGGAACTTGATGCGCGCTCAGACCAGTTTGCAGTGGGGCTCATCTTCTACGAGCTGCTCAGCGGATTCATGCCGTATCACGGGGACAGTGCCATCGCCAGTCTGGTCAAGCGAACTCAGGAGCCAGCCGTACCCCTGACGGAAGTTGACGCTTCGATTCCGCCCGTACTCAGCGCTATCGTTGCCAAGTGCTTGGAGCGCGATCCCAACGCGCGTTTCGCTTCGATGGAGGAACTGACCGAGGAGATCGAGGTCTGGCAGGGCAAGAAGCGTCGCGGAGGCCAGTCTGTCATTGCAACGTCGGTTGCCAAGCCCGTTCCTTCAAGACCGTTTCCTTTGAAGTGGGCTGCGGTATCGGCGGTGGTGGTGGCGCTGGCTGCGGGGACATATTTCGTCGCACGTAATCGGACCCACCCGGGGACAGGCGGGACGGGATCGTCAGCTGTGCAGGGGTCGGTGACGTCGGTCGCGGTTCTGCCCTTTTACAACGGCTCGGGCGATCCCAGCCTCAATTGGATCGGTTCCAGCATCTCCGACAACTTGATCTCGGAAATCGGTGCGTCCCAGCATTTGCGCATGATTTCTGCAGGACGAATGCAAGATGTCTTGCACGACTTGCGCTTTGCCCCGCAGCCTGAGGTCGATTCGTCCACGTTAAAAAGCATCCACGACGCTATCGGCGCCGATACCGTGATTTCGGGACAACTGGTGAAGGCCGGGGACCAGTTCCGCATCAATGCCGTCCTCCACGATCTCAAGAACAGTCGTGACATTCCCGTTGCCGCTGAGCTGACTAATGTCAAAGACTTCGCCGGTGCAATGGACAAGCTGGCGGGTCAAATCCGCGAGAAACTAGCGGCCACGCCCGACATACTGAAGGAGCTGCAGACCAACTCCGGGCACGTGCTGACCAACTCCGTTACTGCGTTGCAGGCCTACGATGAAGGCTTGCAGCTTGCCCGTGCGGGCGACAACACTCAGGCGGTCCTCAAGTTTGAAAAGGCCACTGAGGAAGACCCTAACTTCGCCATGGCATTTTCGAAACTGGCGGAGACCTACTCCGATCTTCACTACGACGATAAAGCCTATCAGGCGTCGCGCCGGGCGGTTGAGTTGAGCCAGGGGCTTCCTCCCCAGGACCAATATCGCATTCAAGCGAACAATGCGCGGATCATGAACGATAATGCGAAGGCCATCGCGGCGTATGAAAATCTGACCAAGCTAAATCCAGATGACATGGATGCGCAATACGCGCTCGCCAGCCTTTCCGAGAAGGCGAGCAATTTCGACGAAGCCAAGAAGCGCCTTGCCATCGTGCTGGCCGCCGATCCCAAGAACATAAAGGCCCTGCGTGCCATCGGTCGCGTACAGATCATTACCGGCAGTCCGCAAGCTGCGCTGGATCCGCTCAACAAGGCCTTGAGTCTCGCAACGTTGTCCGGCAACCAGGAACAAAAAGGCCTGGTGCTGCAAGCGATGGGGATTGCCTACAACGAACTGAACCAGCCGGCCGAGGCGCTGAACAACTTTCAGCAGGCGCTGGAGATCAGGAAGAAGATCGGGGATCAAAGTGGCATCGCTCTGAGCTTGGGGCAGATAGCCCGCGTGCAGGACAAGCTGGGCCAATCCAAAGATGCCCTCGCCAGTTACAAAGCTGCGCTGGATGTCGACCGCAAGATCGGCGACAAAGAAGGACTGCTCAGCAACCTGATTAACCTCGGAATCCTTCTATCATGACCATGGGAATTACGATGACGCCCTCAAGACCGATAATGAGGCGCTGCAACTGGCCCGGGATTTGCGCGCCGAAGCAGATCAGGCTTTATGCCTCAACAATATTGGTAGCGTGTACAGCCATAAGGGCGACTACCAGGCTGCCCTGACCTATTTCCAGCAAGCCTATGAGATTCGTGACCGCCTTAAGCTGCCCGAGGCAACTGAGGCGCTGCGCAATTGGGCGGAGATGAACTTCAATCTCGGACAATACGAGACAGCGCAGTCGCAGTTCTTGAAGGCCATGGAAGCCAGCCGCGCGGCCAACGACAAGGAAATGTTGGCACTGGAGGCGAGCACCATGGGAGTCCTCTTTGCCGCCCAGGGAAAGTACGATGCCGCCCTGAGTTACCTCCAGCAGGCCATGGATGGATTCAAGCAGATTAACGATCGCACCTGGTATTCAGTGGAGGTCCTGGCACGGTATGGTGAGGTCCTGTCGGTCGTGGGACGCGGGGAGGAAGGCCAGAAGTCTATCGATGAGGCGCTGAAGCTGGCTGATGAGGTGAAGGATGAATCCGCAACCGCCGAGGCGCGGAACGCCCTTGGTGACAGCTACTTTTATCGCGGCGACTACTCCTCAGCACGGCAGCAATACGAACGAGCGCGGCAAATCGCGAGTAAGTGGTCGCTTCCTGATCAGACGCTTCGCGCCCGCCTTGGCCTGGCCAAGGTGGATGTCGAGCAGGGACGTTCGCAGGCGGCGGTGCCGGCGCTGAAGAAGATCATCCAGGACGCTGGATCGAGTGGATTGAAAGCTCTGTCCTTGAGGGCCTCGATTGTTTACGCTCAGGCTCTGTTGGCTACCAACAATGCTGAAGGCGCAAGACAGGAACTGGAAACTGCCCTGGGGCAGGCGGACAAACTGGGTATGCTGTTGGAGAGGGCGCGTGCCGAGTACCTGCTGGGCACGGCGCTGACCCGAATGGGCAAACCGAAGGAGGCCCCGCTGCATTATCGTGAGGCGCAGCGCATTTTGGACTCTATCATCAGCAAGGAAAAAAGCGCGGCCAAAATTCTGGATCGCCCCGATCTCAGGAACATCTACGTCGAGGCCAAATCGTCTCAGGGCGGCGCCGCATAGCGCGGGCTGATAGACCTCCTCAAGCCAAGCTCTGGCTTTTGACATCTCGAGACCCCGACCTTTGCGATTTCGAGGAGATTTGTGCCCGAGAAATCTGCTTCCTGCCTGGGCAATCGAACACTATATCCCTCGCAGGCTGATGCCATGCTAACAAGCGCAAAATGCGGCGCCTGATGAAGACCCCGAATGCGCCCGCTCGAGACGACAATTCCTAAGGCTTGGGAACAAACATGGCGAGAAAAGGGCAGTTCCGAGCCGGCACGCCAACTCAAAACTGCCCCTGACAAGAACTTGCTTCAGTTCCTCATGGCTGACCTGGCCGGAAGGTGGCCACGATGTCTGCGCCAGTTAGCACTCCAAACTTAAGCCCGTTAGTCGGATGGGTCTTGTAATCCTTAAACAGATTCTGCAAGCCCCCGCCAAAGCCTCTAGACCCTCCTGAGGTGGTTCCGTCAATCGATTTATTCATGAACGAGAGGAAGATACTCATCCAGTTGTTCGAACCGATCCCATCGTTCTCAAGGTAATCGGCGTTGGTCGCCGTAACCTGGTCCGACGTAGAGTACGACGTGTCGATGTTAATGCACTGATTCTCCTGCTGAGGACTGCACTGCAGCTCCTGCGGACACGTTACCTGGTTACCCGACTGGTCCTGGCAGGTATACGAGTAAACGACGCAATTTCCGGACGCGATCGGGCTCTGAGTTCCTCCCGTGCCAAGATAGACGATGCATTGCTCATTCGCGAACTGGGTTCCCGCCAGACGCGTCTGGTAGAACTGGACGCGGTCAGTCGGTGTCGCCTTCACCGTCATCAGTATGCCGTTCGGATTCGAGAATCCCTGCGGATAAGTGACTACCGTCTGGTGAGCGCCGAAAGCAAAAGTGGTCGGAACCCCACCCGGCTGAATCACCTGCTGTATTTTCGTAGGCGAGTGATTGGTGAATTCCCAAGCCGAGGATATCCTGGGCCGTGCCGTCATCGGGCTGAGACGCAGTGAATCCTACCCACGCCGAGCCGCCGTTGAGGGGGTCGAGTTTAAGGCCCAAGGGATTGCTCTCCGAGTCATAAACGATAGTGTAAGGAACGGTTACGGTTGGCGCCCCTTTCGGGCTGATGCGTCCCGTCGATATAAGTAGGATCGAGCCATATATCGAGTTCTCCTGCCATCTGGTTCATGCCAGGCGGCGTGTATCCAATGACCACACTGTGGACAAGGCCGTCCATACAGGAGCCATCACCGCAGGTACCACCCAGATTCTGGCTCGGCGTATAAATCGCGTTGTCGTAGAGGCAGCTCTCCACATGATGGTTGTTCCCGATGGTATAGTCGCCCGGCAAATGTACCGGCGTGTTCGTGTTAGGCCCGCAAGTCTGGATAGCAATGTGATTGGAGTTTGGGTCCCAGGGATCTTGCAGGATGTCGAACTCGATGGCCAGATTGTTGGAGATGCCGGCATATCCCATTCCGCCAGTGCCCGCCCCCAAAGCAGTTAAACCAGACCCGGTGGCTCCATAGCTCGAATCCGTTGCCCCGTTATTTTGGATGATAAACGCAAACCCGTCGCCCGGAGCACAGCACAGGGTCGGGTTATGCATCTGGAATTCAAACCAGGTGGTGAAGCCGCCCGCCACCGGCTGCTTGCCCACGCCCAGGGCATGGCTGGTGTCTTGAAAGTAAACCGTTGTCACTTCGGCGCTGCTACCGCCAGGGTTCTTCTTACGGTCCGGGTTTCCGTCCGTCAGACGCAATACGGCGTTCCCGTTGTAGGTGTCCAAATGCGCGCTGCCATTTCGTTGCAGATATTGCAACGCATAGTTGGTGTTGGAGAAATCTTCAAACGTGATCTGCTGCGCCGATAGGGACGCGCCAAAAACACAACAACAGAGCCGAGACCAGCGCGAATCTCGAACAGCGGATTCCTGATCGCATTGTGGTTACTTCTTTCCTGCGCCGGCACACCGGCGCACTAAGATTTCTGCCTGTTTGCGGGCGGCGATACTCGATGGGGGAAGTCTCGCGCACTGGCCACTGTCGCGCAACACGCGGGGTAGATGGACGAATTCTGCGTCTGTTCGCCTTGGATGTCAAGCACAATCCGGAGCATTCGGCAGAATGCGGACGCTCGCACGCGAGCGCTAACGTGCTGAATTACTTAGCCTTAAAGTGGGTTGATCGGATGGCCCACTGGCAGCACACTAACCAGCCACCGCACTACAATGTACCTGTAACGAGAGGCAAAACCAGATGTTGTCAGCGGACGTGGTGATTATCGGCGGTGGAATTGTGGGCTCCAGCATTGCCTGGCACCTGACGGAAGCCGGTTGCCGCAATGTGCTGATCGTGGAGCGAGAATCCCATCAGGGCAAAGGTTCCACCGGCAAGAGCATGGGAGGAGTCAGGGCGCAGTTTGCCACCCCGGTGAACATCCAGATGTCGCTTTATTCCATCCCCTTCTACGCCAGCTTCGAAGAGAGGCTTGGCCTACCCTCCGAATACCGCCCGCAAGGCTATCTGTTCGTCGCCACCAGGCCATCGCATCTTGGACTATCTGCGGACCAATCAGCAGCTACAAAAGTCGCTGGGACTGACGCAGGCACGGATGGTGGCGCACGACGACATCGTCGGGATGGTTCCTCAACTACGCTCCGATGATGTGCTGGGCGGTAGCTTCTGCCCTACGGACGGCTTCGTCGATCCTTACAGCGTGATGGTCGGCTTCACCACCCGGGCGTGCGAAAAGGGCGCGACCCTCTGGCGTTCGACCGAAGTCACCGGTATCGCTCACAACGGTGGCAAAATCGGCGGAGTGGAAACTACGCGTGGCCCGGTGAGCACCCCGGTCGTGGTCAACGCTGCCGGTCCGTGGGCTGCACAAACGGCCGCGCTAGCGGGCGTCGATCTCCCGGTCGAGCCGCTGCGCCGCATGTTGGTCCCGACGGAACCTTTCGACGGCGTCTCGCACGCCATCCCCATGGTCGTTGACATGACCAATGGCTTCCACTTCCGGCCCGAGAGCCGGGGATTTCTGCTCGCCTGGAACGATCCCGAGGAGACGCCGGGATACAAGGACGCCTTTGAACCTTCCTTCATCGAGAAAGTCCTGGTGCGCGCCGCTGACCGTGTGCCCTGCTTCGAGAACCTGGCCGTCAATCCGAAGCGCGCCTGGGCGGGACTCTACGAGATGTCTCCCGACCATCACGCCATCATCGGGCCGACGCCTGAGGTTCCCGGCCTCTTCTGCGCCAACGGATTCAGCGGCCATGGCGTGATGCACGCCCCGGCGACCGGAAGAATCGTCTCCGACCTGATTCTGCACGGCACAACCGGAATTGTGAACAACGTCGAGGTTCTAAGCCCAGAACGCTTCGCTAAGGGAGCCCTGCTGCACGAGACGGCGGTCTTGTAGGCATCCTTACATTTTTGTACCGCATGCTTTTGAATATCACCGGACGCTTCACCGAAATCCTACAAAATTGTGACAATTTCTTGACAATCGGCTGACCTGGCAACGATACTCTTGCGAGCAAGGCGCCATTGCGGGCAGGGGCGCAGCGAACTCGCCTGTCGGAGCAATTCAGACGAGTTCGCTCCTGCCCGCTGATAGGCACATTTGGCTAACGCCTCGACGAGTGGATTTCGAGGTTTTAGACGGGGGTGAGAGACGGCCGGTCGCGCAAGCGGTCGGCCGTCTTTTCGCTGCACGGGACGAGTTCGGCGTGAATCCATCAGAGCGGGGCAGTGGCATCTAGGTCGAGCGGCGGTTAAGAACTGGCTCGGCCAAAGGCCTCGGATGACATCGCCAGAGACGCAATCCCGTCACGACAGCTGATCGGGAAATTCTCCCCGACGCTCCCTCTTGCACAGCTGGAAGGATACCCAGGCGACGTTGCACATGTGGACCCAGGTTGTCGGCAAGGTCCGCCTGAAGCTCTGTCCGCTGGTGAACCACTGGTGGAATGTGCCGTTCTACGTCACCGCCCGCGGTGTTACGACGTCCGCCATGCCGTACGACGGCGGCGTCGTCGAGGTTCAGTTCGACTTCATCGACCACCAGCTGATCATCAAGACCAGCGACGGTGGCACGCGAGTCGCTCCCTCTGAAGCCCCAGAGTGTTGCCGATTTCTACAAGACCTTCATGGCGGCCCTGGGCGAGCTGGGTGTGAATGTCAAGATCTGGACCACTCCGTGCGAGCTTCCTGATCCCATTCCTTTCGAGAAAGACGAAGTTCACGCATCGTATGACCCGGAGGCCGTGCATCGGTTCTGGCGCATCCTGGTTTGGGTTGATACGGTGTTGAAGGAGTTCAGGACAAGCTTCATCGGCAAGGTCAGTCCCGTCCACTTTTTCTGGGGCAGCTTCGATCACGCGGTGACGCGCTTCTCCGGACGGCGTGCTCCCGAACGTCCGGGCGCCGACTCGATAACGCGCGAAGCCTATTCTCACGAGGTCAGCAGCGCAGGATTCTGGCCGGGCGGAGGCGACATCAAGGGCCCGGCCTTTTACTCGTACTGCGGCGCCCGAGCCGCCCGGTTTTGCGGAACAGCGCGTGGGCCCGAAGGAAGCCTTCTACCATCCGCAGATGAAAGAATTTCTGCTGATGTATGATGACCTGCGCATGGCCGACTCTCCGAAAGCCTCCTTGATGGAGTTTCTGCAGAGCACGTACGAGGCCGCCGCCAAGTGCGCCAACTGGGACCGCAAGTCCCTGGAGCGCTGATCAGCCTACAGGAGAGTTATGGCAGCCGCCTGCAAGCATCTCGATCAAATCAAGATCACGCACACCAAAGTCCACGTTTGCGAAGATTGCGTCAAGATCGGCGATACCTGGGTACATCTGAGGCTTTGCATGGAGTGCGGCCATGTCGGCTGTTGCGATTCCTCGAAGAATAGGCACGCCACTAAACACTTTCACCACACCACGCATCCTGTGATGCGCTCCATCGAGCCCGGCGAAACCTGGACGTGGTGCTATGTGGACGAGATCTCGCCCGGCGACCTACCCGACTGAATAGCTGCCTTAATCCACCAGGAGGCGCCCCGTTCACTAGCATCACATCCCAGCGTGACCCGCGCACTTGCCGACCACAAGCCCTGTGCGATATCCGTGGAAGCGATGGCCTGAGTTTGGGTTGGCGGTTGCGCGGCCTGCAAACCTTTGTGCGAGCCGGGGAGCACTTTGACCTACGCCGGAAAGAGTCGGCAGCCACCCGATCGAACAAGGTCAGAAAAACGTAAGCGGAGAAAAAATCTGTCGCGAGGAATGATAATTTATTAGCGGCAGGGCCCGAATGCGTATCGCAAGGAGAAATCATGAGCAAGCCGGTTTACATCGCAGCCTATAACCAGTCGAAGTTCGGAAAACTGATGGACATGACGGTACCGCAAATCCTGTCGAACGCAGTGACGGGAGTGTGTGAGCAGATTAAAGTGTCGCCTTCCAGCCTCGATGTCGGCGCCGTGGGCTCGGCTTGCAACTTCACGTTGAACAAACAAGGCCTGCTGTCCGGACTGGTGGCGGCGGTGCCCGGAATGGCTGCCAAACCGATCGAGTCAGTCGAGAATGCCTGTGCCTCCGGGGGCCAGGCCGTGCTGTCCGTCATCTACAAACTGTTGAGCGGAGTCGGCGATGTAGGAGTCGCGATCGGCTACGAGAAGATGCGCGACAACGACGGCAAGATGGATGGCAAGCTCATCGGCGAGGTCTTGGGATACTACTCGCACCCCGACGAGCGTACCGGCAAGGTCTTCATCTTCCCCCACCTGTTCGCCGAGATCATGCAGTGCTACATGCAGGTGTACGGCGTGAGCGAGAGTGACTTGGCGCAGATCGCAGTCAATGAGTACCAGAATGCAAAGTACAACCCCTGGGCGCAGATGAATAAGGTCCAGATCACGCTCGATCAGGCGATGAAGATCGAGGGCATCAACCGCTATGTCGTCGAAGGCCTGCCTCTCAAGACCTATGATTGCTCGCAGATTACCGATGGCTATGCAGCCCTGATTCTTGCGACGGAAGAGGGCCTGCAGAGGCTCGACGTCGCCAAGTCGGATTGTGTGGAGATCGCGGGCTACGCCCAGGCCACAGACCCATTGCAGAAGGAGGGACGCAACACGCTGTTCCCGACCGCAGCCTACACGGCGATGAAGAAGGCCTACGCGATGGCAGGTGCAGCGCCCGCCGACGTAAATGTCGCCGAGATCCACGACTGCTTTACGGTTGCCGCCGCGATTGGGACCGAGGTCGTCGGCAAGGCTGCTCCCGGCAAAGGCGCCCGTTACTGGGTCGAAGGCAAGGCCAATGTGGATGGGGAGTGCGCGATTAATATGTCCGGCGGGCTGATTGCGAAGGGACATCCCGTCGGCGCGACTGGGGTTGCCATGCTGGGAAATTGCTTCTGGCAGCTCAAGGGAAAGGCCCCCAGGGAGATCCAGAGAAAAGACGCCAAGGTGGCCGCAACTTTTAATATTGGCGGGGCTTTGTGCGCGTCGGTTTGCACCGTCCTGAGGGACGCATCCTAGCCTTTGAATTTCATTCCGGCAGGCCGGGAGTGAAGCCACGACGGAATCGGATCAAGTAAATGCCGTGGCCATGTCCGCATGGGCTATACTTCCGAGTCAGCGTCCCATGACAGCCTCATCCTCGAAGCCTGAGCCGCGGCTCATTCTGTGTATCGATGACGACGACATCGCTCTGCGCGTCCGCAGACTGCTGCTGTCGATCGCGGGATATGAGGTCCTTGTCGCTTCGTCCGGTGAAGCGGGTCTCGAAGTTCTTAAGCAGAATCCTGTCGATTTGGTCATCGCCGATCACTTTCTAAGCGCCAAAACGGGAACAGAGATCGCGCGGGAGATGAAAACGATCAAGCCCGACGTGCCTATTCTCATTGTCTCCGGAACAACCGAGAAGCTCAGCGGTCTGGAGTTCGCCGAAGGATTTCTTTGCAAAGGCGAAACGCCAGATGTGCTCCTCGATACCGTCGCTCGACTCTTGCACACAGTAATCCCGCCGAAGACCCGGGTGTAGCCGCAGACCGATATTGTTAGAATGATGATGAAGAACTTGGCGAGACAAAGAAAATTGGCTGATAACGGTCTGCCCCTTGCCAAATGACAAGTCAATTGAACCGGCGTTTAGCGACTTCGGCAGTTGAGCCATGCTGCGGATTTAGGTCGTAGAGAGATTTTGCGCTGACAAGTCTCGGACTCCTGCTGAAGCGGAGCACTGGTCTACACCTTGCCTATCCGCCAGAACCCAAGCCCAACCCACGCAACCCCATCACTATAATTTGCAACCCGAGTGCCACCTGAATGATTCCCAGGACGGTGCCCAGCAGTTGCAGGGGCATGTGACCTGCCCCCCAAAAAATAGTCCAGCGGAAATGTGACTTCTCCATTTACGATGGCCCGCCAGGGCCAGAGGAGGAGTCGTGAGAAAGAGTCGATTCAGCGAAGATCAAATTATCGCCATCCTGAAGGAGTCGGAAGGCGGAGTCGAGACGGGAGAACTGTGCCGGCGGCACGGGATCGCGCGGGCATGTTTTTACCGGTGGAAGAGCAAGTTCGGCGGGTTGGAACTGAGCGAGGCAAGACGATTGCGGCAACTGGAGGAGGAGAACCGGCAGTTGAAGCACATCGTGGCCGAACAGGCAGTGGACATTCGGGCATTGAAGGCGGTAGTCGCAAAAAAGTGGTGAGCCCGCAGTCGCAGCGAGAGGCGGTGCTGGTGATGCAAGGGGAAGTAGAGCTGAGCCAGCGACGCGCCTGCGGGCTGATGGAGATGCATCGTGCCACCTGTCGGTATCGGCGGCGGCGGCCGGAAGAAGGGGGATTGCGGGTACGGCTGCGTGAACTAGCGGAGGTCAGGCGCCGGTTCGGCTATCGGCGTTTGCAGGTCCTGCTGCAGCGGGAGGGCTGGCAGGTGAACCATAAACGGGTGTACCGGTTGTATGTCGAGGAGAAGCTATCGTTGCGGCGCAAGCGTGGGAGAAAGCGCAGTACGGTGCGCCAGCCGCTGCCGGAAGCCATGGCAGCCAATCAAGTGTGGTCGGTCGACTTCATGACCGATGGGCTCAGCTCGGGGCGGAGGTTTCGCACCTTGAACATCGTGGATGACTACACACGGGAGTGCCTGGCGATTGAGGTCGATACCTCGCTGGGCGGCATGCGGGTGGTGCGCGTACTAGAAGAACTGAAGCAGCGACGCGGACTGCCGCGCCAGATCCGCAGCGACAACGGACCCGAGTTCGTGAGCCGCGCGGTTGATCAGTGGGCCTACGAACAGGGCCTGCAGTGGCACACGATTCAACCCGGACGACCGATGGAGAACGGCTACGTGGAAAGTTTCAATGGGCGTTTCCGCGACGAGTGCCTGAACGAGAACTGGTTCAGCACTCTTGCCGATGCACGTGAAAAGATCGCTCAGTGGAAGCAGGACTACAACCAGATCCGACCGCATTCGGCACTGGGCTATCGCACCCCGGAGGAGTTTGCTAAATCTGCGACGGCAAGAAACTGTGGAAAAGACGCGGGCTGCGCCCGCTTGGAAAACGCTGCGCGTTTCCCACTTTCCCACAGCCTCGACGGCTACGAGAAGGTGGTTACGAACGTAGCGCTGGAGAATCCAAACCCGGAGAAAGTCTCATTATCCCTGGACTAAAGATGGGGGGCAGGTCACCTCGAATGGGTTTACGTACTTCTGATCTTCCACGATGATTCACTCCTGACTCGGATTCTACTCTTTGGAGTCTCTATTCATGCGGCAGCCATTCACTTCCTCTTGGGAGCAAGGGACACAAAGGCAGACGGTCTTGCGCGGACATTTGTCTTTAATTTTCATTTACTTAGACGGGCTTTGAAGCCGTCTCTGGAGTCCAAGAAATTGGACTTCAGTACCACTGATTCTCTGCTGCTCGCATCGTCAGATCGCGGTAGTACTCCGCGAAGGTCTGACGCTGGGCTTCAGCTTCCGACAGGAGACCAAGATAGTAAGACTCAGGGATTTCGACTAAGACAGCGACATTACCACCAGGGCGAGGGATGGGTTCCCACATCTCACCAGTTCGCACATCACCCACCGCAGCCGGTTTTTCGCTTTGCTCGCGTCCGAGTCGGCTCCCAGGCGGCACCCGGGGATCGCTGACAAACGTTACCGCGGCCGGTTCGGTTTGCAGGCTTGCCACATCACCACAAACAGGCCGTTTTTCGCTTTCGTCGCTCTCGGAACCGCTCGCCGGCCCGTCCGTTTGCGGTTCGCTCAGCACTCCTAACTGCTTGTCGTCAACCGACTTCTTGACGGCCACAATCACAAACTCCCAGAGCGTCGTCTTGCACTTCGCCGCTTCGATCCGTGCAGCCTGTAACAGCGCGTGCGGAAAGTCTCGAATGTTCATGCTGGCCATCTAACACATGTTACACCGCGAAACACTCCGCAGTCGCAGAGTAAACCATTGTTCTGGATCTGTTGGCTGCTTGTTTTCGCGATCTCCCGAACCGGTTTTTCGGTCGGCAACACACAAATAGGGTGCGAGTCAGCATCGGCACGGACGAGCCTGAGAACGGCAGGAAACAATCGGGACAAGAAATTTTCTCGCTGCACTCGATAACTCAACACGGGCCGCGACTTGGATGCACCTACCCTGCGTTCCCGGTGATCGTCGCAGTACCGACTCGAAACCACGATCTTGTGTTTAGTTAGAGCTGTTTAGAGGCGGCACAGGAGGGAAGCATGACCAGCGACAAATGAGCAACGACCGCGAAAGCAGATTCCGGAGGACCAGAAGACCACGGTTCAGCCTAGCTCACTGCTTCTTGTTGGCTTCGTCGATCAGTTGCGCCACCTTGGAGTCGGAGCCGACAGGTTCAACGAAGATGATCTGGTTGGCGTTCAGATACATCCGATCAGGACCGTGCAGCTCCTTGCCGCGTTTCACCAGGACATTTGCAACTTCCTTGGTGTCCGGATTGGTCTTGCTGACGATATAGAAAACGTCCGTCAGCACAGGGTCCGGCGTGCCCCAGCCCGTGAGCTTCCCGTAATACACGGAGTTGTTGATGAGCAATACGGCCTGGTATGGGGTCGAGAAGTTGACCGCCGTGCTATCGGTTTTCGGGCCAGCGGAACATCCCGCACCCAGCGTTAGGGCAAGGCAACTGAGACATCCCAACGCAATCCAAAGCCTACGAGAGTCTTGTGTGCGGCCTGCCGTCACGATCGCAAAGGTCATGGTTGTCCCCCGAAACGCTTGTATCAGAGAATCTCTCTTCCGCAAAGAAAAGAACACGGCCCTGACCGGCCGCCTGAGCCGGATCAATCCGTGTTCTCAGAAGAAATCGTACTAGCGCATCGAGCGGCGGCGCAGCCCGTAGGCCATACCCAGCAGCCCGGGGATGAGCACCAGCAAGGTGGCCGGCTCGGGGACGTTATTGGCTTCCGCTGTCAGCTCCACAAAGCCATCGGCGTTATCGTAGTTAACCAGCCACTTCTCCGTGCCGCCGTTGAAGACGTCGTTCAGAATGCTGGCGAAGGTGCCGTTGATTTGTCCGGGGTTGGCCAGCAGGAACTTATACATCGAGCCCACGGCCGGGTTATAGCCACCCTGCAGCAGGACAGCGAGGGTGCCGTCCAGCAGCGCCGAGCCGTTTACGTTGATGACGCCGAAGTTGGTGGACGAGATCATCTCACCCAGCGTCCCGTTGGCCAGTTGCGTGTAGTTCGCACTGGGCCCGGGCCCGCGTAAAACGGCCAAACCGACCAACAGTGTCGAGAGGTTGTCCACGTTAATGGTTCCACCATTATTCAACGTCGGAGTGCTGAGGGCAGCACCGCTGGATAGGTTGATGCCTCCGTTGATAATCAACTTGTCGGTGGAGTTCAGCAGCGCGAACTGTGAGCCCGGGTTGTTGGTCAGAGTGCCGTTGATGGTGATTGTGTTGTCACCGGAGCCTCCGTAGAAGCTCGTATAAAGACTCCCGCTGTTGTTCATGTTGCCATTGACCGTAAGCGCTGATCCGTTCTCCAGATCAATAAATCCGCTGTTGTCGATAGCGGTAAGTCCGCTGTTGGGCACGATTCCGATGATGGACGTGTCGTTTGGGCCGGTAAGGATCAACTGCCCACCTGCCTGGTTGGTCACGGCGCCTTTGATGTTCAGCGTGTTGCCGCCGCCTAAGCCGTTGAAGTCGGTGGCAATAGTTCCGGAGTTGTTGACGTTGCCGTTAATCTGCAGCGTGCTGCCATTCTCCACATCCACAAATCCGGTATTGTTCAGGCCGCCAAGTGTCGCCATGTCTACGGGACCGTTCAGGATAAACTGCCCGCTCACTTCGTTCCCTAAGATGCCCAGGATGGTCAGAATGTTTCCGCCGCTGACACCGGAAAAGCCAGTACCTAGGATTCCAGAGTTTTCGGCATCGCCTCCAACTTGCAGTGTTCCTTCATCCACCACGTCAACAAATCCGTGTACAGCATTCATCAAGTTGCCACTAATAGTCACCGCGCTGCCAAAGCTAACAAGGACTTGCCCCGTGCTGCTGATGCTCAGGGTCCCGCTACCCGGTGTGTCTGTGAAGGTCGGTCCCTCCAAAATCACTTGGCCTTCAACACTATTCAAATTGGCGAATCCCGGGTTGCCGCCGGCAGTAAAAGTCCCGGCAATCCCGAACGACGAACCATCCAACACATCAGTGATGCCGTTGGGCTGATTGGTGAGATTCAGTGTACTGCCAGGAGCGACAGTGATACTGCCATTGTTGCCGTTACTCAATGTACTAACATTAACCACAGCGCCTCTAGCAATCCCGAGTCCGCCATTGTTGGTCAGGGCGCCACCAACCATCAAAGTGCTGCCGCCGAACAGTTCCACAAATCCATGATTCGTCACATCTCCGCCGATGCTCGCCATATCGCCCGGGCCATTTAGCTGGAAGCTCCCGGTGTTGGTTAGGTTGCCAGTGATGGTCAGCGTGTTTCCGCCGCCGTTTCCATAACGGTTCATATAGAAGTTGCCAGCGTTTTCGACATCACCCATTACGGAGAGTAACGAGCCATGTTCTACATCCAGAAATCCTTGATTATTCAGGGCGGCGCCTCCACCGAAGATACCGGAACCGTTGTTCACCACCCCTCCGTTTTCGATGGTCAGCGTCCCTTGCCCGTCTCCGCCAACAATTAGGTCGCCCGTGTTGTTCCATTGCGAACCGATGCCGCCCACCAGGACGCTGCCTACTGACCCGCCCAGGAAGCCAATGCTGGCCCCCGTGCTGTTCACTAAGCCCCCGTTCTCGATGGTGAGCGTTCCTTTCCCGATGTTCCCGATGATCAATCCTTGCTCGCCTAAGCCGACGACGCTGCTGTTCAACTGCGATCCTGCCCCGTCAACCGTCACAATCGCCACAGAGCCGCTAGACAGCCCCAAGGCGGCGCCAGCGACGTTTACAACACCGCCGCCGTTGATAGTTAATGCCGCGCGGCCAGCAGAGCCGAGGCTGACAAGCCCAGAATCGTTCCATTGCGATCCCGCGCCGCGCACGGTTACGTTGCTGGACGAGCCGCTCTGAAACCCGAGGATTGCGCCGTTACTAGTTACAACGCCACCGTTGCTTACTGTGAGTGTGCCCCGCCCATAATCCCCGATAAAGAGTTGTTGCGATCCCGAGGTGTTCCATTGCGATCCCGCACCCATTACGTTGACGGAACCGACAGATCCGCTCAACGCTCCGATGTACCCGGTGGTGTCGCTGACTGAACCTCCGCCGCCAATGTTCAGTGTGCCACTGCCGGGTTGGGAATTCCCTACGATGGTGACGATTGTCGTCAAGGTGTTGCTGCCAGACACGTTCAGAGTTCCAACGCCTGCAACGCCGAGCGCTACTTGGTCCACGCTAGCCGGCATGTTCAAGAGCACGGTCCCGTTAATTCCAGAGTCACCGATGTTCACATCCCACCCGGGACCGTTTGGTGGGCCGCAAAGCGACCCTTGGGGAAGACAAGTCCAATGGGTCGGGTCGGAAAACCACGTTCCTGCTCCACCGTTCCATATCACAGCCTGACCGGGGCTTAAACTTTGGATTGCTCCGGGCGAACCTGCCCGCCAATTGCCAACCCCACCGTTCCAATTGTTAAAGGTGCCGGGGCTGTTCAGGATGAGAGACGAGCCGGAATTCCCCAACGTGCTGCTCCAGTCCCAGCCAGAATTGCCGCTGTACAGACTATTCCCTGGGCTGGGCAGGTCGTCGTTCACCAACGGCGACTCGTTCCAATCCCTTGATCTGTGGCTGTGTTGATTCTTCTTGGTGGCGCCAAAGCTGGCACCTACAAACAGCACGGCGCTGAGAACCAGCGCAAGTGGCAGACACTTGGACATCACAATCCATCCCTTCGATTCCCGAGCGGAACCCAAGCCTCCTGGCGCCCGTAGCATTGCTCGACCACGGGACCGATACATCGATAGCTGGGGGCCTAAAGTAATCGCGGCAAGGGGGCCGATACAGCCCGGCGTGATAATCACCATCTCCGTGGCGTTGGCGCGACGGGAGATACCCAAAGACAAGAGCCGAAATCGGTGCTCCTTTGACGGGAGCGGTCATAGAAAGATTGCGGGATTAAAGATTCGCCAATTGTGCGAGCAATTCGATTCGTTGTCAAGAAGATAACGCCTATTGATGGCTATACGATCCAATTCTACCGGGTGGCCACGGCCTTTGCCTTGTCTTACGGTGGTCGATCTAGAGTCCTATCATGTGTCGCCGCTACCGACTGTGCCGAGGCAGCAAACGGGGGTGGCAGTGTGCTTGGCGTGGCCTTCAGCCCGGATGGCAAGACCTTCGCCTCGGGAGGTGACGACTTGACAGTGCAACTGTGGGACCTTGACCCGATTTCATGGGCCTTGCGTGCGTGTGAGCGAGCCAACCGCAATCTCTCTCAAGCCGGAATGGAACCATTACATTGGTAAAAATGTCCCTTACCGTCGCACCTGCCCGAACCTGCCCCCGGGTGAAGGTGTCTCGACGAAATGAAGAACGCTCTTTCTTGCGCGGCAATAGGCGGGACAATGCGAGGTCGAGCCCTGAAGGAAAGGCACAGAATTCTCTATGTCGGCGCGGTTATGCCGTGCCCAGAGCGCTCGGTAATCTTCTTTCCACATTCCCACCGCCTAAGGCAGGCTTCCTTATTACCGCCCTGCAAGGCGGGAAAGGAACGCGCCGCGACGTCAGCGTCGGGACATGGCGTGCTGTCCCTCGAAGCAGGACTTCAGGCTCTCTAATTCCACGGGAACCCGGGCCTGTGAGCCTTATGGAGCGGCCCGCAGATATTGGATGGGGCCAGGCTGTCGGCGGTCACACCTCGCGCGCGGCGGTCGATGAAGTATTTGCTCGGCTAGAAAAGAAGTCCCGTGCCAACAACGGCTTGGCTGTCTCCATCAACTCATTAAGAATGTCCATCCGCGCCGCCACCGTTCCGGCCTGACGTCGGGAAAGTCTATCGCGTCACGAACTACCACACCGGAGACTTCGTCGCGACTTGCGTCGAGAAGCTCTTCCAATCCGCTCGCTATCGCGTCAACGCGCCACTTGCCTCCATTCTCCATCCTGGAGAGGAGGTCGAGATCGCGTACAGATCACCGGCTAGAATCGCGGATGCCACGCCATGAAGACGGTTGCGATCGCAGGAAGGCTCTTGCAGCTCCGGTGCGCAACCTGCAATAGAGTCCAAGAGCCACGCTCGCCCAAAGCGATTGAGCTCTTCGCCCGGGCCCATTGGTTCCACTCGGGGTACACGTTACTAGTCGAGATCGTGGAACCTGCAGAACTAATGTGGAACGGGATCGACACCCAGCCGATGGGAGCCTTGTAAGCGTGAGCGTCTTGCTCGTTCAACCCGAGGGTGGAATACTTCCGTGCTTGCCCGTGGCTCGAGCGAGATACTATAGGTCTCGCCGATCGCTGACGGCGGGCCAGCAGTCTACAATCTATCGAGTTTGCCGGATTCTGTGAGAGGCCTTGCCGTGTCCATGAAAATACTACTGGTTTCTAGCCAGTATCCGCCGATGGCCGGGGGTGGTGGTGTGTACACCTACTATCTCGCCAGTGCGCTTGCTTCCGTGAGTACTGCTGGAGGAAATAAAAAGTGTGATGTCTGTGTTTTGACGTCGTGCGGCGCCAATGCGCCTCACACGGTTCGCCAGAAACCAAACCTCCGAATCCACTACACACGATTTGAAAGAAGTGGTCGCGTTCCGTACGAAGCAGCTATCAACTACGGGCTGCGTCTGTGCCAACAATTGAAACCTACGGTGATCCATGGGCAACATTTCGATGGATTTCACGTGGCATCACAGCTGTCGGCTGTCTGCCTCTGTCCGCTGATCGCGACTTTTCATAACTCCCCGTTCGGCGAAATCGTTGACGGCCTGGAGTATCAAGATGCGAGGGTCGCGGCCATTCTGGATGCTTCGATGGACTCGGACAAGCTAGTTTCAAGTTGCCAGTTCTACAAAGCAGAACTGCAAAAGCTGGGCGTAGATCGAAGCGACATTAAGGTGATTTGGCCGGGAATCGATTGCGGATTGTTGCTCGGCTTTGCGGGGAATACGCGGAATGCTGTTCTCGAAAATTTGAAAACCTTGGGCCTGGATGCGAAGGGATATGATCATTTGGTGCTGTGCCCTGCTAGGATTGATCCAAGTAAAGACCTCGAAACCTTTGTCAGGGCTGCTGGCATTCTGAAGAACACCCTACTTCAGAGCTCAAAGCTAGCGTTCGTAATCGCTGGTAAGAGCGCTGTCCCCCATCGTGAAGAACAAGAATACCAGCACCTACTAGAACACATCGCTGCACGAGAAGACATTTCAACGAGCTTGTTTTTTGGATCTTTCAGCCTACCCGAGATGTTTGCGCTATACAGACTGAGTAGTGTCTGTGTCTTGCCCTCGGTGCGCGAGGCCATGGGGCTAGTGTTAATCGAAGCGTTCGCGTTGGGCGTACCAGTAGTCGCTACTAATGTGATCGGAATTTCAGATGTAGTCATTCCGGAAGAGAACGCCCTTGTCTTCCCGCCGCGGGATTACCGATCGCTCGCCGAGCAGCTTGCACGAATACTGACTGATGAAGGCGTCGCCCGCCGGGTCCGGAAGAACGGTATCGACACGGCAAAGAAGAACTTTTCTTCTCCTCGCATGGGAAAGATCCTCTACAACTTCTACAAACAGTTTCGCTAAATGAACAAGGCCGCCGAAGCGGCCTTCCGGAGTCACCGGACTGAGCCGGGCTCCACTGTCTGTAGAAGGTACGTCTGCCTCTAGTTTGGCAGACTCTTCAATGACCTAGATGACGATAACGCCGTTTTCAGAGATTGTCGAGCAGAGGCAAGTTCTGGACGGCACTGAGTGGATGGTCGGGCAGGATTCTTTTGTAACTGTGTCTCTACGAAGTGCCGGCAGAACACCCAACCACTGGCTTATAGGCGACTCGGAAACGGAGCTCTCCTGTATCCGCGAAAGTATCCCACTACTGGAAAATATGCAGCTTTCAAAGCAGTGCCCGGTTGGGTGATGATCGGATCGAGGAACTCCGGTGAAATTCTCCGTCGATCTCGACATCTCCGGCGCAGTGAGACTCACCAACGCCCTCACAAAGCAGATCCCGTTCGCGATGGCGAAGGCCCTCACGCTGACCGCGATCCAGGCACTAAACGGATATTGTCCAGGCGTTGACTCAAGTCTTCGATCGCCCGACGCCGTACACGCTCAATTCGACATACGTCGTCCCCGCCACGAAGGATCAACTCGAATCGTTCGTGCAACTCAAAGACAGCGCGGCGAAGGGAACGCCCGCGATCAAATTCCTCGATCCCGAAGTCTTCGGCGGGGAGCGTAATCCGAAGCGGGGCGAGAAGGCTCTGCAACGATTGGGAGCTCTCGCGTCCGGTTCGTTCATCGTGCCAGGTGCAGGACTCAAGCTCGATCAATACGGAAACATCTCAGCGGGAACGATGACGAAGATCCTCTCCGCCGTCCAGGCGAACCCCGACTATTACCAGAACGTGACGCAGAAGTCGCGAAAGCGGGCGATCGCGGCAGGACGGAAGCTCGATTATTTCGTCGGACGATCACCGTCTGGAACGCACCGTCTCGGAGTTTTGGGAGCGCGACGGACGAGACCTACACCCGATACTGATCTTCATCGATCGCGCGCCCACGTATCGCGAGCGGCTGAAGTTCTACGCAATTGCCCAGGCCACCTACGAACGTGTTTATCAACGGCTCTTCAACGAGGCCCTGACGGATGCAATCACGAGGGCGAGGCTGCCCATGCGAAACGTTGCGAGTTAGCGCCTGCTTTGCCTCTCCCCACCCACGAAAGAAACTGTCCAATTCTTGGACAGCCAACTTGGGTTCTAATTTCTGGTTGCTTGCTGACAAGGGGTCGAGTTCACTTTGCTCTAGACACCACGCAAGAGCTGAGATGGGGACATCTCGAACCCGAGAGCCAAAATCTCGAGTGAACGCAGACACGGCTCCTTCTTGCCACGCTCGACATCGGAAATGAACTCCGGCCAAGGCCGGTGTGAACGGCCAAGTAATCCTGCGTCCATCCCCGTCCCGCTCAGACAGACGAGAAACAGTGTCCGGACGGGTAACGGTCAAAGGCGGGAGAACAATCGCGACAGCGTAAGGTCGAATCCGATGGCGATCAGTTCCAAGTTGACCGTGACACATTGCGCTGACCGCATTCTACGTCGGCCAAGTAACCCCGGTTACAAACGAGACAACAACTGAGCGGGCGTCAGATCAAACGCAACCGCAATGACCTCCAGCGTTCGGAGGCAGACTTCCTTCTTCCCGCGTTCCAGATCGGAAATGTAGCTGCGATCCATCCCGATGTGCTCGGCCATGTACACCTGGGTCCAACCCTTTCTCACACGTAGGGTTCGAAGTCGCCCGCCGAATCGCACGCAGATGTCACTGGACACCCATCCATGATGGATGTAGGCTTTCGTCGATAAAGCGGCTATAGCCTACAGAGGTGCGAATCCTTCGGTAACGCACACGACGAACCGCCAGCTTAGGCGTCCGTTCACCTGCCTCAGCGAGATGCGATGAAGAAAGAAATCGTTTGTCGAATATCGCCGGAAGAAGAAGAGCTTGCTAAGAAGCTCGAGGAATTGGCGCTGCTCCAGGTTGAACTGGCCGAGCGTGAGCTGTTCCTGACGAGTCTTCGGGCCGAACTCTCTGCATTTGAAGGGCAGTATCTCCGCCAAGTCGGAACACTCTATGCCGAACTGGACGAGTGGAACGCAAAGATCGCCGAGCGTTTGGCGGACCAAGAGGGCACTCATGAGGCCCGGTCCGCCGCTGCGCAAGCTCGCACGCAAGCCGAGGAATCCAATTCTGCCGTTCATGGAGAGGCAGCCGCGGCGCAAGAGTTCACTCCTTCAGCAAAGCTGAAAGCCCTCTACCGGGAAGTTGCGAAGCAAGTCCACCCAGACCTTGCCACTGATGAAGCGGATTGCCACAAGCGCGAACAGCTCATGGCGGAAGCGAATGCCGCATATCAGAGAGGCGACGCTGAAACGCTAAGGCGAATCCTGGAGGAATACGAGAGCAGCCCCGAGTCTGTCCGAGGCGAGAGCGTCGCTGCCGATTTGGTGCGGGCTATCCGGCAGATCAGGCAAGTTAGGCGCAGGCTCTCCCAGATACAACTGGAAATCGCGAGTTTGATTGACTCCGACATTGCCAAGCTGAGAGCCAAAGTGGAGGCGGCCAAGGCAGGGGGAAGCGAGTTGCTCACCGAGATGGCGAAGGAAGTGAGAAAGCGGATTGATCTGGCCCGCCGTCGCTTTGAGGCAGGCCCGGTCGCGAAGGCGAAGGCATGAACAACGAAGCCGAAAAGAAAACAGGCTTGGTGCCTTCGCAGTCCGCAGCACTTTCCCGCACTGGCGGAACTGCTCTCGCCGCGCGAGGCTTGCGCGACCTTCTCGAGGCCGAAAGTGCGGATGCATGGTACAAGAAGGGCTTTGAATTGTGGCTACAGAGCCAGGCTAAGAATGCTGTAGCTTGCTATCGGCGTGGGCTGGAGGTGAACCCGAATCATGTCTGGCTGCAGTTCGAGCTGGGTCTGGCGTACAAGAACGGCTGGGGCGTGGCAAAGGACGATGCGGAGGCGGCGCGCTGGTATAGGAAGGCTGCCGAGCAGGGTCATGCAGGGGCGCAGCGCGACCTCGGGTTGATGTACGAGTTCGGCTGGGGCGTGGCAAAGGACGATGCGCAGGCGGTGCGCTGGTTCCGAGAAGCTGCCGAGCAGGGTTATGCAGAGGCGCAGTACCGCCTCGGGGGGATGTATTTGGAGGGCAAGGGCGTGCCAAAGGACGAAGCGGAAGCGGTGCGCTGGTGGAGAAAGGCTGCTGCCGAGCAGGGTCATGATGGGGCGCAGTACGGCCTCGGGTGGATGTACGAGCACGGCAGGACAAAACCAAGGGACGATGCGGAGGCGATGCGCTGGTTTCGAGAAGCGGCTGACCAGGGCTATGCACGGGCGCAGTACGACCTCGGGGGCCTGTCAAGGGACGATGCGGAGGCGGTGCGCTGGTTTCGAGAAGCTGCCGAGCAGGGTTGTGCCGAAGCCCAGTGTGAGTTGGGGAGGATGTACGAGCACGGCAGGGGCGTGCCAAGGGACGAAGCGGAAGCGGTGCGCTGGTATAGGAAGGGTGCCGAGCAGGGTTATGCACATGCGCAATACGACCTCGGGAGGATGTATGAGTACGGGAGTGGGGTGACAAAGGACTACATCCAAGCCACCGTCTGGTATGAGAGGGCTGAGGAGCAAGGAGTTCACATTTGGTGGCACACGGTTGAGGCCCCGAAGCGTGAGAACTCAAAGAAAACCAAACCATGAGCGACAAAGCCGACAACGAGGCATCTTTGGCACCCGAGATCCGGCTGCGCGTGAGCCACTGGCGCGAGTTTGCGACCTGCGTTTTGACCTCCCGTCCCTTTGCACGCGCAACCGCGCTGCCTGTCCAATTCTTGGACGGCCGGAAACAACTGAACAGCTCGTGACGACTCTGAGCGATTCGCCGCCAAAGGAAAATCAAAGTCGCTGAGAAAAGCTTCCGACAACGTGAAAACTTGACAAAGAAACCGGCAGAAAAAATGGAGAGAAAATTTCTGGCTGCCATTCCGGTCGGGCCGTCGGGCCCCTCTTTTGATACCCCTACCCCCTTGCTTTCGGTCGGTGGCGCAGTCCAAACAGGCCGACCGAGGACGCGATCGTGCGGTGACCGGATATGGTGCGGTTGGAGAGGTCAGCGGGCGAGTATGGCGGAGGCGTGGCCACGGTCGGTGCGGAGATATTCTGCTCCAGGCGAGCACCCAAGAAACGTTAAGGGAATGGAGGAGGATCGGACACAGCCGGCTTCCCACCGCGGTTCTCCGTTCATCCAAGAGACTGGACCTTTCAAAGGCTGCTCTCGGCGCCTTGCATAGCGCATAATTGCTCTGGATAGCTCCTGGCGGACGCGCTAGGAGTAACACGGCGGGACGCCTTCCCGCTCCCGCCTTCCATGCCAACTCAGCGGGAAATCGTCATCGGGGAAGGTGACAATTGTATCGTAGGGAAGAGACACCAACCAACATAGATGCACTGTTCCTCCGGAAAGTTGACGCTGCGCGCCGTTTGTTCTCGCACGATGTTCGAAAGGCGGGTGCACGGCCAGCAAAATTGTCGTGTCGTGAACTAGACAGTACCGCTCCCCTGCCCAGTCTCGGATGGGACCAGGAACAGATAGATGATCCTACGGTTCTGCGAACGCTTCGCGACTTTCAGGGACCCATTCTGCGTTCACTGGAATATGGGGTAGATGAATGGCTGAGAAGATGCCGGCCATTGCTGCGCCGACACTTCCGGCGTCTTCTGGAAATAGCCGTAGCCCATCCAAGCCTGATTGATGAGCTAACTGTGGATTGGGCAGCACGGGGCGTCCAGGCTTCGATCCAGTCGATGGTGGCTAACGAGTCAGACTGCAGGGGGGACTTACCTCGCTGGATCCTGCAGGTTTTGACAGCTTACGCGGGAGAGGATCGGAGCCGGAGTTCTTCTGACTATTTCCCGAGATTCTTTAAGAAGTTGGATTTGTGGGAAAGAATGCGCGCTCGTTTTCTCAGTCAAATGGAGAGCCAGCTTAATCGCCTTGTAGACGAATCGATCGTGACAGCTAAGGTCGAGCCGATTCAGAACGCGAAGACAATGGCTTCTAGGAAAACGGGGCGTCAATCCAGGGTGTCCTCCGCCTTTGTCGAGTCCGCGGGGAGGCTGTGGCTGAATGCCCAGCGTCAAAGCTCAGCATCGCGATCAGGTTCAATGGTGTCCCGGGTAACCGATGAAGAGCTTCGTGGGATAGCGTCAAGTCTTGACAGCGAGTGTTACATCCCCCCTGCGGATTACCTAGAGAAAAAGTGCGCAGAAGAACTGAGGAGTTTCAACAGTCACAACTCCAATTCAAAGACAGGAGCGATAAAGACCTGGTCTCGACTGGTCTCCATCGCTGACAAGGACCACTTGCGCGGAATGCGGAGATTACTTTCGCGCTGTGCCGAAAAGTTACGCTCTCACCGTCCGGCGCTGTCCGGAAACTAATACCGGACAAAATATATCGTCTTCCCAGTCCTCGACAGCGCTGTGACACGACGCAAACTCCACTGTCCGCCAAACCTTATGGGACATTCGACTTCCTTCTCAGGCTGACCAAATTTGGCTACAAACAGAGCAGCGAGGCGGGAGCGGGCAGTCCACATCCATTGTGCAAGCGACCCACAATCGCAGTCTGATGGCAGTCCTCCCGACTGTCAAAGTAAACGGAAAGGGTACAGATGTCAGATAAGCGCGTGGTAACTCCCTGCGGGCCGGATGACTACATCGGCACCAGCGGCGACGAAGCAATGATGCAAGTCTTTACCTCTGTCTCAGCACGAGGCGGGGAGAGTCGGCCGGCGAAGTATGCCGATGACGCTCTGGCGCTGAAATTCACGGAGATGTACGGCAATGATCTCCGCTACACCGCTGCATGGGGACGTTGGAGCGAATGGGACGGCACATGTTGGAAGCGAGATGACAGTCTGTACGTCTTCGATCTTGCCCGCGCTGTGTGTCGGGCGGCCGCTTCCAACTGCGGGACACCGCAATTAGCGCAGCGGATTGCAAGTGCCGTCACCGTTGCCGCTGTCGAGCGGTTGGCGCGGGCTGATCGGCGCCATGCGGCTACTGTTGAGCAATGGGACGCAGATCCGTGGGTGTTGAACACTCCCGGTGGTGTGGTCAATTTGCGAACAGGTGTTCTGTGCCCGGCCGCACGTGAGGATTACTGCACCAAGAGGACTGCCGTCGCGGCAGGCGGGGATTGTCCGCTGTGGCTGGCCTTTCTCAAGCGCATCACGAATGAGCAACTTGAATTGCAGCAGTTCATGCAGCGCATGTGTGGCTACGCCTTAACTGGAGTGACCCGAGAACACGCGCTATTTTTCCTGTACGGTACAGGCGCAAATGGCAAATCCGTTTTCATTAATGCCATTTCTGGCGTGATGGGCGACTATGCGAGGACGGCCCCGATAGAGACTTTCATTGCATCCCTAGGCGAGCACCATCCAACAGAACTCGCCGGACTTCAAGGCGCGCGGCTTGTCACAGCAGTGGAAACGGAGGATGGCCGGCGCTGGTCTGAGTCCAAGTTAAAAACTCTAACTGGCGGGGATCGCATCGCGGCACGATTCATGCGGCAAGACTTTTTCGAGTTTATCCCGCAATTCAAACTCGTGATTGCAGGAAATCACAAACCGGGCTTGCGCACGGTCAATGAGGCCATGCGTCGGCGCTTCAATCTGATCCCATTCACGGTCACCATTCCCGAGGAAGAGCGCGACCTCAAACTTGCTGAGAAGCTGGTGTCCGAATGGCCCGGCATCCTCCAGTGGACCATCGACGGATGCTCAGCCTGGCAGCGAGAAGGACTTAACGCGCCCGCAATCGTGCGCAATGCGACAGCAGATTACTTCAATGCGGAGGACGCGCTTGGTCTGTGGATTGAGGAGTGCTGTGTCTCAGGACCTCGGTACTGGACTTCGGGGAAAATGCTGTTCGAGAACTGGAGCGAATGGAGCGGACGCACCGGGGAGCATACGGGCTCGCAAAAGCGGTTTTCCCAGAGTCTAGAGGCGCGGGGTTTTTATCCGAAAGTTATGGGACATGACAACGTGCGAGGCTTTACCGGACTCGGTTTGCGAGCGGATGCGAGCGGATCGTCCAGTTAAACCGTATACGCGCGCGCGTGACGGGGATTCAAGGGTGATCTGTTCGCATGTGCTCGCAAAAAAAAAGGGGCAACACATTTTCCGGCCCCCTTCGACTAAACGGCGGCGGATTCATACTCCGCCTCGGACTCGAAAAACAGCGGAGCAGCGGTTCTGGCAGCCGCTATTCACCTTTAAGTGATTGAAACTATGACGTCAGAAATAGCAGATGTCCCAACGCTGTCCCGAACGGACGGGAACAGCGGCCCTGAGCTAATAGACTCGGCAGAGTTAGCGGCCCGTTGGCGAGTGCCGGAGTCATGGATTCGGAATCACACCCGCAATCGCACGCCGAAGGATGATCGCATCCCCTGCATCCGGCTGGGACGCTACGTCAGATTCGAGTGGGCTTCCCCACGGCTGCAACGATGGCTCGACAAAAAGCGCCAGTGATGTTAGTTCTGTCTTGCATTACGATAAGCAAGATGGTATCATGTTTGGCATGGGCCAAAAGAAAAACCCGCACGCACAAGCGCTCGGCCATCTTGGGGGTACGGCACGAGCAGAAAATCTGCCTCAGTCGGAAATCACCAAGATCGCCAGCAAGGGCGGGAACGCGAGGGCTGAGAGTCTTTCGGCTGCAAGACGCCGTGAGATCGCAAAGAAAGCCGTTGCTGCCCGCGAACGCAAACGAGCACAACAAAGAAAGGGGAAACACTGATGCGGAGTCGCAAGCAAGACGGACAAATCGTCCGCATCGGGGACCGCTGGTATGTGCGCTATTGGGAACGGCGCAATCTCGGCGGGACCATCGAGCGGAAACGAGTGACGCACCAGTTAGGTGCGGTCACAACACGCGGGAAGAATCCGCCAGCGCAGATTAAACAGGAAGCTGAGCGGCACATGAGCAAAATCAACGGTACAGTGATGCCTCGCCGAACGAATCCTTACGATGGGCGATTTCGTGGAGCGGGTATATCTGCCTTGGGTGGAGCAGAGCAAGCGCCCCTCGACTCTCAAGGGTTACCGCGATGTTTGGGAAGATCACCTCAAGGCATTCTGCGAGCGCACCTGGCTCAAGGAAGTTCGGACATACACCGTACAGGGCTGGCTGAATGAAATTGGGAAAGAGGGCCTGAGCCGCAATTCGCTCAGGCACGTCAAGAGCATCGTCAGCGGTATTTTCACCTTGGCGAAGCAACAGGACTATTTCGAGGGGGAGAACCCATCCCGCGACTCAAGAATCAATCCTGGGGCTGCTAAGCCACAAGAAACCTATGCCTACACGCTGGAGGAGGTGCAGATCATACTTTCGCTGCTGCCAGAACCCGCTGCAACGGCTTTCGCTGTGGCTGCGCTCATGGGGTTGCGTCACGGCGAGATTCAAGGGTTGCTGTGGGAGAACTATCACGACGGCGAGATGCACGTGTCCCGCTCTATCTGGAACGGCCATGTGACCGCACCAAAGACGCGCAAAGGCTGCGCACCAGTTCCGGTGATTCGGCAGCTTGCCGAACGGCTGGAGATGCATCGGCTTCGCAGCGGCAACCCACAGTCCGGGCCGATCTTCGCCAACTCTCTCGGAAAGCCACTCAGCATGAACAACCTTCTAAAGCGGGCGATTCTTCCGGCACTCGACCGCTGCGAGAATTGTCGCAAATCGAAAGTAAATCACAACAAAGTCGATCATCAGTTTCAGCGGGACGCCCGCTATCCTGAGTGGCACGGCTGGCACGCTGCAAGGCGCGGCTTAGGGAGCAACCTATACCGTTTGGGTGTGCCGGAGATCGTGATTCAGCGTATCCTCCGCCACGCGAACGTGAGCACCACAGCGACCTACTACATCAAGTCGGCTGCTGATGATGTGAAGAACGCGATGGAGAAGCTGGAGCAGAACATTCCGAGCGTCAGCGAAACACCTAAAGCGCTTCGGGACACTGAACGGACACCGAACCTTGCATCTCTCGCAGTACCAACCACCCTCAACTGACGTGAGATAATGGGGTTACGTCGCATTGGCCCTGTAGCTCAGATGGATAGAGCAGCGGTTTCCTAAACCGTTGGTCGGCGGTTCGACTCCGCCCAGGGCCTCCATCATTCTAAAATCACTTACGGCTGTGTTAACTTGACGGCGGGCGGTGATGCCGACACGGTTGCCGACATGTGGGTCACGTCTGGGCGAAACCGCCTACCAGTTTCCGCCCCCTATGGTCACGTTCCGCTCGCCTGGCATTTTCGCAAGTCGCTGGACGCAAGCAACTTGCTGGCTTCGCCCCGCCATTTCGCGTCACTTTCATTTCGCGGCTGTAAAAATTTGTTTGCGCGTGCGGTCGGGGGCCGCGAGGCGCCAGTGATTTTGGCCACCCTCCCCCCTCCTGCATCTGCTGTGGCCGGCTTTCGGTCGAAGGCTTGCAGGATCGCCTTGCGCTTTGGCTGCCTCACTGAGTCGTGTAGTTCATCGTGTAATTGATGGTGAGGGTGTCGCCTGGGCTGGTGACCGTGGGGGCTGAGATGACTGCGGCTTCGTGCGTCATCGCGCCAGCGGCGCCCGCGTTAAACAGGGCGACCTTGTTGATGGTCACACTGACGCTGCCGGTGTAGGTCCAGGTTTTGCTGAGCACCGAGGATGTGCTACCGGCAGTGTGGCCCACCGAGGCGATGGCGCGGCCTAGCCCGTTGGCGTTGCTAATTTCCCCCGCCAGGACGGTGTCGGTAGCCGCCGGCGCGGTGCTGTTAGAGCTCAGGCCAACGTAGATGGCGGCGGCGCCAGGCGTGCCGAATAGTTGCGCGGCAAAGAAATCCGCGCCGACGTTGGTGCGCAGGTTGGGCTGGCATGACGTCTCGCTGCGGCCGGTGGCCGCGTGGTGCACGGTGAGGCACAGCTCGTTGGCCCATGCCGGCAAGGCGAAAGCCAGCGCGAGCAGCAATAGGGTGGTTCGCTTCATTTGCGTTGGTCCTCCGAGTACTGGAACAATGTGGGAAGGCAGGCGTTTGGCCTCACAGCTCTGGCCAGAAGGCCGCAGATATCACAGGGGTAAACTCCAGTTTCATCACGAGAAAAACAACTGAGGTGATGCATGGCAGATGGGAAGCGGGGCAGACCGCCCGGGAAATCGGTACTCGTCACGAGGCTAAAGCCTTCCGCCGCCTGTACGCGCGGCAATCATCGCGATGGCTGTGGGACCGCTAGCTGCTGCTGCCCATGCCACCGAAGCACCGGCGCTGTCAGCCGCGCGGTACGCGGCGCGCCATCTCCTGGCTAAGGGCATAGCTGGCCTTCACTGCCTCGCCGTGCACCCGCACCAGGGCTCGCTGCAGGGTGGTTTCAAATTCGTCACGGCTGACGCCGTCCGCGACGTTGACGTTGTAAAACGCGCCACCGCCCATGCGGGCCAGCGATTCGCTGGGCAGGATGGTACCGCGGCTCGATGGGATGAACGGCTCGGGGCCGCGCTCGCCAACCATATAGGCCGAGCCCGGGAAAACATCGCCGCCTTCGGCGCGAAATCCTGCGATGCTGAAAATGCCGCTCAGCCAGCCGGGGATGCCCAGGTTCTCGCCGCCCTGGCCGCCGCCGATGCCGGGTAGGCCAATGCCGCCCACCACTTTGACGTTGATGGGGTTGCCGGGCGAGCCATCGGGCTTGCCGGTGCCAAAGAGGCCGCCGATCGAGCCGAGGATGCCGCCCTGGCCTTTGAGCAGGCCAGCGGCTTTGCTTTCCAACGTCTGCAGCCCCTGGGTGGCGATGTGCTCCCCCAGGCCCTGCAGCATGCTGCCCCAATTGGTTTTCTGCCCGGTGATGCTGCGCGCCAGCTCGCGGTTGATGCCTTCGATGGCTTCCCGCATGCTTTCGTAGATCTGCTGCCCAGCCGTGCGGGCCTGGTTCACCATGTCGTTAAAGAACGCGCGCATCCCATCCAGGGCCGTGCCACCAGCCAGCAGCTCTTGCGACTGGATGGCGGCAATTTCGCGGTGCAGATCACGCAGCGCGCCGGTGGTGCCCAGGCGGTTTTCCTCGGTCACCTCGATGCCATTGATAATCCGCTGTTCTTCTTCCAGGTCGCTGATACGGGTGCCTGGGCCCGCCACGCGGTTGTAAACATCGGTGCCGATGCCGATGTTGCGCTGGGCATATGGTCGCGCGCGCTGTTCCGCCAGGTGGCTGGCCATGTCCCGGCCCTTCTCCTGTTCTTCAGCGAAGCGGCGCTCGGCGTCGGTGGCCAGCCGGTCGGTATCGGCGTAAAACTTTGCCCACTCCGCTCAGGGAATCCTTTTGGATGGCAGTCATGAAGCTGTATAGCTTGCTCCAGATGGCCTTGTAATTTTCTGAGTAAGTAGTCGCCTTGTTAAGTTTCACCTCCCAAAAGTGGATCTCGTTTTCCTGAAAATCCCCATAGAAAGCCTTCGACTGAGCCAGCTCTGCCTCGAAGCCCTCCAGTTGGTCGTGCGCAGCTTTCTTGCGGGCTTCCTCGGCCGCTTTGGCCAGTGCGCTGGCGTTGGCCTTCTCATCATCGAGTTGCTTGGCATAACTGGTCTGCATGGCCGCTGTGATGAGGTTGACTTGCTTTTGCAGCTTTTCGGTTTCGGCCTCGTAGGCTTCAGCTTTGCTGCCCGCACGCGGTCCCGGCAGTGTAGCGCCGGCCAAGCTTTCACCAAGTCCCAAGCCAGGCGCATAGGTAACCGCTGCTGGGGCAAAGCCCGCCGTGGTAACTCTCAGTTGTTCATCCCGCAGCTTTATCAGTTCTTTCTGATCGGCGATGAGTTTTTCCTGCGATGCGGCCGCCAGATTGTAAAGTTCGACGTCCTCTTCGCTCTGCAGGATGCGCTTCTGCGCCGGGGTGGTGGCTTCTGCCTTCAGCACCGCGTAATGGGCGCGCAGGAGGTCTTCCTGGTAGTGCAGCTCTTCGCGCGCGTCGGCCACCACCTGGTCATGCCGAGCCTTCTCGGCCTTGCTCAGCTCCGTGAGGCCCTGAGCAAACTTGTAAAGTTTCTCCGCTCCCGTCACCAGCGCGCTGCCCAGGGCTATAACGGCTGCCGGGGCAAAGGCCAGCGACATCGCCGAGGCCACGCCCGGCAGGGTATTCAGGAAGCTGACCACGTGGCGCGGCAGGCGCACTCCGATTTCCTCGCCCAAAAGCTGAATGGCGCCGCGCGATTCGCGGGTCGCTCGCTGGACCTCGCCGTGGAAGTTTTGGACGTCGCCTTTGGCGTCGGCCAGGGCTTTCTTAAAGCCCGCAACTTCCGCGCGCAACTCAAGGACGAGGGTGCCGAGTTCTTGTGACATTCACCAACCTGCTTTCTCATCGGGAGCGGCGACCCGTGACTGTCGCCGCCCCCGCGGTTTGGCCTCCGCCGCGTGGCCAAATGGCTACTAACTACGCGTTGCCAAGGCAACGCACCAGGACAGGGGATCGCCGTTGAGTGGCTGGAAAGCGGATTTCCAGCGGCCCTGACCGTCGCAGCGCAAAATTGCGCGATACGCGGTCTGGTCCGTCAAGAACCCCGCATGGCCTGACTTATCAATCCCGATTTCCCTACGCATGCCGACCGCGTACTGCGAAAAATCCACGAGGAGAATGTCACCGACGGTGCCCAGAGCCGGAAGCTTCTCGGTAAAGACAACCGGCCGCGTCAGGATGGTGAAGCCACCGCTACCGCCGGGCAATTGCACCAAAACGGGGTAAGTGGTGCCTGGGTACGTCAAGGTAAGGAGCTGAGGGATCGCGGTGCTATTGCAGACAAAGATGCTATTGTCCAAGCACGCCGGCGCGATTCTCGCGAAGATTTTTGTCAAGTTAGTGTAGTTGATGGTCGCCGCGGTCTGGTTGAGCTCTTTGGCAACGACGACTAGAGCGGGATCGTTCACAACACCCAGCGGTTGGCCGGCTCCTTTGCCAGTCAGAAACGCCACATCGAGCCCCCATCCCGCCGCCTGTGAGAAGCTCTCCAGCAACGCCTGCTCGAAAGACATGCCGTCCGCGAGGAGCTCATTCGACGCCCAGGTGAACAGCGCCGCTTTGTTGGCTGTCAACTGCATCAGCCATAACTTGCTCTGCTCTGTGTTTAGCTGCTGGGCTTCCGCCATCCAGTAAAGCTTGAGGCCGCCGAACGGTGCCGCACCAGAATTGTCGCTCATGTCGAACCCAGCGATCTTTTTGGTTTCTGTGGTCATGGGAGTGATCCAGGCGCGCGGTCGGACGATCTCTTTTTCGAGGCTGGCGTCGAGAAGCTGCGAGGCATACTCCTCGGGCACAGCGAAACCGCCTTCAGTGGGACTGCCTTCGTTCATTGCCGCGAACAACCGCTGATCGGAGAGCCCCGCGTGAATGATTTGGAAAAACTCATCCACCGAGGCGAAAGAACTTGCTCGCGGCCGTCCGAACAGGTCGGCGTACCGAGCGCCGATCTTCCCGAAGGTCCGACGTAGCTGGCCCGCCGGGCCTTCCCCGCCCCCTTGAACTGAGATAACCGCGGTCTCGCCGGTGCGCTCGCGATCCATCTCAGCTTCGACCGCGGAGATCTCCAGCCCAAGCGTTTTGAGCTGGCCCATGATGTCGTTAAAGTCCGCGCCCTCTTTGCTGCTAAGCCGGCGCCCTTCGCGCTGGGCCGCGTCAACGATGGCATCGCCCTTCGCTTTCAGGTCGTGCCTCTGCTGGCGTAGTTGCTTGATGTTGTTCATTTCCCGCTCCTTTTGGATGGTCGGCGCTGGGCCGCATTGGAGCGAAAAAAATCGCCACAAACCAGCCAGCATCGCCCGGGTGAAAAACTATTCCACCGGTCGCGTGACGGGTCCGCGTCGATCGTCGGATGGACGGGATTCCCTTTTTTTGACGTTGCGGCTTTAACTCTACGGAGCCAGCCGGGTTTACTTCGCCGGGCTTAACTCGGATCTCATCGGAGTCTGAGCAGCCCAACGGATCATCATACCGCGAATGGCAAGCGCAGTTCAATTCACCGCCGCAGTTCGAAGGGAGGAGGGGCTCATAGGCCGCGCCGGTGTGGAACAGGAGTTCAGGTTCTTCGCCAGGCACTGCGACAAAGCACGAGACCGTCACCCGCAGAACTTGCGCATCCAACTCGACGGCGAACCGAAGCTTGGCATTGCGCTCTGCTGTCAGCACGAAGACGTGTTTCGCGCCCCCAGGGTTAGCCGCCACCCAGTGCAAGAACAGCCGGCGAAGCCCTACGCCCGCAGCGTCGAGAGCATGAGCAACAATTTTGTCAACCTTTTCGTTCGGATCCATTGCAAGTCACCTCTTCCCTCTGTCAGTCAATTCCTTCTTGAACCAGGTGGTGATCCATCCCATGAGCTCGCCTTTGGACTTGCGCTTGGCCGGATGGCTTAGTAGCCAGTCACGCATGAAGACCAGTTCGCGTTCTACGTCCAGCTCTGGATAGAGGTCCTGCCACCGGTCGATGGTGGCAGCATCTATGCTGAGCTGCCCTCCGCCCTTCAAAGGGAGTTCTATTGGGGCGGATGCGGGGTTTTGGCGCTGTTGGGTTTCCAAACTTTCCACAGTTTCCACAGCTTGCACAGCGCCCAGTGCTTCTGTTCCTCCTCCTGCATCAGGTTCCTGTTCCTGTTCCTGCTCCTGCTCCTGTTCCTGGTTGCGGAAGGGTTGCGGAAGGGTTCCGGAACCGTTGCCCGAACCGTTTCGCAAGGCTTTCGCCACCGTGGGCGCATAGTCCTGGAACGCTTGCATGAGAGTTGCGCGAATGCGCGGGTTCTCGGGCACTCTGGCGACGAGGGCCGCAGCCGCCTTTGCTTGATTCGGGTTTTCAATCCGGTTGAATTTCAGGAAGCGAGGCATGATGACCCACATCTCGGCCGCGTCGTACTGAGCAAAGCCCGCGGTCTCCAGTTCGCCCATGAGCTCCCCGATCCGGCCCACAGTCAAGTTCAGATCAGCGCTGGCGTAGGCGTGCGGTAGGCGAAAGCAGCCGATCATGTTGGTGTGGGGACTTGAGAGCAGGTAGGCCGCGAACAGTTTCGCCTCGACTGACAAAGCGCGCAGTTCGGAAGAGCTCCAGAAGTGGGTCTGGATTTTCCCGTAATCACGCATGGTCTTTCCCGTGGGGCGTGCCAAACAAAGACTGCTGGCTGTTCGCGAGCAGCCTGAACCAGGAATGGCGTTTGCCGCCGACCCATTCCACGCGGTTCTGTATCTCATGGCCCTGACGCCTCAGCTCGTAAATTCTGGCGCTGTACTGTGCGACCCCGAGAGCGAGGATGCGCGGAAGGGGAACCCAGCCGCCGTCTTCGCGGAGCAGTTCGAGGATGCGGCATTGTTGTGTGCGGTGCTCAGAACTTGACATTGAGACCGCTGTGGATGATGATGCTCGCATAACCTGCCTTTACCCTGAGGAACTCCATGCCGCCTTGCCTCAACCCAGGCCGGGCGGCTTCCATTTCTAACTGGCGCGGCGACGGCGCGCTGGTTGCTTGCGGGCAACCCCCACGCCGGCGCTCAAGATTCGTTCCAACTCATCGTCGGGAACCATCACGCGCGACCCGATTCTAACCACCTTGATCTCGCCGCCCTTAATCAGGCGCCGAATTTTGATGGTGGAAACCGCGGTCCGTTTCGCTACCTCGTTGACCGGAACGAAATGCTGTACCATGCGACCCCTCCTGCGGATATGCTCCGAACGCTCACGATTATGCTTGACTACTCGCGTCCTTCGGTCTAATTTTCTTTTATGGCGGTTCGAAGTACCAACCGGGTTTAGAAAGGCAGGGTTCGGAATGAAGGTAGCAAACATCTTTGCTGCGGTTGCGGCTGCGCTGTTCGGTGCGATCGGGCTGATTGGCGGCATCGTCGACAAAGACGCGACGGCCGTGGGAGTCGGGGTAGGGCTGCTGGTTTCTGCCGTAGTGTTCGGGACCTTCAGTAGCGCTCTGGCCTTGTTAGAGGGCATTCGAGACAACATCAGCAAGGCCGGAACGTAAGACGTGCGAGGGGTCACGGTACGCTGGGGCGGCCCACTCCAGATCGTCGCTTGGCTCAATGGGCCCGACAGCCCGGCGCGGCGCCGCATTGCCCAGGCGATCGACTTGGCACACGCGCTGATCGAGGCGGCCGAGCGCGAGCGCCGGCGCGGCGACTTTGACTCGCTCTGGCGGCGCGACGCGCTGGAGCGGAAATTGAACCGCCTGCTCGGAAGGTATCGCTCCGTTCCGAGGGTCTACGGCATGGGCGACTCGGGAGATCTGTTCTTTCGCTGGGAGTTCGAGCGCTTATCGCAAGCGAACATGCACGAATGGAACGCCCTGAACTCACTGATGGAGCTCTCCAGGCGCGGGATGCTGCTGCGTATCAGGCGCTGCGCGCTCACTGAATGCAGGCGATGGCTGTACGGCCGGTCGAGCCTCAAGAGGTTCTGCTCCGAGAAGTGCAAGCGTGCGGCGCCCGAGCACCGGGACCGCATGCGTGAATACATGCGCAGGTACTACCACGATTTCCAGTCGCCGGCGGCGACCAGAAGGAAGGCACCAAGTGCGAAGAAGCAGAGACGGCATTTATAGAACGCGGAACCGGATCTTCGCCTTTAAGTACCAGGACCGAGAGGGCAACTGGCGCGAAAAGTCAACCGGAGCTGCGGACCGCGAAACCGCGAAAGCAACCCGCAAGAGATTTCTCGAACAGTTGGAGCGCTACCAGGCCGCGCCCCGGGATTGGGCGAAGAAGACGGTGCGCCAGGCGGTCGAGGAGTGGCTAGGTTCGATGCACGTCGGCGTTGACCTGAGCAGAAATACGGTCAGGAGTTATCGGACGTGCCTGAATCGCGTCGTCAGCATCTTGGGCGAGAAAAAGCTCGCAGCCCTCACCATCGAGGACCTCAGGGCCTATCGCTCTGCTCGCAACAAAGCCGGCTGCGCCAACGTCACGATCAACCATGAACTGCTGTGCCTTTCCTACATCCTGAAACGGGCGAAGCTGTGGCGACAGCTGGCCGAGGACTATAAACCGTTGCCGCAAGGCCAGAAGCACAGCAGCCGACTGCCGTTGACCATCGAGGAATTGAACCAGCTGGTCGTCGCTGCAATGGGCAATCCGGCCTGGGAAGTGTGCCTTAACGTAGCTTTGCTGGCTGCGAACACTACCTGCAGACCTATCGAAATTGCGGGCCTGCAGCTCGGCCGCATCCGCCTGGAGGAGCCACACCCCGCGATCGTCATCAGTCGCGTGACCACCAAAACGGACGCCGGCGAACGCGAGATTCCATTAAACCGCGTGGCGCAGCTTGCCGTGCGGCGCTTGCTCGAACGTGCATGGTTGCTCGGCGCCCGCGCGCCTGCTCACTACCTTTTGCCGGCTGATCTCTCAAACACACAAAACCAGCCGATCCGCTTTACCCGCGCCGAATGGAGGGTTTCGATCCCAGCTTCCATCAGCGCGGCTGGTACTCATCCTGGGAGAAACTTCGCAACAAGGCCGGGTTGCCAGGAGTGCAGTTTTACCAACTGCGGAACACGGCCGTGACCGCCGGAGCCGAAGTGAATGTGCCGATCGGCGTGATGCAGTCGCTGGCAGGGCACATGGACCCGAACATGACGCGCTACTACACCACCATCCGCGATGATCCGAAGGCCAAGGCAGTCGCTGCTATCGAAGCAGCGAACCCGAAGCTTCTGGAGTTGCTGGGCATCGGGGCGATCCCGAACCCGACGGTGAACTGAGCGACGGCGAAAGAGGGAGAGTCATGACCGAGAAAATGGCGGACCTGCAACATACTCTTGGGCACCTCGACTGCCCGGCCTGCAACGCGATTCGGGAAAGCATCACCTTCGGCGGTGAAATTAGAGCCTCACTGCCGTTTTCCGAGGCCGCCCAGGCGTGGCTTGAATCGCAGGAGCTCGCGGGGAACGTGGACAAAGCGCGCTACATTGCGCCGCGGACGATGCGGGATTACCAGCAATACATTGGGGCTCTGATTCCGTTCTTCGGCACGATGCCGCTGGAGCACATCCACGGTGGACACCTTCGCCAGTACCAGACCGAGCGCAGCGAGCGGGCCGGGCCGCTGAAGGTCAACCAGGAGCTGGGCCTGCTGCGTAGGATCCTCGAACAATGCGATCTGTGGGGCCGAGCGATCCGCGACTGTTATCAGCCCCTTCAGGTTGCCGAATCCGACGTTCCGCGGGCTATGTCGCCGGAAGAACAAGGCCGGTTTCTCGAAGTGGCTGCCAGTCGTGCGCGCTGGTCGCTGGTTTACTGGTACTCCCTTGTGGCCCTGCAAACCACCTGTTCGAATTGTGAGATGCGCGGGCTGCACCTGGGCGACGTCAATATGTCTGACCAGGTTCTGCAGGTTCGTGCCGCTCGCGCGAAGAACAAGTACCGCGTGCGCACAATTCCGCTCTCGCCCGACGCCCTGTGGGCGCTTGAGCGCATCCATGAGAGGGCCTGGGCGCTGGGGGCGGGCGCGCCCGGTCACTACCTGTTCCCGTTCTGCCTGGCCGCGACCAGGTTCGTCCGCTCGCAACCAACCAGCTGGGACCCCACTCGCCCCATGACCGAATGCGGGATCAAGCGGCCGTTCAACGAAATTCGCAGGGAGGCCGGCGTGCCGTGGCTTAGGGTTCATGACCTTCGGCATACTGCCATCACCCGCATGGCCGAGGCCGGCGTGCCGATCGCCACCATCATGAGCTGTGCCGGGCACGTCTCGCGCAAAATGACCGAGCACTATACCTGATAGGCGAGGCCGCGAAGCGTAAGGCGATAATGCAGGCATTCGACCGCAAGCCAGCGTCGGCAGACCACCTCGAAGCTAAACCACTACGCAACGCCTCAGCGGGGCTAGAAACGCGCGCTATCGCGCTTGCGGGGCATCCTGTGCTTCCACGAAGCGGAAGTAAAGACGTGTGACGAGCGGAACGTGGGCCGCGGGTTGCCGACATGGTTGCCGACATGTGGCTCGGGTTTCACGCCAATTTTCTGTGATAGTCGGGAGTGGTCAGAATATCTAAAACAGCGATAGAACCCGCGTCAAATCAGGACGAAACGATCATTCTGAAATGTGGGACGACCCTGGCGAGAGCTT
>CAWIMR010000002.1:0-19064 GCA_963837245.1 uncultured Acidobacteriaceae bacterium | reverse complement strand
GCGGGTGAGGAGCACCAGGTCAAACCGCGAAAACACAGCACGACGACTAAGAGGGGCGCGTTCGCCTCCGCCTCCGCCTGATCTACGGGAAATCCCTAAACGCCTTTAATTAGTCATAAGGTTCCCGAATACTGGCGTGAGCTGTGCATCGGCTTGCGCGGAGTGTTAGCCTTTTGCTCATGGCCGATGAGCAGCGAGACGATACGCCGCAGACCGCCGCCGTGCTATGGGCGCGCTATTCGCAGATCGCATTCATCATTCCCGCCGCCGTTGTGGTGGGCTTGCTGGTGGGCAAACTCCTGGACTATTGGTTCCACACCCATTGGCTATTTCTCGCCGGGGTCATCGTCGGGGCGATCGCAGGGTTTGTTGACTTGATACGCACGGTAACCCGGGACAAGGGCCTGAAGAGCGAGTAGTGCGCCGTCACCTGCGGAAGAGTGTTCTGTTCTCATGCCAATTCCCGAAACCGCTTCCTCGAACAGCGATCAATTCTTCGATCGCTCGCTGGAGCGCATCCGGAAATTGATGCTCGCCTTTGCGGTCGTGGGACTGCTGGTCTGTGTAGTGTTTTTTCGCTGGCCGGTTGCTGCGGGATTCGCAACGGGGGCTGCTGTCTCCTATGTAAATCATCGCTGGATGGAGCGCGCGGTCGAAGCCCTGGGTGAGCGAATTACCACGAGCCTGAGCCGCGAGCGTGGCGGAGGGATCGTCTTCCGTGCGGTGCTGCGATACGTTCTCGTAGCCGTTGGTGCCTATGTTATATTTAATGTTTCTCGCGCTGGTGTTTATGGCTTCCTCGGTGGTGTTTGCCTTCCGATTGCGGCCATTGCCTGTGAAGTCGCAATGGAACTGGTTGTTACTCTGCGGCGCGGGTTTAATTTCCTGAATCACTTTGGCGCTGGCTCAACTAACGCCGAAAGTGTGCAGACGCAACATTAGACCCAATCTTACGAGTAAGTCTTCATGCCTGAGCAACTTTGGATAACCGCTCTTCTTAATCATTATTTCGCTGGCTTGGCGAATGTGATCCTGGGAGGTCTTCCATCTGCATGCGCAGTATCCGGGGGCCCCGATCAGCAACTACGTGGCGATGCAGCTGTTGGTGTTCGTTCTGCTGCTGATTTTGTTCGCGATCGTTCGCGCTCGACTCTCAGTGGATGATCCCGGCGCGCTGCAACATGTGATGGAGAGTATTGATTCGTTCGTCAGCAAGCAGGGTCACGAGGTAATTGGTCACGGCTACGAGCAATACACCGGGTATCTGACGATTCTGGGTATTTTCATTTTGGTGTGCTGCCTCATCGGCGTGATTCCCGGCTTTGAAGCGCCAACGGCGGTGCCCTCCGTGCCACTCGGCTGCGCGCTGGTCACTTGGTTCTACTACCATTATCAGGGCATTCGCCGGAACGGCTTCGGGTACGTGAAGAACTTCCTGGGTCCCGAACCGTTCGTCGCTCCACTATTGTTTCCGATTGAGATATTTAGCCACCTAGCGAGAATCTTGTCGCTCACCATTCGTTTGTTCGCCAACATGTTTGCAGGCGACATGGTGACGCTGGTGTTTCTCTCGTTGTTTCCCATCGCGATTCCGGTTGTGTTCCTGGGGTTGCACGTCTTCGTTTCGCTTATTCAGACCTACATATTTGTTCTGCTAGCAACGGTTTATATCGGAGAAGCAGTAGCACACGAGCATTGATCTTGAACCGCTGGCGATTCGTATTGACTGAGACTACGGGCGTATTCAAAGCTGCGAGCGTGAGGGCGTCAGCACGGTGAACGTCAACCACCCACTGGCAGCGATTTATAAGGAGAAAGAGAAATGCGGAAAGTAACGATTGTAATTTTTGCGCTGCTCGCCATCATGATGATGACCATGCCGGCGTATGCGCAGGGCGGAACGGCCGCTCCTGCAAATAACTTGGTCCCGATTGCTGCGGGCTTCGGCATCGCGATTGCCGCCGGTTTGGCTGGTCTTGGCCAGGGCCGCGTTGGCGCTGCTGCTTGCGAAGCTATGGCGAGGAACCCCGCCGCACGTCCAGCGATCCAGGTGGCCTTGATTCTGGGTTTGGCGTTCATTGAGTCGCTGGTGCTGTTTACCCTGGTTATCATCTTCGCCAAGGTCGGTTAGCATTCGACTGTGACTAAATTTGGGCGCCCCGTCTGCCGACGGGGCGTTTTGTTACAGATTTGATACATCGCGACGACACGGTTTTCACTTCTAGGAATTTCACCAAGCTTCAGCTTCATTTCGCATCTACTTCGCTCCCACTCGTCACTCTTGCCCTGCAGCGCCAGTGCCTTGCTCTGTGTTCCTCAATCTAATCTCTTAGTCCATCGTTGCAGAACGCCACGACCCAATGAACTCAAGTCAGGAAGTCGAGGCCCAATGGTGGCAATGGGAGAGTGAAATGAAAAACTACTTCAGCAAACTCGTGGCGCTCGCGCTATTTGCGATGGCGCTGATGGGCGCGGCCCTTGCACAAGACGTTACGCACGCGGTCCGCGCCAACATTCCATTTAGCTTCTACGCGGGCCGTCAAATGCTGCCCGCCGGAGAATACACAATTTCGATCAACATGGAAGATCACTTGGCCATCATCGGGCAAAAAGCGACCGGAAGGAGTTCCTTTCTACCCGGCTTACCGGACGACAGCTCACGCGACGAACGGACCGTGCTGATCTTCAAGTTGGGCGAAGGCGAAGTCTATGCTTTGCGCGAAGTGCGGGGTCCTGACTTGGCCGTAAGCTTCAATGCAAAGGAGCCACGGGCTACGATGAAGGTGCAGAACCGTAGTAATGAGTCAGTAACCATCCTCGCCTACGCCAAGTAGTGTGTCAAAGGTGCGATACGCGTTCAGGCTGGGCCGAAAAGCGAACTGCGGCTCAGCCTTTTTTCTTCGCGTACAATTAGGGGTTTTCATGAAGTATTTCGCTGCACAGGAGACTCCTCGATGCACCGGTCCGCTTTCATAGCCTTGTTCGTCGTGTTGCTGCTCGGCTTGCTATTTGGCCAGAGTGGGACCAACCCAATTGAATCCCAACCAGCGAAACCCATGAACACAATCCCGCACGCAACCGGGTTGCCCTCGCAGCGCAACAGGCGATGGCTGCCGTGGACCCGGAGAAGATTCGCGCCCAAGTGAAATTCCTAGCCAGCGATCTACTGGAAGGACGCGGTACTGGTGCGCGAGGAGGCGACATTGCCGCTGAGTACATCGCAACGCAATTCGCGCTCTACGGACTGAAGCCCGCCGGCGATAACGGAAGCTACATGCAGAACGTGCCGATGGTCGGCATTGCCACACAGGAGGAGAGCACATTCACGCTCGTTCCGGACAATGGTGAGCCGATGAACCTGCGCAATCGAACCGACTTCGTCGCCATGGACGAAACCACCAGTGTGCAGAATACCGTGGACGCACCCATCGTTTGGATTGGCTATGGCATTGATGCTCCGGAGTTCAACTGGAACGACTACAAGGACGTCGACGTAAAGGGGAAAGTCCTGCTCATGATGGTGAACCAGCCGCCTTCCGAGGATCCCAAATTCTTCAACGGCAAGACGCTTACCTATTACGGTCGCTGGACCTATAAGTTCGAGGAAGCAGCGCGCATGGGAGCAGTTGGCGTCCTTCTCATTCACAAGACCGACATGGCGAGCTACGGATGGAACGTGGTGCGCAACTCGTGGTCGGGCGAGCGCGCCTATTTGCGCAACGATCCTGCGCCGAAACTCAAAGTTGCCGCCTGGCTGCAGCTGGACATTGCACAAAAACTTGCGCAGGCATGCGGCATGAGTCTTGACCAGATGATGGCCGAGGCACAGAAACGCGGCTTCAAGGCGGTTTCACTGCCAGCGAAACTGAAGGCAAACATGGTCAGCAAAGTGCGGCCTTTTGACGCAAACAACGTCATTGGCAAACTGCCGGGCTCCGATCCCCAACTTAAGGATCAGGCGGTCATTTACAGCGCTCACTACGACCATCTCGGCATCGTTCCTGGAATGCCCGGCGATAACATCTATAACGGAGCGCAGGACAACGCCACAGGCTGCGGTATCCTGCTGGAAATCGCGCGTGTCTTCGCTGCAGGGCGGCAGCAGCCCAAGCGATCGATCTACTTCGCCTCAGTCACGGCCGAGGAGCAGGGCCTGCGCGGTTCTGAATTCCTGGGCAAACACACACCGGTTCCGGCGAAGGAGGTTTCGCTTGACCTGAACTATGACGACGTCCCGCCGCTCGGCGTGCCGGAGGAAGTGAACGTGGCAGGCGCAGAGCGCACCACCTTCTATCCCACGGTACAGAGCACCGCCAAGGAGTTCGGGCTGAAGATCGTTCCGGATTCGCAGCCCGGCGCAGGGCATTATTACCGCTCCGACCACTTCAGTTTTGCGCGCTCCGGGGTACCGGCGTTCTCCATTGATGAGGGCCTCAAGTACCAGGGCCGCGATCGTGAATGGGGCGAGCAGCAGGCCAAGGAGTTCGTTGCCAAGCACTATCACCAGCCCAGTGACGAATACCATCCCGAGATGGACTTTCGCGGCGATGCGGTGATGGCACGCTTCGGCGTCGCGCTGGGATGGCTTGCCGCCGACCAGCCAACATTGGTCGCCTGGAAGCCTGGCGATGAGTTCGCCAAAACGCGGGCTGGAAGCAATTAGCTCAGAAGTATACCTGACCTGCTCTTGTGAGCTTCTCTAAGCACATAGAGCTAGTTCGAGCCGAGCTTTCCCCCTCGAACAGCAAGTATGGCCACCGTCAGCTGCCCATCCTAAGGAAGCAACGTACTGCGCTCGCGGCTCCGCCGTCGAGGATAGAGTCCTGCTATCGAGAGCGAAGGGCATCAGCTTCTCCCTGAGGATCGGGACGGCCAGAGCACTGACAGATTGCTAGCCCACGTGGGGTCGAGAGGATAATGCTGGTGAGTAGCCCTTGTGCCGTCAACCTTCTCACATCCTCTCTCACGATTCGATGATTGGTACTGGTATCGTGAAATATGACAATCGCACTGGGGCGCAGGTTAGGTCGAAAATACTCGAACTCTTGAACTCTTAGCGACAGCTCGGAGTCCAGCACCAGCATGTCGATGTTGCTGCCGACCGTCGCTTGCAGGGAGGACCGATTTCGAACTTCAACCAAATCGTGAAGACCTGCGTCCTTCACTCGGCGTTGCGCGATCTCACATACTTCCGGATCAATTTCAAAGCTGATTGCTCTACCAAATCCGTTCTGGCGCAATGCCTTGCCCAACGCCACGGCCATATGCCCGTGCCATGTACCGGTTTCTATGATCAACTCGGGCTTTAGTAGTCGTACAACCGAGTAAAGAAACTCAAGCGTCTCAACTTCCGCCGTATTACCATCCAACATCGACCAGCGCTGTGGATATGGGCATTCTGCGCTGGGCAAAGATTTCTCTCCTGAAAGTATCTCCTCGCCGAAAAGGAACGATTTCGCGCGGGCTTTACTTGCGAATGCCAGTGCTCCATTCGTTTGCGAAGCCCTTCCAAGCCGAACCAGTCTTTCGACCGGTAATTCTCCAGGTAATATTCTGGATGCTCGCTCTATCTCGGCGCCAAGGTGACCGAGATTCCGCACCAAGTACTTATGGGCCCACGCCACCCACATTCCCATGCCCCTGATTTCCATCGACAGGCGACCGTCATCGGGGAATAAGAAAGCTGCCATCCTTTGTTGGGTAATTGTGGAGCCGCACCTTATTTTCCCAGACGGCTCGTGAGATAACGCTGGACGTTCCGACGTTATGATCCGTCACGTACACGATGTGGCCGGCTCGGTGACGCATGGAACATGGTTTCACATCCCAGGCTTCGTCATCGGTTGGTACCGGCCCGAACACCGATAGCTGCCCAAGTTCGGGAAAAGCCTGAAAGGCTTCAACTATGGCGCGATCCCATCCCGGCAAATAGTCGATGTCGTTTTCGCTGATGTGGAGTAGCAGTCCCTGGCTGCGTTCCAATCCGAGGTTGAGGGCCTCTCCACCCAAGTTATGGTCCAATAAAATGCAGCACACTCCGGATACTCTTCGAGAAACCGCCGAATGACTTCACGGGACCCATCCGTTGACGCGTTGTCGACGATCAAGAGCTCATACGGTACGGAGACCGTCTGGATGTAGGAGCGAAGGGTGCGCCCCAGTAGTTCCGCTCGGTTCCAACTTAAGAGCGTCGTGCTGATGATAGGTTGTTGTGACATCTAGTTTCGCGTGGCCTGATAACAGGCTCTCTTAGATAGCCGGTTCGCAAACGAGCTAGCGCCGGCAAAGGCTGTTTTATTGAGTCCAATGTTTCGATCATGCCCCGTGCAGCCACCTTTTTATCGCAGCTCGGTTACAAACTTCAGGAGGCATCCATGCCGACTTATGGTAGGGTAGCCTCCCGTTTGTATTCGCGTCATCCTCCAACGATTTCCGTTCGCGGCGAGCGACCAACATGACCTGGTATCCGAACAAGCCTGGCATCATACGTGTCAGCACACCAAGGGTCCAGTTGATAAATCTAAATAGTATGCCGGTCGGTGAAATCCCGAGCGCCAGAGCAACCGGGACCACCGTCATTCTTTCCGCGACGATCACGAATCCGGCTCTGGTTAGTAACTTTCGTGCCGTTCTTCCTGGTGTACCAACGAATATGCGTGTTGTCGAGAATGCCGCGATCAGCGTAATCGAAGCTTCCGAACAACAGCGAAAGACGTACACTAAAGTTCGCGATGTTCGGAACCGAGACAATTACTTGGCCATCTTCATGCAGCAACCGGTGGCACTGTTGGAGTATCTGTTCCGGGCTGTAGAGGTGCTCGAGTATATCCAGAAGCAGAATACGGTCGAAGCGTTTCCCATTCAGGCGCTTTATGATCCCGTCTAAACCTTGGTTAAGGTCAACGCTGAAATAGTCGCACAGAGCAGCCCGTTCGGAGACGTCAGGCAGCGCGTCGATACCGGTGACGCGATTCCCCTGCTTCGCGATTTCGGCAGCGAAGAAACCTTCTCCGCAGGAGATGTCGAGTACCTCCTGGTTCTTCCCCACCATCTGCTGAGCATAATAATGACTCGAATATTTGCTGTGCTTGATGGGATAGTGAATAAAATATTCCTGAAACTCTGGATAACATCGGCTCGACCACGCCGTCTTCTTGTACCGACGAACTGCCTGGAATACGTTCCATGCATAGGTCATGCCGTTTAAGTATTGGAGTTCGGTGCCGTAATAGGTTGGTATCGGTACCTCTTTGATCTTATAGTGCTGGTGGTTGAGCTTGATGATGACTTCAGTATCAAAGTGAAAGTCATCGGTCATTTTGCTGAAGTCGATTTTGCTCAACGCATGCAAGTTATAAGCGCGGTAACCAGTATGGAACTCGGCAAGTTCCATTCCCAGAGTTCGGTTCTCGAAAGCGGTAAGGAAGCGATTGCCAACATACTTATACAAAGGCATACCGCCTCGGATAGGGCCGCCATAAGTCTTCGTCATGCGCGAACCAAGTACAGCGTCCGCCTCGCCTGCAACGATTGGGTGGTATAGGTGGCTCAGTATCTCCGGAGCATACTTGCCATCACCATGCAACAGTACGACGACGTCAAAGCCCTTACTAAGGAAGTACTGATATGCAGCCTTCTGGTTCCCACCGTAACCAAGGTTTTTCGAATGTGTAAGGACCTGCAATTTGGGTAAGCCGCGCAGGGTCTTCAAGCCAACAGCCAGTTCGTAGGTATGGTCCTGGCTGGCATCATCGAAAACCGCGATCTCCTCAACATTGTTCCACACCTCAGGAGTAATCCGCTTCAGCACTTTGGTAAACGTCGTCACCGCGTTGTAAGTGACGATCAGTATGCCAATGCGCTTGCCGTGATTGCTTGCGAGGGATGCCTCGTTCTGCAGTAAGCCCCCGAACAGAGGTTCCGGCTCGAACGGGAAACTGGAGATGTCGGTCGCGGCTGATGAGAAAGTCGGCTTTCGGGTGCGGCTCATGCAGAGAAGTGCGTATCCTTTATTTCTATTGTAACGCGGCCTTTGCCGCTGAAGGCGAGGACAAGGCATCTACTAGAACGGTGTAATTCGCAGCACCGGCAAACCATCGGCACGGTCACCGGTCATGTATACTATGCGATTCTACGCGACATTGACGCCGGTTAAGACCCCATCGAAGACAGACGCGTTGCTCCACCTTGCTTCGCGGCGATTGGATGAGGCCACGAGGATGTAGCCGCGGATTTTGGCACACTCAACGACTGGTGATGATTCGCCTTGAAGGACGGAGCCATGCAGCGCATTGGTCCTGCTACGGAGCCGGCGGGATTCGGCAGGATCGCGACCTCTGACACTGCCAGGCCTAGATTCTGGCCTTGGCTGTGGGCGGCGGGTTTGTTGATCGCGGTCCTGCTGGTTGCCAATGGAAAGTTGCTGCGGGGTAAGGCATATCCGCAGTGGGATGCCGCCGATTTCTTCGGACCCTCATACTCACTGGTGGCCGACCACACCCGAGCACACCGCCTGCTGGCATGGAATCCATGGACATCCGGTGGGTCGCCAGACTTCTCTGAGCCGGAACTGGGAACCAGTTCTCCCGTCATGCTGCTCACTGCACTGGTTTTCCGGAAGCCCAGCGGCTTTGTTGCCTACTGGATGCTGATTTGGATCGGCGGCGCACTGGGTGTACTTGTGTTTGCGAGGCACCTGCGTTGCCCGGCATGGGGCGCCTTGGTGGCCGCGCTCGGCTTCGCCGCCTCCGGATTTATTGTCGGGCACGCCGAACACACGTCTTCACTATTCTCGATTGCCTTCTTACCGTGGATTTGCTGGAGGCTTGATGATGCGCTGCTGCGGACGCGCTATTGGAGCGCCGTTCAAGCTGGAGTCCTGTACGGGTTGTCTGCCCTGGGTGGATATCCGCAATTCACGATCTTGACGCCTGGCTTTCTTGTTCTGTGGACGATCGGGAGGATCTTCTTCGCCGACACTGTCGACGGAGAGGCCGCTTTTCCATCCCGGGGTAGAGCGCGAGTACTCCCGGCGATCTTAGCTTTGGTCCTCGTGGGAGTCGTAGGTTGTCTGATTCTCTGTCCTCCCTACTTGGGATTCATGACCGAGACGCATGGTTACAGCGATCGCGTTGGCCCGAGATCTCGTATTGAATCCATCAGCTCTAACATCTTGCCTGCTGGGGCGATCGCAACCCTTGCCAGCCCATATCTCTTTTTGCTCAGCTACCCAGGATTACCTGAGCGCCTGTGGCCGAACAGCGACATCTCCATGTGCAGCATCTATTCCGGCGCGGTTGTCACGGTTATGGGGGTTCTGGCCTTACTCCGGCGCTCTCGATGGAGACACTGGCTTGGGTTGATGGCCATCGTCTATCTATGTTGCTCGCTGGGAAACCAACTGCCTCTGCGTGGGTGGCTTTATGACTATATGCCGCCGACCAGGTACTTTCGGAATGCATCGATGTTCAGCGTGTACAGCATCTTCTTGCTGTGCGTTTTGGCCGCCTTGGCCGCACGCGACCTAGAGAAAGCGATGGATCCCAAGGATACTGAGGCCCGAGATTTTGTGATGCTCAGCATCGTCGCTGCATCGGCGGCGGCAATCGCGTTCTTTATGGTTATTCGTCGAGTGCAGGTTCGCCCGTGGACCTACGACTTAGCCCTTATTCATCTCTGGATCGTGTGGCTCGGGGTTGTACTCGCTGGCTTTCTGCTGGTCTTGCGTGTCGCGAGTGTCCGTCGTTTCGCTCAAATTCTGGTCGTCATCGCTGTGCTGGATGCTTCCCTAGCGATCCTCGTAGACAGGCCAGCCTTGTACACGTCAGCCACTGTGGGGTGGTGGAAGGAGATGGATCACAAGCACGTTGCCAGCCTGGATTTGACGCATGAAGGGCTTGCTCGCCAGCTAAGCTCTCCGGCAGAGGCTTCCATCGCTCAGTTTCCGAACAGTAGAAACGTTCCGCTGAAGATTCCCGTTCTAAGCAGTTATGCGCCTCTCAGTAACCGCTTTGCTTCGTCTCTCGTTCAAGATCCCGTGCTGCCAGAATTCGCCTTGGGCAAGAACAGGATCTGGTTTTCGCAACACGGAGTGAGGTTGGCGCCTTCCGATTTCGCATATGACAAGTTCTCCGATGCTTCGCACCTGCGTCGCAGTCCGGTTCTGCTTCTGCATAATCCCGAGCAAATGGAAGCTCTGTCTTTTCGGAAGAATGTTCCGCCGACCGACAAAGGGGAGGACTCGGCATCAGTCGCCAACCTCGATCAGGTTCAACCTGCGTCGCCCGCAGCTGTCGATCTCCTCAGGTACCTTCCTGATTTCCTGCAGTTTCGGTACCAGGCGCCGACCGATGGTTGGCTGATGATCACCGACCGCTGGGCGCCAGGATGGAAGGCCGAGGTGAACGGGAACCCCGAGCCTGTTTATGGGGCTGACTTCCTGTTCAGAGCAGTGCAAGTTCAGGCCGGGATGAACACTGTCACATTTCGTTACCAACCGCGCACCTGGGCGGCTTCGATCATCATCAGTTGGGGAACATTGCTGCTGTTCCTTATCTGCGAAGCGGCAAGATTTGGAAAGAAACTGAATCATGGCCTGAGACTGAGAACAGATTGACCGGGCCTCTCCCCACAGTTGCCCACAAGTCTCATGCCACCGGCATCGGAGTTGGCGTATCAGTCGCACCCGCCCACAGATAGTTCCCCTGAGGGTCCGCATACCAATAAGGGTTTCCGTTCACTCTCTCGCCAGTGGTAAATCCCGCGACCGCCACGGTAGTGCTGACCGGTATCACCTGCACGACTGGGGCGGCGGTATTCGGCCTTGCGAAACGCAAGTTCGCGTTCTTGACAGTTCGGACCGATGTATTCGCCTTAAGCTCTGCAAGCGGCGAAACAGGCATGCGCTGAAGTAGCTTTTGTATGTCCAGCCAATTCCCGGGACAGGTTTTCGAAGCCCGAATCTCGCGATGCCGAATGACGTGTTCGGTGTCCAGCGGGATCGCCCAACGTGCAGCAATGTCGCGAAGCAGGGAAGCGCTGGCCGAGAGCTGCGCGTCGGGCCACACATCGTCGGGTCGGCCCTCATGCTCGATGCCAACCGTGTAGTAATTGGGATTGATGCGCGGCTTCAGCAGCCGCCAAGTGGGATTGACGACGATGCCGGCGTGGAACGCGGTGTCGTTCTCATCCACGTATTGATGGATCTCACCGTCCTTCGAAATCCCGTAATGTGTCGACTTCTGAGTTGTCGCATCCCGGAACACAGATTCTCCAGCCGCGAAACTACCGTCCGTGATGTGAATCACAATCGCTTCCGGCCGAAGTCCTTCGGGACGGCCTTTGCGAAAATTGGAGTCTGGGCAGCCTATCCACTTCACATCCATATCGCTGGTCCTTTAGCCAACAGCGTTCAGGTCGCCGCGCTCACCTTTAAGCAAGGCCGGTGCGACAGGTGTATTCGTAACGGCCCCACTCACGTCCTGCGTTGTCTGACGGATGGTCCGTTGCACATCATCTTTCTGCGCAAGAGTAGACCTCAAGCCCAGGAGATTCTTCAGGATGCTGTACCAGAACGGCGCTCCCAAGCTGATCAGAAGGATCGCCAACACCATGCCGGGATATTTTCGCGGATCCTTCAACTGCCGGAACCAATTACTGTTCGTCGGCAAAGTGATGAGCCCAGCCTTGCTGAGAAGGTCGTAGTAAGGGCCGGGAGCAACGTTTGGAGCAGGGGCGCCATTGTCAGTCGTAGCTGGGCTCGCGCCAGACTTGCTCCCGGTCTCGCTGGAGAAATCCTTTACCGCGGAAGAGACTACGATGTTGCGGAATTGATCGTCAATCGACAAGCGATCAATCACCGCAATAATGTCAACTTGGACCGCGAGCACCACAACCAGGGAAACGGCGATCGTAATCCAGTGGGTGTACTGCGTGAAGCGCTGGCTGACGCGATCGATGGTCTGGTCGAACCACGAGTTCACCCGCGCGACGTAATCGCTGGTCGCCTCGTGCATGAGCGCCTGGGCCTGGCGGACATCACTGGCCAGTTCGGGATTCGAAGCCTCCAATTGCATGGCCATCGTCCGCACGTTCTTGAGCGTTTGTTCCGGGTCGGAAATGCCGTTTTGTTTCAGCATGGCCACCAGCTTGGCCTTCGCGTCGCTTTCGAGAGTGGCCATTCCGCTGCCGCTGGCCAGGTCCATCAGAAGTTTGGTGAACTCTTCACGATGGATCACCGTTCCCAGGTTGCCCTTGCCGTCGGCAATCATCGGATGCGTCAATACCGCCTTGGCAATGGTTTCCGAGACTGCCCGATCCGGAATCCCCAGTTGCTGGATGAGATCGGCGAGGCCGGACATGAGGTGCCTGCCTCTGCGCCCGAGGAGGTTGGAAATGGCCTGAGTAATGACGGTGACCGCCATGCTGAAGATCAGCACAACCGTCGTGGCGCCAATCAGAACATCAAGTGTCTTGAGCATGCAGCACCTCCGATCGCTGAAAGTTGGAGCGGTCTATACCGAAAGTGTCTTCGTGGTTCAGCAGTTTGCACCTGGCATTTGGCACTTGCCACCTGGCAAATGGAGGCTGCGTGAGCTTCGATGCCACTGCTTGTTGGCCAGCAACGACCACAAAGACAGTTAACTGTCCGGTAAACCGTGGCAGCGTACACCGCTTCCTCCCGCATGGGGACCCGGTTGCCGTCCACCTAAGGACCCTCCCCCCCTTCAGGCACTATGCAGAATCAACAACTTAGGCAACAATTGCTTACAAATGATTGATCCCAAGTGGTTTATAGGTTGATGATTGAGCCGCAAGGACTTATGCCAGCAAATCAGTCCTCAGCTGAGAACCCGCGGAAAATCGCTGGATAAAGCTGTTAATAGACTGGTAATACTTGGGCCCTCGGTCTAGCAACTGAAAATTGACAACGGCAACTGTTTTTCAAAGAGCATTCCACGGCCCACACCCTAGGCGCGGCTGCCGAAGACACAAATAACCTGTCCTCGTAGTCAGTAATACTGCGGCAAACCACCTGCGGCAAGGGTATAGGTCACGTGTGACGGTGACAACGGAAAAGAAGCTGTTCTCGTTAGGAACACCACGATTTCGTTGCTACGACAAGGTCCCAGAATTGTAGTCAAGATTCATGGCTTAGCTGCGGCAACCTCAGCAATTTTCTTGGCCATGGTTTCCAGGTCGCCCTGCGTCACCGGGACATCTCTCATTCGCTCGAAGCTCCTGATGCCGCCTCCTTTTACCGCTTCCGCAAGCGATTTCTCTGCAACGTCGGACGGCAACACTCCTACGGCATGGGGCGTTCCGCCCGCTGTTGTCGCCTGTACCTCTTTCCCATAGAGTTGCAGCGTGACAGTCTCCTCTTCATAACCGGGCACCAAGCGCTCGGTGGTTTTCGTGATCTGGCCTGACTCCGACTGTGGAAGTCTAGCCCAGTACTTTTCGACGTCCGAAAGTCTGTTCGCCAGGATATCGTCTTGCAGTAAGTTGCGTGCGGTTTTGTCATTCTTCCGCAGCATCTCCATCGCATGAGCGATCGCCTCGGCGGCACTTGGATCCGATTCTCGAAGGTCGGCGATTCCGTGGGCTTGAGCTTCCTCGAGCAGGTCGGGGCGCTCGGCCTTAGGTATGCCCGTCCATTTGCGCCGCAATCCGCGGCCGGAGGCACGTCCACCCTTCGATTCGAAAAAGGTAACGATGTTGAAGCGACCATCTTTCCAGTAACCGATGATGCCGTCGCTGATCATTGCCCCGTTCGCATCCCGAATGGCGTAGCCGGGAACAAATTCGAGTTTCATTCCTTGTGCCTTTGCCTCCTGCGTTACCTTAGCCGGAACAAAGCCCTCTACGCCGCCCTTTGCAAGCCGGGCGTTTATCCCGATCTCTTCGAGCAACTGGCCCTTGATGTGTCCCTCGTCTGGCGCGAGGTCCAGTAACCGTTGAATCGCCGCTGCATCCAGCTCCTGGAGCTGAGGGAAGAGGTTCTTAATCTCATTCACCTTCGCTAACTCAGCGGGGCGAGCGGTGGTTGCACTGCCGCGCAATCTGTCGATGAGGTTCTGGGTGTCTCTGGCGTGCTCGTAGGCATCCTGGGGACTCGCAGCTTCCGACGACGAGGTTGTCGACTTGCACAATGGGTGATGAGCCAACGCTGTCATCAACTCAATCTGGTCAGGAGAAACGCCGGACTTCAGGTCCAGCAGCAGGCTGAGCGCTGCCAGCGGCTCGTCGGCCCGAGCCAATTCGATTTCTGCACTACCATCATCGGGCGCGGACTGCACGGCAATCAGGATCTCAAGAAGGGTTGCGAAATATTCCTTGACCGGTACCGTCTGCCGGATGGAGTTGTCGGGACCGACCTCGAACAAACGGTTGATCTCCCCGTCCACCCGTTCGATCACCCACTGGGAGGCACCCTTCCGTACGAAGCTGTACTCGGCTCCCGGTACAATCTCCCCTTTCAGCGCAGCAACCAAGCCGCCGGAGTAATCGGCATGAGGTGCGTCGGCGGCGGAGATGCTGGGCCCGGTGGGCGGCGTCATCAACAAGGTCCTCGGGGCTAGCGCGCCAGCTCGGCGTTCGAGCAGTTCGCCTGCTTCGACCTCGTCGGGTACTTCCACGGTGCCGCGCCAAGCCATGACGTCGCGTAACGCGTCGAGAAATTGGCCCTGGGTCGCCGCTGGATACCGTTCCGCCCAAGCTGCAGACCAGACCGACAGATGGCGAGGCGCAACATCGGCCACCTCTGCCAGGTTTTGATCGGATGCGGCCAGCGTTTTCAGGAGGGGCAGCGGTAGACCAGGGAACATGAGGGTCGCTCCCACATCAGGGCGCGCGGCCCATCGAATGAAAGGCGCACCGCGTCCGGGAGCCAGGCCGCCGGCAAAGCTTGACAATTCGAGGCCATAGCCAGCGCCACGCAGATTCTCCAAGGCGGCGCTGCGAATATTCTCCGGCACATCGGGAGCGGCCGCCTCTACCGATTCGCCGACGACATCTATGATGAGGGGCGAAGTGCGGCTCTCCGGATAGAACCATTGGATTGAACCATCGGAGGTTTGAACACTGAAAATACCGTCCGCCTCGGCGCTTATCTCAACCACCCGGCCCTGTTGCTTGAGCCGCGCCAGATAGGCCGCGATGTTCTCCGGGGAGCCTTGATAGGACCAAGTCTCGCCGGTAGCAGAACGAACGCCCAGACGAGCTTCGTCGCGCGCATTCCGAATGCTCTCCTGCAAAGCGCGGGTCTCGGCGTCGAGCACGCCGTGCTGCTCGGCAGTCAGCTCGCCGATCTGCTCGAACTGATCGAGGAATTTCCTTGTGCTGGCGACCAGATTGTCAGCGCGAACCATAAGAGCATCTCCGGCTCGCACGTCTTCGCGTTTGGATTTCATCCACTCCCGCAGCTTGCGGCCGGTTGACTCCATTTCTGCGCGGTGGGACTCCCATTGGCTCAGCAGTTGACGGCGGTCGCCGGCTCCATCGCGCGGGGCCAGTTCGGCGCTGGTGATGGCCGGAGCACGCAGCAACGCCTCGGCAATGAGGATTGCGGCGAAGTCGCGGGCGGTATCGCCGAGAATTTCCCCGGTCGACGGAGGAGAAGCGCCAGGCTGAACCGGCGGCGGGGAGATCTGGTTCCAGGCGAGGGTCCACGCTGCCAGCGTCCCATAGGCCCCGCCGATGCGTGCGGCGGTGGCGAGCGCACCAGTTTCGCCCAGTTGCACCGTGATGCGCGCGTCCACTCCTCCTAGAATCCTGAAGAGGAGGTAGTCCTTGGCTGCGTCTTTTAGTACGCCGCCGGCACTCAAGGGGCGGCCCTCATTGCGGGTAAGAGCCAGACGCGTACCGGTGAAAGCGAGGGAGCCGATGATGCCCGCGGCGGTTCGCCCCAGGCCCGCTATCGCCGGCACGGCCATCACCGCCCGCATAGCGCCGATACCAACCAGGGTCGCGGCAATATTGATAAACCAGGCCACGCGCCGGTCGGAACTTCGGATTGCGTCGATCCGCTCGTCGGTGCGGGCGCCCACCCCCTCAGCCTGTGCGCGGAGCCTATCGAGCTCCTGCCGCGATGCGATGTCGACGGTGAACTTGGGCAGCAGGAGCCTAAGTTCGTTAAGAGCAAAATAGTTGTCCCTGTTTAACTGTTGGCCGGGAACGCTGGAATTGTAGACCGTGTCCGCGAGCACCTGTCCCTGCTGGCATACCGAGCGGCCGATGGCGACCGCCTCAGCCTGCGCCATCAGAAGATCCAGTCTCTGGGAGTTCTGTACGACAAACCCCAACCGGTCTTCGACTGGAACGGCTGCAGTTGGGGCTTCTTTGATTAAGGCATCGATGCGGGATACCACGATGCCCCGTTGCCAGTTAAGATCCGATATCGCCGAGACCTGGCTGCTCAGCACGAAAACGTCATCTGCAAAGATGCCGTTGGAAAACATGCCGAAGCCCTGCGGGTCGATCTCGGCTTCGATCTCGTGGCGAATGCTCAGGGCGGTCCGCACAAAGGCGTCAGCGGTGTTTTGCAGCCAGTCGTTGCGAGCGGTCTCGGCGTCGGTGATGCGCTCGGAGAGGTCGGGTGTCAGCAGCGCATCAAGCAGGGTGGACAAAGCAACGTCCAAGCGGCCGATCGAAGCCGTGACTTCAGAGTCACCGCCGGGGTCAACCGCAAGCCGCTTGATGCGCGCGGCAGTTTCCACCGATCTCACGCCGGTCTCGAGCGAAATCGAAGCGTCCGCTAGATCGAGGTCCGTCAGCCAGGGATAGATCAAGCGATATTGTTCGAGCTTTATCTCGACGGAAGGGGCGTCATTGGGAAAATCGCGCCGCACCATTGCAGCGATCAGGTCGAGCCGGGAGTTCATCGCGAACAGAGTTTTCGGATCGACCGTGGGCGCGACTTCGGCGGGGAGGCGCCCAAGCGCATCGGCGGGAATGGTTATGGAACGCGCGACGGCAGCATGGATCAGCAAACGCAGGTTCTCAATACTTGCTTCGCGAGTTTCGTCACTCAGGACGACGGGCTCCAGGTAGGAGGCGAGCAGTTCGATGCCCTGTGATACCTGCGCGCCAGTCCATGAATCAACTTCCGCAGGCGTAAGCGTGGCTAGAGTCGGATCCACCGGAAGGGTGTCCGCGCCTTGCGTGGATGGAGCTGTAGGTTGTGCGGACGTGTCGCTGGGCGCAGTGGGCTGGCGTTGCACCTGGGCTGGGATGGCGGAGGTCGAAGTATCATTTCCTTGTTGCACGACATGCGTCAGCTCGTGGGCCAGCAGGCGCTTGCCCTCAGAGGAATCGGGCGAGTACTGGCCCGCGGCGAAGACCACATCTTTTCCTGCGGCGTAGGCCACTGCATTCACGGCCTGGGCCGATTTCGCAGCGATGGAATCGGTATGCACTCGCACGTCGGAGAAATCTCGCCCAAAACCGCTCTCCATCAGCGGACGGACCGATGAATCGAGAGGGTGTCCCGGGGAACCCCAGAGGCTTCCTGAACGATCGGCGGGGCTTCGCTCGCACCAGAGCCGTTGCCATTGCCGCTGACGCGGCGCTGAATCGATGGAGTTGTAGGTTGTTCTTCCTCCTGTTTCTTGCATTCTTCACACTCGCCAGAAGAAGACCCTCCGCAGGCGCACCTGCGCTGAATGCCCGCGCTCTCGAAACCCAACTCGGTTCGAGGGTATCTCCCGACCCGCGCGGATCGTCCGTGAGATGAGGAGTCAAAGTTGCCGGAGGATGCCACCGCGTCAGCCACGCGGTCCGCCTCGTGCTCCAGGGGATCGTCCACCGAGCCGACAGCAAGTTTTCTTTGCAGGCCGACATCCAGAAATAGCGGCATGCCGGCGGTAGCACCGTAAGCCGCCTCTTAGTTGAAAGCCTGAGTCAGCGAGGGAACGACGTCGGAAGACAAGTCGGCCTTGCTCTTCTTGGACTTCGGCTCGGCGGTGGCAGCGGCTCCCATGGATGGGCAGTCGGCCTCATGCTTTCTTGATCAGATCGCTGGGCATCTCGCGCCCGAGTTTGCGGAATTCCGCGGCCAGCGCAGTCAGTACATCGTCATAGCTAATGGGACGCTCTTCGTCACGGGCCGGTACCGATGCCGCCAGCACTGCATTGCGAATGTCGCCGCCGCACAATTCTGCCCTGGCCAACTGGTTGATCTCCGGCGGGCTGAGCGCGTGGCAGCTGCCGAGATGCGAGAGCCAGAGCGCGCGCCGCTCCTCAGGACGCGGCGGCGGAAACTCCACAATCATGTCGAGGCGGCGGGCGAAGGCCGAATCGAAGCGGCTGCGGTTGTTGCTGGTGAGGATGGCAATGCCCTCGAAGCTTTCGATTCGTTGCAGCAGGTAGTTGGTCTGCGCGTTGGCGAAGCGGTCGTTGGCTTCGCGTATGTCGGTGCGTTTGGCGAAGAGCGAGTCGGCTTCGTCGAAGAGCAGGATAATTTCGTCGTGCTCGGCGCGGGCCAGCAACTGCGCCAGGTTCTTCTCGGTCTCGCCAATGTACTTGCTGGTGACGGCGGCGAGATCGACGCGATACAGCGGCATGCCGAGCTGCGTGGCCACCCATCCCGCGGCGAGCGTCTTGCCTGTGCCTGAGGGTCCAACAAACAGTGCGCGAACTCCCGGTTTGTAGCGAGCTACTGCCGAAGCACCGAGTCCGTTGACCATCCGGTCGCGGTTGCGACAGCGTCGCAGTAACCGAGCCAACTCCTCGCGCAGAGTAGCAGTCATGACCACAGCCTCGTCGGGTATGGCGTCGGGCAGATGTTGCGCCAGCCCAGCGAGACCTGTGCCTTCGCTGACCATCGAGGCAGCGATAACATCCTGAACCGACGGCCGATCGCGGCCCTCGATCAGGCTGTGATGATGCGCCAGGCGGCTGAGATAGGCGATGCGCCCGCTGCCGTGTCGATGTTGGAAGGCGAGCTTGTCGGCCAATGCCGGGCTGCGAAGCGCAGTGTGCCAAAGCTGCTGGCGCTCTTCGGGTGGAGGGACGCCGAGCTTCCAACTCAAGGGGTCTCGCCGCTGGAATCGACAGTCCCGTCTTTG
>CAWIMR010000001.1:0-71107 GCA_963837245.1 uncultured Acidobacteriaceae bacterium | reverse complement strand
TCTGGATGGTTATACGGCCAGCTCGCCCAATAGGCTGTTCGGGAAAACTTGCGTCACCCGCACGGCACGTACTCCCCAATAGATGGCTCCGGCTGACCGTTGACCACGAAGTTGAGCGTCTTGTTCTGCGAGGTGCGGCCGATTATCTGTCCGCGGGCAGCGTTCTTCCCTTCCACCATGACTTCGAGCGTATGGCCCAAGTGCCTGCGATAACTGGCTCTCTGCAGTTCGCGCTGGTGCTCCTGCAGGATTTGCAGGCGGCGCGATTTCTCCGCGTCCGGAATGGAGTCGGCATACTGCAATGCGGGCGTGTTGGGGCGCGGCGAATACTTGAACGAGAAGACGCCGTCGTAGCCAACCTCGTCGAGCAGCCCAAGCGTCTCGCCAAATTCCGCTTCAGTCTCGCCCGGGAATCCGACAATCACGTCCGTGGTGATGCTCAGCTCGCGGTTGCGGGTGGACTTCATCCACGAAATGCGCTCCAGATACTGCTCGCGAGTGTACTCGCGAAACATGGATTCCAGCACTCGCGAAGAGCCGCTCTGGACCGGCAGGTGCACGTGGTCGCACAGCGTCGGCACCGCGTCGATCGCGTCCACGATATCTTTAGTGAAGTCCCGGGGATGCGAGGTGGTAAATCGCACACGGCGCATACCTGGCAGTCCGCCAACCGCAGTTAGGAGTTCAGCAAAGCTCTTCTTCCCAGCAGGATCTCGGTAAGAGTTCACGTTTTGGCCGAGGAGTTGAATCTCTGTATATCCGGCGTCCGCCATACGCCTGGCTTCATCGAGAACCGAATGCGAAGTACGGCTGCGTTCTTTGCCGCGGGTATACGGCACCACGCAGTAGGCGCAGAATTTGTCGCAGCCTTCGATGATGGTGATGTAGCCCCGGTGCGGATTGGTGCGGGCAGTGAACTCGGTTTCGAAGGCCTGGTCGGTCTGGCGGTCATCGAGCCCGGTAACGCGATCCGAGCCCGACTCGATCTGCACCAGCATCTCCGGCAGGTTGCGATACGACGCCGAGCCGGCTACCAGGGAGACGTGTGGCGCCCGCTCGAAAATCTTCTCGCCCTCCTGCTGGGCGACGCAGCCGAGCACGGCGAAGCGCTTCCCTTCCTTGCGCAGCTTCTTGAAGTCGTTGAGTCGGTGGAAGACCTTTTGCTCGGCCTTGTCGCGGATCGAGCAGGTGTTGTAGAGGATGAGGTCAGCCTCTTCCTCGCGCTGCACCTGCGCGTACCCCTCCGAGATGAGCGTGCCCACGACCTTTTCGGAGTCGTGGAAGTTCATCTGGCAGCCGAAAGTCTCGATGTAGAACGTCTTTTGCGCGGTGCCCACAGCCATCCTCGATAGGTATCAGTATATCGCGGTAGAACGAAAGCGTTAGCCACGGATTTACGCGGATGAACGCGGATTCTTGGCTCTTTGCGGACTGCAGTACGCCCTTGGCTCACCCTATCCGTAAGCGTAAAAAACAGGAATTTATCCGTGAAGATCCGCGTAAATCCGCGGCTAAGATTTTAGGATTTCCCCAGCAGCTTCTCGATTTGCGTTTCAATTGCCGCGGGCGGCGTCATGGGAGCAAATCGCTCGACGACACTTCCCTTCTTGTCCACCAGGAATTTGGTGAAGTTCCACTTGATGCTGTCGCCCAGCAGGCCGCCCTTCTTGCTCTTCAGAAACTTGAAGACGGGATGCGTGTCCGCGCCGTTGACCTCGATCTTGGAGAACAGCGGAAACTTGACGCCATAATTCAACTGGCAAAACTCCTTGATCTCCTCGTCGGAGCCCGGCTCCTGATGTCCGAACTGGTCGCAAGGAAAGCCGAGCACCTCGAAGCCGCGGTCTTTGTATTTGGAATAGAGAGACTGCAGGCCCTCGTATTGCGGCGTGAATCCGCACTTGCTGGCGGTGTTGACGATGAGCAGGACTTTGCCCTTGTAGTCGGCGAGCTTCTTGTTGCGGCCGTTGTTCAGCTTGGCGGAAAGGTCGTAGAGGGTCATGCGGTAGAGCTCCTGAAAGAAGTGGCTAGTGGCCGGTGGCTAGTGGCCAGAAGAAGGCGACATCGTTTTCTTCTGCAGCGACGCAATCAACCCGTTCAGGATTCGTCCGAGTTCGGTGGTGCGATCTGAGAGCCGGTCTCTCCTGTCGACCGCAATGTACTGCAAAGTCGTTGCAATAACGATCTGCGTTTCTACTTCGTATAACGAGCCGCGTGCGTGGCAGAGAAACTGAACGAATTCTCCTCTGGTTGCGCGACCCTGACCTTCAGCGATGTTGCTCGGTACTGAAACGGCCGCTCGGCGAAGCTGGCTTGTCAGGCCATAAATCTCGTCGCTCGGAAAAGACTTGGTTGCCGAGTAAATTTCGGTTACCAGGGCAATTGCCTTCTGCCAGGCAATCAACTGCTGATAGTGCTTCAACTGCACGGGGCACGCTCCTTGACCCCCGCAGAACCTGACAGTATCGTACCTCGACAAGTGACTAGTCGCCAGTGTTCAGCGGCTAGAAAAGTTGGCGTGATTTTGCAGCGGTGCAATCAACACACCTCCCCCGCTTTTTTCCGCAACTAGGCACTAGCCACTGGCCACTAGCCACTTCTGTCAATACGCCTTCGCAATCACCACCCGCCGGTCCACCGTCTCTCCGGTGACGATGCACTTCCCTGCCCCATCGTATTCGTCCACCAGCGGGATGCAGCGCACCGTGGCCTTGAAGTCCTTCATGCGCTGATCGCACGCCGGATCGTCCTTGATGTGCGCCATCACAAACTTTCCTCCACCTTTTTCGGCCGTCACGTCGGAGAGAATCGACTCGACCTCCTCGATCGAATTGGCCAGCACGGTGTTGGCCTTGAGGCGCTGCTTTGCGGCGTCGTACAAGTTCTTCTGCATTTCGCCGAGCACGGCCGGCAGCTTCGCAGCGATCTCCGCTTGCGGCAGCGGCTCCTTCGTTCCTGTATCACGCCGCTTCAGCACGATGTTGCCGGACGCGAGGTCGCGCGGTCCAAGCTCCAGCACCACCGGCACACCGCGCCGCTCCCAGTGAAAGAACTTCGCGCCCGGACTTTGCGCTTCGCGGTCATCCACCTTCGCACCGACATCCTTCGCGATGCGGTGCGCCGCCTCCAGCACTTTGCCTTTCTCGTCGTCCTTGCGGTAGATGGGCACCAGCACCGCCTTCACCGGCGCCAGCTTGGGCGGCAGCACCAGGCCCTTGTCGTCCGAGTGGCTCATGATGAGTCCTCCGATCAGGCGCGTGCTCACGCCCCAACTGGTCTGCCAGACGTAATCGAGCTGGCCTTCCTTGTTCTGGAACTGCACGTCGAAGGCTTTGCCGAAGTTCTGCCCCAGATCGTGGCTGGTGCCGGCCTGCAGCGCGAAGCCGTTCTGCATCATGGCCTCGATACGAGTAGCTGCGCACCGCGCCGGCGAACTTCTCCGCCTGCGTCTTCATGCCCTTGATGACCGGCATCGCCATCACGTCCTCAGCGACTGCGGCATAAATGTCGAGGATACGCAGCACCTCTTCCAGCGCCTCGTCGTGATTGGAGTGCGCGGTGTGTCCTTCCTGCCAGAGGAATTCCGTGGTTCGCAGAAACATGCGCGTGCGCAGCTCCCATCGCACGACGTTGGCCCACTGGTTCAGCAGCATCGGCAGATCGCGCCAGCTCTTGATCCACTTGCCGAAGAAGTGGCCGATGATGGTCTCCGAGGTCGGACGGATGACGTACGGCTCCTCCAGTTGCTTTCCGCCGGCGATGGTGACTACCGCCAGCTCCGGCGAGAAGCCCTCCACGTGCTCGGCTTCTTTGTGCAGAAAACTCTGCGGGATGAGCAGCGGAAAGTAAACGTTCTGATGGCCGGTGGCCTTGAAGCGGTCGTCAAACTCGCGCTGCAAAAGCTCCCAGACAGCGTAGCCGTTGGCCTTGATGACCATGCAGCCTTTGACAATCTCGGCGGGCTCGGCCATGTCGCCTTGCAGAACCACGTCCTGATACCAGGTTGCAAAATCAGCGGTGCGGGCAGTAATCGGGGATTCGGCCATGAATGCTCTTTCGTATGAGTAAGTGGATGACTTCTTAGATTATGACAGGTAGATTGGTTTTCACCATGCAGGTCGTGCGCGAGGGGCCCGCCAAATGTACGCCGAGATCAAAAAGAGGACACAGTGAACGCGAGCTCAAGCGCCGTGGGCGCCGATTCCGAATCTGCCGATTCCAGAGATTCAAGCCGAGGCGTTCTGGTCACCGCAAACCGAAAGATCCGCGGAAGAATCCGAGGCTGAACTCACTTCGCCCCGTTCTTCACTAGCTTCAGAAATTCGGCGTGCACGCGGGTGTCGTTCGACAATTCGGATGGAATGTCGCTGCCATCACACTTCCCTTCCGCACCAGCACCGGATCGTCATCGCGCTTGGCCAGGACTTCAACGCCTTCGCCGACGCTGTCAATGCGGGGCGCGCGAATGAAGACCATCTCCAAGGGATTGCCCCCGAGTGAGCTCGCGGCCTCGACAATCGTCGAATCGATTTGCCGTCCGTAGGCGTTGCGGCGGATGGTGATGTCGATCGCATCCAGCCCCGGCTGATGCGGATTCTCCACCTGGCGTGCCAGCATGATTGCGCCCGCGCAGGTGCCGAACGTCGGCTTGCTGTGCACGAACTCGTTCAAGCTTCCGAAAGCAGCGATCATCCAGCAGCTTGAGGAAGGTTGTGGATTCGCCCCCGGGAATCACCAGGCCGTCAATCTCGTCGAACTGTTCGGCCTTGCGCACCAGCAGAACCTCCGCGCCCAGTTCTTCCAGGCGGCGGCGATGCGCATCAAAATCGCCTTGCAAGGCGAGAACGCCAATCTTCATAAATGCGTTTTCAGCCGCTAGCGCTCCGACATCAGCCAACGGCGATGATCGCTTGTGGTTTGTATTTTCGACTATGATTTTAGATGTAGACGCAAGAAACTGTGATTCGCACGTTACTAGAAGAGAACAGATTTTGTGGTGCGGGGATAGAATGAAACCATGAGTCCAGAAGCTTCCGATCTGTTGAAACGGGCGCTAGCGCTTCCCAGTGACGAACGTGCTGCCTTGGCCAACACGCTGCTTGATAGCCTGGAGGCTTCCCATCTGTCGGTCGAAGATGCCTGGGACGAGGAAGTTGCCCGACGGATCGAAGACCTGAACGCCGGCAAAGCCGTGACCGTTCCTTGGGAACAACTTCATCGTGAGCTCATGGCCATGGTGAATGAACGCTAGGCGTGTTGAGTATCACCAGGGCGCGGCAGCAGACGTGAAGGCCGCGGTTACTTGGTATCAGAAGCGCAGCCCCAAGGCGGCCGTCAAATTTGTCGAGGAGTTGGCTCGGGCCGTCGACACTATCGTTGAAGCCCCGCAACGATGGCCGGTTGGAAAGAACGACACCCGGCGGTTCCTGTTGTTGGCGATTTCCGTTCGCCGTCATCTATTCCGAGCAAGAATCTGGAATCACCGTTTGGGCCGTTGCCCACGCCAGCCGGCGACCGGAGTATTGGACTGATCGGCTCTAGCAGAGCACTTGCACCCGGCGGCGCGTTCCCGCCAGGCCCACTGACAACCGACGACTGAGCACTGGCAACTGGCTCACCATCCCCGCGTCTGCAGCAGGTCTTTTTCTTCGATGGCGCCGACAGCCAGCCCCTTCATCGCGCCGGTCATCTGCTCGCTGACCTCGGCCAATACCTTGGGATCGTCGTAATGCGTGGTTGCTTTCACGATGGCGCGTGCCCGCGACTCCGCTTCTTCCCGTTCGACCTTGGACTTAAGATCGAGCGCGATCGCTCCGCCCTTCATAAATATTCCGGAGCCCACAAAGACCGACTCAGCCCCTAGCTGCATCATCATGGACGCGTCGGCCGGGGTAGCGATGCCTCCAGCGGAGAAATTCGGCACCGGCAGCTTCCCTGCCTTGGCGACCGTTCGCACCAGCTCATACGGTGCCTGATGGTTCTTGGCAGCTGCGAACAGCTCCTCTTCGCTCATCACCGTAAGTTGACGCATTTCTTTAACGATTTGCCGCATGTGCTTGACAGCATGGATCACATCCCCGGTGCCGGCTTCGCCCTTGGTGCGAATCATGGCCGCGCCTTCGACGATGCGCCGCAAGGCTTCGCCCAGGTTGCGCGCTCCGCAGACGAACGGCGTCTTGAAGGCGTGCTTGTCCACGTGGTGCTCTTCGTCGGCAGGCGTCAAGACCTCGGATTCGTCGATGTAATCCACCCCGATCTCCTGCAGGATCTGCGCCTCGGCGAAATGGCCGATGCGGCACTTGGCCATCACCGGAATGGAAACCGCGGCCATGATTTGCTTGATGAGCTTCGGGTTGGCCATGCGCGAGACGCCGCCTTCGGCGCGAATGATGGCAGGCACGCGCTCCAGCGCCATGACCGCGACCGCTCCGGCCGCTTCGGCGACTTCCGCCTGCTCGACGCTCATCACGTCCATGATGACGCCGCCCTTGAGCATCTCGGCCAGTCCGGTCTTCAGGCGCAGACTGGTGTTGTTACCGTTGTTCTCGGACATAAACTTTCTCCTACCTGGAACCCTTCATTCTACTCTGCGGGCGTGGTGGGACGTAACCCCGTGCCGGCGGTTGAGCAGCGCCAACGGATCTTTCAGGTAGAGCGGGCCTTCAAGCCTGCGTTGAGGAATTCTCCAGGACCTGAGCCCCGTAGGGGCGACACAAAACGTTGTTGGCTGTGCCGTGCCTACGGCACTCAGAATCTTTGTGGCGACCTGAACGCGGGCCTGAAGGCCCGCTCTACCTTCTCAGCTTGCTTCTAAGTGTCAACTGACTCACTACCGGCTGCCGACTTGCGCTGTTCTACACTGCATGAGTGATGAGCAACCTGCAGGGCTGTGAAATCGGACCCATGACGCCAGAGCATTGGGAGACGGTCCGTAAGATTTATCAAGAGGGGATCGCAACCGGCAACGCCACCTTTGAAACCTCGGTGCCCGACTGGAAACAATGGGACGAACGCCATCTGCCATCATGCAGGCTAGTGGCGCGCTCGGACACCAAAGTCCTCGGCTGGGCGGCGCTCAGTCCCGTTTCCAGCCGGTGCGTTTATGGAGGCCTCGCCGAAGTGAGTATCTATGTTGCCGAAGAAGCGCGAGGACAAGGCATCGGTCGCCGACTGCTCGCCGCGTTGGTGGAAGCCTCGGAACAAAACGGTATCTGGACGCTACAAGCAGGAATCTTTCCTGAAAACGCGGCCAGCATTCAGCTCCACCAGCAGGCAGGCTTCCGAACCGTGGGCAGGCGCGAGCGGATCGGCCGCATGGACGGACGCTGGCGCGACACTGTCCTGATGGAGCGGAGGAGCGCGGTGGTGGGCGTCTCATGACAACTCGCAAGCCTTATTAGAAAATTGTCATCACGAGGCCGCTTTAGCGGCCGAGGGATCTGCTTTTTGTGAGTGACGAAAAAGCAGATCCCTCGCGGGCCTAAAGTCCCGCTCGTGATGACAAACCTGGGAGTTTCGTTCTTCTATTCCGGAGTCAATGCTGTGCACCAGAATGTTCCGTCGCTCGAGATGGCAGCCTGTTGTTCGGGTTACGTCGCGTCGCTATGCTTTTTCTTCAGGTATTTGGCGAACATGCGGTGAGCATCAATCTCGATGAACGTAGCGGTGCCGCGGGCCAGCACCTCGCCGTCGCGATTGCGAATCTCGGCGGCGCGATAGTGTTCGCGCCCGCGAACGCCTGTGTCCCATCCCTCGACGATCAGCGGCTTGAACAGCGGCACCGGCTTCAAGTAGGTGATCTCCATTTTGCTGGTGAGCGCGATCAGGTTGTGCAACTTGCTCACCTTTCCCATTGCTTCGTCGAGAATGGTGGCGATGATGCCGCCGTGGGCGTGCGCCGGAGGACCAACAAAGCGCCGCTGCAGGCGGAAGCGGCAGACGAAGCGCTTGCGCTTTTTATCAAGCACAAACTTGAGCCTGAGTCCGGCTTCGTTGGCGGGACCGCAGCCGAAGCAATTGTTGGTAAATTGCTGTTTCTTCAGCTCGTGACCAGGAACTTTCTCGTGCTCGGCCATGTAGTGAAGATGAACGACAGATGCTGGAAATGCAAGCACAGGCTTTTCACGGTTCGCCTTTCGCCCTTCGCGTTTCGCGAAACGTAATGCGCCGGCCCAGCTTTGAACTCCTCGTCTGGCGAATTGCGAAAGGCGAACAGCAAAAAGCGAGGAGCGCACAACGGTTTCGTCAAAACACGTGAGGATTGTTTGGGTTCCCGGAATCAATCGTGATCTGTTCCTCGGTCTTGCGGCGGGCATACCAACACGGCTTCAGTTCGTATTGAGGGAACAAGGAATTTGTACAATTGATGTCGTGATCGCCGGCGTAATCGTACTCGGTTTTGCCACTCTTAAGCTTGACGACGTAATAGGTGTGCATGGTGACGCTGCTGAACGTGTCGCGGGCCGGAATGCGGAAGCGCAGAGAGAGAAAGTCGCCCAGGTACAGAACGCCCAGCGCTACAACCACGATGAGGAGTTTGCGCTTCATGGATCGGATGGCCGCCAGTCAATTGTAAGTCACCTCATCCGGGAGGCGCTCGGTCTCACTCGCATAAGTGAATGCGGACCGCCGTGAGTTGCGTGAAGCGAAAATATATTTACTTAGCGGGTTGAGTTCCGTTGCCGCCACGCGCATCATAACGTCAAAGAGGTGATGGGGTGACGCGGGAAGTCGGCCAGCCGAGTGGTCTTCGGACGGCGCCGCTCGTCCGCGCAGCTCACGCGAAATTAACAGGAAGCACCCAGGCTGGAAGTTGAGAAACGGAATCAGCATTCGACCGCCAAGGACTTCGCAAGGTAGCGGAGGCCGCGGCCCTACGGTCAATTGGCCGGGCGGCGGCGACGGCGGAGGAGGCCGCGGCGGCGACGACCAGCCCAGCTATAGCGAACGCCTGCGCCGCTATCGCCTGGGCGTGATGTTGGCCTTGGCATCAGTGGTGATGCTGTTTGTGTCCTTTACCACTGCTTACGTCGTGCGCAAGGCAGGCGCGGTTTGGGACCCGGCTCACAACGACTACGTAAGCAACTGGGCGCCCATGACATTGCCCATCAGTGTCCTGCTCTTCAACACTCTCATCCTCATGGTCAGCAGCTTCACCCTGGAGATAGCGCGCCGCCGCGCTGCCGAAGATGTTGCCCTGGCGCCCATCGCTGATATTCCTGGCATTCGCGTTAGCATCAGCCATGCCTTGCCGTGGGTATGGACGACCATCGTCCTCGGGGTGGGCTTCCTCGCTGGACAGGCGTACGCATGGCACGTGCTGCGACGGGAGAACATCTACTTCGCCGCCAATGCCAGTAGCTCCTTCTTCTTCATCCTGACTGGAGTCCACGCCGTCCACCTCGCCGGCGGAATTTTGGCGCTGTTCTACGCCGGAGTTACTACCTGGCTGCATCGTCCGCCTGAGATTCGGCGCATCGTGATTGACGTCACAGCATGGTACTGGCACTTCATGGGCGCGCTGTGGATTTACATCTTCGCGTTGCTGTACTTCGCGCGGTGATTGTTCCCGTTTCGGGAAACAATTTTGCGGCGACTTACGATTTCCCTTGCATTCGCTATTGCCTCGCGCCTAGCATGAAAGCAGAGTTGGGCGTCACCACCTTTGTGACGTAACCAGCCGAGGATAGTTATGAGTCTCTTCCCTTCGACTTGGGTTCTCCTTCACCACGCAACCCATTTTCTGCCAGCTTCCGTTGCAATCGCTTTGCTGTCTGCGTTCTTCGCCTGCCTTTGCGCGCTGTTCGTCAGCGCTACGGCGGCATCGTCAACGAACGGCTATAATAAAAAGTTTCGGCAGCTCTTGTTGAAGCAATCTGTAGGCCGGGCAGACGGAATGCGCCGCGCGGCCAGGCTGCCGTCGGTTTCCGGGGCCATGGCGAACGACAGCATTACAGTACGCGGGGCACGCGTCCATAACCTCAAGAACATTGACTTCGAGATTCCCCACAACACCCTGACGGTGGTGACGGGAGTCTCGGGTTCGGGCAAGTCATCGCTCGCGTTCGACACCATCTACGCTGAGGGACAGCGCCGCTACGTCGAGTCGCTGTCTGCTTACGCACGCCAGTTTCTGGAGCGAATCGAGAAGCCAGACGTGGATGTCATTGACGGCATCGCTCCTGCCGTCGCTATTCGGCAGAAGAACACCACGCGCAATCCGCGCTCGACCGTCGCCACCGCAACTGAAATTTACGACTACCTGCGGCTGCTCTACGCGCGGGTGGGCCGCACCTATTGCTTAAATTGTAGTCAGGAAGTGAAGAAGGACACGGTGGATGAGGTCGCCGACCGCATCCTCGCGCTGGGCGAAGACACCCGGGTACAGGTGCTATTCCCGGTGCAACCTCCGCCTCCTCCTTCCGAACCGGAGAAGAAGAAAGGCCGGCGAGCCGCAAAGAAAAAGCCATCCAAGCAAGCCGACGATTCCCTGCTGAAAGAGCGCCTGTTCGAGCTGCGCAAGCGCGGCTTCAACCGGCTCTATCAGAATGGACAGATCGTCGAGTTCTCAGCGCCCGAGTCGCTGCTTGACCTCAATTTCGCCGAGCTGGTCTTCGTATTGATTGACCGCATCGCGGTTTCGCCCGATGTCCGGGCACGCATCGTGGACGCCATCGAGCAAGGCTACCGCGAAGCCGGAGAGGTCTGGTTCGAAACCGCCCCACACGACGGAGAGCCGCCGCAGCGACTGCGGTTTTCGCAACGCTTCGAATGTAAGCAGTGCAATCTTCGCTATGAAGAGCCCGAGCCTCGGTTATTCTCGTTTAACAATCCATTCGGAGCTTGTCCACGCTGTCAGGGATTTGGTAACACGATCGACTTCGATCTGAACCTTGTGATCCCGAACAAAACTCTGACGCTGGCCGAAGGCGCCATCGAGCCGTGGACCAAGCCTAAATACCGGCCTCTGGCGACCGAGATGCGCCGCTACGCTCGCGCCGCGGGGGTTCCGCTCGATGTGCCGTGGCAGGACCTCACGCCCGATCAGCAGAGATTCATCATCAGCGGCGACGGAAAATTCTGGGGCGTGCGCGGCTTCTTCGAGCACCTGGAGCGCAAGAAATACAAACTTCACGTGCGGGTCTTCCTCAGCCGCTATCGCGGTTATTCCGTCTGCTCCGAGTGCGGCGGGCTGCGGCTGCGGCGGGAAGCGCGCCAGGTAAAGATCGGCGGCAAGGACATCTGCCAGATCTCCGCGATGACCGTGGAAGAGGCGACGAACTTTTTCTCACACCTGGAGTTGACGCGGCAGGAGGCTGGCATCGCTGACAAGCTGCTGGAGGAGATCAACGACCGGCTGCGCTATCTGAACGATGTCGGGCTCGAATACCTGACCCTCGACCGGCTTGCGTCCACGCTTTCCGGCGGCGAGGCGCAACGCATTCAGTTGGCAACGTCGCTTGGCTCGCGACTGGTGGGCACACTCTATGTTCTTGACGAGCCTTCCATCGGTCTGCATCACCGCGACACCGAGCGGCTGGTCAAAATCCTGCACGACTTGCGCAACCTCGGCAACACGATTCTGGTGGTGGAGCACGACGCCGAGATCATGCACTCCGCAGATCGAATCATCGACCTCGGGCCGGGAGCGGGCGAAAATGGCGGGCACGTTATAGCCGTTGGCACCTACGATGAAATTCGCGACAACCCCGCTTCCCTCACCGGGCGCTACCTGAGCGGAGAGTTGCGCATACCCATGCCGCCAACCAGGCGGGATGGCACGGGGCGAAAACTGAAGCTGATCGACGCACGGGCCCACAATCTGAAGAAAGTGACTGTCTCCATTCCACTGGGGATGCTGGTGTGCATCACCGGCGTTTCCGGTTCAGGAAAATCGACCCTGGTGCACGACGTTCTTTACAACGCTCTTGCCGCGGAAAAAGGACAGGTCACCGGCGGGCCGAAGGCGCAAGTGGACCGTGTGATGGGGGCAGAGTGGATTGACGAGGTTGTGCTGGTCGATCAATCTCCCATTGGGCGCACGCCGCGCTCGAATCCCGTCACCTATATCAAGGCCTTCGACGCCATTCGAGAGCTGTTCGCTTCCCTGCCCGAGAGCAAGAAACGCGGTTATGCCGCAGGACATTTTTCCTTCAACATCCCCGGGGGCCGATGCGAAACCTGCCAGGGCGACGGCACGGTCACGGTCGAAATGCAGTTTCTGGCCGATGTCGAGCTGATTTGCGAAGAGTGCAAGGGTAGGCGTTACAAGCCGGAGATTTTGGACGTCCGATATCACGGCAAGAACATTCACGACGCGCTCAATCTCACGGTGAAAGAGGCGCTGCACTTTTTCTCGGGTGTTCCGAAGATCGTGGAGAAGCTGCGCGTGCTGGAAGAAGTCGGCCTGGGGTACTTGCGGCTGGGACAGTCGGCCACCACGCTGTCCGGTGGCGAAGCCCAGCGCATGAAGCTGGCAGCGCATTTGCAGCCGAAGTTGCGCGACATAGGACGTTCCCAAAGCGAGCGCAACAAGCGTTACCCGCGCATGCTCTACATCTTTGACGAGCCGACCACGGGTTTGCATTTCGACGATGTGAGCAAGCTGCTGGCGGCGTTCCGGAGGCTGATCGAGGCTGGAGGATCCATCCTGGTGATCGAGCACAACCTCGACGTGATCAAGACAGCTGACTGGGTGATTGACCTTGGCCCCGAAGGCGGAGCTCGCGGTGGAGAGGTGGTGGCGGCCGGAACGCCAGAAACCATCGCCAACACGCCAAACTCTTACACCGGGCAGTGGCTGGCGCGCGTGCTATCGCGCAACGGCGGGCCGGCGCCATGAGCGTGGTTAAGATTTGTATGCCGGTCGCAAAAAGAGCACGCTAAGCGGGCTTTGTATCAGGGCCCAACTTCACAGGTCGCTGAAAGAGTCGGTTTTTGGCTCTGTTTTGTATCAGGGCACGGCTTTAGCCGGGCCGTAAGGGACTGCTATCATCCGGGCTTTAGCCCCTGCAAGCCTTGGCATTTGCAGGGGCTGAAGCCCAACCTGATACGATACGCGCTGATCGGCCCGAGTAAACTCGGGCCCTGATACAAAGCATCAGCATCACCCTGTGTCCTTCATCACAGCACGAACCAGTTTCCTGTTTCTACTCTGGTGCCATGCCCTGGGGCTTAGAGCGCTTGCAGGGTGGACACGACCTCCAGTTCATCACAGTTAGTTGCTACCGTGACTACCCAGGTCGAAAGACGCGAGACCTGGCCACCCGTCGGTAGCTGTTCGCTCGCACTGCGTGCCTGCATAGCCTACAATCGATGCATGCAATACACCATTCGGAAAGTACCTAACGCTTTGGATGCTGCCCTCCGCCGGCGCGCTCAGGAACAAGGTAAAAGCCTGAATGAAGTGGCCATCGATGCCCTGGCTCGGGGGACTGGTTTCGGCAGGCAACGTGACCGGCAGCGCGATCTCGGAGATATTGCTGGAACATGGCGCCGCGATCGCGCCTTCGACCGCGCCCTGGCGGCGCAGGACGCTATCGATAGGGAACTGTGGCAGTGAGGCTGGCGCTCGATACCAATCGCTATGTCGATCTATGCCGCGGCAACGCGGAGGTGGTCCATACGGTTGAGACGGCGGATGAAGTATGGCTTCCGTTCATCGTGCTGGGCGAATTGCGCGCCGGATTTGCCGTCGGCAGCCAGGGGCCGCGCAATGAAGCGGTCCTGCGCCGGCTCCTTCTGAAACCGGGGGTTGACGTCCTTTATGCCGACGAGCAGACTACCCATCATTACGCAAATGTGTACCGGCAACTGCGAAAGCAGGGTACACCTATCCCCACCAACGACATGTGGATCGCGGCTCTGGTGCTGCAGCATTCGCTCACTCTCTACGACCGCGATGCGCATTTCGATGCCCTTCCCCAAATCCCGCGCGTCTAGAAAACGATCCGGCAGTCGCCATAGAATTTTGCTTTGCTTCGCCCGGGTCTCGAAAACCGCGAGACCCGGGGCACCCGTGCAATCAGAAAAAGGCTTAAGTGCCGTTATAGGGTGTCGATCACGGGAGACTCAGTCTCAGCCGCGCAGCGGCGGGATGGTGTTAGCCGGGTGCGTAAGAGGCGGTTACGAAACTCTGCCGTCCCTATGGGACTCAGACAAAATTTCCCACTCAACCCACCACTCCGCCTTCGGCTGCGTGGTGGGCTAGATCATGTCGTGCCTCCGGCACTGTGATTTCGTGACTCTTGTTCCACCGCCCGGAAGCCGAGCCGAGTTTCGTAACAGTCGCGCAGCGGCGGGATGGTGTTAGCCCGGTGCGTAAGCGCCGGGAAAGCGGCATCCAACCCGCGCGAGCCGCAGAGCGGCGACACTGAGTTTGGTAACAGGCAGTGCGGTTTGCTCCCAGCTCTGAAGGTTTAACATTCATGGTAATGAGCAATCGCGGGAAACGCCCGGACGCCTTGATGCACGTTGTGATTCTGACTGCGCTTTCCATGGCCATCTGCGCTTATGCTCAAGAGAGCAAACCCACCATTCGTCATCATCGCGTCGCGGAGACAGTCCCTGACGACTCCACCTCTCCTGAAGTTGAACAGGCGGAAGCCGCCATGCAGAAGAACGACTTCGCTGCGGCAGAACCTCTTCTGCAGAAAGCGGTGGCGGCGAAGCCCGATGATTATCGCGCCTGGTTCGACCTGGGCTACGTCTATAACGCGACCAATCGTCTGCCGGAGGCCATCGAAGCCTATCGCAAGTCGGTCGCGGCCAAGCCGGACGTGTTCGAGTCAAACCTGAATCTGGGTCTGCTACTAGCGCGGCAAGGCAACAACGCGGAAGCCGCCAAGTGGCTGAAGGCTGCAACCCAGTTGAAACCGACGGCTCATCCTGACGAGACGCTGGCCCGTGCGTGGCAGTCGCTCGGACGCGTCGAAGAGAGTCTCGACCCACCGCAGGCGCTAGCCGCGTACACGGAATCAGCCAAGCTTGCCCCCAAGAGTCCGGAGCCGCATCTTGCGGCTGCCGTTTTGCTGGAGAAGCAGAACAATCTTGATGCAGCGGCGCGGGAGTACCAGACCGCCGCCGAACTCGATCCCAAATCACAGGTAGCCGTTTCCGGGCTGGCGAACGTCTATATCAAGCAGAAGAAGTATCCCGAGGCGGAAGCTGGGTTGCGGCGTTTGCTGGCAGCCGATCCGCAGAACAGCAACGCCCGTGTCCAACTGGGACGTTTGCTGGCGGACGATGGCAAGAATGAGGAAGCCGCGCAGGAGCTGCAGAAGGGTCTGCGGGCCGATTCCAGCGACGGGCGGACAGCCCTGGAGTTGGGGACTCTGTATGTTAAGGCTGATAAATACGGCGAAGCGGAGCAACAGTTTCGCATTGCGGTGAAGAGCATGCCAAAGGATGCCGAGGCGCATTTCGCGCTGGGGTCTCTGCTTATGCATGTAAGGAAATATCCGGAAGCGCAACAGGAATTGCTGGTAGCCGTGCAGCTGAAGCCAGACCTGGCCGATGCCTACGGAAACCTTGCCGTGGTGGCGGCGGAAAACAAGGACTATCAGCTTACCTTGAAGGCGCTGGACTATCGCGCGAAATTCCTGCCGGAAAGTCCGGCGACTTATTTTCTGCGGGCGACCACCTTCGACAACCTGAAGGCCGTGCCCCAGGCGGTGGAGTATTATCAGCGATTCCTGACCGCGGACGCGGGCAAGCTTCCCGACCAGGAATGGCAGGCGCGCCACCGGTTAATCGCGCTCGATCCCAAACACGCAGACAAGTATCAGAGCAAGAAGTGATATGCGTGCCCGTTTCCAATGTGCGGCGATCATGGTGGTGCTGGCGGCCCTGGGGTTTCCGGCGAGCTCCGATCTTGCGGTCGCCGAGGCGACGGGACTGCCGCTCACGTCAGACGAATCTGCCTCACAGTTGAAAGCCCACGCTGACGCTGCCACCGGCGCCGAGCAGGCCAAGCTTTGCCTGGAATACGCTCACCGGCAGCTGGCCGACGCCGACAATCTTTTCAACCAGGGCGACCTCGATAAAGGCCAGGCCGACATCCGCGAAGTGGTCGAATATGCCCATAAAGCGGCCAACGCCGCATCGTCCTCTGGAAAGCACTTGAAGGAAACCGAGATTGATCTCCGCAAGCTGGAGAAGCGGATGCACGATATCGGCGAAAGCCTCGATCTCGACAACCGCGGTCCGGTGCGCAAGGCGGTGGACGAGATCGAGCAGATCCGCTCGGAATTGATGGTCAAGATGTGGGGGCCGCAAGCCGAACCGAAGGGGAAATCGTGATGCGTTCGAAGCAGTGGTTGGTATATCTCGCTGTTCTGGTGTGCTCTCTGGCTCCATCCGGCGCGGCCCAACACCGCGATCCGCTCAACGATAAGGAAATCGACGAAATGCGGGAGGCGGCTGATAACCCGGACAAGCGTCTCGAACTGATGGTCGGTTTCGCGCGCGCGCGCATGGCGTCCATCGAGCAGCTCCGCGTTGATACCAAGAGCGCCAAAGACCGGCCCATGCAAATCCACGACCTGTTGCAGGACTTCACCTCTTTGCTGGATGAGATCGACGACAACGTTGACATGTATGGGTCACACAAGACGGACATGCGCAAGGGCCTGAAGCTGGTCATCGAGGCCGACAGCGAGTGGCAACTCCAACTGCGCAAGTTGAAGGAACAGTCTCCTCCGGAAGAGGTGGAGCAGTATTCGTTCGTGCTAAGCAACGCGAGCGAGGCTGCCAAGGACAGCGCCGACAGCTCCCGGAAAGCACTCCAGGAGCAAAACGAACTGGCCAAGGAAAAGAAGCTGAATAAGGTGTATTCCGAGCGGACTGATTAGAAGCCATCTGGCTCTGTTGATATCCCGCGTGGGGAATTCTGGCATCGTCATTGCGAGGCGATACACCCTGGGAAATCTGCTTTTTTGTCAGACAAAGGACAGCAGATCCCTCGCGGGCTGAAGCCCACTCGTGATGACAATTGCGAAGGGGTGGGATGTCAACGAAGGCCACGCCTTCTCTACGCCCGCCCATTTGGACTTCGTGATACGTTAATCACAACTTGCGACCCGACCTCGACGACATCTTCCAGAGAACTTACCGCGAGCTGCGGCCACGCGCAGCGATGCCGGAGTTTCGCGTGGAGTTCTATCCCTTCGCCAGCGTGAACAACACCATTCGACTGCGCGACTCCAAGGTCCATGTACGGATATCCGACCTGCTGGAAGGCGCTCCAGAAAGCGTTCTCGAAGCGGTGGCGCACATTCTGCTGGCAAAGGTTTACCGTCACCCGATTGAGGCCACGCATAGTACTCGCTTTCGGCGTTACGTGATCAGCAAAGACATTCGCGCCAAGTCGCATTTAATGCGGCAAATGCGCGGGCGGAAACGCATTCAGTCGCCGCGCGGGATCGTCTACAACCTGGAACACGTTTTCGACGAGCTCAATGTCCGTTTCTTTCACGGATTACTGGCACGCCCGCAGATGACCTGGAGCCAGGTCCGCTCGCGGCGCAGCCTGGGGCATTACGATCCTGCCCACAACGCTATCGTGGTAAGCCGCATCTTCGATCACGTTCGGGTGCCGCGCTACGCAGTTGAGTACATCGTCTATCACGAGATGCTGCACCTTAAGCATCCCGTGAAATTGCGCGGTAGCCGGCGCTGCGTGCACGGGCCGGAGTTTCAGGCGGAGGAGAAGCTCTTTCCTGAGCTCGAAAAGGCGAGGGCGTTCCTGAAGCGCCTGTGATCAGCCGCCGGCTTGCTGCAGTGAATCCTGGGTGTCATTTGCCGCCGTGCCCTGGTTTTTCCAGTTCTCTTGCACAAACCGGACCAGGGTCTGGGGAGTAATCACGCCCTCAATACGATTCACCTGAGTGCGGCTCACGACGGGCAGCAGACCGGGATTCTTGGCAAGCCGTTCCAACACGACTTCGAGCCGATGGTCAGGGTGAGTATGGGAAAAGCTATCGCGGACAATCGTTCTGATGGGAGCTTCCGCGTCACCGGACTTGAGAGCGCGCTCGAGTTGCGCGCGCGTTAGCAGGCCGGAATAGACCCCATCGCTGCCGACGAGAAAGCTCTGCGCGTCGGTCTTGGCCGTGATCATGGCCGCCTGTTGGATGGAAGTGTCAGGCGGGAGCATGGTGAACTCCTGCGTCATGATGTCGCGGGCGCGCCACTGGCCGGTCACCTGCCGGGTTCCCGGTTGAGGCATGTGTATGTTCTCCTGCTCCAGCAGTGCGTGGTACAGCGGAACCTTCTGATATCGCTTCGAGATAAGGAAGCTGATCATGTTGGCGATCATCAGCGGCACCAAAACCTGATAATCCTGGGTGAGCTCAAAGATCATGAACACCGAAGTCATGGGAGCACGAATGATTCCGGCAAATAGGGTGCCCATGCCGACCAGAGCGTAAGCGCCGGGATCACTCGTGGGAAACGGGGCAAAGCGGTGCATCAGCACTCCGACCGTCCCACCTGCCATGGCTCCCAGGTAGAGGCTCGGGGCGAAAATACCGCCGGCGTTTCCTGAGGAGTAAGAAACAATGGTCGCGACCAGTTTGGCCAGACACAGCAGCAGCATCGTCTTGAGCAGGAGGCCGCCATTCAGCGCCTGGTCAACGAACGGGTAGCCCACACCCATGACCTGGGGGAAGAAGATTAGGATCACGCCGATGATCAGGCCTCCCATCGCGGGTTGAAAGACCCTGGTCCACTTCGGCATTTTCATGAAGACCGCGCGGGCGTAGAGCAGGCCCTTGCAGAAGGCCAGCGAGACGATGCCCCCGGCGATTCCGAGCACGAGGTAGGCGATCAGCTCGGCGGGATGCACCAGGTGATAAGCGGGCACGTGAAAGATGGGGCTGTTACCGAGGATGGAACGTTCGACGATGACGGAGGCGACCGAAGCCACGACGGTGGAACCGATCAAGGCCGCGTTCATGTCGCCGATGATTTCTTCCAGCGCGAAGATCACCGCCGCGACCGGAGTATTAAAGGCTGCCGAGAGGGCTGCCGCCGCCGCGACCGGCACCAGGCTTTGCAAGCGGGCGGGAGATAGATGAAACCATCTTCCGATCGATGAGCCGATGCTCGCGCCGATTTGTACCGACGGGCCTTCCCTGCCCATCGAATGCCCCGAGCCGATGCACAGCACGCCGGTCAGGAACTTCCCGAACGCGACCCGGAACGGAATGTTGCCCTGATTGAGATGATAGGCGGCCTCGGTTTGTGGAACGCCGCTGCCGCGGACGTCCGGGAAAAACTTCACCAGCAGGAAGCCGGTGACCAGGCTCATCAACGTGGGAACCAGGATGTAGCGCAAGTAAGAGGGCGCGATTCCGAACAGCGCATAGGTCGTGCCCCTGATGGCCAGGGTGAACAGTACCGCGGCAAGACCCGCGAGAACTCCGATGAGGATGGTCAGCGCCAGAAAGATGTGGTTCTCGCGCAGGCGCAGCCGCTGCAGGAACGGCAGTTCGAGAGAGATCATGGTTGCGCACCAACGTGCATCAGGCCAATCAGGAGAAGCGCCTCATCCAAGCCCTCGGGTTTGCCGCAGGCACCCGACACCGTTTTTTCAATGGTGTAGATCAGCTCGACACCGGTCCTGGTCAACTCGGAATCAGCAAGACGTTTGGCATGGAGTTCTGATTCCAGCGTGCGCGCCCGCTCGGTAAGGGCGGCCAGTTCTTTACTTTGCTCCTGATCCGTCGTCTGACTGAGGCAGCCCGCAAGCCGTAGGCGGGCCTGCTCGAAGCCACGAAGCAGGCGTTCCTGACTTTCGTCTTTACTGAGATGCGGCTCCAGCGGGTCATCCGATAGCACCATTTCGTTTACTAACAGCAACTGGCGCGTCTTCTCCGCTTCGGGATTTAATTCCAAAGCGGCTTTCAGATACTCCTCGGCCTGCTGATAATTTCCCAGACGGAACGCCGCCTCACCTGCTTCCGTCAACGCTCCCACATTGTTCTTGTCCAACTCAATCGCTTTGGCGTAATTCTTCAAAGCGTGCTGCGCGTCCCCAGCCTGGAGGAAAAGGCGAGCCGCCGCCACATGCGCCTCCGCAGATTGTGGCAGCTCCGTTTCCAGAATAAGCAATTCTGAAAGCGCGATGTTGCGTTTCTGATGCCCCAGCAGGAAGCGAATCAGCTCAAGTCGCAGTTGTAAGATCCGCTCATCGACCTGGCTTCCGGCCCAGCGGCCGTAGAGCGCATTCTGGTAGTAATGCACGGCGTCATCGACCTCTCCGCGCTTGGCAACGAGCCGGGCCAGTTGGAGGTTGATCGCGGCATCTTCGGGATCGGATTCCCGCAAACGAAGCAAAGTCTGCTCCGCCTCTGCGTCGTGATTGCCGGCGGCTAGAGCGTTGGCCAGGGCGAGCGTGTAGGTGCGGTTCCCCAAGCGCATCCGTGGTGGCTTTGCGAAAGGAGTCGATTGCCTTTTCGACCTGCCCGGAGCTGAGCTGGCGCTCACCTTCCTGGTACCAGATGGCGGCGATGCGGGCGTCCAATTGTTGTTCCTTGGCCGCCATTTTCCGGGTGAAAACAAATACACCGATGGCAACCACCGCGAGCGCGACCAACAGGAATATCTCCCGGTTCAGGACCCGATATGTTTTTTCTTCGTCCACGAGAAAGCGTTTTCCGGAAGATTTCGGTTCACCCAGAGAGGCCGCCGACGGCCAACTCCGGACATCCGCCCCGTATCACAGGATGCCACTCCGGTAGACCACCCACCAACTTATGATGACGGAGGCGAGCGTCTCGACAACGCCCCATCCGAAGGGCAGAAAGATCGCGCCCAAGCTCAGGATGGTCAGCAGCAGCCAGAAACATTTGCGTTGTGTACGCGGAATCGGAATCCACACTTCCCCCAGAGACTGCTTTGCCGGCCGCGGACGAATCTCCGGCGGTCGAAGCCAGCCGCGAAGAGTCATACCAAGTAACGATGCGCAGCAGCCTCCCACACCGTTGCGCATTGTCTTCAAGACTACTGCGGAAGCGCGCAGACGGCAAAGACTGGGCGGCTCTGCAACCCACTGATGGACGCGGTTTTCGCTGCTCCCTATAATGAAGACATAGCCCGCGTAACGTTTTCAACTCCGTAACAAGTTTAGGAGAACCAGGGAGTGCCGCTCGACCTGAAATCCACGCTGAACCTGCCCAAGACCGACTTCCCCATGAAGGCGAATCTGCCGCAGAACGAGCCTAAGATGCTCGCGCGGTGGGAGAAGGAGCGGATTTACGACCGCATTCGTGAGGCGCATCAGGGCCAGCCGATCTACGTAATGCATGACGGCCCGCCCTATGCCAACGGTCCCCTGCATCTCGGCACAGCCCTAAATAAAACGTTGAAGGATTTTGTTGTAAAGTGCCGCAGCATGAGCGGTTATGATGCGCCTTATGTGCCGGGCTGGGACTGTCACGGCCTGCCCATCGAGATCAAGGTCGACGACCTTCTGGGACGCAAGAAGCTCGACATGGACCCGCTGGCAGTCCGCGAAGAGTGCCGTAAGTATGCGCAGAAGTATCTCGACCTGCAGCGCGAGCAGTTCAAGCGTATTGGCGTCTTCGGCCGTTGGGACGATCCCTACTCCACCATGGACCCGCATTACGAAAGCGTAGTGCTGGAGACTTTCTACTCGTTTTACGAGCAGGGCCTGGTGTACAAGGGCTTGAAGTCGGTGTACTGGTGCATCCACGACAAGACCGCACTGGCTGAGGCCGAAGTCGAGTACGAGATGCACAGCAGCCCCAGCATCTGGGTGCGCTATCCGCTCACCAGCGATCCCGCGAAGATCGATCCCGCGCTTGCCGGCAAGAAAAACGTCGCGACCATCATCTGGACCACTACTCCGTGGACGCTGCCTGCCTCGATGGCGGTGACATTTGCGCCTGATGCCGAGTACGTCGCGCTCGACACCGGCGAATGGATCTACATCGTCGCCAAAGAACTGGCACAACAGACCATTGAAAAGTGCAGTCTGGGCAACGCGAAAGAGATCGCACAGTTCCCCGGTTCCAAGCTGGAAAACGCGACTTTCGCTCATCCGTTTCTCGATCGCAGCGTGCTGGGCGTGCTGGGCGATTACGTCACCATGGACACCGGCACGGGCGCGGTGCACACTGCTCCGGCGCACGGCGCAGACGACTTTGCCACCGGCGTGAAATACGGAATCAAACTGCAGTGCGACGTGGACGATGCCGGCATCCTGCGCAATGGCTTGCCGGAATATGACGGCCAGCAGGTGTTCAAGGCGAACCCGCAGATTATCGAGCTGCTGAAGAGCCGTGGCGTGCTGCTTGGGCTATGAGAAGATCGAGCACTCCTATCCGCATTGCTGGCGCTGTCACAATCCCATCATCTTCCGCGCGACCGAGCAGTGGTTTATCTCGATGGAAGGTAACCTTCCAGGCGGAACGCTGCGCACCCGCGCGCTGGAGGAAATCAAGAAGGTGGTGTGGGACCCGGCGTGGGGCGAAGAACGCATCTCCAACATGATTGCCGCCCGCCCGGACTGGTGCATCTCGCGCCAGCGCATCTGGGGCGTGCCCATCGCCATGTTCCAGTGCGAAGGCTGTGATGAGTTTCTGAACGACAAGGCCGCGAATAGCGCGGTGGTCGCCCTGTTCGCACGTGAAGGCGCTGACGCCTGGTACAAACATTCAGCCGAGGAGATTCTGCCCGCTGGAACCAAGTGTAAGTGCGGGGCAACCAAGTTCCGCAAGGAGATGGACATCATCGACGTATGGTTCGAGTCGGGTTCGAGCCAGGCCGCGGTGCTGGGCCGCGAGCCGGGACTTCCCTGGCCCGCCGACCTCTACCTCGAAGGCGGAGATCAGCATCGCGGATGGTTCCACTCTTCCCTGCTCTGTGCGGTTGGGACCAAGGGAGGAGCTCCGTTTCGGCGCGTCGCTACCGTCGGTTGGACGCTCGATCCGCAGGGCCGCGCCCAGTCGAAGTCGCTGGGCAACACGGTGGATCCCGTCGCAATCGCAGACAAGATGGGAGCGGAGATCGTTCGTTTGTGGGTCGCGTCGGTGGATTTTCGCGAGGACGTTATGGCGTCCGACGAGCTGATGCAGCGCATCGCCGAGAGTTATCGCAAGCTGCGCAACACCTTCCGCTATATTCTCGGCAACTTGCACGATTTCGATCCCGGGCACGATGCGGTGACTTTTGCCGACATGCACGAGCTCGATCAGTACATTCTTCTGCGCGCGTCGGAGCTGGCAAAGGATGTGCGCGAGCACTACGACAACTTCGTCTTCCACAAGGTTTATCAGCGCCTGAAGGACTTCTGCATCGTTGACCTGAGCTCCATCTACTTCGATGTGCTGAAGGACCGGTTGTACACGTCGGCCCCGAAATCGCAGGCGCGGCGCTCGGCACAGACCGCGTTGTGGCGATTGGGCGAGGCACTGGTGCGCCTGCTGGCTCCGGTCACCAGCTTTACGTCCGAGGAAGTCTGGGGATTTATGCCTATGGTCAAAGGGCGTCCCACAAGTGTGCACGTGACCGAGTTCCCTGCTCCGCAGGATTTGACGGCTGGGTTGGCGCCGGAGTTCGATGCCGCTTCGCTGGAAGCCGATTGGGCCGTGCTCTTAAGCGTCCGCAGCGAAGCTCTGAAGACGCTGGAGGAGGCACGCGCCGCGAAGCAAATCGGTGGAAGCCTGGAGGCCCAACTGCACCTCGCCGCCCCGGAGAAGCTTTTTCCAGTACTGGAGAAACACCGCGACCAGTTGCGCTACTTGTTTATCGTTTCCGATGTTGTGCTGGATAAGTTGTCCGCCAGCAACGGTGACGCCGGGCTGGTCATCACGGTAAACAGGGCACCCGGCCAAAAGTGTGAGCGTTGCTGGAACTATTCGACGCATGTTGGTGAAGACAAAGCATATCCGACGGTATGCGAACGTTGCAGCGCAGTGCTCTCAGAGATTGAGGCGACTGCGAACGCGCGGTAGCAAGCGGCTCTCCGGTGTTTCTTTCCCGGAGCGGCAGCGTCTAACAAAAAGACATGAACGGTGACACGAAAACCAGACAAGCCATGCGCAAGTATTTCTTCCTGATTGCAGCCATTGTTTTGCTGTTGGATCGGCTGGCAAAGCGGGCGGTGGCCAACAACATTGCTCTGCATGACAGCGTTACCATCATTCCTGGCTTCTTTCACCTGACGCATGTGCAGAACACGGGCGCCGCTTTTGGTCTGTTCGCGGACTCGTCGGCCCAGTGGAAGGTCGGCGCATTGGTCAGCTTCTCGGTGATCGCGCTCATCATTGTCTCGGCCCTGCTGTGGAAGAACAGCCATGCCATCAGCACCACGACGATCGGCCTGTCTCTAATTCTCGGCGGCGCCACCGGCAACTTGTGGGACCGCATGATGACTGGCCATGTGGTGGACTTCCTTGACTTCAACATCGGCAGCTATCACTGGCCGGCGTTTAACGTGGCCGATAGCGCCATCGTTGTGGGTGCCATTTTGCTGGTGTCGGAGATTGTTTTTGCCAAGTCAGCCGAGACGGTCAAGAGCAGCTCGTAACCAAGACTCTCACCTCAACAATTTGCGTTGCGCACACAGGTGGGCCTGCTCAGCTATAGCCGCGAAGCGGCGAGATGACGTTAGCCCGGAGCGTCAGCTCCGGATACGGATTCCCTTCGGATGCCGAGCTGCAAGAGCGGCGACACTAACGCCGCCCTTTCTCAGACTGGCTTTGCCGAGAGCCACGCTGCCACAACCAAACAGATCGCGACTACACTTGAGAAAATGACAGGCGCAACGAAGAAATATCCCCAGCTCAACGCCGTCATGGCGACAAAGCAAAAGGCGAACGCCCAGGCAATCCCGCGCATTCTCGCAAGCGTTTCTGCCGGAAGCCCGCCAAGCTGCCAGGCAAGAAATGCGGCAAACAGAAAAAACACGGTCACAAAAAGCCCAAAGCCCGTATAAAAATCCCAGTAACTCCGGCTAAAGCCCTGGACATCGAAGTGGATGGTCCGCATGGATGCGACCATTGAATCCACTCCCCACTTCGGGTCGACTTGGCGAAACCCGAGAGTGTGCCCAACGGCGAAGAGGACTAAGAGAATAGAAGAAATTCGATAAAGCACGGATGCTTTCAAGCAATGTCTCCGGATAGCGACGCGGCAGTATAGCACTCATCACGTTAACAGGCCTTGCGTAAGGCGAATAGGGAGTGTGACGCCGCTCTGCGGCTCGGGTCACTCAGGAACGCCTTCCCGGCGCTGACGTGCCGGGCTAACCCCATCTCGCCGCATTGCGGCTGGCGCGGTCGCCCGATTTAGCTTTGATCTCTTCCAGAGGACAGCAGACTGGCGACAACAAAGAAACACATGAGGTCAATGCGTTGCGCAACGAGCCAGCGCGCCGTTGGAGCCATCGTGAGTACTAGGCGACGATCAGACGTTGCTTCCGAATGGCAGGCTAAGAGCTGATAGCTGACGGCTGACAGCTCCTACGGCGTCCCGTATACCCGCTTGTACACTTCCGCGTTGCGCACAATGGCCTGTACGTATTCGCGTGTCTCGGTGAAGGGGATGGATTCCACAAACTCGTCGATGTCGCGGTAGGTGCCGGAGGAGCGCCAGTCTTCAACCCGCTCCTCTCCGGCGTTGTAGGCCGCCAGAGCGTATTCGATCTGTCCGCCAAAGTGGTCCACCATCTGGCGGAAGTAGCGCGTGCCCAACTCGATGTTGGTCGTGGGATCGAGCAGCGAGTCCGTCGAGTAGTGCTGCATTCCCTGTTTCTTGGCCTCGCCCTTCCCTGTCCTCGGCAATAGCTGCATCAAGCCGTACGCGTTAGCGTGCGAGATGGCAGCCGGATTAAATTCCGACTCCTGCCGGATGAGCGATGCCACCAGATAAGGATCGAGCCCGTTTTCGTCCGAGTAATGGCGGAGGGCGTCCCAATAAGGACGCGGGAACAGGCCGTGCCAATATTCGGCGGGCAGCGCGTTGATGTCGAACGCGAAGTATCCGGAGATGGCGCGCTTCAAGGCTTGCAGGGCGCGATAATATTCGCCTCCGCTGGAATAGATGCGGGCAATCTCCAGCATCTCCCATGACGGCCCGGTGGAGCTGCCGGCCTGAAGCTCGCGCACCGCCAGGTCCGTGACGCCTGCGTTCTCAAGAAGTTTGGCGCGCATGTAATGCAGATCGTCCTCAGGCGGATCGGTGACCTGGGCGGTGGGATCGTAAGTCCGTGCCGAGCCCACGCGTTGCAGCAATGCCACGGTCGCGGCGGAGGCGGTCGGCATCGTAGCCAGCCGCTTACGCGCCAGGACGCCGTAATAGTAATTCCGATAGCGGTCCGCGAGTTTCTCGTAGTACGCCGTCGCCGTTGCGTAATCCTTGTCGTTCTCCGCCATGCGTGCGCGCCAGTACATGGCGTTGGGCACTTCATTAGTCCCGGGATAGAACTCAATCTGCTCCTCGAAATACTTCCTGGCCTGTTCCGGACGGTTCTGCCGGTAGGTCAACCAGGCGCACTTCCAGTGCGTGTAGGCCGCTTTGGTCCCGTCGGGAAAGCGCTGGTGGAGTTCACGGTAATAATCGATAGCGCGATCGTAGTCCTTCTGCAGCAGATACATGTTGCCGGCGGAAAGCAAAGCCGACTCCAGCCATGGCGACTTCGGCGTAGTGGCCCGCATATGCTCCAAAATGGTGTTGAGGCCAGCATCATCGTTGGCATTGCGGGCAATCTCGGCCCGTTGATACCACTTCTCTGCACTGGCGTCGCTGCCGTCATCGGGAATGCGATCCAGCGCCGTACGCGCGTCCCGAGTATCGCCCTCATGCATGTACGAATTGGCCAACTGGATGAGCGCGGCCGAGTTCGTCGGCTGGAGATCAACCATGGCGCGGTATTCGTCCGCCGCCCCATTCCAGTGACGCGTTTTGTAGAGTCCGTCGGCGCGATGCTCGTGCTCAGCGTAAGTCGCCGGAGGAAGGAATGCAGCTTCCGGAATCTTCTTCAGGTCGGAGGCGGCGTTATCGGCGGTGTAGCTGGTCGGGTAGTTGTAGTACACGTGGCGCAGGATCTCTGCACCGGCGCGACCCTGGCCGTTCTGCACATAGGCCTTGCCAAGAAAATACTCGGTCTCAGCGTTGGCTGGCGAGCGGTGCTCTTCCAGCAGATGGATGGTTTCAGTCGGCCGGTTGGTAGCTAACAGCGCTCTGGCGTAAGCGATGGTGGCATCGTGCGCATAGAGCGAGTCGGGAAAGCGCGTTCCAAAATCGCGGAGATAGGTGAACGACGCTTCCGGGCTGTTGCTTTGGACGTAGGAATTGCCGATGAAGAAAGAGGTGTAGTCCTTCAGTTCCCCAATCGCGGGTTGTGCCTTTTGCAGGGCCGCAATGGCGGCTGGGTACTGCGCGTCGAGATAATGCGCGTAACCAATGGCGAACCAAGCCAACGCGCCTGCCTCGGTGCCGGCGTGGGCGTGCGCGTAATTTTCCACTCCCGTATATGCGGCGGGAGTGCGGTATTCCACCAATTGCCTCGCCATCGGCCGCAAGTCACTGGAAGCGACGAAGGTGCGCTTCATCTGGTGCGCGCGGGTCGCCGTGACCTTCTTGCGCGAACTATGGCCGGTAGTCGCCGTCGTCTTCTTGTGCGCTGTGGTCGTGGATTTATGCGTAGTGCTGGACTTCTGCGCGGTCGAAGTCTTGCTAGCGGTCGTTGACGAAGGTTTCTTCTTCGGGGGCGTGGAGCCACTGTCTTGCGCAAATAGTCCAGCCCCGGGCAAAACCAGGGAAGAGGCCAGTAGAAGCCGGAAAAAGTGGCTCTGCATACTCACTTCGTTCAGTGTAGCGCGATTTTTGGCGCGCGCGTTCGTCTAATTCGTTACAGAATGGATTCCCATTTGTAACATCTGAAGGACCCGCTTATCCGTACAATAGACGGAGGTTTAAGCAGAGCTGTTAGCGGCAGAGCGGCCGCATTGGACGCTCGAAAATTGAAAAAATCATCTTCCCGGCTCTCCCGAATCGGGGGACATATAGGTACAATGGTTCGGGATTTTGATCCGGGACCTAAAACACCCCAACCCGGGCGAAAGCGGCGCGCGTTGGGAACCCCGGACGAAAATCCTGAATCTGCGCAAACATGGCGACCATCCAACAGAAGGTAGCGGAACCAGCAGACGAAACTTCACTGGTACATGCGGCAAAGGCCGGCGACATCAGTGCATTTGAAGAACTGGTGAAGCGGTACGACCGTAATGTTTTCCGGATCGCCCAGCACATCACGCAAAACCGCGAAGATGCGGAAGACGTGGTGCAGGACGCTTTCCTGAAGGCTTACCAGAACCTGGCCAACTTTCAGGAGCAATCGAAGTTTTATACCTGGCTGGTGCGGATTGCGGTGAACGAAGCGCTTATGCGCTTGCGCCGCCGGCGTCCCGAGCGGATGGTTTCGCTCGATGAAGACATCAAGACCGAAGAAGATTCCATGCCGCGCGAAGTCGCGGACTGGGCGCCAAATCCGGAACAGCTCTATACCCAGGGCGAGCTGAAAGAGATCCTGGGTAAGACAATACAAGGGTTGCCTCCGAGCTTTCGGACGGTGTTTGTGTTGCGCGATGTTGAGGGCCTCTCCACCGAGGAAACGGCGGATGCCCTGGATTTGAGTATTCCTGCAGTCAAGTCCCGGTTGCTTCGGGCCCGGCTGCAGCTTCGCGAGCGTTTGAGCAAGTACTTCAAAAATCGTACTGGTGGAGATGGCAAAAAGTGACCTGCTCTGATTTTCTGAAAGAGCTGACCGATTACCTCGACGGCGCGATGGACGCTCAAACCCAGGCGGAATTGGAAGACCATCTCCAGTGGTGCCACAACTGCTATGTGGTCTGCAACACCACCAAGATGACCATCGAGATTTACCGCGACTCCCAGCTTTACGAACTGCCTGACGATCTGCGCGGCCGTTTACGTTCGGCCATCATGTCCAAGTGCCAAAGTCATAAAGGCAATTGCGCCGACGCATCTGGGCAAAGCGACTCGCCGCAAACGAAGTCTTAGCTCCTAAGGACATTTTCATCCCATAGAAAACATAGATTTTCTATCTTCTCCGCAACCTTTACTGCGTCTATGCCGGAAAGACTGATCTTTCGCGTAGTTCTGGTTTGGAACTACGCACGTTTCGCGACGAAACCTTTTCCACCAGCTCCGAATCTAATTGATTGACGCCGGGTTTCTGCCGTTGGAGAACCTGCCCAGCAGAGCTCGGCCAGCGCCGCTTCTTCCGCCCACTCTGGTCTTGTTGGTAAGGGTTGAGGAGGAAGTTTATGGGTCTATACGATGTGCTGTTCGGTTGTTCTCACAAGCGTTGCAGCTTTCCCATGACCGTGCGCGGCAGATTGCGCCGCAATACTCCAGCGGCCTCCGTCACCGGTACCTACGTGGTTTGCCTGGACTGCGGTAAGGAATTCCCTTACGACTGGAACCAAATGAGGATGGTTGCGCCCACGCCACAAACGTCGGGTGCTCGCCAGCCCATTACAATTCTGCCGGGGCACAAGGCGGCATAATTCTAGCGTGGTGCGATATTCCTTGTGGTTGAGGAAGAACATCTTACTGAACCTTGCAGGGCGCTCCGCCGGGCGCCCGTTCCTGTCTGCGCAGGCCCTCACTTCCACAACTTTTCGGCTGAGCGACTCCGGTCAGGCAATAGTACGGGTCACCGGAGTCCGCCAATCCAGTTATCGGATCGCACGATGTTGCCGCTCCCGTCCAGCCGTAGGGATCAACCGGAACGCAATCATAGGCCGCTGGGACCACGCCGTCTATGCAGACGTCGGCCGCTCTGGCTCCAAAACGGCTGAATACCTGCAGGCCCGGTACCACCTTCTGCACTTCCAAATGAAGATGCGGCGAGTAGTGGAAGATTGGCGGAGCGGCCTTCCCCGATAACGCCAGCAGACATCCCACCTGAACGTGTGTGCCCTCGTCCAGCGGCAAATACACCGTCGCCGAACAGCCGGGCAACGGATCGGGATCGTTGACTTCAATCTTGTTCTGTCCCACGTAGGTATCGAGATGGAGATAGTAGATGACATACGGCGGAGGCAGTGCGGGCGCGTGGTCCGGCACAAGCTCCAGCACGTGATACGCTGCCGCGGGATATCCCAATCCCACCATCCGCGCGGGATAGTGCACTGTTCCGTTGACCGCGGCATAGACCTGGGTGTCCATCGCGGCGACGTAGTCGATTCCGGGATGGCCATCGTAGAACAGATAGCTGGGAACTCCCCATCCCCAATAGGTCATCTCGGGCGCCAGTGAAATCGGCGGCGGAAGCTGTACGTTCTGTACTTTGTATCCCGCATTGCAGCCGGTACCCAGGATGGGATACCCGGGGCCGTACGGAGCGGTCGTCCCATTGAAGGCGACCACCGTTTTGTCGCATCCGTAAATGACGTAATGCGTGGTCGCATCCAGCATCGAGTGATCGAAGACGGAATTCGCGGGGGCCGATGCCGAGGTGAGATGCTGGTCCTGATTAGGAACGGTAGCCTTCAGTGGAAATGTGAGTTGGATTGGTGCGGGAACCTGCGCCTCCTGAGCTGCGGCACGCTCGGTGAGATACAGCCAGACGAGCAGCAATGTAACCAGCAGAACCAGACGTAATCCTGGCAAACCTAGGGCTTGTTGCATCCCAACCTCCGTCGTGGCGCTCTTCGCGTCGCAGCGTTGGACGCGAGCCAACTTACACTGCGACGTGCCGCGCGTCCAGTCTATTCAGCCGCAAAAAAGCAGGCCGGCATTGCACCGGCCTGCTCTGGTTTGTGCTTCGTTTACCTTGATACTTCCCCAGCTACTTCGCCCCGGCAACTGCCTTGACGAATTTGTCGCCGTTCGGCGTGCCGAGTCCGGTAACGTTGTCCCACCCGGGGCCAGTCGTCAGCGAGCTGTCGGTGCCGAAGCTGATGGCGTACCAACGAGTAGAGGTTCCGTTGTAGAACGCTCCTACGAAATCAGTGCTGTTTTGCACTGGAGCCAACAAGTCCGCAGGAGAGTAATAGACGGGAGGATCAGGCGGGCTGTTGGTGGTGCCGCTGATGTTGTTAGGCCCGTTCACGGCGAGCACATCCGTGATCGCATTGGAAGGCAGATTGTAAAGAATCGGAGCAGCCTGGCCGAGCCAAGTGCCGGCAGCCTGAGTAGCGATCGCCCACATACCTGAAAACATGGGGCAGGCGAGGCTGGTTCCGCCGACGACTCCAATTCCCTGCTGTCCACCTTCGGTAACAACGACCTCGCCGCCGGTGTACGGATCAGCCAGGAATCCGATGTCTGGGACAAGCCTCCAGGAGCCAGGCAAACCACCCTGGTAGGAAGGCTTCGACCAGACAGCGCTGGTGCCGCCACCTGCTCCAAAGTAGAAGCCAATGAAGAGCGGCGGGATAATCGGCGGATTGGGATCAACGTCGGCGATGCGGGTTAAGTTGGTGCCCCAACCCGTCTGCAGCTTCACGCTGTAGTCGGTATTGAGAAACAAGCTGGTGCCGCCAACGCCGGTTGCGTACGGAGAAGATGCAGGCATGGAGACGGTCGTCTCACCGTAGGCCAGCAGGAAGTCTCCATTATCGCCACTGGAGAAATTGACAGAGATGCCGAGCGCAGCACCCGTCTCGTTGATATTATTCTCAACGATGAGCTCGCCCGGATCGTAGGTTGCGAGAACAGCCTCTTCGATGCCGTAACTGTTGGAGATGACCGGACCTAGCCCCTCAGCTATGGCATAAAGCACCGACAGGTCAAGGTTGACGTTGGAGTTGTCGAGTGCCAGGACGAGGGCGATGTTGGCTCCCGGAGCCACCGAGTGCGACCACTCAACGTCGAGACTGGTTTCCACATCCCAGCCGCAAGTATTGCCTCCGCAATTCGTGGGACCCGTCGGGTAGTAGATCGCGAAGTTACTCGGTGTCAAAGGCGGAAGTCCGTTGATCTCGGCGAAAGCGTTGGCATCGTCCGTAATCGTGTCGGAGCCGAAGGCATCGACGATGACTACAGTCTGGCCGGTACCGTCGAGGCCTTCTTTAAACAGGTGATGGAGACCATAGGCCTTGCCCACCTGTTGTGCATCGTATCCGCAGGGGGGAAGATTCGGCGGGCCCTTGCCGATTTTGATGCCGTAGCGAGTACCTGAGTAGACGGCGTAGGGACCGCCACCAGGCGTCTTGAAGGTGTGGACCTGAGTGTCGCGAAGGCAGTCGGCATTAAAGAACTGCTGGGACGAACCAAGCTGGGAGAGCGGGAATGGAGCCTCCGGCTTACCTGTGTCGGGGTCGATAACGCGCTTCACATGGTTTTTGTAGCGGGTATCGGTGAGGCCTTGGACGGCATAGACGAGCTTGCCGGCAGCACCGGGGATTACCGGTTCTCCGCTGGACAAGCGACGCACCTCGCCATTAATTGACGCCCGGTTGAGTTGCACGCCGGTCGCACGTTCGATATCAGCTACGGTACCGCGAGCCGTCACCGCATGATTGAGTTTCTCGGTGCGCACCACATGCAGGTTGTGAGCAGCAAGATACTGTTGAACAACGGCCACGTCTGCGGCGCTGGGCGCGAACCGCGCCTGGTATTCCTTCAGAGTGAGCCAATGATGATAGTTGGGAGAACTCCGGTCGTACATCTGCCGGACCATTTCATCCAGTCCGGCTTTGTTGTGCTGCTTGAGCCAGAACGTCACGGCAATCTGCTTGGACGGATCTTCAACGCCAAGGATCTGGACGTTGCCGCGGCCGCTGCTCGCCGGCGCCGAGAACGCCGGAACTGCGATCAGCAAAACCACAAGACCCGCAAACAGAACAGCAGAAAAAATCCTACGTTTGTCTTGGGACATGCGAAACCTCCTGGAAGATAGAGCCGATATGCCCGGAGTGCAGAACAGTCGTACCTCGGGCAAGCTGAGTTGAAACGTGGACGGTGGTTGTTGTTCTATAGCCGGGTTTTCCGTTCGAGTTCCCGACAGCCCCGCACTATACACCCAACCGGTAGTCATTGCACGACTTTTGCAGAAATTTCCGTTTTGTTTCTGAATCGGGCGGCATTTTATCGCTGCGCGGTACAGCTTGATTGTGATCTGCGTCACAAACCGTTGTTTTCCAGCATCCAGGGTTGCAGGCTTGTCGCCCCTAACTTGCGCTTTGTCTTTCTGTGATAACGCCTTGTTGATGCCGATGCGCTTGGCTTGATCCAGGACTGGCAAGTACTGGAACGTGGAAATCTCGCAACAGTGAGCGAGTTCCCGAACTGACAAGCAAGAATAAAGAGGGCGCCAAGTTGGCGCCCTCCTTGTTTCAAGTTGCGTGAAGTGTTGTCGTTTACGGCTCGGGGACGTTAGCGGTTTCCACGTTCTGCACCTGCACGCCGCCAACAGAGACGCGGCCGTCGGTCCAGGTTACGTAGGCTGTTCCGGCAAACGCCGTGTCATAGTCGTAGTCGCCCGCATAACAGGGCTGCACGCCGCTGTCATTCTGGGTTGGCTGCGAGATGATGACGTCACTGATGGCAATGTTCGATCCCCACGTGACGCCGTTATCCGCCGATTGAACGGCGTAGCGTTGATAGTTGCACCCGGGATCCGTGGCAACGTTGCAGGCCGAGGTGGCCAGGCGGCGGTCGTACCAGGAAACGGTTACCTTACCGCCCGGCGTAAAGCCAAACGGGTTGTAGTTGACGGAGAGAGATGGCATCCACTGGGTCTTGAACTGGCCGTCCGGATCGTCGTTCAGCTGGATGGGAGAAGACCAAGTCTGGCCATTGTCCGTGGAACGCACGTAGAAGATGTCGCCGGTGTCAGATCCCGTTCCATGCCCTGCGTAGGCGTAGTGGACCACACCACCCGGCCCGACCCCCGGCTCACCCCATCCCATATGCCGCCAGATGGGATTGACTTTGGCGAAATAGCTGTTGGATGGGCAGGTGCCGTCACCCACGGCGTTGAATCGCGGACCCATGATCGAAGAGCTCCAAGTGACGCCTCCGTCCATAGACCGGTACATCACGTTCTGCCGGGTGGCCAGACCACCGCCGCCTTCATCCATGGAGGCAACAAAGACCGGGCTGTAGTATCTGACCTGCGGTGGCGGTGGACCGGGCAGTGCGCCCGTGACCTGTACGTCGCGGATGAAGCTGCTATTGATGGTGGTCGCAGCGCTCCAGGTAACGCCGTCATCGGAGTGGGTAATCTGTAGGGCCCCACCCCCCACATTAAAGTTGTTCAAGGAGACGTACATGCGGCCATATACCGCGCTGTAGGGATTGTTGTCCACCCACATCGACTCGCGGTCATCCGCCGAGTTGTTGTGCGCACAGGCCCCAACCGTCCAGTTGATGCCGTCGGGAGAAGTCCACAAGCCAACGCCCTGACCACCACAGCCAGTCGCCAGATCGCCCGCAAACCACATTCCCAGCTTCAGATTGTAAACCACGATAGGATCGCCGTAATTCGTGCCATGGCCGCTATTCAAGGGCGATGGGAGGATTTCCGTAAATGTGCTGCCGCCGTCGCTGGAGTACGAGATGCCAGCGTAGCCGCTACCGTTATGGTCGTTGTAGTTAACTACGACCGTGTTGTCACCCGCCTTGGGGCTGCGAAACACCATGTCTTCGCTCTTCGTACAAGTGCTGCCCGAGGAACAGCTACGGTTGCTGACCAGGACGTTCGGCGGCTGGGGTTCGTCGCCGCTAACTTCATCCCCTGAACCGGCCGCATCGGGCCGTGGTATAACGCCGCACTCCATCAAAGCCAGGCCGGCGCGCATATTGTCCTGCTGTAAGAGGTGAAGGGCCGCGATCTGCGAGCAGTCGATGCCGGTCGAGGTCATCTGGGCCTGGGCCAGCGCTGGGTTAAGAACACACGCTACCAGGATCAGGATTGGCAGCGCTATGTACCAGAGTGTTCGATTGTTTCTCATCTTTGACTCTCTCTCCTTACTGCTTTTCTTGGGCCGAAGTTTTAGGCTGCATACTGGCAACAGGCTTCTGCGGAGGAGGCGCAAAGTACGCCTCATCCATCCAGATGCCGGCGTTCTTCTTCACATCTGCTAACTTTTCTTTCAATTTTTCCGCTTGCAATTTCTTTTCGATTTGACCCGACACTTCCGACAGATCTTTCCGGCTGCGCTTGACCAGTTGAATGAAAACAAACGTGCCGGGAGCGTCATTCAGTTCGGTCCACCCGCCCTCCTTCAGAGCGAATGCCATCTCCCCCATTTTTGGCGGCAACTCTGCCCGCTGAAAGGTGAGAGGCTCACTATCAAAGGCGATGCTGCTGGGGTCTGGTTTGGCTTCGAGCAGCACCTTCTTTATGTCCGTCCCTGAGGCGTAAGCCTTGCGAACTGCGGCGGCCAAGGCGGTTGCTTGTTGCTGGCTCAAGCCACGCCCATCTTTGGAGCCGTCGTTTGTCCAAATGAAGAGCCTGCGAAGCTGCACTACGTCGTAGTCTTCCAGGTGGGCCGAGTAATAGGCTTGGATCTCGTCAGGCGTGGGCTTGGCCTGCGCCTTCAGCCTGGCAAATTCCGCATTGGACAAGATCTGGTTGCGATCGAGCGCCAGCTGCTGAACAACCTCGGGCGAGGAATCCAGATGATTGGCGACTGCCTGTTGGGAGAGCGCCAGCAGCGACGCAAAGTTGTCGCCTATCGCTTTTCGGCTCAAATCGGCAGGGCCCTGTTGTGCCTCTAACGCCCTGATCATCGACTCAAAATCGGCCTGCGTAATCTGCAGGTTCCCCACTTTGAGGATGACCCGGTCGGCGGGAGAAGCAGATACGGCTACGGGGGAAGGTTTCGGAGGTTCCTGAGCTTGAAGCGCGGTGGCCAAAAGGCCCACCAATAAAAGCAAGACAATGACTTGTGGTGCTATGAATTCGTTACGATACCTGAACAATCCGGCCAGTCCTTTCGCCCCAAGAGGACAATTTCGAAGTGGACAATCTTGTGGGATGTTCCCGTCGCCCAGGAATAGCCGAATCTCCCGGAAGGTGTAACCAGCACATAAGGTAGGAGCAGGTCTGATTCCAAAGTGGCGGGAAGGATATTCAGAGCGTGAGCTGTGAGAAACGAAGGCGATAGTAGCCGATCGCAACGCACAACCACGAACGTGTATGGGACTCAGATGCAACGATTTGCGCACATGTGGAAGTAGGTTTCTACCCTCCCAAGCATAAGAACCCGGGAATCCAGACACTAAACTTCTATTATGGTTCGCGTTGCGATTGACTTGGACCAGTGTCATCCCTTATCTTTACCTACAATTAACTCGCTTAAGGGCCGCGCCACTAAGATGTTTGGACGGCCCTTTTCCTTTTACTGAAACAGAGACATGTTCCCTAGCGAACTTTGTCAGCCGCCCTATAACCCACCGTGCGGAGAATCGACGTTTTCCGGCCGGGCCGTTCGGGGTCAGCATGGTCTCATTCATGGCCGGAGCTCACCCACGGCTGGGGCCAGGACAAACTGAAACGATGGCATCCGACACTCCAAGCCATCGGGAAAAAGCCAAGAGTATGAAACTGGACGGCGCGCAAGGCCGAAAGGTGCCGTTTGTGACGAAAAATTTCTCCGCGCCGAGTCGCCAAAGTTATGCTACAGTCGCCCAATCCAAGTGCTTGAGATTGGTCTGAGCCAGGAGCTGCCCGGGGCGAGAATCTTGACGGGCTCTTGGTTTCTGACTCCCCTGCTTCACTCACGGTCAATGTTGTCTAACGGCCTGGTCCAGGAAGTTGCAATTCGGTTTCTCGGGGATTCTTAATGTTTCGTGCCGTTGGGGTCTTTGACGACCCGCGAGCGCGGAAACGATGCCCCTCTCGAGACTCGTACCCTGGGGAAAAGTTGGACGATCATGAGCCATTCCACGGTTGTGTTGGTTCATACCAACGACGCTGCCTATTGCCCGTCCGAAACTGAAGTGGGGCCGCTCACTGCTGTGCTGGCGACGTTGGGAGGCGAGAGTCTTCCCTTCTCGGTCACGGCGGGACTGCGGAGCGTGCCTACGGTTGCAATCATCCATGACGCGGGCTGGCCACAATGGCCGGAGGCACTCCGAAGTCTGAAGGCGATGTGGAAAGAGACTCCCGTGATGGGCATTCTGGGAGAGGAGACCATCCGCTCGCAGTCTTTTCGAAGCGCCGTCTCTGGCGACCTAGACGACTTCCTGTTCGAGCCGGTGCGGGAAGCGGAGTTGCGCGCGCGCCTTGAGCGCCTGCTGGACTTGGCGCCGAACCATGACGAGCAGCCGGACATGCAGGCGTTCAAGGCTCGCCACCAACTCGAGTCGCTGTTGGGCGAAAGCGAGGTCTTCGCCCGTGCCCTGCGCCGAATTCCTCTTCTGGCAGCTGTCGATGCCACCATCCTGATCAGCGGAGAAACCGGAACGGGCAAAGAACTGGTTGCCAGGGCCTTGCACTATTGCAGTGGCCGTCGCAACGGTCCGTTCGTTCCCTGCAATTGTGGAGCACTCCCCGACCATTTATTTGAGAACGAGCTTTTCGGACATGCACCGGGCGCCTATACAGATGCGCGGGTCGAGCAAAAGGGACTGTTGGCGATAGCCGATGGAGGTACTCTCTTCCTTGACGAGATTGACAGCCTCAGCCTCAACGGCCAGGTCAAACTGCTGCGGCTGCTGCAGGACCGGGAGTACCGTCCGCTGGGCTCAACCCAAACTCATCAAGCCGATGTTCGCATCTTGGCGGCGGCGAATGTCCCCCTGCCAGACTTGGTAACTCAAAAACTGTTCCGCGAGGACCTGTTTCATCGTTTGAATGTTTTGCGAATTCATCTCCCGCCGCTGCGGGAACGAATGTCCGACGTTGCCGGGTTGGCTCGGGCCTTTCTGCGCCGTTTCAGCAATCAGCTCAACCGGCCGACGCTCAGGCTCAGTGCGGGCGCCTTCGAGTCGCTCCAGTCTTATTCCTGGCCGGGCAATGTGCGAGAGCTCGAAAGTATCATTCAGCGCGCCGCTATTCTCAGCACCTCATGCGTCATCGAGGCGGCGGACCTTGAGCTTCCGGAAAGCCGACGGCCGTGCGGCCCCCGTAGTTGCCTTCGAACAAGCCAAGCGGCAAGCCATCGATGGTTTTGAGCGCGGCTATCTTACCCAGATGCTGTCGGAATTTGGAGGCAACATCAGCCGCGCCGCGCAACAGGCAGGCAAGGACCGGCGAACCTTTCAACGGCTCTTGCGCAAATACAACTTGATTGCCGCCGATTATCACCACTAATGCGCCGTGGTATTTCGCAGCCGATGCGGTAGGCTCCCGCAGGACACAACCCACGCTGGAGCATGCGATTCCCGCAACCGACCGCGGCGCTGGCGACGCACCCCTTCCGACGCCGCGTTGAAAGCAAGCAATTCCCTCTTGGCCATCCTGAGTGCAAGTTCAAGTGTCCACGGAGCACGCCTCCTGTGGCGTTATCTGGTGGAGCACGAAGCGTTGCACTCGAGATACTTGCTTACCTTATTAAGCATCCCGAGGCGAAAGACTCGTTGGCAGGAATCCGGCTGTGGTGGCTCGAGGAGCCAGATCGGTGGAGTGACAAAGATGTCAGCAGGGCCGCGGAGGCGTTGGTGAAGCGCGGCTTGTTGCGCATCTGGGAATCCAGTCCAGGGTCTGTAGTTTTTGGACCCACTGGGCAGTTCTTACAGGCTCCGGACATGTTTCTGCGCGAGTTCGAGTCCGACGTCGATGAGCAGCACTAACGGCGCGTGAGCGTGAACTCCGTGAAATGTGCGAGCGCGTTCATGAGCAGTAAGGAAAAGGAATGGCCGACTATACAGCAGTTTTTGCCGTCGGCGATTCGCTGGTGCGCTTTCTGACCAGCAGCTACCAGGCGGCACAGACCCAATTCAACCTTCCTTCTCCATGCACATTCAAGCTGGTCTCCAGTACGGAAATTGCGACCGAAGAAACCACCACCCTGGATCAGGTGGTGACGCTTTTCCTGCACCGCATAACGATCAACGACCAGTTTCGCGGGACTAGTCGATTGCATGACTCCAACGGCAAGCAGCCGGTCCTCTTTCTCGACCTCCATTACCTCATCACCTACTGGGGCAGAGAGGCCCAAGCCGAGCAGAAGATGCTGGCATGGACCATGCAGCAATTACAGATCCTCTCCAATCCTGGACAAGTCAATTTTGACCACTGATGCCGGCTGGGAAACCACGGAAACAGTGCAGTTGGTGCCGGCCGATCTGAGTCTGGAAGATATTTTGCGCATCTGGGACGCGCTCGGGCCGAAATATCGCCTCAGCATTTCCTATATCGCCCGGGTAGTCCGCATCGATCGCACGGTCGCGACGGGGCTGCCGGTGGTGGCAACGCGATTCACTCTATCAGGATGGAGTTGCCTCATGAGAGAGTCGGTTGACCGCCGCGTGCTCGGAGCCATTCGCTGTGTTGATGAGATCACCGGAAACTCCGTCTTGAATGCGTTTCCGTCACCAGTTCCGCAGTTGACCTTGCGGCCCAACCGAAGTGCCATTTACGTGATTTTCAATGCGCCGGGACTGGCCGCCAAACCGCACAGTTTGATCCGTCCTCGCCTTGGCCGAATGCTTCGACGTTCGAGGTCTCGATTCAAGACCCGAATCGGCGGTATCTGCCACGTCGGGCAAAATATAGGTTCCGCAAAAGCTGCCGCCGCCGTCGATCCTTCGCAGCCTTTTGATCCGGCGAAAGTGCTCAGCGACCCGGTGGTAGTGTTCAACCCGCAGCCGGTTCCACTGTTCCCGTCGCCGGCCTCACCCTGTCTGGCCGAATTGGGCAGTGATCCACATTTCGGTCGTTCGCAGTGGAGCTGTTCCGCCGAAGGGTTTGCCGTGGGCCAGTGGTACAGGTTTCGCGCGACTGACAACAAAGCGTATTGGCGACCACAGGGCGGACGCCCGGGGCGAGGCGTTGCTTGCCATCCCCGGACTGGGCCCGGAGATGAGCGGCAGCGCCACGGTTCCGGTAACCTAAGCGAGCGTGACGTGACCATCACGTCGTGGTTTGATCCCGGCATGCGCAATCAGTCCCCGGGATGGATTCCGAACCCGGACGACATTCTCAACAATCTGGCTAGTGCCTCGCTCAAGACGGGCACTCTGACAACCCAAGTTGGTCCTGGGCAAACACTGAATCGGAGTTTGGCAATTTCGGTTTGAAGAAGGAGGAAGTGTGGCCGAGTATCTTGCTCCCGGAGTTTATGTCGAAGAAACCAGTTTCCGTTCGCCTTCAATTCAAGGCGTCGGGACCACCACCACGGGCTTTGCCGGGCCGACTCTGACTGGCCCGTGCCGGCGACACACCGCAACTGCTGACCAGCTTCGGGGACTTCGCCAACATTTATGGCAGCTACGACGATTTGTCCCTGTCCAGCGCTGACATCAAGAACAGGAACTACCTCGCGCTGAGTGCTAAGGCGTTCTTTGATAATGGCGGTTCCATGCTTTACGTCTCGCGCGTCTTTGTGACGAAGAGCGCTACGGATGCGGGCATCGCAAGCGCCGGAAACACGAAAGTCGGCGTCGCCGGCCGATTCCCCGGCTCTTTTCTCAACGGCGAGTCCGTAACTGTCGCCCTCAAGGCCGCGAAAACGCAGGCAATCGGCAACCTGCCGGCGGGCTCTTTGCTGGCGGTTATCAATCCTGCGCTTACCACATTGGCACAGGCCGCGACAGCAGCGGCTACGCAAATTACGGTTACGTCGCCGGTCTCAGCCACGTTGCCTATCAGTGTTCTGGTTGACAGCGAGATCATGACGGTGACAGCCGTAGACGCGACGAAAACCAAGCTTACGGTCACCCGGGGCGCGACCCCCGCGGCGCACGCTTCCGGAGCAATGGTACTTGCGCCAGTTGGCAGCCTGGCGGCGGGAGGAATAGACGCCGCAAGCACACGCTTACCCTGGCCGCAGCCTCTTACCGGGGCACCGCCTTCCACGATTCAAGCCGGTACCGAGCAGATGGCAGTCACCGCCATCGATAGTACCAACACGAAGTTGACGGTGACGCGTGGGCTCAACGGGAGCACTCCGGCAGCGCACGCCGCAGGCGATCCCGTTTGCTCACCCGTTCTCTCTGCGACGCTCTATGCCAATGGAGCCTCAGGCCCATTTATGGGCGGCGGAAACCCTCTGCCCTCGCCGACGCCTCCTGGGCTATACGTTCTCACGGTCCAAGTTACGCGCCCTGGGTGCAGTCGGGCTCGTCGCTGGTATACGACGGCCTCGGTTTGGATCCCGCTCATCCGAGCTATCTCGGAGTCGTATTGGGCCAGACTCCGCCGCGGCATATCGATGCCCTGCAAAACCAGGTGGCGTTCACGACCGGGAGCGGCCTGACAGCTCCACAGTTGTTCGCAGAACTTTTTCCCGATCTGGGGTGGCCACCACGTCCACGGCTGCCAAGTCATATACCTTGAGCGAGAGGCAACGACGGTCTCGAGCCTACCGGCCCCGACTACGACAATGCGCTGCAATTGTTCGAAGGGTTGGAGGATATCGCGATCGTGGCCGCGCCGGGCTCTTCGGCCTTTGATGAGCACCAGGCGATCATCAACAGCCTGATCACTCATGTCAGCCGCGAGCGCGCTTATCGCATCGCAATTCTCGACGCGCCCGCCAACCAGATCGCCTCCGACGATGAAAACGTACGCGCGCAAATCGACAGCAGCTACGCGGCCCTCTATGTCCCCTGGGTCATTACGCCCAACCCTCTCTACCGTTCGGGCAGTTCCCTTCCGGCTGAGATAGCGGTACCTCCCTCAGGGTTCATGGCCGGCATCTATGCGCGAAACGACGAGCAGGCCAGTGTGGCCAAGGCGCCGGCAAACGAAGTGGTGCTTGGCGCGCTGGATTTCGAGCGCAACATTACCTTCGCCGAACAAGCTACTCTGAATCCTCTCGGCATCAACTGCCTGCGGTACTTCCCCGATCGTGGATACCGGGTCTGGGGCGCGCGCACTGCCACCTCCGATTCGGAGTTCATGTACGTGAACGTTCGCCGTTACCTGATCTATCTTGAGCACTCCATCGATAACGGGTCGCAGTGGGCCGTCTTCGAGAACAATGGTCCCGCTTTGTGGGCCAGGGTCAAGGACTCCATTGACTCGTTCCTGCGCAACGAATTCGCCGAAGGGCGCCTTCTGGGTACCTCGCCCGCGGAGGCCTATTTCGTTCGCTGTGATCGCACCACGATGACTCAAAACGACCTCGACAATGGACGGCTCGTGTGTCTGATCGGCGTTGCGCTGCTCAAGCCGGCCGAGTTCGTCATATTCCGCATCGGTCAGTTCACCGCCGATGCCCGCAGTTAGAAAAGTCTAGCTCCAGAGGAGAATTGCAATGCCCGATCGTACCGCTCCTTACCCTGCCTATAACTACCTCGTGGACCTGAAGTCCCCGGGACGGGATCCCGAGAAGCCGCTGGGGGGCTTCTCGGACGTCTCCGGATTGTCCACCGAGATCCACATTTCCGAATATCGCGACGGCAACAAGAAAGCAGCCTTCGTTGACAAGATCCCCGGCTCCAACAAAACCAACGATGTGACTCTCAAGCGAGGCATCGTCAATTCTCAGGACCTCTGGGCCTGGATCGTGCAGACGCAGACGACTGGCGTGAACGCCAAGCGCGATGTAACCATCACGCTGCGCGATGAGGCCAACAACCCGGTCCAGATCTTCAAGCTGTTCAGCGCCTGCCCGATGAAGTACACCGGCCCCACGCTGGCAGGAAAGGGCGCGGGGGACGTGGCCATGGAGGAGTTGGTGCTTTCCGTGGAAAATCTGGAGATTTCTGTCAGCCTCTTGAGGCGGCGCGAGAACTCTATGAGTAACCCATGAGCCGAGTGCTATTCGAAAACGAGCGTCCCGCGCTAGAGGTCGACCCCGGCAGGGCCGACGTAGCCTGCTTTGTCGGGCTGGTGCGCCGTCAGCTCGGCGCCGCCGTTCCGTCGAGCGTTCAGGACTGGCTGCAATCGCAGGGATGGCTTAACCCGAACTACGCAGCGCTCACTCGATCAACTCGCGGACCTCCCAGTGCCAATCGAGAACTGGGCGGGATTCACGACGATGTTCGACGCCGGCGACTCGGCCGTCAGTTTCGGGACCGATTATCTTGCCGCGGCGGTGCGGTCATTTTTCGCGCAAGGCGGCAAGCGATGCTACGTAGTGCGCATGGGCGATCCTGTAGATCCGGGTGATGACGCGTCATCCCGAGCCAGAAAGCTCGCCCTGTTACTGCCCGACAGCACCTATCGACCGGACGATCGTCGCAGCTGGCACGGCATTGGGCATCTCGGTGGATTGCCGGATGTCTCGTTTCTGGCGGTCCCCGATCTGCCGGTATTGCTCGCCTCACGTCCTGCGCCCGCCTCCGTCGTCACCGAGGTCCTCGCAACTGGCCCGGAGCAGTTCGTAGAATGTAGCGGTTTGGCGACCAATCTCACGGCGGATCCATCCATCACCAGCCCCGCCAACGCGACCTTTCAAGTGGGAATGCTGGATTCGTTCAATGTGATAGCAGTTGGTACTCCGCCGCTTAGCATTTCGCAAGCCGGAAGCCTTCCAGCAGGAATCACATTTACGGACAACAAAGACGGTACGGCAACGCTATCGGGCACACCTACTTCGAGCGCCCTCTGCGATCTGGCCTTTACCGTTACCGGCAGCGCCGGTACCGTGACACAAACCTTCACCCTTATTGTCACTGGTAATCTTGCGGCCCCTCGCCTGACGGAGGACGACTATAAGGGATGGGCGGGTACGGTGAGCGCGATCTTGCAGTATCTGGCAAGCGGCGCGATCAAGAACCAATCGAGCCTCCGTGAAGTGCAATTTGTGGCTGCGCTTCCCTTGCCCCAGGAACTGGCCCCTGGAAGTGCACCCAGCGCTATCCTGGCGCGGGACATTCACCAGGTCATCGAAACGTACATGCCGGAGCGCGCCGAACCTCCTGGCGGAATTGTGTCGGGCAACGTTTCCAGCGCCTTTCTACAGCTTGGTTATCCATGGCTGAAGACCAGCGGATCGTACGTGCTACGTGAGTCGCTGGAGCCGCCAGACGGAGCGCTGATCGGGCTCCTGGCCCGCAACGCATTGAAGCGCGGCACGTTCACCAGCGCGACGAAAATCAAGCCGGCAGAAATCTACGATTTGTGGCCAGCCTTACCGCCGCAGGAGACACGCGTCTCCGCAACCCCGCTCACCTGGGGCGACAACTCTCCCAAGCCCCTGATCGAGCGATTGAGTCTGTTCGGATTCAGACCCGATGGCATTAGGCTGATCTCCGATGTGACTGCCTATCCAGGAGAGTCTTACCGGCCGGCATCGGTGAATCGGCTGGTCTCTGTGATCTGTCGCGCTGCGCGACGCCTCGGGGAAGAGATCATTTTTGAATTGAATGGCGAGAATCTGTGGGCCCGCTTGCAGGGTTTCCTTCAGGAATTGCTGACTGGGCTGTGGAGCCTCAACGCTCTCGAGGGCAAAACCGCAAGAGATGCTTTCTCGGTCCGATGCGACCGCAGCACCATGACCCAAAACGATCTCGATAACGGTCGACTAGTTGCCGAAGTCGTCTTTAACGCTGCGGCAACCATCGAATTGATCCGAGTGACACTCGCACTTGAGACCAGCGGCGCAAGTGCGCAGGAGATTGCTACCAGCGCGGCGGAGGTGGGTGCATGAGTTCCAAAGCCCTGACCCCGCTGCAGGTATTCCGATTCCAGGTGGATTTCGCTCAAGTGGACATCACCAAGGGGACCTTCGTTTCCTCCTTGAATTTATGCAGAGGCGCCTTCGCCGAATGCACCGGCCTCGAGGCCACCACCGAAGTCAAGGCAATCAAAGAAGGCGGCCGGAATTACGGTGTTGCGCAGCGCGCCGGGAATACCACCTTTGCGACGGTAGTACTGAAGCGCGGCATTGGCCAGGCAGACCTTTGGCAAGTCTTCAATATGGTGGCGAGCGGATTGTTTGCCCTTCGCCTGAAAGTACTGATCAAAGTGCTCGGCCCTGATGGCACTGGGGTCCTGGCATGGAAACTCGACCGTGCGATGCCGGTGAAGTACAAATTTGCAGATTTGAACGCGCGCGGCACAGAAGTCGGCATTGAGGAGCTACACCTGGCCCATGAAGGGCTTTGGTCAACCGATCCTACGGCGACCCTGCGGGAACCATAACTAATGGCACAACCACCCAATTTGACGAAAGCAAAGTTGATCTCGCTGTCCGGCGAGAAGACGACCATTCCTGTCCACTTCAATCCGACCTCTCTGGTCTACACCGTCGAAAACAAGACGCCGCAGACTTCCGGAAAACCCAAAAAGGCGCAATTCGTGGCGCAGTTCTCCGGCAAGCTCACCATGGATCTTCAGTTCGACACCACCGACACCGGCGCCGATGTGCGTAGTGTCACTAGTAAGGTCGCGAAGTTCATGCAGCCGTCGGCCAATGCCACCCATGCAGCCGACGAAGCCAACAAGCAGGGCCCTACCCATCCCGCCCATGCTCCGCCCGTTTTGATGTTCGAGTGGGGAAGCTATCAGTTCAAAGGGATCATGGAATCATTTAAGGAAACCATCGATCTCTTTTCAGCAGAAGGGGTTGCCCTGAGAGCGCTTGTGAGTATAGGCCTCGCGCGTCAGGATCAGGTTTTCGATGAAGGGGCTAATTTCTCGAAGGCGACGACGTCCGGCAACTTAGTGCCAACCGCCGCCGGCGATAGCGTGCAATCGGTGGCCACGAATGGTGGAGACCCGCGAGCTGCACGTCAGCTGGCAAGCGACAACGGATTGGAGAGTATGCGCTTCACCGGAGGGGCGACCTTGCAGGTGAATGCCAGTGCCCAGCTCAATCCGCCGACCGGATTCGTATCGGCATCCGCCAGTGCTTCAGCCGGAATGGGCATCTCGGCCGGCGCTTCGGCGGGCATCAGCGGCGGAATTGGGATTTCTGGGGGGATCGGCGTTGCCGGTGGCGCTTCCCTCTCCGCTGGCGGCTCAGCCGGAGTTCAGCTTTCATCCGGTGGCGGCGCCGGAATTAGCGGGGGAGCCGGGGCGTCTTTTGGTGCCAAGGCTTCAGCGGGCGTATCGGCTACCTCGGGAGCGTTTGCCGGCTTGCAGACCGGGCGGGCGACCATCAGTACTACCGCGCAACTCAATCCCTTAAAGATGATGCCAGCGACCGTCGGATCGGACGTGTCAACCGACGCTGGCGCCAGCTTCAGCTTGGGTGGCGGAGCAAACAGCTCCTCGAGCGCCGGATTCAGCGCCGATGTGGGGGCGAAGGTCCGTTTCAGCGATCGCTTGAAGTTCGATGTCGACTAGGAGTGGATGATGGCAGTTTCAATCAATGAAATGCAGGTCGAGGTGCAGGACACTCCCGCGCCGGCGAACACGCCGCCCGCCGAGTCCAAGACCGAGAAGCAGGTCGATCTGCGATCAGCCATGGAAATGTTTCGCGAACGCGAACTCAGACTGCGAGCCGACTGACCTATGCCTGAGACACCGGTGAGCCAGAATGCCGTTTACAGTGCGATCCCTACGGTGCAGGTGGACGGCCAGTTCAACGACAAGGTCACGGCACAGTTGCTCGGCATGCAGATGAGGGAGTGCGAAGGCGGTATGTCATCTCTGGAGATGCGATTTAGCAACTTCGGATCCTTCTCGGACGGCCTCGCGGATTTCGTCTTCGAAGATGGTGCGGTACTTAAGCTCGGCGCGGAGTTAAAGGTCTTTGCGGGCGACGCGTCCTCGCCGACGGAGATCTTTCGCGGCAGGATTACCGGGCTTGAGGAACGATTTTCCAGCGATGGCCCCACCCGACTTGGTGGCGCTTGCCGAAGACTCGTTGCAGGGCGCGCGCATGAAGCAGTGCAGCAAGAACTGGGACAGCACGACCCTGGGTGACATTGTGCAGCAGATTGCCGGCAACCTGGGGCTTACCCCGGTGGTGGACGGACTCGACACGAGTGTTGGGGATCAGCAACAGTTCAACGAATCCGATCTGCACTTTTTGCGACGCCTGCTATCGCGCTACGACGCCGACCTCCAAATTGTCGGCACCGAATTGCACGCGTCTCCGAGGGCTACCGCGCAGCGCAACACCATCGAGTTGGATATGAATAGCCAGCTTCGGGAAGTGCGTGTATTGGCGGACCTGTCTCATCAAGTCAGCAAAGTAACGGCCACTGGCTGGGATTATCAGCAGGGACAAAAAATCTCGGTGAACAGCCAGACGACGTCCTTTGGCCCGGGGTCCGGCAAGAGCGGGAGCGATTGGTTGCAGCAGGCGCTGGCCGGACGTTCCGTGCAACTCGGACAATTCGCCGCTCTGGATGACGCTGATGCCCAGGCGTTGGTGGACTCAGAGTTCGCGCAACGTATGCGCCGGTTCGTGGTAGCTCATGGAGTGGCGGAAGGAAATCCAACTCTGCGGGTCGGCTCCTATCTCAAGCTGGGTGGGCTGGGGCCAAGGTTCTCGAACACGTTCTACACAACTGCGACGGTGCATCGCTTCGATACTGCTATCGGCTACCAAACAGAGTTCACGGCGGAGTGCGCTTATCTGGGAGGCGCAGCTTGAGTCTTCTCTTACACGAGCATGCGCTGGCGGCACTCGGCCCGGCTGCGTTCCTGGCGACGGTGATCAGTGTGAAGGACCCTGACAACCACAATCGCATTCAGGTGCGCGTGTTCAATGTTGATGGCGTGGCCGATCAGGACGCGCCGGTTTGGGCACGAGTTGCGGTTCCTTTTGCGGGAAGCAACCGCGGGGCATTCTTTATTCCCGATGTCGGTGATGAAGTGGTCGTAGCCTACCTGGCTGGCGATTCGCGCTTTCCCATCGTTCTGGGAGGGCTATGGAACGGCCATGACTCTGCACCGGATTCTTTTGGAGGCTCGGGCGATAGCGTTGATCGCTGGACCATCACCGGCAAAGCGGGAACGAAGATTTCCATCGTCGAAGACAGCTCCGGCCCCACCATCGAATTCAAGACCCCCGGCCAACTGAAGGGCACCATGACGGACTCTGGCGGCGGATCCATTGAGTTCACGGACTCCATGCAGACTTCAGTGAAGATTGACAGCAGCGGCGTTACGGTCAATGCGCCAACCGCGCAGGTGCAGGTAACCGCTGCCACCGGGGTGACGATCACGGCACCTCAAGTCAACGTAAGTGCAGCGATGGCGACCTTCAGCGGGATCGTGCAGTGCCAGGTTCTGCAGGCGACAACGGTGGTCGCGTCTACCTACACCCCCGGAGCGGGCAACATATGGTGAAGCACGACGTGCTGGTACGAGGTGTCGATATTCAGGGCACGCAGCAGAAGACACCTGTGCTGCTGCAGATGCCCGACACCGATTTTCCGGCACACTTTCTGCAGGACATTGCCACTCAGGGTGGGAAGCCCGTTTCTTCGGCGACTAGTGTCCCCAGTTCAGCCGTAAGTCCGGCAACCCTATTCCAGCCGGTGCAGCGCATTGTTCACCTTGCGATGGTGCAATTGAACTGCAACGCTTTGGGACTGCCCCCCCTCGCCACAACTCGAGTGGAATCGGCAGGCCTGGTGATTCGACGGGTATTCCGGCTGCCTGGCAACCCGAAAGCGATTGATCAGGTGAAGTCTCCGCCGTGGGCATGGATGCGTTCGGCGCAAGGGACATTCGCCTGGGTGCGACTCAACGCCGATCAGGAAAAACTTGACCCGGATCCCAACAAGCGACCCCAGTTGCAATCCGGGCGCGCAGACCTGGATCAGCTCTTGGCGGCAATGTCGCTGTCGTCGGCCTATACGGAAGTGGTTACGCCTGCATTCGTGGCTCCCCCTAACATTTGCAATACCCTGGGACGAACTATCGTCTATGCGTTGATACCCACGGCAAGCAGTGAAGTAAGTGATTCCCCACCCCCGCCGCCCAGCTTCGATAACCAAGCCGACCGGCAGAATCTTGCCGACAACTTACCGGTCTTCCTCAAGTCCGGCGCTGTGGGTGCGCCACTATCCGGTAAAACGATTACCTCACAGTGGCTTTCCGACGATTTCTTGCTGAATCAGCAACCGTCCCTCAGTTCATCAGATATCAAGTTGTTTCAGGGGTTCACGGCGACCCTAAGAATGCTACAAAGCAGCTTCGGCGCCTTCGACGGCACCGCCGAGGGTGAAAAGATCCTTGCGGTGTTGAATCGGCACAGCGTGGTTCAAGATGGCAGCACGAAACCTCTAGGCGACTTTTATGGTTCCGCTGCGAATGCGCTGCTTGGTCCGAATACCTCGGCAGATACCAAGATCGATATGCCCACTCAGTGGGGCGCGCTTACCGATCAAGACCAGACTGATCTCCTCGATGCTTTGGTTCATGCGTTGACTCCCCAAAGCACAAGAGTCCTGGCTCCCGAAGGCCGCTTCCAGGACTCTACCCGGCTTTACACGGTGCGCATTTTCTTACGCATCAAGCCAGAGAACCCCGCTTGTCCAACGGAATTGATCTGGAGTCTGTCGAGCGAGCCGTTTCGCATCGCCGCCTGGTATGAGAGTGCCGGCCGGCCTCATCCCCCCGTTCCATTGCCCGATCCCAGTAAACTGCGTGACCTGGCGAAACCGAACGCGTCGTTCCATGTTCCGGCGGGATTAATGAATGCGATGCAAGGAACCAGTTTGTCCGGAATGATGAAAGGAGGCGGCGGTGGAGGCGGCATCACCATCGACTGGATTTGCGGATTCAGTATCCCGCTGATCACCATCTGCGCTTTCTTCGTGCTCAACATTTTCTTTTCATTGCTGGCCATCATTTTCTTCTGGCTGCCGTTCTTCAAGATTTGTATTCCAATCCCGGTACCAAAACCCAGTGACGGAGACAAATCATCATGACAGCGAGCAATTACATAGACCCGGTCAGCTGGCCGTACCTGCCAACGCCGCAAAACGGCCAGTTGGTCTATCCCTCACTGGAGCAGAGTGTGCGGGATTCCATCCGTATCATTCTGACGACTCGCCCGGGCGAGCAGTTGATGCGGCCGCGTTTCGGCGCTGGTTTGCAGAATTTTCTCGATGACGGGAACACGATCTCTGTCCGGCGGCAGATTCAGAGCGCCATTCTGGATAACCTCCAGGCCTACGAAACGCGCATCGTGGTCGACCGCGTCGATGTAGATCCGGTGGTGAATTCGCCATCGGAAATCCATGTTCAGATTCACTACCGTTTGTTGCGCACCAACGCCGCGCAGCAAGTTGGCATAACCATGCAAGCGGGTTAACGTCGTGCCACTCATACCCCCGGCTCTCGATGATCGCTCTTACGACGACCTGGTCCAGGAGATGTTGGCCAACATACCGGCGCACACGCCGGAATGGACCAACCCGCAAGTCGGTGATCCGGGGCGTTCGCTCATTGAATTATTCGCCTGGCTGGCGGATACCATTCTGTATCGCGCCAACCTGATTCCCGAAAAACAGCGCATTGCGTTCCTGAAACTGCTGGGACAACCAATGCAGCCTGCCGCGGCCGCGCGGGGTATCCTTTCGCTCTCGCTCGATCCGGCCGCGACCGACGCTGTTCCACTGCTTGCCGCGGCTAGTGTCCCCGGGCCAGCTACATTCGAGACCCTCGGCGAAATCGATGTGTTACCACTGATCGGGCAGGCCTATGCAAAAGTTCCTCTCACGCTGGATCAGCAGACTCAACAGGCTGCCCTCCTGACGGGACTGAAGAAGCTGTACAGTCTCCAGAACATTCCGGCGGGTTACACGACCACACCGCTATTTCCTAACGGCCAAGCAGCCGCAACACCGATTGATGTGCTGAATGGAACCACCGATCAAAGCTTGTGGATAGCTCTGCTGGCAGGCAATCCTCAGAATCGGACCAAGATCGCTGCAGCGCTCGGGAGTGGCAGCGGCAGCCAGTTAATTCTCAACGTAGGCATCGTGCCTGCCTTATCGCTGCCGGATCCCTTCGCCGACATCGGTCCGCGAGGTGCTGTGCAGGCCGTTTGGCAGATGACTGACGCCACCGCCGCTTCCCAGGCACCGATTTACAACACTCTCAAGGCCCTCGACGACACTACGCAGGGACTCACGCGTCCTGGGGTGGTGCGCTTGGTGCTTCCTCCAGCCGACCATATTGGCGCGCCAGCCAATGACGTTCACATCGATCCCCAAGCCGGGGTAGGACTGAAACCGCCTCGTATTGATGATCCGGACATCGACAAGAAGCTGCTGACTTGGGTGCGCCTCAGCGCGAACAGCATGGTTCAGCTCAGTTGGGCAGGTATCAATGCAGTTGAGATCGACCAGCGAACCACCTACAGCTTCGTTCCCGTGGGCGTGAGTGACGGGTCCGCCGATCAGCTATTCGCCCTGTCGCAAACCCAGATCGATCCGACCACGTTCTTGCTCGAAGTCGATATGCCGGGGTTCGGATTTCAACTGTGGCAACCGGTGGACGATCTCGCCGTGTTACAAGGCCCAATACCGGCGTACGTCCTGGACCCGGAAGCAGGCACAGTCCGCTTTGGCAATCAGATGCAGGGGATGATTCCTCCCATCGCGCGTCGCATCCGGGTTCGCCAGATGCGTGCCGGTGGAGGCGCTGCGGGGAACCTTCCTGCTTCCTCATTGACCAGCATCAAGGCGCTGGATTCCTCAGGAAATCCAGTGGCGCAAAAAATTACAGCCTTGCAGCCCGTGCCGACGACGGGCGGAGCTGATTCCGAAACCCTCGATCAGGCACAGCAGAGGCTACCCTCTCGCCTTAAGCATCAGGAACGTGCGGTAACTGCGGATGACTACAAGAATCTGGCAAGCGAGGTTCCGGGAGCGGGGGTAGCGCGGGTGGAGGTGCTGCCGTTATTCAAGCCGCAAACACGAACCATCAATGTTCCCGGAGTAGTTTCCGTGATGGTGATTCCGGGAAAAGGTGGCGTGCAACCCCCTTGTCCGCGCGCTGATCGTCCGCTACTGGAGACTGTTTATCAGTACCTTGATACGCGCCGCCCAGCCACGGCTGAGATGTACGTGATAGGTACGGAATACGTCGGCCTGGGAATCAGTGTGGCGGTCGAAGTGCGCACTGGCTTCGGTTTGCTGCAGGTTAGTCAGGCAGCGGAGACCGCGTTGCGCAGCTACCTGTGGCCGATCACGCCAGGTGGCAGCGATAACCAGGGCTGGCCGCTCGGTCGCAAGGTCCGCAGCCTTGAATTGGAAGTGATTGTCAGTCAGGTCCCCGGGGTCGTCGAGGTAAACGGACTGAATCTATTCAACCCGCTCCCCTCTGGCAGTTATCAACAAATCAAACCCGATGTAAGTGGCAAGTCGGAGCTTGATCTGCAGAGTTGGCAGCTTCCAGAAGTGCTGGAGGTCACGGTTGCCGCGGGACCCGACGGCTCCGGAATCGCCGCGCCCACAGAGCTCAACCCGCAGCCGCCACCAGATGCGGCCGTGGCCGTACCCGTCGTACCGAAGGTTTGCTGATTATGGATGCCAACGGCCTACGATTTTGGATGTTGAGCCAGCACGACGACTGGATTGCGTCTACCGGTTCCGCGAGCCTGTACTACTGCGCTAAGAACAATCGTCTGCAGTTACGCAGTGTAAGCAACACCAACCCGCCGCTTGAGGACTTTAGCGCTGCTCAAGGTTTGGTTGAAGCTGTTCCCATGACGCTCGACCAGTTCGGGAACCATGCGCGTTGGGACTCGTCCAGTGGACATGTCGTCGCGGGTGGAAGCGGGCCCGGCGAAATACCGATTTATGCTCCGCCTCCCGTTCAGCCGGTGAGCGACCTGGTGATGGGTTATGACGGGGTTTTATATATCGCGGTTGGAGGGGCGCTGGTCCTCGTGGATCGTCGAGGCCGATGGCCAGAGTACAAACTAGCTGACCCGAATTTCAATTTCTGGCGGTTGATTGCCATGCCCGCAGGGGGGGTCTTGGCTCTTGACCGTACGGCTGGCAAGCCGCAGTTAGCGAAAGTTGTGGGCCAGCCTTTACCTGTGGGACCGCAAGATGCTCCTAACGTGGGGATCATGCGTCCGTGCGATCCCGCTAATCCGCCCAGAATTTCTTCCCGCTACTCTTTGCCGGCGACAGAAGTTTTCGTGGCCTTCGCTCCCATGGACCAGGGTTCCGTCGTGCTGTTGTCCTGGGGGGTTGCAACCGCGGATAACCGGGTTTCCCATTTGCGGCTGTTTAGTGAAGCTGACGGCGTCGGTGCGCCTCTTAAGCTCTCGACGCTGAAGTGGCCCTACAGCGTCGCCTGGGTGGGAGAGCAGAAGTTAGCTCTGCTCGCGACGAATAGCAAGGAAGCCCCCATCTTTGACCTTCAGGATGCCTCTACCGCACTGGTACAGAGCGGAGACACTTACATACTCAAAGACCAGAACTTGGGACCGTTCGTTCACGGTTTCGATCTGCCGCCCTCTTACTCCGACGGCAAGGACATGCTGCCGCTGTTGCCGTTGTCCCTGAATAGTTTCCCGTCCTCCGGCGCAACTGTTCCTGGAACTCCCCGCTCGCTCGACAGCGGCGCCGCTCAGACGGTTTGGCACCGGATGTTTCTTGAGGCGGTTCTACCACCTCGATGCGGGGCTGTCATCTGGCTTGCGGCTTCCGACAATGAGGCCGATCTGCAGGAGGACGGCACCGCGGCTTGGAATCCCCACCTTGTTGGTACGGTGGATCCGGCCGCCTTGCCGGGACCTTTGCCCGCGGATACTCCGAGCGCTGTGTGGCAAACAGAAGCTTCGGAAGCGTCTTTTGCGCCATCGATGCTAAAGGCAGACCCGGTGGCTGGTCGCCAGGGATTGTTCATGGTGTTGGTGCAGCGAGCTGGCAGGGCCGTGCGGAGCATACGTGGACGCTATCTCGGAATTCGCCTTTTGCTGAGCGGCGACCGGCGTGACACCCCGGAGATTGCGGCCTTACGCGTCTATGGGTCGCGCTTCTCCTACGTAGAGCACTATCTGCCGGAGATCTATCACGAGCAGAAATTCGGGACTGAGGCAGAGCAGCCCGGGAGCAGCACCGATCGCGATTTCTTCGAACGCTTTGTCAATATTTTTGAAGCCCAGATGACGCGGATTGAGGACCGCGTCGCTAGTTCGTATCTGCTCACGCGGCCGGAGTCAACGCCTGATTCTGCACTTGATTGGTTAGACAGTTGGATCGGTCTGGATCCGGCCGGTTATCCTCCTGACCGCCGCCGGGCAAGACTACTGGCGGCACCCGAACTATATCGCGGTCGCAAAGCCGCACCCGGCCAGAAGGCCATGCCGGGCGGGCGGGGAACTGCACCGGGTATAACCCAGGCATTGGATGTGGCTACCAACGGACTGTGCAGCCGTGGCGCCGTCATCGTGATCGAAGACTTCCGCCTACGGCGCATTTATGCCACCATTCTCGGCGCCAATCTCTCCATCCAAGACGATTCCCTGCTGCCCGGTTTCTCGGGAAGCGGCAATTCGATCGTCGGCGACACACTTTTCCTGGGCGATCCGCACAACAAAGAGTTTCTAGCTCTATTCGCCAGCGCCATCGAGAGCGGCGCCGAACAACAACAAGTGCAAAGCTTCTACGACCAACTAGCGCATCGCATGACAGTTTTCGTTCACGATCAGGTGGAGACCGTTGACCTAAAGCTAGTCCAGATGATCGTTGAGCAAGAAAAGCCGGCGCACGTGATGGCATCTGTTCTACGCGCCAAACAGCCGCTCATGGTGGGGCTGGCTTCCTTGTTGGGCATCAACACGTATCTCGCTCCCCAACCAGGGCGCGGCACGGCAACGGTCGACGTCAGCCAAATTGGACGGTATGACGTGATTACACATCTTCCCAGTCTCGACCCGCGGCTGGAGAGCGGATTGGCAGCAGGCCAATGGGACGCACCGGTAGCGCGCTTGGATGCTCCTAATGCCGTTCTGGAAGGCCAGACCGTTAAGTTGGACGGCACCGCTTCGACGGCTCCGGCGGGAGCAGCCATCAACGCTTACAACTGGAGCTTATCGGATGACTAACTGCACGTTACGAGTTCAGTAGAGGAGAACCAGCAATGTCAAACATCACACTGACAGCTTCCGGTCCAGCGCAAACCACGACCGATGCAACTGCCACCGTAACCGTAACCCCGGCGCCCGCGGCGGGAGCCTCACTGCGGTTTTCCCTTACGGTCACGGACGACCTTGGCAACACCAGCCAGCCATCGTTCGTCGTCGTGACCGTGCAGGCGCTTCCGCAAGCCGTAATCACCGGTCCCAAGGTTGTGCCGGTTGGTCAACCGATCCCGCTGGTAGGGAGCGCATCGACCCCAACGGGACACATAACGAAATATACCTGGCAGCTGGTGCCGGCCACATAACTATGACCCGAGGAGCACGGCAATTCGGAGTTACGCGCTTGGCGACCACGTGGCCCGCCATGACTGGGCCGCCCGTCGGCCTTGTGGCTGGCGGGCCATCGCCCAGCGCCTTGGAGGAGCCCCACTGATGCCTCCTGTGACCCCAGTAACGCTCACGCCCGGAAAGCCGGTGACTACCACAGACCCGCAAATCGTGGTCGCGGCGATGCAGCCCGGGACCTATACGTTCGAACTGGTAGTCCTTGACGATTTAGGTATGTCAAGCCAGCCGGCAAGGTGTCAGGTGGTGGTCCAAAAGCCACTGATTCCGATTCCCACTCCGGTTCCACCAGCTCCGACTCCATCGTGATGAGAAGCAACTATGGCAAATACGACTGATGTTCTCAATCCACCGTCGCCCCCGAGTCGGGTCTACTACTCGACCGGACGCATGCTCGGCGTGGAGGACTTCCAGGCCGACCAGGACTACCACCGTGGTCGCTTGGCTCGCGCCTTGTTGCAGTTGTTTGGTACAGGCACCGTGTCGGGGTTGAACGTGGCGATCGGTAACGATCCCGGCGACGGATCGCTGGAAGTACAGGTCTCGCCAGGGATGGCCATCGATCGAGTAGGCCGGATCATCGAGGTCCCGCGCCAGGTCTGTATTCGCATCAAGAATTGGTATGCACAGGTGGATCCCAGCACCTTGAACCAGGCGCTTCACGTCGGGAGTGTCGTGGTAGATGTCTTCGCGACCTTCATTCCGTGCACACGTGGAGCAACTCCGTGCTTTGCTTCGCAAGATGATTACGACGCGACGGACGCTTTCTCGCCCAATCGCTGGCTGGACTCCTTTGCCATGCAGCTTGTGCCGCGAACCGACATAACCGACGCGACGCAAAAGCTGCCCAAAGATCCGTGGTCTGCGCCCGGTGCGCCACCTCCACCTCCTGTCGCGATCACGGCAACGCCTTCTACACCGCCGTCGGGGACGACCCCGCCGTCCCCGCCCGCCACTCCGGTGCCCACGCCGACGCCGATTCCTGTGCCCGGCTCGCCTGCACCGTCGGCTACCGGCGGCACCTTGGACGCGTGGAAGCAGAGTATTCTCGCCGGGACTGCCGGCCCGGCCGCGTCCGCTCCGTTCGGGCCGGGACAGCAGGGAGTTGAATACCCTCCTGGTTTCGACAACACAGCGGTATTCCTCGCTCGGATCCAGATTCCGGCCACAGCCAGTGGATCGGGGCAACCGCCATCACCCGCATTCGACAAAATCCATCAACCCGACAATTCCCAGCGCTTGTTTATTTTTCCCAGCTCGCTGGTCGCTCGCTGGGCCGGCCTGACTTCGGGTACGGAGGGAGCTTAAGAACATGGCTACGAATCCTTACACCCAAGGCGATACCCGCGTCACCCTATCCGCAGAGGAACTTGCCCTCTATCGCAGTGGTGGCTCGCTCGTCATCAACAGTCAGAGAACCCGGCCCTACTGGTTTGATGGCCGCTTCCTCGCCGCCCGCGATTTGGGGCGGGAACAAAATTACTTTCTGCAGCGGCAAGCCGACCTGGCCCAAGCGGCTGGTTTCGAAGTCATCCATGGTCTGCGGGTGAGCACACCCAGTGCTTCCGATTCCAAAAACGACGCTGAAACGGTCATTATCAGCGCGGGTCAGGGCGTTACTCCTGCCGGCGAACTCGTGCTGGTTACCGATGACCTCACGCTGAAGCTCTCGGACCTCGCCGACGAGGAGAATCTTGATGTGCAATTCGGGCTTTCGAAGGCGCCTAAGCCGCCGGCCCGCACGCGCACTGGACTCTACGTGCTGGCTCTGCAGCCGGTTGAGTTTACGGCCAATCCAATCAGCTCCTATCCCACCAGCATTCAGGGATCGCGAACCACGCATGACGGCGATATTGTTGAGGCGACTGCCGTCGTGCTGGTTCCCTACCCAGACCCGGTGAGCAGCTTCGACGCCGCCCACCGCCAGGCGGCCTTAGCCAGGCAAATCTTCGTGACGGGCAATGCCGGCCCGATCAGCAACACGCTGCTTCCCTTGGCTATGATTAGCCTCCAGCGCGGCGCCATCGAGTGGATCGATCCTTACCTCGTGCGGCGCGATACCGGACCGGACTACAGCGGGTTGCGCTTCGGACTCGCTGACCGCGCGGCACAGCAAGCCTTCCTGCTCCAGTACGATGCGCAGTTACAACAGACGATGAACTCGCGCAAGAACGCCGGTCTCACAGGGGGCTTTGCCGCGAGCAGCTACTTCCAGGCGCTGCCGCCAGCCGGACGCTTTCCACTGGCCAGCATTAATGTTGGCGCCAGCGATTTCACCCAGATCTTTTTTCCGCAGCAGCTCGATGTCCGGCTCAGTGTGATTCCACTGGACGAGCTCCCGGCCTTGATCGAGGAGAGCATGTCTCTACCTCCCATCGATCTGACGCTTACCCCGGATGCATACACAAACCTAACCGTGTTTGCCCTCGTTCCCGTTCCGCGGGCCGGATTTGCTGCGCTCAAGGCCAAGTTGCCGGCGCTGGCTCCTCACGTGACGTTGCCGCAGGTGCTGAGTGCCCGTCCACCGATTGACTTGCTGAGGCTTTATCGCGGGGGGCTGCCCATCGTTGCGCCGCCCGCAACCGCCAATAGCGATTGGGCCTCTTCTATCGGCAGTCAGACCTACGGATATTACGTTCGCGGACGCAGCGCGCCGCAATTTGTGGATTTCACGACCGCTTGAAGCTTTGAAGTCGAGGTAATGCCATGCCCGCGACGCCGATCGTCAACCCGGTCCCCGGCGAAGATCTCTTGGGGATTGAGCCGCAACTACTCCAACAGGTGGACCCTGGCTGGCGTCATCGCCTCGCCCTCTTCACCGGGCGCGCCCTGAGCGAAACCGCGCTGGACGGCGAACAACTCTACCGCGCCGGTTTGCTGGCCACGCTGGGGCAGGCTGTCTCGCCGGGCGTCGTGAACGGTTTGGCTGTGTCCTGCGATTTTTCCGCCGCTGCAGTCCTAACGGTTACCGCAGGGTACGGGATTTCCGCCAGCGGAGAAGACATTTATCTTCTGCGCGATCTGAAAACCACGCTCAGCACCCTAGCCGTGGTTGACCCCGTGACCGGAAAGGCGCAACAAAACTTCGCTGACTATATAAAGGTTCCCAGCAACAACAGCTTTGCCGGAATCCTGCTGCTGCAGCCCGTTTTAGTGCAGGCAACCGGAGCGACCCTCGACACCGGCTCTTCCCCTCTCATCGTTTCCGGGAATCTGAACGGATCCTGCGAGCAGGATCCGGATGAGAACGCGTTCGCCGATCTGCAGATTGTCGATGCGGCGCGCCTGGTTTTCCTACCGTGGCCGGCTCTGCTTCCTTTGCCCGCTCAGAACCCTCCTGAAACCTGGCGGAACCGGCTCGCCTATGCCATTTTCAATGCTGAGCTTGCGCTCGCAACTGACGATCAACTGCCCTGGGCCATGCTTGGCGTCCCGGTCGCACTGACCGGCTTCGACACTTCGTGGAAGCCGCTTTTTGTCGATTGCGCGGCCGTCGTCCGAGTGGGCGGTATGCCTCGTCGCAACTATGTTCTCCCGGTGGGCGCCGACGAGGTCCCTTCACTGGTGCAACCTGGGCTTCTGCAAGCCCGGATTACGCAGTTCTCAGAACAGCTTTCGCAACGACTGTCTGCCGCGCCCGCATTGAAAAATCTGTCCGACGCCTTTGTTTCGGCGCCACCCAGTGGAATCGTTCCCGCGGCCGCTCTTGATTTTGTCGCCAAGAAGAACCTGTGGTTCCCTCCCAACTGGGCCCTGAGGGCGGGCCCGGTGCATCTCGAGGAACTGGAAACCGCCCTGCTGACCGGCATCACAGCTTCGCCTATTCCGGTGACGACAGAGACTCCGGCGGACAAGACGCAGCTTGAACCAGTCGAGGTGCTGGTACCTCTTCCGGACGAACTGTACGACCCAAACATTCTGCTGACGGAAACCGTGTCCGGGGACTTCCAGGCAGAGATTGACTTGGCAGCCGGCGCTCGTAACTTGACGTTGAAGAAACGTAAAGCGTTGCAGATGGAAGCCAACGCCCTCATCAACGTATTAGGACCGAACGTCCCGGCGCCCAACCCGAACATCATCCATCTCAATGCGGACCTGTCTTCGGATGAAATAGCAGGCCGCGATGCTTCCCTGCCCTACTTTCCGGTATCGAGTTCTGACCCGGCCAAAGATGAAACCTTTGGAGTCTCTGGGGCCAGTAAGCTGGCAACCGTTCGCGGTTTACATCGTCGGTCAGTTCGTCATCGACCCAAACCGCAATATTCAAGCCGTACAGAAGAACGGAAGTTCGGGGAGATCACAGCCCCCATGGAATGGCAATTTCCTGGGGACCACCACAGAACCGGTGACGGCCACGACCACCCTTGCGACTCCCACAGTCACTGCTGGCAGCAATGTCTTGGTCCCAGTTGCCAGCAGCAATGGATTCCAGATCGGCCAGCCATTGCTGATTGACACAGGGGCAAACCAGGAGCAATTTGGAGTTTCTGACATCCCCGACGCGACCCACGTCGTTGCCGACAAACTAGCGAAGAGCCACGCCGCTGGCGTCGCCGTTGTCTCCCTGCCGCCGGTCACGTGGGTCAACAATGGTCCAGTCACTCTCGGGTCGGTAACCTGGCAGCCAAATTCCGCCTATCTTGCCGCGCGTCACGGCGAAATCATTCCGGGCCTCTTTATCGTCGATCCAAACGGCAATATTCAGTCGGTACAAGCGCCCGGCATTTCTGGAAATTCCGAGCCGGCGTGGAGCACCCAGTCGGGAGTTACTACCGCGGACGGCACATTACGATGGACCTGCAAAGGACTGGGCACTTGGAGGCCGAATACAGCATATTCCGTGGGTCAGTTCATCGTCGACACGAAGGGCAATATCCAAACCGTTCAAACAGCCGGGTCGTCTGCGAGCACGGAACCTTTCTGGACCCTGGGAAAGCCAACCTCGGATGGCGGGGTCACATGGTTGGGGAGCCGGACTCAGACCTGGCAGGATACGACGCATTATCTCGTCGGCCAGTGGGTCCTCGACAACAACGGCAACATCCAGATTGTTGCCGTGGAAGGCACTTCCGCACCTACATCCCCCAACTGGAACCCTGCCTTCGGACAAGTCACCCAAGATCCGGGGGCGACAGGGATCAAATGGATTAACAGCGGCCCCGGCGTCTGGCAACCAAATAGCGCTTACATTGCCAGCCAGTTCATCTTCGATCGCAACGGCAATCTTCAAGCCGTCCAGACGGCCGGTACGTCAGGCAATGCAGAACCTCATTGGAGCACGATTTCCGGGCAGACAACCGCGGACGGTAAGGTAGTTTGGGTTGCCAGCGCGTGGGGATCAGTCGATCTGCAAAAGATCCTGACCTATCCCAACGCATTCCCGACGGGCAATCAAGTTCCACTCTTTAATGCCGATGACCAGCAAGACCTCGCCAACAATGGGCTTCAGCATTTCATCGACCACGTCAACTCGAAAATATCTCGGGCTGATGACCTGATCAATCTGGCCTTCCTGACGGTGCAGACCGACATCTACCGCTACCGGCAGGATGTTCTTGGAGCAACTGATGCCAGCCGGCTTGCCACCTCCCCTATTTTGGCCAACATCGCCACCGGAGATACGGCAGCGGTCGTGGCCGAAAACTTGCAAACCTTTTTCAAGACCGTCCCTCCGTCGACCGCAGGAGCGCCGGGAGGTGCCGCTTCCTTTTCCGATACGGGAGGCGCCGCCGGCTTTTCCGCTGCGAGCGTCGCAGCAACGTCCACATTCACCCGGGGTGCCCCGGTTACGAGAGCCTTCGTCACCCCGGCCGCGGCCAAGGAGACCACTCCCCTTCAGCCAAGCACAGTCTTTGTAAAGGCGACGGCCGGCCCAGTCATGCGGCAGGTTGAAGTAGGCCTTCCGGTGCAACGGCAAGTTATTGCCACTGGCCCGGTGCTGCGCCGAATTAATGGCAGCACTGCACCCCCAACTGTCTACAAACCGGTCACGCGCGGTACCGCGGGGACCGCGGCGGCCCCCAGCGATGTTACGCAGCAGCAGCCCCTCGTCGGCGCCGAACTCAACATCAGGACCATGACCATTGCCGAGCGCCTGAAGCAGCCACCGGCGCAAGAAAGCTATTTCTACTCGATCTCTAATCGTCTGGCTTTCTTGGAGCTCTTGAAAGATCTCGAAATCACAATCGACGATCTTCCGGTCATTGTGGATGGTCCTTTGCCTGCGGCACCGTCCAAGCCCACGGATCCCGTCCAACCAGTCCCCACTGAGGCCCATACGTTCGCAGAGTACAGGCTCAATTCAAGCTTGCTGGGAAAGGTAGGGTCGCCTGCGTTGGCCGCCGACAGCGACGAAGCCGCCTTCTTTTCAGTTGGCATAAGAGTGCTGGAACAACACAGCCAGCTTCTCCGCGCTCTTGAAGGACGCGTCCAACAGTATCGGGACTTCGTGTCCTCTTGTACCACGGCTCTCAACAACGTGCAGGCGAACCTGCTGCGGGCGCAAACGGCCTTGAAGCAACTGCAGAACGATCTCCTTCAAGACCGCCAGGATGTGGCCTTCACCACTCAGTTGCTGGCCGAGGAAACACTCCGCGTGCAGGCGGTAAACGACAGGAGGACCAGTATCCTGCAGAACTCTGTGCAGGTGGTCGCCTACGCTCGGGCCCGGACCGTGGAAGCCACAAGCGACACGCCCACCCGGCAGCTCATTCCCGGCGATGTCACCAGCCCCGTGCCCGCTTGTCTGCAGCAATCGGTAGCCATTCCGCCCGAGCTGCGCGAAATTGTGGCTCTGCTCCGGGAAGCGCCCGTCAATTGGTTGCCGGCGGTGCAGGCGCTGCTCAATCGTCTGGAGCGGCCCAACCTACTGTATGAACTGGCGGCCAACACCCAGGCCCACGCCGTGCTGCAACTGCAGTCGCCTCAGCGGGCGTCTTTCGCCGACGGGGAGAGCGGTCCCTACGCTCCTGTTATTTCAAATCTTTATTACGCCAATCAGCAGGTGTTCCACACCTACACGGTGGAGCGGTCTTCCTTCCAGGTAGCGCAGATTGCAAACCATAATTGGAATTCCCTGGTGGGCGCCCTACAAAACGTGGCTGCCGTCGGGGACATGATGAGTTCGGCGGCCGTGCATGCAGAAGTGGTAAACGCCACATCCCGGCTCATGACACAGATTTCCAACGTGGCTACCTGCCTCTACACTCGGGTCAGCACGACCGACCCGGAGTACCGCCTGGCCTGGGCAGAGTTTCTCCGCGGCCCTGGCTTCTCGCTGCAACTGCAGAGCCTGGCGATCCTTCCCAACTGGACAAAGCAGGAATACGTGGCTCGCGACCAGATGCAGATGCTGGTGGATTGGCTGTTCCAGCAGATCGACACCAGCAACTCGGCGGCCGTTGCTTTCATGAGTGACGTGGTTCGAGTTTGCATACTCCTGGCCAGCCACGCACCGGTTGACGAAATCATAACCAGTGCGTTGACGGTGAGGAGCAAGCCCATCGTGGGAGGAGTGGTCGCGCTTAATCTGCCCTCGGAGCGGATCGCCAGCGGCATGTATGTCAATCTTTATTCCAAGGGAGTATTAGCGGCCCAAGCTGTGGTTAGCGACCTGGATACCCGCACTGTAAAGGCGACGGTCACTCACGTATATCAGCAGAACGTATTCATTGAAACGAACGACGTCGCGCACTTCACGGCCCAGACACCAAATGCCGTGGCCTTGCGTGCGTTTGCAAAATAGGACCCAATGCCAGACCTGGCGCGCACCGCGACAACTCGAACGTGGTGACCGTTACGTGCACCGGTGTCATGTGCGGAGCGGGGCACCGGAGTCAAGGACGCAAATTGCCTTCTTGATCGAAGAGGCCCTGCGACTGGTTAGTCTTCCGGGAGAGGACGAAGGACGCGTTTATTACTTTCGCAAGATATCCGTTGCTAATCTGTCTCCTGCGGACACGGGAGGCATGGGTCGACGGATTTCGGGTCGTTCTTCTTGAGCACGGCTAGCCGGGCGATTCACGGCGCCGACCATCGAGCCGACTCCGCCGACGCGGTCTTCTTCTCCAACCATCAGGAAGCGTTGGAGTCTCTGCTGGCCAGGATATTGCGCCGCGCATCCATCGCAGCAATGGTATTGGCCACTTGTGAGTGGGGTTCCGAGCGACGTAAGTCGCTCGGAGCAGGTTCTGGCGGTGATCGAACGGCTTCGAGAGCTCCCGGCGTCGTGGCTGGCCGTGGCTGACTCGGTCATGAATGCCATCGGCCGCAACGAACCCACTGCTTTACTAACGCTGCTGCCCGTGGCCATCGTGAACTCCTGGCTGCGGGAAGTCGGGCAACAGCGCGCTGGCTCTGCTAATTCACGTCCAATTCATTTGCAGGCAGCGATATCCGGCGCGCTTCGGCGCGCCATGATCGCTCTGGGCGAACATGATCCCCGGCTGGTTTGGCTGGCTTCTCTGGCGGTGGTACAAGCGTCCCCTTCCAAATTGAGCGGCGGAACTGTGGTCGCCACCGCACAAGCTACTCTGCATCGCCTGTCCTCGGAGCGCGCGACACCCCTCGACTGGCCATCGGGACCATGCTTCGCTCCTCAGATGTTCTGCGGTGCCAGAAGTTAGCAAGAAGGCTGCCAGCTCTCCTGTTCCCGGGCAGAACGCGCCTTCACTCGGTGAACGCTCCGGGTCCGCCAGACTCGAGTTCGATAATCGGCCGACAGAGTCAGCGACGCCCGACACCCCGATCATCTCGGCAACCACGGCGGCAACCACCACCGAAACACGGTATCAAGAGTTGTCCGATGCTGGTAACGCGCAAGGTGGTGACGTCAATGCTGGTCCAGTTCGCTCTGACAGTGACCTTAGACCTGTGAGGGTCGACGTGTGTTCCCCCGAGGCGACACATGAACGTGATCGCTCATTCACGGATGAAACCTTTTCCCTCGGTGAACCGACGCGGGCAGCCGGTCTCTACTTCCTGCTGAACGCACTCAGGATCCTGGGTTTTGCCGACGCGCTCCAGTTGAATCCTACAGCCGCGGAACAGGGATTGGTCGTGCGGGTCATGAGGAGGCTCGCGACTGAGGCTAGGATCGAAGCAAGCGACCCAATTCTGCATTGGATCAATGCGTCCCAGTCGTTAGTGGAGGACGTGAACGCCCCGTCGGCGGAAGCGTCAATCGCAGCTGAGCCAACGCTCTTTCCCTCGAACCTGCGATCTTCGTCAGGAGCGTTGGTCGATGCCAAGTACCTTTCGCGCGTCTGGTCCGTCGCCGTTCGGCGCTGGTGCTGGCGCGCGGCTAGACTTAACAGCTCGCGAAGTCGTCACGCGAAATGGCTTTGTTTTGCTGAATCGCACCGATCTGGACGTCACACTCTCGCTGGATGCGGCCGACGTTAGGATTCGCCGCCTTGGTCTCGACATCGATCCCGGCTGGCTGCCATGGTTCGGTAAGGTTGTCCGATTTCACTACGCATGGGATGAAAAGGCTCATGTCCACTAATCCTGTACGCACCCTTACTGTCGCGAACGGTTTGGGCATCCGCAAACAGGCGGCAGACTTGCGCTGTTATGCCCTCGCTGCGCTTGCGACTTGTGCCACCGAAACCCGGTCCGTCGTCCCTGATTCATCGGAGTTTCGCTTCCTGCAGCAACACCTGGAGCAGGTGTCCCGGACAGGCGACTGGCGAGATGAGTTCGCTGCTTACCTTCGCGATCCGAATGACGTTGACATCCCCTTGTTAGACCTGGCGACAGAACTTGGACTGCACAGATTGAGACGCTGGCAGTTGCTTTGGCATCTGCGGTCGAGACTGACGCCGCCGTAGGTCGGGCGGTCGCTCGTTTGCAGGCCCCTCTGGGAGGGTCGCGCCCGACGCTGGCTCTTTTGGCAGCCGCTTTCGGGATCCTGGTTTCTGACCGGGGCGGCAATCCGATTGACGCTATCACTACCGGCAACGCAGTGCGCAGTGGCCTGCTCACCGTGCTGAATGACTCGGCTCCGCTTGCCGAACGCGCGCTCGCCGTTCCCGTTCCACTTTGCCTGGCTCTGAGTGGACATGATTCAGACTGGCCAGCGGCCGTCATTGGGCTGGATAAAACGCAACAGATTCCGCTGCCTCCTTCTTTCCTTAATGAGGCTGGCAGACAGGCGGCAGGTCTTGATGCGGGAGCTCAGCGGGTCCTGGTCCTGCGCAGCCCATCGCTCCCTGAGGCCCGTTCGGTCGCCTGCGTGATCGCCTCCGCCCTCGGACGGAGGGCCCTGCTCATCGACGCAGACAAATTGACGGCCGCGGGGGCCAAGCCGTTCTCGCCACTGGCCGGGCTCGCGCCTTGGCTGTGGCTTCGGCAGCTACTCCCTGTCTTTTGCTACGACCTCGGTCCGGGCGAAAAGCGTGTACTGCCGTCCCTTCCCCATTATCGAGGCCCGATTCTGGTCGTTTGCGGTGAAGACGGGACTGTCGATTCCGGCGGGGAGACTCCTCTAAGTTGGAAGCTTGGTGTACCCCAGGCTGAGGAACGCCGACAGCTTTGGCAAGGCGTGCTTCGCAACCGTAAACTCGCCGAGCACCTCGCGACACATCATCGTCACGGCGGCGGACGTATCGCTCATCTTGGCCGGCTCGCGCGTCACAACAGCGTGATCGATGGTCGCAGTGAACCATCGATGGAGGATGTGATAGCCGCTTCGATGGCCACCGAAGGATCGGGGCTTGCCGGCCTGGCGCAACATCTGCCCGATCCAATTCCCGATGACGCCGTGGTGATGACGGCGACGCTGCGTGACGAGCTAGACCGGCTATTGCGACGCTGCCGCACCCGCGATCGCTTAGTGAATGGACTTGGGGCCTCGGCCGTAGCACGTTACAAGCCTGGCGTCCGCGCCCTGTTCGTGGGCCCCTCGGGCACCGGAAAGACGCTGGCTGCCGGATGGCTGGCGACTCGCCTTGGGATGCCGCTGTATCGCGTCGATCTAGCGGCGGTTACCAGCAAATACATCGGCGAGACGGAAAAGAATCTGGCCCAGCTGCTTTCCCGCGCTGAGCACGATGAGATTATTTTGCTCTTCGACGAAGCCGACTCGCTCTTCGCCAAACGCACCGACGTGCGCGAGGCCAACGATCGTTTCGCCAATGCGCAGACCAATTACCTGTTGCAGCGAATCGAGAGCTTCGAAGGAATAGCGATTCTCACCAGCAACAATCGCAGTCGTTTCGATTCCGCTTTCGCCCGGCGCCTCGACATGATTGTGGAGTTTCCGCCGCCGCGTCCCGAGGAGCGGCGTGCGCTCTGGTTATCGCATCTGGGCCGCAGCCATTCGTTGACCGCACCCGAGATCAACCAATTGGCAACAGCCGAACTATGCGGCGGCGATATTCGCAATGCCGTGCTGGCGGCATCGGTGCCGGCACACGACGAAGACCGCGCGATCACTTATGCCGATGTCGTGACCGCCCTGGCGGCAGAGTTCCGCAAACTCGGTCGTGATATGCCGACCGACTTGATCAAGAAAGCATGAGGCCGATCGCCTTTCCATGGGAGCCGCTGTCACCGCCGAGCCGAAGTCTAAGAAGAGCAAGTCCGACTTGTCTGCGGAAGCCGCTCCCGTTCCTGAGTCAAGCTTTCAATTAGAAGCAATGTACGGTGCAACCGCTGGCATGCCGCTCTTCCTGGATGTCCCCCTGCAAAGAAAACTGGCCGTCGGCGCGGTGGACGACCCACTGGAGCGCGAGGCGGATCAGGTCGCACAGCAGGTGATGCGCATGCCCGAACCTGGTGCCGCCGCGACCCCCAGTCCTCACCCCAACTTGAGCTTCGACCAACCACGCCTCGAAGTGGGCTTGGGAGCGACGGGCATCCAGCGCAAATGCGCCTGTGGTGGCTCTTCTTCCGGTGAGTGCGAGGAGTGCCAGCAGAAGCGCGAGGAAGAGCGTCCCGGCACTCCGGCGATTCAGCGCCGCGCCAACAGAAACGGTCACGGTAAGGGCGACGGCAGCGCTGGCCCAACCGAAGCCCCGCCGATTGTTCACCAGGTCCTGCGCTCCACGGGCCAACCTCTCGATGCATCCGTGCGACCCCTCATGGAAAGCCGCTTCGGGCGCGACTTCGGCGATGTGCGCGTTCACACCGATTCCCTCGCGGCAAAATCGGCCCAGGCCGTGAATGCACTTGCCTTCACCGCAGGCAAGGACGTAGCGTTTGCGCCCGGACAATTCTCGCCTCATTCCACTGAGGGCCAGAGACTCTTAGTGCACGAACTGACCCACGTCGTGCAGCAGGGAAAAGACACTTCGGTATCCGCTGCTCCGGCTCAGGTGCAACGCCAGCCCGCTACAGCCGATCCGAATGCCGATGTTTCCAAGGCTGAAGATTTTCTACTCAACTACCCCGCTGAGCTGGCGGCGGAGCTGAGGCTGGACACAGCGCTTCAGAGATTCACATTGGGGTCGCCTTACCTGACTTGGGAGGCCGATGGCGAGTCCCGGTTCAAGCAGCAGGTAGCTGAGGAATTGTTCCCTTCCGGCGGCAGTCTCCGTTCCAATCTTGCGCGGGCGCTTGCTCCGATATCGGAGTTTCAAATTCTGCAAACCATCTGCCGCACCTTGATAGATGATCGGAGCGAAAACGCCGTGCCGCGGGTGGCCTATGAGCTGATGCCGTTGGTCAAGCGACAGATTGACGCATCCTTGCGCCGGATCGTGCCCCGATACCTGGCGGCTCGCAACCAGACCGTCCTGTCCAGTTCCGATCGATCGCAACCAAGTCTGGAACCGCCGCTGGACCAAATCCCGACTTCGGCGCCGGCAGACTCTGCTGTTGTGGCTGGCTTGACTTCAGGCGTCGCCACCTTGGACGAACTTGGATACCGGAAGGCCTTCCCGCAGGAAGCCCAGCCGCGAACAAGTCTTGGCATCAAATCTCCCGGCGACATCGAATTCCTCTCATCGCAAGGCTCACCGCAATGGGTGCGAGCTGGAAACAAGGACGCCACAGCCGAAGATGTTGCCGCGGTTCTGTATGGAACTTCCAATCTCGCTTACAAGATCGTCGCGGCGGCGCCATTGTTCGGCTTCGATCCGGGATCGCTGATCGAGGAGCCCTACGGCCGCCTCTGGCGTGAATCGTTGGAAAAAGCTGGTCTCGGGCAGTTGGCCGCTTCCGCCAAGGAGGGCTTCTATCCTGTCGCCTCTCCTCTGAATTCCATCCCCGGTAGCGCCGTGCAGGACGAAGTGATTCTCGGCCAGGCTAAAGCGCTGGCCCCCACAGGAGCAACGCAGATTGAAGTAGTGCAGCAGATGCGTCTAGCGCTGGGAATCGCAGACCAGATGATCGCCGGGGCCGGTAAGTTTGGGCTGTCGAATGTGCTCGCCGGAATGCGCTCCCGTCTGGATGCTCGTTCCAGAAAATTCGCGGCCAAAGAAGCCTCGGCGGAAGCAGAAGCTTGGGGTGCGCAAGTTGCGGAACAGTACGACATCCTGAATGGCGCGGCCGCCGGACTAGCCACCGCCGCGGCCGAACTGAGCTCCTACACTGGCGGCGAAATTCCCCGATTCATTCAGGACCCCTTGCACAACCTGGCCTCGGCTTATGCGGAAGCGGGTTCGCTTTCCGAATTCGCGGATGCCGGTCAACAAAGCTGGCCGCCGCGCACGAGCTTTCGAATCCTACGCCACCGATGTCTGGACGGTGCCCTGCGCTACATTCACGACAGCCTCAAAGCGATCACGCCCGATGCCGCGGAGAAGATGGGTGGAGATACGTCGGCCCTGGTTTCCCAAGAGAAGGGCCTGCGCAGTGAGCTGGCGGATATCCGGAGTCTGGTCAAAGAAGATCCCAAGCGCGTCGTCGAACTCGTCCAGGCTCTGCAAAAGAAAGTGAACAAGCTCAGTAGCCGCGTGGGCGTTTTGAGCACCCTCGGCGCCATTGATTCCTTGACCGAGGCCTTGAAGACGCACGTTTCGAACATCTACTCCACACCGTCCGGCAGCATCATGACGGGTATTCCACGAGCAGGAGAGGACGATTGGAAACGTGACACGGTCAAGCCCTACGACCAGGCGATCGCTTCCCTGGCCGAATTCCGCTCCATCTGGGCTGGAATCGCCAAAACGGCGTTCAGCGGCACCGACGAAGAACTGGAACAACAGATTAAGGCCACGGCAGGCAAGCAAAAGGAGCTCGCTGAGTCCTAGACAATGCCGTGAAGCTGGGCGAAAGACGCCGAGGATTATGACCGCCTGTTCGCGATCTACGAAACCTTCCTGATCGGCTTGGCCATCGCGATCGTTACCTTCGGGGTGGGCGAAATCGTAGCTGGTGCGGCAATCGGAGTGGAGCTCGCCGAGGGCGGCGCCGGAGTCTTCGTGCTCTCAACCGGAGCCGAGGCCCTCACCATGACGACGCTCAACGCGGCCGTTGCCGGAAAAGAGGGCTGGCAGAACTTCGGCTCGGATTTCATTTGGAATTTCGCTACCGCCGGGATGATGAAAGGCGTCTCGCGTTTGTACAAAGGGGTGATCGGCGCGGCCGCGGCGAAAACCGCGTTGGGCGCGGCGGGAGAATTCACCGTTACCGTGCTTGCGGGAGCTCTGCCGGCGCTGGCAAAGGCGGATTACGACACCAGGAAGAGGCTCGGACGCGGGTTGACCGAAGAAGAAGCTCACGCCGTTGTCCGCGACAGCATCCTGCAGGGCATCGCGCTGGCGATCGGAATGCGGGTTGCCGGTGAGTTTTTGCCCAACTTCCGAGCGGCAGGCACGAAGGTCGGCGTTCGGATCAAAGCCATCAATGAAGCCCGCGTCACCATCCGCGGCGAGGCGCAGACGCTTGCTAAAGCGCCGGCCGTGGACGAAAAGGCGATTCAGGATCTCACAGCGAAAGACACTGCGCTCCTCGAAAAGGAAATAAAGGTGGTGGAGGAAGCCGAAGCCTCGCCCAAATCTTCGGACGAAGCTAAAGCCGAGCTGGGCGAAGCCAAACGCGCCACCACAAAAGCAACCGAAGAGGCTGGGGTTCGCAAAGTTCTCCCGTACCTGGAGGACGCTGGCGAAAACCAGTTGCTGTGCGCCCAAGGCCACATGGACGACGTGAAGTCGTTTTATCAAAGGCCCCACCCGCCCGAAGCGCCCCCCGGGCCGGTCCCCGTGCCCACCGTTGCTGCCGAGCCGCAGCCGCCCAAGAGTCACCGAATTGCCTCCGGACGAAGTTACCCACGCGCGCAAGATCGAGGTCCAGCCATCGGATGGCACCGCGCCCTTCACCGTGACCGAAAAGGTGACCGCCGGAACCGAACCCGCCATCGCTTCGGCAAAGCCCGCCGAGACCGCCAAGCCGCCGGAAGTCGTAGCGTCAAGCAAATACAAGACGCTCGATGACATCCTTACCAAGGATCGAAAGGGTTTCACGGAAGCGGAGGTGACAGAAAAAGTACGACGAGTACAAAACGGCCAAGAACAAGAAGGGAGAAGTAGAGGCATCACCCGAGGAGTGGGCGGTCACCTGGACGCGCGGCTCGGGCGAAGCCGCTCTCGAAAAAGTGCTGGGACCCGACTTCCGCACCCAAGGGGACGCCAAACACATGGTGGATCTCAGCAACTTCGGGCGGCCCGGCGGACTGACTGATGAAAGGCTGGGACCACTTTCGGGCCCGAATTCCTCCCGCGAAGGCCAATTCCGCGTGAAGCTCC